>CAJKMG010000006.1 GCA_905200945.1 uncultured Akkermansia sp. | reverse complement strand
GGGAAGCAGAAGAACTCAGGATAGGCGGCCGCCAGGGCCTGGTTGTGGCCCGGCACGTCTATTTCAGGGATGACCTCAATGCCTCGCGCCGCGCAGTACGCCACCAGATCTTTCAATTCCTGCTTGGTGTACATCCCCTCATGAGGAGTTCCGTTGCGCATGCTTTCTTCCCGTTTGGAGGAAATACTTTTGAGTTTGGGGTAGCCGGGCACCGGAAGGCGCCATCCCTGGTCGTCCGTCAAATGGATCTGGAGCTTGTTGAATTTGTAATAGGCCATGAGGTCCACGAATTTTTCCAGATCCTTGACGGGTATGAAATGCCGCGCGGGATCCACCATCAAGCCGCGCCAGGGGTAGCGCGGCTTGTCCGTGATGACGCCGCAGGGGATGCCTTCCGGCCGGGCCTCCAGCTGGTCCCGGAGCTGGCGGAGGGTTGCCAGCCCGTAAATTCTGCCCTCCCTTCCTCCGGAAGCAAGGTGCGCCCCCTGCGGGGTGACTGTGAGCCGGTAGGCGTCCGTTCCCAGGGACGGAGCCTCCTGGTCGGAAAGAAGCTGTAAAGTTTTAGCTGTTTCTTGCTTGAGTTCCGCTCTGGCCGGCTCAGGGATAATGCTGTATTGGGCTGTCGCTTCTGCCGGAGGGGAGAAGGAGAGCGGAATGCCGCCTAGAAGGAATAAAAGACGTGTCATATTTTCAATATAAACGGGGAGGGAACAACTTCTGTCAAAAAATCATCTTTTGCTTCCAGATTTTTTGCCGTCCCCTTTTGTCCGGTTTGTGGAGAGGGGACAGAACCGGGGGATAAAGAGAAAACAAAAGGCCGTCTCCAGAGAGACGGCCTTCTGATCAAAGTGGTAGCCCTATGAGGACTCGAACCCCAAAATACGGAACCAGAATCCGCTGTGTTACCGATTACACTATAGGGCTATGTAACGGGCGCTTTTGCGGCGCGGGCGCATTAAAGCGGAAGCGGCCGTTTTTTGCAAGTTTTTTTTTACTCAAAGATATGTTTTGATGGAAAAAAGCTGTACAGGGAAGCGGCAGGCTGTTTTTCCTGAATTATCCGGCCAGGGTTTGAAAGTACGCCTGCACGTGCTCCTCTGTGATTTGCTGGCGGTGCGCCTGTTCATGCCTGCCCTGGGCCTGCCGCCATGGGGAGGACGGGGCGGTGTTGATGCGTCCGAGCTGCTGGGCCGTATATTTGCCATAGACGTTCCAGATATGCTCCAGAAAGGGAATGATGTCCGTTTCCTCCTCCAAAGGGGGCTGGCGGCGGCTGGGATGTTCTATGGAAGAGCAGGGAGGCTGATCCTTGTATTCATGGTAAATGGAAGGGAGTACCGGACCGGAAGGCCAAGCTTCCACCCGTTCATTGATCAGGAAACCGCCAGTCCGGTGCAGATGCCACCAGTTTGCCAGAACGACCAGATGGTTCAGTTTGACGGGCGTCAGGACGAGCCCCCTGGCGTTCGCCTGCTGAATGAACCAGTTGCAGAGTTTTTGCGTGGTAGTGGAGTTTGCCATGCTGAAATGGGTTGCCTCCATTATAAAAGGCCGCAGGTATTTCTCAACACTAAATCCGTTTGCAGATCCATCACTCTGGCAGCCGGGATGGGCAGACGGTTGCGCCGGGGTTCGATAGATCCCCGGAATGCTGTTTTCCGCCCTGCGGGCGTAACGCCTGAACGTTCGGCGGAGATTTCCCAGCGGGGCGGACCCCGGAGCTTCCTTTCTCCCGGATAGTCTCAGATGATGTACTTGCCGCCTCCGGATCTGGCAGGATCAGGCCGTGTGAATGGCAACGGCGTAACCTTCCAGGGACGGGATACGGTTAAAGGGAAAGAAAGCGCGCTCTCCGGACAACGTCTTCCGGAGAAAGGGAATAAAGGCTGTCCAGCAATGATACGGCAAAGGAACCGGGTGAGGGGCTTTGTTCAAAGGCCATTTCTCCGGCAATGCCCATGAGTACGGCCGTGGAAACGGCCGCTTGCAGGGGAGTGGGGGAGACGGCGGCGCAGGCGGCGGACAATGCCCCCATGGAACAGCCCACGCCCGTGACGCGGGACATCATGGCGTGTCCATTTTCCGTGGCGATTACCTGGCGGCCGTCCGTGGAATAGTCCGTACGCCCCGTAACGAGCACGGCCGCCCCTGTGTGCAGGGCCAGTTCCCTGGCCGCATGCAGGGCGTCTGCGCTTGAACTGGTGCTTTCCGGTCCTTTCATGACGGAGGAATATCCGGCCAGAGCCATGATTTCAGAAGCGTTTCCGCGGATGATGCGGGGAGATTGTTCCTTTAATTGCCCTGCCAGCCGCGTGCGCAGGGAAAGCGCTCCTACGGCCACAGGATCCAGTGACCAGGGAATATTCAGCCGGTTGGCTTCCTGCACCGCCGTTTGCATGGCGGCTCCCTGTTCGCGTGTCACGGTACCCAGGTTGACCAGCATGGCTCCTGTTCCGCTGCGGAGCATGTCCACCGCTTCTTCCGCGTCGTTGAGCATGGCGGGAACAGCGCCTATGGCCAGCAGAAGGTTAGCCGTCAGAGGCTGGACGACGGAATTGGTCAGAGAGAGAACCAGCGGGGCCGTTTCCCGGATTTTTTCCAGATCGGCGGTAACGGCTTGAACAAGGTCTGTCGATGAAAGCATGGCGTTAAAAAATGATTGTATCCGGCATTTTCCGTCAGGACAGAGCCCGTGCGGCAGTTTCCGGGTTCTCCGCTCCGCAAATGGCGGAGACAACGGCAATTCCGGAGGCCGTTCCTGTGGCGCGCACCTGCCGGGCCCGTTCCGCGTCCAGACCGCCGATGGCTACAACGGGCAGGGGAGACTGTGAAGCCAGGGCGGCGAATCCTTCCACGCCCAGCACGGGCGGGGCGTTCAGCTTGGAAATGGTGGGAAAGACGGGGCCCATGCCCAGATAGTCCACCAGGGCGGCATCCACGGCGCGCAGCTGGTTCTCATTGGAGACGGACAGCCCTAGGATTTTATCCGGGCCGATCATGGCTCTGACGGACGGAACCGGGAGATCCCTCTGGCCGATGTGGACGCCGTCCGCTTCCAGTGCCAGTGCCAGATCAATACGGTTATTGACGATGAAGGGAATACCGCGGGAGGACAGGAAATCCCGTATGGGCAGGGCTTCCCGGTAACAGGTCCCCGCATCCGGATTGGTGGAGCGGTACTGTACGATGGTAACTCCCCCGTCCACCGCTTTCCGGACGGTTTCCAGAAGGCTGTGGCGGCATTTGGACGCTTCATCCGTAACCAGGTAGAGATGCAGGTTGAATTTTTTCATGACAAAGGAATGGAAAGAATCAGTCCGTAAACAGGGGAGTGGAAAGATAGCGGTCACCCGTGTCCGGCAGCAGGACGACGATGGTCTTGCCTTCATTCTCCGGGCGCCGCGCCACCTGTGTGGCTGCCCAGAGAGCGGCGCCGGAGGAAATGCCCGTCAGCACGCCGTCCGTGCGCGCCAGTTCCTTCCCTGTGGCGAAAGCGTCTTCATTAGTGACGGTGATGACTTCATCGTACACGGAAGTATCCAGCGTTTCCGGCACGAATCCCGCGCCAATGCCCTGAATCTTGTGGGGGCCGGCAGTGCCCTGGGTCAGCACGGGGGAGGAGAACGGCTCCACAGCCACGATCCGGATGCCCGGATTACGGGATTTAAGATACTTGCCCACGCCCGTGATCGTTCCTCCGGTACCGACGCCCGCCACAAAAATATCCGCGCTGCCCTCTGTATCATTCCAGATTTCCGGGCCTGTGGTGCGGAAATGCGCTTCCGGGTTGGCCGTATTGGCAAACTGGCCGGGAATGAAGCTGTTGGGCAGTCCGGCAGCCAGTTCCTCCGCCTTGGAGATGGCTCCTTTCATACCCAGCGCTCCATCCGTCAGCACCAGTTCCGCGCCATAGGCTTTCAGCAGATTCCGGCGTTCCACGCTCATCGTCTCCGGCATGGTCAGAATAATCCGGTACCCGCGTGAAGCGGCCACCGCCGCCAGCCCAATTCCCGTGTTTCCGCTGGTGGGCTCAATGATGACGGAATCCGGCTTCAGCTCTCCGGAGGCTTCCGCCGCATCAATCATGGCCTGGGCAATGCGGTCTTTCACGCTGCCGGCGGGGTTCAGGTATTCCAGCTTGGCCAGGATGGCGGCGTTCAGGCCATTCCTGCGTTCGTAATTGGTCAGTTCCAGCAACGGGGTGCCGCCGATCAGTTCCGTAATGTTTTTGTAAATTCTCATGGCTTGTAGGAAAAGAGCGTTGCTGCCGTCAAATCGTTAGAGAATGGCGCGGAAGCCTTGTTCCAGATCTTCCAGAATGTCGTCGATATGTTCCGTCCCGATGGAAAGCCGCACGGTGGAAGGCGTAATGCCTCCCGCCTTCAGTTCCTCCTCCGTCATCTGGGAGTGGGTGGTGGAGGCCGGATGGATCACCAGGGACTTGACGTCCGCCACATTCGCGAGCAGGGAGAATAGTTCCAGGCTTTCGCAGAACTTGCGAGCTTTTTCCGCGCCACCTTTGATTTCAAAGGTGAAGATGGATCCGCCCCCGTTCGGGTAGTATCTCTTGTAAAGGTCGTGGTCCGGATGGTCCGGCAGGGAGGGATGGTTCACCCTCTCCACCTGGGGATGGGCGGCCAGATAGTCCGCTACGCGCAAAGCGTTCTGCACATGGCGTTCCACCCGCAGGGAAAGTGTTTCCAGCCCCTGGAGAAGCAGGAAGGAATTGAACGGGCTGATGGTGGCTCCCGTGTCCCGCAGCAGAGTGGCCCGGATTTTGACGATATACGCCAGATTGCCGCATACCTCCGCGAACACGGCTCCGTGGTAATTGGGGTTGGGCTTGCTGATGCCTGGGAACTTGTCGTTCTGCGTCCAGTCGAATTTGCCGCCGTCCACAATCACGCCGCCCATCACCGTGCCGTGGCCGCCGATGAACTTGGTTGCGGAATGCACCACGATGTCCGCTCCGTGTTCCAGGGGGCGGAACAGGAAGGGCGTGGCGAACGTGCTGTCCACAATGAGCGGGATGCCGTGGGCGTGCGCCACTTCCGCCAGCGCTTCCATATCCACAATGTCGCAATTCGGGTTGCCCAGGCTTTCCACGTACAGGGCCTTGGTATTGTTCCGGATGGCCCTGGAAAAATTCTGAATGTTCCTTGCGTCCACAAAAGTGGTTTCTATGCCGGCATCCGCCAGCGTATTGGCGAAAAGATTGTACGTTCCGCCATATACGGTGGAGGAAGAAACAATGTGATCCCCGGCCCGGGCGATGTTCTGGATGGCATACGTGACTGCGGCGGCTCCGGTGGATACGGCCAGCGCGGCCGCCCCTCCTTCCAGGGAGGCGATGCGTTGTTCAAAAACATCTGCGGTAGGGTTCATCAGGCGGTTATAAATATTGCCCGGCTCCGCCAGGGCAAAACGGGCCGCCGCCTGTTCCGAGTTTTTGAAGACATAGGAAGTGGTGGCGTAAATAGGTACGGCGCGCGCGTCGGTGGACGGATCCGGACTTTCCTGACCCACGTGGATCTGGCGTGTTTCAAATCGATGGTTCTTGCTCATGTTTTTATATTCCTATCGGAAAACTAGGAAATGGATAACGAAAAGAAAAGCCCATGTCAAGCTCCGGGTAAAAAAAACGGGACATGGGCCGGAATGGGAAAAGGTGGAGAAATGTTCAGGCCCGCGGCCGCTGCTTAAATGCCGGCTCCGTAGTCGCAGCCGATTTCCTTTTGCTGCTCGGCCAGATCTTCCAGCGTCACGCGACGCAAATAATCCTCAATAACTCGCTGTAGCCCGCGCCAGAAAGGCAGCGTGGCGCAGCTGGCCGCCCGCGGGCACGGATTTTCGTGGGGAGCTGTGCAGGAAATAGGCAGAAGGGAACCTTCCGTCAGTTTCAGAATTTCTTCCGTGGTGTATTCGCGAGGATGTCTGGAAAGGCGGTATCCTCCGGCCTTTCCCCGGAAGCTCTGGACAAATCCCGCTTTCAAGAGGATGGCGATAATCTGTTCCAGATAACGTACGGTAATGTCCTGCCTGGAGGAAATCTCCTTCAGGGAAATATAACCCTCGTCGCGATGCTGGGCGAGGTCAATCATCAGACGCAACGCGTAACGTCCTCTGGTGGAAACCTTCATCATATCGGTTAAATAAACGATATTTCCGGATGCCCGTCAATAGGGAATGAAGGTTTCACGCGGAATGGAAGGCTTCTTCTCCGGTTGAAGGTCTAATAATTGTAGTGGCGGGGGACCCGGGGGCCTATTCCGGTGAAAATTTCCCAGGAAATGGTGCCGGCCTTTTCTGCCAGTTCCGTCACGGGAATATTCGCCCCCATGATCTCTGCGGTCATTCCCGGTTCCGCGTGCGGCGCCCGGCTGACGTCCACGATGATCTGGTCCATCGTCACGCGCCCGAGAAGGGGGCAGGAAACCCCATCCACCATGACGCGGGCGCCCTTGTGGGCCAGGGAACGCAGGTAGCCGTCCGCGTAGCCTATGCCCACGGTCGCCACCCTGGTGGGATGGTCCGTTACATAGGTGCCCCCGTAGGAAATGCCGTGGCCTTCCGGTAGCGTGCGCACCACCGTCAGGCGGGAAAAAAGAGCCATGGCCGGTTTTAATTGAGAGGCCCATGGGGAGGCAATGGGGGAAAAACCGTACAGCACCAGCCCGGGGCGGCACATGTTGTTGGAGGGAATTTCATAATCCAGGGAGGCGGCGCTGTTGGCCAGGTGGCAATACTTCAAGGGCAGTTTTTCCCGGATGCGGGCGGCCATCCGTTCAAAGAGGGCGATTTGCCTGAGCGTGATTTCCCGGTCCTCGTCCGCGCAGGGCAGGTGTGCTCCCAGGCCTTCCGGATGCAGGCTGTCCAGTTCTCCCAGGCGGGAAAGCAGTTCTTCAAGCTGGTCCGGCAGGAATCCGCCGCGGCCCATTCCCGTATCCACGGAAAGGTGGATGGGCAGCGTCTTTCCGTACAGCCGCGCCAGGGAATTGTAATGCTCTGCTTCCTCCATGGTGGAAATGAAGGAGCGCCAGCCGTTCAGCACGATTTCCTCCCGTTCCTCCGGGAACGCGGGGCCCAGGATGTAAGGGCGGGTGCGGCAGCCCGCTTGGCTGATGCGCCGGGCTTCCCCCACATTGGCCACCCCGAAGAAAGCGATGCCTTCCGAATCCAGCGTGCGGCAAACCTGTTCCAGCCCGTGGCCGTAGGCGCCTGCCTTCACGACGGGCATGTAATATTCCCCTTTGGCCGCCTGCTTGACGACATTCAGGTTATGGCGGATGGCCCCGAGGTCTATTTCGGCCCAGGCGCGGGGAGGGCTGGTTGCTGGCATGATAGGAGAATGGCGGAAAGGTTGGAAAAAAGAGGGGCGCCGGACGCTCCCGGCGCAGGGAATTGTCCGTCTTTGGCCGCGCAATTCCAGACGGATTTTTGTCAGTCTTTTGAACTTTCAAAGGATAATAAAAACCGCCTTGCGCTGAAACGCATGGCGGTTTGATAAAAATGCTTTTGTTACCGGTGTGACTGGCTGGCAGTCAGGAAAATCGGTTTGCATTTCAAATTTTGTCTTGAATCCGTTGGAAATTAAAGTGATGTTCAGATGTTTTGTCAACTGTTTTTTTGAACTGAATAATTTTTATAAAATACTTGATAAAATGCAATATTGGCATATAACATGAATAAAAGCAGTTTTTTGTGATGTCGCGTTCTCTTACTTTTTCGTTCGATATTGGTTACGCCTCCATTGGGTGGGCTGTAATTGAATCCGCTTCTCATGATGATACGGATCCCTCTGTTTGCGGTTGCGGTGCAGTTGTGTTTCCGAAAGATGATTGTCAGGCATTTAAAAGGCGTGAATACAGGCGTTTGAGACGCAATATCCGGTCTCGGCGCGTTCGTATCGAGCGTATCGGCAGATTGCTGGTTCAGGCTCAAATCATCACGCAGGAAATGAAGGAAACTCCCGGGCATCCCGCTCCCTTTTATTTGGCGTCAGAAGCATTAAAAGGACATAGAAATCTTGCCCCGATTGAACTTTGGCATGTCCTCCGCTGGTATGCTCATAACCGGGGGTACGACAATAATGTCTCATGGTCTAGCGGCTTTTCAGAAGATGGAGGGAACAAGGAAGATACCGAGAGAGTGCAGCATGCTAAAGATTTGATGGATAAACATGGGACGGCGACTATGGCGGAAACCATTTGCCGGGAATTGAAACTGGAAGAGGGCAAAGCGGATGCTCCGATGAATGTTTCAACGCCGGCTTATAAAAATCTCAATACCGCTTTTCCCCGCTTAACCGTGGAAAAGGAAGTACGGCGCATATTGGAGCTTTCCGCGCCTCTGATTCCGGGGCTGACTTCGGAAATCATGGAGTTGATTGCGCAGCATCATCCTCTGACAACGGAACAGCGCGGCGTGTTGCTTCAGTACGGGATAAAATTGGCCCGACGTTATCGTGGGAGTCTTTTGTTCGGGCAGTTAATCCCCCGTTTTGATAACCGCATCATCAGCCGTTGCCCTGTCTCGTGGGCTCAGGTGTATGAAGCTGAGCTAAAGAAAGGAAATTCTGAGCAAAATGCCCGTGAACGGGCAGAAAAACTATCCAAGGTTCCGACGGCGAATTGCCCGGAATTTTATGAATACCGCATGGCCCGGATTTTATGTAACATCCGTGCGGACGGAGAGCCTCTTTCTGCAGAGATACGCAGAGAATTGATGAATCAGGCCCGACAGGAAGGAAAGTTGACCAAAGCGTCTCTGGAGAAGGCCATCTCTTCTCGTCTGGGAGAGACAGAGACTAATGTAGCCAACTATTTTACTTTGCATCCTGACAGCGAAGAGGCTCTTTACCTGGATCCTGCCGTGGAAGTTCTGAAAAGAAGCGGCATCGGGGAAACTCTTTCTCCATCTGTTTACCGGCTTGCCGCCAATCGTCTGCGTCGCGGGAAGTCCGTTACCCCGAATTATTTGTTGAATTTGCTTAAGTCCCGTGGGGAATCTTTCGAGGCATTGGAAAAGAAAATAGAGAAAGAACGCCATCAACAGGCCAATCGAAAGAAAGCCAAGAAGACAGATCCGGATTATGCCGCCACGCCATTAAAACCCAAGTATGCGACGGGGCGAGCGCCGTATGCCCGCCCCATCTTGAAAAAAGTTGTGGAAGAAACCCTTGACGGGGAAGACCCGACGCGTCCTGCCCGGGGAGAAGCGCATCCGGATGGGGAACTGAAAGCGCATGACGGTTGTCTGTATTGCCTCCTTGACGCGGATTCTTCCGTGAATCAATACCAGAAAGAACGCCGTCTTGATACGATGACCAATAACCACCTTGTCCGTCACCGTATGTTGATTCTGGATCGCTTGCTGAAAGATTTGATTCAGGATTTCGCCGACGGGCAAAAAGACAGAATTTCCCGCATTTGTGTGGAAGTCGGTAAAGAACTGACGGCGTTTTCCGGCATGGACAGCAAAAAGATTCAGACAGAACTGAATCTGCGTCAGAAAAGCCATACGGAAGCCGTCAATAAATTAAAACGGGATTTACCGGGGAAAGCGCTTTCTGCCAATCTGATACGTAAGTGCCGCATCGCCATGGACATGAACTGGACATGCCCGTTTACCGGTGAGCGGTATGGCACTCATGAGCTGGAAAATATGGAGATGGAACATATCGTCCCCTATTCTTTCCGGCAGTCTAACGCGCTTTCTTCTCTGGTTCTCACGAGGAAAGAGGTTAACAAGATGAAAGGTCAGCGTACCGGGTACGATTTTGTGGAGCAGGAGCAGGGTAAGCCGGTTACGGGACGAACGAACCTGCATATTTGTTCCTTTAATAATTATAGGGAATTTGTTGAGAAGTTGGACGACAAGAAGTGGCATGAAGATGACCGCAAGCGCAAAAAGAAGCGCAAGGCCTTACTGATGGTGAGGGGATTGTCCCATAGGCATCAATTACAAAATCACGATGCCATGAAGGAAATAGGCATGACGGAAGGCATGATGACGCAGAGTTCCCACCTGATGAAACTGGCCTGCAAGTCTATAGGTAACGTTCTTCCGGATGCTCGCATCGACCTGATTCCTGGCGCCGTTACCGCTGAAGTTCGTAAGTCGTGGGATGTTTTGGGAGTCTTCAAAGAATTGTGCCCGGAGGCTGCCGACCCGGACTCCGGCAAGATTCTTAAGGAAAACCTGCGTTCTCTCACTCATCTGCATCATGCCTTGGATGCTTGTGTGCTGGGGCTTATTCCTGATATCATCCCTGCTCATCATAATGGTTTGCTGAGACGTGTTCTTGCCATGCGCCGGATCCCGGAAAAGCTGATACCTCAAGTTAGACCTGTTGCGAATCAGCGTCATTATGTCCTGAATGATGATGGCCGCATGATATTGCGCGATCTTTCCACTTCTCTTAAAGAAAATATTCGTGAAAAATTGATGGAGCAGAGGGTTGTTAAGCATATCCCCGCAGACATGGGCGGCGCTTTACTCAAGGAAACCATGCAGAGAGTGCTTTCTGTTCAGGGAAGCGGGGAGGATGCCATGGTTTCTCTCTCCAGAAAGAAAGATGGGAAGAAGGAAAAAAATCAGGTAAAAGCAAGTAAATTGGTCGGAGTGTTTCCGGAAGGCGCGTCAAAATTGAAGGCTCTTAAGGCAGCCATAGAAATTGAAGGTAATTATGGAGTGGCGTTAGATCCCAAGCCGGTGGTGATCAGGCATATTAAGGTATTTAAGCAAATCATGTCCTTGAAAGAACAGAACGGCGGCAAGCCGGTGCGTATTCTGAAAAACGGCATGCTGGTTCATTTAACCTCGTCCAAAGATCCCAGGCGTACAGGTGTATGGAGAATTGCATCCATCAAGGATGGAAAAGTTGGCGTAAAATTAGATCTTCAAAGAGCGCATTGCGCTGCACCTACTAACAAAAAGCATGAATGTAATTGGCGTGAAGTAGATCTCATTTCTTTATTAAAAAAATACCAAATGAAAATATATCCCACTTCTTATACGGGGACTCCACGATAAGGCATTTCCCATGTCATACCATATTCTGAGCATAGATACTTATACATGCCATCTGAGCTGCGACAAGGGCCAGCTCAGATGCGTGGATGGAGAGAATTCTCCCCGGACGATTCCGCTGGAGGATGTGGGGGCTGTTGTGCTCAGTTCGTTTAAGGCGACGCTCACGAGCAATTTGCTGATAGAGCTGGCCAGGAAGAGAATAGGTTTCGTGCTGTGTGAAAGCTACAGGCCTGCCGTGCTGCTCCTGCCGGCGGATCGGGCTACGGATACCGGGCTGTTAAGACATTTGGCGGATATGCCGGCCCGCTTGCGGAACCGTCTTTGGCAAAAGACTTTGGATGCCAAGTGTGGAAATCAGACGGCGCTGGCTCAGGCATGGAATCCGCATCATCCCGCCATTGCGGAGCTGAAAAGAATGGCCGTGACGGAAAAGACGGCGAGGGAAGCGGAGTGTGCCCGCCTGTTCTGGAGCGTATTTGCGGATACATGGGCAAACTCCGATTTTCACAGGGGACGTCATGAGGAGGGGTTTAATGACCTCTTCAACTATGCGTACGCTATTCTGTTATCTTGCGTATTACAATATCTCTTTGCTCTGGGGCTGGATCCTTGCTTCGGCATTTTTCATCAATCCCGGGAACATGCAGCGCCTTTGGCTTATGATCTGATGGAACCCTTCAGACCAGCCTTTGATGCCAATGTGGCCCGTTGGATTCATTTGTGCCTGCGGGAAGGAAAAACAGAAGAGGAAACAGGAGAGATCAATCGTGAGTACAGGCAACATATTACAGCCACTTTGCAGGCTGCTGTTATGTATCAGGATAAACAGTTGCCGTTGAGGGCGGCGGTAGAGGCCGTCTGCCGCAGTTTCCGCAAAGCAGTTCTTGCCGGGCAATCCGGACCGTATGAACCATGGGTTATGACAACTATAAAATGGGATGGCTAGTTGTGTTCTTTGATCTTCCCACAACCACGCCGGAAGATAAAAAAAACTATCAGTATTTCCGTAAGGCTCTTTTGGAAGACGGCTATACGATGATTCAGTATAGCGTCTATGCCCGTGCGTGCGTTACTCAGGAAAGAATGGCTACCCACTCCCGCAGAATCCAGAAAATGATACCGCCTGACGGCTCTGTCCGGTGTCTTTTCGTCACGAATATCCAGTGGGATAAGATGTTTGTTTTTCATGGCAGGTCTTGTCCCCGGCAGGATGTTTCCATGCCTCAGCAAATGCTCTTTTGGTAAAAATATCGGACGCTGTATTTCTCTATAAGTCGCTGAGCATAAAAATAAGGCACAGTATCTACTGTACTGTGCCTTATTTTGGATTCAAGGCAAAACGATTCCCATACCGTTTTGACAATGTCCCCACTGTACTGTGCCTTATTTTGGATTCAAGGCAAAACCGACTCGGCATTATTGAAGGTTGCCGGAGGACTGTACTGTGCCTTATTTTGGATTCAAGGCAAAATAAATACGCCTCCTGTTTGATGACGCAGGGGGATTGTCCGTCTTTGGCCGCGCAATTCCAGACGGATTTTTGTCAGTTTTTCTTTAACGGAGCGGGAGGAATGAAGCTGTGCGTCCAGAACATGGCGCCGGTTGCGGAGGTGATTCCGTCCATGTTAAGATAACGGGCCAAAAGCAGGGAGGGGGAGGAGTGCCCCATCTCCTTCTGAAGAAGGTTTTGATTGCAGAAATGGGCCAGGTGGTAGGAGGCGTAGGTATGCCTCAGCACGTCCTGCACCCATCCGCTTTTTTTCAGGATGCCGGACCGGCGCCTTACTTCCATCCATTTCTTTTCCCAGTTGGGCGGGCAAACGGGACGGGAGGGGGAACCGGCGGAAGACGTCCGGCTGAGGATGGCGCCCAGCACGGGAAGGATGGAAACGTGGCGGCTCCCGCCTGTTTTGGTATGGCTGGGCGCCAGTGAAACCAGGCCGGATTTCAGGTTGATGTTCTTCCAGGTCAGCCTTTTGACCTCGTGGGGGCGTATGCCCGCGTACAGCATCAGGGCGCAGGCCGGCAGGCATGCCCCGTGGAACAACTGTTCCGCGGTGTGGAGAAGCCGTTTTGCCTCGTACAGGGAAAGGGCCCTGATGCGTTTTTCCCTGAGGATGGGGGGAGGAACCAGAAAGGCCGCGTTTCTGCGGCACCACCCGCGCTTCAGGGAAAAATTCAGGATGCCGCTCAGGATCAGCCGCCCCTTGTGCCGCTGGCGGGGAGTGGAAAAGCTTTTGCGGAGATAACGCTCGCAATCTTCCGGCGTGATGGAACGGACCTGTTTTCTTGCCAGTTCCGGGCATTTTTTCATCATCCGGGCAGCCATATAGCGGATTTCCTGCAGGGTGCGGGGCCGGCGGTGTTTTCTTGCTTCCAGGCTGGCGCGGACAGCCTGGGAAAACGGCACGCTTGTTTCCCTGTCGGCAAGGGCCTCTCCTCCCAGCCGTATGCATCGTTTGGCCCGGGTTATTCTGTCGCCTCTTCCGCGGCTGGTGTCCAGGAGGTCCTTTAGAAGAAGGAAAGCGTCCATGGGAGGAATGCCCAGGGAACGGATGAGGAGGATTCCTGTCTGATCCGTATCGGAGGGGAAAGAGGAAGTCGGTATGTTCATGAAGAACGTTGTAGCAGAGGATTCCCAATCCGTACACAAGTCTAAAATGTGATGATAACAGCTATAAAGATCAAACAGGAACGGAAAAGGAAATGAAAGATGATAAACAATGATTCATAAAAATATGTTAGATTTTTTTCTACATTATTCGATATAAATGTACGGATTGGGAATCCGTTAGAACAGGCAAAAAATGAATGTTTCTATTTCCTTATTAATCATATTTGGAACAGTCTTTCTGGTGGGAGAACATGTTTTGGCTCGAACTTTGGAAACGGGAAGAGCGGGTGGCTATTACACTCATTCCGGGAAAGGGGACAGAAGCGCCAGAGCCAGGTTTGAACGGTTCAAAAGCAGAAAAACGCCTACAACTAGAACCAGCATAACCCCGATTTCCGTTTCAGACCAATATGGGAACAGGTATCGTGGGGATTTAATTACCAGCACTTATGACCCTTCAGCCAAAGCCAGGGCGGGAGCTGCCGCCTGGGATAAACGTCAAAGCGCCAAAGCCAAGACAATCATCAACCAGGCGGAACATGAAGCCCAGTCAAAAATTGCCAGGGAAGAAGAAGCTCAGGTCTTTCGCGCATCTCTGTCACGCCTTCAGGAAGCCGTAAAACAGGGAAAGGTGGACAAGGTTCTTGCAGACAAGATGGTAAAGGTTTTGTCCCTGCGCGTCAAACAGGGAATAATGAATAGAAGGGAGGCCGCTGGCGCTATTGATTATTTGATTCTCAATAATGAAATTAATATTAAATAACGGAATCATCAGGATAAATGGGTGAAAGCTGGTATAAATATTGATTGTTAATGAGTATGCTTCATGCAATATTAAGTATTTTGGTTGGAGCGCTGGGAGGGTTGAGCGCCAGGGTGATTTTTTCTTTTGCGGCTTCCGTCGTCCTGCTGCCCCTGTCTTTATTCTCTTCAAGAAGGGAAACTCAAGTTTCTACAGTACAAGCCGCTTTGGCTTTGTGCTTACTGGTTATTGCTGTTTCCCTGTATGATTTTGCAGTAATAAAAAGCTGGAAAGGAATAGTGGAACATTTGACGTGGGGAGACTATATAGGAATTGTTGTTTTCTGTATATCTTCTGCCTGTATTCCTGACAGCCGTGCAGCGGACATGGCAGGAGACTGCAAGTATAACAGTATGATATTAAATGCGGGCGTTTATTTTTCCTTATTTATTCCTGTAGGTTTTTTATTGATGGACTGTTCTGAAAATATGTGGTCTTACTTATCTTTCATCATCGTCTTTCTGCTGTTCTCGTTTTTCCTGATAGATTTTCATTGTTCTAAAAAAAGCATGAAACAAATATTTGCGGATGGAAATAATTATCCGGAAATAGAGATAGAGAAAAAACGGTGGGCAGGAAGAAAATGGCGGATGATTGCAATCATCATTTCCGTATGTTTTTTAACAGCTTTTAGTGTTGTACAGCTATTTAATGGAAAAAAATACGCCCATGAGAACGAGACAGTAGAACTGGATCATACCCGCCTGATGAATTTGGGGGAGCAGTATTTGAATAAAGGAGATGTGGAGAGAGCTGTCTCATATTTCAAAAAATCGGCGGAGTTTGGAAACGCGAAAGCCCAAAGGATGCTGGGAGACTGTTATTTTTGGGGAGAGGGAATCAGAGAAGATAAGAGGGAGGCGGTGAAGTGGTATCTCTTGGCAGCCGGGCAGGGGGACGCGGAAGCCCAGAGGATTCTGGGAGACTGTTATTCTTGGGGAGAGGGAATCAGAGAAGACAAGAGTGAGGCGGTGAAGTGGTACCGTTTGGCAGCCGAACAGGGGGACGCGGAAGCCCAGAGGATTCTGGTAGATTGTTATAAGCGGCAGGGAGATTGTTATTTTTTGGGAGAAGGAATCAGGGAGGACAAGAGGGAGGCGGTGAAGTGGTACCGTCTGGCAGCCGAACAGGGGGATGCGGAAGCCCAGAGGATTCTGGGAGATTGTTATTTTTGGGGAGAAGGAATCAGGGAGGACAAACAGGAGGCGGTGAAGTGGTACCGTTTGGCTGCCGAGCAGGGGAACGCGAAAGCCCAGTGGATTCTGGGAGGTTGTTATTTTGGGGGAGAAGGAATCAGGGAGGACAAACAGGAGGCGGTGAAGTGGTTCCGCCTGGCTGCCGGGCAGGGGTATGTGGAGGCCCAGAGGTGGCTGGGCGATTGTTATTTTTTTGGAAACGGAGTTGGGAAGAATAAAAGAGAAGCCGTAAACTGGTATTTTTTGTCAGCCAAAAAAGGAAATGCAGAAGCTCAAAGAAGATTGGGCGCGTGTTTTTATTTTGGGCATGGAGTTGCTAAAAACAGGCAGGAAGCGATACGCTGGTATCGTCTGGCTGCGGAACAGGGAAATTCCGTTGCCATCTCCATGCTGAAGAAGCTGGGAGTAATGTAAAGGGAAGAGCGAAGAGCATAGTAACTGTATTTATAAAAAGATGAAAGTTATGGAACAGTCGGAAGAAAGGCTATCCCGTATTAATGCATATAATAAACTTGTGGATGCCGCAATATTGACAAAAACAAGTTCTAAGTCAGTTGCAGACATCGTGAACCATGAGTTGGGAATAGAGTGTAATGCATCTAACGTCCAGGAGATTTTGAAGTCTTCCGTATCTGCTTCCGATATGCATAAAATCCGCAGAGAAATAGAGGGAAATGCTTCTATAAAAATGGAGAATGCGAATGGAACTTCATTTTTAAGAAAATATGTCAGTTTTTCCGGTCGTGTTTCCAGATCTGAATATTGGGCGCTGAAGTTGCTGATATTGCCAATTGTGGCTATTATTCTTCTTTATGGAGTTGCAATGGTGTGGGATAAAACAGGGAATGATTCAGGAATATTAATTTTGTTTGTGATTATTTTTATTTCTTATATATATTTCAATATTGTTGCAGATGTCAGGAGGCTTCATGACATAGGAGAGAGCGGATGGTTGGTGCTTTTAAAACTAGTTCCTTTGGCCAACATTGTCATTGCGGCGTTTCTTTTTTTTAAAGGTAGCCAATCAGCTGGTAATCAACATAAAGACTTAAAATCTTCTCACTGAAAAACGGTTGAGTATTTGGTATTTGCCCTGGGACGGACAGGGCATTTTTTGATGTAATACCAAACGGATTTTGTCAGTTTTTTCCGGAATGGATAGCAGGCGTTTCCTCTTTTCCCGCTGGAGGTGCTGGGGAGGCGTCCCGAAGGGTTTTCAACAGGGCCGCCATGGTGTCTATGTCCTCATCCGTCATGGAGGAAAGGTTGTCCAGTTTCTTTTTAATGGCTTCAATTTCCTCTTCCCTGTACGGCAGCGCTTCTCCGCCGTGGGGACTCAGAAAGAAGGACGTGATGGTGCTGGTGAGCGTTCCCACGAATCCGATGCCCGTGAGCATCAGGAATACAGCCAGGAATTTGCCTGAAGTGGTGACCGGATAGGTATCCCCGTAGCCTACGGTGGTAGCCGTGACGAAGGACCACCAGATGCCGTTGGGCAGGCTCATGCCCTCCGCCAGATGGATGCCTACGGCTCCCAGCAGGATGATGACCAGGGCAGCGATGCAGATATACTTGAATCCGTTCGTGTTGAAGAAACGCCGAATGCGCGTGGTGAACCTCATGGCATAGGAAAACAGGTCCAGATACCTGGCGAGCCTTAAGATTTCCCCCAGCGAGGCGAACCTGAACAGGCGGAACAGGGCGTCAAAGGGAATAATGGCCAGCAAATCCCAGGGGTGTTCCTTAATGAAGAGCCATTTGGACCGGCTGATGGAGAAGCGGAACACATAATCCAGCACAAAAATCCAGTAGATGACGCGGTCCGCCGTGACTTCCCATTCCGCCGCTTCCGTGGTCAGGTCAATGGCGGTCAGCGTTACGGCGACCAGGGCCAGCAGGCACATACCCGCTTGATAGGCCAGCCTCAGGAACAGAATGTGGCGGGGCATGCGGCGTAACGCGTTCATGGCGGGAAGAGAAATGAAAAAGCCGCCCCCGGCGGGGTGGGCAGGGAGCGGCTTGGGGAAAGAGGCTGTTTCCTCCGGGGTCCTTACTTCAGCAGGAGCTGTTCCATCAGGGCCTGGGAGGACTGGGCCAGCACGGCGGGATCGTCCAGCATGCCGGCGCGGAGCAGGGCGGTATTCGCGATCTGGTCCGCCACCATTTGCGCCAGTTCCGGGTTTTCCGTCCGCAGGGCGGAAAGCTTTTTCACCAGCGGGTTGGAGGGGTTCAGTTCCAGCTGCGGGTGGCTTTCCGGCACTTCCTGCCCCATGGCTTTCATGTACGCCCTCATTTCCGGCCCCATGTCATTGCCGCTTTGCAGGGCTACGGCGGCTCCGCTGACCAGGCGCTTGCCCAGGGTGACTTTGGAGAATTTGTCCGGGTACAGCCCTTTCAGCCATTCTTCCAGGGCCGCGGCTTCCTCCTGGGGCAGGGCGTCCTTCTGTTCCTCTTCCAGGGCGGGGAGTTCCACGTCGGCGCGGTCGATCATCGTGACGGGCTTTCCGTCCACGCTGGACAGGGAGTCCAGCACGAATTCGTCCCCGTGGTCCGTGAAGAAGGCCACTTCATAGCCGCGGGCTTTGAAGGCTTCCAGGTACGGGCTGTTTTCCAGATGGGAGCGGGAGGGGCCGGTAAGCGCGTAAATGGCCGTCTGCCCTTCCTTCATGCGGGTGACGTAGTCTTCAAATGAGGTCGTTTCCCCCGGTTCCGTGGCCGTGGATTCAAAACGGAGCAGCTTGCCCAGGGATTCCTTGTTCGGCCAGGAGGTGACGACGCCTTCTTTCAGGTAGCGGGAGAATTGCGCGTAGAATTCCCTGTAGGTTTCCTGATCGTCCTTCGCCAGTTTTTCCAGATGCTTGATGAAGCGTTTGGTGATGATGTCGCTGATTTTGCGCACCAGGGAGTTGTCCTGAAGCATTTCACGGGAAATGTTCAGGGGCAGGTCCTCGCTGTCCACCACGCCGTTCAGGAAGCGGAGCCATTCCGGCAGCAGGCCTTCCGGCTTGGCGTCAATCAGCACGCGCTTGCAGTACAGGGCCACGTTGGCGTCCACGCGGCCGAATCCGAACATTTCCGGATTGCGCCTGGGGATGAAAAGCAGGGCATTCAGGGCAATAGGGGCGTCCGCGCTGAAGTGCATGTAGGACAGGGGTTTTTCATCCGTGTGGGCAATGAACTGGTAAAATTCATCATATTCCTCCGGTTTCACGTCGGATTTGGACTTGGACCAGATGGCCTGGACGGTGTTGACGTGCTCTCCGTTGAAGTTGAGGGGGAACCCCACGAAGTTGGAGTAGCGGCGCAGGAGCTCCTTCACGCGGTATTCCTGGGAGAACTCTTCATATTCGTCTTTCAGGCGGATGACGATGCGGGTGCCCCGGTCCAGCGGTTCCTCCAGCGTTTCGATGCTGTAGCCTTCCCGTCCGTCGGAAGACCAGCGCAGGGAAGCAGCTTCCGGTTCATAGGAATGGGTGAACACTTCCACCCGGTCCGCCACCATGAAAGAGCTGTAGAAGCCCACGCCGAACTGGCCGATCAGGTCCGCTCCGCCTTCCTGCTTCTGTTTGAGGGCCTCCATGAATTTTTTGGTGCCGGAGTGGGCGATGGTTCCCAGGTTTTCCACCAGGTCCGCTTCCGTCATCCCGATGCCGGTGTCCGCAATGGTGATGGTCTTGTTTTCCTTATCCGTGGTGACGGTGATTTCCAAGGGCTTGTCCGGCTGGTAAATATTAGAATCCGTCAGCTGCTTCAAACGCAGTTTTTCCAGGGCGTCGGAAGCGTTGGAAACAAGCTCGCGGACAAAGATTTCACGGTCGCTGTAAAGGGCGTTGATGACAATGTCCAGCAGCTGCCGGACTTCCGCCTGAAATTGATGTGTTTCTGTATTCATATGGAAAAATGTTTTGCGAGCGTCATTATACGGCCCCCGTCAAGGGGGATGGACAGTTTTTCTTCCTGGGCCCGAGCGTTCCATGTCACACAGAGGGGCTTTTTCCCGGGCATGGGAGGGGCCGGGCGTTTTTCCTTGAAACAATTCCGGAAACTGAACAGTATTATTTAACAAATATGATTTTCTCACCATTGTTGAAAAAGGGGGGTCTTTTACTGGCCCTCTGCGGCGTGCTGGGCGGCGGCGTGCTTTCCGCCCAGGAAGCAGGGGGGGCGCCGATTACGGAGGAGGGTTTGAAAGCATTGGATTCCAATGTGTTCGCCAATGAATACATGCTGGCGTTGAAGCCCAATGTCACGCGCGACCGCATCGCCAGGATTAAGGATCCCTTTGTGCGTGAGCTTGCCGCACAGATGGCGGAGAAGAAATTTGACCGCAAGGCCCGCGCCCTTACGGCGGAGCCGTATGAACCGGTCAAGGATCTGGCGGAACGCCTGCGTACCAGCCAGTACAGCAAATTTGAAAATCCCACCGGCATCTTTTTTGAGGAGGGGGAGGACGTGTTGCTGGTCATGGGGGATTCCAAAGGGGAAAAGCTGAATCTGGTTATCCACAACTTCGGGCGGGACGGAGGCCACAGCTCCTATCCGCTGAAGGAGGGAGTCAACATCATCAGGGCGAAGAACAAGGGGCTTGGCTACATTGAGTATTTTACCCCCAATTACAAGAAGGCTCCCAAGGTGCATTTATCCATTTTGTCCGGCAAGGTGAACGGGGTTTTCGTGGGAGGCGTCAGCAAAAACAGCGACTGGAAGAAGATGCTGGAAAACTCCCCCACGGAAGTTGTGGACATCGTGGGCAGCCGCGTGCATCTGGTGTATCCGGTGGAGGAACTTAAACAATTCTGCCCGGACAAGGGGGAGGAACTTATTGCCCTGTACGACAGGATTATCGGCATGGAGCAGCAGATCATGGGCCTGTACAAGTACAGGATGCTGCCCAAAAACCGGATGTTCGGCCGTGTGATCTGGAACGGGTTCATGCATGCGGACGGCACGGGGGCCGCCTTTCATAACGGCACCATGAAGGAGGTAGGCAATCCGGACAGGATTCCCGGCAGCGCCTGGGGGATTGCCCATGAGTTCGGCCACGTCAATCAGGTGCGCCCCGCCATGAAATGGGTATCCACCGGAGAAGTGACCAATAACATTTACTCCGCTTACGTGAATTACATGCTGAATCCCTCCAACATGCGCCTGGAGCATGAACGCATCAACGGCGGGGACGGCAACATGATTGGCGGACGCTTCAACGCCTACTTGAACAACGGCATTTTGAAGGGGGAAAACTGGCTTGTCCAGAGCGGGCCGGACAAGCGTTCCGGCGGGGATAACCGTCCGATGGTGCACGACCATTTTGTCAAGCTGGCCCCCCTGTGGCAGCTTGAGTTGTATTTCAAGGTAGCCGGGAAGGGTAATCCCGATTTTTATCCGGATATCTTTTATAAGGCCATCAAGATGGATACCAGGGGCAAGAAGGACGGCGAGCTCCAGCTTGCGTTCATGAAGAACGCCTGCGACGCCGCCAGACAGGACCTGACGGATTTTTTCCGGAAAACGGGCATGCTCAAGCCCATTGACCAGGAACTGGACGACTACACCTGCGCCCGCATGACCATCACGGAGGCCGACTGCAAGAACCTGATTGCCTACGCCAGGAAGTACAAAAAGCCGGAAAGCCCCGTCATTTACTATATTTCCGTCAATAGCGCGGAAGCATATAAGAACCGACTGCCTGTCCGCGGCGTTTACAACCAGGGCGTTACGGAGCAGGGCAATCGTCGCATTATTTCCCATGACGTGTGGAAAAACGCCGTCGTCTTTGAAACATACAAAGACAGGGAGATGGTCCGCATCACCATGGCGGGGACGGATTCCAGGGATAATTCCTCCACTACGGTTCCCTATCCGGAAGGTTCTACGCGGATTGAAGCCGTTTCCTGGGACGGCAGGCGTACGCTGGTGTACGGCAAACGCCCTTCCAAATGAAAGCTTAAGAGGTTAGCGTGTTCGGGCGCCGCCGTTCTCCGGGACGGCGGCGCTTTTTCATGACAGGGGGGGGCGGATGGAAAACAGCAAGGGGATTGCTCATCCTGATGGTCTTTTCTCCATACCGTATCTTCCGGACCGCTGACAGCCGGAAGGCTGTTACTTTTGAACAGGGGCGGGGAAGAGGCTGTATAACATGGGATGGATAAGGCAGGAACTTCCGGAGGCATCAGGGGAAAGATGCTGTTGTTTGCCGCCTTTTTAATCGTGTGCTTCAATCTGCGTACCGGGTTTGATTCTCCCGATCCGCTGCTGGGAACGATTGAAAGGGATATGGGGCTTTCCCTGGAAAATTCAGGGCTGTTCGCCCTGCTGCCCGTCTTTGTGCTGGGGGTGGCGGCTCCCATTTCTCCGCGCGTGGCACGCCGGATGACGCCATGGAAAATCATTTTCTGGTTCCAGCTTCTGGCGGTAGCCGGAATTTTCTGGCGTAGCTGGGACGGAGTGGCGGGGTTATACGGAGGCATGGTTCTGATGGGGTTGGGCATGGGGATTGCCGGGGCGGCCATTCCCGGACTGATCAAGCATCAGTTTCCTGACCATGCTTCCGCCATGATGGGCGTTTACAGCGCCATGATCGGCGTGGGCAGCGCTGCGGCTTCCGGCCTGTCCGTTCCCCTTTCCAATATGTTGGGAGGCTGGCGTTTCGGCCTGGGGATCTGGATTATTCCCATCCTGCTGGGGATGCTGGTGTGGGGCGCTTATTTTCTCAGGCATCCGGACGGCGTGTTTCAAAACGATCCGGCGGCATCCGGACGCAGCCTGCTGCGCAGCGGCAAGGCATGGCAGGTTACCGTTTTTTATTTGAGCCGCGTTGGGGCTGCCTATTTCTTTTATACCTGGATTCCCATCTTTCTGAGGCAGCGGGGCATGAGCTATGAGGACGCAGGTTTCATCCTTTCCGTGGCCATGTTCGCCCAGCTGCCCGCTACGCTCTCCGCTCACATTCTGGAAAAAGCTATGGGCGGACGGGGGCTCCTCATCGTGGTGGCCATGGCGTTGGCGGCCCTTTCCTGCTGGGGCATCCTGTATCTTCCACTGGACTGGGCCGTCTGGATGGCTATTCTGTTCGGCCTGGCGACGGGAACCGTATTCAGCCGCGGAATGGCGCTGATGGTGGAACGGGCCCGGACGCCTTCCGAATCAATCAGGCTTTCCGGCATGTCCCAGGGAATCGGCTTCACCATGGGCGCCCTGTTGAGCCTGCTGTTCACTTCCTTCCTGCATCAGGGGGGCTCTTTCCTGCCGTTCTGCCTGGTTTATACCTTGTTCTGCGTGCTCGGCATGGTTTCCGGCCGCATGTCCGCCCGGCCGGGATACGTGTAATTTTCTGGGGAGATATTCATGATTAAGTATTAGTGATTGGGAAGCAGGGTCCATGGTTCTTTCCCCCTTTCCGGATGACGCCATTTTCCCTTGAGTGACGTTCCGCCGGCCCGAAGGGCTTGACGCTGGCGGGGGGGACGGGTAAGCTCTTGCCCGTCAAATTTTATGAAGGAAGAGATTGTACGCATCCAACGGGACGCCCTGGCACGCATCGCCCAGGCGTCTGACAGGCGTGGCGTGGAAGACGCGCGCGTGGCCATCCTCGGCAAAAAAGGGGAATTAACCCTGGCCCAGACGGGCATGAAGAATGTTCCCAGGGAGGAAAAGCCCGCTGTCGGCCAGTTGCTTAACGAGGCCCGCAAGGCCATTACGGATGCCCTGGACGCCAAGCTGGAGGAAGTGCAGGCCCTGGCGGACAAGGCCGCCGTGGCCGGGGTGGATCTGACGCTTCCGGCCCGCTCCCTGCCGCCTGGCGGGCTGCACCCCCTCACCATCGTGCGGGATGAAGCCGTCCGCATTCTGCGCCACATGGGCTTTGCCCTGGCGGACGGCCCGGAGATTGAGGACGAGTTCCACTGCTTTGACGCGCTGAACACGCCGGAGGATCATCCGGCCCGCAATGAGAAGGATACATTTTACTTTGATTCCGGCAAGCTTCTGCGTACGCACACGTCTTCCGTGCAGATCCGCTCCATGGAAAAGCAGCTGCCGCCCGTGCGTGTCATCGCTCCCGGTTCCGCCTACCGCCGCGACGAAATTGACGCCACGCACCTTTCCGCCTTCAATCAGCTTGAAGGCCTGTATGTGGATACGGACGTTTCCGTGGGCGACCTGAAAGGAACGCTGGAATATTTTCTGCGCGCCCTTTTCGGCTCCGGCACGGAGGTTCGCTTCCGCCCCCATTTCTTCCCGTTCACGGAACCCAGTTTTGAAATTGACGTCAAGCTGAAGGTGGACGGTCAGGCCCCCCGCTGGGTGGAGATTGCCGGCTGCGGCATGGTGGATCCCAATGTTTTTGAAGCCGTGGACCGCGAACTGGGGCTGGACCCCCGCTCACAGGCCCGCTACACGGGGCTGACCGGCTTTGCCTTCGGCATCGGCCTGGACCGCCTGGCGATGATCCGCTGGGGCATCAGGGACATACGCGCCCTGATTGAGAACGATGTGCGCTTCCTTGCCCAATTCCAATAATCCTTACCTGTTTTCCCGTTATGAAGATTTCCCTTAACTGGCTTTCCCAGTATATTGACCTGTCCGGCCTGAGCGTGGATGAAATGTCTGACATGCTGACCTTTGCCGGCATTGAGGTGGAAGACATCCGCCAGCAGGGCGTGGATTCCCCATACGTGGTGGTGGCCCGCGTGGCCGCCGCGGAACAGCATCCCCAGGCGGACCGGCTGAAAGTCTGCCAGGTGGACGTGGGCGACGGCTCGCTGCACCAGATCGTATGCGGTGCGCAGAACTACAAGGTGGGGGACAAAGTCCCCTGCGCCCTGCCGGGAGCGGTGCTGCCCGGCAACTTTGAAATCAAGGTGGGCAAGCTGCGCGGCGTGGAGTCCCGCGGCATGCTCTGTTCCGCCTCCGAGCTGGGGCTTCCCGACAAGGAGCACGGTCTCTGGATTCTCCCTCAGGAACTGGAACCCGGCACGCCTATTTCCCAGGTTGTCAAGGCGGATACCCTGGTGGAAGTGGAAGTAACGCCCAACCGTCCGGATCTGCTTTCCCACAACGGCATGGCGTATGAACTGGCCGCTATCTCCGGCCGGGAGTACAAGCCCGTTCCCATTGACGACGCCGGAGTGGCGCTGGAACCCGCCGGAGACTTCGTGCGGCTGGACCAGCCGGAGCTGAACCCGTACTACACCGCCGTAAAAATCAGCGGCGTGAACGTGCAGGAAAGCCCGGAATGGCTGAAGGAACGCCTGGTAGCCGTCGGCCTGCGCCCCATCAACAACATTGTGGATATTACCAACTTCGTCCTGCATGAACTGGGGACGCCCCTCCATGCCTTTGACGCGGCGAAAGTGCAGGGCGGCATTGTCACCCGCACCGCTTATGAAGGGGAAACCATCAAGGCCCTGGACGGCCAGGAATACACGCTTAACTGCACGGACCTGGTTGTCGCGGACCAGTCCGGCAAAGCGCTCGCCATCGGCGGCGTGATGGGTGGGGAGGAAAGCGGCGTGACGGACGCCACTACGGATATCATTCTGGAGTCCGCCTGGTTCAAGCCCTCCTCCGTGCGTGCCACGTCCCGCAGGCTGGCCCTGTCCTCCGACTCCTCCTACCGCTTTGAACGCGGCACTTCCGCCTGGAACGTCCTGCGCGGTTCCGTGCGCGCCGTGGAACTGATTCTTCAGCTGGCGGGCGGAACGGCCTCCCCAACGTATGTGGCCGGTTCTCCCGTTCCTAATCCGGCTCATGCTTCCATGCCTTCCTGCGGGGGGGCGGACAGCCCCGTTTCCGTGCCCGCTTCCCTGAAGCAGGGGAAAGGCGCTACGGTGACTAATGAACTGGGCTTCGTGAAACTTCCCTGGAAAGCGCTGGATCAGATTTCCGGCGGTTCCATTTCCCATGAGGAAGGGGCTCGCATCCTGACGGCTCTGGGTCTGAAGCAGGTTCCGGATTCCCCTGAATGCTGGCTGATCCCCCCCCACCGCCTGGACCTCACGCGTCCGTGCGACCTGCTGGAGGAAATCGTGCGCGTCTTCGGTCTGGACGGCATACCGTCCCGCTTCTCCGGTCCCTTCGTGGCGGAATCCCCGGTGGATGCGGCCTACAATTTCCAGATGGAGCTGCGCCGCAAGCTGGCGGCCCTGGGATTTTATGAAACCCAGACCATCAAGCTCATCGCCTCTGAATCCGCGGACGGCACTATCGCCCAGGTGAAGGATGCCTTGCCCCTGCGTCCCCTTCAGGAAGGGGATCTCATCCGCGTGTCCCTGCCGCTCAGCGAGGATCACTCCGTGCTGCGTCCCGCCCATACGCCCGGCCTGATTGCCGCCGCCGTGCGCAACAGCAACCAGGGTGTTTCCTGCCTGCGTTTCTTTGAACTTGGCCGCGTCTTCCGCAATACGGGCGGCGGCAAGGGCAGGGACATTGAAACGGATACCCTGGGTATCCTGGTTTCCGGAGACCGCACGGCGCGCTCCTGGGCGGATCCCAGGCCGGAGCAGGCCTCCTTTGAGGATCTTCTGGCCGTAATGGCTGCTCTGGCGCCGGGCCACCGCTTTACGCTCACGCCTGCCAAACCGCGCGAACAGGCCGCCTTGGGGGCGGATGTGCAGCTGGACGGAAAGGCCTGCGGTTATTTCGCCCGCCTGTCCCTGGCGCGCTGCCGGGAGCTGGGCCTGGGCCAGCCCGTGTATGTGGCGGAACTGGACCTCCGCAAAATGCAGGAAATCCTCACCGCGCCCGTGAAGGCTGCGGAACTGCCTCAGTTCCCCGGTTCTTCCCGTGATGCGGCCATGGAACTTCCCCTTTCCACGCCCAATGCGGATATTGCCAAGGCCGTGGAATCCGTCCGGGAAAAACTGCTTGTCAGCTATTCCTGCTTTGACGTGTTCACGGATCCCACCGGTGAGAAACTCCCGGCGGACCGCAAATCCATCGCTTACACTTTCCTGTACAGGGATCCGGCCAAAACCCTCACGGCCGCGGAAGTGGACGCCGCGCACCAGCGCGTGCTGAAAGCCCTGACGGATAAAGTGAAGGGCCTTTCCTTCAGGTAACCTCCGTTAACGGGCCGCGCGTTTCATGAGCTGGAGCGCGCGGCCTGCTTTTTATTTTTCATGCATTTGACTTTCCTGCGCCACGCGGGCCTGGCCGCCGCCCGCATTCTGATGATGGCGGCGTGGTTCGGCCTCTCCGTATGGGCGGCGGGCGTGGTTTTTTACAACGTATGGGGAGGTTCCGTGCTGGTGTGGCTGTACGTGGCGGCCATGGCGTGCGCTTTCGCCCTCCGCAGAAAACGGCCCATATTCTGGCGCTCCTCCTGGGGAGTGCCGGCTTTGCTGCTGGCGTACTATCTGTGCATACCGGCGACGAACGATAAGGAATGGCAGCCGTCCTGGAGTCGCCTGCCCTCCGTGGAAATCAATGGAAATGAAATCGTGGTGAAAGACGTGCGCAGTTTTATCTACCGGACGGAGCGGGACTTCGACGCGCGCTATGTGACGCGCCGCTTTGACCTGGACAAGCTGGCTACGCTGGATTTTGCCGTGAGCCACTGGGATGGGATGGAATTCGTGGCCCATACCATGTTGTCCTTCGGTTTTGAGGATGGGAAGCATCTGGCCCTGTCCGTGGAAACGCGGCTGCCTGAAGGGGTGGAGCAGGGAAGTGTCCCTGGCCTTTACAAGCAATTCAACGTGATTTACATCCTGGCGGACGAAGAAGACCTGTTCGCCCTGCGCACTAATTACCGGAAAGAGGACATGTACCTGTACCGTATCAACATTGACAGGGAAAACCTGAAAAAGGCCTTTCTGGGGTTTGCGGAAAAAATCAACAGTCTCCATGAACGCCCGCGCTATTATCATACCGTCACCGCCAACTGCACGACGGAACTGGTGGATACGTTCAAGAACTATCTGGGCGTGCGCCGCTGGCAGTGGACTCCCGTTTTTAACGGCATGTGCGATCAGAATGCCTATGACCGCGGGGAACTCCTCCACCTTCCCGGAGAAAGCTTCCGGGAGCTGAAAAAGCGCTCTTTTATGGGGCATGGAGGGAACGGTGAGGACTGGCCAGCCCTCCGCCGCCGCTGGGAGGAGGGCTGGAGGACGTTCGCGTCCGCTCCGGTCAAAGAGTAGCGAACTGGAAGTGCATCCAGTCGTAGTCGCGGGAGCGTCCCAGGGATACGGCCCCTTCCGCTTCCACGAATTGCCAGAAAGCGGTGTACTCCGGTCCGGACAGAACCGCTTTCGGCGCGGAGACATTTAGTCCGTTTCTGTCCGGATCCATGTCCACGGCGATGCCCCAGGCATGCATGGATGTGGCTTTTCCGCCGATAATGGAGCGGTTGTTGAAGCAGCCGCCATACAGGTCCAGCCCCAGTTCCCTGATTTTCTCCATGCCGTAATGGTCCAGAGCAGCCTGGAAGATGCGGACGAGCGGTTCCGCCACCAGCTTGTGGCAGCGCATGGTGGAAACAGTCGTGTTTGTTTCCCACGCCAGCCGCATGACATAAGGCAGCTTGATGCTGGTCATGTTGCTTTCATCTCCCGCACGGCCGAAGACGGATTTTCCGGAACGCACGTCCTCCTGGCTGGGCCAGGAATGTTCCGGTTGGCAGATGTCCAGCTTTTCCAGCAGGGCCAGAGCCGTCTTGGGGCCGGGGATGCCGTCAGCATCCACGCCCAGGTGCTGTTGAATCAATTTCCAGTATTTTTTCATAGGAAGCCACGCTAGAAACTCCCTCCGGAAAGTTCCACATTTTTCCTTTCAGCGTCATTCCTGCCTTTCCGGCGGGGGGCAAAAAGAAGCCATCTGTCCTTTTATGTTGCGGAAAAGATTCATTCTGCTACACTTTTATTTACCTTTTATTTTATGAATTCAGAACCATCAAACGTTGTCAAATTTTACAATGGGGAACAAATTCCCCTGGAACTGCACAAAGTCCGCGTGGTGCAGAAGCTGCATCTTGTTCCCGTGGAACGCCGTCTGGAAGCCGCACGGGAAGCCGGGTTTAATACCTTTCAGCTCAGCACGAACGACGTCTATCTGGACATGCTGACGGATTCCGGCGTCAACGCCATGAGCGACAACCAGATCGCCGCCATGTTCCGTGCGGACGACGCCTATGCCGGTTCCCAGAGCTTTGACCGCCTGAAGCAGGCCGTATGGGATGTCTTCGGCAAGAAATACCTGCTTCCCGCCCACCAGGGCCGAGCCTGTGAAAACATTATTGCCCGCACCTTTGTGAAACCCGGAGACGTGGTTCCGATGAACTACCATTTCACTACCACGCACGCCCACATTGACCTGAACGGCGGAAAGATTGAGGAACTGGTGGCTGATGAAGCCGTCAACCCGGTCAGCACCAATCCCTTCAAGGGCAATCTGGATCCCGCCAAGCTGCGGGATTGCATCGCCCGGCACGGGGCGGACAAAATTCCCTTCGTGCGTATGGAAGCTTCCACCAACCTGATTGGCGGCCAGCCCTTTTCTATTGCCAACATGAGGGAAATCCGAGGTATTTGCGATGAATTCGGCATCATGCTGGTGTTGGACGCCTCCCTGATCGGGGAAAACGCCTATTTCATCAAGATGCGTGAAGACGAGTTTAAGGACTCATCCTGCGCGGACATCCTGAAAACCATGTGTGGTTTGGCGGATCTGGTGTACTTTTCCGCCCGCAAGGTTTCTTCTTCCCGCGGCGGCGGCATTTGCACGAATGACCGCGCCATTGCCAAAAAAATGGAGCATCTGGTTCCCCTGTTTGAAGGCTTCCTGACCTACGGCGGCATTTCCGTGCGGGAAATTGAGGCCATGGCCGTGGGCCTGTATGAAACCACGGATCTGACCGTGATTTCTCAGAGCCCCTCCTTCATTGAATACTTTATCGGCCAGATGGTGGACATGGGCATTCCATGCGTGACCCCCGCTGGCGGCCTGGGCGCTCATATTGACGCCGGGCGTTTCCTGCCCCATATTCCGCAGGAGGATTATCCTGCCGGGGCTCTTGCGGCGGCTTTCTTTATCGCCTCCGGCGTGCGCGGGATGGAACGCGGCACGCTTTCCAGCGTCCGTGACGAAAACGGCAGGGACATTCTGGCGGATGTGGAACTGCTCCGCCTGGCCTTCCCGCGCCGCGTATTTACGCTGTCCCAGGTCAAATACGTAGCGGATCGCATGAAGTGGCTCTATGACAACCGCGATTTGATTGGCGGCCTGGAATTTGTGGAGGAACCGCCCGTGCTGCGCTTCTTCATGGGCAAGCTCCGCGCCAAGAGCGACTGGCCTGAAAAACTGGCGGCCAAGTACCGCCAGGACTTTGGGGAAAGCCTGTAAGGGCTGTTTTTCCCGTTCAATTCCGTATTGGCAAGGGCTGGACCGTCAGGTTCAGCCCTTGTTGCGTTGGGGGCATGTCTTTGCGGCCATCACCCTTCAATGTTTCCGCCGGAAAAAGGCCGGAATCAGAAGTTAAGCAGACCCTGCTTCCAGCATATCCAGCCGATTGCCGCCGCAATAAGCAGGATAATGATGAAAGCCGTGCCTGCGGAAGATTTTTTCCTGGCCTGGGGAAGAGCCTTTCTCGAAACGCCGCCGGCCTGCAGGGTGCCTGCCGCCGCCATGGCGTTGATATAGTCGTTCCATGCCTTGGCGGAATGGAACCGGTTGCGTTCATCCGGGGACAGGGCTTTGTCAATTCCGGAAAGAAAGTTTATGGGATAAGTCTTCCGCAGGGCTGCGTAACTGGTCACTTTCGGGTTGCGGTCCACCACGGAACGCTGGTCCGCCGGGTGGGGAACCTGGCCCGTGAGCAATTCATAGAACGTGGCTCCCAATTCGTACATATCGCACCAGGGGCCTATTTCGCTCCGGCGCCCGGGGTAGAATTCCGGCGGGGTATAGCCGGGGGTGATCTGGACGAGCCCCTGGTGCTGGAGGGTCTTGGTGCGCACGGCGCCGAAGTCAATGAGCTTGGGCGTTCCGTCCGGCTGGATGAAGATGTTGCTCGGCTTGATGTCGCAATGGTACACTCCCATGGAATGAAGATAGTGCAGGATGTCCAGCAGGCGGAACAGAAGAGCCGTGATCTGGGCCGGTTCCATGGTTTGCCCGGTGGCGTGCATGGTTGTCATCAGGTCAAACAGGGTCTGTCCCTGGATATTCTCCATGACGTAATAGCAGGTGCCATTGGCGTCAAACATGTCAAACACCTGTACAATGCCGGGATGGCTGAGCTGGGAGAGGACGGAAGCCTCCTGCCGGGAATTGGAAACGCTCTGGGCGAAATTGACGGATGCCTGTTCGTCCCGGGGGTGGACAAAGCCGGTTTCCATATCCCGGCAGGCGTAGGCGTCCGGCATGCATTCTTTGATGACGACATACCGGGAACCGGGGTTGTCCAGAGCCAGGTACGTGATGCCGAAGCCTCCGGCGTTCAGCACATTCAATATCGTATACTTGTCTTGCAGAACAGTATTGTCCGCAAGCGGATAAACCAGGGTTTCTTGTTCCATGTCAGGGGGAAGGGCGGGTTGGAGCCGGGAAAATCTTTAATTTAATACGCAAGTTCTGTCAAGAATCTCTCCGCCGCATTCAGTAACAGGAGACGCGGAATTCATATTCTTCCACGCTGCCGCGTTCCAGACAGGCTGCCAGCCAGTCGAACAGGGCTCCGAATTCTCCCCCCAGGGTTTCACCTGTATCCGCCTCCAGCGTCTTCTGCCTTCCGGCGGCCAGCCGTATGGGCGTGAGTTCCGCCAGCAGGGCGGCGCATTCCTCATCTCCGGCTTTGAAAATTTCCTCCGCGCCGGGGAGTTCTCCCAGGCGTTCGTCCGCAATTTCCAGGCAAAGCACTCCTACGCCGAACTCGGCGGCCAGCCCGCGGAGGGCGGCGCATTCGGAATCATCCGGCAGTTCTCCCACAATGACCAGTTCTCCGCACTGCGCCCAGCGGGACGTTGCCAGCGTCCTGAAAAATTCCCTTCTGCCGTCTTCCCCGCCGGGCATGCGGGCTACGCAGATGCTGCGGATGCTCATCATGGGCGCTCCAATCATGCGGCGGCGCTGAAGTGCGCTTTTATCAAAAACAAGAGCGTTTTCCTCCCATTCCCCCTCCGGCCATTCCACGACGGCCAGGTCCGGCTTTATCCAGGAAGTTCCGGTTTCACTGGTACTGAACACAAAAACGCCGCGGCCCGTGGTGTCGTACTGGCGCACGGCCAGGGCCAGCGCCTTGGCGCGGCAGTTTAGAGCGTCCGGTTCGTTTTCCCCAAGGAACAGAGGCAAAAGCCCTCTGGGCGCTCGCTGCCCGTCCTTTTCCCGCATGCGCCTGTAATAGCCCTGGCCGCGTTCCACCTTGGCGATTTCCGAATCCGGCTCGGAAGCCATGAAAGAAAAATGGTAGCGCAGGGATGCGTCCGAATATTCCTCCCCCAGCCTCAGGCGCACCAGGCGGATGAGTTCAGTTCCCTTAATGGCCTGGGCCGGATCGGAAGGCAAAAGTTCCGGGAGCAGTTCTTCCAGCTGGGATCGTAAACTCATACGCGTTCCATGAGAACACGGGAGAAGCGCTTCTTCAAGGCGGAAGGAGTTCAGCACATGAAATAAAAAGCTCTTTTATTTGCTCCGGAATACGGCAAGATGAGCTGCATGGCATGGATTACCTCCGGTTATATACCTTCGCCAGGGCGCATGGCCGTAATCGCCGGTACCACCTTTACGCAGCTGGTACGCATGAAGGTGTTTCTCTTTCTTGGGCTCTTTGCCGTGGCGCTGCTGGCTCTGAGTTCCTTCCGCCTGAGCGCGGTGCTGGGGCCGGAAACCGGGGGAATCAATGAGCTCGTGCTGCTGAAAAACTCCGCCTACGGCGCCATGCGGGTGTTCGGCCTCTTTTTCTGCGTGGCGGCTACGGCCCTGATTATTCCCAAGGATGCGGAGGATCGTATTCTATACACCATCCTTTGCAAACCGGTGCCGCGCATCGACTATCTGATGGGGAAGGTGCTGGGGGTGCTGGCCCTGACCCTGGTGGCTGTGCTGCTGATGGATGCCGTGATGACGCTGGTGCTGTGGCTGCGGACGGATACGGTGGTAGCGGAGCAGATAGCCTCCCTGAAAGGCCGCTATACGGTGGAGGAAATGCAGCCGTACCTGGACAGAATCCGCCTTCAGGGCGCCACCTGGAACGTTCAGACGGGGCTGGGCGTGATGATGTGCGAGTTTGTCGTTCTTTCCTCCCTTACTCTGTTAATGTCCTGCGTGACGAACGGCACCATCATCAGCGCGCTGCTGACGTTCATGGTCTATCTGGCGGGGCTGTTCCAGACGCAGGCGCTTTCCCTGTGGGTTGGGGCCGGCACGGATGGCCTTTCCTGGTGGGAGGTAGCGGGCAGCAGGCTCTTTTCCCTGATTTTTCCGAATTTCCAGATTTATTCCGTGACGGACTCCGCCCTGAACGGCCGGCTTATTCCCCTTTCCCTGTTCGGAAACCTGGCCCTGATTACTCTGGGGTACTTCGTCTTTCACATGACGCTGGCGGCGTGGCTGTTCAGGAAAAAGGAATTTTAACGCGGAAAGGTATGGAAGACATCATTAACGCGCGTTGCGGTTGGGCCGGAACGGACGAGCTATATATCAAATACCATGACGAAGAATGGGGCCGGCCCGTTTCCGATGATAAAACCCTGTTTGAGTTTCTTGTGCTGGAGAGCGCCCAGGCGGGATTATCCTGGCTTACCGTCCTCCGAAAGCGCGAAGGATACCGGAGAGCTTTCCATGGCTTTGATGTCGAGAAAGTAGCGCAGATGACGGCAGAAGATGTGGAACGTTTAATGAGCTTTGATGAAATTGTCAAAAACCGTTTGAAGATCAATAGCACCATCAATAATGCGAAGCTGTTTATAGCCGTCCAAAAAGAATTCGGCAGTTTTTACCGGTACGTCTTGTCGTTTTTCCCCAATCATCAGCCCGTTGTTAATCATTTCAGAGCTCTGTCTCAAATTCCCGCTGTTTCTCCGGAGTCGGAAGCCATGAGCAGGGACATGAAAAGGAGGGGATTCAGGTTTTTCGGCCCGACGATCTGTTATGCGTTTTTCCAGGCAACCGGGTTTGTTGATGATCATATCGAGGGCTGTTTCTGCAAAGCGCCTCAGTACGCAAAATCCCAACCGCATGTGCAATCTGCCTGTGCCATTGATAACGGGGGGAGCGTAGGGAACAAATGCGGAAATTAAGCATTCGCTTTCATAGCCATGGGCCTTAATTGGCATTTCTATTTTCTGTAAATCGTTTATATGTTGACTGTAAAAATCATCAACCATGAAAACAGGTATCATCGGACTCGGAAAAATGGGAGGCGCCCTGTTGCGGGGCATGCTGAAAGCAGGAGCAGCGGTTCCGGAGGAAGTTTGGGTGTACGATCATCATCATGAAAATGTGCAGGCTCTGCAGAAAGAATACCCCGGAGTTCATGAAGCGGCTTCGGAAGCGGATGCGGCGGATGCCGTGGAAGTCCTGATTCTGGCCGTGAAGCCGCAAGGCATCCTTTCGCTCATTTCCTCTCTTTCCGAACGGGGGGCGGAGCTTCCCCTTCTGATTTCTATTGCTGCCGCCGTTTCCCTGGATGACATGGAAGCCTGTGCCAGCGACGGAACGCGCATTATACGAGCCATGCCCAATACCCCGTGTATGGTGTTGGCCGGCGTCATTGCTTACAGTGCGGGAACCGGAGTGAAAGATGAAGATGAAGAGGCTGCCCGGATGCTGCTTTCCGGCTGTGGCTCCGTCTACAAGGTGGCGGAATCCGGAATGAATGCCGTTTCCGCCATTTCCGGTTGCGGTCCCGCCTACATGTTTACGGCTCTGGATGCGCTTGCAGATGCGGGGGTGGCCATGGGATTACCCAGAAAAACCGCTTTGGGCCTGGCTGCGGAAACCATGCGTGGGGCCTCCCTGATGCTGGCACGGACCGGGAAGCATCCCATGGAGCTCCGGGATGAAGTCACTTCCCCCGGAGGAACCACGATTGCTGCCCTGAATGCGCTGGATGAATGCGGTTTCCGCAATGCCTGGGTGCAGGCCGTGAAAAGCGCCGTGCGGCGCGCGGAGGAAATGGAAAGGCACTGACGGATGTTTTTTCAAGTTTTCCCGGGGCCTGCTTTCTCCGGAAAGGGCGGCCTGGCGGAAAATCCTTTATTTGCTCTGGAACGGCGTTTTCCTCTGATTCCGCAATTCCGGGTTTTGCAGGTTGAACTGGACCTTTCTGACGGATTTAAGCGGAATCCGGACCTTGCCGACTGCGGAGGAGTGCCCTTCCATGAATCCGTTCCGGATAGTTTCCAGGGCCAGGGAGAGAACGCTCTGATCCGTCAGGAAAACGCGGGTGTCTGAGCTGTCTTCCGGAAGGTTCTTTTCCTCATGGCCTTTTTGGTCCAGAACGCGTACCTTGGCGGTAGGAATGGTGACGTCATAGTGATCCGATTTGATGCGGATGGCTCCCTCCTCCTGAAGGGAAATGGCTCCTCTGAGCACGTCTCCGTTCACCAGCAGGGCTTTGTCCCTGGGGGCGTTCGGAGCGTAACGGGAAATGATGTCCAGTTCCTCCTCCAGATGGGGAATGGCTCCGTTCCAGTCAAATACATTCAAATGGAACACGGCCATGTTCAAGCTGTCATAACCTCCCAGGGCAAGAGTATTTCCCGGTTTGAATTCGTGTTCCCCGGCGTTTTCTCCTTCTTCCCGTTCATTGTCCCCGCTTTCATTTTCAAAGGTAGCGCCCATCTCTTTGACTTCCTCCCATCGGGCTACCTGTGCACCGTTGATGTACAGGTAATAATTGCCCTTTTCCGTATCGGCGTAAAAATGAACGTCGGAACGCTTGACGCTCTTGTCGGCATACCAGTTCCGCTCCGTGTTCCTTTTCACCCTGCCGAGCGTTCGGTACTGGCCGGAACTGTTCTTGGAAAGTTCCGCTTTTTCCAGGGAGAGATCCAGATTGATGCCGTTCCCGGATTCGGAATCCTGCCAGAGGGAAAGGTTAAGCCGGAACGTATTGGTATGGTAAAGGGAGAACTGAACATGGAGGCGGGGAGGCATGGGGAAAGAAGTTTTCAGTTCCGTATTGTTGGAGCCGCGCATGAGCCAGTAGCCGTTGCGGCATTCGGGAAGCATGCTGTTGGCGGAGGATTTCCAACCCTGCAGGGACTCCGTAGCGTTGCGCAGGTAGGCTTTCTGTGAGTCGAACCCGATGTGACGCACATGTTTACGGTTGATTTGGAGCAGGCCGCCCCAAGCGGTTTGGAGTTGAAGGCTTTCCGTATCCAGCGCCTTCAGGGTGCCGTAAAACTCGTCCCCATTGGCCAGCCTGATGACGGAAAACTGTTCCGGTATCTCCAGCGGACGGGAAGAAAACAGCTCGTCAAGCTCCTCCATATGGACATCTACGGGCTTGGAAAGAATGCTGGAACGGACTTTCAGATAAGGGCGGTTCATCGTGTCCATGCTGCCCGGCAGTTTTTCCCCGGATTTAAGCGTAATGACCCCTTCCGCACGTGCATTGGGCTGAAGGAAGGCGGCCGGCAGGACGCAGGAGCACAGGAAAAGCGCAATTGCTTGTTTCATGGCGGGATAAATCAGGGAGTGGAACGGGATGGCTGGGCTGGATTCAGGAATTCCACGCGGGTGATGTTTTTTAGTGGCAGGGAAATCTGCCCGAGTTGCGGGTGCCGCAGGATGATGTTCAGGGAATCCATGCTCATGATATCTCCGTGCAGACGGGAACCGTCTTTCATCAGGAGGCCGTGGCGGGCTGGGGGGCGGGAGTCGTCTTTCCTGTTCTGTTCCGCAAAAAAGACGGTATCCAGATACTTGGACGGGATGGAAAGATTACGGGGAATGCCCGGATAATCCTTGTCCGTGGAAAGCGTCAGCGTTCCGGTTTTGCTGTCGTAACCGCTGACGGACCCCGGAATGGCGTCTTCTTCCTTTGTCAGGACAAGGTCTGTCTCTGCATTCCCGTTTTTGGCCACGGATTTGGCGCTTAGGGTGATGGAGGAAAGAGCCAGTTTGCTGATGGTCAGGGACACGTGCCCTTCCATCTGGAGGCCGAAGGCGTCTCCCTGCAATGGCTGTTCCGGCGGGCTGGGGTCTGTTATCAGCCTGGGCGGCAGATCTCCTATCAACAGCTCGTAAACCTGCTTGTTTCCACCCTGGCGGGAAGCTGTCAATTGAATATCCACGCCCTCCGTCAGAATGGGGGCCGGAATGGCCGCTTCCCCCAGCACGAGGATGCCGGACTTCTGTTCCCGGAGCAGGGTGCATTTTCCGGGGGAGATGCTGAGCATGAGCCTGTTCAGGCTGCTGCCTGAATTGGACCGGAAAGGAATGTTCTCATTCCCCCCGAAACAGAAGACAATGCCGGAGCGGTCATTATTGCCGCTTATGGCTATGGTGGTGCGGAAAGTGAAAGAGGAAGGATCCAGGCCGATATTCTTGTACAGGGGTATCCAGGTGGGGTAATCATTGTTGCCCAGCTGGTACTGGTACCTTTCCCCCTGGATTTTCGGCTTCAGGGCATTCATCAGTTTTCTCCCCGCCTGGGTGCGGTAGTCTTCCTCCCGGTTGCCGGAATAAACCCAGCTGTTGTCAAAAACCAGCGGTTCCTGCCAGAAGCCCTTTTCCTGCAGCGTATCCAGACGGAACCCTGCCACCTGGCTGCGCGGAACGGAGTGTTCGTTGCCGAGCATATCCCGGTACTGCACCTTGTCTTGTGTGATGGAAATAATGTTGCACGGGATAATGTCCCTGTGCCCCGAAGCCATGAAAATTTTGTCTCTGGCGCGAAGGTCCGGAGATGCGGCTCCCGTAAAGTAAAGAGCGCGGATTTCCGATGGAATAATAATGGCATTCTGGCGCATGGCCGGGTGCCTGATGACGATTCCCTGTTTCCCGTAAGAAACGATTTCTCCGCGGAGACGGTAATTGTTATCCGTGACCACGTCGATGACGGAATTGGCCCAGGCGGTCAGCAGACAAGCCGGCGCCAGCATCAGGGAAAGGCGGATTCTACTGTTCATAGATGGGTAAAAATCTATAATTAAGCGCGAGAGAGAGCAGGGCCGCGGAAGTGGAATATGCTGCGGAATGGTCGGAAAGCCAGGAACCGTTGGGCGCCTGGGAGGCTCCCAGGTAGCGCATATTTTTGTAATTCCATTCCTTCCACACTTCCTGATCCGCATGGAACAGGGCCTGTGACATGTAATATTCAAAATAAAACGGATAAGCGGAATCCCGATAATTCAGGTGCTTTTTCAGGTAGGCCAGGGAATCTTTGAAGGACGGATCCGTTTTAAGGCGCGCCAGGGACAGCGTCAGGGAACCTATGGCCGTGAGGGTAACGCGGGGACCCGCCGGGCCGGTGTAGCCGTAGGCGCCTTTTTTGTCACGGCAGGAGGCCATGTACTTGAGGCCGCGTTCAAAGGCCTCGTCCGGAACGGGAATGCCCGCGTTGCGCGCCGCGAACAGGGAGACGAGCTGGCAGCCGGTCACCGTGCTGTCCGCATCCGTGGATTCCGGAGAATAGCGCCAGCCTCCTGTCTTGTTTTTTTTCTGGGCGGTCAGTGTCAGGGCCACGGCCTTGCGGAGGGCGGGGCCTATGCGGTCATCCCTCACCATTCCGTACGCTTCCGCCAGGGCTAGAGTGGCGAAGCCATGGTTGTACATGGAATCCCCAATGTAGCCTGTCCCCTTGTTCTGCTTGGACAGGATGTAATCTACGCAGCGGCGCACCATGGAGGCATACGGCCCCGCGTTCGGATCGTCTCCGTGGGCCAGCACGGACATGAGGCAAAAGCCGATAATGCCGGGTTCCCTCCCGTAAGTTCCATCATAGGTACCATCCGTTTTCTGGGCATTCTGAAGATAGCGCAACCCTTTCACGTACATCAGCTCCACCTGGGGTGGAACGGAAGAAGATGTTCTCAGTGAGGATTGGGCCGCTGCGTTTTGCGGCGCGGCCGTCATGCAGCAGGCTAAAAAAACGGTCAGGTAGCGGCGGAGATTTTTCATGGAAACGGGAAGCTGTTGTTCATGCGGGACGGGAATGTCCGGAGAGGTGAGTCTTACTTCTGCAGGGTCTTGTTGTAGGCGTCCAGCGCCTTGCGGAATTCGGAAGGCATGTCGTCTGCGGACATGCCGGTGGATTTGGGAACGGAACGCGCTTCCGCAGCCATATCCGGATTGGAAACGCCTTTATCCTGGGCGGAGGCCATATTGGATTTTCCGTCCGCTCCGCGTCCGGGATTGTTGCCGCTGCCTCTCTGGGAACCTTCCTGCCCCTTTTCTTGACCTTCCTGCTGTTCCGCGGACTGGTCATCACTATCCATGCCGAGCAACTGGCGCAGCATGTCCATAAGAGCCCGTCCTCCCGGCTTGGGCTGGCCGTCGGCTCCGGTCATCTTGGCCTTGGCTGCCTGGTAAATCAATTCAATCACATCCGACTGCGCAGCCAGCGTCTGACCTCCGGTATTGTAAACCTCCAGCAGATCCACGGCGTCATTCATGGCATGACGGCATTTTTTCAGCAGTTCCACTACCTCCTCATTAGTTTCTCCCAGAATGAGGTCAGAAGTGTCCGCTTGGAGCTCATCCTGCTGTACCGCCAGTTTGGATGCCGTTTCCTTGTGCCTGGCGGAATATTCCGGAGCGGGGTCCGGAGCGGCGGCGCAGGGCAGGGAAAGTGCCAGAATCATGGCTGGAAAATTGGCGGAATTCATGGGGCAGGGGGAGTGATTTGTTTGCGGCGTTCCTGTTCGGCGGCGCGGGTGCGCATGCGGATATCCTGTTCCTGTTGAATCATGCGGATGATTTTCAGCATGAATTCAAACTCGGCGTCGGAAATGGAGGACTGGCCGCCGCCGCCTCCCCCGCCGCCTCCCCCGCCACCGCGGCTTTTCTTATAGTCGTCTATCAATTTGGCCCAATGGCGCAGGGTAGACGCGTACAGGCGGGACTCGTCAATGGAGCGGGCCGTGATTGCGTTCAGAATATTGCCGTGCACCAGATCCAGCTTCTCGCGGAGGGAGAAAGCATTCATCTGGTTGTACAGGTCGCTGTAAATGCGTTCCCCGGTGCGTGACTTGTAATAGCTGAGGTCTTCCAGAATCCAGCCTATGTCTTGTGTGGAGGCGTTTTGAAGGGTAGCGATAGTTTCCATTTCCCGCCTGCTGGACGGGTCAAGCTCCTCCATGGTCATGCCCGCAATGGTATTGATTTGGCCGGCCAGTGCATGGGCAATGGAATCCTCCTTGGATGCGGCCTGCTTGAGCCGTGCCACGAATGTGCTGGCCTCCATGTCCTGCGCGGATTTGGAGAGCTGGTTCATGGCATCTTTCAGCGCCTGTGTGGCTTCCGAATGGGAATTTTCCCCGTCGTTCAGGTCTTTCCTTCTTTCCTGCTCGGAGCGGTTCTCGGAGGCGGAATCCCGGAACTGTTTCTGGGCCTTCTTCATGGGGCCGCCGGGAATGGGTTTGAGCATGGAAATTCCTTTCATGAATTCCTTCATGCCGGCCGGGTCTATCTGGGAATTGCGGGAGGCTTCCTTAAACAGGCTTTCCGAGCGGTTGAGCAAGTCGCCCAACTCACGCCTGCTGGCCTGTTCTTCATCGGCCAGGGCGTGCAGGCGTTCCTGTGACTCCGCATTTTTCAATTCGCCGCTTTCCATTCCTTTTAGCCGTTTTGCCTCGTCCGCCATGGCGTCCATGCGCCGGATCATGCCTTCCAGCTCGCTGGTGATGCGTTCCAGTTCATTGCGGATCATCTGGGCGTGCTCAGACTTGGAAAGGACGAAGATAATCATGGGTTCCGAATAAACGCGCTTGCCTCCCGGTTTGTAATCCTGAGTAACCCCGCGGACGACGACTCGCTGGGGAGATAACTTCAGCGCCCTGGCCTGGAACAGGAATGTGCCTTTCAGGCCTGTCTGTGTGGGCTGTCCGTCCGCCAGAACTTTCTCTCCGCGAGGGCCGGGCGCCGGTTTGTTCACGCCGTCCGGTTTTGGCGCTGAGGCTCCGTTCCCATTATTATTGTCCTCGTAAAAGGATTTTTCTCCCTGCCATTCCACCCCTATTTCCCGGATGCCGAAATCGTCCGTCGCCTCTACCTCCAATTCAATGCTGGTATCCTCCAGTACGTAACGGTCGTTTTCTCCGCCTCTCAAGTAAATGGAAGGCTGCTTGTCTTCAACGGGTTCCAGTCGTATCTTCACGGGCCGGGCAGCCGCCAGTCCGTCGCTGTCCATCCATCCGAGCTCTATTTCCCTGGGCTCTTTCTCCAAAAGAATATTCGGAATGATGACGCTGCTTCCTTCCACACGGAGCGGCCTCCCCTGCGCGTCCTCCGCAGACTGCAAGCGTTGGGAGGCAGACACTTTCAACGTCAGCGTAGAGCCTTCCGGGGCGGAAATAATTCCTGCGCGCATGGCTTCCCGTCCGTTGGCGCGCGCCATATAGGCAGGATAGGCCACCCCGGCTTCGGCTCCCAGCAGGGAGGGACGGCTCTTCGGGATGATTTTCAGCCGTCGCACGGCATCCCCTGCGAAAAACTCCAGACAGTCCGCCTGCTGCATGGGGGGAATGTGGATTTTGTATGTGCCGTCCGTAAGAGGCGCTTGCTGGCTTACCCTGTTACGGAAAAAATACTCTGCCGTCTGCGGGCGGGCTTTGGTGCCCTCCGCAAGCCGGATCTCATACAGGAAGCTCTCTCCCAGGGGAATGACCAGGGAATCCGGGGTGGAATCCAGTTGGGTGAACGTGTAGCGTTCCGGAGGATTGAACGGGCGGACCCAGCGTTTCAGGGCATTCCCTGCCGCTTCCGGGCTTACCGCGCATACGGCTGCCGTGCCTGCGGCGAGAACCGCCAGCAGGACGAACAGCTTCTTGTGGCTGGGCCGGGGGATGTTCACCGTCAGATCCCGGACAGACACTTCGCGGGCTACCTGCTCCATGGCCGCTTCTTTCAGCTTTTCGGAACTGTATTGGCGGCCGAGCTTTTCGGAATCCAGTTCGATGACGCCCAGGAGACGGTCCCCCAGGGCCGCGTCCGTCCGGGAAATCAGCCTCGCCAGCTGGGCTTCCGTTCTCCTCTGCCACACCCACCGGAAACTCCACCAGGGGATAAACACCGCCAGACCGGACACGGCAATGAAGAACAGGAACCAGCCTACGGCGGGGGGCGTCTCCCACAATCTGTCGGAAAGATACAGGAGCGCGTAGGAAAGAATGACGGCAATGCCTGCAAGGCATACGGCTTCCAGCATCTTCACCGTTCTGAGGCGGCGGCGGAAAGTTCGAAGCTGCCTGACCAGCTGGGCAGGAAGTTTGACGGTAGTGGAAGGGGGCATGCTTGTTCCCGTATTTACGCCATTGGCATCGTTTTTGCAAGTTTGCCTCGCGTGATGAAGCAAATTCGCATTCGTGGGCGGACTGGAGTATTTTTCTCGCTGGACTTTATAGTTTGATTTCCTAAAATAATGTTGCGCTTTAAACTTGGCCTGGTTTGCGCGTAGTTAAAAACCAACATATTAGGCCTTACCCATTGACTTCGCCATGCAACAGGGAAATAAAACAACGGCTCCGGAAATTGATTTCGGAGAATTCGCACCAGCCACATACGCCGAATGGCGCGAGGCAGCAGTCGCTGCCTTGAAAGGGGCTGATTTTGACAAGAAGCTTTTTACCAAGCTTGTGGAGGGAATTACCCTGCATCCCATTTATAACAAATGGGATGAACATTCCCCGGTGATGCCTGCCGGGCAATTTCCGTACCGCCGCGGAACGCGCGCCTTGGGCTATATGGAAAAGCCCTGCGAAATCGCCCAGAGCATTCCCGCTTCCTCTCCGGAAGACTTCAACGCCAAGCTTCTGCATGACCTGGACCGCGGCCTGACCGCCGTAAACGTTCAGCTCAACTGCAAATGCGGACTGAAGCTGCGCAAGCAGGCTGACTGGGATGCGGCCCTCAGGGGCGTCCGGCTGGACGAGCTTCCCGTATATGTCACTCCCGGTTCCTGCGGCCTGGGAACCCTTTCCATGTTCCTGAACACCTGCAGGGCAGCCGGCGTCAAAACGGCGGATCTCAGAGGCGGCGTCCTGTATGACCCGGTGGGGAAAGCCGTGATGAAGGGCTCCCTCTGCGGAGGGAAGGGCATCTGCGCCTACTATGACCAGATGGCCGTGATGACCAAATGGGCCGTCGCCAACGCTCCCGGCTTCCAGACCATCGGCGTCAGCGGGCTTCCTTACGCGGACTCCGGCGCTTCCGCCTTTGAAGAAGTGGGCGCCATGCTGTCCACTGCCGTGGCCTATCTGCGAGCCATGGAGGAACGCGGCCTCTCCGTGGATGAAACTGCGGCGCACATGCGCTTTACGGTTTCCATCGGAGCCAACCTGTTCCTGGAAATCGCCAAAATCCGCGCTTTGCGCGAACTCTGGGCCATCATCGTAAAAGAATGCGGAGGAAGCGAAGAAGCTGCCAAAATCAAGCTTCATGCCCGCACCTCTTTCTGGACCCTCTCCAAGGTGGATCCCTGGGTCAACCTGCTGCGCGGTTCCGCCCAGGCGTTCTCCGCCATCATGGGCGGCGTGGACAGTATTGACGTTCTGCCCTTTGACGCTGCCGTGCGCATGCCGGACGAATTCTCCCGCCGTATTGCCCGCAACTGCCCGCTGATTCTGCTGGGCGAATGCAATCTGGACAAAGTCGTTGACCCCGCCGGCGGTTCCTGGTACCTGGAAAACCTGACGGATGAAGCCTCCCGGAAGATATGGGAATTTTTCCAGGGCATCGAAAAGGAAGGTGGCATCATCAAGGCCCTCCGGGACGGCATCATCCAGAAGAAAGTAAACGCCACCGCCGCCAAGCGTTACGAACTGGCGGACCAGCGGCGTCAGTCCATCGTGGGTGTCAACCAGTATGTCAACCTGGCAGAGAAAAAGCTGGAGGTGCCGGAAGGTTCCTGCTGCTCCGCCCACAAGGGGCACGGCTGCTGCAAGAATGCGGATATCCAGCTCCCGGAAGTGGAAATGAGCGTGGATTCCGTCTGCAAAGCCGCCGGAGAAGGCTTTTCCACCTGTCTCATCAACAAGGCCCTGGTGGCCGGGGCCGACTGCAAGTGCGGCGAACCTCTGGAAATGGAAACCCTGCCGAAGCGCCGCCTGGCGGAACGTTTTGAATCCCTGCTCGCCAAGGCCGACGCATGGGTGGAGGAAAAGGGTTCCCGACCGATGGTCTTCTTCGCCAACATGGGGCCGCTTCGCCAGCACAAGGCCCGTGCGGACTTCTCCCGTGACTTCCTGCGCGCCGGCGGCCTGGATGTGGTTTATCCGTCCGGCTTTCAAACTCCGGAAGACGCGGCCAGGGCGGCTGCGGAAAGCGGCTGTGCCGTGTGCGTCATCTGTTCCACGGATGACACTTATCCGGAAATCGTTCCCGCCTTCTGCAAGGCGCTCAAGGAAACCAGGCCGGACATGATGGTGGCCCTCGCCGGTTATCCGGCCGACCATGTGGAAGCATTCAAGGAAGCCGGCGTGGACATCTTCATCCACGTCAAGGCCAACTGCTACAATACTGTTGAAGCTATTCAGAACAAGATCGGCCTCTAACAACCACCAACCTATTTCATCCAATGAGCAATATTCCTGATTTTGCATCCGCCTCCTATCCTGAAATTAAGGCTGGTGCTGCGTCCCCGGCTTCCGAAACGGAAACCTGGATGACCAATGAACAAATTCCCGTGCCGCCTACCTACTCGGAAAGCGTGTATGACGACTGCCTGCACCTGGACTTTACGGCCGGTGTGGCTCCCAACCTCCGCGGGCCGTATGCCACCATGTACGTGGCACGTCCCTGGACGGTGCGCCAGTACGCCGGTTTCTCCACGGCTGAGGAATCCAACGCCTTTTACCGCCGCAACCTGGCTGCTGGTCAGAAGGGCCTTTCCATTGCCTTTGACCTGGCGACGCACCGCGGCTATGACTCTGACCACCCCCGCGTGGTGGGTGACGTGGGCAAGGCCGGCGTGGCCGTGGACTCTATTCTGGATATGGAAATCCTCTTCAAGGGCATTCCCTTGGACAAGATGTCCGTTTCCATGACCATGAACGGCGCCGTGCTCCCCGTGCTGGCTTTCTACATCGTCGCCGCCCAGGAACAGGGCTGCACGCTGGACCAGCTTTCCGGCACGATCCAGAATGATATTCTCAAGGAATACATGGTGCGCAACACCTACATTTACCCGCCTGATCCCTCCATGAGGATTATTGCGGACATCTTTGAGTTCACCTCCAAGTACATGCCCAAGTTCAACTCCATTTCCATCTCCGGCTACCACATGCAGGAAGCCGGCGCTACAGCGGACCTGGAAATGGCCTACACGCTTGCGGACGGCCTGGAATATGTCCGCACCGGTATCAAGGCGGGAATTGACATTGACGCTTTCGCGCCGCGTCTTTCCTTCTTCTGGGCCCAGGGCAAAAATTACTTCATGGAAGTGGCCAAAATGCGAGCCGCCCGCGTGCTGTGGGCCAAACTCATCAAACAGTTCAATCCCAAGAACCCGAAGTCCCTGGCCTTGCGCACGCACTCCCAGACTTCCGGCTGGTCTCTCACGGAGCAGGACCCGTTCAACAACGTTACCCGCACCTGCATTGAGGCTCTGGCCGCCGCCTGCGGCCATACGCAGTCCCTGCACACGAACTCTCTGGATGAAGCGATCGCCCTGCCGACGGACTTCTCCGCCCGCATCGCCCGCAACACCCAGCTTCATCTTCAGGATGAAACCACCATCTGCAAGGTAATCGACCCATGGGGCGGTTCCTACTATGTGGAATACCTGACCAATGAGCTTATTCGCAAGGGCTGGGCCCACCTTCAGGAAGTGGAAAAACTCGGCGGCATGGCCAAAGCCATTGAAACCGGTCTGCCCAAGATGCGCATTGAAGAAGCCGCGGCGCGCCGCCAGGCCGCCATTGACTCCGGAAAGGAACCTATCATCGGCGTCAACAAATACCGCCTGGAACAGGAAGCCCAGATTGACATTCTGGAAGTGGACAACACCACCGTCCGGGAAGCCCAGATCGCCCGTCTGCAGAAACTGCGCGCGGAACGGGACTCCGCCGCATGCGAAGCCGCTCTGGAAGCTCTGTCCGAATGCGCCCGCACGGGGGAAGGCAATCTCCTTGACCTTGCCATCAAGGCGGCCAAGGCCCGCGCCTCCCTGGGTGAAATCTCCTCCGCCCTGGAAAAACACTTCGGGCGCCATAAAGCACCAATCAAACTCATTACCGGCGTGTACGCTCAATCCTATGGTCAAGATCCGCTGGTGGAGGAAGTCCGCAAGATGACGGATGACTTCGCCGAACGCACGGGGCGTCGTCCCCGCATCCTCGTCGCTAAAATGGGCCAGGACGGCCATGACCGCGGCGCCAAGGTGGTCTCCTCCGCCTATGCCGACCTCGGCTTTGACGTGGACGTTGGCCCGCTCTTCCAGACGCCGGAGGAAACTGCCAAAATGGCGATTGAAAACGACGTGCACATGATCGGCATGAGCTCTCTGGCCGCGGGCCACAAGGTGCTGCTTCCGGCCCTGGTGGAAGAACTTGCCAGGCAGGGCCGTCCGGATATCCTGGTCTTCTGCGGCGGCGTTATTCCCGCCCAGGACTATGACTTCCTGAAGGAACACGGAGCTGTGGCCATCTTCGGCCCGGGCACCAACATTCCGGAAGCTTCCAGGGAAATCATGGACGCTCTTAACGAACAGTACGCTGACTAAACGGAAATTCCTGTTGATCAGTTAATAACCTGTGAGAGGCCGGATGAGGAATCCGGCCTCTTTTTTTGCGAGCGGATTGACTATCCGGTGAAGAAATTCAGACATTGAATATATTCGGGAATAGCAGCTATTATAGATCGCAAATTCATTGATAATGAATACTATGTTTTTAATCAAACCAGATTGCGGAATTTATGTTGTTGGAAATATTGATGATATATTTCCATTTATTTAGTTTTTCCGTTGCGTCTTTTCATCCGTGCCATCTGCGTAAATTCCTTTTTTTAAAAAAAATAATTTGACACCGGATAGTCAATCCGTTACTAACCAATCAGCTGTTGTTTATCTGCTATTTATGAGAAGTATCGCCTCTATTTCCGTGTTGGCTGTGGCATCCGCTCTTTCTGCGAGCGCTGCTACTGTATTGTTTGATTTTAACAGTTCCCTCCTTCCGGAAACTCCTGCCAAAACTGTTTCTGTAACGGATTCCGGTTCCGGATTTGTTGCGACCCTGGTTACGGCGTCCTCTTCCGCGAACCTGGGTTCTACTTCTTCCGCCGCCTCCGGAGACTGGGTTTCCTCTGGAACTTCTTTTGATACGCAGGGATTGGATTCTTTCATGGAAAACAAGGTTTCTTTCGGAAACTCCTGGCAGACCTTTATCTCCGGCCCCAAAGGCTCTTCGCTCTCCCTGACTATTTCCGGTCTGGTGGCTGGCGCCTCTTACCAGATTGCCCTTGTTACCGGGTGTCCGTTTGAAGGCGCCGGCGCCTGGAATTCCCTGGTGACTTCCAATACCTACGCCAGTGCGACTCCATCCATAGGTGCGAACTCTCAGACAATTCAGGCCCGGACTCCCACGGGCTACACCATCAGTGACGTTGTCGCCAATGAAAATGGGGAAATCACTCTGACGGTAAATACGCCGGGTTCCGCCCATACGCCTACGTTCAATGCTCTGGCTATTTCCGGAGAAACGGCCAGTGTGCCGGAACCGGCTACGGCATCCCTGAGCCTGTTGGGACTGATGGCCCTGATGGCCCGCCGCCGTAGAGCTTAAGAACTGTTTTCCCGGCAGTTAAAATGTTGTTGCCTGCAAGATAAATCTTGCAGGCAATTTTTTGCAATCGTCCGGTTTGAGAAAACAGGGCCGGACGGAAAGCCGTTTTTCTCTGGGGGATTCTTGTTCCTGCGTAAATGAGGTTCCTGCTTCTTTGACATTGCGGGAACGTTCTTCATCCGTTACTCTTTGCTCCGCCGTGGAGAGAAATTATCATCATTGCGTGGAACGCAACAGGGAATTGATTCCGCCGGATACGGATATGTTCCGGGTCATGGACGGGGCGGGGGATGGAATCCCCGGTGTCTTTGTGGATCAGATGGCGGATCGTATTCTCGTCTCCACGCGCGGATGTTCTATTCCTGCGGACCTGGAAAGCGAACTCCGGGATACGGGCCTGCCCGTATTCCACAAAAAACTGGAACAAAACCAGAAAGAAGCGCCCATCCAGATCGCCGGGCCGCTCCTTCCCCTGCAATTTACGGCCTTGGAGCAGGGAGTGCGTTTCAAAATAGACATGTCCGCCGGTTATTCCCAGGGAATTTTTCTGGACCAGCGCGACCACCGCCGCCGGGTGAGGGAAAAAAGCGCTCCGGGCATGAGGGTGCTGAATACTTTTGCCTATACGGGAGCCTTTTCCGTTTACGCCGCCCTGGGGGGAGCGCAGACAACCACGCTGGATCTGGCGCAGCCGTGTCTGGACTGGGCCAGGGAAAATTTCGTTCTGAACGGCATTGACCCCTCCGGCCAGTACTTTTGCAAGGGGGACGCGCGCCGCTGGCTGGAACGGTTCGCCAGGCAGGGGCGAACCTTTCACGGCATTATTCTGGACCCTCCCACGTTTTCCCGGGATGACCGCGGAAAGGTGTTCCGGGTGGAATCCCACTACGGGGAGCTGGTGGCCCTGGCGCGCGAATGCCTGGAACCGGGCGGCTGGATGCTGTGCACCAGCAACTGCCGCAAGCTCAGCCACGAGGAATTCCGCAAGATGGTGGCCCGTGCCGTTCCCGGTTTCCGCCTGACCCATGACCCCATGCCCCCGGATTTCTCCGGGGAGGATTATTTGAAAAGACTGTGGGTAGACTGGAAATGAATATTTTATGAAAAATTTTCCTCTCCATCGCTGACGCATTTTATCCTTTTGAAAACTCTTCCGGTCTGGTAGAAAACCGCCCAATTGCTTTTTCTATGAGAAAACTAGCCTATGTTGCGGGATTCTTCGCTCTTACATGTTCCCCTTTGCTTGCCGCCCTTTATGAAGGACTGGATGTGGGGATGGACAAGGACCAGGTGCTGAAAACCCTGAGGCGGAGCAAGCAGCTTGAAGGGCCGCCCACGGACGCCCTCCTTTCACGCACCGGGCTCAACGGCGTGTTTAAAACCAGACAGTCCATAGGCGGCCAGACTTTTTCCCTGAACTTTGACTATGACCCCTCCGGCGGCTTGAGGGCCGTTGTCCTCTACTCCCGGAGCAAATACCGCGGTTCCGAATATGAGACCAGGCTGAAATCCGCCTATAAGGCCCTTCTGGTGGGCCTGACGGAACAATTCGGGGAACCGGCGAACATGCCGGAGTGGATAGCCAGGGAATCCCTTCAGGAAGGGCGCATCCAGTACATGCACATGTGGAAGGTATCTCCCGGCGTTTTCCTGATGTCCGGCCTGGGCAACATGGGAGCCATGGAGGGCTACTTCCCTCTTTTCCGTTTTTCCGGTCCGTCCGGCATGCCTCCCAAGTCCAAAAGGGACAGGGAGGAACTGAAAAGGGAATGGGCGGCCATTCCGGAATTTCCCGGCTTGAAGGAGGCGGAACTCCACATTTCCGACGCCGTGCTCGCCATGGGTTCCAAAAAGTATAAAGATGCCTTTGAATGCTTCCAGCAGGCGGCGGAACTGGGCTGCCCCCGTGGCTACTGGGGCATGGCGTTCCTGTATGACCTGGGCAAATACGGCGTGAAGAGGGATAAGAAAAAAGCGGAGGAAATGCACCGCAAGGCCGGAGCCGCCGGCTATGCCCCTTCCGCTTCCAGATTCGGAGCCTCATGGCCGGACGCGGCGCGGGTTCTGGGCCTTACCGCTGCGGAAGCCAGGGAACAGGCCCGCACGCGCCGCCGGGCGGCTGCGGAAGGTTACGCCTCTGAACAATATAACCTGGGCGTGATGTATCAGACCGGTTTCGGCCTGCCCAAGGACATGGCCAAAGCACGGGAATGGTTCCAGAAAGCGGCGGACCAGGGAGACGTGCAGGCCAAAAGCGTCCTGAAAAAACTCCGGTAACCCTTTTTCCAACCCATGACCATCATGAGCTTATACGCACAACAACTCGTTCGTTACCCTGAACTGGGCATCTCCCTTGATTTCTCCAAACTTCCGCTGGACGACTCGTTCCTGTCTTCCATGCAGGATCGGATAGACAGGGCGTTTGCCGACATGAAGGCGCTGGAATCCGGCGCCATCGCCAATCCGGATGAAAAACGCATGGTGGGGCACTACTGGCTGCGCAACTCCTCCCTGGCTCCCACGCCGGAATTGAAAGCCGCCATTGACGGTCCCCTGGCGGACGTCAAAGCTTTCGGACGGGACGTTCTGGACGGCAAAATAACGCCTCCCCGCGCGGAACAATATTCCGCTGCCCTCGTCATCGGCATCGGCGGTTCCGCTCTTGGCCCGGAGCTGGTGGCGGATGCCATTCCGGCGGCAGGACTGGACATGTTCTTTCTGGACAACACGGACCCGGACGGCATGTACCGGGTGCTGGAATCCCTCCCTCTGGAAGAAACGCTTGTCATCGTCATTTCCAAATCCGGCGGCACGCCGGAAACCCGCAACGGCATGCTGGTGGCTCAAGATTTCTTCAGGAAGAACGGGCTGGAATTCGCACCCCAGGCGGTCGCCGTCACGGGAGCGGGTTCCCGGCTGGACAAAACGGCTGAGGCGGAAGGCTGGCTCAAGCGCTTCCCGATGGAAGACTGGGTGGGCGGCCGCACCTCCGTCATGTCCGTGGTGGGGCTGGTTCCCGCCGTGCTTCAGGGCGTGAACGTGGATGACCTGCTGGAAGGCGCGCGCCTGATGGATGAGAAGACCCGCCGGGATTGCGTGAAATGCAATGCCTCCATGAAGCTGGCTCTGGCCTGGTACAAGGCTACCGGCGGCAAGGGGGAAAAGGATATGGTGGTTCTCCCTTATAAGGATGCCCTGGTGCTCTTCTCCAAATACCTCCAGCAGCTTATTATGGAATCCCTCGGCAAGCGGCTGGATCTGGAGGGCAACGAAGTCTGCCAGGGCATTTCCGTGTACGGCAACAAGGGCTCTACGGACCAGCATGCCTATGTGCAGCAGCTCCGTGACGGCGTGAACAACTTCTTCGCCACCTTCATTGAAGTGCGCGAATGTTCCGCGGATGCGGTGGAAGTGGAGGCGGGCGCCACCTGCGGAGACTTCCTCCAGGGCTTCCTGCGCGGCACCCGCCAGGCGCTGGCGGAATCCGGCCGTTCCTCCATCACCATTTCCATCCCGGAGGTGAACGCCAAAACGCTCGGCATGCTGATCGCCCTGTTTGAGCGCGCCGTCTCCTTCTATGCTTCTCTGGTCAACATCAACGCCTACCACCAGCCCGGCGTGGAAGCCGGCAAGAAAGCGGCAGGTTCTTTCCTGGCCCTGCTGGGCAGGGTAAGGGGGGCTCTGGGAACCGCCCCGGAAACCTCCGCCCGGATGGCCGCCCGGCTGGATGCGGACCAGGAAGCCGTGTATCATTGCCTCGTGCATATAGCTTCCGGTGATTCCTCCGTCAGGTGGGTTCAGGCTGACTGCGCGGATGAAGACACCTTCTGCAAGGCGTAAAAAACAGGTCACATGATGTTCGGCGGACGCTTATCCGGTTGATAAGCGTCCGTTTTTCTTTTTCGGGCAGCCGTGAAAAGAAACTCGCTGCGCTTCTCTCCCCAGGTAATTCCGGGGTTGCCGGAAAACAGGAAGCGGCGTTGCCAGGAGGTAGATCTGTTCCGGACGGGACAGGCTGGAAAAGCAGGGGGTTGGCATGCATTCTTTTCCCCAAAAACTCTGAAAAATATTTTTGTTTTCCGTACAATTTCGGATTGACAAATCAAGGGGCCGGAGGCATCCTCATTCGACCCTAACTCGCTATTGGGTCTTTTGTTGGCTCCTTTGGTCGATGTTTGGGCAGAATCATTAATTCGACTACAATAATCGATATGTCCACCAATTCCTGCGCGTGCAGCGCATCTACTGACAAATTCGTCTATTCTTTCGGCGGAGGGTCCGCCGACGGCAATGGCAGCATGAAGAATCTTTTGGGCGGCAAGGGCGCCAACCTTGCGGAAATGGCCCGCATTGGCCTTCCTGTCCCTCCCGGATTCACCATCACTACGGAGGTTTGCACTTACTACTATGATCACGGCTGCACTTATCCCGCCCAGCTTGACGCGCAGGTCAAGGAAGGCATTGCCAAAATGGAACAGATCCTGGGACGCAAGTTCGGCGATACGGAAGCTATGCCCCTGCTGGTGGCCGTGCGTTCCGGCGCCCGTGAATCCATGCCCGGCATGATGGACACGATTTTGAACCTCGGCCTGAATGAAAAATCCGTGGAAGCCATGGTGAAGGCTACAAACAACCCCCGCTTCGCCTGGGACTGCTACCGCCGTTTCGTGCAGATGTACGGCGACGTGGTGCTGGGTGTGCAGAAAACCCCGGACGAAGACCACGAACCCTTTGAAACCGCCATCGCCGCCATCAAGAAAGAACGCTTCGGCAGTGAGGACGTGGAAGACACCAAGCTTTCCGCCGATGACCTGAAGGAACTTGTCTCCCGCTTCAAGGCGCTGGTGCTGGAACGCACCGGCCATGAATTCCCGGAATGCCCCTGGGAACAGCTTCAGGGAGCCATTGGCGCCGTGTTCGGTTCCTGGAACAATGACCGCGCCATCGTGTACCGCCAGAAATACGGCATTCCGTCCGAATGGGGCACCGCCGTCAACGTGCAGGCCATGGTCTTCGGCAACACGGGTGAGGAATCCGGTTCCGGCGTGGCGTTCACCCGCAACCCCGCCTCCGGCGAAAACGAATTCTATGGTGAATTCCTGATGAACGCCCAGGGTGAAGACGTCGTGGCCGGCGTGCGTACGCCCGCCCCCGTTGCCGCCCTTCATGAAGTGATGCCCGCCGCTTTCAATGAACTGGTGCGCATTCGCGAAGTGCTGGAAAACCACTTCCATGACATGCAGGACTTTGAATTCACCATTCAGGACCGCACCGTCTACATGCTCCAGACCCGCAACGGGAAGCGCACCGGCGTGGCCGCTTTCCGCATTGCCTGTGAAATGGTGGAACAGGGCCTGATTGACTGGAAAACCGCCGTGCGCCGCATTCCTGCGGACCAGGTGGACCAGCTGCTGACCCCCATCTTTGACCGTGAAGCCATCAAGAGCGCCAAGGTTCTGACCCGCGGTCTTCCCGCCGGTCCCGGCGCCGCCACCGGACGCATCTACCTGAACGCGGAACGCTGCGTGGAAGCCGCGGACAGAGGTGAAAAGGTTCTTCTGGTCCGTCTGGAAACCTCTCCGGAAGACCTGCGCGGCATGATTGCCGCTGAAGGCATCCTGACCGCCCGCGGCGGCGTTTCCTCCCATGCCGCCCTCGTCGCCCGCCAGATGGGCAAAGTCTGCGTTTGCGGCGCGGATGAAATCATTGTGGACTACAACAACCGCACCGTTTCCGTTGGCGACGTGACCGTCAGCGAAGGTGACTACCTTTCCATTGACGGAACGAGCGGCCTGGTATACGCCGGCAAGGTGGAAACTTCCCCCTCTGAAATCATCCAGGTCCTGATCTCCAAGACCATGAAGCCGGAAGACAGCCGCACCTACCAGAACTTCGCCAAGCTCATGCAGTGGTGCGACGACTGCACCAAAATGAAAGTGCGCACCAATGCGGACTCTCCCAAGCAGACGGAAACCGCTATCGCCTTCGGCGCCACCGGCATCGGCCTCTGCCGCACGGAACACATGTTCTTTGAAGGGGACCGGATCGACTTCGTCCGTGAAATGATCCTTTCCACCAAGAAGAGCGACCGCGTAGCCGCCGTTTCCAAGCTCCTTCCCTACCAGAAGGGGGACTTCAAGGGCATCTTCAAGGCGCTCAAGGGCCTGCCGGGCACCATCCGCCTTCTGGACCCGCCCCTGCACGAATTCCTTCCCCAGACGAAAGAACAGCAGCTTGACCTGGCCCAGAAAATCGGCATGCCTGTGGAAGTCATCATGCGCCGCGTGTCCGAACTCCATGAGTTCAACCCGATGCTCGGCCACCGCGGCTGCCGTCTCGGCATCGCCTATCCGGAAATCACGGAAATGCAGGCCCGCGCCATCTTTGAAGCCGCTGTGGAAGTTTCCCAGGAAGAAGGCTTTGCCGTGGTGCCTGAAATCATGGTTCCCCTGGTGGCCTTCAAGAAGGAGCTGGACATCCAGAAAGCCATCATTGACAAGGTGGCCCAGCAGGTATTTGAGGAAAAAGGCGCCAAAGTGGACTATCTCGTCGGCACCATGATTGAAATTCCGCGCGCCGCCGTCACGGCTGACGAAATCGCGGAAACCGCCCAGTTCTTCTCCTTCGGCACCAATGACCTGACCCAGACGGGCCTGGGCATGAGCCGCGACGACTCCGGCTCCTTCCTGCCGCAGTACCAGGAACTGGAAATCATCAAGAAGAACGTCTTCGCTTCCATTGACCAGAACGGCGTCGGCAAGCTGATGAAGATTGCCGTGGAACTCGGCCGCTCCACCCGCCCGGACATCAAGCTGGGCATCTGCGGCGAACACGGCGGCGACCCCGCTTCCGTCAAGTTCTGCAACACGCTGGGCCTGACTTACGTGAGCTGCTCTCCCTACCGCGTCCCGACCGCCCGTCTGGCCGCGGCCCAGGCGGCTCTGGAACAGGAATAAACCTTTTTGTTAAGGGTTAAAGACAGCCCGTGGTTCTCCGGAACCACGGGCTTTTTAGCAGACGGAACGGTCTCGTCGGATATGGCTTGAACCTGCGGGCCTACTGCTCCATGCGCGTGGGGTGGGCATGCCTGCACGGCTTCCGCCTATGTTAATGGCATCATGGGCCGAAATTCTCCTGGCGGAAGAGGAAGTGCTTCTTTTCCAAGATGCTCCGCAAGCTTTCCCGGAGTGCCGCCAATGTCAATTCCGGCATGAGTCATGCTTCTTGAACGTTTGAGCGTGGAGGGGCCTGATATTTCAAATATTGATGGCAAAACCCGAAGAAAAAATCGTCAACAGGTTCTGAAATCCGGTGCGCTGCCGGATCTTCCAAAATCTCATGACCGTTTATGCCGGACAGTAAAACATGGTTTATTGTTCCTCCAGCGCCCTCTTCAGAAGCTTCCGGTATTCCCTGGCCGGCACTTCATAGGTTCCGAATTTCAGCAGATGCGGCGTTGTCCACTGGGTATCCAGAAAAAGGAACCGATGCGCCCGCAGGTATTGCACCAGGGCCACCAGGGCGATCTTGCTGGCGTCCGTTTTCCGGTGGAACATGCTTTCCCCGAAAAAAGCCTTCCCCAAGGCTACTCCGTACAGGCCTCCCTGCAGCCCTTCCTTGTCCCAGCATTCCACACTGTGGGCGAAGCCCATCTCGTGAAGCTTGCCGTATGCTTCTTCAATCTGTCCGTCTATCCATTGTTCTTCCGGCTGGTCCGTCCGGGCGCAGGCATGGACCACCTCCGGAAAAGCGGTATCCATCCGGAGCTCAAAAGGTTTTTTATTCAAAGCCCGTTTGAGGCCGTGGGGGATGTGGAAGCGGTCGTCCAGCGGAATCAGGGCGCGCGGGTCCGGTTCGTAAAAGGAGATTTCTCCCGTTTCCGGGTCCGCCATGGGAAAACACCCCTGGCAATAGGCGGAGAGGACAAGTTCCGGCGTCAATCTGTCATTCATCTGATATGGTCCAGCAGTTTGCCGAGGGCGGGGGAGTTCAGTGCCTTGCGGTCCGGTGAGGCCATGGGCAGCCCGTGGATTTTGTCCAGCGGCACGAATTCCTCTCCTTCCCTGAGGAGAGGCGTATCCGTCACATGGTGGATGTAGCGGGTCACCCTGTAGCGGGTAATGCTGTAGGTTTGTTTCAGGACATGGGGCAGGGAAAGGGTGTGCTCGTCCTCCCTCTGGGGGAAGCGGTACATGCCGGCATGGCGCTTGCCTTCCGGGCATTTGGCCAGCAGGACGGATTTGCCGCGGATGTAAAGAATGTCGTGGTGTTCCACCCGGGTGACTTGCGGCTTGGGATTTTTGACGGGAAGCGTTTCCGGCCGCTCCGCGGAGCAGAAGGGGCGCACGGGGCACAGCAGGCAGTCCGGAGAACTGATGCTGCAGCAGGTTTGCCCCAGCTCCATGATGGCTGAATTGAATTCACGGGCATGTTCCGGGTCCACCAGGCTTTCCGCGCGGCTCCACAGGTATTTTTGGCCTTCCGAGGAATCCACGGGAACGGAATAATTGTCAATGCGGGCCAGGACGCGCGCCACGTTGGCGTCTACGATGGGAGCCGCCTTGTTGAAGGCGAAGGAGAGGAGGGCTCCCGACGTATAGGGGCCGATGCCCGGCAGGCGTTTCAGCCCTTCCGCATTGTCCGGGAACCGTCCTCCGAATTTGTTGACGATTTCCCTGGCGATGGCCTGGAGGGAACGCACGCGGCGGTAATAGCCCAGCCCCTCCCAGGAGCGCAGGGCCGTCTGCTCGTCCACGGCAGCCAGATGCCCCGGGGTGGGGAACTGGCGCATCCACCTGTCATATCTTCCCAGAACGGTGGGAATGGTCGTCTGCTGCAGCATCAGCTCGGAAACCAGGATGTGCCACGGGTCCGTTGTCCGCCTCCACGGGTAGTCTTTCCCTTCGCGCCTGAACCATTCCACCAGCGCGTTCCGGAAAGCATGGATGTTGAAATGTGGGGTAGTGTCAGTCATGCTTTTGTTCAAGGGCCTGGCGCATGGCGGAAATATCCGGCTTGATGCCGAACCAGCGTTCAAAGGAAAGGGCCCCCTGGTGAACCAGCATGGAAAGGCCGTTGGATACTCTGGCGCCCTGAAAGCGGGCTTCCATCTGGAAGGCATCGTCATGCGTCTGTAAATCGTAAACCAGATGGTGGGCGGAAAGCAGTGCGGGGGGCACGGGGGAAGGGTCCGTAGGCTTCAGGCCGAGGGAGGTGGCGTTGACGATCAGATCCGCTTCCTCCACGGCGGCATTGAAACGCGGCGTATTGTTCTGGTGGGCCGCCAGGCGGTCGGAGGAGCCTTCCAGCCTGTGTTCGTCAATGAAAAAGGAACTCAGCCTGTTTTTAAGCTCCTGAAGCTTTTCTTCCGATCTTCCGGCCAGCGTCAGCCGTTCGCAGCGCTGCATGGCGCAGGTATAGGCCAGGGCAAGCCCGGCCCCGCCGCAGGAGCCCAGGAGGGCCACTTTCAAATCGCGCAAATCCACGGAAAATTCCTCCCGGATGGCGCGGGCGAATCCCGGGCCGTCCGTATTGAAGCCGGAGACGGAACCGTCCTTTTGAAAGACGAGCGTATTAACGGAGCCGGTAGCGCGGGAAAGGGCGTCCGTATCGCTGCACAGGGAACAGGCAGCCTGCTTGTGAGGTACCGTAACGTTGGCTCCCGTGAACCCCCTTTCCCTGAGGAGCTGCACCACTTCTCCGAATTCTTCCGGAGCGGCCTGGATGCGGATATACCGGGCGCGAATGCCCGCCGCGTCCAGCGCGGCCTGCTGCATGGCGGGAGATTTGGAGTGGGCAATGGGAAAACCGATTACGGCCAGCCTGGCGGGAACGGTTTCCCCGGCATCAAACGGATGTTCTTCATCCAGAAGGTCAGCCAGGGTATAGTAGGGTTTCATGGAAAATAAAGGTGCGGCTTCAGACGTATGCGGCGGACTATGAATGAAATGCTGCCGGATTTCAAGGCAAACGCCTATCATTCCTTTTCCCCGCGCGGCGGTTCCCGTTCGCTTCTTCCCGGAAAGTTCATGTTGGACAGGGGCCGGGAGGGCCGGAAAACCGTCTTTCCCGGAAAGAATGCCTTCTCCGTAAATTCACCAGGCGGAACCCGGCAGCTGCCGGGTTCCGCCTGGAAAGAGCGGGTATGGAATGATCTGGTTACCGTTTATTCCCCGCAGCCGCCGTCCTTGTATCCGCAGGAGCGGCAGGATTTGCATTTGCCGTCCTGGACATAGGCCAGGGAGTGGCACTGCGGGCAGAGGGAGGCGCCGTTGAGCATCGTTCCTTCCGGAACCTTTCCGGCGGGAATTTCCGGCAGGGCCGGAGTAGCGGGATGCGCCGGAGCGGTGATGATGCGGGGGGGCAGCACGCTTACCGTCGTATCCGGAGCCTGGCCCGGAAGGCTGACGCTGGGGATGGAGAAGACGTCCCGCAGGCGGTAGCCGTTGCTTTCCGGGAAAAGCCACGCCAGAATCTTGGCAATCAAATCCACCACGGAAGCGCAGGAGCGGATTTCCGTGCAGGTGTCCGCCTCCGTGTCGTCCCCCACGCGGCAGAACCCGGAGGGCTCGAAGGAGTAATTGCGGAAACCCTTGACCACTTCCTTGAGAGGCACGCCGAACTGAAGGGCGGTGGAGAGGAGCTTGCAGTAAGCTTCAAACATGCCGGAGGCGAAGGAGCCGACTTGTCCCAGGCGTCCGAAAACTTCCCCGCAGGTGCCGTCCGCATAGACGCCTACCGTCAGGTAGCCCGTCAGCTGGCCGCCTACGGAGAATTTTACGGTCTGGCCCAGACGGCGGCCGGGCAGCTTGCGCTGGCGCGGCTTGGATGCCTCCGCGATGATTTCGTCAATGGCGTCCGATCCGGCATTCACCAGCTGTTCCCAGACGTGGTTGGCCTTGAACATGCGCGTTTCCGGGGTATCCACCACGTAAACGGCATTCGCCTTGGAGCCGGCGCGGAAGATGGCGATGCACTTCACGCCCAGCTCGTGGGACATGATGAGGGAATCGTAAATATCCTGCACGCCGGCGGAGACGGGCATGTTGACCGTCTTGGAGCACGCGCCGGAGATGAAGGGCTGGAGGGCGCCCAGCATCAGCACATGGCCGGCGGGGGAAATGGCACGGATGCCGTTGCCGTTGGTGGCGGCGCAGTCAAAGACCGGCAGGTCCTTCTTATTCAGCCACGGTATGGATTCAATATGGGCGGCTCCGTTGACTACGGCAAGTTCATCCGCCGTCAGCACGGCCATGTTGGCCGGGTTGCTGATATAAGCCACTTTTTCCTGAATTTCACTGCGGGATTCCGTTCCGGAGAGCAGGCGGCGCCACGCGAGGCGCACGGGGCCGGCCTGGTCATTGCAGGGGTCCACAATGAGCTGGTTCACGACGGAATCCATATTCCCCTGAAACGCGGAAATCAGGCCGTCCAGGCCCGCCACTTCCAGAGCGGCTTCATTGACGAAGTCTTCCGGGTAACCCAGGGAGCGGAGGCCTTCCAGGGCCAGGCGGTTGAACATCTTCAGGGAGCCTCCGCCCGCCAGCTGCTTCCATTTCACCAGCGTGTAATCCGGCTCAATGGATGTGGTGCCTTCGTCGTAGCAGCCCAGCGGGGCGGAAATGGTGCCCGTGGGCGCCATTACGGAAACAAACGCGTTGCGGTGCGCCGTGGCCTTGATCACCTTCGCCCACATGTCGGAAGCGGCTTCCGCCAGTTTGGCCGCGGGGGCGATGCGCTCCCTGTTCATCATGGTAGGGGCCTTGAAGCTCTTGAGGTAGGCATGCAGGGCATAGGAGGCGGTGAGCCCCTGCGCTTCCGGCAGGATCCCTCCGGCATTGGCGATGATGTTCTCAATCAGGTCGTCCAGCGTCTTGGAATCCTTCTGGGAGGGCAGGGCGCTTGCCAGTTTCTGGGCTGCGTTGTGCAGGCGCAGCACGGCGAGCAGGTCTTTCTTGCTGGCGGGGTATTCCACATAGGAGCCCAGTTCCGCGCCCATTTCCGCGGAGGCCGTCCAGCAGGCCGCCGTCAGGGCGCTGCAAAGCTGGGAGGCAATCCAGCGGCCTTCGTCGGAATCGTAAGGCACGCCCAGGGCCATCAGGGAGCCGCCCACGTTGGCGAAGCCGATGCCCGTGGTGCGGTACTTGTAGGTGCCCTCCGCGATTTCTTCAATCGGGAAGCCGCCGCGTTCCACATTCAGGTCCGCGCAGACCATGGCCAGGCGGGCGGCGTGGGTCAGGGCGTCCGCATCGAAAACGGGCTTTCCGTCCTCTCCCTTGATCAGGAAGCGGTAGGCGTTGAAGGAGGAAAGGTTGCAGCTCGTATTGTTCAGGAAGACGTATTCCGAGCAGGGATTGGACGTAGTGATGGTGCCGATGGACTTGACGGGGTTCCACAGGTTGATCACGTCGTTATTGTGCACGCCGGGTTCCCCGTTGTCCCAGATGGATTGGGCCATGGCTTCCAGAAGTTCCTGGGCGCGGAATGTCTGTTCAATGTGGGCCGGATTCGTGACCCAGCGCGTGTAGGTATTGCCGTTATTGGCGAGCGCCTGCCAGAAATCCCCCTTCAGGGAAACGGAATGGTTCGCGTTCTGGTGGGAGAGCGTTTCCCCGTACAGCAGGGCATCCATGTGCGGGTCAAAACTGTTCCGGGTGGCCAGGGGCAGGGAAAGAATGACGCGGGCGGCGGACTTTTCCGCCGGAGTGCCGGCAACCAGCTTGGTCTCCGCAATCTGCTTGAGCTCCACATGCACGTTGTGTTCGCGCAGGATAACCTTGGCGATGTCTTCCTGGCGGTTTTTCGTATTGATGAATTCGAAAATATCCGGGTGGTCGCTGAACATCAGGACCATGCGTGCGGCGCGGCGAGTCTTGCCTCCGGATTTGATGGCTCCGGCCATGCGGTCCCAGCCGCGGTCGAAGGAGATGGGGCCGGAGGAACGGCCCTTGCCGCTGATGGGCTCCTTGGAGGACCGGAGGGTGGACAGGTTGATGCCCACTCCGGAACCGGACGCGAAAATACGACCTTCCGTCGTCAGGTGGTCCAGAATATCCTCCATGCTGTCTCCCACTTCCGTCAGGAAACAGGCGGAACACTGGGGATATTCATACGTGGACTGGACCGTGAAGGTTTTCAGATTGTTCTTGGTTCCCTTGGTATGGTAAGCCTTGTTGCCGTGGCCTGTATAGCTTTCCCTCAGGTCCGGGCGTCCCCAGCGCCACTGCTCCCAGTGGCCGATGTTGAACCAGACAGGGGAATTGGGCGCCCATATTTGCTGCACCAGCATGGCCTTGATTTCCTCATTGAAAATTTCCGCGTCCTCCAGCGTGGCGAAGTAACCTTCCTCCCATCCCCATACGGTATAGGTATTGGAAATGCGGTCGTAAATATTGCGGAAGCTGTCTTCATATTCCAGGGAGCCGGGTTCGCTGCCGAAAAGGTACTTGTCCGCCGTGATTTTGACGGCGTTGTCATCCCAGTGGGCAGGGGCTTCCAGACCCAGACGCTCGTAAATGGTCTTGCCGGTTTTCCAGTCCATAATGCGGACGTCGCGGCGCGTCCAGTCCACTTCATCATAGGGGTGGACTTCATTATGTGAAAATCTTCTGGTGAATTTCAAACCGCCCAGCAGGTCTTTCCTCTGGGGGAGGATGATTTCCTGGCCTGTACGCAGTTTGAGTATGGTTTGCGAGTTGTCTGTGGTCATTGGCTTGAGAAGTAGAAAGATTTGGGAACAATCCCGTAAGGCTTGCGCTTCGTCGTGGGGCGGCGGCGCATAGCGTGTGCATTATCTACTGAAAAATAATCCTGATGAAAAGGAAATATTGTACAGTATTTTTTTAGGTATGCTATATGTTGTATTGTTTGTCCTGTTTTCTAGAAAAAAATCTTCTGTCTTGCGTGATTTTTCCTGTCTACTGCATGCTCCTTTTTTTATTTGGCGAGGGGGGGCGGCAGGGCGTTTGGGAGGGTCTCCCGGTAAACGGGCTGTTCATAAAAAACTGGTAATAGGAGTGCGTTAACAGCGCCTGGTGGGCAAAAAAATACGGTCTTCTTGCAAATACGCAATGATGGATGCTGATTGTTGTTAATGAGTTAATTATGCTGGTTTTCGGCAGGAAAAAGCCCTCCGATGCCCCTCAGTTTGTTTTTACCTGTCATATGCCATGGGGCCATCTTTCCGCTTCTCAGGCAGAGAGACGTCTATGCGGAATCCCGGAGCCCGTTTCCAAGGGCATGAAGCGACCAATTCCGGAGTTTGGAACGAATATTTTCCTGCTGCGGGCGTCGCTGGTTCAAAGGAGGGCCGCCCCTGTTTGTTCAGGGAAAAGAGCGGGTACGGAAGAGGCCTTTCCCCCCTCCCCTAAATGGACTTGATGAACGGGCTGCAGCGCGTTAATCTAACGGCCATGAGATTGGCTACCCTGATCTGGCTGGCCGGCATTGCATGCTGCGTGCCGGGCATGGCCGCCGAACCCCAGCAGAAGGAACAGACCGCCGCGGAAAAAGCGGACCGCCCCCGCCAGCAGGAGATATCCTTTCAAAGCATCGCTCCGGTTCCCGGCTTGCCCGTTCCCATGGATTTGACGCAGGCGGACGGAATCCGGCTGAACGCGCTTGACGTTACTGTTTCCCTGAAGCAGCACCAGGCTTTCCTGATTTACACCTGTGCGCTGGATATCCCCAGGGGAGTAAAGGGCAAGACTATTCCCGTAGGAGTGCCGTTCCAGTACGAGCTGCCTGATGAACAGGCCAATGCCGCCAGGCAGGAACCCATACGCAGCCTCCCTTTTACGAAAGCGGTGCAGGATGTCGTCACATCCGTGGATGATCTGAAATGTGATTTTTCCCTGGTGGAGGGGCGGCATCTACAGGCGGACGCTCCCTCCATGTTTCCCATTGCCGGCATAACTCACTGGCTGGTGGCCCAGGTTCCCAACAAGGCGGGAATCCATGTTCTTGCTTTCCAGTTTTCCGTTCCTTATACGCAGGACGTTGCCATTACGCCGGAACCGAAGGTTCACATGGGGGAACCGCGCCTGACGCTGCTTACCTCTCCGGTAATGACCTGGACGGGGGGCACCCCCAGGGCGGTGGTCAATGTGTACAGCTCGGAGATGACCAACCAGTCCGTCAAGCTGGATCCCTCTGCGGATGCCAAATCCATCGTGACAACTCCCAAAGGCGTTTATACCTGGTCTCTGCTGGGAGCGGACGGCAGGCCTTACGCTCCCTCCTTGGTGCTTACTCCGGGCCCCGGTTGGGTGCTGGACAAAGATGGGCGGATTACCGTCCGCGGAGAAAAAGGCGTTTTGACGGACCAGTACGATGTAACGGCCAGCTCCACCCTGGACAGGGACCCTTACGGGGCTCCATGTTCACCGGACAACCTGAAAAAAAGTTCCGGCTATTGGGCGGAAAGCGTTTCCGGGGACGGCCAGGGGGAAACCCTGGAAATCAAGCTCAGGAAACCCGGCCGGCTGCTGGGAATCATGCTGGAGACCGGCATTTCCCCGGTGACCGACCCGGAAAAGGATTCGGAAGCCCGGAGGCACCCGAATATTGCCTACTCCATGTTCAGCCGCCCCAAAGGCATTCAGGTGACGCTGAACGGAACTTATACTTTTGACGCCACGCTGCGGGATGACTGGACTCCGCAGATCGTCGTGCCTCCTTATTACAGGCAGCCTGTGCACACCATCAAAATCAGGATTAATTCCATTTATCGCGGAACAGGGACATCGGACACCTACATCGGCATCCTCAAGCCGATTATACAATAAAGAACTTTCCGGGGCTCTTTTTTCCCGGAAACGGGCGGGCCGTTTTGCGGGGATTCCGTCGGAAGCGGCGGGGCAGGGAAGAAAGATTCCCTTTCAATGGCGGGACAGGGAACTGCCCGTGCGGCCCTTGGGATAACGGCGGAAGGGGAGCGTGAGCAGATACATCAGCGCCAGCGCCGGAACCTGCATCCACAGAAGGTACCAGGGCCATGGCCCGAGAAAGTCCAGCACGGAACCTCCGGCAGGCGTGGCCACGGTAAATCCGTAATTGGTTCCCAGGAGCATATTGACGGGATGGATAGCGGCCAGGTACACGTTCGCCAGCAAAAAAGCCCACAGGAAGTCCCATCGCGCCGGCTTCCATTTCAGCGCCAGAGGCAGGTAGAGGGCCGTAATGACGGTCAGGCCGTGGGACAGGAAAAAGGCGAAATATGTCCATGAGGGGAAATCATGGGCCACGGAAGGGGTCACCAGGCCCTGAAGGGTGGCGCACAGCACGCAGTAATAGGCCACGGAGCGCAGCCGCCGGGAGGGTATCCACAGGCTCAGGGCGCACACCACCTGCATGACGGAGCAGAAATGCAGGGGGAGCATCCATGCCCAGTTCTTTTCCGGTTCATCGGCCAGCATGGCGGCCAGGTCGGGAAACAGGCTGAACAGGCAGGCCGCCCCCAGCCAGAAAGTGGTGCGGTTTCTGACGGTTTTCTTGTAGGACTGCCCCAGCTCCATGATGCAGGTTCCCGCCGCCAGGAGAACGGCCAGAGCCGCCCAATGGGAAACCCCTGCAAATTCCAGTGGAGGGACGCTGCTCATGCGATTTTCACCATAGCAGAAAGACGGGGACGGGGGCAATGCAAAAAGCGGGGGCAGGTTTCAGACTTGCAAATTCGCCTTCTCTGGGCATACTTGCCTGCGAATGAAACAGGGCTTGTTCATATTGGTCTGCGGTCTGCTGGCGGGCGGCCTGACCGGTTGCGACGATTCCAGTGAACGGCGCGCCCGTTATGCGGAAAAAAAGCCCGCTCCTCGCCCTCTGGAAAGGACGTTTGACCCTCCCAAAAAAGTCCTCCCCCCTTCAAAACCCAAGAAAAAGGCCCCCGTGTGGATAGATTACAGGGGAGAGGACATGCGGCAGCTTACGGAACTTTCCGGCCGCAAGGTGCTTCTTGTTTTTTACACTTCATGGAGCCGCCCCGCCATGGATTACGTCCAGGCGGTAAAATCTTATGCCGAATCGCAGGACGGCAAGGCGTTTGCCGTGCTGATAGATGCGGATGCTTATCCGGACTTGGCGCGCAAATATGGCTTGGAAGCCGTCCCTTTGACGGTTCTGTATCTGGAAGGGATGAAGCTGAAAGATATGGTTGGCGGCGTTACTGCGCCGCGCCTGAACGAACTGATTGAGCAGACGATACGAGTGCAGTAAAAGGGATTGACTGCGGCAGCCTCTGCGCGGTGCGGAGGACGGTTGATTCCCTGTAGATGAACCTTCTGTTTGTTGCGCCTTTTTTGCTCCGTACCTGTAAGGAATTCCCTCTCCTGCATGGAAAGCCGGAGAATTTCCATTCCTGGAGGTATGGATGTTGTGTGAACGCTGAAAAAGCAGGCGGCAGACCGGTAAAACCGGAACAGGGAAAGGGCGGCGTCATTCTCCTGTGTTCCTGTGACGGCCATTCCTCCCGCAACAGCATGCGGAGAGAGACGCCCTTCCTTCATTCGGGAATTGGAAGGAAACGGGGGGGATGGCGTTCCTCTTCCGGGAAGGGGCTGCTTTTCTTGCCGCATGAAAAAGCCGGTTCACGGGAACGTGAACCGGCGCGGAAAAAAGAGTTGATAAATACTGAAAAGATCAGGCTCCCAGATTGAATGCCTTATGCACTACCCGGGCCGCTTCCTCAATATCGGACTCATCCACCATCACGGCAATCTTGATTTCCGAGGTGGAAATCATGCCGGTCTTGATGTTGGCGTCCGCCAGGGCCTTGAAAGCGGTGGCTCCCACGCCTGAGTGGGAACGCATGCCGATGCCGACCAGGGAAAGCTTGGCCAGCCCCGCTTCCGTTTCCACCTTGACGGTGGAGCCGAGAGCGGCCATGACCGGTTTGAGGGCGGCCTGGGCGCGCCCCAGTTCGTTGGAGGGCATCGTAAAGGACTGTCGGACATAGCCGTCATGGGCAGTATTGGCCAGAATCATATCCAGGTTGATTTCCGCTTCTGCCAGGGCGCCCAGTATCTGGGCCGTGTAGCCGATTTGGTCCGGAATGCCGGTAATGGTGACGCGGGCCTGGTTGCGGTCAATGGAAATGCCGCGGATGACGACGGCTTCCATGGAGGGGGTTTCTTCTTGCACGATTGTACCGGGGTTGTTGTTCATGGAGTTGCGAACTTCAAAGACGACACCGAATTTTTTGGCGAATTCCACGGAACGCGACTGCATCACCTTGGACCCGTTGGAAGCCATTTCCAGCATTTCGTCATATGAAAGGGTTTGTATTTTCTTGGCGTCTTTGACCACGCGGGGGTCGCAGGTATAGACGCCGTCCACATCTGTAAAAATCTGGCACACGTCCGCTTTCAGGGCAGCCGCAATGGCGATGGCGGAGAGGTCGGAACCGCCGCGGCCCAGCGTCTGGACCATTCCTTCTTCCGTAACCCCCTGAAAGCCGGCGCAGATAAGGATGTTGCCTTCCTGCAGGTACTTGTTCATCAGCGTTGGGTCAATGTCGTGGATGCGCCCCCGCGTGTGGCTGCCGAATGTGGTGATTCCGGCCTGCGCCCCCGTAAAAGACACGGCTTTTTCCCCCAGTTCATGCAGGGCCATGCAGAGCAGGGCGATGGACTGCTGTTCACCGGTGGCCATCAGCACGTCAAGTTCGCGTTCGCAAGGCGTTTCAGACAATTCCCTGGCAAGCCCGATCAGCTTGTCCGTCACGCCGCTCATGGCGGAAACGACGGCGACCACCTGGTTGCCTTCCCTGGCGGTTTCATGGATGCGGCGCGCTACATTGCGGATGCGGTCAATGGTGCCGACGGAGCTGCCCCCGAATTTTTGAACGATAAGAGCCATGTAACAGGATGATATGTAGGTTAGGATTGAGGAAGAAGATGTTCTATGCGCAGGACGCGGGGCTCCGCCGCCACGCAGGAAATGCGGGTTATTTCCTCCAGAGCCTTCTGGAGCTGGCCCCACGGGCAGGAATGGAGGATGAAAACGAGGTCGTTCCAGGGGGCTCCGCCTTCATCAATATGGCTGGGGGCGGAAGAGGTGGCGGAAATGCCGATGCCGAAGGTGGCCAGAACGCGGGCTATTTCCGCAATGACTCCCGGCTGGTCCGCCACCTGGAAGCGGACGTAATACGGAGTGACCGTATCATTGATATGCATGATCCCGCAGGCCTTGGCATAGGGATTGAAGCCCGTATGGTATTCCGGATAGCGGCTTTCACGCATGGCGGTGATGATATCGCTGATGACGGCGGAAGCTGTGGGGTTCTTGCCCGCTCCGCGGCCGTAAAACAGCGTTTCCCCCACAATGTCCCCGTTGACGGAAATGGCGTTGAACACGCCGTTCACGGAAGCCAGGATATGCCAGTCATGGACAAAACAGGGCTGGACGCGCAGTTCCAGGGCGTCATCCTGCCCCTCATGGTACCGGATGACGACAAGGAGCTTGATGGTATAGCCCAGTTTTTTGGCGAACTCGAAATCCCGGCTGGTGATATTCTCAATGCCTCTGACGTAAATTTTATCCGGAGAAATGGTCGTTCCGTAGGCCAGCATCGCCAGGATGAGCGCCTTATGGGCGGCGTCCCAGCCGTTGACGTCCAGGGAGGGGTCTTCTTCCGCGAAGCCTAGCTTCTGTGCCTGGGCCAGGGCGTCCGCGTAATCGGCCCCGTGTTCCCCCATGGCGGAGAGAATATAGTTGGACGTTCCGTTGATAATGCCCACAATGGAATTGATGTGGTTGCAAATCAGGGAATTCTGCAAGCTCTGGATAATGGGGATGCCGCCGCCGGCGGACGCTTCGAAATAAATGGGGGTGCCCATTTCCGCGGAAAGCTTGAAAATCTCCGCTCCGTACTCGGCCAGAAGAGCCTTGTTCCCCGTAACGACGGGCTTGCCGGCACGGAGGGCCAGCGTCACCAGGTCGTAAGCCTGGCGCGTCCCTCCAATCAGCTCAATAATGATGTCTATTTCCGGGTCATTGACCAAATCCTGCCAATCGTCCGTCAGCAGTTCCCGGGGAACGACGGTTTCCCTGGGCTTTTCCAGGTTGCGCACGGCGATGCGCTTAAGCCTGAAAGGAATCTTGCTCCGGGCTTCCAGAAGGGCATGATTGCGGCACAGCGTTTCGTAAACGCCGGAACCGACCGTTCCCAGCCCGGCAAGCCCAAGTTGTATAGGTTTTTCCGTCATTCCTGCCGGGGGATTATGCAAAAAAATCCCTGTAACGCAAGAGCTTTTACCGTCCCGGAATGCCGTGTGTGCGATGCTCATGGAATACCCTTCTTTCCGGCATTTTCCTCCACCCCCGCATGTTCCATGTGCGGCAGGACGACTGCTGGATTTTCAAGAATCTGTGCGGATGATGGGGGAATGGCGTTCAAGCCCGTTCCGGGAGAGGATGAATCCTGAAAAAAGGCAACAAAAAACCCTCCTTGAAGGAGGGTTGAATTGGCAGCCCCACCAGGACTCGAACCTAGAAATACTGAACCAAAATCAGGTGTGTTACCAATTACACTATGGGGCTGTCTGCTCAGGCGTTTCTGCCGTTGCGGGGCGTAGTAAACCACACGGGGCGCAGTCTGGCAAGAGAAAAATGCCCTGTCTGCCGTGTTTGAAGGTCAATGCCCCGGCTTGATGATGCGTGTATAGCTCAACCGTTTGAACATCAGCATGGGTATGGCTACGCCGATGACCAGGGAAAAGATGATGAAGAAGGCGGTGATGCCGTTTTTGCAGATGTCCACGATCAGACGGTTCATGACGGCCGCGTCCTGGTTCTCCTGCATGAACTGCATCAGGGCCAGGATGGTCTTATAGGCATATACGCCGGGAATCATGGGAAGCAGGGAAGGGAAAGCGAATATTTCCGCCGGGCACTTCACCAGCTTGGCTGTCATGACGCCCAGCATGCCTATGGTGAAGGCGGCAATGAAGGTGGCGCTGGAAATGTCAATGGTCCAGGAGTGCAGCATGTAAAAGCGGAAAGCGTGGCCGACAGCCGCCAGAACGGCGGAAACGGCAATGGCGCGCCTGGGCGGATTGGAGATGACGGCAAATCCCGTGGCGGCGATGGCGGCCATCAGCCCGTCCAGAAGGATGGAGGAAATAAGATCCGGATTCATAAGCTGTTTACCCCTACGATGAGCATGGTTGCGGAGAGGCCGATGGCGATGCAGGCGATCATCATGATGGAATGGATGCCGCGGGAGATGCCCATCAGGATGTGGCCGTGCATCAGGTCCATGATGGAGTTGATCATCTGGACGCCGGGCACCAGGAACAGGACGCTGGTTGCCAGGGCGATCTGCGGCGTGGAGCCTATCTGGAAAAGGACGGCGCACGCGGCCGCCATGGAAGCGGTGAAGGCGGAAAGGATGATGACCCCCAGCGGATTGTATTTCAACCGGGTAAGCTGCTGCTTGGCCAGAAAGCCCAGCATGGTGGCGGCGAACACGGTCAGCATGGCCCACAGGTCTCCGTTAAACAGGCGGCAGAAGGCGGCGTTGCCCACGCTGACCAGGAGCAGGTCCGTCCAGCGGGAAAATCTTTTGGTGCGCACCATGGAGCGGAATGCCTGTTCCATTTCCGCAATGCTGACGTTGTTGTCCACCGGGAGCCAGCTCAATTCACTGAGCTGCTGGATCAGGTTCAGGTTGAACGCCAGGGGTTTCAGTTTCCGGACGGAGGTGCGGCGCAGCGTCTCGTCATCCTTGCAGATCAGGCTCATGGTGATATTGCGCTGGAAAATGGTCATGTCCGCGCTGTATCCGTACGCGGCGGCAATGCGGGAAATGTTGCGCACGGCGCGGTTGGTGTGCACCCCCGCGCCCATGAGGGTGGTGGCGTATTCCAGCAGGAATTCCGAAAGGGCCTGTATCTGGTCGGTATGCTGCATAAAAGGGAAAGGGGAGGTCAGGGCCGGGAGGCCCGCTTTCTGGAGGCGTAATCCTCCTGCTGGTCTTCCCCGGTGACGCCCACGGAGAAATAAGTGCTTTCCGGATGGGAGAAGACGAGGGCGCAGACGGAAGAAACGGGCTGCATCATCCATGTTTCCGTCAGGCTCATGCCCGCTTCCTCCCGGGCGTGGAGCAGGGTGAAGACAGTTTCCTTTTCCTGGTGGTCCGGCTGGCTGGGGTACCCGCAGGCGGGACGCACGCCGGACCCTTCCGGAATATTCCACAAAAGGCGCAGCTTGTCATGGGCGATGGCCGCGAAAGCCTCCACCAGGCGGTCCGCCAGAGAGCTGACCAGCAGGGCACGGTAGGAGTCGTTTCTGGCTTCCCATTCCTTTGCCCAGCGGCGGGAGCCGTGGATGCTGACCGCCATGGCCCCCACGTAATCCCTGACGCCTTCGGGAGCGATGAAGTCCGCCAGCGCCAGCCGGGGCTTCCCCTGCTTGTCCAGTTGCTGGCGCTGCGTCAGCAGCGTAGCCAGGGGAATGGTTCTGGATTCATCAGCCCAGACGGTGATGTCATCATGACTGGCCGTTGAATTGGCCGGGAAAATGCCTATGACGCCGCGCGCCTGGTAGCGGTTTTCCTTCACGGCCTGTTCCAGCAGGCTGAGGGCGTCCTGGTATAGCGCCTCCGCCGCCTCAGCCTTGGACGGGTCGTTGGCGCGAAACTCCCGGCGGGCGCGGTCCCATGTGCCGTGCAGCTCCCAGGCGTGGAAAAAAGGCGTCCAGTCCATGCGCTCGATAAGCTCCTGAACGGTTACGTAATAACGCGGGTCGTCACTGCAGCAGCCGCAGCTTACGGAGCTGTGCAGGCTGCCGATAGAAACCGGGCCAAGACGGGCGGGAACGGGGGGAAGATAGCCGCCTTCCGCCCCCTTCCACCGCAATTCCCTGGCTTTCTCCAGGGGCAGGAGGTCTCGGGCGGGTTTGTTTTCATGATTGTTGCGCAATTCCTCCTGCCGGGCCTTCACGGCGGCAATGTAGGAATCCTTTTTTTCTCCCACCAGGGAGGCGGCTGCGGGAACCACCTGGGAGGCATCCTCCGTATGCACCACGGCTCCTTGATAATGGGGGGCTATTTTCAGGGCCGTGTGCAGGGCTGACGTCGTAGCTCCCCCCACCATCAGGGGAATGGTCATCCCCCGGCGTTCCATCTCCGCGGCTACATGGGACATCTCTTCCAGGGAAGGGGTGATCAGCCCGGAAAGCATCACCAGGTCCGCCTGTTCCGCTTCCGCCCGGTCCAGAATGGTATCGCAATGGACCATGACGCCCAGGTCAATCATTTCAAAACCGTTGCAGCCCAACACCACGCCGACGATATTTTTGCCGATGTCATGCACGTCCCCCTTTACGGTGGCAATTACAGCTTTTCCCGCCTTGGCGGCTCCTTTGCTGTCCGCTTCTATATGGGGGGTGAGCCAGGCGACAGCCTGTTTCATGACGCGGGCGCTTTTCACCACCTGCGGCAGGAACATTTTGCCGTCCCCGAACAGTTGTCCCACAACCTTCATGCCGGCCATCAGAGGGCCTTCAATCACGTTCAGCGGGGAACCCAGCTCCTGAAAAGCCTCTTCCGTATCCGCGTCAACAAATTCGGTAATGCCTTTGATGAGGGAATATTCCAGGCGTTTGGCGACGTCCTGCTCCCTCCAGGCCAGTACGGTTTTTTTCTCTTTTCCGTCTCCGGTTTTTTCCGCAGCCAGTTTTTCCGCGTAGTCCGTCAGGCGTTCCGTGGCGTCCGTCCTCCGGTTCAGCAGAACGTCTTCAATCAGCTCCAGCCTGTCCTTGGGAATATTGTCGTACACTTCCAGCATCCCGGCGTTCACGATGCACATGTCCAGCCCCTGCTGCGTAGCGTGGTACAGGAAAGCGGAATGCATGGCTTCCCGCACCGGGTTGTTGCCGCGGAAAGCAAAGGAAACATTGGAAATGCCGCCGGAAATGTGAGCATGCGGCAGGTTCCGGGAAATCCAGCCTGCGGCCTTGAAGAAATCAAGAGCGTAATCGGCGTGTTCCGCAATGCCGGTGCCTACGGTCAGGACGTTCGGGTCAAAAATGATGTCTTCCGGAGGGAACTGCACCCGGTTTACCAGCAAGTCATAGGCCCGTCTGGAGATGCGGACGCGGTCCTCGTAATTGGCGGCCTGTCCCTGTTCGTCAAACGCCATGACCACGACCGCCGCGCCGTACTTTTTAATCAGCGCCGCTTTTTTCAGGAATTCTTCTTCCCCCTCCTTCAGAGAAATGGAATTCACGATTCCCTTGCCCTGCATGCATTGGAGTCCCGCTTCCAGCACTTCCCACTTGGAGGAGTCCACCATGAAAGGAACGCGGGCGATATCCGGCTCTGCGGAAACAAGGTTCAGGAAGCGGACCATGGCCTGCGGCCCGTCGATCAGGCCGTCGTCAAAACAGAAATCCAATACCAGCGCTCCATTTTCCACCTGCTGCCGGGCAATGGATACCGCTTCCTCGTAATTTCCTTCACGAATCAGGCGGGCGAATTTGGGAGAGCCCGCCACGTTGCAGCGTTCCCCGACAAAGAGAGTGTTTTTTTCCCGCGTATGGTTGTACGCTTCATATCCGGACAGGCGAAGCGCGGGCGTTTGGTAGGCCGGAACGCGCGGAGGCACTCCTTCCACGGCTGCCGCAATGGCGCCGATGTGCTCCGGAGTGGTTCCGCAGCAGCCGCCCACGATGTTCAGCAGGCCCTGGTCCGCGTATTCCTTCATGAACCGGGCCATATCCTCCGGCAGAAGGTCATAGCCGGTAGGGCTGAGCGGGTTGGGAAGCCCGGCATTCGCGTAAATGGACATATGGCAATCCGACAGGCCGGACAGTTCTTCCGCAAAGGGGCGCATCAGGTCCGGCCCCAGGGCGCAATTGATGCCTACGGAGAAGGGGCGCACGTGGCGGATGGAATTCCAGAATGCTTCAATCGTCTGGCCGGACAGCGTGCGTCCGGCTTTGTCCGTCAGCGTGACGGACACCATGACCGGAACAGAGTTTTCCGGTTGTTCCTCAAAAATTTCTTCAATGGCGAACAGGGCCGCCTTGGCGTTCAGCGTGTCGAAAATCGTCTCCACCAGCAGCATGTCCACCCCCCCTTCCAGCAGGGCCAGCACCTGATCCCGGTACGCCTGCCTGAGCTGGCGGAAATTCACGGCGCGGAAACCGGGATCATTCACGTCGGGGGACAGGGAACAGGTGACGGGCATGGGGCCGATGGACCCGGCCACCAGGCGGGGCTTGCCGTCTGCGGCTTCCGCTTCATCGCACGCCTGCCGGGCGAGCGCGGCAGCCGCCAGATTCAATTCCCGGACAAGGGCTTTCAATTCAGGGGCGTCCACCACCTCCTGGAAATACTGCTGGTCCTTGTGGCTGCCTTCCTCCGGACGGCGCCAGAAATAATCATGCTGGCCGATGCTGGTGGCTCCGAATGTGCAGGTTTCCAGAATATCCACCCGTCCCGTGTCCAGAAAGCGGCGGTGAATATCCAGAATAATATCCGGCCTGGTCAGAACAAGAAGGTCGTTATTATTCTTTAAATCGTTGGGATAGCGTGCCGCATCCGCGAAACGTTCTCCGCGGTAATCCTCCTCTCCCAGCCTGAATTTTTGGATGTTAGTGCCCATGGCGCCATCCAGGATGACAACCCTTTTACGTAGTTGGTCTTTCAGGTAATCAAGGCGTTCTGTTCTGGATGCTCCGCTCATATGGCGCGGAAAATCTACCGTTCGTCCGTCATTGGAACAAGGACAATTGTCGTCACGTTTTTCCCGTTCTGTTCCGGGGAAATGGAAGGAACCTGTTCTCAAGGGTGTGGGAAAGGCATGGGGATGATTTACGGAAAGTAAAAAACGCCTGTGAAAAATCGTATATTCCGTTCTGGATTTTTCGATGGCATGAGAATCTTTCCCTGTTTTCTTCCCAAATGGTCTTCCTGTTTCATGCTTTTCCTGAGGAAAAAAGAATGCAGGTTCTGGAAAAAGGTTTGTGAATAAGATGATAATAACAGGTGTATAATTTGAACGGCCGTTGATGTTCCGATAACGGGTAATTCATACATGCCCAATAGCGGAGCAGGGGATGAAAATGTGCTTTTTCAGTAAAATTTTTTGTTGGCAGGCGTTTTTAATTTCACTCAATGAATAAAAAATTCCCACAAAAATGAAGAACGGATTATTCGTCCTTCTGTATGGATAAAAATCAAAATAGACTGAATATCAAATATTTGAAATCTGGATAAAAATTTTTGGCTACAACAACATCTTCAAATGGAATTGCATGATTTTTTTATAGCAAACTGTGAAATAATGTTAGATTTGACGGCCTGATAAAAAAACATCATATTTTAAATATCCTCAAATTAGCATATTTTATGAAAAAGACTATATCTCTGACTCTTGCGTTGCTGGGAGCTCCCTTCTCTCAGGCAGATCTTCTTGCCTCTTGGGATACGTTTACGGAAAACGGCGCTTCCACCACGGGCGGACTCTCCGTGGAGATTGATAAATTTGGAACTGGTCCCTCCATTGAAAACGGAACCCTTATCCTGTCTGACTCTTCTGAAAGGGCATGGATTAATATTTCTTCCCTGGACATCTCCCTGTCCCGGGCCTCCTATTCCTTTGTGATGGACGTTTCCAACCTCCAGCTTGGAAATGGCCCCGTCTTTTCCCTGGGCACAGGATCGTACAATACGCAGACGACGGCCTTCGGTTTTTCCACCACCACTAATACATGGGCCTTTTCCAATAATGGAAACAATATGAATGTTTCCGGGGAAAGCGGCTCCGTTTCCGACACCTATTCCGGCAAGCTCACCGTCAATTTCCTGGCGGAAAACGGTTCTACCTATGTGGAGGCATTCCTTGGAGACACGGCCTTGGTCAACAAAACGGAAATCAATTATGACAAGTCGGTTCTTTACTTGAACGGGCTGACCCTGGGAGGCTGGGCCAGTACGTCCGGCAACGGCTGTTCCATGACCATCAGCTCCCTTTCCATCAGCCAGATTCCGGAACCGGCGACAGCCTCTCTGGCTTTCCTGGGGCTGGGAGGATTGCTGGCAAGGCGCCGCAGACATTGATGTCTGCCTGTTTTTACTTCCTTCCCCCGGCAAAATTTTGAAAGGGAGCAAAGCGCAGTTGCTTCTTCCCGGCAGCCTGGGTCTATTAAAGGGGCTGTTTCTTCCGTCTGTTGAAACTTCCCCTCTTTCCCGTATTTTCAATATCATTTATGCGAATGCGAGATCTAAGTCAGACAATTACGAAATGTTTTCTCCCTTTCAGTATATTTTTTTGAAATTGCTTATTTTATTGTTTTTTTGTATGATTGATTCGCTGGATATCAAAAGCCGGAATCTTATGGAAATCTTGCGGCAAGACCGTTCTACATAATGCCGTATTTTCTTATTATACTAAAACATAGTTTAAAACTTGCTTTCTTCCGAAAAAAGTCGTCATTTGATTCTTTTCACGTGCAAATGCATATCCTCTTAGCCTTTGGAACAGGGGGCGTTTTATTCGAAATCACTCATTCAGGTATTCTCTTCGTAACACGGATTTCGAATCCGCGGTCAAGTTCCTAGCTTGAAAGGAAAAGGTTTGAGAAAAAATCCCGATGTTCTTCGAGAATGTCCATCCTGGATACAAAAACCTCTCAGTTTTTCATGTGAAGAAAAAAATCCAAGAGAAAGAAGGAGTCATTTTTGTTATTCTTATCTTTTTAAAACTCAATAACCATTTATTTTTAAAGATTTGCCATACCTATGTTCATAAGGAACGGACATTGCCTTTCCGAAAAGAAACGCTTCTCTCTCTAAGAATTTTTTATCATCAATGAAACCGCGGATTCGAAATCCGCTAGATTTGGTTTCAGAAGGTGTTTTGGCATTTTTTTGTGTCAGGCCGCTTCAATTAACTACATGATACACGACGAGAAAAGACCGGGCTTCCCCGATAGGGGGAGGTCCGGTTTTCCCGTATTAGAAATAAGGGATGGATTTTATGAAAATAATTATTTTCCCATCGGCAAATTGATTCTATCTCTTGAAAAGCCCCCCTCATCGGGATAGTAATAAGAGGCTTTTCAGTCAACTTTGGCCGGGGATTGTTTTTTTTCTTCCGGCAAGATACCAGGTGGCATGAATAGCGCTGTGGCAGGAATAATAACCGGGGAGGAGATGCCCGGCCCGGCCCAGGCTACGGACATGTGATCCGGGCCTCCATCTTCCTTGTGAATCACCTGAAGGAAATAAAACCTGTCCGCCTCCAGTTGGACAGGTTCGGAAGCCTGGTTGGGCTGGTTGCCCCAATTATGGAGGTCGGAATACCCTTTGACGGTGGCGATGCAGGCCATGTCCTTCTGGGTGGCATCCTTGCCCAGCCATAACTCTGCGGAATCGTCGGAAGACAGGTAAAAGCGGTACTTCCCGCTTGCCGGGACTTTCAGCAAGGCGGAATAACGTGCTCCGTACCTGTCCCCCAGGTTTTTCACATCCAGATTGCTGATTGTGCGAACGTCCGAGGCCGCCGTTTCAAGAACCTTCCTGTGGGTCAAATCCTTTACGGATGCCCCCGGAATACCGAACCATAATTCCTGCACTACGCCGGGAGAAGGCTTTCCCTCATCAGAAGAGCCGGAAGCGGCTTCCGTCAGCATGACGCCGCACAGAAAGCTCAAAATGGGTAGAATAATGTTCATGGCAGGGGCGCTTTCCTGCAACGACTACGGCAGAAAACCGGGCAACCTTTCAAAAACGGCATTATTCCAGGGGAGCTTCCTGGTCATGTCCCCCGTCCTTTTGGCGGCTGGAACTGCTTCTCCAAATCATCCAGCCGATCAGGAATGCCAGAACGCCCAGTCCGGCAACTCTGCGGGGAGTGGAGATTCCGCTGTCCTCCATTTGAACCGGAGGCCCTTCTGCTGCGGAGGGTTCCTGAGCGTGAACGGAACCGGCCAGGAACAGAATTGCCAGGGCGCAGGCGGACATCATGCGATGAGGAGAAAGATGGCGTTTCATCATTTATGAAAGAGTAAAACAGGAATGAGTCTCATTCAAACACATTTGTTCAGACTGTCCCTGTTTTCGTCTGCATGGGATTTGCAGCCCTTTCCGGATTCAGTATTTTTCGAAAAAATCATCCCTGGGCAATTTTTTTGTAGAAAAAGCTTGCATGCCCGCTTTGGAAATGATAGTTTCTCCCCGTCCTCAACAGGACGCACCAAGACGTAAGTCAAAGGGGTATTAGCTCAGTTGGTAGAGCGCTTCAATGGCATTGAAGAGGTCAGCGGTTCGAACCCGCTATGCTCCACCAAATAAAGGCCTTAAAGCATGAACGCTTTAAGGCCTTTTCCTTTTTTATCAACCACATTGGAAGCCTGCCGGTCAGTATTTGGTGGAAGAAAGAGAAGTGGAACAAAAGATCTCATTTCAACATTTGTTGTTTGAGGAGACTGTCTTGTTCCACTTCTTGCATGAACGTATGATATTAAGGAAATAAAAAACAGGTTTGATACGCTGATTCTGTTTTGTTGTCCTTTACTTATTACGTTGGAGACTGTCAATTAGCGTCTTCCGCTTTTGATATTCCTCCGAAAGAGAAGGATTTGTTATCTTGCCATAATGATAGTTTGCTTTTTCCCAAGCCGCTTCCCACATCGCATCAGATAACGCAGGCAGAGCAGAATTTGGAAGCAATTCTTCCGAATAAGCCATGAATTCCAGTTCATCCAGGGTCTTTGTGCAGAATTCCCCTTTGATTAATTGTGCTACATGCATCCTTTCATGACGCAGGGTTGAAATGCACTTGGCAAAAACTTCCTCCTCGTTAGTGGGGTTTGTCAGTATACGACGCAAATATGCAGGTTTGAACGTAATGCAGGGAGAGCTTTCCGTTCCTCCCGTTTTAGCATGCGCGTGGTCTCCTCCAAAGTCTTCCACTTTGAGTTGATAGGTTTTGTCCCCTTGAAAATAGGTATTGTTTAGAAAGTTGATAGCTTCATTATTTTGATTATTAGTGAGATATGTTTTAAATATATCCAGATTGCTCATGATAATTGATTAGGGTTGACCAGGAATGGGAGGCGGTTGATTTTACCATGGGAACTCTCAACCTGTAGATTCCGGTAATGTTGTTTTCCTACTCTTTTATTAGTTGGCTTTTCGGATTCTGCCGTGTTGTTTGTCGACACCACGACTTTATCTTTGTTCAGGGCTTGTCCAAGTTTACCCTTTCGAGCGGCATTCTCCTTTTTTTAAAATAACGGCGAACTTTTCAAAAGATGGACGCATCGCAAGAATAACGTCATGGAAGTAAGCGATTCCATCACTCTTAGAGGTAGAAACTGTTCTTTCGTACATGACGACGCTCCAGTAAGACGGATGCCAAAATGCCACTAGGGTGGGACGATATGGACAATGATGCATTATCGTCTGCTTGTTGCGCCAGCCATTTTATCAAGATATATTTTAACCGTGATGTTGGGGTTGAGTGTACTTTTCCCAAGTACAAATAGAGCCCGGTATCACTTGAAAAAGGGGATGGGGGAGAATGGATGTGGTTTGTTGTAGCAGGAAATATTGCTGGGGGGACCTTTTCCGGAGTTTGTTCAGTAGATGATGGAATTCGTATTCGAGCTGTTTATCCGGGAGAGGGAGGAGGGAAGAGGTCCGGCACGCACAAGGAAAAATTTTGCCTGCATCAAAGCTGTAACCTCTGCGAACGGATTCGTCATGGACGGATTTCAGATAAAAGCCCATGGTGTGAAGGGGATTTTCCGTTTCCCGGAAGCGGATGAGCTGGGGATGACGGGTATAGCCTTTTGTCTGTCCCTGCAAAACTTTGCGTGCCAGGAGGCCTTCCTTCCACAGGGCAACCAGGCCGACAGCATCCAGGTAAGAGGGGTGGAGTGACCAGAGTCTCATGCTTTTTGGACTCAGAAAGGCCGTATCTTGTTGCTTTGAATTGCGCAGCCGGAAAAAAGCCGGGGAAGTTTGGAGGGATGGGGCTGCTTTTATAGGGAAGGAGCCATCTGCTTTCCTGCCGGGTTTCTTATTTACCGATCAGGCAGTTTTTACATAAGTATTGCCTGTTTGAGACATTTGCCCCGGTCAGGCCAGGGATATTTCTCCGGGAATGCTGCCGGCCTCCGGTTCGGGAAAAGATGCGGAGCGGACGGGAACCGTTTCTACAGAGGAAGATTGTTCGGTTCTGGTGTTGATGGCTTCCAGAATCAGTTCCACCGTGCGCTCCAGGCCATAGTCGGACGTGTTGACGCACAAGTTGTAGAGGCGTGCATTGCCCAGTTCCTGCCCGGTGTAGTGCAGGCAGTGGGTGCGGCGGCGGGCGTCCATGATATCCATGGCCCGGGCTGCGCCGCCAGGTTTTACCCCGTAGTTTTCAATAACGCGCTGCATGCGCGTGTTCCTGTCCGCATGAAGGAAAACACTGAACAGGTTGGGCCTCCCTTTCAGGATGAAGTTGGCGCAGCGGCCCACAATGACGCACGCCTGACCGGCCGTAATGTCCCGGATAACTTTGCTCTGGGCCAGGAAGGCGGCGTCTTCCGGAGGCAGTTCCTCCGCTGTGTAGGCGTAGTTCTGGGCGTAGAGTTCATGCAGGAAGCGACTGGAAAGCTGTTGTTCGTGTTTGCGGATGTAGTCCGGAGTGAGGCCGCTCTGGGAGGCCGTGAGGTACACCAGTTCCGAGTCGTAAAATCGGATGCCCAGCTTTTCCGCCAGCATTTTCCCGATGGCATGGCCGCCGGAACCGTATTCCCGGTCAATGGAAATGACCAGAGGGGCATCCGGAGCATAAACGGCTGTTTGCGCCAGCGAAAGAAGTTCGCCTGAGGCTCCGGGGTTTGCCAGCCGTTCCAGGAGCCTGTCCGGCCAGAAGACGTGTCTGTTGAAAAAACGGACGATCATTCCCACCAGGACGGCGGCCACCACGGTTCCTTCCCGTATGCCCGTCAATCCGGGCAGGAAGATGAGGGAACAGGCCAGGCCGATGCAGACGAGCGTGCAGTCCACCCCGGTTTTTACGGCGCCGAATTCCCATTTGAAGAGTTTGACGAAGGCCAGGCTCATGCCTTCCGCGGCCAGAAGAACGGCATCCGCCTTAACCTGAAGAAAGACGCCGAACCCGATGACTACGCAGCTGAACAGGCAGAGAATAACGGACCACAGGTATCCGTCCGGTTCCAGAGGCGCCATGAGCCACATGGAAAAATCCGTCAGAATGCCGAAGATAAAAACAATGGGAATCTGGAGCAGATGCGCCGGACGGAATTGCCTTTTCAGCAGGGCCGCCTGCACGGCCACAAAACTCAGATGCATGAGGATGGTGACGGTTCCCATGGTTAGCGGAAATGCCAGGCTGAGCACATAGGGCGTGCAGGAGATGGGGGAGACCCCCAGGTCTGCCTTGGCGGACAGAGCGATGCCCAGAGACATGATGAAGAGGGCTGCAATCAGGACGGAGCCGCGCAGGACATGTTCTCCAAAGCTTCTCCGGACACGATAATCTTCCATGATGCCGGATGTTATCTTTTCTGCCAGCGTCAAGTCAAGGGTTCTGCGGAAATGAGGCGTTTTTCCTTTTTCGCTGTCCGCCATTTCTGAAATTCTCCACCGTGAACGGATTGTTTTGGGGAACGGCGATGCCGTTCTTACCGCTCTTTCAGAGAAATTCCCGTTTCCGTTCCACTTTTTCATAGGGGCCGTTGGGGGGCTCGGCCTTGTCAAAGGAAGGCTTTTTTCCTATGTTACCGGGACGTTCCCTTTTCAAGTTTATGTCCAAAAAGAAGGAGGCAAAGACAAATGCCATGCGCCTGCTGGATGCGCTGCATATCCCGTACAGGCATTATTCCTATGAATGCCGCGAGTTTGTGGATGCGCGGCATACGGCGGAAGCACTGAACCTGGCGGAGGAGAAGATGTACAAGACGCTGGTAACGGAGGGAGCTCCGCGGCAGTATTACGTGTTCGTGATACCCATAGGCGCGGAGCTTTCCTTGAAAAAGGCTGCCCGAACCGTGGGAGAGAAGGCTCTTTCCATGCTTCCGGTGAAGGATATTACCGCCGTGACGGGGTACGTGCGCGGCGGCTGCACGGCTTTGGGGATGAAAAGGAAATACCCTACGGTGATTGATGCCAGCGCGGAAGCCCTGCCGGAGATGGTGGTGAGCGGCGGACGTCTGGGGTGCCAGATTGAATTGAATCCTGTGGATTTATGCCGTGCGGCGGAGGGCTTTTTTGCGGATGTGGCGGATATTTCCGTTTCATGATGGACATCCTGGTTCCGGAAATGCGGAGGGAAGAGGGCAAAAAGCTTTTCCCGGAGGATTTTTTCCTATATTCCTTGTTGAGGTTCATCCTCCGTCGCCATGAGTAGCCGTTCTGCATCCCGCACTTGCCTGGCCCTGCGCCATGTGGCTTTTGAAGATCTCGGTACGCTGGAACCCCTTTTCAGGGACAGGGGCTTCCGAATACGGTACATCCGGGCGGGCGCTCCCTGTCCTTCCGTCCGGGAATGGCTGGAGGCTGACCTGTGCGTGGTGCTGGGCGGTCCCGTAGGGGTGGGGGATACGGAATCGTATCCCTATTTGAAGACGGAACTGGATTTGGTCCGCATGCGTCTGGAAAGTCGGCAGCCTTTGCTGGGCGTATGCCTCGGAGCTCAAATGATGGCCCATGCCCTCGGCAGCCGCGTTTATCCCGGAAAGGCCAGGGAAATAGGGTGGGGAACCGTATCCCTGACGGGGGACGGGCGTTTGTCCCCTCTCCGTTATCTGGAGGGGGTGCCCGTCCTGCATTGGCATGGGGATACGTTTGATGTCCCTTCCGGAGCGCGCCTGCTGGCATCCACGGAGGTGACTCCCCATCAGGCTTTTTGCATAGGGAGGCATGCCCTGGCTCTCCAGTTCCATGTGGAGGCGGATGTTTCCCGGATGGAGGAGTGGCTGACCGGCCATGCCTGTGAATTGATGCAGTCGGGAACGGATATTTGCGGACTTCGGGCGGCTTCCGTACGGAATGGCTCCCTGCTCGCCGGACGTGCCGCCCTTTGCATGAATGAATGGATGGAGGGCGCCGGCTTATGAGAAGAAAAGACAGGGAAGTGACCCGGCACGGGGATTTGATGGAAATGGTCGCCCGGTTCAAGGTGTGCCGCCTGGGACTGTGGGACGGCAGGGAGGTGTATGTAGTTCCCCTCAACTTCGGATATGAAGAAAAAAATGGTTCCCTGAGCCTGTTTTTCCACTGCGCCAGGGAAGGGAGGAAGCTGGATATCCTGCAAAACCGTCCGGAGGTTTCTTTTGAAATGGATGGGGATCATGTGTTGCTGGAGGGGGATGTCCCGTGCCGGTACAGTTACGCCTACGGCTGCGTCATGGGGCGTGGCGTCGTCGAATTTCTCCGGGAGGATGAGGAAAAGATGCATGCCTTGCGCCGCATCATGCTGCACCAGACGGGCAGGGATGCGGATTTTACCCCCGGCATGGTCCGTTCCGTATGTGTTCTGCGTCTTAAGGTGGAGGCTGTCAGCGCCAAACTTCATGCGTGCCCGGAACCTCCTCCCTCCCGTTGATGGATTTTTTTATGACCGGAGAAATTGCGCCCCTGTTTGTCCGTTGGAGCCTGCCGCACTGGGCTGCCCTGGGCATCGTAGCTCTGGCAGCAGGAGGGCTCCTGTGGGTATGCCGGCGGCTCCGGATGGAGAGCCGTTTGCTTGTGGGAAAGGTTCTGGGAAGCCTTTTCCTGCTGACTTTTCTGATGGAAACATTCGGCCGCATCGTCAGAGAACATTGGGAGCCCTGGCAGGACAGGCTTCCGCTGCATTTTTGCAGTCTGATGGCTCTGGTCTGTTTTATCGCCCTGTGGTTCCGTACACCCTGGGCATGCGCCGTGGCGTATTTCGGCGTGCTGACGGCAAGCGTCCAGGGATTGATTACCCCCATGCTTCACGACGGTTTTCCCTCCGCCGCCTTTTTCGCCTTTTTCATCGGGCACGGGCTTTTATTGATTTCCGCCCTTTACCTTCCCGCCGTCCTGCAATGGCGTGCGCGGCCGTGGGATGACATGCGGGCGCTGGGTTTGTGCGACGCCTACCTGGTTTTTATTATTCCGGTGAATATCTGGCTGGATACGAATTACGGTTTTACCCGGTATGCCCCGGCAGGAACCGTACTGGAATATTTCGGGTCCGCTCCGTGGTATTTGCTGACGCTTCAGATTCCGGCACTGGCTCTTCTGCGGCTGTTGTACCTGACTGTCCGCGTCAGGAAGAAATAAAAGAATCTCCTTTTCGGGAATGATGATTGCTGCGGAAACGGGGGAAGAAGCCGGTCCCTCCGTTTTGGGGCGGCCTGGCGTTTTTCTCCCTCCCGGCTTTGCGGAGTGAGTTCCTCCATCATCCTTGCGGTCAGGCAAATCCGTTATTTCAGCGTTTTCAGGTCTTCCTTCGTAAACAGGTGGATATCTTTTTCCCGCGCATGGCGTATTTTTTCCGCCCATTCCGCATCCGCCAGCAGGGCGCGGCCTACGGCAATCAGGTCAAATTCCCCTGCTTTCAGCCGTTCCGCCAGAGGTTCCACACTGGCGGCCTCCGCTTCCGGCCCCCCGTCAAAGGCATTCGTAAAATCTCCCTTAAGCCCCACGGAGCCGACGGAAATCGTGGGCTTTCCGGTAAGTTTCCTGGTCCACCCGGCTAGGTTGAGGCGGGAACCTTCAAACTCCGGTTCCCAAAACCGGCGTGTGGAACAGTCAAAGATATCCACGCCCGCATCCGTCAGCGGAGCCAGAAAAGCTTCCAGTTCCATGGGGGTATACGCCAGCTTGGCGTCATAATGGCCCGTTTTCCATTGGGAGAAGCGGAAGATGATGGGGAACCGGCTGCCCACTGCCTTGCGGACGGCATGGATGATGCGGCTGGCAAAACGGGTCCGGCCTGTCAGGTCGCCTCCGTATTCGTCCGTGCGCCTGTTGGTCTCCTTCCAGAAAAACTGGTCAATCAGGTAGCCGTGCGCTCCATGCAGTTCCACACCGTCAAAACCCAGCCGCTTGGCGTCCGCAGCCGCCCTCGCAAAAGCATTGATAACCTCCTCAATTTTAGCGATGCTCATCGGTTCCGCCGTCTGTTCCAGCGTGTTTACGTCAATTCCGGAAGGCCCGATGGGCGGCAGCTCCGGATTGGGCAGGTCTTCTCCCTTGAAGGGCCGGGCCATGCCCACATGCCACAGTTGCGGGGCTATTTTGCAATCCGTGGTGTGGACGGCTTCCAGCACCTTTTTCCATCCCCGCAGGGAAGCGCCCCCGAAGAAATTGGGATAGTTGGAGGAAGGCGAGGCGCTGGGCTCGTCAATGAAAGTGCCCTCCGTGATGATGAGCCCTACTTCATGCCCGGCCCGCCTTTTATAATAAGCGGCTACCTGGTCCGTGGGAACCCCGTTGGGAGAAAATCCCCGGGTCATGGCCGGAAGGACGATACGGGTGGGAGTGCTGAGCTTGCGTGAGTGAAAGGGCTGGAACAGGATTTCCATGTCCCTGATCTTGAGTTCGTCCTGTGCATTCATAAAGGTGAAAAACGTTATCTCTGAAGCGGCCGGGCATGGGAACCGGAACCGCACGGGAGTGAGACACTTTCCGGCCTTGTCCCGTTCATCCCTGATGCCGGGGGCTGGGATGGAATCATTTGATGCGCCGTTTTTCCCGGCTGTCTGCCGGAAGGGACAGGAAGTTCCGGAGCAGCGCTTCTCCGTCCGGCGTCAGGATGGATTCCGGATGGAACTGAATGCCGTAAAGGGGGAGGTGCCTGTGGCGGATGGCCTGCACATTTTTCCCGGAATCCCTCGCCGTGACCATCAGCTCAGCCGGCCAGGGAAAAGCGGCAAGGCGCCAGGAATGGTAAAGTGCTGCAGGAAATTGTTCCGGCAATCCTTCCAGAAGGGGACACTGCTCCGTCCTGCGTATGAATTCCCGTGCTCCGTGAAGGGGCCGGGAAAGGTGTTCCAGACGGGCTCCGAAGCGCACGCCCAGGATCTGATGCCCCAGGCATACGCCTAGCACCGGGGTAAAGCGGGGCAGGCGGTCCAGAAGACGGAAGGTGGCCCGGTGGCAGGCATCCTCCACCGTTCCCGGACCGGGAGACAGGATAAGCTTTTCCCCCGCCTGAACCGCCTGTTCCAGTTCCGGGGATTCATTGGAAACCACGCGCGGAACGGCCATTCCCGTCCTTCTGACGAGTTCTGCAAGATTCCAGGTGAAAGAATCCCGGTGGTCGATGATCCAGACGTTCGGTTGACTCATGGCGCGCACATGATAGAGTAATTCCCGACAATGTACACACGGGAACAGACCATCAGCCGCATGAACGCCCTGGGCCGTGCGGAATGTCCGTTCTTTTTTGTCATTTCCCATGATATGGGCCATAACCTGCTGTTTGAACCTTCGGAAACGGAGGGGGAGCGCATGGCTGCTTTTTCCCTGCCGCTGGGCGCGATGGGAAGTCAGGACGGCGGCCCTCCGCTTCCGGAACGGCTGCGGTTCATTCCATCCCCCCAGCCCATGTCCCGGTATGCGGCATCCTTCGCCTCCGTCCGGAACCATCTGATGAGGGGGGATTCCTACCTGCTGAATTTATGCGTGTCCACCCCCGTGAAAACCAACCTGACGCTGCGCCATCTGTTCCGGTTTGCCCGCGCGCCTTACCGGATGCTGCTGGGGCCGGACGCGCGGATTTCCGGAGTGCACGGCCGCGGCTGCGTCTGCTTTTCTCCGGAACCGTTTGTCACGGTGCGCGGGCGCTCCATTTCCACGTTTCCCATGAAGGGAACGGCGCCGTCCGCTACGCAGGAAGCGCGCCGCTGGCTGGAAACGGATGAAAAGGAGAATAGGGAATCCGCCACCATTGTGGACCTGATGCGCAATGATCTTTCCATGGTGGCAACCGGCGTGAAGGTAAAACGCTACCGCTATATCAGCCCGGTAGAAACGTCCAAAGGCTCTATTCTTCAATGCAGTTCCGAAATTTCAGGGCTGCTGCCGGAAAACTGGCGTTCCCGCCTGGGGGAAATCCTTCTGAAGCTGCTTCCCGCCGGGAGCGTGACCGGAGCGCCCAAGGAAGCCACCTGCCGGGCCATCGCGGAAGCGGAGAATATGGAAAGGGGGTTTTATACCGGAATTTTCGGCTTTTTCAACGGGCGGGATTTGGATTCCGCCGTCTCCATCCGCTTCATGGAGGAGGATGAGCGGGGAATGGTATACAAGAGCGGTGGAGGGATTACCGTCATGAGCCGGATGGAAGAGGAATACCGGGAAGCTGTTGCCAAAGTTTATGTGCCGTTTGATTTTTGAAACCGTCAAATGGGAGAATGGCGCTCCCTGCCTGCTTCCCTGGCACCAGCGGAGGGTGGAGGCCGCCATCGGCGTTCATGGTTCGGACGGAGCTCCCGTTCCCGATCTGGCTTCCGTTCTTTCGGCCTGTCCCGGTCCGGAGAGCCGTGGAGTTTACAAATGCCATATCACGTATGATACGCGGGGAAGGGTGCGCCGTACCTCCTTTGAGCCCTACCGTCCCCGGCAGGTGCAGACGCTGACGTGTGTGGAAATGCCCGGGCTGGATTACTCATGCAAGTGGGAGGATCGGACAGGGCTTCTGGCGGCAGGGGCGGCCTTGGGCTGTGACGAAGAAGCGCTGATTCTCCAGAACGGGATGGTGACGGATACGCGGTACAGCAACGTGGTGTTCGGGGACGGGGCCTCCTGGATTACTCCGGAAACTTTCCTGCTCCCGGGAACCAAGCGCGCCTTCCTGCTGTCCCGCGGAGACATTCAGGAATGTTCCGTAAGAGCGGAAGATATAGGCAAATTCCGCTTCTGTTCCCTGATTAATGCCATGCTGGATCCCGGCGATGTGGTGGTGCGGACGGAGGATATTATCCTGTGTTGAGGGTGGAAAAACGGATAAATTGTTTTATCCGGAACCCTCTGAATTTTGGTATTGAGGGCATAAAAAAGCGGCCGTTCCATGGATATGGAATGACCGCCTGACGGGAAAAAGCCTGACGCCTTCTTAAATGGCGCCGCAGTAGTGGGCGCAGCACCACATGGCGCGGGGATGGTGGAAGAAGGATTTCCAGAGGCTTCCCTTGAGGGTGTTGGCCCTGGAACCGTCCTTGTTCAGATAGCCGAACCAGTCGCCATGCTGAACGTCCTGGAAGTGGGAGAAAGCCCAGTTGCGCACCATGTCGTGACGGATGGCATAGCGTTCTTCCCCTGTGAGCTTGTAGGCGAGCGTCATGGCGATGAGCGCTTCATCATGCGGCCACCAGAACTTCATGTTGTGCCAGTATTCCTGAACGGGCTTGTTGTACACGTCCGTGTAGTACAGCATGCCGCCGTTTTCCTTGTCCCAGCCGCGGGCGAATGCCCAGTCGATCATGTCGCAGCCCACCTTGATGAGTTCGGGGTCATTGCCGCGATGGCGGGCTTCTTCCAGCACGAACCACCCACCCTCCGTAGTATGGCCGGGGTTCAGGGTGCGTTCGTCGAAGTGGTCGATGATGGAGCCGTCCGTTCCCACCACTTCCATGACTGCCTGGATGTCAGGTTTCATGAATAGGGTGCGGAGGTCGTTGATGCAGCGGTCTGTCCAGCCGGTATAGAAGCCGTCGTCATCTCCCAGGTACTTGCGCATTTCCTGAGCTGTGTTCAGGGTAATCATGCGGGTGCCCAGACCGGTCGTAGGACGTTCCCCGGTGAATTTGGGAACCATTTTGCCGGGAGTGAAGCAGTTGTCCGTGAAGATGTCGAACCAGTGGCGGGCTTCACGGGCAGAATCCCGGCTGCCGGTCGCCCTGGCGTGCGCTGCAAAGGCGATGGCGGCGAAAGATTCGCTGTAGGCGTAGCGGCGTTTGCGGATGGGGGTGCCGTCGGCAGCCACATGAAAGAACATGCGGCCGTCCGCCGGGTCAACGCACTTGGTTTTCAGGAATTCCAAGGCGCTTTCCGCCCATTTGAGCCAGTCCGTATTCTTTTCGATGCTGTTGTACATTGTCAGCAGCATCCATGCCATGCGGCCCTGGGCCCAGACGGATTTGTCGGAGTCCACCAGCGTGCCGTCTGCGTCAAAGCAGTGGTAAAGACCACCGTTTTTTTCGTCGTAGGCGCGGGGGAACCAGAACGGCAGAACGTCTTCCAGAAGCTGGCGGCGGTAGAACTTGCCCAAAGAGGGCATATCAAGAGTTGCAGCCATGTCAGTCAGGTTCCGGGGTTCAGTTTAAAGCCCACTGGAAGAAGCCGATGCCTTCCAGTTCGGAACGGAGTTCCTTCAGCTGATCTGCGGTCGGGTTGCCCTGCGGAAGCCGGGCGGGGCCAAGATCGACGCCCAGCCAGCCCATCAGAGCCTTGGCGCAGCCCATATAGCCCTTGGAGGCCAGGATATTGATCATCTGAACGGATTTCCACTGGCAGTCGCTCGCCGTTTCCACATCGCCTTCCGCAAAGGCTTTCATGAGTTTCTGGTACAGGGCCGGAGCAAAGTTGAAGGAGCTCCCCACAGCGCCCTTGGCCCCCACGGAAAGGGCGCCCGTAAACCATTCGTCCACACCCCAGGGAATATCCACGGTCTCGTCGTAATTCAGCGTGGTCTGGTACAGGGCCAGATCCGGATTGGTGAATTTGATGCCTGCGAAATTTGGAATCTGTTCCTTGGCCAGCCTGATGAAATCCACCGGATTGAAGCGTACGCCCGTCAGCACGGGGATATCGTAGTAATAATAGGGCAGGTCGGGAGCGCCGGAGGCGGCGAAGGCGCAGCATTCCACCAGGCGCTGAACAGTGCCGGGCTTGTAGTAGGACGGGGCCAGGGAACTGGTGGCCACGAATCCGCATTCCTGGGCAAAAGAGGCCAGTTCCCGGGCGTCCCAGACGCTGTTGGAACCGGTATGGGCGATAACTTCCACGCCATGCTTGGCGGAGGCTTCCTTCCAGGCGGAATAGATTTCCTTGCGTTCTTCAAGCTGCATGGAGGAGGATTCCCCGGTGCTGCCGGTAATGAAAGCAAGCTTGATGCCCTGGGAGGCAAGCAGCTTGGCCTGGGCGTCAACGCTGGAAGGGTTCAGGGAACCGTCCGCCTTGAACGGAGTGTGTACGGCGGCCACCAGGCCGTGGAGTTTCAATGACGTGTCCATATTATGTAGTGATATGAAAATAATTCGGGGTGATGATTGCAAATCATCTTGGGAAAGACAATCCCTGAATCTTTCTGAATAAAAAAAGACCACATAAAAAAATGCGCGTTTCTGCGGCGGGGATGAGCGCTGATGCAGAGAATGATTCAAACGCTGACGGACAGTCTATTGGTTCATGACGTGATGCATGGTTTCTGCCGGTGATTTGGCATGTTCCGGCAAGCAATTCTCTTCATAGCACCAGATTTCCGCACCATCCGGGCTTCCGGGGAGAACTCATCGGCATTTTGTGATGCCGTGAAGATAGAACATTGCACGGCACGGGAAGCCGTTTTTTAGAAGTGCGGCGCTCTTGATAGGGACGGCAGGATGGCTCCGCCGCAGAACGCCTTTCCTTAATTCCTTAATCCTTCCCATGCAGGGAGGGCACGGGAGCCCTGGCCGGGAGGGTGTACAGTTTTTCAATGTCGTCCAGGTAGCGGGAAACAGGGGTATTGGCCGGCTGTTCCTGTTCCCGGAGGATTTTCACGGCTGCCGCGTAGGAAGCGAATGTCTTGCCGGTTCCGGACCGCGTGTTGATTTCATACCAGTCCATATAGTCCCGGACGCGGCGGGCGGTTTTCATGGAAAGGTTTCTTATTTCCCGAAGCTGGCTGATTTTGGGGACGGCTTCCCGGCTGTTGACTTTCCCTGTTTGCATCAGGGCCACCAGCTTGGCATATTCTACAATGACGGGCCGGTATGAAGGAAAGGAACGCCTGCTGAGGTTGAGCAGGCTGCCAGCCACGTTGGAAAGCTGCCTGTTCAGATCCGGCAGGGAACGGGCCTGTTCCAGGTCATCCAGGGGAAATGTGACGGTGGTGCGGGTATCCGGATCATACTTGACCAGGGTAAGGGCTTCCTGGAGATGACGTTCCGTTTCCGTAATCGTGAGAGTTTCCGTCAGGGGAGGCGTCGCCATGCGGGAAAGCTGAAGCGTCCACCATTTATGGAGGGAAGTGGGGGTCAGGCTGAGCTGCGGAAAATGGCGTTTGATGAGGTTTCTGGGATCGTCATTGCCCAGAATAGCCTGGTCCAGAAGCTGTTTCATCCCTTCCGGACCGTTTTCCTGGTTCAGCAGGCAAAGCACCAGGGCTCCACAGGAAGTTTGATAGGCCGCGTAAGAGGTCGCATCCAGTTCCTTTTCCGGTTCCCGGCAATTCAGGATTTCTTCCGGAGTCATAATTCCGGACTGCTGGAACAGGGTGGAATACATGGCACGGTCAGCTTCATTATTGTGCCACAGAACAGCCTGTTCCAACCCGGCAATCAGCCAGGGGGGCAGCGTGACGTTGTCCGGCAGGCCTTCCGGGTCCACCGTGCGCAGCATCATTTCATAAAGCAGGGTGGAGACGATGGCGCGGCGCAGACTGTCCTGGTTGATGCCGTGGCCCAGATGAATGAAAATGCTATAGGAGAGGGTATTGCCTACAATGACGGTTTGCATGAGGACGGGGTTGGCCGGAACGGGGCTTCCCGGCTCTCCTACCAGGCGGATGTTGATGCCGTTTTTCCATTCGTCAGGCTGCTTGAGGACTTTTAGCAGCGCGGTGCGTATGGCATCCGCCCGGGTGGCGATGGCCCCGGCCAGCAGGGAGTCCATCCCGGTGACGTGGAATTGCTTGGAGGTGGAAACGCTGGTGAACGGCTGCCTTTTGGCGGGCTGTTCCTCCGTTCCGGCGGCGATCCTTGCCGAAGGTGAAGGGGGAACGACGGGGTTTACATTGGAACTGCCCTGCAATACTGGACGGTCCGAGGCGTCATCAATAAAATCAGCATTCTGGACGGATGCTGATTCTTCTTCCGTCTGCCGCACTTCCGCGGAAGAATCATTGCCAGGCTCCTTTCGTTCCTGTCCCCGGCCGGCAGGGAGCAGAAGAAGAGCCGTCAACAGAAAGACGCATGTTCCCCTGAATTTCATCAACGGAAAAAGTTAGTCGAATTGTTCCGCCAGACAGCTGAAATCCTCTTCCGCGCGACCTTCCCGGCACAGCTTCCCCATGATGGAGGAAACCAGGGCGGCAACAGGCGGGTGGATTCCTTTTTCTGCGGCAAGTTCCTGAGCGTAAATACTGTCTTTCCTCATGTTGTCCAGGGAGAAATGGGTGGAAAAGTCACGCTTTGCCATCAGGGGCAGCTTAAATGCAGCCAGAGGGGAGGCGATGACGTTCCGGGAAATGGCCTGGCCCAGCATTTCCTGGGAAATGCCGTACGCCTGGGAGATGGCCAGGGCTTCGCTCAAACTCTGCACCATGGTGGCGGAGACCATGTTGGTGACCAGTTTGACGACGGTGCCGGCTCCGATGCCGCCCAGGTGCAGGATGTCCCGGGAACTGTGCTCCAGCACGGGGCGTATGCGGTCCAGTGTGATGGAATCCGTGCCAACGTAGTAAACCAGTTCCCCTTTTTCCGCGGGCAAACGGGAGCCGGTGAACGGGCAATCCACATACGTGCAGCCGATGGCGGAACTCATCAGGGAGAGTTTGCCGACGGTCGCCAAGTCAATGGTTGAATGGTTCAGAATGATATGCTCCGGTGTCAGAGCCCCTCTCATTTGTTCAAACACTTCCAGACAGGCATTCCTGTCTTTCAGGTAGAGCTGGATAACTTTGGAAGCGCGTGCCGCATCCGCCGGGGTAGGAACCGCTTCCGGAAAATCTTCCCGCGGAGTTCTGTTCCAGACGGTGACCTTGTCGCCCATTCCGGCCATATGGCGTGCAATCCGTGAGCCAATGAGGCCCAGTCCTAAAATGGAAACGTGATACATGGCTTTATTTACTGGGAAAGGGAAGAATTCCATCAGGAACCGATTCGGAAACGGCTTTTCCTGCGCGGAGGTTCCTGCTTTTCTGACTTGGGCGTTTCCGTTGCGGCAGTTGCGGCTTCTGCCGGAGGTTGTGCGGATGCCGCCGCAGGGGCAGTTTCCCTCATTTGGGCCGCCAAAGAGACGGGGTCGGTTTCCGGATGGTGGCTGACGACGACCTGTTTGGGACCGGCGGACGGCTTTTCCTGCGCATTTGGGTCCTCCGCCACATGAGCAGGCACTTCATTGGCATCGTGGGGAATGGCAGACGGATCGCTTATTGCCGCAGCCAGCTGGGGGCCGTCCTCTTTTGCGGCGGATGCGGGATTCTGGTCCGCAGCCTGTTTTTTGCGGGGAAGGGTGGTGGTTCCGGTAATGGCAAGCTCCAGGTCGGAATCCGGCAAGCCTCCGCAGCGGATGGCTGCATCATAGCTTTTGCGTGCCTGCGTCGTGCGGCCCAGCCGGGAATAGGTCCAGGCCAGGTTGAAGTGCGCGTCCGGTGATTCCGGCTGGATTTTCAGGGCGTTTTCAAAGTGGGCCACCGCTTTTTCATAGTTCCCGGCGCTGGTTTCCAGGTTGCCCAGGTAAAGCAGGGCGGGAGCGTTGGCCGGATCCAGCCTGACCGTTTCCGTCAGGGAGGCGATGGCGTGGTGGTCTTCCCCGGCGCGGTATTGGGCCACCCCCATCATGAACCATGCGGGGGAGGAGGAGGCGTCCAGTTCCGTGGCTTTTTTGAGAAATTTAATGGCTTCCTCCGCCTTGTTGCGCTGAAGCAGAATGGTCCCCAGATTGACCAGGGCCGGAACGTGGGCCGGCTGGAAGTCCAGCAACGTCCGGTACAGTTGTTCCGCGGCGGCATAGCGTTTTTTGGAGAAGGCTTCTGCGGCGCCTTGCCCCAGGGCTTCCGCCTCCAGCTTCCGGCGTACCGTGGCTTCCATGCTCCGGTTCAGCGCTTTTTCCTGGTCCGGAGTAATGGTTCCGGCGGAGATGGCGGCCAGGCGGGCCTGTTCGGCGGAACGGCTTTTCAGTTCTTCCATCTGCCGGGTGAGTTCCTCCACCTGAATGTTTTTCTGTTCCAGGGCCTTCTGGGTCCGCGCCAGGGCTTCCGCCTGTTTCTTGTCGTTTCTGGCGGATTTGTCCGCTTTGGTCTTCATCTGGCTGCGCGCCAGTTCCAAATCCCGGGCAAGCTGGGCGGCCTTACCGCGTTCCGCAGAGAGGGCCTGCGCCAGCTTGTTGATTTTTTCCTTCTGCTGATCCGTCAGGGGAACATTGATATTGTTATCCCTGGCAATGGCGTTGACAATTTGTTTTTCCGCAGGAGTGAGCTTGATGGCTTCTTCATTGTCCATCAGGGAGGCTATTTCCGCCGTGTCCGGATTTTCCTGATGCAGCCGCTTATAAGTGCTGATGAGCAGGGAGCGGCTCTGGTCCTGCACGGAAAGTATGCGGAGCTGCTTGGCGATGGTGGAGCGCAGCAGCTGGTTTTCTTCCAGAAGAAGCGGGCTTTTTTCCGGATTGGCCTCCAGCTTGGACAGTTCCACATCCGCATTGATGAGCTTGGTATTCAACTCTGTGATGCGTTTGCGGTAGCCGATGTTTTCATCCCGGATGGCAATCAGTTTCTGTTTCAGGTCTGCGGATTCCTCACGCGCCTCTTCCAACGCTTTCAGGTTGGCTTTCCGCTGTTCTTCGGAATCGGATTTGGCTGTTTCCAGAGCGGCGATTTTGTCCTGGGCATCCTTGAGCTGGGCCGCCAGCGTCAGGTTGCGGTCCAACAGGTTTTTTGTTTTGTCCGGGCTGTTGAGCTCCACCAGGGCCGCCAATTGGTCCCGGTCTTTCTGAAGGGCGTTTTTCTCATCCGTCACTTTGTCCAGCTTGTCCTGGTACTCCTTGAGCTGCAGCTGAAGATCGGCGATCTGCGCCAGATAACGGGCTTTGTCCTGGCTGAGGGAGGTGACATTTTGTTCCAGTTCCTCCACTCTCCTGGTGAGAGTCTGAATAAGCTTGTTGCTGGTCTTTCTTTCATCCTCCATCTGCTTTTTGACCTTGAGCAATTCATCCCGGTAAACGGATTCTCCGGCGGATGCCACGGCCAGTTTTGCCAGAATCTCCTCCTGCTCCCGGCGGGTGCGCTTGAGAGCCTGGATCAGAGCCTTGTTCTCCATGGTGGTTTTATCCAGCAGTCTGCGGATGCGTTCGTAATTGCTCTCCACCACTTCCGGAGCCGCCCCAGGAGAAACGGAAGGGGACGGGATGGTATTGATCAGGGATTCTCCGGGACGGGCAGGGAATTCCACGCCCTTGTAGCCGGGAGGGAGGGCTATGTTGGGTTTTGGCCTGGGGCGCTTCGGTACGGAGGCCGGGCGTTCCATCTCCAGACCGGGGCCGGCAGAAGAGGCGGCGGCCTGCTGCTGGGCCAGCTTCTGCCACTGGTTCAGGTTTTCCCTGTTGAGCTGGCGGCGCGTTTGCAACAGGTTGGGGCGCCATTGGGGATAAGACTTGGCCAGGCGTCCGAACTTGTCTTCCGCCTGCTGCGTCAGGCGGATGGCTCCTATATAATCCCGTTTTTCCACCAGCCCAGCGGCTTGGGTCACCAGCCTCAGCGCCTCCAGATACATGTCCGTTGGGTCCTGCTTTGCTCCGGCGGTGGCAGGCATGGGGCCGGGCATATACGTCCCCTGGGCCAGAAGGGGCATGGAGCCGCAGGTCAGGGACAAAGCAAGGGTAATGCCAAGGGGGAGAGGAGTCATCATGGGGAGAAGCTTTGTTTACATACGGCACACCGTCCTGAACCGCAAGAATAAACCGTGTCTTGTGCGGTCAGGAAGAAGCGGAATTCAGACAGTAAACAGGCTAATATCCGAAGTTACTACAAGAAAAAAGAAGAAAGTCACTCTCATGGCGATGAGTTGACGATTGCTATGTTTTGAAAATGCTTCGATTCAAAAAATATTTGAGGGCAAACAATGATCGACATGGTCATTGTTCATAGATGCAGTTCCTTTATAAACAAATAAGCAACAGGAATCAAATATGATGATCATGTTCAGAGAGTACAAAAAATGGGTGTATTTATCTATACTTATAATTTCTTGAAATAGCTGAAAATTATTCATCTATTAACTATCAGCTAATAGATTTTTAACTGTTATGGTAATTTTTACTATTTTTTCAATTTAATCATTATGTGCCGGCGTCACTATATAGCTAGAACGGATTGTTGATGAAATTCTCAATAGACATCCGCAATATGTTTTACATTTCAAAATAATGTCTATTGTTTTGATGCGGTCGATCTGCTTCGTATCTTCTTCCCATTTATGGAAAAAGAGTGATCATTTTTCTAATGATTACCCCTCGTATTTTGTATTTATCATTTGCCGGCTATTTAATGATAACGTCTTGACCCGGTACTGTCTCGGCTGTCTTTTCTCCTTCTGAAGTAAGCAAACGCACGATCAGTTTTTTCGTTGCCGTTGGACGACTGCCTTCCACTATTCGGGAAGAAACACGAATGCCGTCTGTCGTCTGCTCCGCACTATAATGGGTAATATTATAATCTCCGGCCTTATATCCATATCCGTCTCCAGAATCTTGATATAATCTCCCCAGAGCTTTGCCTTGGGCGTCCAGGTTGACAATCAGAGTTACCGTTTCTAGCATGGGTTCTTCCGTGCTTTGAACTACTTCTCCTAAGGGAATGATGGCTCCGGGGCGGATTTTGAGCGTCGCCTGTTTGTCATTGGCATCCTTGTTTTCATTCAGCAGTGTGAATATTTTCCAGTTTCCGGAAGGTAAATTGGAATTCCGGGCAAATGTGGGAATAACCAGTAGATCCTCTCCTATAAGGAAGGTTGTCTGTTCATCGCGTAGCTTCTTGTCCAGAGGATCGGCAAAAAATGTAGGTTTCATAATAGGCTGTCCATTTTTCGCAGATTGCTGGAACAACGTATAGTAGTACGGGATCAGACGATATTTGCGTTGAATAGCAATACGGGCAATTTCTTCCACTTCCAGACCAAATGACCAAGGTTCCTTCAGATTAGTTCCCTTGCACGCATGCGCCCGGGTGAAAGGGAAGAAGACTCCAAAACTCACCCACTGTCCGAACAGATCCGGAGACGCATTACTACCGAATCCTCCCAGATCGGGGCCGCTAAATGGCTGTCCGGACATTCCCAGGTTCAGGTTCATGGGAATGGACATCTTCATATGAGATTCGGTACTGCAATTATCCCCTGTCCACGTGGCTCCATAACGATGACCACCCAGAAAATTGGCGCGGGACAAGAGGAAAGGCCGTTTGTCTGGTTGGGCAGCCATCATGCCATCCCGAGTAGCGGCCATCATCATCATGCCGTAAATATTATGGTACTGTACATGCGGACCTGGCTTCAATTGATCGTCTCCACGGTGATGATTGTTGACAGGCATTGTATGTCCGGGATAGTTGAAGACGGCAGGTTCGTTCATATCGTTCCAAATGCCGTCTACTCCATTTTTCTGAATGAATTTTTTGTAGAGAGACGCCCACCATTTGCGGGTTTCTGCACGAGTAAAATCAGGGAATTTACAGTCTCCCGGCCACACAGGTCCAACAAAGTCCGTTTTCGTATCCGTTTTTTTGACCCATACGTCATTCTCATTTCCTGATTGAAAAACAAAATAATTGGGATCAGCCTTGACTCCGGGATCAATCATCCACACTCCTTTGAAGTTCATCTTATGCAATGATTTGCTGTATGCCATGGGATCTGGAAAACGCTCCTTGTTAATAGTAAAAACGCGGTATCCGTCCATGTAGTCGATATCCATCCAGATCACGTCTGCCGGTATTTTTCTTTTACGGAATTCGCGAGCAATACCAAGGCCTTTTTCCGCAGTTTCATAGGAAAACCTGGACTGTTGGTAACCTAGCGACCATAACGGCGGCAAAGCTATAGTACCTATTCTTTCACTCAATTGGGTAAGTACATCTTGAGGGGTTTTCCCTTCGAGCACGATAACAGGGAAAACCGGTCCCTCCGAGTCAAAGATGATTTCCGTGTCCGTCGCTTCCAACGTAGCTCGCCAAGTTGTATCAGCGATCACGCCAAAAGCAGTCCCATCTTCCCGAACGCCCATCATCCACGGATGAGATTGGTACAGCCTTCTGGCTCCATCCGTTCCATATGCGTAATTATCCGTATTCCATATCCCAATCTTTGTATTGTTTCTTCGTAGAGCGCCGAACACTTCGCCTGATCCATACAAATCCGTTCCTTTAGGAAATTTGACAATAGCACGAGAACGTCCCATTTTTTGGTCAAAATGAACCTTGGTTTTCCAAGTACTGGGCAGGTCTTTGGAAACAGGTTGTGGCTTGTTCACCCAAAGTGGGGAATATCCCCAATCCTGCCACTTCATCATCGGAGGCATAAAGACGGCCTGTGTAGGAGAAGCCAGAAAAGCTGGCCCCGGATCAGCAACAATCAATTGATCTTTCAACGTTGCCTCTTTTTCCGCACCTTTGGTCAAAGTTCCCGAAATGGAACATAATGCTGTTATGGCCAGAAATAAGTGAATTTGGTTGTTTTGAAATGACAACATATTAGTCATATTACGATTGTCTTTTAAAAAACTTACATTTTTATCATACCTCAGAGCCAGGCTCCCAGTTCCTCGTTTGTATGCCTATGGTTGTAAACAGCTCAAATTTTTACTAATCTTCTCCTGATGAACATCTCCGTTTTAGACCGTTTTTTGAAGTATGTCTCCGTGGGTTCCCAGTCGGACGCGGATTCCGCCACCGTGCCATCCACCCCCGGCCAGACGGAGTTGGCCCGGCTGTTGGCCGGGGAGTTGAAGGATATGGGAGCGCAGGCGGAGCTGGATCATGATTCCGGCATTGTTTACGCCTCCATTCCTTCCAACGTGGAAAGGAAGGTTCCCGTCATCGGCTGGGTGGCCCATGTGGATACGGCTCCGGGAGTCTCCGGCAGCGGAGTGACCCCCCGCATCGTACGCTCGTACGACGGCGGAGACATCCTGCTCAATCCTGAACAGGGAATGGTGCTTTCCCCCGCCGTTTTTCCCGAACTTGCGGATTATTTGGGCCAGGACCTGGTCGTGACGGACGGAACTACCCTGCTTGGCGCGGATGACAAGGCCGGTGTGGCGGAAATCATGGATATGGCAGCCTCTTTCCTGCAGAACCCCGAACGGCCTCATGGCGAGATACGGATCGCCTTCACGCCGGATGAGGAAATAGGGCGCGGAACGGATGCCTTTGATGTGAAGCGATTTGGCGCAGATTTCGCCTATACCGTAGACGGAGGAGCACTGGGGGAAATTGAATACGAAAATTTTAATGCGGCTTCCGCAGTGGTGACGGTGCAGGGTTCTTCCATCCATCCCGGAAGCGCCAAGGGCAGAATGTTGAATGCCTGCCTAGTTCTCATGGAATTCCAGGGAATGCTGCCCGCGTTCCAGAATCCCGCTTTCACGGAAGGATACGAGGGCTTTTATCATCTGGATTCTCTCCGGGGAGATGTGGAACAGGCGGTTGCGGAGTACCTCGTCAGGGATCACGACAGGGCGGAGTTTGAGCGCAAGAAAGAATTCATGCAGGAATGCGCGGCCCTGCTGAACCGTAAATACGGAGAGGGGACGGTAAAGGCGGAGATTAAGGATTCCTATTACAACATGAAAGAAAAGATACTTCCGCACATGCACCTGGTGGAACATGCCCGCAGGGCCATGGAGGCCGTAGGGGTGAAGCCGGAAATCATCCCTGTGCGCGGAGGCACGGACGGGGCCCGCCTCTCTTTCATGGGGCTGCCGTGCCCCAACCTGTGCGCCGGGGGCCACAACTTCCATGGAAGGTATGAATACGTCCCTGTCCGTTCTCTGGAAAAAATTTCCGCCATCCTTCAGGAAATCGTTTCCGGTTATGCCCGGTATGGACTGGAACCTCCGTCTCAAGGGCATGAGGGAACAAGGCGATAAGCGGAGGTGTTGCGATTCCGTCATCCGGAAGTAAAAATTTTTGCCTGTTCTTGAAGTTTTTATTGGCGGGGATGAGCAATACCGGACCAGGGGCATGGAAGGGAGGCTTTGCCGGCCGGCGGAATTCCCCGGCATCCCTAATCCGTGAAGCTGCGGGAAAGTGCTTGCTTTTTTCCCTTCCGTCATGATCATGACGGCTCACCGTTTTTGATAACCCCCGCATAGACACATTTTGATATGAGCGTGATTCCCAATGTCCTGGCTGAAAGGTACGCCTCCGCCTCCATGAAATCCATTTGGTCCGCAGAGGGCCGCATCATTCTGGAACGCGAATTCTGGATTGCCGTGATGAAAGCCCAGAAAGATTTGGGGCTGGATATTCCGGACGGGGTGATTGAGGCCTATGAACGGGTGAAAGACCAGGTGAACCTTCCCTCCATTGACGCGCGCGAACGCGTGACGCGCCATGATGTGAAGGCGCGCATAGAAGAATTCTGCGAGCTTGCCGGATGCGAGCATATCCACAAGGGCATGACCTCCCGGGACCTGACGGAAAATGTGGAGCAGCTCCAGATATGGAAGTCCATGCAAATCATCCGGGACAAGGCCGTGGCCGTGTTGAACCGCATGAGCGCCCTGGCCGAACAATGGAAGCACGTGACCATTGCCGGACGCACGCACAATGTAGCCGCGCAGACCACGACCATGGGCAAGCGCGTCGCCATGTTCGGGGAAGACATCGTGCACGGCCTGGGTGCCTGGATTTCCCTCATGGACCGTTACAGCGTGCGCGGGCTGAAAGGTGCCGTTGGAACCCAGCTTGACCAGCTTTCCCTCTTCGGGCGGGATGCCGGCCGCGTTCTGGAACTGGAAGACCGCGTGTGCGCCCACCTGGGCATCCCATCCAAGTGGATGAATGTGGGGCAGGTATATCCGCGTTCTCTGGACTTCTCTGTGGTTTCCGGACTGGTGGAACTCACCTCCGGCTGCTCATCCTTCGCCAAGACCCTGCGCCTGATGGCCGGCCATGAACTGGCCACGGAGGGGTTCGCCAAGGGACAGACAGGCTCCAGCGCCATGCCGCATAAGATGAACGCCCGCTCCTGCGAGCGCGTCAACGGCTTCCACGTCATTTTGAAAGGCTTCCTGATGATGGTCTCCGGGCTGGCTGGGGACCAGTGGAACGAAGGGGACGTTTCCTGCTCCGTGGTGCGCCGCGTAGTCATGCCTGATTCCTTTTATGCTGCGGACGGCCTGTTTGAAACCTTCCTGACCGTTCTGAACCAGATGGGCGTGTATGAAGCCGTGGTGGCTGCGGAATTGCGCCGCTACCTGCCTTTCCTGATGACAACCACCATCCTGATGGAGGCCGTTAAGCGCGGCATTGGCCGGGAAACCGCCCATGAGGTGATCAAGGAACATGCCGTGGCCGTCTCCAATGACCTGCGCGCCGGGAAAATCATGGAAAACAATTTGCTGGACCGCCTGGCGGAAGACGGGCGCCTGGGAATAGACCGGGCGGAACTTCAGCGCATCTTTGATTCCAATTCCTCCGCTACGGGCATGGCTGACGCCCAGGTGGAAGCATTCCGTTCCATGGTGAAGGAAGTGACGGACAGGTTTCCGGACGGGGCAGGCTACCAGCCCGGGGATATCCTGTAAGAAAACTCGGAAAGAAGCCGGAACTTCCGGCATGCGCGTTTTTTCCAGACGCCGCCCCTCCGGGCGGCGTCTCTGTTTTTTATGTCGGTTGCATACATGTTTTTTCAATTTCTTTACGTCAGGAGAGCTTGACGAATCAGAAGGATGCCAGTAAGCTTGAATTCAGTAAACGGGCGCGCACGTTGCATGCGCCTTTGCAAGCAACCCCCTGTTAAACAATTTTCAATATGGAAAACCAGCATCTCAGCCTTTTGGACCGTGTGTACACCGTTCTCAGAAAGAGAGGGGAAGAAACGGAATGGATCACTTCCGCTGATGACCACAACATTAAGACGGGCATCGCATTCGTTCCCTGTGATACGTTCACCCCGGTGAGCCTCCTGTACACCATGATTGAACGTCCGGAGACGCTGGTCATTGACGTGCTTTTCGCCGCCAAGGTTCCTGAAACCCGCCGTGTGGAAGTCAGCATCATCCTCAGCGAACTGAATGCGGACCAGACGGCCGGCGCCTTTCAGCTGGACCCCAACAGCGGATATGTTTATTACCGCCAGTCCTTCGTGCTGGAAGGCATGGACCTCTCGGAAGCCCAGTTTGCCCAGTTGATGAAAAATATTGAGACCGTGGCTGTGGAAACGGCGGAGGCCTATTCCCACATCATGGAGACGGAATATCCCAAATAACGGTCCGTGTTTCTCCCGGAGCTGTTATGAGCGAGGCCCCTCAAGAAAAGGGAACATACTGGTCCATAGGCATCGGCCTGGGGATTGTGGCGCTTTTGATAGGCACGGCTATTGTAACGGATCCGTCCGTCTCATTTTCCTCTTCCGGGAACAGGGCCTGTGCGTCCGCAGGAACAGAGAACCCTCTCCGGCTGCAGACGAATACTCTTTCCATTTCCGCGCCCGGCATCGTAAAAGCCTCCTACCTGACGATGCTTTCTCCCGGCGTTTCCGGAAAGGTGGACAAAGTTCATCCCCTGTTTAACGTGGGGGAAATTGTCCTGAAGGGAACCCCCCTGATGGAACTGGAAAAATTTGAATACCGCGCCCGGCTGGCGAACGCTCAAGCGGAACTGGAACAGGCCCGCCTGGATGTTTCTACGGAGCAGGCGGAAGCCCTGAAAGCCATCAAAAAGACATACAGCTCCGTCTCCAAAAGCGGAAAGGAATCCGAACTGGTGCTCCGGGTGCCGCAGCGCAGAGCTGTAAACGCCAGGCTGAATGCCGCGGAGGCGTATGTGGCGGAAGCAGAACAGGCTCTCCGGGATACGGTGCTGGAAGCTCCCTATACCTGCCAGGTGGTGGAATGCTCTGTGGGCGCCGGTGCCCGCGTAGTCGCCGGACAGCCGGTGGGAAAAGTAATTCCTCTTCAGGAGCGGATGATACGGATTCCCGTTCCTCTGGAAGAATTTTCCGCGTTGCCCAGGGATGAGCAGGGCAAAGTGAATACGGCTCTGACTGCCTCTTGCGTGCTGAATAATGGAAAACGTCTGCAATGGCTGGGCCGCGTTACGGCGGTGGATGCGGCGCTGGATTCCGAAAGCAATTCCGCTGTGTTGATTGCCTCCCTGGAGCCGAATGCCTCCCATGTCTCCGAGTGGCAAGTGGCTCCCGTCAATATGGCCCTGCAGGTGAATATCAACGTACAGGTTCCCGCCTCCGCATGGATTCCCGCCTCCGCCGTCAGGGATGGAAGCTCCATTCAGGTAAAAACAGCGGAAGGGATGCAGGATCACCAGATGCGTGTGGTGGCGTTGAGAGACGGGAAAGCCCTGGTGACCGTTCCGGAATTACGGGATGGGGATGTTCTGGCTCTTTGATATTCTCTCCGGGATTTATTCTTCTTCCATTTTCTTCAAATCCACCTCCTTGGACGCTTCAATCCGGTAGTTTTCCTTGACGTAGGAGGCTCCCTCCCTCAATTCCGCTTTCCAGTGAAACCATCCATGAAGCGCTCAGAATATTGTTGCTTAACGTATAAACATCCCTTTCCCGGTGGGCGGAGGAGGCTCCCGGTGTTGTTCCCGGATAGGTTGCGGCCGCGACGGCTGTCTGAAAGCAGACGCAGGAGCAGGCAGCCAGGGCCGATGAGTGCATAGTCTTAAAAAACCGCAATCGGAAGGCATCCGACAATGCAAAAATACGGGGTCGGGAGGGGCTGTCCGCGCCTTTGGTCCTCCGCAAAATCCTAGTGGGCTTCCAGCCAGTTATTCCCCGTTCTGGCTTCCACCAGAATGGGAACGCCGTTGGGCAGGGGAAGGGCGCCGATCATGGCTTCCTCTATCTTTGGAATGAGCTCCAATTCATCCCTGTGCAGGTCCACCAGCAATTCGTCGTGAATTTGGAGGATAAGCCGGGATCTGGTGCCTTTCAGCAATTTGTCCACATGGATCATGGCGATTTTAATCATATCCGCCGCAGTGCCCTGAATGGGGGTGTTGATGGCGGTGCGCTCCGCGGCGGACTTGATGGTTTTGTTGGCGGAATTGATTTCCGGAATCATCCTTCGGCGTCCCAGCAGCGTTTCCGCGTAGCCGGCCTGTTCCGCCTTGTGAACCAGGTCCTCCATGAAGGACTTGACCACGGGGAACTGGGTGAAATAGTTTTCAATCAGGGTAGCGGCTTCTCCGCGGGGACAGCTCAGCCGCTGGGAGAGGCCAAAGGCGGAAATGCCGTAAATGATGCCGAAATTCACCGTTTTGGCCGAGCGGCGCATGACGGCGTCCACCTGGTCGCGGGGAATGCCGTACACCCTGGCCGCCGTCTCCGTATGGATGTCCCGGCCTTCCTTGAAGGCCTCGCACATGGCGGGGTCTCCGGAAAGCGCCGCCATGATGCGCAGTTCGATCTGGGAATAATCCGCAGACAGCATGGTGTACTCCCCGGAGGCGGGAACGAAAGCCGTGCGGATCAGGCGTCCCTGTTCCGTCCTTACCGGAATATTCTGAAGATTGGGGTCCTGGGAGGCCAGCCGCCCGGTGGCGGTCAGCATCTGGTGGAATTGGGTGTGGATGCGGCCGTCCCGCGGGCAGATATACTTGGGCAGCGCATCCAGGTACGTACTCTTCAGCTTCATGTTCTCCCGGTAGGCCAGGATGTCCGCTACAATGGGGTGCTGGGGAGCCAGGGAGGAAAGAGGGTCTTCATCCGTCACGAACTGGCCCGTCTTCGTCTTTTTGGGCTTCTTCACCAGTTCCAGTTCCCCGAACAGGAAATCTCCGAGCTGCTTGGGGGAATTCAGGTTCAAGGGGCGTCCCGCGGCTTCTTCAATTCTTTCCCGCAGGCCGTCAATAATGGCACCTACCTTGACGGAAGCCCTTTCCAGAGATTCCGGCAGCACGCGAATGCCGGTGAACTCCATGTCCGCCAGCACGGGTAGCAGGGGCAGTTCCACGGTGCGAAACAGTTTTTCCATGCCGCTTTCCTTGACCTGCCTTTTCAGGATGGCGGAAAGCTGGAGGGTGATATCCGCATCCTCCGCAGAATATTTGCCCATGACCTCCACGGGAACGCCGCTGGTGTCCAGCTCCCGTTTTTTTGCTCCCGGAGCGGCGATGTCCTTCAGTTTGATCGTGGAATATTGCAGCAAATTTTCCGCCAGAACGTCCATTCCGTGCTTCATGCCCGGGGCAATCAGGGCATGGGCCAGCAACGTGTCGAAAAAGGGGCCTTTGACATGAATGCCGTTGGCCCGCAAAACCTCCAGGTCAAATTTCAGGTGGTGCCCTATCTTTTCTGCGGGACCTTCCAAGAGCGTCCTGACCGCTTCCAGATCCGCCGGACCGGAGACAGGCATGTACCATGCCTTGTGCGGTTCAGCGCAAAAGGAGACGCCCAGCAGGTTGTCCATAAGGGGATTCAGGCCTGTCGTCTCCGTGTCGAAGCACCAGGAATCATGCTTTTCCAGCTCGGCAACCATGGCGGAACGGGTTTCTTCCGTATCCGCAATGATGTACTCATGTCTGAAATCATCCACCGTTTTCAGATGGCGTTCCTCAAACAAGTCCATTTGGCCGGAACCGTTCCGCCGCGCGTCCGCCGCAGGGGAGGCGGGAGCCTCCGCCGGAGGCTGTTCCGCCTGGGCCGAAGCAAATAAATCGTCCGCAGGGAGGGGGGCTTTTCTAATTTCCGGCGTTTTTTTCCCGAACAGCTTGGCCTGCATGGAGCGGAACTCCAACTCCTGGAGAAGGGCCAGCAGTTTTTCCGGACAGGGCTCCTTTTTAGCCAGTTCAGGCAGGGTAACCGTCAGGGGAACGTTCCGGTCAATGGTGGCCAGTTGTTTGGAAAGGGTAGCCATGGCTCCGTTTTCCTCCACAATCTGCCTGCGCTTCCCTTTCAGCTTGTCTGTATTTCCCAGCAGGTTTTCCACGGAGCCGAACTCTCCGACCAGCAGTTTGGCCGTCTTTTCCCCCACGCCGGGAAGACCCGGAATATTGTCGGAATTGTCGCCCATCAGGGCCAGAATATCAACCACCTGGTCCGCATGTTCAATGCCCCATTGCTCCTTGAGTTTTTCCAGGTCAATCACTTCGTGGTCATTGCCCCTTTTGCCGGGTTTCCACAGAAAGCAGGTGGAGGAAATGAGCTGGCCCAGGTCCTTGTCCTGGGAAACCATGTAGGTCTGGAACCCCTCCGTGCCGTCCGCGATGCGCGCCAGAGTGCCTATCGTATCGTCCGCCTCATAGCCTTCATAGCGCAGAATGGGAATGTTCATGGCTTCCAGCAGTCTGAAAATCAGGGGCATTTGATAGCTCAACTCTTCCGGCATGGATTCCCGGTTGGCTTTATAGGCAGGGTAAAGCTTATGGCGCGCCGTGGGAACGGAAGTGTCGAAACAGGCCGCGATATGCGTGGGGCGTTCGTGCTCAAGAATGCCCAGCAGCGTATTGGCGAAGCCGTACACGGCGGAAGTATTGACTCCCTTGGAATTGCGGATGGGATTGGAGAAAAAGGCGAAATGGGCTCTGTACGCCAGAGCCATTCCATCCAGAATAAAAAGGCGGTTGGAAGGGGAATCAGTCATTTCTGCCCTACTTTACCATGCGGCCCGGCGGGAGGCTACCGTTAAATGCGCTTCAGCATCCTCTGCCGGCCGGGGCGGCGCAAATATTCCGGAAGTTCTTTCTTGACGGGTGCATACCTGTGAAGGACGGTCCGGTTTTGGGGAAAATAGAAGGAAAATGCCCCATGCCGCGGTTTGTCCGCCATAAAACATAATCGGCCTTTCCCGTGAAAAAAAGTGTAATCCGGTTTACCTGCTGATATAAAGACGGGGATGACGGACATGCAGGATTTGTTGACGCGGGAGGAACGGGACAGGCTGTCCGAACGCCTGCTGCCGGGAGAAAAAATTCTGTGGCAAGGGAAATCCCGCTGCGGATGGAGGATGATGGCGGCCAGGAAATGGAAGGGAATGCTGTTTTCCATGTTCTTTGCCGCCGCATGGGGCAGGGGGCTTTATATAGCGGCGTCCGCTTCGGTCCGGACGGAAGAAATCCTGTTTGTTCTGGCCGTCATGGGCATATGCTGCCTGTCCGGATTCGTTATGTTCGGTCTGCTCGCGATTGACGCGCTCCGAACCGGAGCCAGTCTGCACGCCCTGACTAATATGCGCCTGCTGACCCTGGAGCCGTCCGCAGACGGGAAGAGTGTTCTGTTCAGGCAATGGAACGGGGGTGAACTGCGGAAAATCCGCCTCATTTTCCATCGGGACGGAACGGGGGATCTGGTCTTCCGCTATTTGTTCCCTCCAAACGGAAAACCGGAACCTCTCGGCTGGCTTTCTCTTCCCGGGGCGGAAGCGGTCTGTGAACAAATTACGTGCGCCTTTCCCGGTGTGTCCGTATCACGGTTTCCATGAACTCCGCCAGCCTGCCGGCAGGTTCCTGTGAAGGAGAAGCAAGAAAAAAAAGAATCTGTCCGTCGTAAACAAGGCGGCAGACCCAGCAGGGCGCAGGATATTCCGTCCCCCTGTTCCCCCTGCGGCGGATAACGGCCCCCGCATGTCTTAACCGTTCCAGCTCCATCCTGTTCAGCGTCGTATGTTCATCCATATGGGTCATGGAGCATTCTGACAAAAGATCCGGATCATAATCAAAAGCATCCCACCGGAGGCCGAATAGCCTTTTTTCTGTATGCAGCCAGCCGTTTCTGACTTTATAAACCCTTTTGCCGAGCCATATATTCAGCATGACGGCTGAAATCGCCACGCTTAAAAACGGAGCAAAAAGGGAAAAAACGGCTCTTACGCTCTCTTCCGGAACGTTCGTCCGGGAGAAGGGAACAAAAAGTAACATCCATGTCAAAACGCATGACCCCAGCCACAACAGAGGAATAACTGCCAGAAGAAATCCCGGGAGCATACGGAAATTCCGAATCGTTATCATCTCCCATGGAGAATAGCGGAAGCATCTGTTCTCCTGCAAGGATTGATTGACTCGCTAAGGGATATTATCATATTTCCGTTTCCATGACTTACACCATCACTCCTTTGATTGCAGAGAATGCCATCTGCGCGCGCGTCAGGGAACTGGCAGCTTCCATTGACAAGGCCATGGCAGGGAAGCCTTATATTTTATTGCTGCTGCTGAACGGAGCTCTTCCTTTCGCTGCGATGTTGGAGAGGCATTTGAAATCCCGGCCCGTGGTGAAGGCCGTCAAAGTTTCCAGTTATGCCGGAATGAGAAATTCCGGTTCCGTGGCGTGGGATGGGGATTGCGGGGATTTCCAGCCCGATGTGCCCGTTCTGGTGGTGGATGACGTTTTGGATACGGGCGCTACGCTGGATGAAGTTTGCCGGGAATTGAAAAGAAGAGGGGTGAAGGAAGTCCGCACCGCTGTAGCCGTGGACAAGCGCTGTTGCCGGAAAGTGCCTTTTGAGGCTGACTACGTGGCATTTACGCAGGGGGACGATTTCCTGGTGGGGTTTGGAATGGACCTGGACGGGCAACATCGGGAACTCCCGTACATTGGGAAAGTGGTCATGGCTGACGCAGTTGCGAATTCAGATTGAACAACCTGTTGAAAAAAAGTGTCCAAAACAGTTGGAGCGGCAGAATTATCCGCCGCCCTGCTTAACAAGGGAAACCGGAAAGGAGAACCAAGACATGAAAATCAACAGGGCAAGACAACAGGAAAGCGTAGCCGTTTTCGGCCGCGAAACATCTCTCATAGGGGATGTTCTGGACAATCTGGAACTGGAACATGCGCTGACGTGGCTATTGGAGGCCATCAGCCAGCACCAGTCCGGAAAAATGGGCGGGGAACCGTGGCACTTGTACCAGACCACGCTGTTCGCCATGTATGTGGACTATGACAACGGCAAAGTGCGCCTGTCCGCCGCGCTGGCATGCCACGATGCAGATCTGGAAATGTCCTTGAAGGATTTTCTGGAGATATTGAGCCGTGAAGCCGTCAAGGAGGCGGATCCTCTTCATTATACTCCCGGGAGTTCCTGCAAATGCATCCATCGCTACCGTAATCCGTATTTTAAAAGCAGGCGGCGGGACCGGGAACCGGATATCGGTTTTTATTCCTGAACCGGGTTTGTCGGGAAGCTGTATCCTATCCTTTCCAAGAGGCCGGATTCTCCATGGAATCCGGCCTCTTTCACTGTTTCGGGAGGCTTCCCGTGAATGGACATGGAATGGTGCCCAAAGTAAAAAGAATGCGGTTTTTGCGTTGCTTCTGCAATGAATATCGCCCCCGTTTTTTCCGTTCATGGACGGGAACGGCGGAAAACATGCGGCGGATGATATTTTCCGGGATGGCGGATGCCCGGGCGGCCCCAGATTGACAATCACTTGTGGAATATTAAAATGATCGGCAGGGCTTCCGTTTCAGGGTTTCTATACGGTCAACCGAAATGAAAAGCGACAGAATCAGAATTGCAACGAGGCGGGATGCGTCCAAACTGCTGGAAATTTACGCTCCGTATGTGGAAAAAACAGCTGTCACATTTGAATGTGAAGTACCTGCAGTACCAGAGTTTGAGAAAAGAATAGGTCACGTACTGGAAAAATACCCTTATTTGGTTGCGGAAAGGGAAGGGGCTATTTCCGGTTATGCCTATGCAGGAACGTTCAAGAACCGTGCGGCATATCGCTGGGCTGTGGAAACGACGGTATATGTACGGGAAGACCTGAAAAAGATGGGGACGGGAAGGGAATTGTATGCAGCTCTGGAAAAGATTCTCTCCATGCAGAATATTTTGAATTTAAATGCGTGCATCGCTTATCCCTGTGAGGCTGAAGACCCCTATCTTACACGGGACAGCGTCCAGTTCCATGAACATTTAGGGTATCAATTCGTGGGGCAATTTCACTGGTGCGGATACAAATTCGGCCGCTGGTACCATATGATCTGGATGGAAAAGTTCCTTGGCGGCCATACGGAAAATCCGCCCGCAGTGAAGTCTTTTGGTGAGGTAAGGAGCCTTGTTGCGGAGAAGCTCGGAATTTGGTGAAAGGCGGTTCCGGTGTGCATCTGGGAACGGGAAATATTTCTGGATCAATAACATGCCAATGTTCCGGCGTGCGGCCGCAAGGATTTCTTTTTTTTGCAAAGTTAGTTTAGACTAATTTTTGATTGACATCGTCTGGACGGCTTATTATTTTCCGCTCCGGCGGGAAGGAATGGCGGATACGCCGCATGAAATCCTGTCGGATTGGCGGATGCCTCTCTGCGGAGGATACGGAAGTTTTCATTACCAATAAAAAACCATGAACGCATATAAACGCATGTTGCTGGCCGGCTTTTGCGCCGGAAGTACAATCCTGGCTCTCGGCAGCCAGGCTCAGGCGGCCAAGGCCGCTTCCCCCAAGGTGGACAAAACGGGCGCGGCTATTGCTGCCTACGCGGATGAACTTGTCATTCCCACCTATAAGACGATGAGCGATAACGCTCTCAAATTCGCCAGGGCCGCTAAAGAGCTGAAAGCTGCTCCAACCGATGCCAAGGTTGCTGAAGCAGGGAAGCTTCTTCTTGAAACGCGCGTGCCGTGGGAACTTTCGGAATCCTTCCTCTTTGGTCCGGCTGCTTTCGCCAGTCTTGACCCGAAGCTGGACTCCTGGCCCCTGGATACCACGAACCTTGATGCCGTCGCCAAAAACGCGGACAGCAAGAGCGTAACGATTGACGCCGCTTACGTACGCAATTCCCTCGGTGCGGAAACGCGCGGTTTCCATGCTGCCGAATACCTGCTGTTCCGGGACGGGCAACCCCGCAAGGCCGCCGATCTGACGCCCGGACAGCTTTCCTACCTTGCCGCTGTGGCCGAGGTGATCGCTGAAGATGCCATTACGCTTGAAGCCTGGTGGGCGGGTGTTGACAAGATCAGCGAGGAAAAGGCCAAGATCCTTGAAGAAGCTGAAATAGAATCAGGAAAATCCTATGCGGGAGAATTCAGGAAAGCTGGCCAGGCAGGCAGCCGATACGAGTCAAACTCTGAAGTGCTTGATGAAATCATCGGCGGCAGCAAGGACATCATCGACGAAATAGCCGATTCAAAGGTGGGCAAGCCCTACGAAACGGCTGACGCCGCCGACTGTGAATCCCTTTACAGCTACACTTCTCTGGTGGACTCCCGCCACAACGTGCAGAGCGTGGAAAAATCCTACAATGTGATTTCCCCTCTCGTAGCCGCCAAGTCCGCGAAGGTTGACCAGGCTGTGAAAGGTTCTATCGACAAGGTATTCAAGAGCCTCGACGCCATACAGGGGCCCCTGGTGAAAAACCTCGACAAAAAGGAGCAGCTCAAGGCAATTATCGACAGTTGCAAGGAACTCTCCGAAAACCTCGACAAGGTTCAGGAACTTCTTGTGAAGTAATTTATCCCGCATTGCCCAGGGTCGGTAAAGACCCTGGGCGCAATATTCAAATTGTCGGCCGGCTGACGGAGACGCGTACCACGGGCCGTATTTCTGAAAAGCCGGCCAGTCATTAATGCACATGGAGTATCGACAATTTGCAAAACCTGCGGCTGTCCTGGTGCTTGGAGCGGGAGCGGCCTCCCTGGGCAATAGTGGACTCGGAGGTTCTGAGGATGCGGCTCCTGAACAATCTTTTATCCCAGACACGGCAAGGAATGCCGGCGTTTTGGGACATCCCCGCATTTCCGGACGCGCTCTGATTAATCCGGCCCAGGGGAGTGCATCAAAATTTGACAATATCAAAGCCGAATACATGACTGCTTCATGCGTGAGCTGCCATGTAAACCGCGGCCGTAATTTCACGCCCGCCGCACTCAGGACGAAAGAAGGAAAACCTGGTCCGGCTTACTATTTGGGAGGTGAAAAGGGAACGGTGTTTAATGCCACCAGTAAAGCATTTGAGCAGGAAGCGCCGGCAATTACCGAAGCCGGCCTGACGAATCGTTTCAAGGCGGGCGAAATTATTTTTGAAGGGAACTTCGTACCCGTGAAGCGCAACCGCTTCGGAGGTCTCGGCCCAACCTACATTAAATCATCCTGTCTGGCCTGCCACCCCGGTTATGGCCGCGGCCAGCGCACCGGCAATTTTGACAAGCAGTACGGCAATGGTTATCTGGCCTTTGTACATAATCCCGACGGTTCCCCGGTGAAGGGTTACACGGGCATGCTGCAGACGAAAGCGGTTCCTCCTTTTGTGCCTTATGCCAAGGGGGTGAAAATAGAATGGCATGACTTTGTCGACCAATATGGGAACAAATACCCGGACGGAACGCCCTACAATGCGGGCAAACCGACGGAGGGCACGTTGACTTATCCCACGGCAGATGTGATTGAGCCGCTGCTGCCGCTTCCGTCCGACTACCGCGTGTCAATCGAATCAACAATCGGCATTTACGGGACGGGGCTGCTTGATGCCATCCGCGACGAGGATATTATTGCCGAATACAGGCGCCAGCAGAGCATGACAGGACCGGTGAAGGGGAGGCACGGCAAATGGATTGACGAACCCGACGGCACCCGGCGCCTCGGCAAGTTCACGTGGGACTGCTCGCGCGCCACACTGGAAAACGGTCCTGGCGCCAATGCGCTTTGGAACGTGACGAATGTAACGCGCAAGAACCGCCCGAACATCTACATGACGCCCGAATGGCTCGAAAAACAGAAGGAGCTTGGCATTGATGTAAGCGGCCTTGAAGGCGCGCAGGAAGAGGAACTCTCAATGCAGCAGTATGAGGATTTCATGGTCTGGCATCGCGGACTGGCCGTGCCTGCCGCCCGCAACCTCGACAAGCCTGACGTGCGCCGCGGGCGGGAACTTTTCAATAAACTGGGGTGTGCCGGTTGCCACAAACCTGAATGGACAACGGGAGAATACAAACCGCTTCCCGGCTATGCGAACCAGACCATCCGCCCCTATACGGATATGCTGCGTCACGATATGGGGGAAATCAACCGCGGGCGTTCTCGTTTCTGGCGTACGCCGCCCCTGTGGGGAAGGGGGCTGATGCACAAAACCGCCAACCATACCGATATGTTCCATGATCTGCGCGCCCGCGATTTTGAAGAAGCCATCCTGTGGCACTTCGGCGAAAGCGAATTCTCCCGTGAAATGTTCCGCCATCTCTCCGCCAAAGAGCGCGGCCAGCTGATTCAATTTCTGAAAGCACTTTAAAAAAGAAAATACTCATGACCTGCAACCTGGAAAAAAACAAAGGTGTTTCCGTCAAGTCGCTCCCGCTGGGCGGTGAAGGCGCATCTCTGCAATTCATTACGCTTGCCGGAAACAAACCTGAGCAGTTGGCCGAGCATGCCGCATTGCTCCAAAAAGCTGAGAAAAGCGGTCTCCAATGGGTTGGCCCGGAAGTGTACGGCAGCGCTGATCTGGATCTCTCCCCGGTGCCCGGGGCGGGGCTGACTGCCTTTTTGGGTACGAAAACGGGCGCATCCTTCTATCGAGGCATGCAAATCTGCGCGGTGGAGGGGGGGAATGCCCGGACGATTGAGTTCAATGGCCGCTCCGCCGGCGTTTTTTATGAGGATGAATATGCCGAGTATGCCGTTCTGGGCGGTTTGTCGCCCCGCGACCGGACAGCCGGACGCACCGAGCAGACATTGGATGTCTTCCGGCAAATGGAAGAAGCGCTGAACCGGACCGGTATGGATTTTTCCCACGTGGTCCGCACATGGTTTTACAACAACAGCCTGCTGGACTGGTATGAAGAGTTCAATCGCGCCCGCGACATATTTTTTGCAATCCGCGGCGTGTTTGATCGCCTTGTTCCTGCCAGTACGGGGATTGGATCCGGCAATCGGGAAAATGCGGCCTTGTTGGCCCGCGCATTTGCCATTCGACCGAAGAGTGGCCGTGTGACAGTAAAAGATATCCCTTCGCCGCTGCAATGTTCGGCTCAGGATTACCGCAGCTCATTCAGCCGTGCGGTGGAAGTGGATCACCCGCTGTTCCGGCAAGTCATCGTCTCCGGTACGGCCAGCATTGCCCCTGGCGGAGAATCCTTGCATCCCGGCGATATCGACAGGCAGACAGAGCTCTCGCTGGACGTGATTGAAGCCATCCTGAAATCACGCGGCATGGGCTGGAAGGATGTTGTCCGCGCCGTAGCCTATTTCAAAGATAAGGATTATGCCTCTCACTACGGAAAAATAGCTCTGCGCCGCGGCCTCTCCATCATGCCCTGCATCGGCATACAGGCCGATGTGTGCCGGGACAATCTGCTGTTTGAAATGGAACTTGATGCAGCTGTGTTGAAGGCCTGAGAAAATGGTGTTAAGAATCATTCAGTGGAGCTTTCTGCTCGGCCTCGCCTTTTATTCGCTCTTTATCGGGGCAGCTCAAGTATCCTTGTCCGACCTGTGGCACATGGATGGCGAGCAGCTGCAATTCTGGTGGGAAATCATGCTGCAAAGCCGCATCCCGCGCCTTTGCAGCATTCTCGTGGTAGGCAGCAGCCTGGCCATCAGCGGCTTGATCATGCAGCGCATCACCAATAACCGCTTCGTGTCGCCGACTACGGCAGGCACGATGGAGTGGTGCCGCTTTGGGGTAATGATCGCCATCCTTTATCTGCCCGGAGTTTCGCCCATTTGGCGCGTGGGATCCGCCTTTGTGATTTCTCTGATCGGCACCTCATGTTTTCTGGCGGTGATTGCTCGCGTGCGGCATCAGAATGTCATTCTGGTGCCCCTGATAGGCATCATGCTGGGCGGCGTGGTGAATGCCGGAGCCGTCTTTTATGCCTATCAGTTTGATATTGTACAGAATATGGCCTCATGGCTTCAAGGAAGTTTCTCTCTTGTCATTGAGGGTAATTATGAATTGCTCTATGCCAGCATCCCGTTGATGCTGCTGGCCTATGTTTACGCCGATCTCTTTACGATTGTCGGCATGGGGCGCGATGCCGCGGTGGCGTTGGGGCTGAACCACGCGAGCATTATGCGCATGGGGTTGGTGATTGTATCCATCATCAGTTCAATCACGATTGTAGAGGTGGGATATCTTCCCTTCATCGGATTGATCGTGCCCAATATCGTGAGCATTTTCCGGGGGGATGCCGTGAAAAAAATCTTGTTTGATACGGCGTGGCTGGGAGCCATGCTCGTTCTCATCTGCGACGTGGCAGGGCGCATGATCATCGCCCCTTACGAAATCCCCATCGGCGTTATCCTGAGCGTTGTCGGCGGCGTTGTATTCCTGGCCATGCTCTTCCATAGAAAAACGTATGCCTGATTCCATTCCACATCAAAAAGATAATGCTTTCCGTAATGCTGCCGTCCGGCATCGCGCGTTCCCGGCTTTCCTGATTCTGGGGTTGCTCTGCGTGGGGCTGGCGCTCGTGTATGTCTTTCAGGGGATGACCCCCGAAACATGGGATTTTAACATGGCCCGCCGCATTCCCATCGTTATCGCGCTGGTGCTGGTAGGCACGGCCGTGGGGCTGTCTTCAGTCGTCTTCCAGACGATTACAACCAACTATATTCTCACGCCCAGCGTGATGGGGCTGGATAACCTCTACGTATTACTGCAGACGCTCGTGCTTTACTTCGTGGGCAGCACACAGTTGACGACCATGCAGAGCCCGCTTTATTTCATGGGTGCCCTGCTGCTGATGGTCTGCGTATCTACGGGTATTTTTTTCTACATGTTCCGTGGACAAAATGGCGGCAATATTTATTTTGTGGTGTTGGTGGGCATGATCTTCGGCATAACCTTCGGCGGCTTGTCGAACTTCATGCAGGTGCTGATAGATCCGAGCGAATTTGCCATACTTGAGGGGCGCCTGTTCGCCAGCTTCAACCGCATCAATGAAGAACTGCTGCTGACGGCGGGGCTTGTAATCGCCGCATCGGCAATCTGGCTGGTTTGCGACCTCAGGAAACTCGACGTGCTCACGCTGGGCCGTTCCACGGCCATTACGCTGGGCGTGAACTACAAATGGGTGGTGCTGCGCTCCCTGATGATTGTCTCTATTCTGGCTTCGGCCTCAACGGTGCTCGTAGGTCCGGTGACTTTCCTGGGCATTCTCATCGTGAGCATTGCCCGCTTCATCTTCCCGACCTACCGCCACATTGTCCTCATGCCCGGCACGGCTCTCGTGGGAGTATCCGCATTGACATCCGGCATGCTGCTTACCGAACGGTGGCTCAACTTCTCCGTGCCCCTGAGCGTAATCATCAATTTCGTTGGCGGGGTTTACTTTATCTACCTGATCATGAAAATTAAACGTATATGATTGAGATACGAGACATTTCCAAAAAATACCGTGAAACTTTCGTGCTCAGGCACGTCAGTACGAGGCTTCCCTCTGACCGGATGGTGGCCTTTATCGGCAGCAATGGCGCCGGAAAGAGCACGATGCTCAACATTATCAGCCGCCTTCTGGAACCCACCGAAGGCTCTGTATCCATTGATGGCAGGGAACTCAGGAAATGGGATTCCCGGGAGCTTGCCAAAACCCTCACCATCCTCGGACAAACCCTCCATACTCCGGCGCGGCTCACGGTCGAGGAACTGGTTCGCTTCGGACGTTTCCCTCATTCCCGCGGCCGTCTGGAAGAGCAGGATTTTCAGCAAATCGAAAAGGCTCTGAACCTCACCGAGATTACTGATTTGCGCCATTGCTACCTTGATGAGCTTTCGGGCGGGCAAAGGCAGATGGCCTATATTGCCATGGCTATCGCACAGGATACGAAATACATCTTTCTCGATGAACCTTTGAACAACCTTGATATGCACCGTGCGGCGCGCATTATGAAACTGCTGCGTTCCCTGGTGCGGGAGCAGGGCAAGACGATCTGCATCGTAATTCACGATATTAACTTTGTCTCCTTCTATGCGGATTACGTGGTGGCATTCAGGAACGGAATCCTGTGCCATCAAGGGCCGACGGAAGATATCATCCGGACAGATGTGCTGCGCGATATCTACGGTATGGATATCGCCATAGAGCCCTATGGCGATAAAAAAATCTGCGTATACTATGAATAAAATTTCCTTAAATTCCCAAAACAACAAGCAATAACAAACAATATGAGAACAACAATCACCGCATTTCTGGCCGCATTGATTCTGCCCGGGCTTTCCATGGCCGCCGCAGATGAAGCCAAAACGATTACCGCCACGCACTCGCTGGGCAAGGTCGAGCTTCCGGTCAATCCGAAACGCGTCGCCGTGCTGGACTACGGTTCGCTTGAGACCATCGGTGAACTGGGCGTCACGCCCGCGCTGGCTTTACCAAAAAAATTCCTTCCTCCTTACCTTTCCCGATTTTCCGGAGAACAATATACGGACCTTGGAACGATTAAGGAATTCAATATTGAAACCATCAATGCGTTCAAGCCGGACTTGATTATTATTTCAGGACGTCAGCAGGATTATTATCAAAAACTTTCTTCCATTGCCCCTGTGTATCTGGTCGATATTCTGGCTAAGGACCAGTTGGGAGAAGCCAAGAAAAACATCAGGCTTCTGGGTGATGTGTTCGGCGTTCCTGAAAAGGCTGCCGAAGCCGTCAAAAACATTGATGAAGCCGTAAACCGTACGAAGGAAAAGGCCCAGGCCAGCGGCAAGAAAGCTCTCGTTCTCCTCACGAACGACGGCAAGGTAAGCGCTTATGGTTCGGGTTCCCGTTTCGGATTGGTGCACGATGCCCTGGGGGTGGCCCAGGCCGATAAAAATATCAAGGTGGGGGTTCATGGGCAGCAGGTGGCCTATGAATACATCGCCATGCTCAACCCCGATATCATCTTTGTGGTGGACCGTTCGGTGGCTATCGGCCGCTCGGCCAAAAACCCGAATGTGCTCAACAATGTGCTTGTGAATAAAACGAAGGCGGCTAAAAACGGCGCCATCATCCTGCTTGACCCACAAGTATGGTATCTTTCCGGCGGCGGCATCATTTCTCTGAACAAGATGATCGCTGAAGTGGAAGCCGCCTTTACGGATAAAAAATAATTATTCCGCCTTTATTCGTCACAAAACAGGCCGCACGACCTATGCTTCCGTTTCCCGGCTGGAGCAGCAGAGGCGTGCGGCCCTTTTTCATTCAGGTCCTGCTGATGAAGAAAATTTTGCAGTGGATGGCATCTCCCCGTCTTGCGTGTGCGCTGATGGCCTACGCCGTGCTGCTCATTTTTCTCGGCACTCTTGAGGCGCGGTTGATAGGTGTTTCCGCCGTGCAGGCCAGGTATTTTGAAAGCTGGGGCTGCCTTTCCTTCGGAATGATTCCTCTGATTGGCGGCGCCGGCGTAGGGGCATTGGCCGTATTGAATATTTCGGCGTCTGTTTTCCGGCGTGCGCGCTTCACACTGCGTGGCGTGGGCGTGATCCTCACGCATGCCTTTCTGATAGTGCTGATTCTGGCGGGAGCGTTGCAGTATTTTCTGCGTACGGAGGGAATACTCGTCCTGGATGCAGGAGAGGTCTCACACGAAGTACTGGTAGGCGAAGGGAATGGGAGGAAAAACATTCCCCTTGGTTTTTCAGTAGAGCTGAAAAAATTTGATGCCCGGACATGGACGGGAAGCGATATCCCCAGCAGCTTTTCGAGCGAGGTTTGCTTCATGCGCGGCGGGGAAAGCACGGAAACGGTTATCCGCATGAATGCCCCCGTCACCTTTGGAGGCTGGATTTTTTACCAGAGCAGTTACGCCAATGAGGGCCGCACGAGCGTGATTGCAGCCGTACGCAATCCGGTGCGCTTTTTTCCGTGGATATCGGTGCCCGGCGTATTTGCGGGCATGCTGCTGATTTTTCTCCCAACCCTGCGTGCCCGAAAAAAACATGCAGTATAAAACTACTTTATTTACGGCGTTTTTTGTTGCTCTTGCGATTGCGTTATCGCCTCTTTTTCAGGGGATAGGAGATTCTTTCCCCTCATTTGACGGCATAGGGATACCCTCACCCGGCGCGCTGCCCTGCCTGAAGGCTGGCCGAGTGATGCCGGTTTCAAGTGCAGCGGCGGATTCCCTTAAATTGGCAAGCGGCCGCACGTCGGTGAATCTTGAAGGTTCTCGGACCGGGCCGGTGAAGTGGTTGCTGGCATTAAACGCCTGCCCGGCAAACATGGCCGGAGAACCTTTTCTGCGTTCGGATAACAGGGATATGGTCAAATTCCTTGGCGGACGAGGCCGTTATTTTTCCTATGCCGATGCTGTTGAGAAGGCAGGCCTGCTGCGTGGCTCCCTGCGAGGAAACGCTCCTCAGGCCCATGCCGCGGAAGCCGTACTGGGCGCGCTTGCCGTTTATGAGCAGGCCGGCGTTGCGCTCGCTCTCCGCCTGGAGGGGACATCGGGCTGTTTGGGGACGCTTGACGCATGGCATGAAGCTATGGCTGAAGCCTCAGCAGAGCTTGAATCTGCCGAACGTGAAAAACGCCGCCCTTCTCTTGACCGGCTCTCCCGTGCCAATCACTATTTTCAATTCCTCTCGGCTCTTGTGCATGTGGAAGAGACGAACCCGAACATTGCCCTGCGTGTAATTCCTCATGGAGGAAGTTTCCTGACCCCGGCTGCTGCTCTGCTCGAAAAAAATCTCAGTCCCGTCGGGCAGACAGCCCTGAAAGCTTATGCCGCAGCCTGCGATGCCTATGCCGCCGGAGATGAATCTACCGCTGCAGAGACTCTGCGTCAACTTTCTGGGGAATTGGAGTCCATTCTGCCCATGGATTCTTTCAAACTGCATTTCGAGCATTTCATTAATGCTCTCGAACCCTTTTTGGGTGGATTTTTTCTCTACGGCATGTCGTTGGTTTGTTTCGTGTCCTCCCTGTTTTTCAGGAGGCGGAAAGCATTGCTGCATGTTGCAGCGGTCTTCCTGGGAATGGCGGTATTATGGCATTTATTCGGCATTGCGGCCCGCATGTACATTCAATCGCGCCCCCCGGTTACCAATTTGTATTCCTCAGTCGTCTTTGCGGGCGTGGTAGCCTCATCATTCGGCGGGACGCTTTATCTCTTCCGCCGTCAGCTTCCTGTTGCCGCAGCCTCCTGCGCTTCCGGCCTTCTCTCGCTGCTGGTAGCCATGAATCTGCCCTACAGCGGCGATACCATGGGCATGATGCGTGCCGTACTTAATTCGAATTTCTGGCTCACCATGCACGTAATGACCATCATGATAGGCTACGGAGGTGTTTTTTTGGCCGGTTTTTTAGTCTCATATCATCTGATGGCCCGTTTCTTCGGACAGGGTGAAAAGGGGCTGAAAGCCGGGGCTGGCGGAGTCTGTCGCACCCTTCTCGTGGCGCTCTTTTTCTGTTTTCTGGGAACAATGCTCGGCGGCATCTGGGCTGACATGAGCTGGGGGCGGTTCTGGGGATGGGACCCTAAAGAAAACGGTGCGTTAATGACGCTCCTTTGGTGTTCCTGCGCCATTCATGCCCGCCTTTTACACGTCTGTTCCTATCAGGGCTTCCTCGTTCTTGCCTCGCTTGGAAATATCGTGGCGGCCTGGGGGTGGTTCGGTGTCAATCTCATGGGGATTGGCCTGCACTCCTACGGATTTGTGGAAGGTGGCTGGTTCTGGTTTTTCCTTTTTGTGGGCCTTCAAGTCCTTGCGGCGGCTTCAGTCCTGATTCCCCAAAGGAGCCGCTGATGATTTTACGAATCATCAGGGAGGGAAGGGGAAACGTACGCGGCATATGGCATTGATGGCTGTCCCGCAGCTGTCCGGGACAACATTAATACTTTGCTTTTTTATTTAGCATAACATAAAAATAAATGATTTGTGACGCTTTGATGTAAAAGCGGGAGTTGAATTTTTTCTGTGGCGCCGCAGGCTGATATAATGAATTTTATTTTGCGTTATACGGAATTGCGATGGAAGAATCATCCAGAAGCGCGCAATATGTGGTCAATCCGGATAAACGGAAAATAAAACCATGAATGTATGGAATAAATTATATGAAGAAACTTTGCGAATTTAAAATGACAGATGTATCTCGCCATTTATCAATGCAGAAACGTATTTGATACATCATCTGCTCTCGGAATGCGGAATATGTACAGAAATAAATGATCTCGCCCATAAGCAATAAATGCAAATATGGGGGGAAATACTTAAATTAATCCATTTCCAAATATTTTCCGCAATGAGTCCTGCGGAGTTTGATAAGGCGGTTTTCGTCTATAACATCAATAAAAAGTAGTGCTTTTTCTGAACAATCATCCAGAATGTGGCAGTCATGACCATCTCCCCCACGTCCGGTAAAGAAATTCACCCCCGTTTGCCATGGGTGGAGATTGCTCGGCTGCTGGCGACGTTTGTGGTCATCATGCAGCACGTTCCTTCCATGGCGTTTCCTCCCAACCAATGGCTGATTGGTCCGGCGCTGGCGACGTTTTTCCTGCTGGCGGGGTATTTTTCCGCTTCCGGCCTTGGGGATCAGGGGGCAGGAACGTGGGTGGCCCGCCGCCTGATGGTTTTGCTGCGTCCTTATCTTTTCTGGTGTGCGGCCTATTGGCTGGCGGCGGGCATGCCTCTTGCCCCTGATACGCTGGCTTCCGTGTTTGGGCTGGGAATATGTCCCATGCTTACCCCGATGTGGTTTCTGAGAGATTTGATGATTTTTACCCTGGCCGCGTTTTTGCTCTCCCGTTTCCGTCCAGCCCTTTACGCCTTTGGCCTGTTCTGCCTGTTTCTGCACCGGTGGGATGACTCCCTGGCGTGGCCAAGTCCGTACATGTTCGGGGATTTTGCGCTCGGCGTTATGCTGGCGTCCGCCGCGCCGGGTTGTCTGAACCGCTGGGGCAAAATGCCCCTTGCCGTGCATGTTTCTATTCTCTTAGCTTCTGCGGCCCTTATATGGGCAGGCTGTGCGGACACTTTCCTGATTCCGGACGGCTCTTTTTCCGGATTGATTGTTCTGTCCTTACTCAGCTTCGGGATTATTGTGAAAGCCGTCAGCCCCGGCTGGTCGGAAAGGCTGACCCTGTGGGCGTCCGGCAGTTTTTTCGTATATTGTTCCCACATTTTCGTGCTGATAGTCCTGATGGGCGCAGAGAGCTGTTTCCCCTCCCCATGGCCTGCCTGGGCGTGGTGGTGCCTGGTGCCTGCGGTTTACATGATGGCGCGGAGCGTTTACGTGTTTCTCAAGAGATATTTTCCGCGCGCTCTCGTTCTGGTGGCTGCAGGCAAATAACCACCGGAAAGAGGAAACGTCCGCTCCGTTTTCAGTTCCATGCGTTTAAGGAACCGCCGCGTGAAGGGCACTATTCGGAATAGCTTCTTTCTTTCCGCCTTCCTTTTGCCAGAAAAGCGTGGGAAGTCCGGAAAAACCTTCCGTTTCCACCATCAGGGGATGCCAGCCCTTTTCCAGAGGGATTGGTTTCCTCCCCGTTTGCCCAGCATCTCCTTCAGTCGTTCCTTCCCCCATGGAGGAAGACACTTCCGTTCCAGGATTGTAGCCGTATTCCGCATCCAGCAGATGAGC
>CAJKMG010000005.1 GCA_905200945.1 uncultured Akkermansia sp. | reverse complement strand
CGCACACGTCTTCCAGCACCTTGGGGGACAGGGTGAGGGTTGTCGGCAGCCAGGAAGTGACGCCTTCTTTCATTTTGCATTCCGCAATGGTGCGGAGGCTTTCCAGCTTGGCGTCGCAGGTGTCGCAGCCGCCGGCGCCGTGGCTGTGGATGTCAATGAAACCGGGAAGGAGCATGCGGCCTTCCGCATCCACGACCTTGTCTGCGGCGGGAAGTTCGCTCCCGGCGGGATAGACGGCGGTAATGGTTTTGCCTTCCATTTCCACGGCAGCCCCGGGCATATCGATGCCGGGGGAGATAATGCGTGCGTTTTTAATGAGTGTCTTCATAAAAATGAATGGTTGTTGGATGGATGTTGATCGTCGTTTTTCTCCGTTCGTCCGCGTCTTCCCGCCTGGCCTCCGCTTCCTGCGGAAAACCGGGAATGGGCGGCGGTGTGCCGGAGATCGTTCATGACGCTGGCAGATTCCCGGTTATCTGGCGGCGTCCAGGGCCTTGTTCCACCGGGCTACGCGGGCGGCTTCCGCTTTCAGCACGGCGGCCGCGGCGTTCTTGTCCAGAATGCGGATGTCCTTGATTTTGTCCCCCCGGACAATGGAGTTGACGACGTCCTGCCCTTTCAGCACTTTCCCGAAGACCGTGTGGCGGCCGTCCAGATGGGGCGTGGCCACATGGGTGATGAAGAATTGGGAACCGTTGGTGCCGGGGCCAGCGTTCGCCATGGAAAGCACGCCGGGGCCGTCATGCCTGAGGTCCGGGGAAAACTCGTCTTCAAAACTGTAGCCGGGGCCTCCCATGCCCGTGCCGGTGGGATCGCCGCCCTGAATCATGAAATTCGGAATCACGCGGTGGAAGGTGATTCCCTTGTAGTAGCCTCTGCTGGCGAGGTTCAGGAAGTTGGCTACGGTGACGGGCGCCTTGGATGGGTAAAGGGCCAGTTCAATATCCCCTTTGGTAGTGGAGATGACGACATTGACGTCCTTGAGGCCGGCTGTGGATTCCGCGGAGGCGCTGAAGCACGCCAGGGCGCACAAGGAACACAACAGAAGGGTGAGATATTTTTTCATGGCTTCTTGTTTTCTCCCCTATGTTGCCCGAATAGAAGCAGGGTTGCAAGTAAATCGCGCGCCCTGACGGGAGAATGGAGCGGGGCGCGCCAATGTAGAAGGTTTTTCTCTGAAGAAGGATTTTTAAAGATGGGCGCCCGGTTGCCGGCCCAGGACTACCTTGAGCCGGAAGCCGCGCGGGAAAAACGGAAGACCGCCCACGCCATGAAGAGGCTGAGGATTCCCATGACGACGAATTGCCAGGAGGGGGGGATGACCAGCATCATGGCGTATTGGAATCCGACGGCCAGCAACCCGAGCGCGCAGTCCACCAGGTTGCCGGCGGCAATCATATCCCCGCGTTTGTCATTGTCCGCCCGGTCCTGGAAAAAGGCATTCAGAGGCACCAGGAACAGGGCGGCGGAAATGCCCGCCGCCATCAGCAGGGCATTAAAGACCGGGGAAGTCATGGAGACTGCGGCCAGGGCCGCGCAGCTCGCCGCCATCAGCACGCCTCCCGTCACGGAAACATTCATTCGGATGTGGCGGCGGCAGATCACGGAGGCGAGGATGCCCCCCAGCACCGTTCCCCCGCTCATCCAGGCCATCAGCACGGCTCCCACGGAGCTGAAATCATCCCCGCCACCGGAGATTTCCTTGGCCATCTGGATAGTCATCAGCATGACCGTGCCGCCGAAGAACCAGAAATAGCCGATGCCCATCTCGCTGACGCGCAGATTGCGGTTTTTCCACAGCTTGCCCAGCTGATGGAAGTGCTCGTAAAACAGGGACCAGGAGAAGGGGCGGTCCCCCCCGGGAGCGTACCGGGGCAGGCAGAAGCTGGAGGCCGCCACCGGAACGGCCAGGAGCAGAAACACCAGGCATGGGAAAGAAGCGGCATACCATCCGTCATTGATGCCGGAGGGTTTCAGACATGCGTCAAACCATTGGAAGAAGCCCTCCCCCAGCCAGCGGTGCCAGATGGTATCCGTGGAAGGTTCCAGCAGGTAGCGGAACCAGATGAAGACGCCGATCTGGCCGATGAGCAGGCTGAGGATGGAAGCCATTTCCACGATGCCGCTGGCGAATCCCATGCGGGAGGTTCCCACAATGTCCTTGACGATTCCCTTCTTGGCCGGGCTGAAGACGGTGGCCTGCACGGCAAAGACGCAGAACCACAGGATGGCCCCGTTCAGGTTGTGGACACGCAGGCTCCAGTACATGCCCGCCAGCACGCATATCTGGAGCAGGGCCATGGACTGGATGATGCGCGCCTTGCAGAAACGGTCCGAAAGCCAGCCGACGAATGGGGAGAACAGGATAAAGGGAAGCACAATGATGGCCCCCAGCGGATATTCCAGGTCCCCCTCTGCTCCGTACAGCCAGACGCCCAGGGGAATCAGCAGGAATTGCGCTCCTTTTTCATTAAAGGAGTTCTGCGCCTGAATCAGCACGAGCCTCCAGAAAGCTCCCCATGGAACTTCGCGGGCGTGTCCTGGCGTATGGGCGCTGGAATTCATGAAGTTACAGGCTGGGCTCTTCCGCTTTTTCCAGGCCGGAGCCGCGGAACAGGCATAATGCGCCGATGACGGCGGTCAGCAGGACGCTGGCAATCAGGGAGGCTTCTTCACTGAAACCGCACATTTCCGGGCTGGAGAACAGATATTGGAATACTACCAGGCTCAGGAAGGCGGCGGGAGCCGCCGCCGGCCAGCAGCATCGGTTTTTGCTGCGCAGGTAAATGGAAACGGCCCAGAGCGTGGCGGCGGCCAGCAGCTGGTTGGCCCAGCCGAAGTACTGCCAGATGACGGCGTAGTCCATGCTGCTGACGGCAATGGCCGCGGCGAAGAGAGGGATGGCGATCATCAGGCGGCGGCTCAGCTGTTCCTGGCTCAGCTTGAAACTATCCGCAATCATCAGGCGTGTGACCCGCAGGGCGCCGTCCCCCGTGCTGATGGGGAGGATGACCACGCCGATCATGACCAGGATGGAACCGACGCTTCCCATCCAGGATTCGGAAATCGTCTGGATGGCCAGCGCCGGAGCCTTTCCGTTGGCGGTAGCCGCTCCCAGGGCTTCCGGAGAGCCGTAGAAGGTCAGCGCGGCAGCGGCCCATATGAAGGCGATGATGCCTTCCGTAATCATCGCCCCGCCAAAGACGGGCAGCCCTTCCCGCTCCGTTTTCAGGCACCGCGCCATCAGCGGGGACTGTGTGGCATGGAAGCCGCTCACGGCTCCGCAGGCGATGGTGATGAACATCACGGGGAAAAGCGGGAAATCCGCCGGATGGCGGTTATGGAAAAAGTCCAGATCTGGAAGCACTTCCATGCGGGGCAGGTGCATCCAGGCCGGCATGGAATCCGCAAAGGGAGCCAGGAGCATCACGCCCAGAATGCCCATGACCATGATGATCAGGGCGACCGAAAAAAGAGGATAGACCTTTCCCATGATAGCCTGGATGGGAAGAATGGTCGCCAGAAAGTAATAGCCGAAGATAATCCACACCCATGTTGAAACGCTCCAGCCCGTCATGGGGGACAGGATGGCGGCGGGCCCCACGGCGAAGACGACGCCCACCAGCACGCTGAACACGATGCAGACGGCGCGGCTGATCCACTGGGCCTGCCTGCCCAGGTAGCGCCCCAGGATTTCCGGCAGGTTTTCCCCCTTGTGCCGCAGGGAAATCATGCCGGAAAAGTAGTCGTGCGCCATTCCGCCCAGAATGCAGCCGAAAACGATCCACAGGAGTGCGGCCGGGCCATACAGCACGCCCATGACGGCGCCGAAGATAGGTCCCAGCCCTGCAATGTTCAGCAACTGGATGAGAAAAACGCGCCAGCGCGGCATGACCACGTAATCCACGCCGTCCGTACAGGCCACGGCGGGAGTTTGCCGGGAGACGTCCGGCCGGAAAATCTTTTCCAGCACCCGTCCGTAAGTGAAATAACCGGCCGCCAGGATCAATATCCCCAGAATGAAATAGCAGTAACCGTTCATGTTGGAAAAAGATCCAGCCGTCTCATAGACAAGCTGTCCGTCCACGAAACTTAACTTTTCTCCCGCCTTCTGGCAAGCCGTTATTGAAAGAGGGAAAAATATGGAACGGATTGCCAATCCGGAAGAGAAATCCAAAAAGCCTTTTTTATGTATAGGAATTTGGCATCATTAGTCTTACGGCAACTTGAAATCTTCAGGGAAGAAGCTCTTCATTTGAAAATATCCCTGCGCATTTATTCACCTAAACATCTTGTTTTTTATTATTTATTGTTGACTTCGGATTGGCAATCCGCTAAAGGGGAAAAGTTGTTTCCACTCAACATCATTCAGTTATGAAGAAAACATTAACAATCATTACTTCCCTGGTTCTTGGCACGGCGGTTTCCCAGGCTGCGGTACTGTGCACCACTACGTTTAACCGGACCGGAACTTCCCTGGACACCGTTACCGTAAATACGGTTTCCGATGTGGGGCTTTCTTCCCCCACATCAATTTCTGCCGATGATTTCAACAAGAGTACTTCAGGTAATGACCTGCTGGCTTCAGGCTCCATTCCGTCCTCCGTATTCTCCCCCAATTCCAATGTGGGTAATAACCAGAATAATACGTGGAGCGTTTCTTTCACGTTTACCAACACCGGTTCTCAGGATATGCTGATTTCTTCCATTGATCTTTCCATGATAGGGTTCAATGGACAGGGCGCCGCCCAGAATGCCGGGGGTGGCGTGGCCAACAACGATTATGTTGGGGGAGCCGACGGCAATTTGAACAAACCCGTCAATATCACCCTTGGCATGAGCGGGCAGGAAGATCAGACGCTGGCCTATAACGGCGCCACCAGCACAAATACATCAACGGGGTCCTGGGATGGCATCCATACGGGGAACTATGAATATGGCGATGTTTTGTTGAAGGCCGGAGAATCCATGACGTTAACTGTCACGGCTTCCAAAAACGAGAATTACGGCAGCGGCTGCTTTATTGGTCTTACGGGAATTCAGGTTAATGGGGAAGTGGTTCCCGAACCTGCCACGGCTTCCCTGGGGATTCTGGGGCTGGCCGCATTGATGATGCGCCGCCGCAGGCTCTGAGCGTCTTTCCTCAACCGGGCCCGTTCCAAGGCCGGATTTTTGGAATGGGTCCGGTGCATGGCGTTCTGCAGCAAAACAATGCATGGAGAGCGGATTAAAAATCCGAAGTCAACGTAAAATTTTAAAAAGAAACCATTTCATCCTTTCCTCCATCCCCGAAAGGAGAATGGACGGAATTGTCCCTTTTTAAATTTTAACGGAGTATATGAATTACTCTCAAAGGATTATATTTTCATCCAGTGCAGAAAAATACTTTCAGGATTTTTAATCTGGTAGAGAAAAGCCGAGTTTCTGTTCCAGAACTTCAAATAATCTAAAATTACCAGAATTATGAAGAAAACATTTTCTGTCATTGTCTCTATCCTTGCTCTTGCCGGTTCCGCCCATGCGGCTATTGTATTTGATTATCAGGCAAATCCTCAAGCAACAGCTGATTTTTACCAGCCTGAAGTCACCGGAGCTTTCCTGACCGGTCAGACATTCACCGGCGTTTCAAACCAAAAAACGGGTTCCAACTACGTTAACTCCTTTTTGAGTCCCAATGTAAATGTCGGCAACGGGAATACGTGGAGCGTTTCCTTGTCCTTTACCGTAACAGAAGCTGTCACCGTTGATTCCATAGTTCTGAATCTTTTTACATTTAGTGGTGCCAATGCGGTTCAGAATAGTGACCGGAGAGGCGCTTATACCTTTAATTTGAAGCTGGGTGGAGATGTTCTGGCCAGCTGCAGTAATTCCAGCCTGACTTATCTGGGTACGGGTGATGCCAGTGCCGGCAGTTCCCAACAGGCCAGCGTGGAGACGCTGGGTCAACGCGGAGGGTCTTCCGGCATCCATGAGGAAGGAATGCTGAACCAGGCAGTGACCCTGTCTGCCGGCAATACTTATACCCTTGAGCTTTCCCTGAACAGGGGACAGGAAACGCAGGGATACTTTGTCGGATTGGGCGCTATTGAATTGAATACGGTTCCTGAGCCGGCGACAGCCTCTCTCAGTATTCTGGGCTTGGCTGCACTGATGATGCGCCGCCGCAGACGTTGAAGTCCATGTCCCTGATGCATTTGTTCAAGCCGTCCGTTTTTTCTTTGAAACTGGCGGCTTGTTCATTTTCAGCCAGTAAAATTCAGCATTTTTTAACATTTAATATTAATACCCGGTATGATTCCCCAGGCAGTCCATTCTTCGGCGTGATGCCGTCCGGGTCATCGTTTTTCCAGTCAGCCATGTTCCCACACCGTTTTTTTACTGTTTTCATTCTTTTCCTGCTGTTCTTTGCTCCAGCCAGATCTGCCGATGTTGAATATGTCTGGAGAGGCGCTGATTACCAGTGGAGTTCCCTGTCCAACTGGAGTGTCGGAGGCGTTGCCGCCGCCTCCGCGCCAGGGGCCGCCGCTTCCGCTTATGAACATTGGATGGTAACCAATGGAACGGATTCCGTAGGGAGGGCGGATATCGGCGGATTGGGTGCGGGGGGGCGGTATTTAAAGGGCGTCAGGATTGCGGGGCTTAACAGCCGGGCGGAAAGCAGGATTCCATTGTTCATCAAAAACACGAATAAGAATGTATATTTGCGTGTGGAGGAGGGCGGCATTGCCGTGGAAAATGCCGACGGGGGCGGTTATTCTGCGGATTTCGGGATTGCCCAGCTGCGCGTTGCCGCAGACCAGGAGTGGCATGTGGCTGAAGGGCGCAGCCTTTATATAGGGCATGACGATGACGCTCCGTCCGGGGGATTGTATTCCCTGACTTCGGAGAACGATGTTCCGCGACGCGTGACAGTGACGGGCGGAGGCGCCGTGCGCATCGGGGAAGGGGTGCTGCTGAATAATATTTCCGGCCTCATCGGTTTTGCGGTGAACGCCGGAAAGGGAATACCCACGCTGGATCTGGCGGACCGGGGCATGAGCAATACGGTTACAGTGGAAGACGCTGCCCGCCTGGAAGGCATGTCTCTGTACCAGGGGGCTCTGATGACGCGGGAAAACGCGTCCGTGACTTTTTCCGGCACTGCGGTCAAGGCATCCGGACAATGGAACATTGGCGCAAACACGGAATTTGCGTTGGAGAATTCCACGCTGGATCTGACGGAAGCGGGTGTGGACGGCAACGTGATTCTTTCCGGATCTTCCGGCATTACCGGGGATAAGGGAACGCTGCGGCAGACGCTTCTGGATGATGCCCGGGTGACTTATACGAACCGGAATGTCAAGGTGGGAGAAATCCGGAGCGTAGGCAGCAATGTGACAATTACGCTGAACAATTCCTCCATTCATTTTGACGGAGAGATTCCGGCGGTGAACCTGGTAGTGCAGGGCAGCTGCACGCTGGGCGGTAGTGGTGTCTTTTCAGGGACAATTACTTATGCTCCGGGAGGCACTCTGACCGTGGATGGGGATATTTCCCTGCCCAGTTCATCCCTGACGCTGGGGCGTCTTCATGTGGCTACGCTGGACGGCGTGCCGCAGAACTCCGCCGTCCAGCCGGAAATTCCTGCCCAGCAGGCGAGGGAATACGTGGTCTTGTTTGATTCCTCTTTTGAGGAGTTTATTTCCGAATGGCCGGGCAGGCATACGCTGGGCATACAGTTCCGGACGGACATGAGTGCCCCCGTCACCGTAAAGGAACTGCCCTCAGGGGCGGTTTCATGGAATTATGATGCCGCATCCGGCTGGCTGACGCTGCAAACGGATGTGGCCGAAAAGCCGGACATGCCGGCGCACGTTTCCGGATCCAGGCCCAATATTATTTTTGTTCTGGTGGATGACATGGGCTGGGGGGATATGAGCGTCAACTGGACGCGGCAGGATAAAAACGGCAGGCAGGTGACCCGCAAGAATGAATTCAAGACGCCCACCCTGGACACGATGGCTGAGGAGGGCATGCAGCTGAGGCGCCATTACAGTGCGGCTCCGGTATGCGCTCCGGCCCGCGCTTCTCTGCTGCTGGGTGTTCACCAGGGGCATTCCCGGGTGGTGCGCAACAACACTTTTGATTATCCTATTGAGAATTCCCATACGCTGGGAACGCTGCTGAAAAGTGCTGGCTACCATACGGCAGCCATCGGGAAATGGGGTGTGGGCGGAGGCGGGCAGAGCGGCAAGGCCCTGACCGCGGCTCCCCATATGCGCGGGTTTGATTATTTTTATGGAATCATCAAGCATTTGGCGGGGCATTACCATTATTTGACGGCGGGTTCCCAGGATATTTACGAATATAATGACCAGGCCGCGGCTCCGGCGTGGGAGAGCGTCAGCGCGAAAGTTCCGGGCACCGCCTATGATACGGATTTGTTCGGGGCCCGCGCCAAACAATGGATTGTGGATCACCATGAGAAAACCCCTTCCCGGCCTTTCTTCCTGTATTTGGCTTTTCCGGCTCCCCATGGCTGTCTGTCCGCTCCCGCCTGCGCCTATCCGGCGGGATTGGGAAGAGACGGTGGCCTCCAGTGGGAGAAGAAAGACGGCTATGAAGCCTGCAATACCGCTGCGGACGGCTGGTCAGGGGTAAAGGAGGACTTTTCTCCGGATACTTATATCTACCCGGAACATGAGGTTTTTGGAAAAACGGAATCCCGCCATGCCACGATGATCCGCCGGGTGGATGACGTCCTGAAAGACATGATCCAGCTGCTTAAGGATTTGGGCATTGATGACAATACGATGATTGTCTTTACGTCCGACAACGGTCCCCACAATGAACCTGGTTCCGGCAATTACGGCAATGGCGCGCAGGATCCCTCTTACTTCATGAGTTACGGGATGATGGACGGCATTAAGCGCGATTGCTGGGAAGGCGGCATGCGTGTACCGGCCGTGGTGCGCTGGCCCGGAGTGGTTCCCAGCGGAATCAGTTTGAATGCCTGCCAGTTCCATGACTGGATGGCTACTTTTGCGGATGTGGCCGGAGTGCCCGTGCCATCCCGTTGTGACGGCGTTTCCCTGCTGCCTACGCTGGCAGGGGTGCCGGAACGCCAGAAAACGAGCGTTATTTATGCGGAGTATGCCTATAACGGGAGCACCCCGAATTATAACGATTTCCTTCAGGAACACAGGGGGCGAGGGCGGCAGCAGCAACAGATTGTGTTTGTGGACGGTTTCAAGGGGGTTCGGATGGGGAATGCCGCGCCTGCTACGGATTTTGAAATTTATGATACGGAAAAAGATCCGCAGGAAGCGGCGAATCTGGCTGCATCCCGTCCGGATTTGCAGGAAAAGATGAAGGCGCAGGCGTTGCGTTCCCGCCGTTCCTCTCCCATTGCCGCCACCAATTTTGACGCCGGTTATATTGCTCCCGTTTCCGCCCCAGCGGGCCTGCGGGAGGGCAGGCTGCGCTGGCGAGCATGGAACCGCTCTTTTGACTGGGTGCCGGATTTCCGGCAGTTGGAGGAGGTTCCTTATTCTACGGGAGTGACGGATGTTTCTGACGTGCTCAGCGTCAGGGCAGGACTTTCCGGCCAGAAAGGGGTGGAATTGACGGGCTATCTCAGGGTGCCTGTCACCGGGGAATATCAATTTTACCTCCGGACGGATTCCAATGAAGGCTCCAGGGCTTTTGTCCATCTGCACGATATGCAGCTCATTGATGCGGATTATGCCTATACGCCCGGAACGCAGGTTGCCTCCAATGCGCGGGAAGGCGTTTCCAGCGATGTGCAGCCCAATGCCGTCCAGACGGTGAAACTTTCCGCGGGCCTGCATCCCATTCGCATCGGCTATGTGGGTAAGGGGGCTTCTTCCTCCCTTTCCCTGCAATGGGAGGGGCCGGAAACCAGCGGCAGGGAATCCATTCCCGCCAGCGCGTTTTCCTATGAATACGTTAATCCCTTCAATCTGGGGAAGATGGAGGAAACGGTGGGATGCGCCGCCGCCGGTACGGAGTTGACCGTGCAGACGCATCTCCCCTGGACAGCCTCCTGCGACCAGCCATGGGCGGCGGTTTCTCCCGTTTCCGGTTCCGGAACCGCAGTACTTGATATTGCCGTGGAAGCGAACGGGCGGCAAACGGAGCGGGAAGCCGTTATCACCGTCGTATGCGGCGGGGAGCAGAGAACCTTTACGCTGCGCCAGGAGGCGGCTCCTGCCCTGACAGGATACGATAAGTGGAAGCAGGACCATTTTGCGGATGGAACGCCGGATGACCAAACGGCTCCGGATGCCTGCCCCGCCGGAGACGGAATTACCAATCTAATGAAATATGCTACGGGCATGGATCCCAATCAGCCTTGCGGAAGTGTGACGAAGCTGGCTGTTCGTGAGGAAGCGGGAGGGAAATACCTCGTACTTTCCTGGCCTGTGAATCTGGAAGCGACGGATGTGACGTTTCATGTGGAAAGCTCTTCCAACCTGGAGGAGTGGGTTGACGAAGGGGCCGTCACTCCGGACGGGGCTTGCGGGGAATTCCGCGATACGGTTGTACTGGAAAAAAGCTCTCCGGAGCGCCGATTCCTGAGATTGAAGGTGACAAGATAGGGAATAACCGATATTTCTTTCCGTTATCCGATGATGATTTCTTCCGGGTACAGGGCTTTCCTGCCTTGTATCCTGTTACGGATTTTTTCCAGAAACATTTTTTGCGTGTTCCGGCTCTCCGCTTTCCTGACGCATTAACACGGTACGGCCGGGGCCGCCGTGCCTTAAACACGAAAAGAAGTCTTATTCCCCGCCATTTTCCGAATCGGCTGGGGGAGCTTTGGGCAGGTTCTTGTCAATGTCTTCCAGAAGGTTGACCAGGTCAACGCCGCGCTGTGCGGAGTCGTCCAGACGGAAGGTCAGGCGCGGCGTATTGCGCAGCACCACGCGCCTGGCCACGGCAGACTGGATAAGCCCATGCCGGGAGTTCAGTTTTTCCAGCACTTGGGAGGGAGCCATTTTCCCTACGACGCCCACCCATACTTTCCCCTCTTTCAGATCGTCCGTTACTTCCACTTCAATCACGGTGACAATCGTTCCGGGAAATTCAAAATCCCGCTGAATGGTGGTGCCTATTTCCCGGCGCAGGAGTTCGTTTACCTTGTCAGTACGTCTGCTCATATGAAAGGATAGAGTGATGAATGGACCGATTGGTTCAATCAGCGGAGAAGCAATAGAGGAAAGGACAGGAACGGAGGTTTCCCGGACGCCCGGAGGAGCGTGCAGGAGGCTCCGTCCCTGTCAGATGATTTTTGTTGAGGGTTACAGCGTTTGCTGGATTTTTTCCAGCGTGTAGCATTCGATGATGTCGCCCGTCTCGTATTCGTTGAAATCTCCGAGGCGGATGCCGCATTCCAGGCCCGCCTTGACTTCTTCCACTTCATCCTGGAAGCGCCGGAGGGTAGACATTTTGCCGTCAAAGACGGGCGTCTTGTCGCGGATGACGCGCGCCTCGCAGCTGCGGAGGATTTTACCGTCCTCCACCATGCAGCCTGCCGCACGGCCCTTGTTGAGCTTGAAGACCTGGAGCACTTTAGCGTGGCCGATGATGGTTTCGCGCGTTTCCGGTTCCAACAGGCCCAGCATGGCATCTCTCACCTGGTCGATGAGTTCGTAAACGATGGAATACAGTTTTACCTGCACGCCTTCCCGCTTGAGCAGTTTGACGGCGTTGGCTTCCACTTTGACGTTGAAGCCCAGGATGACGGCGTCCGAGGAGGAGGCCAGCAGAACGTCCGATTCCGAGATGGGGCCGGCGGAGGCGTTGAGGAAGACGCATTCCACTTTGTCCGACTGAATATCCAGAACAGCTTTCTTGATGGCTTCCACGGAACCTTGCACATCCCCCTTCAGGAGTATTTTGAGCTGGGCTTTCTGGGTGCCGTCTCCCATCATGGCGAGCAGTTCTTCCATGCGTGCCTTGCGGGGCTGGGCCAGGCGCTGCTTGCGCAGTTCCTCCTGGCGTTCCTCCCCAAGCTTTTTGGCGGCACGTTCATTTTCCATTTCCACCAGTTCATCCCCTACGTTCGGGGTTTCAGAAAAACCGGTAATTTCCACGGGCATGCCGGGGCCTACCTTTTTGACGCGTTCGCCGTGGTCGTTGACCAGAGCGCGCACCTTGCCGGCATAAGGGCCGCAGATGAAGGGCATCCCGACGCGGATGGTGCCGCTTTCCACGATGGCCGTGGCGGAGCTGCCCGTGCCGGGTTCCACGCGGGCTTCAATGATGGAGGCGCGGCAGTTGGCCTTGGGATTGGCCTGGAGTTCCAGCACTTCCGACTGGAGGACGAGAAGGCCGAGGAGGTCGTCAATGCCGGCCCCGGTCAGGGCGGAGACTTCCACGCATTCCACGTCGCCTCCGAAGTCCGTGGGAACCAGCCCTTCTTCCATCAGGCCGCTCTTGGTCTTGACGGGGTCTGCGGCCGGAAGGTCGCATTTGTTGATGGCCACGATGATGGTTTTGCCGGCTGCCTTGGAGTGGGCGATGGCTTCCCGCGTCTGGGGCATGATGCCGTCATTGGCGGCCACCACCAGCACCACGATGTCCGTGACGTCCGCGCCGCGGGCGCGCATTTCCGTGAAGATGGCGTGGCCCGGCGTATCCAGGAAGGTGAGTGTGCTGCCGTTGTAGTCAACCGTATAGGCGCCGATGTGCTGGGTGATGCCCCCGGCTTCCCCCTTGGCTACACGCGTTTTGCGGATGTAGTCCAGCAGGGATGTTTTGCCGTGGTCCACATGGCCCATGACGGTGATGATAGGTGTGCGCGTGATGAGGGTGGCTTTGGGTTCCTCCACCACCGGCACGGGTTCCGGCTCCTTGACAGGTTCCTGCTGGGCTTTCACGCCGCCGCCCTTTTCCCGTTTTTCACGGGCGAATGTGTAGCCGTGGATGTCGCAGATGGAACTGACGGCGTCCGCGTCCAACGGTGTATTCGGGTTGGCGAAGATGCCCATGCCCATCAGATCCTTGATGATTTGGAAAGGCTTGGCTTTCAGCATGCCCGCCAGCTCGGAAACGGAAACGGGCGGTTTGAGGTTGATGATTTTATCGTCTGCGGAGGTTTCTTCCTGGGGTGCGGGCGCAGCGGGTTCTGCGGCGGCCGGGGCAGCCGGGGCAGCGGCGGGCGCAGGAGCGGCGTCAGCGGCGCGCGACGCTTTTTTCTTGGTGCCGGAAAGCAAGTCGAGAGCTTCTTTCTTGACTGGAGCAGGGCGGGAGGGCGCCGGTGCGGGGGCCGGCTGGGGTGCGCGTTTCTTTTTGGAAGATCCGCCGATCAGATCCAATACTTCCTTTTTGGGTTCGTTCTCTTCTTGTTTATTAGGCATGTTGATTTAAGGTTGTTAGATGTTGAGCGCCGCGCTCAACGGTTATTGGGAGATGAGGTCCCGGGCCTTGTCCAGAATTTGGGCGGCTTCTTCTGCGGGAATGCCCATGCTTTCCGCGATGTCGGAAGCTTCAAATCCGGTGAGGGCTACCAGGTCCGTCCCGCCCATGGTCACCAGGCCCATGGCGGTTTCTTCCGGGATTTCCAATTGTTCGCTGAGGGTTTTGGCCGCAGCCTGACATTGGCGCATGACTTCTTCGGCCGCGGCCTGGCTCTGGCGTTTTTCCGCTTCCTGGACGTCAAAGACGCGCACCTGGACATCCCAGCCCATCAGGCGGGAGGTGAGGCGGGCATTCTGGCCCCTGCGGCCGATGGCCTTGGAGAGATCCTTGTCATCCTGGACGATGACGAAGATTTTTCTGGCTTCCTCGTCCACGGTGATTTCCCGCGGTTCCACGGGGCTGAGAGCTTCCCGGACGAAAGCGATGGGGTCTTCCGTCCATTCCAGGATGTCCACTTTTTCATTGTTGAGCTCCCGGACGATGTTTTTGACGCGGGCGCCGCGCATGCCTACGCATGCCCCTACCGGGTCTACTTTGTCGTCATGGCTGATGACGGCCACTTTGGTGCGGTAGCCGGCTTCACGGGCAATGCCGTGGATTTCCACGGTCTGGTCGCCTATTTCCACCACTTCCGACTCAAAGAGGCGGCGCACCAGGTTCGGATGGCTGCGGGAAAGGATGACTTCCGGGCCGCGCGCTTCCGTGCGCACTTCCACCACGTAGAAGCGCATGCGGTCTCCGACGCTGTAGTCTTCATTCGGCACGCGTTCGCGGGAGGTCATGACGCCCTCGAATTTGCCGAGGTCCACAAAAATGTCCCCCTTTTCAAAACGGCGGATGGTGCCCGTCACCAGATCGCCGGCGCGGTCCTTGAACTCGTCGTAGAGCATTTCCTTTTCCGCGTCCAGCAGTTTCTGGAGCATGGTCTGGCGGGCGGTCTGCACCGCGATGCGGCCGAAGCCCTTGGGCGTGATGTTGGTGGGGAGCAGGTCGTGCAGCACGGCGTTCTTGTCCAGCTTGACGGCCAGGGAGAGGGGGATCTGGTTGAATTTATCGGAGTATTCTTCATCCGGCACCACTTCCAGGTCTGCAAAAATGCGCACTTTGCCTTTGTCCACGTTGATCTCGGCTCTCAGGTAGTTGATGCTGCCGGAGCCGGGAACCATTTTGCGGTAGGCGGAGAGAAAGGCGGACTCCAGAGCGAGGAGAATTTTTTCACGGGAGAGCCCTTTTTCCCTCTCGTAGTAGTCAATCAAAGCTTTAATATCGTTTGTCATGAGTGTGGAGGAGTGTGATGGATAGACAAAAAAGAGCGGGTCGACAGACCCACTCTCGAGTGTCTCTCGGGGTGTTTGCCTATTTAAGTAAGCACGAGGGGGAGGAACTGGCAAGAAAAAACGCTTGTCCTATGCGGCATGCAAAAGACTGGGGATGATTCCGGAAGAAGAATTTTCCGGAGCCCTCCGGAAGGGGGAGGGACAACGGTGTTTGAAGGCTTGACGGACCCGTCAAAAACAGGAAGTATGCGTGCATGAAACTCGTCTCATGGAACGTGAACGGATTGCGGGCGATTCTGGGCAAGGGAATGGCGGGAGCCCTGGACGCCCTGGAGCCGGATGTCCTCTGCCTTCAGGAGATCAAGGCGCGTCCGGAACAGGTCAAAGACCTGTGGATTTCCTCCTGGCCGTACCAGCTCTGGAATCCGGCGGAGAAGTCCGGCTATTCCGGCGTGCTGATTCTCAGCCGGGTGCAGCCTCTTTCCACGTCCGTAGGAATCGGCTGTCCGGAACATGACCGGGAAGGGCGCGTCTGCACGATGGAATTTGAGCGGTTTTACCTGGTCAACTGCTATACCCCCAATTCACAGAATGAACTGGTGCGGCTGCCGTACCGGGAGCAGTGGGATGCTGCGTTCCGCGGATATGTGGCGGGATTGGCGGAAATCAAGCCGGTCATTTTTTGCGGGGATTTGAACGTGGCCCATGAGGAGATTGACATTGCGCGCCCCAAGGAGAACCGTTTTTCCGCCGGATTCAGCGACCAGGAGCGCGCCGGGTTCACGCTGCTGCTTAAGGCCGGTTTTACGGATACGTTCCGCGCCCTGCATCCGGAGGAGCCGGGCTGGTACAGCTGGTGGTCCTACCGCGCGGGCGCCCGCGCCCGGAACATCGGATGGCGCATTGACTATTTCTGCGTTTCCAATCCGCTGGCTTCCAGGGTGAAGGAAGCCGCCATCCATCCGGATGTGACGGGGTCCGACCATTGCCCCGTCAGCCTGGAGATTGACTGCTGAGCGCGGTCGTTCAGATGATTTTCAACTGTAAGAGATTGATGATTATGGAACAGGAATTGCCGCTGCTGGTGGTTGCCACGCGCAACGCCCACAAGACCGGGGAAATCCGCGCCATGCTGGCCGGGAAATGGGAAGTGAAGGACCTTTCCGACTATCCCCAGGCTCCGCCCGTGGATGAAACGGGAGTCACGTTTACGGAGAACGCCGCGCTCAAGGCGCTTTCCGCATCCAGATGCATTCCCGGCGTCCTGCTGGCGGATGATTCCGGACTGGAGGTGGATGTGCTGGACGGGCGCCCCGGAGTCTGGTCCTCCTCCTTCGGAGGGGAAGAAGGGAACCATGCGCGGAATAATCTCCGCATGATGGAGGAATTGCGGCGCGCCGGAGTGAAGCCGGGGGACAGGCCTTCCGCACGGTTCCGTTGCGTTATGGTGCTTGCCAGGAACGGACGCGTGCTGGCGGAGTTTTCCGGTTCCGTGGAAGGCTACATGTTGACGGAACCGGCCGGGGAAGGGGGGTTCGGCTACGATCCGCTGTTTGTCCCGGAAGGGCATGACCGGAGTTTCGCCCAGCTTCCCATGGAAGTGAAGAATTCCATGTCGCACCGCGCCCGTGCCCTGGCGCAGGTGGTGGAGTGGATGAAAGAACGCCGGTACTGAGTTTTTTCCGGGCGTCTGGCTGCGGGGAGGTCAGTCCAGCCTGAACGCGCAAATCTGGAGGGGAGCCGGCGCTCCGGTATTCAGGAGCTGGTATTTGCCGGCGCGCCAGGAATGATGGGGCAGGCGGGAAAGGAAAGCTTCCACGGCTTCCGCTTCTTCCTTTCCGCCTTCGTGGCCGGGATAGCACATAACGCTGAGAAGCCCGTTCGGAGCAATAAGGGCGGCGGCCTGTTCCAGCGCTGCCAGGGTGCATTCCGTTCTGGTGACCGTTTTTTTGTCCCCGCCCGGCAGATAGCCCAGGTTGAAGACGACGGCTTTCACGGGGCCGCCGACCAGTTCCGCCAGGCGGTCATGGCTGGCAAGATGGAGCCGGACGGCAGGGGTGAGCAGCTCTTCCTTTTCCAGGCGCTCCCTGGTGGCGCTAATGGCTTCTTTCTGCACGTCAAAGGCGTGCACCTGGCCGGAAGGTCCAACCAGCCGGGCCAGGAAAACAGTATCGTGCCCGTTGCCCGCCGTGGCGTCCACGACTGCGTCCCCGGGGAAGACGACGCGGCTGATCCAGTCATGAGCGCATGTCATGGGGCGGCTGAGCAGCGAACATTTCATGACCGGGTTGTACAGAAACCTTGCCTGTATGACAATTCGTTTATGAAATTCCGGCGCGGGAAGAATGGCAGGTTGTTTTTTTGCAGGACGTGTGTTAGAAAGAGATATAAAACTTTCCGCATGTTCCTGCATGCGGGGATAAACCGCAGACGTTGCAATGAAGATGACTGACAGACGCACTTTTTTGAAAAGAACTGCCGCCGCAGGGGCGCTGGCGGCCATATCGGACATGGATTCCCTGTTTGCCCGGGAGGCTGAAGCCCCGGCGGCTTCCGGTATTCCGGATCTGGTGGCCGTCCGCAACGGCACCCGTGCGGAGATGGTCAGGAAGGCCGTGGAGACGCTGGGCGGCATGCAGGCCTTCGTCAAGCCGGGCCAGACCGTCGTAATCAAGCCGAACATCGGCTGGAACAAGGCTCCGGAATTCGGCGCCAACACTCATCCTGAAACCGTCGCTGCGCTGGTGGATCTGTGCAGGCAGGCGGGGGCGAAGGAAGTGAGGGTGTTTGACCACTGCTGCCACAACGGCGCTTATGAGGGCAGCGGCGTGAAAGAGGCCGTAGAGAAGGCCGGCGGCGTAATGGTGGACGGCGGCAATGAAAGCCAGTACGTGCGGACGGAAAACCCGAAAGCCAGGAAATTTACCTCCGCCAAGGTGCATAAGGCCGTGCTGGAGGCGGATGTTTATATCACCTGCCCGCCCCTCAAGCACCACAGCGGTTCCGAGATGACCGCCTGCATGAAAAATGTCATGGGCACCGTCTGGGACCGCGGGGACATGCATAAGAACGACCTGCACCAGTGCATCGCTGACGCCGTGTATTTCCGCAAGCCGGATCTGTGTGTGCTGGACGCCTACATGCCCATGGTGCGCAACGGCCCCGTGGGGAAGGATACGAATGACCTGGTGGAGCGCAAAACCCTTCTGGCCTCCCGCGATATTGTGGCCATTGACGCTGCGGGCGCCGCCCTGCTGAATAAGGCCGGAAAGATTCGCCATGTGCAGCTTGGGGAGGAAATGGGGCTGGGCACAGCCGACCTTTCCAAGCTTAATATCCGCCGCATCAGCATGGCCTGACGCGTCGTCTTCTTCCCCCTGCGGATGACGCGGTGGGGGATCAACTTTCCGCTTCCGGCGGGTTTATGATAAGTATGTCAGTTATCAAAGCCTTTCTTATCAGTCCTTTGAAGTGGCTCCGCGTGACGGTGGCCGCTATTTTTTTCATCGGCATTGCATACGCTTTCCTGCACCACATTCCCGCGTGGAACGTGCCGAATATGACGGGAGGCGGAGAGGGGATGGAAGATTCCTTTTCCCTGGCGCAGTGGCAATTTGTGCCGTCCGTGCTGGGAACCCTGAACGGGGTAGCCGTTTCCGCCGTGATTCTGGGGGTGTTGCTGCTGCTTACGCTATTGTTCGGCCGCGTATACTGTTCCTTCGTCTGCCCGCTGGGGATTTTTCAGGATATTGTTTTCAGAATCCGCCGCTGGCTGGTGCCGAAGCGTTTCCTGAAATTTTCCCGGCCTGTGCCGTGGGTGCGGTATGGGGTGCTGGCATTGCTGGCTGCCTGTTGCGTGACGGGTCTGGCCGGGCTGTCCCTGAATTGGCTGGATCCTTACAGCATTTTCGGGCGCATCATGTATGTACTGGCATGGCCAGCCGCCATTTGGGGCAATAATCTGCTGGCGGAGGACAGTTCTTCTGCGGACCTGGTCCGAATGGATTATTTTCCCGTGGCTTTCCCCGTTTTGCTGGCGTCCGCCGGCGTTCTCGGCCTGGTAGCCGTTATGAGCGCCTGGAAGGGGCGCCTGTACTGTAATACGGTATGCCCCGTCGGCACGTTCCTTGGGTTGCTTTCCCGTATCTCCCTTTTCCGGCTGGGATTTGATCCTTCCTCCTGCAAAAAATGCGGCAAATGCGCCAAATCCTGCAAGGCTCAATGCCTGAACCTGAAGGAATACAAGATAGATTCCTCCCGGTGCGTGGCATGTTACGATTGCGTGCGCTCCTGCAGTGAGGGCGGAATACGCTACCGCTGGTTCACCAGAACCCGCCAACTGATTCCGGCCAGAAAAAAGAAGGCCTCCCCAACCCCCGCTCCCTCTTCTTCCGACGCAGTTTCCTCCATTGCCATGAGTTCCCGCCGCCAGTTCCTGGAGGCTACTGCGGCCGGACTGGCTACGGCCGCCCTTTCCGGATGCCGGGGAGAGGCCGCCCGGAAGCTGGACCCCACCCAGTGCGTTCTTCCTCCCGGAGCCGGTTCCCTGGAACGTTTTCTGGATATCTGCACCGGCTGCCAGATGTGTGTTGCCAACTGCCCCACCCATGTGCTTCAGCCTTCATATCTGCAGCTGGGCCTGAAGGGGTTCATGAAACCCCGGATGGATTTTGCCACCAAGTACTGCCTTTATGACTGCCACCGCTGTGCGGAAGTTTGCCCCACGGGGGCCATAAGCAGGATGCCTATTACCGCGGAGAGGGATACAGTGGGAATTACAAAGGATACTACGCGCATAGCCGTGGCCCGGTTTTACGTCTGCCGCTGCCTGGTTGCCCGGGAGGACATGGATTGCGGAGCCTGTACGGAGCATTGCCCCACCAAAGCCCTTTACACGGTGCCCTATATCGGTCGTGACGGCCAGGAGCACCGCCTGCCCAGGCTGGATCCTTCCCTGTGCATCGGCTGCGGCGCGTGCGAACACGCCTGTCCCGTCACCACGGAACGGCCTGAGGAACGCGAACGCCGGAACTCCTGCGATCTGTGCGAGGAAAAATGCGAATTCGGAAGGCGGCGGGAAATGCCCCCCCGGGCGCTGGTCGTCCGTGCCGTTAATCCCCAGCAGAAAGCTGTTAAAAAGTTTGAGGAAAAAGCAGTGGATCCGGTGGGGGATGCGGATTTCCCGTTTTGAAAACGGCTGGAGACGTCCGGGCCGGAGGGGGGGAGGCCCGGCGGAACGGCAGCTGTTGTTTTCCGTTCCGTATTTTATCCTGAACCCTTTGCGGATTAATGGTGAACGGATGGTGATATGGAAGATGATGAAATAAATGCTTCCGGGGGGCGAGCTTCCTTTTCAGGGAGGGCCATGCCTGTTCAGCCGGTTTTTCGGGGGAATGTTGGGTATCCCGGTTTGCGGCACGGATACAGACATGCGGCAGTTCCAAAATGAGAGGGAGGCAAGACGCCCCTATCTGCGGAAGCATGCCCGCGGCCGGCGGGGAAAGTTCCCGGATAACATGTCCTCCGGTTATGGCGGGATAAAGGGCAAATTCCCGATTTTCCTTGATAATGCGGAAGTTGATACGTTAAAGTAAAAGAACCATGTTGCAGGCGGACGGCATCACGTATGAGATAGAAACACCGGATGGTTCTTTGAAATTATTGGACAATGTCAGTTTTAATGTCCCTCGAGGGCATTTTATGGCGATCGTTGGCCCTTCCGGCTGCGGAAAGACAACCTTATTGAAGGCGATCGCGGGCATGATTGCGGAAACGGGAGGGCGTTTTTTCTGGAATGGCCATGATTTGGCTGAAGAAGACTTTGAACCTTCGGAAATCGGGTTCGTTCCCCAGTTCAGCATTGCTTATGACCAGCTGAGCGTGGATGAAAATGTGGAGAGCGCCGCCAGGCTTCGTTGCCGGTTCAATTCCGTGGACGATTTGGACGACAGCATTGACAATGCCCTGGAGGTAACGGGAATGGAAGGAATTACGGACCGGGATGTGAAGATTCTTTCCGGCGGTCAGAAGAGACGTCTGGCTCTGGCTATGGAACTGGTATCCAATCCCCGGCTGTTGATTTGCGATGAGGTGACGTCCGGACTGGATCCCAGGTCGGAACACGATATCGTGAACCTCCTGCATGAAATCTCCCGCTCGGAGGGCCGCATCGTCATTTCCGTCACGCACAGTCTTTCCCATCTGGACAGGTATGATTCTATCCTGGTCATGCACCAGGGCTGCGTGGCTTACCACGGTTCTCCGAAAACCATGCTGCATTACTTCGGCGTTTCCTCGCTGGAGGAGATTTATCCGAAGCTCCAGGATCGTGAAGGCCTTTCCTGGAGCCGGTCCTGGAGCAAGCATCGGGATTCCTATTATTCCCGTCTGGAACAGGAAAGGGAAAGGAAAATTCTTTCCGGAGAGCTGCCGGATCCGGATGCCGTCCGCCTTGCGGAGGCGGAGAAGGAGGGGGCTTCCGGAGAATCCGGAACGGAAAGGGAAAAGGCCGTGGAGGAAAATATTCCGGAAGTTCCCGGATTCTTTACCCAGTTCTTTTGTCTGCTGGGACGGCGCTGGCGCATCTTTTTCCGTGACCGTTCCCAGTTGGTTCTTCAATTGGTCATGGTGCTGCTGTTTCCCGTGCTGGTGGCCATGTTCACGGACAAGGGATCCGGGCAGATCGTAGGGCTTTCCGCCACGCAGGACATTCAGACTGTCCAGAAAGATATGGAAGCCCAGCAGCTGAACATGAAGACGGGATCCGCCGTCTCCGGCATCATCATGTTTGAGGTGATTCTGCTGGGGCTGATGGGGTCCAACAATGCCGCCCGCGAGGTGGCCGGTGAACGCGCCGTCATGGAAAAAGAGAAGTATGCGGGCATGAGACCTTCCGCTTACCTGGCGAGCAAACTGTCCTATCTGAGCGTTCTGGTGCTGGTGCAATCCGTCTGGATGTTTGCCTTTGTAGATTTTTTCTGGGACCGCGGCGGCGGCCTGACGCATCTGCTGTTCCTGATTTTGGCGGATGCCGCCATGACTTTTGTATGCCTGGGCATTTCCGCGCTGGCCCGGAGTGCGGACCAGGCTTCCCTGCTGAGCATTTATCTGGTGGGTTTCCAGCTTCCTCTCTCCGGAGCGGTACTGGCTCTTCCGGAACAGGTGGAGAGCCTCATACGGCCCTTCATTTCCGCGTATTGGGCGTGGTCCGGCAGCATCTCCGCCCTGAAGAGCGACGTATATTACGCCGTCAAGAATGTGCTGGATACGGACCTGACTCCCTCCCTGGTTTGCTACATTGTTCTGGGAGTGCATGTTGCGTGCGGCATTGCGGCTGCTTACGCGGGGATCCGCCGTTCGCGATGGGAGCTTTAATTTATGCGTGCACTTGCGGAAAGTCCGTTATATAATCTTTCCATCAAAAATTATGGCGAGACGGCGTGCAGCAAAAAAGAAGAGTTCTTCACCATCCGCATTGATTTTGACGGTTGGAGCGGCGGTTTTTGTGCTGGCCGTTATAGTGGGAATTGTTATGTTCCGTGCCGGGGATAAGCCTCAGGCCGGGTCGGATATACCTCTGGACATTCTGGCGGCGAACGCTTCCCAGCTTTCCAAGAATAATTATGCTCTGGACGGAACGGTGATTGACCGTTTTCCGCGCGGTGATTCCGAGCTCATTTCCTTCTTGTACAAAGACTCCTCCGGGCGTGAGTACATCATTCCCGTCTGTGTCTCTGACGGCGCCAGGAACGGACTGAACATCAACCGAGACCAGCAATACAGGATAGAGTTCCGGGTGGAAGACATTAATCCGAAGGTGCGCGGCGTGTGCGTAGCTACATCCATTCAGCCTAAATAAATAACCCTTCCGAGCCCCATGAAATGCTGTTTTTTGATGACCCTGGCCTGCGCGGTTCCCTCGCTGGGACAGATGATGTACAATCCTCCTGCAGCCGGCGGCTCACCTGCCGCGTCTCCTGCCTCCCCTCCCGCCGTACAGCCGAATGCCTACCAGCCTTCCAGGCAGGGGGATGCCAAATCTCTGTACGGCAATGAGCTGCCTTTCCTGAATCCTCAGGACGGCACGGTGACCATCAACGGAACGACGTTGAATATGGGCAGTTTCCGGGAGATTGAAGCGCGTTTCAACAAATATCTGAGCCAGCCGGAGGAGAGCACGGAGGACGCGAAGGAATATCAGAAAATCTTTGAAAAGCTTCACGAAACGCTCTCCATGCGCAAGGAAAAACTGGTGGCGGATAATGTGGTGCGGCAGGTAGTGGACCTGTTGACCGCCGCTTCCAGCAATCCGCTGGACGGAGGCGTTTCCGACGCTCTCTGCCAGGCCATTTACACCGCGTGGCAGGCTAGGAGCAATGGAAAAAACAAGGGGAAGATGCTTGAGGCGGTGGAGAGGGAAATCCGCAGCAACGCCCAGAAGATGAGCCTGATGGAAAGTGGCGTGACGACGATTTCCGGTGCGCCCTCCGGCCAGAAGGGAGGGAAAAAGGAAACTTCCACCAATCACCCGGCCAAAAATAACCCCCGTTACAAATATCTGGAAAAGCGTGTGGTGGAGATGGAGGCCCGCAAGCTGAAGCTGGAGAGTGAACAGGTGCTGACGGTGACGGAAGCGAAGATTGTTTTTCAGTCCACGCTGGTCCAATTGTTTGCCCAGCGGCGTTTTGACCATGTTTCCATAGGCTGCGGCGTTTACAGCCGCCTGTTCAATGACGGGGATACCAAGCTGCGGCTGGATAAGAATTCCGATGCCGCCAAGATGTTCAGCGGTACGCTGGGCGCCCCTCCCACCGTCGCTATTCTGGACAACCTTTCCCGGGAACTGGCCCGTGACTCCGACCGGCACATGAAGGCCGTGAACAATCTGGTGGATTCCCGTCATTACGTGGATGCGCTGGAACGGTTGAACGAAGCTCTCCTGATCGGGGAATTCATGCCTGCCGTGAATACGTTCCCGTACGAGAAGAAGCAAAAACTGTATACCTTCAAGCGGGACGTGGAAAAGTTGTTCGAGCTGATGAACGGCAAAGATTACGAAGAGGCCCTTTCCCTGGTGGAGGCTCTTAAGAAGACTTCCAGGGATTTCAGCACGGGCCGTGCTGAGTCCGCTATCAGCGCCGCCGTATTCGCCAGTGACGCCTATATTTCTCAGGGGCAGGAAGCCCTGGCTAGGGGGGACCGCGCCAAACTGGAGGAATGCCTGAAAAGCGCCATTGAAATCTGGCCGAAAAATCCCCGCCTTCTTCCGTTGCGGAACGCCATGATGGCCGCAGGTCAGCAATCCCACGCGCTGGAGGATTTCAAGCGTTTCCACAAGAATAAGAATTATCGCCGCATTTTTGACAACCAGCATGAATTCGCCGTTCTGGTGAAGAATGATCCGGAGCTCCAGAAGCAGTTTGTGGAAGATCTGGGCAAAATGGCCGTCATTGAGCGTGCCCTGGGCGCGGCGCGCCAGCGTGAAGCCATGCAGGACGTATACGGCGCCTGGGAGGAGCTTCAGCAGCTGCGTTCCAGAGACCAGGAGCTGTTCATCAATGACCAGGAGCTGAATGCCAGGTATCTGGACCTGACGGCAAAAGCAAGCGCGCTGGTGAATTTGCTGAATGATGCGGAAAAATGCAGAAATGCGGGGGAAGTGGGGTCCGCCCTGGGCAAATACATGGAAGCCAAAAAGCTGTATCTGTATTCCCGGTTTGCCAAGGAGGGAATTGAGTCCCTGCTGGACGAAATTCTTCCGTTGAACTAGGCGGGTAAATTCCGTCGTATGGCCTGTCTGCGGAGACGGAGTAATTGCTTTTCTTCCGGAACGGCGTCGTTATGCTACGGCTTATGAAGGCAGTATACCTGTGTTTGTGCATGCTGGCGGCGTTTTGTGTTCCGGCTGCGGCGCTTCCGGCGGATTGCAGCCAGGTGATTGTAGGTTCCGCGGATGGGTGGAATAGTTCCCATGTGCAGTTGAGCCTTTTGGAAAAGGGGCCGCGCGGCTGGGTGATGGTGAAGGGACCGTTTCCGGCGCGTCTGGGAAAATCCGGGCTGGTCTGGGGCAGGGGCGTCAGCCTTCCTCCCGCCGGAGGGCCGGTGAAGAAGGAGGGAGACTTGCGCTCTCCCGCAGGCATTTTTGAACTGGGAGGAGTATATGGAACCGTTCCCGTGCCGCAGAAAAAGCGTTCCATGCCGTATCGCCGCATTACGCCGCGGGACATGTGGGTGGATGACCCTTCTTCTCCCCTGTACAACCAGCACTTTGTGCTGAAGCATGATCCCGTCACGCCGTGGGAGTTGAAGCAGCAGATGAAGCTGAATGATTACGCCCACAGTCTGAAACTATTTATCCGGCATAATGCCGCAGACGGAAGGCAGAAACCCGTGCCGGGTGCGGGTTCCTCCATTTTTTTCCATATCTGGCGCCGGGACGGAGGAGCCCCTACAGCCGGGTGCACCGCGATGAGCGAGGAAAATTTGAGGGCCATGATTGCATGGCTGGATCCTTCCAGGCACCCCCTTTACATTCTGCTCCCCGCCAGGGAATATTTGCGTCTGCGCGGAGCCTGGGGGTTGCCGTGACGCTTCGGGACCCCGTCTTGCAAGGCCTGCCTGTTCCGCTGTCCCGGGGCGGGAAAGGGCAGGGGATTGGCTTGTAACCCATCCGGATGGCTGGGGTGGTGGGATGGTTTGGAATTCGTGCCGGTTTGCATGTCCGCTGCTGTCTGGAGTTCCCTTTCCCCTAAACGCAGGAAGCCGGCCTTTCTTCAAAGGCCGGCTTCCGAATGGTAAAATGGGTTATTGTTCCTGGGACTGGGGAGCGGGAGCTTCCGGCTGGAGCAGGGGGGTGGAAGTTTCCTTCACTTCCGCCATGGAGCCCTGTTCTTCCCTGGGTGCACGGTCTTCGCGGGGTTGCCGGGGTTGTTCCTGGCGTTCATTGGCTCCACTGACCAGCAGATTGCGGCCCATGAAAGGCTGGTTGTGGAGGATGTCCACGGAACGGATGGCGTCTTCCATCTTCTTCATTTCCACAAAAGCATACCCCTTGGACTTGTGGGTGCGGGGGTTGTAGATGATTTCCACGGAATTGACTTCCCCGATGCCCTTGAACACGTCCTCCAGGTCGCTTTCCGTAGCTTCATAGGAAAGATTGCCTACATAAAGCCGGCGGTTGGAGACGGGCTGCTTGGGTGCGGAAACGCGATCCTGCCTGTTGCGGGCTACGCGGGTGTTGGTTTTGGCGGCGGCTTTGTCCCTGGCTGCATGTTTGTTGTTCTTGGACGGGCGGATGCCGAAAAGGCCCAGAAAACGCTGCCACAAGGAAAGTTTGGCGGGCGCTTCTTTTCTATACTTGGGACGGTAACCGCTGGAATCGCGGCGGTCATTGCCATAGGAGCGTCCGCTCTTGTTGTAGCGGCGGCGGGCTCCCTGGCCTTGTCTTCCCTGTGTGTTGTGTTGTGACATACTTATATGCTAAGTTGATGATTATGTTGGTGTCATGCCGGATTTATCGCTGTATGCAGTAAATTCTATCCGGAGGATCGCCGGGACGTTCCGCTGCCATGAGAAAAGCCAGGAGTAAGGGGGCCCCATGCCCCGATCAACGGTCCATGCATGGTCTGATAGGGGGGCGATCAGGCTAGGCGCGTGACCAGTCCGGTCGATTGACGCGTATACCAATGCACAGGGATCCGGATTCTTGCAAGCCGGTATCTCGTCATTTTAGGCTTTCCGGCCGCCCGGAGGCGGGAAGACCTGCCGGGAGGCAGGCTTCTGTGCCGGACATGGTTCAGAATGAGTAAACAATTTGACAAAAAGACGATGACAGAGCATTTTAAATGCCGGCTAATCTACATATTCTCTCGATGCTGATTCAAAATGCAGACCGTACTACTTACGGGATTAATAAAATTATTGTTTTCGTCCTCGCATTCATTGTCTTCTTCGTTGTCGGATTTGTGTCCTGGCAATGGGATGGGGTGGCTCCGGAACCGTGGCGTCTGCGGACGCTGGTGCTGACGCCGCTGACGATGTCTTTGCTGCTGTATATGTGCTGTGACCAGCTCGGCGTTTACTACCGTTGTCTGACGCTCTGGGAAAGCATTCGGAGGTTTGTGGTGGCATATTCCTGTTTTGTGGTGTTAAGCGTCATGATATGGAAGTTCTTTGTTCCCTTCTCCGCAGACATTGATGTCCAGTTTCTGGCGTATTTGCTTACTTTTCTTGGTTCCCTCTGGCTGTGTATCAGCCGGTTCCGGGCGGAAAAAAGGCTGGTGGAGGAAGCCCCTACGCTGGTGGTGGGAACTCCGGGCCATGTGAAAGAATTCCGCAGGATGCTGGAGAGAAATCATGTGGACTTCAGGAATGAACTGCTGGTCATGGCCCCTGAAGAGGTGGACAGTGCGGTAGTCAGGAATTTGCTGATTAAGGACTGTGTCAGCAAGGTGGTGTTTCTGCCGGAGGAGGTGGATTCTTCCGTGGCGCGGTGCCTGGTGGAACTGTGTGGCAAGATGGGGGTTGATTTTTACGCGAGCATGGTGGTAAGCATGCCCGCCGTGCACAAAACCTATTTCGGCGTGATTGGAGGAACAAGAATGCTGGTGTACAAATCCACTCCCATCCCTTATACCACCTCCTGGCAGCTGAAGAAAATACTGGACTGGACGGGAGCGCTTGCACTTCTGGTGGGAACGTCTCCCCTGTGGGTGCTGGCGGCTGTGGGCATCAAGCTGTCGGATCGCGGCCCTGTTTTTTACCGCCAGAAACGTTCCGGGCTGTATGGCCGCGAGTTTGGCATGTGGAAGTTCCGCACCATGTACCGGGACGCGGATAAAAGGCTGGATGAAGTGAAAGCCAAGTACGGCAATGACATGGACGGCCCTATTTTTAAGCTGGAGCATGACCCGCGCATTTTCTCCTTCGGGCGCTTCCTGCGCAAATTCAGCATCGATGAGCTTCCCCAGCTCATTAATGTGCTGAAGGGGGAAATGAGCCTGGTTGGCCCGCGTCCGCTGCCTGTTTATGAAACGGAAGCTTTTACCAGCGACGCCCACCGCCGCAGGTTGAGCGTGCTGCCCGGTGTGACGGGGTACTGGCAGATTGCCGGAAGAAGCAACATCCGGGAATTTGAAAAGCTGGTGGAGCTGGATATGAAGTATATTGACAACTGGTCCCTGTGGCTGGATATCAAGCTGCTTCTGAAAACCGTCCCGGCGGTGCTTTTCGCCCGTGGGGCAAAGTAGTTTCCCGGTCTTCCTGAACTGTAAGGCCGGCGACCTTTTGCCGGGGATTCGGAATCTGGCCGGGGAGGCTCCGACGGGGGGGAGCAAACCGGTTTTTAAGAATACGGCAGTCGGGCGGGAACAGAATTTGGCATATTTTTTTGAAAAATGAAGAAAATTATTGCCGGACAGAGACTTTAACCTTGAGGTGCGGAAAGGGATGGGGCAAAATCAATTTACTATGGATTTAGTTCAGCGAGAAATCTCTAAAGAAACGGTGACTCCGTATTTCATCGAGTATTTCGGTCAGGCGCCTACTCATGTGGCAGCGGCACCGGGACGTGTGAACCTTATCGGTGAGCACACGGATTATAATAACGGTTTTGTGATGCCTATGGCGCTTGATAACCATTGTGTTGTGGCTGTGGCCCCCTCCCCCGTGGGGAAACACCGCTTTTGCGGTTCCCTGGGCGACCAGATCCATGAGATTGCGGTGGAAGACGCCTTGGTCCCCGGCGAACCGTTCTGGTCCAATTATGTCCGCGGCGTCCTGGCCAACCTGCACAGGCGCGGTATAGAAATCGGGCCTGTGGATATGCTGATTGACAGCAATGTGCCGCGCGGCGGCGGCCTTTCCTCCAGCGCCGCTCTTGAAGTTGCCGTCTGTACGGCGCTCGCCGCTTTTGCCGGCGTTGCAATAGATCCCAAGGAAGTTGCCCTGATCGGGCAGGCCGTGGAACATGAATTCGTGAATGTTCCCTGCGGCATCATGGACCAGTTTATTTCCGCCAACGGCAAGAAGGGCATGGCCCTCAAACTGGATTGCGCCTCTCTGGAATATGAGCTGGTTCCGATGAATAATGATTCTGTTTCCGTGCTGGTGCTGGACAGCGCTGTAAAGCATTCTCTGGCGGACGGAGCTTATGGACAGCGCCGCAAGCAGTGTGAGGAAGCTTCCTCCATCATGGGAGTGCCCTCCCTGCGGGAAGCTACGCTGGAGCTCCTGGAATCCTTCAGGGAACAGCTTGGAGACGTGCGTTACCGCCGCGCCCGCCATGTCATTGGAGAAAATGCGCGCGTGAACGCTTTTGCGAACGCCCTTGCCCGTGGAGATTGGGATGAGGCCGGTGTGGCCATGCGCGGCAGCCATGCTTCCCTGCGTGACGATTATGAGGTTTCCTGTGCTGAGGTGGACACCCTTGTTTCCCTCTGTGACCGTATTCCCTCCGCATCTTCCATCTACGGCGCGCGCATGACGGGCGGCGGGTTTGGCGGATGCATTGTGGCCCTGGTGAAAACAGAGGATGTGGAAAAAGTGGCCCAGGAGCTTCTGGACGGCTATTGCCAGGAAACGGGTATTGAAACCACGTACCTTGTGACCCGTGCCGGAGAAGGCGCCCGTGTTCTGTACCAAGCTTAATCCATACTGATTATGAAGACACTAGCAACCATATTCGGGGCGCTCGCCCTGATGACGTGGGGCGCAGCCGCCCAGGAAGGTTCCGTACCTGCAACGGCGGCTGATGCGCAGCCCGCCCTGGCCGCTCCGGCCGTGACTCCTGCCGTTGAGGTCCAGCCGGCAGCGGAAATTCAGCCGGCGGCGCCCGCCGCGGATGCCGTGCAGGCTGTTCCGGCTGCCTCCGCGGAGCCTAAGACGGCTCCTCTTTCCATGGTGGAAGTCATTCTCTTCTGCGTGGTCGTGGTGGGCGTAATCGCCCTGGGCATCTGGAAGAGTCGTGACACCGAGGAAACTGAAGAGGAAAAGAAGACCAAAGGAGCTTCAGATTATTTCCTGGCCGGCCGTGGCCTGACCTGGTGGCTGGTGGGTTTCTCCCTGATTGCCGCCAACATTTCCACGGAACAATTTGTGGGGATGTCCGGCAAATCCGCCAACTGGGTGGGCATGGCCATTGCCGGGTATGAATGGCTGGCCGCTATCACGCTGGTGGTTGTGGCCTTCTGCTTCCTTCCCAAACTGTTGAAAGGCGGCGTATATACGATTCCTGAATTCCTGGAATACCGGTATAACACGCTGGCTCGTTCCCTGATGGCCATTGCCACGTTGCTGATTCTGGTAGGCGTGCCGACCGCGGGCGTGATTTATGCCGGGGCCAAGGTGATCTCCGTGTTCTTCACGGGATACTCTGCCATGGGCATTGACTTCGGAAACATCACCGTTGGCTGCGTCATCATTGCCTTCTGCGCTACGGTGTACGTATTCGTGGGCGGGTTGAAGGCCTGCGCCTGGACGGACCTGTTCTGGGGCGCCGCTCTGATTGTGGGCGGCGGCGTGGTGGCCTATTTTGCCTTGACGGAACTCAGCGGCGCGGACCCGAACCATTTGATTCAATCCGCCGCCGCCAATTCCGGCGCGACAGTCGCCTCCCTGGGGAATCCTTCGGACAGCCTCTGGCATGGAGTGACGCGCTTTTTTGAGCTGAACTCCGGTGATGCGGCCAGCGGAGTAAATACTGTGGGCGGCAAGCTGCACATGATCCGCCCTGCGGATGATGCGGAAATCCCATGGACGGCTCTTTGCCTGGGCCTGTGGATACCCAATTTCTTCTATTGGGGCCTCAATCAGTACATCATGCAGCGCACACTGGCTTCCAAATCCCTGGCGGAAGGCCAGATGGGCATTGTGTTCGCCGCATTCCTCAAACTCATCATCCCATTCGTGGTAGTGGTTCCCGGCATCCTGGCCTACAACCTGTACCGCAATGATTTGAAGGAACAGGCGGAAGTAAAATACGCGGCGGAAATCCGTAAGACGGAAGACCCCGCAGCCGTCAAGGGGCGCCCCGTCATCTATAAGCTTACGGACAGCTTCTTGGTGGAAAACGTGGAGGAAGGCTGTGCCCATGCCATTCATAACGCGGAAGTAATGAAGGTGGGTGAAGACGTTATGGCCAATTTGAAACAGGCCTGCGCCGATTTGAAGGCGGATGCCGCCAACGACCAGACCACGCTGGCGGAACGCGCTCCGTTCGTGGAAAAAATCGCTTCCCTTAACAACATCATCATCAAGCCGGCCGTGGACAACTCGGACAACTACTATCTGACGGATACGCTGGTAGGCTTTGACTATGACTCCGCCTTCGGAACGCTGATCAGAAAGCTGCTTCCCGGTACGGGCTGGACATGGTTTGTGCTTGCGGCCCTCTTTGGCGCGGTGGTGTCTTCCCTGGCGTCCATGCTGAATTCCGCGTCCACCATCTTTACGATGGACATCTACAACAAGCTGCGCAGAAACGCGGGGCCCACGGAGCTGGTTACCGTCGGCAAGATAGGGTTGCTGGTGTGCGCCGTGATCGCCCTGACCATTGCTCCGTTCCTGGACAGCCCTGCCTTTGGCGGCATTTTCAACTTCATTCAGGAATTCCAGGGCTTCCTGAGCCCGGGCGCCCTGTGCGTGTTCCTCTTCGGCTTCTTTGTGCCCAAGTGCCCGCGCATCTTTGGCTGGCTGGGCATCATCATTAATGCCCTCCTGTATGGAATCCTGAAGGTGTGGCAGCCGGAAATGGCCTTCCTGAACCGCATGGCCGTGTGTTTCATCACGGTCGTGGTCATCGGCTTCATATTCACGGCGGTAAACTCCGCCCGCGGCGGACAGCCCATCGTGTTGCCCGACAGGGGCGTGGTAGCCCTTCAGTCCTCTTCACGGGCCAAGATCTTTGGCTGGTTCGTGGTTGCCGCGACGGTCGCCCTGTACATCATCTTCTGGTGATTCAGGGAAGGCCTCCGGGCCTGTATTTTCAATCCTCCCGGTTCAGGCCGGGAGGATTTTTCATGTCCGGGAAGGAATCCCGGCGGTTTCCTGGACAGCCTTATCATGAAAAACCTGGCCTGTGAAACCGGCAGGCTGGCGTTTCCGGTCGTCAATGGCGCCTTGTTCTCTGAATTAAAAAGCCATCATTGAAAATGAGGCCGGTAAAACGCTATGCCCCTTTTATTCCTCTTCCAGGAGCATGCTGCGCAGGGAATCAAAAAAATTCCCGGATTCCTCTTCCGTCGCTTCCGCGTTCATGAGATCCTCCCATTTGGAATATTCCATCAGGTGGGGAGGAATTTCACTGAGGAAGGAAGAGCGCTGGCAAGGCATGCGGTCCCCGTAGCGCAGACGCGTGGCGCAATAAGTCAGCATGAGTTTTTCCTGCGCGCGCGTAATGCCTACATAAAGCAGGCGGCGTTCTTCGTCGCAATTGCCGTCTTCCAGGGAACGCTTGTGGGGAAGAATGCCTTCCTCCAGCCCCACGAGGTACACTACCGGAAATTCCAGTCCCTTGGCGGCGTGCATGGTAATCAGGCACACGCCTGGCTTATTCTCTACGTCGTCATCATTATCCTCCTTGTCCAGGGTGACCTGGGCCAGGTAGTCCCGGAGGGTTTTCCCGGGTTGCCAGAAGTTGCGGAGGGAGGCTTTCACGTCCCCGATGGACACCAGCCTTTTCTGGATTTCAGCTTCCGTCTTGCACAGGCGCGTGACGTATTCGCTGAACCCGGTTTCCTCAATAAGCTGCTCCAGAATGTCTCCGAAGTCGGTTTCCCTGTCCTGAAAAAGGTCAATGTATTTTGCAATCAGTTCATTGAATGCCTGCACGCTGTTACGGGCGCGGGTGGAAAGGGCTGCCAGGAATTCTTCGTCCTGGAGGGCTGCCCAGACGCTGTTGCCGTGATCCCGGCTCCAGTCGATGGCCAGATGGCTGGTCAGCTCGCTGATGCCGCGCGGCGGCGTGTTGAGGATGCGCAGCAGGTATTCGTCAGCCTGCGGGTTTTCGATAGTCGCCAGATAGGAAATGAGGTCTTTTACCTCCTTTCTGTCGAAAAAACTCTGCGCGCCCACCATGCGGTAGGGAATTTTATGTTCCCGGAGCGTTTGTTCAATAATGCGGCTCTGGGTATTGGCCCGGAACAGAATGGCGAAATCCTCCCAGGGCCGGCCTTCCCGCCTGCGGACGTTTTCAATGTCCGTGATGATGAATTCCGCCTCTTCCGCGTCTCCGGGCATGGAAATGAGCCGGACGGCTTCTCCTCCGCCTTTGTGGGCGCGCAGCGTCTTGTCCCTCCGGCCCAGATTGTGGCGGATCAGGGCATTGGCCGTGTCCAGAATGGGGGCGGTGCAGCGGTAATTTTCCTCCAGCTTGATGACGGAGGGATTTGGGAAAAAGCGTTCGAATTCCAGGATATTGCTGATCTGGGCTCCGCGCCAGCCGTAGATGGACTGGTCGTCGTCACCCACCACGCAGACATTGTGTTCCGGGCCCACCAGATGGCCCAGCAGGCTCATTTGGAGGCTGTTGGTGTCCTGGAATTCATCCACGGTGATATAGCGGAAGCGCTGTTGCCACGCCTCCCTGACGTCCCGGTGTTCCTTCAGCAATTTGTCCGCCAGAATCAGCAGGTCGTCAAAGTCCACGGAATTTTGCGCCTGAAGCTCCCGCTGGTAGGAAGCGGCGATATTGGCCGTCAGGTTGTCTTCAATGGAGTCAAGGCCCAGGCCGCTGTTTTTCATCCGGCTCATGGAGGAAAGCACATCCTTGGGCGTGATTTTCTCCGTAATGCCGCCGTGGCGCACAATCAGTCGCCGGATCAGGCCGCTTTGCTCGGAACCGCTGTAAATGGTGAAATTGGTCTTGTACCCCAGGCGCCCTATATCCTCTCTCAGGATGCGCACGCAGAGGGAATGGAAAGTGCTCACCATTATTTGGCGCGCCGCCTTGCGTTCCACCATTTGGCCTACGCGTTCCCGCATCTCCAGAGCGGCCTTGTTTGTGAACGTCACGGCCAGGATGCTTTTGGGGCTGATGCCGCGGTCCACCATATGGGCGATGCGGCAGGTGACGGTGCGCGTTTTGCCCGTTCCGGCCCCGGCCAGGATCAGCACGGGCCCCTGCAGGGTCTGCACGGCCTTCCTCTGGGCCGCGTTCAGGCTCTCCATGGAAAAGGACTTGGCCATTTATACGTCAAAATGGATATCTTTCAAATTCGGGTGGCCGGCAATGAGCTGGGAAATATTCATGCGCGTGCTGCCTTCAAGCTGGACGTCTGTCACCAGCAATCCTCCGCTTCCGCAGGCGATCAGAAGCCCCTGCTCCCCGGCGGAGAGCACCTGGCCCGGTTTTCCCTCCGCTTCCGGGAGGATGGAAAAGCCGGGGAAAATTTTCATGTTGCGGATGCGTTTCTTGCGGTTCCAGTAGTTGGTGAAGGTGCCGGGCCACGGGTCGTACGCCCGGATCATGCGGCCGATTTCCTCTGCGGGGCGCGTCCAGTCGATTTTTCCGTCCGCCCGCAGGAGCTTGGGGGCGTATGTTGCCAGGATTTCCTGCTGGCGGATGCGCGTGGCCGTCCCTTTTTCAATGGAATGGATGACGGGCAGCAGGACATCCGGCGTCATCCTGGCCAGCTTGTCATGCAGGGTGCCTCCGGTTTCTGAGCCTTCCAGGGGGGTGCTGATCTGGGCGATGATGTCTCCGGCATCCAACTTCCTGACAATGTGCATGATGGTGATGCCCGTTTCTGCATCGCCGGATTTAATGGCGGACTGGATGCAGGCCGCTCCACGGTGGCGCGGCAGGAGGGAGGCATGTGCGTTGATGCAGCCCATGGGCGCCATATCAATCACTTCCTGGCTCAGAATCTGCCCGTACGCCATGACTACGATCAGATCCGGATTCAGTCTCCTGAGGTTGCTCAGCGCATCCGGGCTGCGCAGGGAATGCGGCTGGAGCACGGGAATGCCCGCTTCCCTGGCAATATTTTTGATGGCCGGGGCTGTAAGCACCTGGTGCCTGCCGACGGGGCGGTCGGGCTGCGTGACCAGGCCTGCCAGATCCGAGTGACGGATCAGGCTGCGGAAGGCGGGAATGGCAATGTCGCCTGTGCCCATGAAGACGATGCGCATGGCTGGAAGCTTGCCCTGACGGCCTGCGCAGGTCAATGTTAAATCCGGTTTTGAAAAGGGAATCATAGGGAGGAAAGGCCGTTTTTTTGCCGTTTCTTTCCGTTCGGGGGAGTGCCTGCGGAAAATGTTTGCTCCGGACGCATCCGGCACCGCTTCCCCTCATGTCCGTCTGCCTGCAAGAAGTTCTTTTCGATGGAGCGGAATATTGATATATCCCGTTCTATGCAGAAAGGACGGCTGCCGCGCATTCTGATTGTGACCGCAGGATACGGGGAAGGGCACAATTCCGCAGCCAGGGGCGTGCGGGATGCCCTTGCGGGGCGCGCGGAAGTCCGCGTGACGGACCTGTGCGCGGAGGCGATGCCCCGGATGTTCCGCCTGACGCGCGCTGCCTACCTGTGGATGATTTCCCGCATGCCGCGCCTGTGGAAGCTGATGTATGAGGTGAGCGACAGACGCAATATGGCGGAGAAGCCCATCAGGGGAATCGCCCCTGTGGAACACCTGCTGGAACGTCTTCTGCGGGAATGGAAGCCGGATGCCGTGGTCTGTACCTACATGGTATATCCCTACATGCTGGATTCCCTGGCATCCCGCACGGGCAGGACGGTCCCCTACTTGACCGTTGTGACGGATTCCTTGGTCATCAATAAATCATGGCTGTGTTCCGAGTCTCCCCTCTGGGCCGTGACGGATCCCTGGACGAGGGCCATCATGGAGGAAAAGGGGCTGCCGCAGGACAGGCTGCGCGTTACGGGATTTCCCGTCAATCCCGTTCTGGGGGCGTTGGCGAAGGAGCATCCTCTTTCCTGGAAGGAAGGGGAGCCGTTCCGGGTGCTTTACTTCGCCCAGCGTTCCGCACGGCATGCGCGGGCGGAACTGGCGGGTATGCTGGATGCGAATCCCTCCCTGCATGTGACCTGTATTCTGGGGCGCCGGTTCCGGCGCATTTATCCCCGCATCCGGGATTTGCGCGCCAGATACGGGCGCAGGCTGACGGTGCGCGGCTGGACGCGCCGCGTGCCTTCCTATCTTGCCGCCAGCCACGTAGTGGTCGGGAAAGCGGGAGGAGCCACCGTACACGAAGTGCTGGCGGCCGCACGGCCCATGCTGGTGAACTTTCTTCTTCCGGGCCAGGAGGAGGGAAATACCCGCCTCCTGGAAAAACTGGGAGGCGGCAGCCATGTGCCGGATGCCCGCGCCCTGGCTTCCGCTCTTCAGGAAATGATGGCGGACGGCGGCGCACAGTGGAGGCGCATGCATGAAAGCCTGCTGCGGGCGGGGATGACCGGAGGAAGCGGCAGAATAGCGGATTTGGCCTTGAAACTGGCGGAGGAACATACTAACTGATTTCCGTGACCTATCTTCTGATTGACAATTCCAACACGCGCACCAAATTCGTACTCTCTTCGCCGGAAGCCCTGTTGCCGGAACGGTATATGATTCCCACCCGGGAGGTGAGCGGGGAACGGCTGGACGAGGAGCTGGCCGGCGTCCGTTATGATGCCGCCGTGGTGTGTTCCGTAGTGCCCCGCGTGGCGGAAGAGCTGAAAAACTGGATTGTCAAACCGTGCCATTTCCTTTCCTGCGATTCCCGGCTGGGCGTGGGCATCGACTACCCCCATCCGCGCCAGATAGGGGCCGACAGGCTGGCGAATGCCGTAGGAGCCGCGGCCTATTACGGGTATCCCTGCGTTGTCGTGGACTTCGGCACCGCCGTGACTTTTGACGTGATCGGGCCCCAATGCACCTATGTGGGCGGCGTTATTGCGCCGGGGCTTGCCAGCATGGGGGATTACCTGGAGCGCAATACGGCGCTTCTTCCCGCCATTGACCCCCAGGAGCCGTCCCGCGTCATTGGAACCAGCACAGTAGAGGCCATGCAATCCGGCGCCGTGTATGGTTACCGGGGGCTGGTGAAGGAAATTCTGGCCCGGCTGGAAGGTGAGCTGGGCGTGCGTCCGGCCGTGGTTGCTACGGGAGGGGACGCCGCGCTGATCGCCAGGGGAGTGGAGCGCATTGACCATGTGGACCCTGACGTTACGCTGAACGGCTTGCGCATAGCCGCCGGGCTGAATCTTTAAAAAGCGGGCAAAACAGGCTGGAAGCCTGTTGCTTCCTGGACCGTGGCCGGATGACGCATAAAAACTCATAAATAGGTATTGCAAATGGCGCATACCCTATGTAATATCAATGAACCTTAACAATAAATATCATGTCTGACAACAGCATCGAAGAAAAAGTAAGAAGTATCATCGTCGACCAACTTGGCGTTGAATCCGATAAAGTGACTGCTGATGCGAAATTCATCGAGGATCTCGGTGCTGATTCGCTGGATACCGTTGAACTCGTGATGGCTTTCGAAGAAAACTTTGACATTGAAGTGCCCGACGAAGAAGCCGAAAAGCTTCAGTCTGTGGCCGACGTCGTTGCTTACATCGAAAAGGTTCAGGGTTAAGTTAAACTGCTAAAATCCTTTATTACAAAAGCGGCTTCCCTGTCCAAGGCAAGGAAGCCGCTTTTTCATGGAAAGCCCCTCTGCCTTTTCTTCCATGAGCGACCTGCCTCCCTTTTCCCGTGACGATATCCGCTATGCGGCGGAGATGACGCGGGTGGTGTATGAACCGGACCGCCGCATTGATACTTTTGGCGATACCAGGTTTAATTTTCTTCTCCTCAGCGAACTGATGGATGAGGTGAACGTGGTGCGCGTGCGCAGCGGCTGGGTGGAAGCGGAGAAACCGAAAATCATACGGCCTTCCATTTACAATGAAATCAGTACGGAGGGTTTTTCCGGAGAGGCCAAGCGCTTTTTTGACTGGCTCTCCAAAAACGGGCCAGGCTTTCTGACGCTGCTGGAATACGGATTCAGATTCAAAAGGTCGGAAGTGAGCGAGGAAATTCTGCATGAACCTCTTGATTCCGTGCGTGGCCGTCTGCTGGATCAGGTGCGCAATGGAGAGGATACGTTCATGGCTCTCATTGAGGGAGTGGATGACGCATGGGAGGTCTCCCTCTTGAAATTCACTGTGGAAATGATACAAAAATCCCATGAAATCAATATCTTTGACTTTAAGCGCAAAGGTCTTCTTTAGCCTTCTGGCGGCGGTTTTCTGCGCCCAGGGAGTTTTGGCGGACGGAGATAATTATTCCCTCTGGCCCCGCCGTCCGGAGACCCTTGCAGAAGCCCGCCGCCTGATGGACCGCGGCAGCCTGCCAAAGGCTCTTGAACTGTTGCAGCCCCTGGCGGAACAGGGCGGCGTGGTGGGGAAAGAGGCGAAAGAACTTATCGGGAGGCTGCGCATACGCCAATTGCTGGATCCCAACGGACCGGATGTAAAGAAATATACTGTGCGGAAGGGAGATTCCTGGATACGCATGGTCAGGAAACTGGACTGTTCTCAGGCTATGGTGGTCCACCTGAACGGTTTGATGGATATTCCCGCTCTTCACACGGGAGATGTGTTTAAGTACCGGCCCCTGGATTTCCATGTGGTGGTGAACGTGCCGGAAAAGGAAATTTGCCTTTACGACGGGATGAACTTTGTCAAGGGATACCCCATTCTCTCCATGAAGGATGGAGGAAAAAAGAATGTGGAAACGTCCGTAAAGGATGAGCAGGCTCCCGTGTCCATTTACAGCAGGCAGTTCCCTTCTGCAGATAAGACGCTGGTACTGGCGACGGGAGGCTATGTCATTGACGCCGTCCGCGGCACGCCCCGCTCGCCGGGGTTTTATTTAAGCCGGCAGGACTGCAATGAACTGGCCATGCTGACCAGGCCGGGGACGAAGGTGACTATCCTGAGGGGGAAAGGAGAGGAACCGTGAGGCTGGTTATTCAACGTGTCAGTAAGGCCTCCGTTCATATCGGCGGTGTTTGTGCGGGAGCCGTGGGACCCGGTCTGCTGATTCTGGCGGGCATTGAAGAGGAGGATACGGAAGAAGATGTGAGCTGGCTTGCCAACAAGGCGGCGGCCATGCGCATTTTTTCCGGCGCGGACGGGAAAATGAATCTTTCCGTAAGGGAGGTGGGTGGAAGCGCATTGGTAGTGAGCCAGTTTACGCTGCATGCTTCCACCCGGAAAGGAAACAGACCCTCTTTCATCCGCGCCGCAAGGCCTGAGCGGGCCATTCCCCTGTATGAGCTGTTTAAGAAGGAATTGGCGTCTTTGCTGGAAGGCAGGGTGGAAAGCGGCGAATTCGGCGCGGATATGCAGGTTTCTCTGATTAACGACGGCCCGGTGACCATTTTCATGGATTCCCGCAATAGGGAGTAGGGAAGACGGAATGGATGGTGTGCCTGTTGGCTATGTTTTATTTCTGAAAAGCACGGCAGGATGGCGAACGGCGTTTTCTGCCTTTCTGTTTTTGGCAAGTCTTGCGCGTCTGATTTTGCTGTGGAAGATTCGCATGGAATTCCGTTGGTTGTTGGACCGCGGGTAATAATTTTCCCTTGGAAGTTTTCCTGTCTGTCAGTTTTTGAGGTTTTTTATGTGTTTCCCCCTATTGGTGAAAGAAACCGTTTCAGCATGACAGATGAATTCCGGGCCAACAGGCAAAGTCTTTTTACGAAGAAGCTGAATTTTTTTGGAATTTTGAGTTTGCGATTGGAGATGGATTATTGCCGTTTGTGGGACAGCATGTAAACCGCTTTTATTTCCTGTTCCGTATTTTGTCCCGCCGTCTGTGATACAGATGGAAAACAAAACAATATCATTGGGGGGAATGGTTATGCAAAACCTGCTGAGGCTGCATATTTAAGAAATGCGAATATCCGCAAATAATATGGCATTGTCTTTTTTGCTCTCTCAGCCGTGGTTTTATATGGAAGTGCCGTTTTTTGCAAAAGTCCTGCACAGTCAGGGAGTTTTTTTATCTGCGTGAGATCGTCTCAATCTCTTCTCCTACGGCGTTATACTGCGGAATGAAGCTTTTTGTGGAGGAGGGGATGACGTGGGATTGCCGAGGTGTCGTTTCAGGGCAGAAGAACTTGCCATAAAAAACTCCCGGAAGCCGAGGCCGCCGGGAGTTTTTATAGAGCGTCTTAAGAAGGAATCTTCTTTAGAAACAGAGGCCTTCCTTGGCATTGGCCCGCATGAAGTCGCGGTTGAGGCGGGCGATGTTGTCCACGCTGATGCCCTTCGGGCAGGCGGCTTCGCATTCGTACTGGTTCGTGCAGTTGCCGAAGCCTTCCGCTTCCATCTGCTTCATCATGGCCAGGACGCGCTTGGAGCGTTCCGGCTGGCCCTGCGGCAGCAGATTGAGATGGGCGATTTTGGCGGACGTGAACAGCATGGCGGAGGCGTTTTTGCAGGAGGCCACGCAGGCGCCGCAGCCGATGCAGGCGGCGGCGTCAAAGGCGGCGTCCGCCTTCACTTTTTCCACGGCGATGTTGTTGGCGTTCGGCGCGGAGCCGGTGCGCACGTCAATATAGCCGCCGGCGGCGATGATGCGGTCCAGGGCGGAACGGTCCACCATCAGGTCCCGCAGGATCGGGAAAGCCTTCGCGCGGAAGGGTTCGATCCAGACGGTGTCGCCGTCCTTGAACTTGCGCATGTGAAGCTGGCAGGTGGTTACCTGGCGTTCCGGCCCGTGGGGAATGCCGTTGATGGTCAGGGAGCACATGCCGCAGATGCCTTCCCGGCAGTCGTGGTCAAAATGAATGGGTTCCTTGCCTTCCTTGACCAGACCTTCATTGACGATGTCCAGCATTTCCAGGAAGGAGGCGTCCACCGGAATGTCCTTGGCGGCATAGGTCTCAATGCGGCCCTTGGCGTCACGGTTTTCCTGGCGCCAGACCTTGAGAGTGAGATTGAGTGTTTTAGCCATGTTATAATCTTTCTTTTGAGTGTTAATGTATTGGCTATCTTTACTTGTAGCTGCGGATGGCGAGGTGCACGTTCTCGAAGGTCAGCGGTTCCTTGTGGAGAACAGGCAGGCTGTCCACGCCGGTGTATTCCCAGGCGGCTACGTAGGCGTATTCATCGTCGTTACGCTTGGCTTCGCCGTCCGGCAGCTGGTATTCCACGCGGAAGTGCGCGCCGCAGGATTCCTGACGGTTCAGGGCGTCATAGCAGAGCAGCTGGGCGAATTCCAGGAAGTCAGCCACGCGGCAGGCTTTTTCCAGTTCCGCGTTGATGCCGTCCGCCGTGCCGGTTACGCGCACGTTTTCCCAGAATTCCTTGCGGAGCTGGGGAATGCGTTCAATGGCGTGGGTCAGGCTTTCTTCCGTGCGGGCCATGCCGCAGTCTTCCCACATGATGAGGCCCAGTTCCCGGTGGAAGGAGTCCACCGTCTTGGTGCCTTTCACGTTCAGGAGTTTGTTGATGCGTTCCTTCACCTCGTCTTCCGCGGCCTTGAATTCCGGGGAGGCGGTGGTGACGGCGCCCGGCTTGGTGGTCGTCAGGTAGGCGGGCAGCGTGGCTGGGATGACGAAGTACCCGTCAGACAGGCCCTGCATCAGGGCGGAGGCTCCCAGGCGGTTGGCGCCGTGGTCGGAGAAGTTGGCTTCACCGAGGACGTGCAGCCCCTTCACGTTGGACATGAGGTTGTAATCCACCCACAGGCCGCCCATGGTGTAGTGGGAGGCGGGGTAGATCATCATGGGCGTTTCATGGGGGTCGTCGTCCGTGATTTCTTCGTACATGTCAAACAGGTTGCCGTACTGGCCGTCAATCCATTCGCGGCCCATGCGCTTGATTTCATCCGCAAAGTCCAGGAAGACGCCCTTGCCGGTGATGGCCACGCCGCGGCCGTCGTCGCAGGCTTCCTTGGCGGCGCGGGAGGAAATGTCGCGCGGAGCCAGGTTGCCGAAGGAGGGATATTTGCGTTCCAGGTAGTAGTCCCGTTCTTCTTCGGGAACATCGGAAGGCTTGATTTCCTTTTTGCGGATTTTTTCCGCGGTTTCACGGGACTTGGGCACCCAGATGCGGCCGCTGTTGCGGAGGGATTCCGACATCAGCGTCAGCTTGGACTGGTAGTCGCCCTTGACCGGAATGCAGGTGGGGTGAATTTGCGTGAAGCAGGGGTTGGCGAAGAAAGCGCCGCGCTTGTAGGCCTTGTAGGCGGCGGTGACGTTGCAGCCCATCGCGTTGGTGGACAGGAAGAACACGTTGCCGTAGCCGCCTGTGCAGAGCAGGACGGTATCCCCTGCGTAGGACTTGATTTCACCGGTGACCAGATTGCGGGTGACGATGCCCTTGGCTTCTCCGTCCACCAGCACCAGGTCCATCATTTCATGGCGGGAGAACATTTCAATGTGTCCCTTGGCCACTTCCTTTTCCAAAGCCTGGTAGGCACCCAGCAGGAGCTGCTGGCCCGTTTGTCCGCGTGCGTAGAAGGTACGCTTAAGCTGGGCGCCGCCGAAGGAGCGGTTATCCAGGAGGCCGCCGTATTCACGGCCGAAGGGAACGCCCTGGGCCACGCACTGGTCAATGATGTTGGAGGAGACTTCCGCCAGGCGGTAAACGTTGGCTTCACGGGCGCGGAAGTCGCCGCCCTTGACGGTGTCGTAAAACAGGCGGTAAACGGAGTCGCCGTCGTTCTGGTAGTTCTTGGCCGCGTTGATGCCGCCCTGGGCCGCAATGGAGTGGGCGCGGCGGGGGCTGTCCTGATAGCAGAAGCATTTGACGTTGTAGCCAAGTTCGGCAAGCGTGGCGGCAGCGGAGGCGCCAGCCAGGCCGGAACCTACCACAAGCACCGTGTACTTGCGCTTGTTGTTCGGATTGATCAGTTTGGATTCAAGCTTGTACTTGGACCATTTGTCCTGAATAGGGCCGGAGGGAATTTTGGCATCCGGCATCCAGTCGCTTACGGGAAAATTAATCATGGCTTTGAGAGGAGTTGATGGTTATTTGATGATGCCCAGAAGAACCGAGACCGGCACGGAGATGAAGCCCAGGCAGATAATCGCGCCGTAGGCGATGGCGATAAAATTGTAGAAGGGCCGGATTTTGCGGGAATCGACGCCCACAGTCTGGAAGATGGACTGCACCCCGTGGCGCAGATGGCTGAACAGCATCAGAACGGCCAGGATGTAGAAGGCGGAGCACCATACGTTGGAGAATCCGGTCACGATCATTTTGTACACGTCAAAGGTTTCCACCGTACCGTCGGAAATAAAGGTGGTGAACTGGGCGGGGTCGTATCCCACGCGCAGGGTGTATTGGTACAGGTGGTAGACCAGGAACACCAGGACGGTCAGGCCGGTGTAAATCATGTAGCGGGAGGAGAGCGTCGCCTTGATGGTGTTCTTGAACACATAGGGTTCGCGGGCCGCATGGTTTTCCAGCTTCAGCTGGATGGTCAGCCAGACATGGATGATGAAGATCACCCCAAGCCCCGCGCGAATGCCCCAGAGGGCTGCTTCCGGCATGGAGTGCAGGCCGTGGGCGTAGGTGTTGATCCATTCAGGGCCTCCGAAGATGAGAAGGTTGCCTGCCAGGTGTCCCGCAAGGAACAAGACCAAACATAACCCCGTCAGAGCCACAATGATTTTGCGGCCGATGGAGGATGTCACGAATGTACATATGGTTTTTACTAGTGCATTCATAGGCGCTCTAATGAAATAAATGCGTCCTCACAGGATGCCCGGTTCAAGCCCGGATGGCAAGCCTCTTCTTGAATTTCCGGCGCTTTTCGGATTTTTGAAAAGCCCGGGAAAGGCGTTGCTGTTTATCAGTTTGGAATAGTTATTATTTTGTTACCTGTTCCGGCTTGACGAGGCTTTCCGCACAGGCGTATCGTCTGTGCGTGAAAAGGAGTAAAAAAGAGGTGCTGGACGCGGATTTCGCAGCGGCGCGCGCCGGCGTTCTGGATGTGGCCGCATTTCTGGACCGGGTGGACCGCGGGGAAGGAGAGGCGGATTTCCGCTACCGTGCCCTGATGGAGGTTCTTCCCCTTTTGTCCGCATCCGGCCCCGGACGCGTCCGGGCCATTCTGGAAGCCCTTTCCTACAGGGATGACGCCGTGCCGGAAACCGCCGCGGCCAAAGCGGCCTGCGGAGCTCCGAACCTCAGCAAATAAGAATGATGGCTTTCATAGAACCTCATATACATATGGTGTGCCGCACCACGGACGAATACCGGGCCATGGCGCAGGCGGGCTGCCTGGCGGTAGGGGAGCCGGCGTTCTGGGCCGGTTATGACCGTTCGTCCGTGGACGGTTTCCGGGATTATTTCGTACAGCTTACGGAATGCGAACCCGCCAGGGCGGCCAAGTTCGGCATGGACCATTACACATGGTTGTGCATCAATCCCAAAGAGGCGCAAGACGTGGCCTTTGCACGGGAGGTGATGAAACTCATTCCGGAGTTTATTGACCGGCCCAATGTCCTTGGCATCGGGGAAATAGGGCTGAACCGGAATACTTCCCATGAAATGACCATTTTTGAAGAGCATCTGGATCTGGCGGTGCGCCTCAACCAGCTTGTGCTGATTCACACTCCCCATTTGGAAGACAAGCTGAAGGGGACCGTAATGATTCTTTCCGCCCTGAAAAACCGTCCGGATCTGGATCCTTGCCGCGTGCTGGTAGATCACTGTGAGGAACATACCTTCCCGCTGGTGAAGGAGGCCGGCTACTGGGCTGGACTGACCCTTTATCCCACCAGCAAGCTGAATCCCAAGCGGGCGGCGGATATTCTGGAATTGTACGGAATGGACCGTGTCTGGGCCAATTCCGCGGCAGACTGGGGGGATTCCGATCCCCTGGCGCTGACGGCCCTGGCCTGCGAGCTACGCAGGCGCGGTTTTTCCCGTCAGGAAACGGAACATCTTCTCTTGGAAAATCCGGAGACATTCATGGGACAGTCTCCGAAGTTCCGGAAAGTGTCGTCCCGCTAATCCCGCCTGCGGTGGGTGCGGGCCGTTAGTCTCCATCCGGAAAAAAGACGGTGAGGACGGCTCCCAGGATGACCGCCGCGTCATCCAGAAGGCCCAGCTTGCCGATTCCGTCAAACAGGAATTCGTCGGGAGTCAGGATGTAGGCGCTGGCGGCGGCCAGAAGGCATATATTCCGTTTGTTGAAAAAACGCGGTTCTCCTTTTCTGCTTTTGAAATACCGGCACAGACGCAGCAACAGCTGTTGTTTTTGAAGGTTCATGACAGGAACGGGGAATGAAGGTTAAAGCTCAGTCATTTCCCCTCTTTCCCCCTGTTTCAGGGCGAAAGGTCGCTTCCGGCGGACGGAAGCGCGGTGACTCGGATCATGCGGGGAAATGAATTGCTGAGAGGATGGCCTGTTCCGGATGCAGAGGGAATCCGGACTTTGCGGGGCCCGGCTCCGGCTGTTCCGGCATGGGAAAAAAGGGCGTGTACGGAAGTGGGGCGGGGCCGGAAGCTCTTGAAATGACCCTTCCGGGGGAGACTGAATGCCATTTTCCCGTCAAGTGCTGGCCGTGAGGTTGCCGCAGCAAATGGAAGCTTCTTCCCCCTGTTTTTTTCGGCAGATGTTTGAACGGATAAGGAAAAGGCCGACTCACGATTTTGTGAGCCGGCCTTTGAATATAGGGAGGCGGACGGTACAGGCTTATGCCCTGCGGCGGCGCATCATCAGCGCGGCCAGTCCCAGCAGGCCCAGGGAGGCCGCGGCGGGTTCCGGAACGCTGGCGATTTCACTCATCAGTTGACCAACTTGTTCCTGGGAAAGGAGGGAGTTGTGGATGTAGAGCTGTTCGATGGATTCAGCCAGTCCTGCGTCCATGAGAATCTGCTCAATTTGCTGGTTGCCGAATTTCAGGCCGCTGTTGGAATAGTACGTAGCGCTGTCGCCAAAATAGATGCGGGTGCCAAGATCTCCGGTGACTACGGAAATGGTCAGGGAACCTTCCGTGCCCAGCGGGGTGTCAACGACAGGCCCGCTGTAGGAGGTGTTGTTCCATAATCCCTGGAGTTTCCGGTCCGTGTTCAGACCCACGCCCCAGCTTACACTGTTATTTTTGGCATTAAATAGAGTGGTATAGGTTTCCGGAGTGTTGATTTTGGACAGGTCAAGAACCATCGTCACAGTCATAACGTCGCGGTTGTTGGCACCGTATCCGTTGAAGGTTATCCCGGACAATGTCAGATAGCTTTCGTCCTCCGTAAGGGAAACGGAATCTTTCTGGATTCCGAAATCCGCTGTGCCGGAGGTGAAATCCGAATATCCCACGACGGAGTTATCCAGCAGCGAGGTGGCCGCGGAAGCGCTCAGGCTCATGCCGGCCGAAAGAATCAGGGTGGATAATAATTTCTTCATGATCAGTATCTCAGTAAGATGATGCGAGATCCAACGTACGCACTTGCGCCTGAATAACGAATTTGGAATCCGCAAGCAATTATAAATATTAAGAGTTAATAAATTATATTTATAATTCATTGAAAATAATAATTTATTAATATCTCTGGTCCTTTTGTCAAGATGATGGGCCAGTCTTTGTGATTCATTGATTTTATGATTGATTTGGCCTCTTTCCCATTACTTGGCGGATTCCAAATTCGATTGGGGAATTCCAAATTCGCTACAAACTGTCATCCAACAAAGGAATCATCAATATGAGAAAAATACTGATACTTTTGATCGCGCTGGGAAGCTTCTTCGTTTCCTCGGAGGCCGCGACCGTTTTTAATTATTACACTACCGGCTCGGACAACTACAACAGTACTTTGCATGGTTTTTTTCTGAGTTTGGGTTCTTCCTCCCTGGCTCCCGTCTCTGATTCCGGCTCTCCCTCCTCCCTGTCCGGAAATATCCGTCTGGACAGCTTTACGTTGCGCGGACCCTCAGGCAATCAAGGCCGCAATGTCACTTACGGTTTTCTGGTTCTGAACGCTTTCGACAATTCGGTTATCGGTCTGAGCACCAACCTGCAAACCTGTGGCAACGGGGTTAATCCGACATTTGTTTTTTCAGCCGTGGACGGTTCTCCCCTGATTCTTGACGCCGGCACGACGTACCGCTATCTGACCGTGAGCCAGGCCGTGTTGGATATCATCAGCGGAGATACGTCAAAAACGTATTTGTATGTTGCGGGAGGGACAGCCTCCCCTGCTTTTTCCACGGAAGGAGATACGGTAACCATCAACAACGGATTGACCGCTCCCGGCTTCCGCGGGCATTATGACGCCGCGGGAGTTTCTGATGACTCCGTTGTCATTACGGGAGCCAACGGAATGAATAAGAACAGTCTATTATCTCCCATTTTTATAAGCATCCAGGGGGAAATGGTTCCGGAGCCCGCGACGGCCACGCTGGGCCTGCTGGGGTTGGCGGCCCTGATGATGCGCCGCCGCAGGGCCTGAGTTTCCTGATGGCGAAAAATCGGCAGATAAGGGCTGTTCTTACGGAACAGCCCTTGTTTTTATATCCGGAGAGGAAGGATTACTTATCCGCGTGCGGGGTTTATGCCCTCCGGAGGTACGGGGTTCCGGGGTCAGGGAGCCGTATCCGGTTTTTTCCGCATGGCGGCAATTTGCTGGAAGCGTTGTTGTGAGGGAGTACCGGAAAGTCTTTTCTTTGCCGGAAAATGCCGGTCAAATTCGGCAGCGCTCTTTTCGTCCATATGATACACGTCTGCTTCCACATAGCGGCCTTTCAGGCCGGACAGGGAATTTCTTTGCAATTCACAGGCCTGGAGGGCTGCCGCATACATGTCATCCGCCGTTCTGATGCCCAGCATTTCCGCGGGAACGAATCCGCAGCGTGAATAATAGTCCGGGTCTCCGTACAGCAAAATGGCGCGGAATCCCATTTCACGCGCCCGGGCTCTGGTGTAGTCGATCATGCGCCGGCCTATTCCCCGGCGCTGGTATTCCGGAAGGACGGCAATGGGCCCCATGCCCAGCACTTCGTATTCTTTTCCGCCGTCTGTCCTGATGACGGATGTTGCATAAACGATGTTTCCGACAATGCGGCTGCCGTGGACGGCGACTACATCCAGCTCCGGGATGAAGGAAGTGCTGCCGCGCATGATATGGAGCAGGTAATGTTCATTGCAGCCGGGTACGTAATAATTCCAGAACGCTTCTCTCGTGACATGTTCCGTTTGAGCATGGTCTGCGGGTTGCTCCGTTCTTAACGCAATGATCATGAAAAGTTTTTCTTTACGGCTCCCCCTTGGAGAAGTTCCAGAGGCGGTGTATTGTCATGACATCCGGAATGTTCATGGGGCGCACCACGCGGAATCCGACCATGCCTCCATCCGTCAGGTACCAGATGCTTTTAGGGTTTTGAGGATCCTGACGGTTCCAGGCGGGGGTGCTGGCACGGCGCGCAGCGCTTCGCAGGCCGTCCGGATCGTCTTCCCACGAACCGCCTCGAACGATGTGGGGAGCTCCGGGGACGATGATCAGGGGGTCTTTCGCCGGCAAGCCGCTCCGCTTGCCGTAGGCGTCCGGAACGTAGGAGTCCAAAACCCATTCCGCCACATTTCCGTGCATGTCCCGGAGTCCCCACTTATTCGGTTTTTTAGAGCCTGTTTTCTGGTAACGGTCATTGGAATTGTTCCAGTACCAGGCGTACTGGTCCAGGGGGGCTTCCCCGTTTCCGTAAGAGTAGGCGCCCGGGGAGCCGGCCCGGCAGGCGTATTCCCATTCCGCTTCCGTCGGCAGGCGGTAGTAATGCCCGGTCTGGGCGCTCAGCCATTCGCAGAATTTGCTGGCGGCGTGATGGGACATGGAGATGGCGGGCAGACCGTGTTCATAGCCGTGGCCCATGCCCAGATTCATGGCGGTGTAAGGGGCGGTAGGCTGCGTCACGGAGTCCCAGAGTTCGTCATCCGGCTGTTCCTCCAGAAGCTGACCATCCTTGGCGCGCGGCCGCCCGTTTTCCATGAAGGCCGTATAAAGTTCCCAAGGGATTTCCGTTTCCGAGATCCAGAAAGGAGAGATGCTCACTTCATGCTGCGGACCTTCGTCCGGTTTCCGGTGAGGCTCTTCCGCGGGACTCCCCATAAGGAATGTTCCTCCCGGTATGGCGATCATGCGCAGAACCGCTCCCGCTGCGGGCACCGTTTCCGTGTAGGATTCAAAACGCGCCGGATTTCCGGAAGCTTGAATGAGCTGATGGATTTGGCGCGTCGTGCCGACCAGTTCCCGGGACGGCAGATCATCCGGAACGGGAAGGGCAGGACCGGCAGCGCGGTCCAGTTCCCGTTTTTGCAGCGCAGAACGGCTTTCCCCCCACTGGCGCGCGCTTGTAATGCGCACGGCGTCTTCCGTGGCCGGGCGGGGGGAATTTTCTTCCCGGCACCCGGACAGCAGGGCGCTTCCTCCCAGAAAGCAGGAAACAAGGAAAATGCCGCGCATGGAATGGTGTAAACCGGAATGCCCTACATCGTCATGCCTCCGTCGCAGGCAATGACCTGTCCGGTGATGTAACGGGCATCGTCAGAGGCAAGAAAGGCCGTCAGGGCTGCGATGTCTTCCACGGAGCCTTGTTCCTTCAAGGGAATTTTCTTAACGATTTCTTCCTTGAGATTGTCGGGGATGGCGTTGGACATTTCCGTGGAGATGAAGCCGGGAGCAATAGCGTTGCATGTGACTTTGCGCGGAGCGAATTCCTGGGCCAGGGATTTGGTGAAGCCGATGAGGCCCGCCTTGGAAGCGGCGTAATTGGCCTGGCCGATGTTGCCGACGAGTCCGATGACGGAGCTCATGTTGATGATGCGCCCGGCCGGGGATTTCATAAGAACGCGCTGGAGGGCCTTGACCGTATTGAACGCGCTTTTCAGGTTGGTGTCCAGAACGGCATCCCAGTCTTCCTCCTTCATGCGGAGCATCAGGGAGTCCCGCGTGATGCCGGCGTTGTTCACCAGAATGTCAATCTGCGGGAAGTCCTTCAAAATGGCGGCCATGGTTTCCTGAACGGCCGCGTAATCCGCTACGTCGCAGGGGTAGGCCTTGCAGGAATCCGGAAATTCCTTGTTGATTTCTTCTGCAGCTCCCCCGCAGCTGGACGGGCTGCGGCTGATCAGGATGACCCTGGCTCCTTCCGAAGCGAAGCGGCGCGCGACGGCATTGCCGATTCCGCGGCCAGCGCCGGTGACGATGGCTGTTTTACCTGCTAATTTTTGCATGCTGCCCATAGTAAACCCGTTTTTCACGGTTCCGGCAAGCTTGAAATGGACCTGGCCGCGCAGGAGTCCATACGGGGAAAGGGGAGCGGACATGCCATGAGGTAGGGAAACGGGACAGATGAGGCTACTGTTCATCTTCTTCATTTTCCGCATTGTTCAATTTATCCTGGAGCCGGAGGAAATGCCGGAGGCCCTTCTGAATGTCTTGCCGCGTTTTGACGGCTTTGTCTGCGTTTTCCTCGTCCTGAACGCCTCCAATGTCTGCCGGATATTGATGGCAAAGGGAAAAGCCCGGTTGATCAGGGACTCCGCGGAGGGGATTTTTTCCGCCGGAGCCGTTGCTGCAGGGGAATCCGTTCCGGCGGCCGTTTCACCAAGTACGGGGGAGATTCCGGACAGGAGCGCAGAATACAGGACAGGAATAAGAAAAACCTTCATCCTGCCTTAAAAAGCAGGATGAAATTCATGGCAGGGGAAAAGGGGAGGATGAAGAAAGGACCCTATTCCGCCGTGATGCCGCCTTTCTCATTGTCCAAAATGCCCGATTTTTCCAGATAGTAGTCATATCCGCCCGCATAGGAGGTGATGGTCCCCCGGTTCACATGCAGGGTTTTTTGCGCCAGAGAACGGATGAAGTGCACGTCGTGGGAGATGAAGACCAGTGTTCCCTCATAATGCTTCAGAGCCTGCACCAGAGCTTCCACGGACAAAAGATCCAGGTGGGTGGTCGGCTCATCCATCAGCAGGAGGTTGGGCGGATCCACCAGGAATTTGACCAGACTGAGCCGCGATTTCTCCCCGCCGGAAAGAACGCTGACGCGTTTTTCCACATCCAGCCTCCGGAACAGGAAGGAACCCAGGATGGAGCGCGCTTCTTCCTCCCGGATTTCAGCGCTGCATTTCATAATTTCCTCCAGAACGGTATTTTCCGGATTCAGGTTTTCCGTTCGCGCCTGGGAGAAGTAGCCGATGCGCGTGGTGGTGCCGGGGATGCGCTGTCCGGAGTCAATGGGAATGATACCCGCCAGGATTTTCAGAAGAGTGGATTTTCCCGCGCCGTTCGGGCCAACGAGAACAGTACGTTCCCCGCGTTCCACCAGCAAGTCCAGGTTTTCATAAACCCTGCGGTCGCCATAGGATTGGCAGACTTTTTCCAGCTCAATGACTTTCTGGGTGCTGCGCGGCGGCTGGGGGAAGTTGAATTTAAATACTTTCCTGCGGGCTACCGGTTTTTGGATGAGCTTCATCTTTTCCAGCTGTTTGATGCGGCTCTGGACCTGTCCGGCCTTGGAATTAATGGAGCGGAAACGGTCAATAAATTCCTGAATGTGCGCTATTTCCTTCTGCTGGTTGCGGTAAGCCGCCTGAAGCTGTTCGAAGCGCACGTCTTTCTGTTGGAGGAAGTCCGAGTAGTTGCCGCGGTATTCCACCAGCTCTTCATTGTCGATGTCGTACACGCTTTCCACCAGCTCATCCATAAAATCCCGGTCGTGGGAAATCATCAGGATGGCGCCGGGGTAGTTTTTCAGGTATCGCTGGAGCCACAGCAGGGACAGGAGGTCCAGATGGTTGGTAGGCTCGTCCAGCATCAGGAGGTCCGGTTCCAGGACAAGGAGCTTGGCCAGGTACGCGCGCATAATCCAGCCGCCGGACATTTCCCGGGCGGGGCGGTGGAAGTCGCTTTCCCGAAAGGCCAGCCCTTTGAGAATTTTCTTGGCCTTGGGCTCCAGCTGGTAGCCGTTGGCGGCGTTGAAGGTATCAATGGCTTCCGCGTACTCCGGCGTATCTGTCCTGTTGGCGTTTTCCGCAGTCCGGATGATATGGATGGCCTGTTCCATTTCCGGCGTGATTCCCAGGGCGATTTCCAGCACGGTTTCATCCTTGGGTTCGCTGGCTTCCTGGGGAAGGTAGCCCACAATGGCGTATTCATCCATGCTGATGGAGCCTTCGTCCGGCGTGTCTTCTCCCAGAATCATGCGGAACAGGGTGGATTTGCCTGCTCCGTTGGGGCCAACCAGAGCTACTCGTTCCCCCCAGTTAATGGTCATTTCCGTTTCCCTGAACAAGGTCCGTCCGGCGTGAGATTTCGTGAGGTTTTTGATTGTCAGCATGGTGAAGAGGGACCGTATTCTACCGGGCCGGAAAGGGGAAGGCAAGAGCCGTCAGGGCGGAGGCAGGCATTTTTGAAAGCTTTACTGGATTTCTGCGCGTAGTCTGGTAGCCTTGGCGCGCCATGCCGACCATGCCGACGTTCAGGCTTTTGCTTACTGCCGCCCTTTTGTGCGGATGGAGTTCCTGTTGTACTCCTCCGGCGGAGGATTATATGCAAAAACCTCACGTGCAGCAGCAAATGTCCGGTTTGGCAAATGCTTTCCTGGCACTGCTGCCGCCGGACAAGGCCGCTCTTCCCGCTGCCGGAGCGGAGGCCAGATGGCTGGCGGACACGGCTGTGGTTCAGTCCGCCGCGATTGCCCGGGACAACAGGACTGTGCTGTTTGGCTGGCTGAATAACATTCTGGTCAATTCCAACCTGCGCGACAGAGGTTTGTGCTGGCAGGTCCAGCAGGATTTGTACCGGGATCTGCGCCGCCGACCCATGAAGTATTTCCGCATAGGGCTGACGATCCGAGACCGTGGAACGGGCAGGGAGCACAGTTGCGTGTATGTCAATGCCGCCGGGGAGGGATTGCAGGGCTCCATTGTTCTGGATGCCTGGAAGAATTGCGGGCATCTGGTGACGCTGACCCAGAAGGACCGGGAAGGCGGCAAATGGGAGGAGGATTGGCGGGAACCGTTTGTTTCCAAGGCTTTCCCGGAGGGCCATTCCTATGGCATGGAACATCATCTGGTCTGGCCCGGATGGGCCAGGAAACGCCCCATGATGGTTCAGCGGATATTCCAGTCTGATCAGAAAAATGAGGCGAAGGCTGCCGCCGAATAAAGGGGAAGCCTGATGCGGCTGCGGTGCTGCATAACGGCGGTTGGCGCCGGCGTGGCCGTACATGCGCGCGTCTGTTGAGGTAGCCGCTGTTTTTAAGTAAAGTTCCGGCAAATCGGCAAATGGCGGAGGGAACCCGGCCCCAGGGTAAATAAAAACGCACTCAGTGCGTACACCGAGTGCGGATTAATTGGATGATTTGCTAGTGTTGCAGGGCAAAACCCCGCTGCAAACTTACTTGCCCTTGGCCTGCACAACCGGAGCGGGAGCAGGAGCGGTGGTTTGCTGTTGCTGCTGCTGCTGGGAGCAAGAAGCGACCAGGCAAGCGGCGCCGGCGATGGCGAGGATAGCGATGTTCTTCATAATTCGAATTAAATACAGTGTTTATTAACTACTGGAACCTCCGCATCCACGGAGGTTTGCTGGGACCAATGTAAATGGTGACAGGTAGAAATCAAGAGATTTTCTTGTTCCATGTCACGGCATTACAGAAAAGAGCAGAACCCCGGTTTCTGGAGTCCTGCTCTTTTTGATGCGTTATGAGAAACGGTTTGTTTCAAAACCGTTTTTTACGCTTACAGGCTGGTCCCAAGCTCAATGATAGAGTAGTCCCCGTCCGGTCTCCGGTATACGATCTGGAGCACGTCGCGCCGCGCATTCCTATAGAGCACGAAGGGCTTGTCTGAAAGTTCCAGTTCCATGATGGCTTCTTCCTTGTAAAGCTTTTTGAGATTGTAGCTTTCTCTGTGAATGAGCAGGGGTTCCGGGTCTTCCTGGGAATCTCCGGGATAATCCAGCACGGAATCGTCATATACCGTTTCATCCAGTTTGCGGATAGTCTCCTGATGATGGGGACGGAAATTCTTCATCAGGCGCGTTTTATGCTTGCGCATGCGGCGCATGATTTTGGTGATCGTCTCATCAATGCAGGCGTACATGTCCGTCCCTTCCGTGGACGCGTCAATGGTAATATGGTCTGAACAGAACAGGATTACCTGGGAAATCTTGCGGTCGCGTTGCACATCAAGCAGTACTTTAACCTCCATAATGCGCGGGAAATCCAGGCGGATCCCCTCAATCTTTTTCGTTACGAATTCCCGAATCGCGTCTGTGACTTCCACGTGGCGCCCCGTGATCGTAATGGGTGTGTTTACGTTTACCTTTTGCATTGTCGTACCTCTTTCTAGTTGATGTTAATGCGCGGACCCCCGGTCCGCACCTTTCAAGATATACAGGTTTGACAATGTTTGTCGAGGAATCCTTTCTTTTTTTCATATGCAGGGAAAGGCTCTTTTCCGTTTCTGTTCCCATATGCCGGGACCGGAAGACTCTCCTACCTGTTGTGAGCCAATCAATCGGGGAGCGGCTGTTTCTGTTTGTTACCTTCCTGCGTCTCCGGAGTGCGTTTCAGAATTTCTGTCATACAACTGCGGGCATAAAAAAATTATTTGAAAGTGCTTGACATGCTGCGGAAATAGCTTATAACGATTGCGCACTCCTCTACGGATGCTCTTTAAATCGCGGGATGGAGCAGCCAGGTAGCTCGTCAGGCTCATAACCTGAAGGTCGCAGGTTCAAATCCTGCTCCCGTAACCATTTGAAAACCCTGCAAGTTCATTGCTTGCAGGGTTTTTTTGTTACGGTTGGGAAAGTATCCGTCGGGTATTGAGAGTCTGTTGTTTTTGGGAGCCTTTTTTGACTTTTCACGCTGCCGGGTGTTATGTCAGGCCGGTTCGCAATATATTGATGCAACATGGAGTTGCTTGTCATTGCCTGGTTGATTTTACTGAACGGCGCCCTGGCCATGTCCGAATCTGCTGCTGTTTCTTTTGAAAAATCAGGCTCGAAATCGAGGCGCAAAAAGCGACAGGCTGGCCGCGGCCGCTTTGAAGCCGCTTAAGCAGCCGGAGAGGTTTTTGTCTACAATCCAGGCAGGCATTACCCTGATTGGAATCAGATCTTTATGAAGATTCTGATGCCGTCATTCGGGAGAATGGAGCCTGTCCGGTGGACGGCCTGCACTCATTTTTCAATTTTCTCGTCCATTTTCAGGAAGGTGTGCTGTATTCCAAGTATGATTGCAATACGGTCAGCGGGTTAATCCTGCAGGATCTGGGGCATATCCCTTTAACCGGGAAACGCATGCGTTGGAAGGATTCGCGTTTGAAACTGTCGATATGGACGAAGTAGGAATTGATAAAATACTGGTAGCCCGTCATTCCTTGTCCCGGCGCCGGAATCCCGGGGCAGAGGGAAGGCCGGAGGTCTTGTGGCTTGTTTTTACCGTTTTTCTGTCCTGGAGGGAGCAGCGCCTTGTTGCGGGATTGGAATGGAAGACGGAGAATTTTACAGAGCGTTTTTTCATATTTGGATTATCGGCCCGCATTTCTGGAAAAATTTGACAAATTGCGCGAGGCGATGACGGAACAGCCATGCGGTCGGGGGGGCAGAAATCCGTTATCTGTTTTTCTCCTTACTGTAAGCGGATAAAACGAAAAACGCCGCCAGCAATGTGGTTGATAGTTTTTTCATGTTGTTTTGTTGGGATGATTAACGGTGTTTCCCATTTAATGCTGCGTTGATTTCAGTAAATTTTGTACCTTTCCTGTCATTTCCGATTGTCTGGGAAGCTTCCTTTTCTGAGGCGTGGGGGGTCAGCGGACCGTAGAAGTAGGAGGCAGTAGCTCCTCCGTCAATCAGGAAGTCCGCGCCGGTGATGAAAGCCCCCTTGTCGCCCATCAGCAATTCTGCTACATGGGCTATTTCATCCGCCGTGCCGGGTCTTCCCGCAGGGCACTTCGCAAACATGTTTTTGTAAAAATCGCCTCTGGGACCGTTGAATTCATCGATTGCCAGAGGGGTGACTACAATCCCCGGGGAAATGGAGTTGATGCGTGCGCTCCTGACGCCCCATTTGACGGCTTCCGCCATGACGCGCTTGACGTTGCAGCGTTTCGCCATCTGGTAGGCATGCAGAGTGTCCTTGATATTCCCGGGCTGGAGGAGTTCGAGGTTCAGTAATTCCTCTGTTGGAGTCATGGCCAGTTGTTCGTCCTGTTCGGCAGTCAGAGCGGGCATGCGGTGACCGGATTGGCTGGAGATAGTTACTCCCGAGCCACCGGGGCAAATAACTTTCCCCACCTCTTCCAGCAATACGGCGGTCCCGTAGAGATCCACTTTAAGGATGGTTTCAACGGGTGCCTGGCTGGGGGAAACCCCCGCCGCATTGACGAGCATGGAAATGTTGCCATATCCTTGTGCTTCTGCAATCAAATGCAGGATGGAGTCCCTGGAGGAGAGATCCATTTCCAAGGGGATGGTGTCAAATCCGGCTTGATTCATCGTCCGGGCAATGGCATGCGCGTTCTCGACGTTTTTGTCGCCAATGACGATTTTCATGCCGCTGCCTATTCTGCGGGCAATGGCCATGCCGATTTGCCCGGCTCCCGTCAATATCATGACTTTTTTGGCTGGATGTTGTTTCATGGGTATATGAAATCAGTTGAAATGGACGGTTTTTGTTCCCGGCAACATGTTATGTTCCTCTGGCCGGACGGCATGGCCCTCACGCAAAAGGGGCAACGTAAAAACGGCCATAGGTGATGGTATTGCAACATCGTTCATATGGACTGGATTTTTGGAGGGGTGTTTGAAAGAAACCGGGCAGGGGTTATGGCAACATGCCGATTTTTTCCAGCCATGTTTTGACGCCTGCAGCATTGCCCGGCATGTCGATTCCCTCATCATCGGCACGTCCGGGAGTTGTAATATCTCCTGGGTCAAGGTCTTCTGGAAGGGTTGTCGGAATGTGCCGGGAATGGGGCGTAAGCCTGTAAATTTTCTGCATGGATTCGTTTAAATAAGTAGTTGCGTCGTAGGTAAAGAAGGGGATGATCGTTTTTCCTTTCAGGTCAAATGCGTCTAAAAAGGTGCAAATCACCATAGCAGGCTGATGCCACCAGATTGGAGAGCCAACGAAGATAGTATCATATTTCGCCATCAGGGAGGCTTCTGGCAAGTTGGCGACCTTTGGGCGCAGATTTCCATAAGCTTCTTTTTTGACGCGGTCGCTGTCGCGGTAAGGGTCGGTATTGTAGGCTTCGGCGGCTTCAATCCGGTAGAGATCCGCTCCGGTCAGTTTCGCAATTTGTTCTGCCACCGCTTTGGTATTGCCCGTTGCGGAGAAATAAACAACCAGCGGTTTTCCTGAAGAAACGTTTTTTTCTTCCTCTGTATCCTTGCAGTAGCCGGGTAAGACCATTATTGACATTAATAATGAAGTGAATAGCCATTTTTTCATATGCTTTTATTGTGGTAATTTATTATATTCTTCTTCTGTTACTGCGTTGAGCCAGACGACTCCGCCTTTGTTTTGCCGGGGACCGATGGCGATATGGGTAAATTCACTATCGGGAGCGGCTCCATGCCAATGAACGACATTTGGCTGGATTTTCACGACGTCTCCTGAGCGGAGGATCTGTGGATGTTTTCCTTTTTCCTGATAATATCCCTTACCCGAGGTGCACAGCAGGATTTGTCCTCCCGGATGCGCATGCCAGCTGTTGCGCGCTCCGGGAGCAAACGTGACATGGCCTACGGTGCAATCCAGGGAGTCAGCCTTGGAGACAAGCATTTGAAGCCATGCTTTTCCTGTGAAATTGGGATTATCGGACAGAGGGGTTCCTGTGGGGAGGAGGGATTTTTCCGTTTTTCCCGCATCTTGTCCAGTTCCGGAAACAACAGGCAGCCCTTTTTCCTGCAACAGCGTGTTCAGTTCTTCCCGGGCTGCGTCCGCCTCAGCGGGGCTGATGCGCCGGGATACGATATCAAGCAACTGGTGCAGCTGTTCGGGGGTTATGCCCAGATTCAGGCAGATGCCCATGTGGGAGCGAGCCATCGGTTCCACGCCGCCTATGGCGGCAAGGAGGGATACGGTGGCCAATTCTCGTTCATCATAGGTCAGAATGTCCCGTTCAAAAATATCTGCAAAAAGGTGTTCTTTCAGGAAACGTTCCATGACCGGGGCAAATTCGGCATAGTCGGCTTTCGGCCCGTTGACGGGAGCGCCGGAGATTTCCGCAAGAATGGCGCATCCGCGATCGTAGCGGCTGCGCTTGTCCTTTGAGGGGGATGCGTCTCGGCCCGGAACATCGGCTATGCCTTGGGACTTTCTTTTATCCAGTACGGAGATGAATGTCTGCAACCCCCTCAGGCTTCGCGGAAATCCGCAATAGGCATAGGAATGCACCAAAACCTCCCGGATTTCATTTATCGTCAATCCACTGTCCAAGGCGGCATTCAGGGCCGGCCGCAGTTGATGCAAATTGCCTTTGCCTGTATAGGCGGCAATGGTGATGATGTGTTTCTGCCTGGAAGTCAATTCCTGGCTGGAAGGGGAGGAATTGGCCGTCAGGGCCGACACGGACGACATCAGGCAGCACAGGATAAGTGAGAAGAGTTTCATGAACCTGGGAGAAGGGTTTTACAGGTTTTTCCCGAAGAACTCCGCCAGCTTTCCGACAGCCTGATCCACGTATTCTGGCACGTAATAGGTCTTGATGTGCGTGGCGCCCGGAATGAGGAATAATTCCTTGTTCCGGGTTCCCACGGCACGGCTGTAGCATTGTTCCGTCATGTAGAAGGTGTCGGCGACGCTGCCTGCCATCATCATCAGCGGCTGGTTGATCAGATGCATTCCTTCGCTCGCGTCAAAAGCAAAGAGGTCGATCAGACTGCTTTTAGTATAGCGGAAGGTGGAATTGGGGTGGGCGTGGCTTTGCAGATAGTAGCTGTAGCCGTCCCGATAGAGGTCAAAGGGCAGTTTGGCCGCCTGTTCCGGCGTTACTCCTTTCATGTCTCCCACGTATTCCGGCTGACCGCCTTCCGCTTCACGCTGGCGGGCGGCGCAGGCGTCAGAGAGGCGTTCCTGCACGCTGTTGATCTGCGAGTCCAGGAACCCGTTGCGCCGGACCAGGCCGGTGTTGAACATGCTGAGCGTGGCGACGGCCTTGAAGCGCTTGTCCGTCTGTGCGGTTTTCAGGGTGTAGCCCCCTCCGCCGCAAATGCCCAGAATGCCAAGACGAGAGGCGTCCACTCCGGGATATTGCAGCAGAATGTCCGCAGCGCGGCGGATGTCTTCCATGCGGCTGGCGGGTTTATCCGTATTGCGGGGAGTTCCTCCGCTGGCACCCTGATAGGCCGCGTCAAATGCCAGGCAGATGTAGCCCTGTTCCGCCATGCGCTGGCTGTAAAGTCCGGCCACCTGCTCTTTCACGCCGCCGTTGGGATGCGCCACGACAAGGGCGGGATATTTTTTCGAGGCATCATATCCGGAGGGCGTATAAACATTGGCGGCAATTTGCAGGCCGTTCAGCATATAGGTAATCGGGTGGATGTTCACGCGTCCTTCCACGTTTTCCGTGATGGCTCCCTGGTAAACCAGCCCCCAGGGATTACCGTTGTGGCTTTTCATTCCTTTCGCTTCCGTAAATGGGATTTGGCGGACTGGAGCGGAATGGGCTGTTGAGACGGACGAAGAATCGTTTGTATTCATTTGCTGTGCGTTTAATTGATGGTTGAAGGAGGCCAGGGAAAGGGCGATTGAAATAATGGCGTTTGTTTTCATGGCATGTACTTTGGTTTTTCAAGCAGTTCCCCATTCTATCATGAAAGACTCTCTTCCTGTCGATAGACGGATTACAGGTTTTGCTACCATGATTACAGATGGCGACCGCAGAAAGTAAATGTGAGGGGGGCGGGCGTCTGTCACCTGTCAAGTTTGTTTTGCCGGAGCCAGGCGGCCATATGGTCGGCAATGATGTTGTTGTTTTTGTCGGACATCAGAAAATGCGTATTTCCCCGGATGCCGATTTTGGGCAGTTCCACCAGAGCAGCATTGCCGCCATGTCTGTTGACGGCCTCCACAAATTTGCGTCCCATTTGCAGGCGCACGCGCCAGTTTTCCCCTCCAAGCTTATCGGTGACGTTTTCAGGAATATAATCTCCGAAGTAGAGGATGATGGGGATTTGGGTGAGCTTGTTGAATTCCTCCGGCGGAACGGCGATTCCCTTCATCGTGCCGGTGAGGCTGGGCATGTCTTCGGGGACCTCCCCTTCCGGGAAAACGTAGGTGCCCGGTTCCAGGGAAATGATGCCGCGCACTTCCGGGTTGCGGATGGCTGTCAGCCAGCCGGGGAATCCCCCTGCGGAGTGAGTGACCAGGATTCCCCGGCCCACGCGTTTGAAGAGGGCGCTCAGGGCGCCAAGTTCTTTTACCATATCGTGCGTGCCGATATCAGGAGTCATTTGTCGGAAAAACTGGTCCAGGGAAGCCTTGTCCGTGGGGAACTGTACTCCCGGGTTGAATGCGGGCCATTCGCCGATCCGGAAGATGTCGAACCAGAACTGCTCGTCGGCAAGCGGCTTGACGGCGGTTTCCGCCGTCGTTCTGCCCGCCCGGCCCCGTCCTGGGAGGTCAACCAGGTAGGCGGCGTATCTTTTGCGCAGGAAAATGTTATTGAAGCCCTCCCTTCCGTCCGGAGTTGTCTGCCAGCACCGGGCGGACTGTCCATAGCCGTGAATGAATACCAGGGGCAGTTTCCGGGCCTGGGCCGGTATCTGGAAGTCCACGGCGGCGTGGTCGGCATGGTAACTCTGGCCGGCTTCCTCTGCGTTGCCCCAGCCGGGAAAACGGCTGTTGTCATACGTTCCCGGGCGTTGCAGAATGCTTCCGCCCACGGCAAAGCTGCCCTGTCTTGCAATAAGCAGGGGAGCTTGTTCCGCCGCCGGAACAGGAGCGATGCCTTCCGCCTGAATCATGGCCGGAAACGTGGATATTGATAAAAAAAGGCAGGGGGGGATTAATTGGGATATTTTCATGATGTCATGAGGGAGGTTGAGTTGTCATGTTTCCGCAAGGGAAGAAAAGCGTGATTCGCTGATTAACGGATTGTTGATTTTTTTTTGATGGGGCTTCCTCCAAATACGTCGGACATGTTCATGAAGGAAAGCGCGGCGTCGATTTGCCGGACTTCATCCGCAGATAATATTACATGGGCTGCCTCTGCATTTTCTTTCAGCCTGGAGAACTTCCGTGTCCCCGGGATAGGAACGATCCAGGGCTTTTTGCAGAGCATCCACGCCAGGGAAATTTGTGCCGGAACGGCCTGTTTTTCTTCCGCCAGCCTGCGGAGCAGGAGGAAGAGTTCCTTGTTGGCGTCGAAGCTTTCCGGCCTGAACTGAGGCATGGAGCTACGGTAGTCCGTCCCCGGCTCAAACGTGGAATTTTGGTCGTAGCGGCCGGAGAGCAGGCCGTTGGCCAGGGGTGAGAATGCTACAAATGTAACGGCGCAAGATAGTTGCGATATGCGGGACAGGTTGTTGCGATATTTCGCCACTTGCGGCCAGGAAAAGCCCCTTTCCGGAAACCTGAAAAGAGGTGAAAAAACGCCTGAAAACGGGTGAATTTGCGTGACTTTTACCCCCGAATTTGCTATAAAAAACTCACCGGAAGGAAGGTTGATCCGTACCTTGAACCGGGGCTATTGCCGCCGCTGCCATCAGCTTTATTTTGGCGTTGCAAAGGGAGTGCATAATTTCCGCCCTGCGCTCGCGCGGCACTCCATAAGGCCGGGGGTTGCCTGTCGTCACCATCCGGAACATCCGGGCGTATAAATCAGGGGAAGCCTCGGCGCTGTGCCAGCACCAGCAGGACCAGCGGGAATTCTCCGATTCCCCGCGCCGCCAGGGCGCTTCAATCCGGCATGCCTCCCGTCCGTATTCTTCAATCATGGTTAAGGCATACGTTAAATCCTCCGGGGCTGAATCCGGTAAATGCCGCTCCTGAAGAACATCGGCCAAATGGACGGCCACATGGGCACGCACGGCATAGCAGCACCCATAGGTTAAATGCCGATCATCCCCGGAAGAGTACCACAGGCACTCCGGATGGTCCGTCATCCAGTGCAGCCAGTCCCCATCTAAAAGCGCCGTGTCAGCATCCAGCTTGACGAGTATATCTTCAGGGGCTGCCCCTGCCGTCATGGAGCGCAGCACTCCCACAATGGCGCCGGGGCCGCGTAAATTCCCGCCGCGCATCCAGGATGTCTGATCATAGACGGCTCCCAGCTCTTCCAGGGCCTCCACCGTTCCGGCATCCACCGGAGCGTGGCAATCATCCAGCACCCGAACCAGGGCAGACGGGCAGGCCATCCGGGCGCACCTGGCCGCCGCTACGGCTTCCGGGGCGTCTTCCTTATACGTGAATATGTGAATTCTGATCATAAAAAACTACGGTCCCCACGGATAATACGTGCCGCCCCCTACGGGAAGCTGAATGGTGCCCAGGGCGTACTGGATTACATCGTCGCCTTTAATGACGGCCAGAGGGAAGGAATAATAAAACAGCCGGGACGGCCTTGCTCCGTCTATGGATGTAAGCATGAAGGGGTCCACCGTCCCCGCGGAGGAAATGACGGCCATGCCCGTGATTTCCTCGTTTTCATTCAGAATCAAATTCAGCCAGACTTCCCCTTCCATCATCGGCAAATCCTTGCTTGCCGGGGCATCTCCCAGCACGCGGCCATTCAGCATGATTTTTCCGGGCGTGATGGTGGCTCCCGTCTTCTGGCCATCCTCGTTATACTCTAATTGAACGCGGAATCCGTAATCATTAGGTTCTTCCGTGGCCGCCGTCCAAATAATCTCGCCGCGGGGGCTGACGGTCGGGGCCTTGGGGCTGATGCGGGCGTTGGTATCGTAAGTCAGGGACAGGGCGGGATTGTCCTGCACCTGATCCTGGTTGTCCCGGTCGTCCATAGCGGCCTGGTTGCTGTAAAGCTGCTGCTGTCGGTCAATCATGCTTTGCAGGCTCAAATGGTCGGGAACTCCCGTGGATATATACGTGTTGCCCGCGGATAAATCCACCGTGACGCCCTGAATGACCGTCCGCATGTCCAGCCAGGCCGGGTTGGCCCCTGCAATCGACAAGCGCCGCCCCAGCAGCAGGTCCGGACGGATGGCCGCCAGGGCGTCCACGCTTCCGGCCCAGGGTGCCACGCGGGTCATTTGGTAATAGGCGGCCAGGACGGGCCTGTAATTTGGCCAGTCCGCTTCGCCGCTCCCGCTGCCTCCGGACGGAGGCGGGAATGCAGAACCGTCCTCCGGGCCGATTGTCCCCTGGCGGTCCACCTTGTAATGCCGTTTCCGGGTGTTGGTGGTAACGCCGCGCCAGGTCAGCCAGTTGTAATACCTCGTCACCTTGTCCCCGTTAATCGTCACGGTTTTTTTACGCGGAAAGAGCAGCTCAAAACCCTTTTTCGGAGGGGAATCTATGTAAACGTATTGCTTGAAGACTACTTCACACCATTTGATGGTTGTGCAGGCTTCGCTTAAAGAACCGGAAACAAGTTCGTATTTAGTGGCGGTCGTGCTGTAGTTCCTGGAATCCTGCCCTTCCACGGCGGGCGTCTCCCGCTGGATCGTCCCGAACTGTGCCCCGGGAACCTTCGCCAGTTCCGGAATCTTTTTTGTCCACCATTCCCGGGCATCCTCCGGCCCGGTCGGCATCTTTTCGCCCAGGACCATCATTTCCGGTTTGGCAAAGTTGTATTGGGGGCCATCCACGCCATCCTCGTCGGTGTCGTCCGGGTCATCCCCCGTTCGCGGGTCGGACAGCTGCACGATCGTGCAGCCTTCCTGGTGCAAGTCCGCCCCGGTCGGGTGGACAACCGTGGACGTGGCGTACTTGCCCCGCGTCATCACTACCCCCACCGCGGGGGGCACCAGGTCCACCCGTTCCGTCAGCTGGATTTTTGACAATCTGTGCGCGATCCGGTCCAGCGTCACCGGGTCCAGGCGGTCCCCGTCCGCAATGTGCAGCACGGGGCTGGCTCCGGAATAATCAAACCAGGCCACCATGCCGGGCCGGGAACTTAGGAATTTGCGCAGCAGGGAGGCGTGCTTGTCACAGGCGACATCCGTGTCCCATATCCAGGCGGAATCATCCACATCCAGCACATAATCCGTCACCAGCGCCCCGTGGGTGCGGGCGTTGTCCAGCACCGTCCGGAGGGCCGCCGCGATCTTGATGCGCCGTTTGACCGACGCCCCGGAGGATAGGCCGGAAAACGCCGCAAACGAGAAAGCAATCCTGCCCGCCCCGATGCCGGAGCCGAAAAACGTCGTGCCCTCCATCGGCTTCCAGTGGTCGCAAATTTCCACCTGCCACACGTAGCCGGACGCGGACAAGGCGGCATCACACTTGCGCACGGTGCCGTCCAGCACCGTCACGCCGTCCCACGCCACCCGCACGCGCTCTTTATAAGAGAAGGGGGCGGCATCCATCATTTCCCGGCCCAGCTGGAAAGACACCTGGGCCGCCGTAAAATTCCGCCATTGCCAGCTGCATGACTGGCTGGCCAGTCCCGTCAATTCTACTGTTCTAATGTCCATACCCCCGCTGTGAATCAATCTTGTTCAGGCGGCTTTTCAGCTCCGCCACTTCCGCGTTCAGCTTTTGCGCCGTTTCCTGGCTCCTGGAATACCTGCCTAGTATCTCCCGCACCAGCTCCACCATGCCGTGAATCGCGGGCGTTTCGTCCTGGCCGCGGTCGTTGCCAAGAAGCATTTTCAGCTGGCTGGCCAGCTGGGCACGCTCGCCCTTGTCCACCTGTCCGTCCTGTAACGCCTTGCGCACAACGTCCTCCACCTGGTAAAGGATTTCATAGTCGGAACTTCCGGCCAGATCCCCCGCTTTCTGCACAGCCCCCTCCCGGTATTTCCGCATCCATTCCGTCAGCTCCATTGCTTCCATGCTTTTGGCCTGGATGTCTTCAGGCAGGGCGGTTACTTTCCGGGCGGCTTCTTCCAGGCCCTTGATTTTTTGTTCTTGTCCTTCCTGTGTCTTTTTAGCGTCCAGGATGTCATTCATGGACTTCCAGGCTTGTTCCGCGGCTTTCACCATGCCCCGGTCGGCGTCGGAATTGTAAGCATTGCCGAATTTTTCTTTCAGGGCTTTTAAGAAGTCTTCCGTCCATTTGGCGTCATTCTCGTCCCGCTTGTCCCATAACTTCCGGTCCTTGTTGCGCAAGCGGCCAATCGTGTCCCGGAACCTGGTGGCGTTTTCCTGGGCCTTTTTATTACCCTCCGCATACTTGTCCGCAAATCCGGAGAAGGAATCTAGGCTTGCTTCCAGTGTTTCCACAGCCGTGTTCATGGCCGTTTTGGTAGCGTCCAGTTCTTTCTTACGCGCTTCCGCGGCTTTGGATAGAGCTTCCGCCGCCGTCCGGGAAATTGTAGCATCCCTCCGCTGGTTATCCTGCCAGGCATCCGTCTTTTTCGTTTCCGTTTGCACGTCGGAATCTGCCTTTGCCTGGACGCCCTGCACAGTCAGAACATTATTCAGCCGTTCCTTGGCCGTCGTCACAGCTTCATCTAAAGCTTCCTGCTCTTTGAATAAATCAGCCAAAGATGCTGTTCTGTTTTTGATTACCTCTCTGGCGACTTTTAACGCATCCGCATAAGCCATATACAAGGCATCCCCGGACTTGCCGCGCACGTCGCCCAGCAACCCCGTATTCTTGATGCCTTCCATCATGCTGTTCAAGGCGGCTTCCTGCTGCTGTTTTTCTGCAATCAGCCGGGCCATCATTTCTCCATTGGTGGCGGATGGCATGCTGGCATCTTTCCGCATGCCATCCATTAAGGCCTGTACATGCTTCAGGGTTTCTTCATCCTGATTCTTTTTCTGCTGTAATCCGGCCACCAGTGGGATGCCCACGCCGCCCAGCATGGCCGCTTTAGCCATTTCTTTCGGCGCGTCTGCAATTTCCTTTTCCAGCTTCTTCTTTTTGGCTGCCAGTTCCTGCCATTGTTTCAGGGCCGCTTCCGCATTCTTGAAAGCGTCCGCCTGCTTGTAAAAATCCTCCGTCTTCAGGTCTCGCACGCCTGCCGCTGCCGGGCTGGATTGGGTAAGCTCCTGCATGCGCCTGATCTGCTCCGCCTTGGCTTCGGCCAGGGCTTCAGCGCGGCGCACGGCATTTTCCGCCTGCTGCCGTTCGATAGCCCGGCGTTCTCCGGCGTCTTTGGCGTCGATGGCCGCCAGGGCGTCCCGGGCTTGGCTTTCGGTCATTTCCCCGCGGATCTGTTTTTGCCTGATGATGCTCCGGTTCTTTTCGTTTTCGATGGCCAGCAGCTGGGCCTGCATTTCCAGGTTCCGGCTCGCCTTTTCGTCCAGGGCTTCGATCGTCCTTTTGCGGGCGTCGTAAGCGTCATTGATCTGTTTGACCAGGGAATGTTCCTTCTTCAGCGCCTGTTCCTGGTTCAATCTCCCCAGTTCCGCACTCATGCCCGCCTGCCAGGCTTCCACCTTCGCTTTCCCTTTTGCCAACACGTCCGCAAGTTGCGCGGAAACTTTTTTAGCGCCCAGGCCAAACGCATCATTCAGGGCATTTCCGGCAGCCCGGCCCAGCCCCCAGGCTTCCTTGCCCAGGTTGAGGACATTGGTGGCGTTTTGCAGGCCGCCTTTGAACTTGCGCCATTCCTGCATTTTATCACCCGCCCAGGTTTGAACCTGTCCGGGAAATTTGGATAAGGCGTCAATGCTGCGCTGTAGCCATCCGGACTGCTGCTTGACGGCATCCGCAGCATGGCCCACTGTTTTGTCCGCGCCCTGGACCGTCGCGCCCAGCGCGTCCAGTCCGTCAATCCTCACAGTCCAGTCATTAGGCGTTGCCGCCTGTGTCTCCGGATAAGCGGGCACGGCCCCCGTCTGCCCCCCCACGCCTCCGGATGGAAGCGCCGGAACAGACTTGACCGCCCGGGACAATTCATCCATGCCCTTGCGTACCTGGTCCAGCGTCCCCTCCGGCTTGGTAGATGCGGCCAGGCTCTTGGCCAGCGTGGCGTCCATCCTGGCCAGCAGCGCGGCAATCTGGTCCAGCCGCGCCATCATCCATTCATTCCCGCCTTCCCGGGCGGAGGGGACAGGAAGGGGGGAATGATCCGGGGCAGCAGCCCCGCGGGCCACCTCTTCCACGGCTTTGGACACCCGGGCAATTCCGGACTGCATTTCTTCCAGGGCCTTGTCCGTCCGTCCCTGGGCGGACGTTCCGCTGGCCGCCACTCCTTCCGCGCGGGCGATCGTCCCGGCCAGATGGTCCAGTCCCTCCACCTGTATGGTCATCTTGCCAGGGGCGGATGCCCCGGAGAATGCCCGGGCATCCGCCACGGTTCCCACCCCTCCGGAAATAAGTTCCCGCGGCAGCCCCCTGGCTGCCGTGGAAAGATCGTCCACCCCCTTGCGCACCTGGTTAATCCCGCTCATGTCCGCCCGGGTGCCAAGCGTCAGGGATATGTCAATATTGTTGTTCATCAGTTGATTTCTCCGGTCAGGGCAAATTTGAATTCTACGGCCTGCCAGGCCGCCCCGCGCAAGTCCACCCCGTACCAGTGTTCACTGGTCAGGGGGTACGGGCGGGGAGGGTCCACAGTGGCGGCGTATTCCCTCACGCGCTGGGGGCGGCCCTGGTAATAGCAGGTCAGCCAGGTGACGCGCCCCAGCGGGTGCAGCGTGAACAATTCCTGGACGTCCAGGCCCCAGGCACGGGCCGCCGCCGCTGTCGGGAACGGATGGGCCACTGTGAAAGACAGCTGCATCAGGGCGTTGCCCCGCGCCCGCTGAAGCATCCAGGAACTGCCCAGCACGCCGTCCCGCTGCACCTGGACGGAGGCCGTAACGTCCACCGGAGCCGCCATAAGATCCCCCTGTTTGCAGAGCGTGACCGCATCCAGGCCGTCCGGACGGTAAATCACCGTGTCTGTGGATTCATAGGCCATTAGAAGGAATCAGGATTGAGTGAAATAGCGGAAAAACGCCACGGAGGCGGAATCCTTGAGAACAAAGGAAGGGTATTCAATCGCCGTGAATAATTTGCGGCCTCCCTGGGCGTTAATGGCTTCGACTGTAAGGATCACTACTTCCTTGGTCTGGTAAGATCCGGCATCACCACGCGAAAACCGTAATACCCAGTTGCGCCGCGCCCAAACCTGGGACGCCTGCCAATCCTCGCCCAGTCCCACCAGTGCGGCAACTACCGCCGACATGGCCGGAGCCTGCTCTGCGGGGATGTCGTCTTGGGTGTAGCGGTCGGTGCGGGTGTACCCCTCTGCGTCCTGATAGACGGCTGTCATGCTGAATTTTTGCCACTGGCCCGGCTGGGGAAATTGTATTTGTATTTCTGCATTCATGATTCTAAGGGGGTATTTACATCCACAAAATCCGCCGTTTCCTCGGATTCAATGGCATTGACGGCCATTGCTTCCAATGCAGCGTACATTGGATTGCGCAACCCATTGGCATAAAGGTAGCGGCTGCCTGCTCCCGTGCGAACCGCAGAAGTCCAGGAATTGGGATTTTCTACATCCGCCACCAGCGTGCTAAAACCTATCCCGTCTTCATATCCTGAAACGCCTCTGAGGGCGGCTATTTTGAACAAAGTGTTTGTCTGCCCTCCCCCCAGCTCAATATAAAGCGACGCTTTCCCCTCGTATGACGACATGCTTGAAAGCCCCTCCTGCATGAAAATGAGCCTGTTGAGGCAGGCGGGAAATGGGTGGTTATTGGTCGCCGGAATGAAGCTGGCCGTAGTTTTCACCTGCCATGAATCACCGGAAGAGACGTAATAAATCTCCCGCACTCTAAGCACGTAACCTCCCCGGACAGCATCACGGACCGCTGTGGTTGTGATGTCGATAATCTCTCCATAATTGACGGCCAGATTATTGCCTGGAATCATGGAAAATGAATCCATCGTCAGGCCGCCTCTTACCGTTTTTGAACCTCGGCCTAATCCAAAGGTAAATTTGGATGCTGTTGAACCGGACAGCGGTATCGAAAAGCCCGCGAAAGAGCTGTAATTATGCTGGCCCTGCGGCCCTTCAAATGTGAAGGTAGTCGTACTGTGTGCAGGAGAGCTGGAAGCTGCCGACGTTGAACTGGTTGCATAAAGTCCGGCATATTGAACAGAGGTGCTGCCTCTCCCCACTACGGGCATGGAGCTGGTTTTAAGATATAGGGGCTGAATCAACGCCTGCACGGCTCCTGCCAGCCCCATAGCCAAAAAACGATTAACCGCTGCCGTGTCCGTTGGCGCCCCCACAGCCAGCGGAATGTTGACGCCGCCGTTGGCGTTGACGGCCCCCGCCGCCGTCAGACCTCCGGCCAGCGTCATGTTGCCGGATGCATCCACCTGCGGCATGGCCGCCAGAGCATTAGTCGCCGCCGTCGCGGAGTTGGCCGCGCTGGTGGCGGATGTCGCGGCATTATCGGCAGACGTGGACGCGGCAGCGGCTGCCTGGCCAGCCGTCCGCGCCGCAGCCTCGGCGGTCGCGGAAGATTGCCGCACATCCCTCCCCAGACTGTCCAGTTGCCGCGCGGTAGCCAGTTCCATCCCTCCCAGGGTGATGCCGTCGTCATAGTCCACCACCACAGTCATCATGGGGGCCATCGTGCCATTCACGGCGGGCGGGTTAGCGACCTCCGTCACCAGGCCGCGCCCAGGGACGGACGGAGTAAGAACGGCGTGCATCCCTAAGGCATAGGGCGTCATCTCGGTCCCTTCGCACACCTGGATGATGATCTTGTCCCCGCGAGTCAGGGGAACGCCCGGCGTAAATACCCACGTAGCCGTCTGGCCGCTGGTCAGGTTGGACACATAGGCGGAGGTTCCGATCAGGCTGTAATCTCCGTCCACCAGCTTCCAGACACGCAGGCAATACTGATTCAGGGCGGGGTCGGTGAAAAAATACACGGTGGAAATGCTTTTCAGGCGGCAGCTGTCGGGCAGATGCCCGGCCAGAATCTCGTCTCCCCACGTGAATGCGTAGCCTCCGACGATGGTCCAGGTGTCGGCGGCATCTCCGCTGGACAAGGTGGATTGCCCGGTTGCCGCTTCCAATTCCACGCCCGCGTCCTTGAGCGCGTCCGGCAGTTGTGCGGCCAGGGCGTCGGCTACCAGTTCGGACCAGTCGGCCAGCACCTCGTCAGGCGGCGCGTAATCCCCGGGCAGCAAGTCCGCCCGGACCGTCACCCGGATCAGGCGGGACGTGCGCTGCGCCCCGTCCGGAGCCACCAGCACCACCTCGCCGATCAGGTCAATCCGGGATTGATCCCCCATGACCTCCGCCAGCTGCACCGTATTAACGGACAGGCTGCCGACATAAGCAGCGCCCAGGGCATCCTCCACATGTTCCAGCCCCGTGGCGGCCAGCACCAGGGAATCGTCCCCCAGGGATTTTTTCACGGCCAGCACGGGCACCTCGTCAGAATTCGAGGGGGTGCCGGGGCCGTCCGTCAGGACGATGCGCAGCGGCATCTTGTCGCCCCGCACCAGGGCCATGTCAGTCAGCGGCACCTGGCCCGCCGTCGTCAGGGCCAGCGTGTTAGCATCTATGTATATAATCATGATTGGAAAGATGGAAGGGGGAAAGCGGAGCCGCCGTACCCGGACGGCTCCTGGATGGGCGCAGGGTTAATCCGCCGCCAGCTTGGCCAGCGCCAGGCTCGTGAACGTAGCCAGGGGGGAATTCTTGATGGATAGCTCAAACTCGCACGTCACCGGATCGGACGCGAAATTCGGGCTGTTGGTGAGGGATAAATCCCCCATCACGCAGAAATGGGCCAGCTTTTCGGCGTTATTGCCGGAGTTGCGCAGTTCTCCATACACCCAGCAACGGATGTTGCCGGAGGATGAAAACGGCGCGGCTTCCTGGTCATCTTCCAGGTTGTCCGCCACGCCGAACGCCAGCTGGATCGCTTCGGGCGTCACCTCCTGCGTCGTGAACTTCAGCTTGGACTGCTGGGCGATCGACAAATCGCGCATTTCATAAAATCCCGCGTCGTTCACGCCTTCCACCGTCGCCGTCTTCTTCTGGCGTTCGCTGGTAGCCGTCTTGATCTTGCCCAGGGTCAGCCACGGGCCAGGCTTTTCCGGGGTGGGAGCGTCGGGCTTGGCCCCTTCTCCCACCGTGTTTCCTGCGGTGACGGTTTCCCCGAATTTTGCAATGCGGATGATCATGCCGCCGATCAAATTATCGACAAATCTTTTTTCGTATGCCATGTGCTTGGTTTGGTTAATAGTTAATTGTTAATGGTTCGTCGTTCCGGCTCCGGTCCGTTAAAATACCCGGCAGCTGGCTTTTGCCTGTTCGAGCGCCGCAGCCTGGTCGGGCGTGACGTTCACCACCACTCCGGCCAGGTAGGTCATGCCGCTGATGTTGGTGCCCGTCCTGGTCACGCGCACTTTCACCAGTTGCGGCTTGGCCTGGCTGCTGACGCCTGCTTCCCCCGCGGCGGATGCCGGGGCCGTCTGTTCTTTTTCTGTCTTTGCCATGTTGTTGCTATGGGTTCAGGTTTTCTCGGATCGAGAGGAAAATCACTCTGCCGTCCACGTTCTTCAGTTCCGGCACTTGTTCCGTGCTTAGTTCTGTAATTTCCGCCACCCAGGGGGCTGTCCCGGCCAGCTCGTCATTGTGCGGGGACCATTTGCGCAGCCGCCGCAGCACGGCGGCGGTCAGGGCGGACAAGCGGCGGATCGTGGGGTCAGCCCCCACTTGCCCGGTCGTCATGACCAGGATGGCTGCCGTGGCGACAACCACGCCGGGGTCCGGCATGTCCACACCCTTCCAGGGCGGCGGCTGGGGTGCCTGGGGCATGACCGCGATGGCCGCATCATACTGCGCCACGGCCAGGGCAAGGTTGTTCACTTGGTCGCTGGCGTCAAACGGGTCCGGAATCACATAATTGGCCAGTTCTTTTTTTCCGGCCAGGCGGTCGATCACCGCCTGGGCAAACACGTATTCGGGGCCGTCTGGTAGTTCATCATTCATGCTTGTTCAATCGGTTGGAAATTCTAGTTGCCAGGGTGTCCACGGCGGAGGATTTCACGGTGTCGGTCAGTTCCTGATCCGACGGCAGAACGGTGCGGTCGGGGTCGTGCGTCACGGATTTAAGGAGCAGCCCCAGCGGCGTTATTTTCTGCTTCCAGCCCTTGTACATGCGCTTGCGTTCCTGGACGCGGGCCAGGTAGGGCATGCGGCTTTTGACGCTGTACAAGACCATGATTTCCTCCTGGGGAATTCCGGCCTCGGCCAGCGTGATCCGGCGCTTGCGCAAAGGGGAATCCGGCCCGGGGACAAGCAGGCTTTTGGTGGGGCGGCCCGTCACGGGGGATATGCGGCCAGTCGCCCGGACCGTGCCGCCCAGCAGGTGCAGGCGCACCCCCGTATGGCTTACCGTCACGCGGGCCGTGCGGCCCTCCATGTGGCTTTCCGTGGCTTCCGCCGCCCCGGCCCAGTAGTTCCGCGATCCGGTCTGCTGGGATCGGTCGATAAAATGATTCTTCAGCAGGTCGCGCAAATCGTCCCCGGCGTGCCGGGTCATGGCCTGCAAATCCTCCGGCGTGACCATCCTGGCCAGGGCAACGGACATATCCAGGTTCACTTGCAGACTAATCATGCCCGGCCTCCTTCCATGATTGCTTTGTCCCCGCGGATGCTCACTTGCACATCCAGGTTGCGGCTGATCCAGTCGCGCAAATCCTGATCCACTCCTTTCATGCTCGCTTCGGCGCTGCTGAAATCTTCCTGCCCGGCTGCCGCCGCATCCTGCAACCCGTCCGCCGATACGGATTTAACCCCCATCCCGCTATTAAAGTCAAAAGGCGGGTAGCCCGTCCCCCACCGGGACAGCAGCTGCCAAATCCGGCTATTCACCAGGGCGCGCTTTCCTTCAGCATCTACCCCCCGGCGTTCCGCGGGGGAAAGCTGCGCATAGGCTTCTTTCCAGCGCGTGTCCCAGTCCCGCGGTTCTTTCCTGGTTCCCACCCGGACCAGCTGCCAGGCGTGGGGCCTGTCGTCGGCCAGCAGGTTTTCCTTCCAGGCATAGTTCCGCGCCTGGGCCACTGTCTGGTCAAAAATCAAATTCTGGCGTCCGGGTGTCGTCATGTCCCGGATCGTCCCCTCAGCATCCTCCGGGGCCTCATAATTGTAAAATTTAAGTACCGCCTGCAAAAACTCGCGGGCGGAAGCATTCAGCCATTCGCCGTTCAAAATTTTCCGGGATCCGTCCCGGATTGCCTGAACCGTCTGAAGATGGTTGCAGCCAGCCGAAAAAACAGCACGCTGCGTGAATTCCCGGCCCATTTGTTCCAGCTGGGCGGAATTCAAGTTGGTTGGCATCAGCCGCTTTCCCATCAGTATTTCTTCGGCGCTTGGCATCCTATTAACTATTCGCTTTTAACTGTTCACTGCCCGCATGCGCGGGCCTTACATCACTCCGCCGTGGCGGCTCATGCCCCACCGGATCGGCCTTCCGGAATAGTGCGGGCTGGGGGTCTTGTCGCTGGCGTCATCGGTGATCACGTAGCTGCCGGAGGATAATTCCTTCAGCACGTCATTGGCGTGCTGCCACTCCGCTTTCCGCTCGTCCGTCATGGCCAGGGCAAACCGGACCAGGACGCGGTAACGGACAATGGCCCCGGCTTCCGCCATCAGTTCCGCGGGGATGCAGTCAGGGCTTCCCTGTAACCTGGTGCGGCCTCCGGAGGCAATGCGGCTGCGGATGGTGGCCGCCGTCTCGGCCAGGATGCCGGGAATGGGATCGGGCTGCACCTGGGCGCGGTCGCGCGTTACGCTGGCCAGTTCCCCGGCGTTCAGTACCTGGTTCAGGATGGTTTCAGTTAGGGGCGTCCACATGGTTTTTCTTCTGGTTGTAAGTTCCGGGGGCGGCGTTGCGCCCCCGGAACAGTCCTCGTCAATCTGCCATTCCTGGTTACGCTACTTCCAGACGCGCGGCGGCTGCCGGGCACGTCACCTGGCGGTCGGTGGACCAGTACAGCGTGTCCACCGTTTCCAGCGTTTTTTCTTCGGACAATACTTCCGGGCCGCCCGGTTCCATCGTGAAGTCCTTGCCCGCGGACATGTCGTTGCGCGTCGGGGCGTCGGAGCTGTAGAACATGAACACATCCATGCCCATGATCGTTTTCAGCTTGCCCGCCTTACCCCGGACTTCCGGGTTGTAGGGCATGGATGCCACCGATATGTTGATGTCGGGGAAGATCAGCATATTGCGCAGCAGTTCCAGGGAAACCGCCACAGTCTGCCCTTGGATCAGCTCGCGCAGGCTGGGGTGGTTTTTGGCGATCATCCAGGCGTTCTGTCCAAAAATCAGGTGAGTTGGTCGGCGTCCGATCCCGGCCTGAATGGTGATTGCCAGCGTGTCCAGTTCGTTGATGATATTGGCCGCGGCTCCGGCTTCTCCGGACCAGATGCCCGCCCCGGATGTGACGGGAACTCCGGCCTTGAAGATGGACACGGCCTGGAATTCCCGCGTGACCAGCTGGGTGCTCATCAGTTCCTGAAGATTGCTTTCGCGTTCTTCCTCGCCTCCGTCGTCCTGGTCGGCGTCAAATTTCCACGTCCCGACTTCCAGCGCGTGGGGGCGGCAGTTGTAGAATCCGTCCGTGGCGTTGGTGTCGATCCGGGTCGGGGAATTACCCCGTGCCAGGGCCGTCCGGTAAACGCGGAAAGCGTTGCCGATGTCCCGCTTCTTGTAAGTTCCCACGGCGGTTCTCACCCCCACGGCGGGAAACAGTTTATTGCCGATGCTGTCGGCCTCGTCCGCATGGGCGGCCTGGCACAGTTCGGTTAAATAGCCGTTGTAGCTTGCTGCATGTTGAAACATATTTTTTTATTCTGTTGGTTGTTGAATTAAGATCCGGAGGAAGGCGCGGCCTGAACGGTCGGAAGCGTCAGGTAGCCTTCCAGCAGCTGGCCCCCGGTGCCTTCTTCGCAGGCCACGGCCACCTGGGTCCCGGTGGGTCCGGCCTTGACGGTGCCCTTGGCGGCCAGCACCAGCCTGGTGCCTTCCTCGACGGAACCGGGGGAAGCATGAAGACGCACTCCCACAATGCCCTGATGGGCGGGCAGGAGGTAGTCGGTCATTTCCCCCTTGTCGCCCCCTACGTGGACGACGCCCAGGGGGGCGGTGTCGTTTTCGGTGCATAGCACCAGCTTTCCGGAGGTGTCTTTCTTCACGAAGCAGCCTTCGCATTCGCGGAGGTCCACGCCGCTTTCCGCCCTCATGACGGCCTGTTGATGGATAATTGCCATGTTGTTTTCTGGTTATGAATAGTTAAAAGTAAATGCCAGGAGCGGTTTACTTCTGCCCCATCCGGATCTTGGCCAGGTTCTTCGCTTTCCAAAACGAGCAAAGACGCCCGGCTGCCTTTTCTTGCGCCTGGATGTCGCGGGCCGTATTCACCAGCAGCTGGCCGCGGTCCGTCCCCATGCCTTTGCCTCCCCTGGTCGCCTGGGTTTCCCGGCGATACCCGGGCCGGGCATATTTCGGAGCGCCCCCGGACGTGCCGCCTCCCTTGCGGTTGGCCAGCAGGTTGATCATCTTGATGCCCATCTCGCGGTTGGTCAGCAGTTCTTCCTTGAGGTCCTTCTTTTCCTCGGGGGTCAAGGTCGCAAGGTCTTCGCTGTTGAGCAGCGTTTCCGCTTCCGCTTCCGCGGCTTCCTGTTCGGCGGCCATCAGGGCGTCGATTGTTGCCAGTATCTGGTCCAGCGCGGTGTCTTCCGGCAGTCCCAGCTTGGCGGCGATTTTTTTCAATTCTTCCATGTTGTCTTGTTGGTTTGTGTTGTTGGTCGGCGCGGCCTGACTGTTGGTGATCGGGCGCTGGCCGGGGTTGTTGGGCTGGTTGGTTAGGGCCAGCCCGACGAGTTGCAGGGGGCGGAGGCGTCCGCCTCCCAGGTCCGCGCACAGCTCCACGCTGTACACGGTCGAAAAGTGTTTATAGATGCGGTCTTTCACTAGGGGACGTCCCAGCGGCGTCCATTCGATACGGGCGCACAGTTGCAGCCCTTCCGCCGTTGGCAGGGCGGCAAGCTCGCGCACCCAGCCGTAAGCCCGGCTATCCCGCGGCCCGGTGACGGCAACGGACACATGTTCCACGTCGGTCAGCAGCCCTTCTTCCGGGACGCCTGCTTCCACGATGGCCCGCACGGCTTCGTCGTCGATGACCTGGACATATTTTTTCCCGTCCGCTATCTGCTGGGGATGTTCCCCCCAGCGCTCAATATGGTACCAGCCGTCCCCCGGGTTTTCCCAGGGCTGCAAATCCTCTAAGGTAATGGTCTTAATCTTTGTTGACATTCTGCGTGCGTTGGTTATGGTGTTGTTACGGTGATGCGCGGCCTGGGGGCCATCCGTTAAGGCCGCGTTAGCCCGTGCGGGGAGATGGCCCTCCTGTCCGTACTTATCTCTTGTATTTCAGGGTTCCCTTTCTCATCTTTTCGGCTCCATTCAGTCGGCGGCTGTGGAAAAAGCTTCTCACTTGGCCATCCTTGCCCGTGATAAATCCGCTCATGGCAAATTTCCCGGCGTCATCCTTGTACACGCGCAGGTAGGTCTTCTGGCCGTTGTGGGATTCCCACACTTCGTGCGGGTTTTTCACGGCCCGGACAGCTTCAGATAAACGCCGCAATCTCCGGTTCTGTTCCTCGGGCGTTTTGGGGGGCTGGGTGCTTTCCCAGTGATCCAGGACGCCCTTGCTGAAATGCACGTCCTGCCCGTCGATGGACCGGGCCATAAATCCACGCGTCAGGGCTTTCCGCGCTCTTCCCGGGTGGCTGTGGCTGCTGGCCGGGTCGGGGGTCAGGGCGGACAATTTTTCCAGTCCCAGGCTTTTGGCCGTTCCGGTTTGGCCGATGGCCTCATGCTGCCCGCGCCCCCGCTTGTCCCAGCCCTTCCTGGCCCCTTCGCTGGTGCCGTAGTTGGCCAGCAGGTTTCCCTGGTCTTCGTTTTGGGGCGTATTTGCGTTTTGCCGGGGGGCTGCCGGGGTGCTTTCCTGCTTTTCCGGGTCATTGCCCACTTCCAGCCCTGCGGCGCGTTTCATGGCCGTTTCCAGCTTCCGGGCATCATTCCGGATCATGGCCGGGTTCGGCTGTGCGTTGAGCAGCTTTTCCAGCAGGGCAAGTTCCTGGGCCGTCAGGGGGGCGTTGTTCCTGGTCTGCTCAATCTGTGCGGGGATGTGTTGCCAGTTTCCGCGGCTGTTGGCCAGCAGGGGGAAGGAGGGTTGTTCCTGGGACGGCTGCGGCGCCCGGTATGTGACCGTATAGCCGGACGCCTCGCTTACTTCTTCCTCGTCGGCAATATATCCCGCGGCGGCCAATTTCGTGATGTTGTCCACCTGCTTGCCTACGTCTTCCGCTTCTTCGTATTCCAGCGTCCAGTAGGCCAGATGCGGCCTTCCCGGGAAATGGCGGTCCAGCAGGCGGCGGCTCATTTGGCGGTTGAAGCTTTCGGAGATTTCCGCGCCTTCGCCCGCCGCCAGCATCCTGAATGTTTCCTGGTGGGCGTTGCCCGCCAGCGTCCCGCTGCCGGATTCCGCCAGCACGGTCAGCTCGCCGCCCGTGCCGCGGCGCACAATCTGCTTGTCGCACCACTCGCAGCGCTGTTTGAAGGTGTCCCCTCCGCGGGCCGTCGTTTCCACAGTCTTGATGTCCCCTCCGTCCGGGTAGCCGCCGCGCCCGTCCCCGATCATCTCTTCGGCGATGCGGTCATATTCCCGTGCCTGTTCGTCAGAAGTGTTTGGCGGGTATTTGAAGAAGATGGCCGGGTTTCCAAAAACGTCGATGAATCCGTCCCACCCGTCCAGGGCATGGGCCTTGGCGCAGATGGCGAACATGGCGGGCAGGTCCACGGGCCGGAGGCATTCACGGATGATCAGGCGGCTTTCATCCACGGCTTCCAGCTTGGCGCATGACCTGTCGGCGGATTCGTTGTAATACCAGGCCCCGCCCTTGACAGGCCGGGCCATCAGCCACTGGTCCACGGGTTCCATCCTGATTCTGCCGCCTCCGGCCACGGGTTCCAGATGCGCGTACCCGCGGAAGGTAGCCGATCCCATGAACCGCACCGCATCCCTCAAGTTGTCGATCTTGCCGTAATATTCCGCCAGGCATTGCTGCTGCTCGTCGGCCAGCGTTTGCAAGTCCGGGTTATTGCCGATGGCTTTGGCATCCACTTTCACGTCGTCGGTCATTTCCGCCAGGGCGGAGGCGCGGCGGTCCAGGACCGTGCCCAGCATGTCGTCCGTTTCTTCCAGGGCGGCCCAGCACAGCATCACGTCGGCATACTGGCCTTTCCGGTACAATTCATAGAGGGCGCGGGCTTCCTGCGGCGTCAGGAATGGCAGCGGGTTCCGGCCTTCCTTTTGGGAGCGTCGGGACAAAAAACCGATCAGCCTGATCATGCCAGTCCGGAAATTCCCCGGCCTGCCAATCATCCTGTTCACAAATTGCGGTAAAATGTTCATCGTGTTAAAATCTCCTGGTCCTGATGCCGCCCCAGCGGCGTGTGCCGGAGGCCCGGTTACTGCTCTTCCTGCTCTTGCCCTGGCGGGACTTGTGCCGCCAGGATGACGGGCTGCATGATTCCAGCCCGGTCCCGACGTGGCCCCAGTAGGAAAGCTTGCCGCTGTCAAATGTGTCCGCGTGGTTGCCCTGCGCGTCCACGTCGGCCTCGAACCGTGCGCCGTTGCGCGTCACCAGGCGGTGGTCCGTTTCCAGCCATTTGCCCGGAGGCATGGCAATGAGAGCGTCTTCCAGGGCGGAACAATACGCGGCCCCCATTGCCGTCTTGGCGTCGGATTTTTCGCCGCAGTAGCGGACAACCTGCTGCCCGTAAAACCCCACCACCCGGACCAGTCCGGACAGGTCTTTAGCCAGTTCCCGCGCCAGGAATTTTTCATTGCTGGTGTCCACCACCAGCACGCCGCGCTGCTCGCGAGGCACGGCGCCAATGACCAGTTCCAGGATGCCCAGCATGATGGCGTAGTGCTCCGTCTTCCACCTGACCACCAGCCGCTGCCAGTATATGCGGTCCCAGTATTCCGTGGCCGTCAGGCTGGACGGGTTGGACTTCTTGCCCTCCGTGCTGGCTACGTCCAGCCCGAAACACACTTTTCCGGCGCACAGGGATTCCGCCCAGTTCGGGGAGATGGCTTCACGGATCGCGATCATGCGCACACCTCCTCCCCGGCCAGGTCCAGGCCCGTGCAATGGCCCAGGCCCATGTTTTGCGCCCGGTTCAGCCAGCCCAGCGGGATGGCTGCCGTGCCGCCCTGGATAAACTTCAGGCCATAGTTGCGATCCACCGACGCGCGGTCCAGGCTGTGCGCCCTGAATTCTTCGTAGGGCACCACCTTGCCGGACAGCGGATCATAGAGCGGCAGCCCGGCCAGTTCGGCGTCCAGGGCGTCCACGCGGTGGACCGGGTAGCCCTGTTCCGTCTTGTACCAGTTCCCGGCAGCGTTCGGCTTAAATATTCTTATGCCCGGGTTCAGCAGGTCGTAGGTGTAATGCGTATCGTCCGCGGGCGGCGTGCTGAACAGCCAGAACAGGAATTCCGGGTTGCGTGAGATGATCGGTTCCACCGCATCCCATACGCCTTTGAAGTCCGGCCAGAAGCCGATTTCATCTCCGAACACGTCACCCGTCCAGCCCCGGGCCGTGTCGGGATTGGGAGCGAGGATCTTCGTGCGGCTGTACGCCGTCCGCGTGTGGTAAATCCTGACCTGGGCCGCCTGCTTGTCCATCAGTTCCGCCAGATCATCCACATTCAAGAGTTCTTTGGTGCCCGTGTCGATGACGTTGCCGCCCAGCTGTTTGCCCAGCCTGTCCTGGCAAGCTTTCAGCGCGCCCAGGGCGTCGTGCCAGATGGTCGCTTCCTTTTCCACGATTTCCTTTCCGGTCGCAATGGATGCGCTCACAAAAAAGCAATTCCGCCAGGGCTTTTCGATCATGCGGTCGATGGCCTTGCTGGCAATCGTGTAGGACTTGCCGCCCTGCCGCCTCCACATGAAAAAGCAGATGCGGAAAGCCACGCAGAACGCGGCGTCCTGGAAGGCCAGCAGGTTGACCGCTCGGAAATTGTCAGGATGATGGGGCATCTACAAATTCGGGGGTGACTGTTTTCCGCTGGCCAAACAGCAGGGCGCGCAGCCTGGCCAGTTTGCTTTCGTTGGTTTCATGGCTGCCGACAATCGCCTGGACTTCCGGACTGGTGGCCTTGTCCAGCAGCGCCTGGGCGGCCAGCATTTGCCATTTGTCAATGTCCAGTTTCAGCCGCTGGGCTTCCATTTGGGCCTTTTGTCCGGCCAGCACCATGCCGTAAAGGCGTTGCAAATCCGCGGCGGATTTTTTGCCCGGGCGCGTGATGACTTCGTAGCAGGTTTGCAGCACGGCGGCATGGGTGGCCTTTGTGACGTTGCCCCGCTTGATTTTGGCAAGCTGGGCGGCATTGTGGTCTTCCGCCGCCCATATCCGGGGCAGCAGGTGCAGCTTGTAGTACTCGCTGATGCTTTGCAGGGACAGCCGCACGCCTCCCTCCGCCAGAATGGCCTGTACATCTTTCAGGGTGGCGTTGGCGGCAAGGGCGTCGTCCACGGCTTGCCGCAATTCCTCCGGCAAGTTGTGGATGGTGCTGTCCGGCCTGGGCTTGCGCATGGGTGTAGGGGGGGTTACTGGTTGCTAAGTTCAGCTTGTCCGGCATCCGTAATGCGCCAGCGCATTTCTCCCGTGATCTTGTTGGAGATGCCCGTGATCAGGCGCAGCGCGTCCAGTTCCTTCAGTTCGGTTTCAATTTCCGCGCGGGAAGGAGCCGGCACTATTTGCAGCTGCACCCGGCAGCGTATGTCATCTTCACGGCGCAGCAGTCCGGCGGGGACATGGGCCAGGTCCCTCAGGATGGCCAGTCTGATTTCGGCGGTTCGGTTCATTTCTTGTTCGGTGGGGTCAGGGTTTTCAGCATGCCGATGATTTCATGCAGGTCTCTGCCTTGTTCGTTGAGGCGGTCATATATGTCTTTGAGGTCTTCTTTCCGGTCCTTCTTGATGGCGCTGATTTCCTGTTCCAGGCGGTCAATGTCGGCTTTGGTGGCATATTCGGGTTTGTGCCGGGTCCAAATGGGCTGTCCCTTGATGTTGACGTCCTGTACTTTCTCAACAACGTTTTTACATTGCTTGACGGCCAGCAACCCGATGCCTCCGGAGGTCATCAGATTGATGATCAGGGTTGATACTTGTTCGGTGCTGAATGTTGTCGCGGCATCCGCCAATAGCTGCATCATCATTTCAATAATTCGGCAAGGGTGGACGTGCCCTGGGTATAAGCACGATGCAGGGCGGTTGTGGCGATTTCCCCCAGCTGGATATGGCCGGGGTCGTAGATGGCGCGGAAGTCTCCGCCCCATACCAGGCCCGCCTGGCGGGTTGCTTCGGCAAGCGGCGCGTAAATGGATTTTGGGCCTTCGCTGGGGGACCAGATGTCCTGTCCGTCTTCAAACAGGCAAAAGTCCGCGGCCAGTCCAAAATTGTGCATGCTCTGGCCGCCCCTGGCCCGGGTGACGCGGGGGCGCTTGTTATATAGCGCGTCCTGTTCGTCGTAGGTCCGGACGCCGCAGATGATTTTCCAGTCGGCCTGCTTCCGCATAGCTACGATCACCTGGCGCACACGCATGGCGGCCAGTGGCTGCAAGGTCCATAGGTAAGATTCTGATCGACTGTCCACCTGGCCGTATCTGGCTTGCAGCTGGCTGTGGCTGGTTTCCCACTGCGTAGCGGCTTCCCGGGTCAGCGGTCCGGCCAAGCCGTCCAGCTGGCCGCGGTAGAATCCGGCAAATTTCAAGGAGCGCTGCCACGCCAGCGTATGGGTTTTAAGTTCGGCATATTTCATGATGCTTTCCTTTCTTCACTGTTACTTATTAACTATTTTCCTTTCTGCACCACGGGCGGGGCGATCACCACTTCCGGCACGCTCTGATTCCACAGCAGCTTTCTTTCCCCCCGGTCAATCACCAGGGAGGAACCGCCGCGGACAATCACCGCCTGCCCTTCGGACAGGCTCACGCTGGTGGATGCGGGGGCCTCGCTGCTACAGGAGCCGCCCAGCAGCACCATCAGCGCGCCGATGGTCAGCAGCACGTTGCGCTTGATGGTTCCGGGCTTGGCCGGATTGGATGTCCCGGCCCCGGCTATGGACGAATTTGCCAGGTCGTTCTCGCCTGGCACCAGGGGCCGGAACTCCAATTCATTTCCGCCTCCATCGCCGGAGGCGGTATCGCTATCATCGCTGTCGGATGAAATTTGATGCTTCCCATAAGTTACAAACCGCAGCAGGACATTCACGCCGCCCAGGGCGGTCACAAAGTCCACAGGGTTGTTTTCCAGCCACTCGCGGACGGACGGCAGGAGCAGGGACAGGAGGGCGGCAAGGTTGATCCAAAACGTCCGGGACAAGTACCAGGGCGTGGTCGTCTTTTTCGTTTGCTGGGGCGTAGTTGCCCCGGCGTCTCCCGACGCGAGGGCTTCATTCCCATGATTACCACGATTCAGTTCATCTCCGTTTTTTGTTCCGCCAAAATCTTGCTTGTTAGTCATGCGGGCACTCTAGCCCAGGCTCCGCATTCTTTATGTGGCATTTGTGGCAAATGTGGCGTTTGTGGCAAATGTGCTAAAAAAAGTTGAAGGTGGATTGCATCATCTTTCCGCGCTGGATGGCTTCTGCCCGCGCTGCCGCCGCCATATCCCGCACTTGTCCCTCCCACAATAGCTTTTTTACGCCTCCGGGCACGGCGGGCCAGGCGTACAAGTCCCCCCTCAATATCATGCGCCGCACCGTTTCCCGGCTTACCTTTAATATGCGGGCAGCTTCGGCAACGCTACATTCCGGCCCATTAGCCCAGCGGCGCAAATTTTCGTCCATGTGTCCATATTACCACACGCTTAACGGTTTTTCAGGAGCAGGGACGCAAAAAGCCCCATGCTGGATTTTCAGTATGGGGCTTTGCCGGGAAAGTCTGATACTGCAAGCCTTTTGGACCGTCTGACCAGTTGTTCCGCTTCGGTTTGGTTTCAATCCGCGCATCCGCAGGGATGCGAAAAGTTACAGAGGGAATTCGTCTTCAAATGATACCGTGTCGCTCCATCCCCTGGCCGTCTTCGGTTCGGGTTCCGGGGTGACAGCCCTTCGGGCTGCTGCCTGGATGGACCTGGATACCGGGACGGCTCCCACATGATCCGCCAGCCCTCCCGGGGGTATCGTCCCCGGGATTGCGTGCGGTTCATAGGTTTCCAATCCTGTTTCTTCCGCCAGCTTTCGGGCGGCGGCCCGGCCCCGGTTGATCACTGTATAATTCAGATGGCGGATGTGTTCAGGCTTGGCATATTTCTGTAGCTGGTCATAGACATTCTTTCCCGTGCAGGGCAGATGCAGCTGGTCCCTCACCACTTCCGCCAGATAGTCCGGCCCGGTTTCAAACCGTTGCATGCTGTCCCGGAGCAGGTGCAATTCCTTGTCCATTTCCGTGTAGGTGTTGTCTCTGATGGCTTCATATCCCAGGTAAGCGGCAAAACGATTGTAAATCAGCGTATAATCCTTTTGTGTTGCGCGGGTGAAAGATTCCGTGTGTCCGGTGGCTTTCCAGGTCTCGTCGTGCCGCCATTCTTCCAGGGACGGCACCGGGCAGCCGTATGCTTGCAGCTGCTTGTAGGCCCGGACGGCCAGCTGCGCCAATACGGCCTTTTGCTTATTTGATAATGACTTTTCCATTGTCGCTGCGTGGTTTAATGGCTTTGATGCGTGCAGTTTCTTCATTGTATTCCCTGATCACCCGGATCAGGTTGTTTTTCCGGTCTTCCTCCATGCTGTAGATGATACTTTTTCCGCCCTCCGGCGTGATCACCGTTACGTCGTAGAGGCCGGAGGGCCGTTTCCGGCATTTGTATTTAGTCGTCACTCCTGGTGCTTCTCTCTACGTAAAACGTTTCATCCTGCTTGATCTGCATGCCCAGCTTGGCGAGTTTGTGAGGCTTGACATGCAGGCGGATCGCATCCTTGTCCGGGGTTACTTTGGTGACTAGGTAGGCCCTGCGGCGGGTGCTCTTGAGCAGGGCTACAACCTTGTCCCAGGTCCATCCCGGCGCGGGCTTGAGGGAGGGCTGCCCCAGGCGGTAGCCGTAGGTAGTCAGGGCGGTGGTGCCGGATTTACGGCCCCTGGCAAACAGCTCGTCCCTGCGGGGGGAGGCCCATTGCTCGGCCATCTTGGTGAGCCGGGCAATCTCCCTGGCCAGTTCGCTGATTTTGGGGTCGTGATCCGTGAGCACTTGCTGCATGGCGGTCTCCTTGGCGGCCTGCAAGGTGTCCAGTTCAACACCCTTGCGGGCGATGTCGTCCAGTGTCCGGCAGAATTCGTCCTGGTCTTTGATTACCTGCTGGTCGGTTGCTTTAGTGGTTGTGCGTATCTTTCCCATTGTTATGTTGTTTGTTGAGTTGTTTCGTCTGGCGGAGCTTGCGGACCAGCATGGCCACCACGTCCGTCCATTTCAGTCCGGGGGTATTGTGAAGCCAAGAGTAAAATTTCTCGGCGTCCACGGGCACCCACTGGATGCCCAGTTCTCCCAGTTGCACCCCGATTTCCCGGCAGCGCGGGTCATAGGTCACGTGGTAGTCATGATTCCCCGGGAACCGTCCTAGTTCCAAGTTAATCTGAAAGCAGATTGTTTCCTGTTCGATGTTATTCATGGCTGTTGGTTTCCGGTTTGTGTTCTTCCTCCCTTCTGGTTCCCCAGGTGCAGCCGTCCTTCTCCGGGTCCACGTACCAGTGCCCATCCGTTCCCAAGAGGTCGCATTCATGCTGCTTCCCCGGTTGGCGGAGATGGGGCCGGGAGGGGCGGCATCGTTTACAATCCCGGCACATGGTCCAATGTTCCGCCGCCCGCAGGATGTTCCCGGCGTCTCGGATGGTGTAATATGTGAAACTGCCCTGGGAGCCGTGCCACTCCCTCATGCTGGTTTCATGGCGGCGGGCGTCAGATTCGTTGGCGTAAGTGAAATACCTTGCCCCCGCACCGGGTATGATCGCCACGGATATGTACCGGGCGGCCTCCCAATAAAATGTGCTCTGCATCATTGTTGGCCCTCCCGGTTGCGATTGATGGCATCGGCCATGATTTCACCGATGGCGTCAGCGTTTCGGTTAATCACTTCTTTGAGTGTCGCAAAGACGCGGAAGGCTGGCGTTTCGTAGGCGGTTGCCCGCACGGTGTTCCAGTAAACAGCCAGTCCAAGTTTGTCGTTGTCCGTGGCAACGTCCTCAATGTGGAGGACAAAGTGGCCGCCTTTGGGGGCCGGCTTGACATTGGGGGCTTGCTGCCCCCTGTCCTGTTGATGGTTGGTGTTGGTGCTGTACATGATGGTGGTGTTGATTGTTAGTCTTGGTATCTGTCGTCTTCCAGGTCTTCATTGCCGCATCCGGCAACCCATCTTTCCGCGTCCGGGTCATAAGCCAGGAATTCAGGTTCCCCCACCCTGGGCAGCCTGCCATAAGGCAGGCCGCCTTCGCCTTTGACAAGGTGGCGGATGATGTTATGGGCGGACAAGAGCCGTTGCGTTATGGCTGTTTTCGGGTCGCTGCCATCCGGCATGGGATTGTTCCAGAAGAGCATTCCATAGGCGCGGGACATGTCCGCATCCGCCTGGCTGATGACGTGTTGCTGGATGCCCGGGAATTGGATCATCCAGTCGTCTCCTTGCGTATAGGTGAGATACAGGCGTTCCAATTCCTCCGCCCATGCTTTTGCTTTGCCGTACCACACAGATTTGGCGGAGTAACTGTGGGGCGTGTCCATCAGGGCATGCCAGCCCAGCAGGCAGGTCATGCCGATTTCCGACAAGTCCTGTAGCAGTTGCGGATCGCGCAGGTTGTTCGGCGTTGAGGCAGTCACCCACGGGTGGTTCTGCGGTGGTGTCGTGGTATCTTGATTCATAGGATTTAGAGGGTTACACGTCATCCGGCATGTTGCCGTCTTCCATGTCTTGCAGCTTCTTGATGGCGCCCAGGTAATAATCCCAGGTCACGGGCACACCCGCGTTTTTAGCGGCTATCCGGGCCAGGTTCATGCGCTTGGTGATGACGCCGTACCCGCTGTCCTGGGCGGCGGCTTCGACGGAGGCCCGCAGGCCCGCGTCCGGTTCCGGGAATCCGTAAAATTCCCATACCTGGCGCAAGTCTTCCGTGCTGATGGCGGAGGGGAGGCGGTACACCCGGCAGGCGTTGCGTTTGGACAGCTGTTTCAGCATGTCGGACCAGACCGGGCTTTCTTCCATTGCCGCCTCAAATTCGGGGGTGGCCGTCAGCAGCAGTCCGCAGCCGGACATGTCCCGCAGTTCCCGCACCTGCTCCACGCCTTTCATTCCCATCTTGTCGCTGCGCAAAACATGGTGAATTTCGTCGATGATTAGTAAATGATCAGGGGTCAGGTAGCGCAGGATGCGGTCGATCATATCTTCCGGTTTCAGCGTCGTTCCCGCTCCGATCTGCTTGGCAATCCGGTAGAGCAGCCGCGTAGGACTGGCTGACACGGGGCAACGCACCAGCACCACCTTGTCCGGATGCCTCCGGGCGTATTCCTTCACGGCTTCGGTCTTGCCCCACTGCGTCGGTCCGATCATCACCGCCGCGTAATGGTAGCGCCGTGTAAATTCGGCAAGATCCATCGTATAACGGGCAAGTTTTGTTTCCACAAATGGCAAATCTTCGCCCGCCTGATCTACAGTTAGCCGGGCGCGGAGTGCGGCCAGGGCCAGCAGATGCGGTTCCGCATTGGCTTCGTAGGTGCCTTTTAGTATGGAGCGCATTGTCTTGGCAGACACTCCGGCCTGGGCTGCCATATCGCCCAGGGTCCAGTTGTGTTCTGCGGCGTAGGAGATAAGCCAGGCTAATGTCTGCTTCGCTTCCTGGGGGTATGGCCCGCTGGTAACGGCAGGCAAAAAGCGCCGCGGGTCGCTGTCATTTTTTGTATATGTTATTCTGTCCATAGTATTTATAAAAATGAAATTTTCGGATGGCTTTCTTTTTGGGGGGATGCCGTTTCCGGTATTTCCGTTTCCGGCAACAGGCTGATGCCGGGCAGTTTTTTCACGGCGGCCAGGGCGGCGGCATCCGTACCTTCGGCGTTCAGCAACCCTTGCACCGTAATGGGCGCCCCCTTCGCCACCTGGCGGTTGTACAGGCGTGTTCCGACGATGGCCGCTTCTTTCCGGGCGTGGTGGACGCGCGTTTCCTGCAAGGTTGCCGCCGTGGCTTTCTTCTTCCTTCCCATAGCCGCCCGCACCTGGTCCTCGTCGTAGTAGGGCGCGCGTTGCTGTAGCGTGCTCATGCCCAGGCAGCGGCCTTTTTCGTCAATGATGTACAAGTGCTGATCGTCAAACATGTTGAGCATCACCCATACATCCATGCCGCTGGGCAGGATGCGCTGATACCCTTCCGGCGTGACGATGCTGGCCGGGTAGTACAGGCGGTCCATGCTTACCGCCTTGTTTTGCAGGATGATGTAGGAGCCTTTCACCACCGTTTTCACGGCCAGGTCGCGGGATAGCAAATCCACGATTTCCCATTGCGTCGCTTTCCGCAGCGGGGGCTGGTGCTGTAGTTTCAGGTTCCAGGCTTCCGCGGGGGACAGGCGACGGGAACTGACCAGCCTTTCCGGATCGCGGGCGGCCATGTTCAGCAGCGTGTGGCGGTCCGCTTCCGGGATGCTGTCCGTCAGCGTGATCCAGTCGCTGTCCGTGGACAGGCGCACCATCGGCACCACCAGCCCCATCCGTTCCCAGCCTTCCAGGGCGTGGTCGGTCCGACTGTTAAAGGCATCGTACACGCGCCAGGCTATATCGTTTGTAAGTTGTTCAAAGGTTGTCATCAGATGCCGCAGCATGGCGGCCCGGTCCGGATCCCTGATTTCCAGATAGCCCTGCTTTTTCAGCAGCGCCTTTTGCTCCTTCATCAGGCCCGCCAGCCATTCCGGCTCTGTCCGGTCATGGCCGGACGGAGCGGGCAGGCAGGAACTCCATATATTGGCCGTCAGGTTCCACACGGATTCCAGGTGCGCCTTGCCGCGGGGGTTGCCTCCCTGGCGGCCTTCATACCCCCGGAGCAATGCCTGGGTTTTCCCTTCCATGCCGGAACGGTGGACCTTCACCGCGCCGTCAAACAGGTCCAGCAAGACTTGCTCCATGTGCGCCCGGATGGCTGCCGTTCCGTTTTCCACCACAAGGGTGGTTCCCCGGGACGTATTGATGCCGACATTTGCCAGCAGCCCCGCCACAAACATGCGCATGTAGCGCTCCGTCAATCCGGCGTGCGTCCCGTCCTGGCGCATCATCCGGGGCATCATGCCCCAGTGCACCATTTTTCCGGTGGCAATATCCAGGCAGCCCAGCTGCAAGGGGCGCACAATCTGCTTGCCGCAGATAACGTGCGTGTCCAGCCAGTTGTCGTCGGACACGTAGTATTCCCCGGCCTCCATGCCTACGCGGGTAGTCAGCACCATCGGCAGCAGAGGGGCCGCGGCCTTGATGCCTTCCCGCATCACCCTGGCTTCCAGGGCGGCGGGTTTAATACGCATCAGGTTTTTCTTGCTCCACCCCACGGGAATTTGAGGATGACCGGGCCAGCCTTCGTAACCGGGTATGACTTCGGATTTTTTGCGCCAGATGTCCAGCAGCAGCGGGTAAGCCTGGCCGCCGTTGCGTTGGCAGCGCGTTTGCAGTTCCGTCCAGTAAGCGACAAATCCCGGATGTTTCACCCGTGCCCGGGTGGGACGCATCCCGGCCATCCTCAAATCGGCAAGGGCCAGCAGACTGCCGCTTGTTTGCCACGCCAGGAATTTGCGTTGGACGGACTGCCAGGACATGGGATGCCCCGCGTCTTTCATTGCCTGGGCCGCCAGTTTGTAAGCGGCCATTTTGTTCGGAGCCGCCGCGATTTCACGGCAAGCCGCGTGCAGTTTGCGCACCTTCAGCCGCTCTTCCGCGGGCAGGGCCTCCCAGCCGGGCAGCCCTTCAATGGTGGATAATTCATTCATTTTCCTTCCTTGATAATCCGTTCAACGTTCTTCAGGCACAGGAGCAGGTAATCCCGGTCGGGGCCGGGCAGGTACTTGTGCAATTCCTCTTTGGTGAATTCGTCCAGCATGATCACGATGTGGTGGGCGTCTTTGATAGCCACCTGCTTTTTCTGTTCCCTCAGTTCTTCTTCCGGCTGCACGCCCGCCACGGCGGCCATCATGGCCTGTTCCGGGCTTACGGGGGCGGCGGCACGGCCTTTCCCCCGGTTCCGCAAGATGGTTTCGTGCTGGGCCAGGCGGGCAGCCTGGGCGGCGCTCTTGCTGCCGTCTTTCACCACTTGCAGATTCAGCATCATTTGCCGGGGGGTAACGGCGTTCCCGGTGGCTTTTTTCACCAGTTCCGGCAGAGTTTCCACAGCTTCGCCGTCCAGGCCCATGTCCAGCGCGGGCCGTTCGTCCTGCCCCAGTCGTGCCGCTGCTTCCTGGTAGCAGCGCATGTAGCGGCGAGCAGTCCTTTCTGTGAAATCTAAATGTGCTTGTTCTCCAAATCGGACACATGTGTCCGATTTCGTGTTGTTTTCTTTCTTAAACAGTTGTCCCCACTCACCGTGAACGGTAGCGGCCTTCAAATCTTTCAACAGCCTGCCAAGCCGCAGCACGGCCAGCACGGCATTCTTTCCAGCCACAACGGCCATTTCTGCCTGGGCGGTGGCGTACTTGTGCAGGCGGTTCGCCTCACTCACCCCCAGGGCAATCCGGGTTGCTTCCGGGATGCTCAATTCACATTTTTTCATGGTCCGCAAATTCTTTCAATAGGGCTTCTTTCAGTTTCAGTCTTGCGCGGGCTTCAATCCCCTGGATGGTCTGCGGGGACACGTCCAGACAATCGGCTATTTGTTGCAGCGTCAGCGGCCCTGATTCGGGCAGCCCGGCCCAGCGTCGAAACTGGGGACGGCTAAGCAATGCCAGCACCACGTTTTTTTCAAGGGGCGTCAATTTTTCATCCTTCATCGGGTAATACGGGCAAAACAGCCGTTCGGGGGTCTTTTCTTCCTTCCCTTACTTGCCGGGCTTCATCGTCCAGGCAGTAAACCCCGCACCAGGCTGCCACTCCGGCCATCGCCGCTAGCACGGCAATTTCCAGCAGCCGGGCCAGGGCTTTTTTAAGGTAAGTAGTCATCATTTCCGTTGTCCGGTAAGTTGTTTTTCAGGTAAGGCTCGGAGCAACTTTGCAATAGTCTTGCTCTTCCTGTCCCCGATCAATACCCGCCGCACATGACTGGGATCCCGTCCAATCGCCTTAGCGGCCTCCGTGATGTACCAACCGCGGGCAAGCAACCACTGCGGCGTGATGCGTTCTTGTGCTGTTTTCGTTGTCATGATAGGTTTTGTTCATGGCGCGCCGTTCTAAGGCGCGCCTATGAGAAAACTCATACCATACTTCTAATGACAGGCAAGAAAAATATTAAGAAACTGTTATTTCATGACAATTTGAAATCCCTTATGAAGCAACGGGGCTTCTCACAGATGATGCTTGCTGAATCTACCGGAATATCACAAAGTGCTATTTCTCTTTATATTACAGGGAGATCAATTCCCAAGGCAGGAGAACTGCAAAGAATGGCTGATGCTCTAGCCGTGTCTATGGATTATTTGTGGCGTAAAGTCGGCCCTGAAACGATACAAGAATCCTCATATTATGAAAAAAAGTGGAGAGAGACAGAGAAGGAACTAGTAAAATTAAGAGAAGCCTTGAAACTTCTAGTCAATAACGTCAGCCAATAAAAAATACAACACCTATAAATTGTATGAGTTATAAACAAGCAAATATTCTGATCGTACTGTTGCTTCTCATAACTGTTTTTTTAGGGATTATTGCCTTTCGCTCAAATGATCCTGCATTTCGAGCTCCCATCTATGAATACAGAGAAATAACGGCTAATGGAATTGATGAAGACTATTCCGAACATAATGCTTGGATCAAAGACGGATGGGAGCCGATCTTTCTTTTGCAAACTGATGGTGTGGATGCTCGTTACCTAATGCGTCGCCTTAAGCGTTGATTTTATGACACATCTTCATAAAATTCATGGTCAGTATTTTATGTTAGATTATTCATAATAAATTCATCATAAATTCCTTGCGCTCCTTAAAAAGAGCCGTGCATAAGCTATGCTTATGCCCCTATGACCAACACTCAAACAATGATTCAAGGGGATTGCCTGGACCTTATGATGGGTATGCCGGATGCGGCTTTTGATGCCATTATCACCGATCCCCCTTATTCTAGCGGCAGTTCGGTAATGAACAGCAAGTCTGATCCAAGAGACAAATACAATCTAAGTCAGGCTTTTCCTTCATTCCGTAATGATTCACATGATCAGCGTATTCACATGCTTTGGACGATTCACTGGCTTTCTCTTGCACTTCGGATCACACGTCCCGGTGGATGGCTGATGCTCTTTTCTGATTGGCGACAGCTCCCACTTGTCAGTGATGCCATGCAATTAACTGGGTGGACCTGGCGCGGGGTTGTCGTATGGGATAAAACGGAGGGATGCCGCCCTAATCCCGGTATGTTCCGTCAACAGTGTGAGTATATATTATATGCCACCAATGGCAGCCGCATGCCTGGGCCACGTTGTTTCCCTGCTGGTATTTTCCGCGCTTCTATTCCATCTCGAAAAAATAGGCATCACATGACGGGCAAGCCCGTTGCTTTAATGGAACATCTCATGACGGTTCTGCCTGCGCAATCCAAGATTCTTGATCCGTTCGCCGGGTCAGGTTCTACGCTGGCAGCGGCGCAAAATTTGGGACATGCCGCAACCGGGATTGAACTATCTCCGGCATATTATCGGATCGCCTGTAATCGGCTTGGCCTTGCTTTAGCCTCGTAATATTAACAGCCCCTCTTCGGAGGGGCTTTTCATATCGCAACAACCTGTCCCGCTTCGGTAGTTTCATGTTCCTTCATCGCAACTACCCGTCTCTTCTTTCCATCGCCGTAATCCCACGCCATTGCTAGCTTTCAGGCTATTTCACCCCTAATTCACCCTATTTCAACTATACTGTCCCTTTTCACAAAGCCGATGCCCAGTTCTTCCAGTACGGGAAAAAGGGATTCATCATGGCGCGCCATCATGGAGTAACGGTTCTGGACGGCGGTGATCGGACATGTTACGTGCGCGCGCCGTATGGCTTCCTCCGTTGCTTCGGAAATACCCCAATGCGCGATTTTGCCTTCGCGGATCAACTCCTGCATGACGCCCGCCACTTCTTCCGGCGGCACGGAATCATCCATGCGGTGCTGGTAATACAGGCCGATGCGTTCTACTCCCAACCTTTTAAGGGAACCTTCCACGGATTGGCGGATTGTGCCGGGGCGGGAATCGGTGATCAGCGGGGACGGCCCGGTTCCTGCCGTGCCGCTGAAGCGGATTCCGAATTTGGTCGCAATAACGATTTTGCCCCGGTAGGGCACCAGCGCTTTCCCCAGCAGTTCTTCGTTGTCGTGGGGGTGTCCGGGTGTTCCGTACACTTCCGCCGTATCAAAGAATGTATATCCCATATCCACGGCCCGGGCCAGGAGTTCCGTCATTTCCTTTTTGTCTGCTGGTGCTCCGTAGGCATGGCTCATTCCCATGCAGCCCAGGCCTATGGCTGAAACCTTCAGGCCGCTTTTGCCCAGCTCCCTGCATGGCATGTCTTGCCCGTTAATTATTTCCATGCCTGCAAAACTACCATAGGATTTCTATTTTTTTCGATAGATGGATTACAGGTTTTCCTACCATGATTACAGGTTGCCGGAATGAACTGGATAGCCGGGCTCCTGCCTGCTATGCTTCGGTCAAAAGCAGGAGAAAAGACATGGGCGTTATTTTGAACATGGATTCCGTAGGAGACTATAACTCCTTTTTGGGGCAGGAAACGCTGCACCCTCTGGTCAGCGTCGTTGATTTTTCCAGGGTTCCGCCGCTGCGGCATGTCCGCAAGGCATACGGGTTTTATGCCGTTTTCCTGAAAGATGTGAAATGCGGAGACCTGCGGTATGGAAGGCATTATTATGATTATCAGGAGGGCACTCTTGTTTTCGTGTCTCCCGGCCAGGTGCTGGGCAATGATGACAACGGGGAATATTTCCGGATAGAAGGGTATGCCCTCCTGTTCCATCCCGATTTGCTCCGTGGCACTTCCCTGGGGCGCAAGATGAGGGATTATACCTTTTTTTCCTATGACGCTTCCGAGTCCCTCCATATGTCGGAGAGGGAAAGGCATCTGTTCCTGAACGGCCTGATGGAAATCCGGGCGGAGCTGGAACGGGGCGTTGACCGGCATACCAAGTCCATCGTGACGGCCAATATTGAAGTTCTCCTGAACCATTGCATGCGTTTTTACGACCGCCAGTTCATCACCCGCGAGAATGTGAACAGGGATGTGTTGACGGAGTTCGAACGCCTGCTGGATTCCTATTTCGAGGGGGACAAGCCTCTGGAACAGGGGTTGCCTTATGTGCAGTATTTCGCGGATGAACTGCATCTTTCCGCCAACTATTTCGGGGATCTCGTCAAGAAAGAGACGGGAAAAACTCCCCAGGAGCATATCCAGCTCAAGCTGGTGGACAAAGCCAAGGAGCTTCTCTGCGCCACCAATAAATCCGTCAGTGAAATCGCCTATGAACTGGGGTTCAAGTATCCCCATCACCTGAGCCGCATGTTCAAGAAGAATACGGGATGTTCCCCGAATGAGTTCAGGTTGTCGGCGTGACGCCTGCTCCCCCCTGTTCCCGGGTGGCCTGCGGCATCCTTCCCGGAGTAGAGAGGTTCGTCCCGGATGGATTGCCGGTCCGGGAATGCAGAATATAACCCTTTGTTCAAAAAGGCAATAAACAGAAATTGCATATTATTTCCCACTGTTTTGCCGCCCGCGGCATTCCGCCTGGCGCAGACGGGCCGTTTCCGGCGCTGGAGGAATATATCTCCAAGGGTTACAATAAGGGCTTCAGCGGGCATCATCCATTTTACGACGTTATGCCGTGGGGAAGAAATAATGTCATCATGGAAAGGTAACCTTTTGTGAGCAGGTATTTTATGAACGTGTGGAGCAATAGTGCGCCGTTACTGCCGTCTTTGACCTTGTTACGATTACGGACAAAGGGTATGGTGAGGCAAGATAGTCTGCGCCATTAGACGGCACGATGAATGAAAGCGGTCTGTTGCCCGTCAGGAAACGACCGTTTGCATCCTTCCCGCAATGCCGCTCCTCTGAATAATATAGAACACTACAATGATGGGAAACTCAATAGACCATGGCATGTTCCGGAATTCCGTCCTGCTGGCTTTCGGATTGTCCATTTCCTTCTCGGGCTTCGCACTTGCCGCATTGGAAGAGCCGGTTCCTGAACAACAGGTCCAGGCCGTTGAAGGCGCCAGAAAAATCAATCCTGCCGCCGTGGAAGTGTTGCTCGACAACAATCGCCGGATGACGCTTGATTTTTACGGAGATAACGTTTTCCGTATTTTCAGGGATGACAAAGGCGGTATCATCCGCGATCCCAAGGCGGAACCGGAAGCCCGCATTCTGGCGGACAATCCCCGGAAGCCGGTTTCCCGGCTGGAGGTGGACCAGAAGGGCGATGCGGTTGTCATCACCACGGGGAAGGTCAGGATTGAGATAAATAAAAAGACCTCTCTTTTCAGGGTGATCAATCTGAAGGATCATTCCGTAGTGGCGGAGCAGGCATCCCCCATTCTCTTTGAAAAGGGCAGAACCAGCTTTTCCCTGAAGGCGAAGCCGGACGAATATTTTTACGGCGGCGGCGTACAGAACGGCCGTTTTTCCCACAAGGGAAAGGTCATTTCCATAGAAAACCAGAACAGCTGGACGGATGGCGGCGTGGCATCCCCCACTCCTTTTTACTGGTCCACCGGCGGGTACGGCGTCATGTGGCATACCTTCAAGAAAGGGCAGTATGATTTCGGCTCCAAGGAAGAGAATCTGGTTAAACTCTCGCATGATGAAAATTATCTGGATGTCTTTTTCATGGTCAGCGACGGTCCCGTCAGTCTTTTGAGGGATTTCTACCAGCTTACCGGCTCTCCCGTTCTGCTGCCCAAGTTCGCCTTTTACCAGGGGCATCTGAACGCCTATAACCGGGATTACTGGAAGGAAGATGAAAAAGGAATCCTGTTTGAGGACGGGAAACGGTACAAGGAAAGCCAGAAGGATAACGGAGGCATTAAGGAATCCCTGAACGGGGAACTGAATAACTACCAGTTTTCCGGTCGCGCCGTCGTGGACCGTTACAAGGCCCATGACATGCCGCTGGGATGGCTTCTGCCGAACGACGGCTACGGAGCCGGGTACGGCCAGACGGATACCCTGGACGGCAATATTGCGAATTTAAAGAGCCTGGCGGACTACGCCAGGAAGAATGGCGTGGAAATCGGTTTGTGGACCCAGTCCGACCTGCATCCCAAGCCGGAAATCAGCGCTTTGCTGCAGCGTGATATCGTGAAGGAGGTGCGGGACGCCGGAGTGCGCGTGCTGAAGACGGACGTCGCCTGGGTAGGAGCAGGCTATTCCTTCGGGCTGAACGGTATTACGGACGTGGCCCAGATCATGACCTACTACGGGAATAACAGCCGCCCGTTCATCATTTCCCTGGACGGCTGGGCGGGAACCCAGCGGTATGCCGGCATCTGGTCGGGCGACCAGACGGGCGGCGTCTGGGAGTACATCCGTTTCCATATTCCTACCTACATCGGCTCCGGTCTTTCCGGACAGCCCAACATCTGTTCGGACATGGACGGCATTTTCGGCGGCAAGAACCCGCTGGTGAATGTCCGCGATTTCCAGTGGAAAACGTTCACCCCCATGGAGCTGAATATGGATGGCTGGGGCGCCAATGAAAAGTATCCCCATGTCTTCGGGGAACCTTATACTTCCATTAACCGGTGGTATCTCAAGCTCAAGTCGGAACTGCTCCCGTACGCCTACAGCATCGCGGAGGAATCCGTTTCCGGGCTGCCCATGATCCGGGCCATGTTCCTGGAATATCCCAATCCCTACACACTGGGGAAGGCGACGCAGTACCAGTTCCTGTACGGCCCTTATTTTCTGGTGGCTCCCATTTACCAGGAAACCAGGGCGGATAAGGAGGGGAATGACGTCCGCCACGGCGTTTACCTGCCGGAAGGACAGTGGATCGATTATTTCACCGGGGATTTGTATGAAGGCGGCAAGATTTACAATGATGTTGACGCACCACTGTGGAAACTGCCCGTGTTCGTCAAAAACGGCGCGATTATTCCCATGGCGAACCCGAGCAACAATGTTTCGGAAATTAATCCGAACCTGCGTATTTACGAGCTTTATCCGCACGGCAGCTCTTCCTTCACCGTATATGACGACGACGGCGTGACGGAGGAATACAAGGTCGGCAAAGGCGTCCGCACCCTGGTTGAATCCCGGGAGGACGGCAAGAACAATGTGACTGTCACCGTTCATCCGGCGGTGGGGGACTTTAACGGCTTCCAGAAAAAGAAGGCCACGGAGTTCCGTATCAACGTGACGCAGAAGCCGTCCAGGGTTTCCGCAAAAATCGGGGAAAACAGCGTCAATCTGGCGGAAGCGAATTCCTTGGAGGATTTCAAGTCCCGGGAGAATGTATATTTTTATGACCGGGCTCCCAACCTGAACAGGTTTGCGACGAAGGGAAGCGATTTTGAGAAAAAGGTGATTGCCGGGAACCCTCAATTGCTGGTGAAGCTGGGAGCGGCGGATATTACGGCGGCCCCTACGGTGCTTTCCGTGGAAGGATTCCGGTTTGAACCCGCCGAAAAGTACCGTCTTTCTTCCGGCGCGCTGACCGCTCCCTCCAATGCCGTGGTGACGGAGGAAAATGCGGCGGCCTATACCCTGAAGCCCACGTGGGACGCCGTTCCCAATGCCGATTTTTATGAAATCGAATTCGACGGGATGCTGTATACCACCATCAAAGGGACGGAATTCCTGTTTGAGGATTTGGAGGCTGAGACGCCTTATTCCTTCAAGGTGAGGGCCGTCAACCGGGACGGCCATTCCGCATGGACGGCTGTCAGAGCGAAGACGAAAGCCAATCCGCTTGAGTTCGCCATTCCTGGAATTGAGGGCGAGACGAGCGTCGAAAGCCAGGGGAATTCTCTGGTGAAGCTGTTTGACTTCAAGGAAAAGGATGCCTGGCACACGAAGCATGGTGAGAAAGCTGTGCCGTTTGACCTGGTCATGGACTTGAAGACCATCAACAAGCTTGAGAAATTCCATTACGTTCCCCGCGAGGACGGCGGCAACGGCACATTGCTGAAAGGCGCCGTCTATTACAGCATGGACCGGGAGAACTGGACGAAGGCCGGCACGTTCCAATGGGACAAGAATGGCGACGTGAAGATATTCGGCTTCAAGGATGCTCCCGCGGCGCGCTACATCAAGCTGAATGTTACGGAAGGCGTGGGCGACTATGGCTCCGGCAGGGAAATATATGTCTTCAAGGTGCCGGGCACGGAAAGCTATCTGCCGGGCGACATCAACAATGACGGCAAGATTGACCGAAACGACCTGACCTCCTACATCAACTACACGGGTCTGCGGAAAGGCGATTCTGACTTTGAAGGCTACATCAGCAACGGAGACATCAACAAGAACGGCCTTATTGACGCTTACGATATTTCCGTGGTAGCCACGCAGCTGGAAGACGAAGACGACCAGCTGCAGGAAGAAGCCGCCAAGAAAGACGGGGAAGAGGATAAGAAGGAAAGGGACGACGAGAAGAAGAAAGCCGCCGAGGAAGCAAAGAAGAAAGCCCGCGTGGACGGAAAGATTCTGCTCAGCGCCGATAAGAAGAGATACGCCAGGGGAGACACCGTCAAGGTGACTGTGAAGGGCCGGAACCTCCGTCTGGTGAATGCCCTGAGCTTTGCCCTCCCGTACGATCCCAAGGATTTGGAATTCGTGGGCGTGGAGGTTAAGAATATGAAGAAGATGGAGAACCTGACCAACGACAGGCTTCATACGAACGGAACCAAGGCTCTGTATCCAACCTTCGTCAATATCGGGGACAAGGAACCTGTGGAGGGAACCTCCGAGTTGTTTGTGCTGAAGTTCAAAGCCCGTCGCGACGTGAAGTTCCAGCCGAAGATTACGGACGGTATGGTGGTGGATAAAAAACTGAATACCAAAAAATTGTAATTTAACACCCTGATGCGGCTCCATGCCCGGCCAGACGGCGGTCGTGCATGGAGTCCGCTGTTCCGGCAGGACGTTTGCGCAGTGTTTCCCACTGCGGAACGGCATTTTTCCGCATGTTCCGGAAATTTCCGGACAGAGCGGCAACGGGGAGATATTTGCTGCCCTGCTTTTCCTGGGTGCGGAAGCATGGCGGCTGACCTGGCCCTGGATAATGGAAGGCTTGCCATTTCTGCGAGTGCTTCTTCTTCATGCGGCGGCCTCCCTCTGGGAGGGGGGGCTGTTCAGGGAGGGATTTCCCGGCCGCCTGTAGGACGGCAGGAGATCGGAACCGGGAGCCTGTCCGAGGAGATAGGCCTGTCCGGCAATCTCAAGGCCGATTATTCCCCACCGCCGGATGAAAAGGGGGACGGATGGTGGCCGGTCCGGTCAGTATGAAATTCTTTCCCGTAACCGGGGCCGGAAGAATTCTATCCGGGAATTTGAAAATTGCGGTTGGATGCATGAGGACGGCGGAAACTTCCTGTTTGTCCGAAAGACCGGATTTTGGTTTCAAAAGGCCATTTTTGTTATTCATTGAGAGATTTATTGATGATTTAAAGTTTTTGTTATGATTTTTGAATGACCGTTCAATTTATTAAAGTCACGAAAAAAGATAGGGTCTGCTATGCTCCGGTGCCGGAGCCGTTGGAGGAAGGGGACAAGCTGGAAATCATGGAAATAAAGGATGGGGTTCTTTTCCCGGCGGCAGGGAAAAACGCAGAGATTTCCCTATCCCGGAATCCCATGGTATTTGTTAAAATGAATGACGGATTCCAACGTATTTTGATGAAGCATATCCTGTATGTGGAGGCGGGCGGAAGCTATTGCACGCTGCACGTGCACGGCATGCCGTCCATCTTGGTTTCCGCTCCGCTGGCACGGGTATCCGAGCATCTGGATGGGGAATATTTTATCCGCGTGCACCGTTCCTACCTGGTTAACAAGCTGCATATAGAATCCATTGCGGGCAATTTCCTCCAGGTGGGCGTCGTTGCCATTCCCATCAGCAAATTCATGAAGAAAAAAGTGCTGGGTAGTTTGAACATGCTGTCGTTTTCCAAATAGGCTCCGGTCCGCCGCGCGGACTTTTGCGGCGTTCCCGGAAAGCGAAACGGAACGGCCGGAAAGGCGGGATGGCGGCAGAACCGGAATGACCGCATTATTCATGACGTCGCCGGAAGGCGGCATATCAATGAACCTGAACCAGAAATAGAAATAAAAATGGCAATTGACAAATCAGCAGCAGAGACAGCGACTTCTTCCCTGCAGTCGCTGCCTTTCGGCAACATCATCGGCGGTCCCCTGGTCGCCTGTGTGGAGGCACAGGCCCAGGCGGCTAGGACTTCCTGGGAATTCATCCAGAACGTGGGCCTGTACGCGGATGGGGAAGAGAAGAAGACGGTGAACGTTTCCTTCCAGTTCATCAAGGACGGCCACATGGCTCAGATTACGGTTCCCCTTCTGACCATCGTCCCCATCCCCTACATCGCCATTAATTCCATCGACATCAATTTCAAGGCGAATATCAGCGCGTCCGCCGCCAGTACGGAAACGGAAAATTCCTCCAATTCCGTAGACACCAGCGTTTCCGCCTCTGCAAGGTGTTTTTGGGCGCGCGGCAGTATGAATGCCAGCTACTCCAGCAAAAAGGACTCATCTGCGACCAGGGATTCCAAATACAGCGTGGAATATACCATGGACGTAGCCGTCCATGCCGGACAGGACAGCATGCCCGCCGGGATGGCCAAGGTGCTGGAGATGCTGAACAATAGCATTTCCGTCGTGTCTCCGGAAGGGTTCCTGGACGTGCAGCATGCCATCCAGGACGACGGAACCGTGAAATTGATAACCTCCTACAAAAACAGGGAGGGCCTGTTTGACCCGGAAGCCATCACTCTTCGGATAGGAGAAGCGACGGAAACATTCGAAAACGGTGCGGGAAATGAAGCCAGGATTGTGAAGACGGATTCCGGTAAGGAATACATACTTTCCAGGGAAGACGCCAGAAACTGCACGGTGAGTGCCGGAGAACTCAAGAAGAAGGTGGCTGTAGGCGCCTGATAACCGAACCATGACGATTTCTCCTCCATTCCAGAACCATGTCCCGTCTTAATCTTATCGTGGAATCCCTCCTGAAGGACATTATTGAAGCGCAGCATGCGGCGAACTGCCACGCGGCATCACTGGCGCGCCAGTATGGAAAGCGAGGCCGCGCGTGCGGCTTCCCTCTGCCCAGCGCCCAGATAGGTTCTCTGGAATTCAATTTGAAATATGCGGTGACGGGAACCTCCGGAATGGAGGAGAAACAGGTTGCGGACACGGAGCAGTGGAGTTTGTTCCGGCAGGAGCTGGAAGAGCGAGCGCCGGCGTTCGCCATCCGTTCCATTGTGATGGCCGTGGTGCATTCCAGTCTTCCGGACGACGAAGCCAGAAGTGACTTCTCAAGCCTGCTGGCCAGGGAGGAGCAGTGGAAAAAAAATTTCTGCTCTTATCTGAGGAAGAAAATTTCCGCAGTCGTTTCCGCTCATGAAGGCGCGCTCCTGAAGACGGAAACCGGGCTGGACAGGGGGCTGCTGCTGGAGCTTTTGGCAGGCGTCGCGGAGAAGGAGTTTATGGACAATCCGGATCTGGAGGATCTGTTCCGGGGAACCCGGGGGGACGACCTCAGGCAGGAATGCTGCACGAATCTCCGGGAGGGTCTTTCCTCCTTCCTGGCCGCCCTGGCGGAAAAGTACGTTTTCACCAGGCAGGAAAGCAATGTGGTGGTGGACGTGGAGGTGGATGCGGACAAGCTGAAAAAGATGCCGGAGGAAGCCGTACAGACTCTGCGCCTGAATATATCCCCTGCTTCCTTCTCCTCCGTTCCGGCGGAGCAGAATGATGTTTCCGGATTGTCCGCGCAACAGTGATACGTGATGATGAGTGATTTTACAAATAACAAGGTGAACGGGCACATTATGAGCCTGCAGCAGCTGATTTCAGCCCCGCTGGTCGCAACGATTGATGCGGATGCGATGTCCGCGGAACGTTACATGAAGCATTTCATGTCCCTGGCCTTTGAGTCCTACAATCCCGCGGACGGTTCCACCGGGGCGTTGAGGTTGATCAGCTTCAACTTTACGGACAGCGACGCTTTCGGCGGCGCGGAAAAGAAGGTCAGCGTGCCGCTCATCAGCCTGGTGACGCTGCCGCTGCTGCAAATCAGGCAGGCGGATTTTGATTTTGACATCAATATCATTGATGCGGTAGCCGCCGCGCCGAATGAACATTTTTCCCTGAACAGGGGAAAGGTGGAGTCCCCCGGCGGAAATGAGAAGAATGAAGGGCTGAATTTTCGGGCCTCCCTGGCTCCGCAGTCCGGGAGAGGGGCTTCTTCCTCCCTGCAGGCGAACATGAAAATCCATGTCTCCATGCAGCAGGCGGACATGCCTTCCGGCTTGTCCCAATTTCTCCAGCTGGCTTCCAGGCCGCATTATGAGTCTTCCTCCGCCCGGGAAAAGAATGATTAATAGAAAGAAATAACATGGACCAGAAAACAACTTATTCCTACCAGCGCACTCCGGGGCTTGACTGCCCCAAATGCGGAGTATATTTCCCTACGACCATTCCGGACTTGCTGTCCGGTTCCATCAGGTGCCCTTATTGCGGCCTGACGCTTTCCATTGACCGGAAAGCATCATGCCATGCCATGCAGGCCCTGGAAAAGTTCCAGAACGCATTGGACAAGCAGCTTCCCTCCGCCTCCCTGTCATGAAGAAACTGTTGATTACCCTGTCCGCCGTGCTGTGCATGGTTCTGCCGTCCTTGTCCCCGGCGGAGATGCGGCAACGGGAACCCCGCCAGCTTGCCGCCGCCTGGCAGGAAGTAAAAAAGCAGATAGCAGACGACGGGAAAACCATCCGTGTGAGGGACGGCATTCAAGCGCTTGAACTCCTGGCGGAACTGGGGATCTTTTCCGTTCCGGCGGACGGCGTTAGGCTGTCCTGCGGCAGCCTGACCATTGTGGTCACGCAAGGGAAGAAAGAGGACGGGGTTTTTTACGTGCTGGCTGTTAAGGAAGAAGGGGGCGCAAGCCTGGAAGTGAAGATGGTTCCTTCTTCCTGATTTGCCGGAGGGGGCATTTCTGCCGCGGAGGAAGGTTATTCATTTTCAAAATCCCACACGCGGCGGCGGGCGTTTTTTTTCGTCCGCCCGCCGTTGGCTTTCCGGAAGGGGTCAAAAAGAGAGTCCAGTCCGTTCCCTTTCAACAGCAGGCACTGTTCCATCAGACGGCCCAGTTTTCCTTTCGGGAACCCTTTGGCCTGGAACCAGGCCAGATATTCCTGGGGGACGTCCATCAGCGGACATCCCTTGGGCGGGTATTTGGCAGGACCGTACATGCCGAAAGGGATGTGGGTCTGCGCGATTTCCTCCACCAGTTTTCTCAAATCTTCCGCATCCGGTATTTCAGGGTCGTTCATAGGTTTTGCAGAATGAATGGTTGCAGGCATTCCGCCAGCCTTTCCGGAGTTTCCAGGGGAAGCCGGTGGCCGGCATGAGGGATGATGACGGCCTGTTCTCCCGCCATGCGCCGCGCCATGGCACTGAATTTGGCATCGCGCTGTCCGGCAATCCAAAGCTGGGGAACAGGGGATTGCTTCAAAAGCGGGGCCAGGTTTTTCTGCGCTCCCACAGACCAGTCAATAAAGGCGCGGGAGATGGATTTGCGCCACGGTTTCAGGGAAGAACGGTCCGGAGGCGGCGGACTTCCTTCAAATACGTCCTGAGCATCCCATTCCCTCAAAAAATTTTCCCAGGGTGCAGAGAGGCATTGAACGGCCCATTCCGCATCCTTCGCCCGCCGCGCCGCTTGTTCCGCTTCATGTTCCAGGCCGGGACTGGCGCTGACGAATATGGCCCCTTTCCAGAGAGGGGGGTGGGCCAAAACGGCCTGCATGGCCAACCTGCCTCCCAGGGAATAGCCGCAGAGGAGGGGATGACGATCCTGGGAGGCTATTTCGGAGCACAGCACGCGGCCCATATCCTCCAAACTCTTGGGGCAGCATTCCAGATACCTCCAGAGGTTCAGGGCGCGAGCCTCCACTCCTCCGGCATGAAGAAAGTCCATGACGGGTTTCCAATCCGCCGGAGAACCCAGATTGCCGTGCAGAAGCCAAATCATGGTTGGAACCTCCTTCCTATTTGACGCCGTAGCCGGCGAGTCCGTTCATAAACATCTGGACGGAAATCATGATGAGCACCATGCCCATCATCCGTTCCAGGGCGATTGTCCCTTTTTCCCCCAGCAGGCGCAGGAATTTCTGGGCGATGAAAAGTACTATTCCGGAGAGGAACCAGGCGGTTACAATGGCCCCGGCGTAAGTCATCTGGGAAATGCTGTCCGGAGTTTGGGAGGCGTGCAGCATAATGATGGACAGGGAAGAGGGGCCAGCCATTAAGGGCATGGCGATGGGAACAATGAAAGGTTCGTCTTTTCCGCCCGCCCGGCCGGAGGAAGAGAGCATATCCTTGGCGGGGAAGACCATCCCCAGCGCTACGAGAAACAGCAGGATACCTCCGGAAATGCTCAGGGTGGAAGGTTCCAGCCCCAGCAGGTTCAGCAGGAATTTCCCGGAAAAGAAGAAAAGGAGCAGCAGGCTCAACGCAAATACAAGCTCCCGCATCAAAATAGCCTTCTGTTGTGCGGGAGAGTATTTTTTCAGCATTCCCTGAATCATTGGCGCCAGGCCCACCGGGTCGATGACGATGAACAGAAGAATAACAGTGGAAAGGAAGTCCTGCATGGAATATGCCCCGTTGTAAACGATACGGGCGTGTACGTCAATTTTTCCCGTCCGTCCGCTTGTTCCGCCTGCTTGGGGGGCAGATAAAAAGTCCGGTTTTTCTCTCCGTGATGCCGGGTGGCCTTTCTTTCCCGGGCTGGCCGGTTCCCGGCATGGGGTGATAACGCGCCATACCCGCAGGGAGATGGGAAGCCGCCCGATTTCTTTGGAAGCAGGAACTGTGCACGGTGTCCGGCCGGTTCCGGAGGCCCTGTTTCCCGATTACAGAAGAAGATCCTGGATATTATCTGAAGAAATGACTCCCGTTTCCGTGGAGGACAGCACGCAGAGGGCATCCACCAGGTTTTCCTGCCCCAGGGCCAGACCAGCTTCTTCCACCAGTACATCGTCAATATTCAAGGCGGCGATGGAAAGGGGTGCTGTTTCCGGAGCAGAAGGTTCCATCAGGGAGGCAATGCCGATGACAGCCGCCACCAGGGCTGCCGCCGCAGCACCCCAAATGCGGAAGGAATGCCGCTTGAAGTGATGAATGGATTCCACCGGAACGGCGGGAGCGCATTCTTCCCTTTCAATACGCATCATGACCCTGCGGGCAAAATCGTCCCCCGGCGCAGGTTGGGAGGCATGGCCCAGAATCTGCCAGAGTGTTGTATCGTCCTGTTCGTTCATGGTGGTGGTTCCGCTGAGGGTTCTATGAGGAAAAACACCGGAAGATGGATCCGGTTTCTTGCCGACGTCATTTTTTCCGTTCAGCCGCCTGTCTGATGACGGGAGTCAGTACGGCGGCGATGCGTGCGTAGCCGGCCGCAGAGGGGTGCAGTCCGTCGCTGGAGAGTTCTTCCGGGACGTGTCCGTCGCTATTCGCCATGACGCGTCCCGGTTCCGTATAGATGAAATTCTCTTCCACGGCCAGGCGGTTCAGGAGGAGGTTGATGCCGGCAATACGTTCCGCCGTGCCTTCCCGGGCGCTGTTGCGCGGGTAGAATCCCTGGAGGATGATGACGGCTTTTGCCAGTCTGCCGGTGATTTCCCGGCAGACGGCACGAATGCCTTCCAGGATTTCCCCGTCCGTGTTTTCCGCAAGGTTGTTCGTGCCGAGGAGCACCACGCAAACGGCATTGTCCTCCGCTCCGTCCAGTTCACCGTGGCGGAGCCGCCACAGGGCGTTTTCCACCCGGTCATAGCCGAATCCCAGATTGACTGCCCGCATTCCCGCCGTACACAGGTTCCATGTTTCCGGGGATTTCTGGAGGATGTCCCGGTGCGGTTCGTCCACGGGAGGGCCTCCCCAGAAATGTGTGATGGAGTCTCCGATGAAGAGGAGGTTAGGGTGTGTTTCGCGCACGATGCGGCACGCGGCTTCATGCCGGGACGCCCAGTCGTAAATCATGAAGTCCCGGTCCTGGGTGCAGGGAATCAGCGTGGAGGGTACGGCCCGTGCGGGGGGAGGGCCGGGCATGATGAATGTTTCCGGGGACGTAATGCCGCGCTTCCCCCGGAACAGGCGGAAGCGAATGCGCGTGCCGGGCGGTGCCTGCACCGGAGCCAGATAGCGACCCTGCGTGCAGAGCATGCGGGGAACGTCCGCGTTGATATCCATTCGGATGACGGCTTCCGGAGGGGCGTTCACCGCAGTAAGTACCAGTTCTCCGGCCTCATTCAGGGCGGCGCGGATTTCGGGGAATGGGGATGATTCTGTCATGAGACGTCGCGCATGTGCTGGCGCATTTGCCTGCGTCCGATGGAGTTCGGCCCGCGGCTGTCCTGCATGCAGTAGTTCACGGGGCGGCTCTGGGAAGCGCCATGGGGGGCGCCCAGGCGCTTGTCCGGCTCTGACGGCAGCAGATGCACCACTCTCTTGTTTTTCCAGATCAGCCAGAGCACTGCTATAGCCGCCAGTGCGGAGATGTGCAGGATGATACCGGCTACATTGGCCAGAGCGAAGGACATCCAGGCCTTCATCATGGCATGGAGTGAGGATTCTTGCGCCTCCTCCGGTTCCTGGATGGTGATGTTGGCTTCCGGGATGCTGGCAGGGTTGTCCGGCTCCAGCGCGGGAAGGGAAGGCCTGGGGGCGGATGCCATGTCCGCCTCCGTTCTTCTGGCCAGGGAAATCATGGCCTCAATGAGTTCGTCCTGCGGGTTGGTGAATCGGGAGGCGTCCTGCTTCACCTGGTACAGGAGATCCCTCCGTCCCGCATCCCCAAGCTGGGAGCTCAGTTCCGGATCCAGTGCGATCTGGGCGCTTTTAATATCCCCCATGTGGAAATGGAGCAGCAGGTTGCGTTCCTTGTTCCTGAATATCTGGCGGGCGATAGTGGGGGCATTGACGGAAGGGGGAACTTTCTGTCCGGCCGCGAAGATGCTGACAAACAGGTTGACGTTGTAACGGGATTTGATGAGCTTGATAAGTTCGATGACGTCATTGCTTTCCACTTCCGCAAGAAGCTTCTGGGGGTCAATCAGACCTGTGGAGGTGCGGATGTAGTCCGGCAGGAAATATTCATTGACGTCCGTAAAATCCTCCGGAATGGGATCTACGGCGGGGGAGTCTGCATTGGAGGCGGGTTCCGGCATGGGGTCGGAGGGAGCCGCTGCCGTATCCACAGGGGGCAGCAATGGAGGGTTGGCATTCCACCATGCGCCTCTCATCAGGGATTGCTGGTCGCGGTTGGTCCATTTCAGGGCGGGTAATTCCTGGGCCGGAGCCGGAAAGATGGCCGCCGTCAGCAGGAACGGGAATAAAAGGGGTTTCATGCGCCGCCTCCTTTCCGGTCTACAGAGGGGGGAGGCGTTAATCCGTAGCGCATGGGATGCCTGACCTTGGAGCGCGCTTTCCGGGCGACGAGCTGGACGGCGTTTTTCATGATGGACCCCGCGGCCTGGAGAAGCATGCTTTCCCGCAGGGGAATACGGGCTTTCATGATGGATTTGTTGATCAGGTCCGGCTCTACATAAGGGTCCAGTTCATAGCCCCACATGAAGCAGGCCGTGTCCGTGCGCACGTCCAGCACCAGGACCAGGAGCCACTGGGGGTCCAGAGGTCCCTGATGGTTGGGGAAGCCTGCCTCGTCCACCGTCAGGTGGTTCATTGTCCAGAAGCTGTGTGGAATAAGGGAAAAGGGCTCCAGGATGTTGGGGAAATAAACGGACAGGAGAACGGGGGGGATGCGGCGCTCCAGTTTCTCCAGCAGGGCATTCAGCCTCATGCGGTCCTGCTGCCGGAGAGCCCCGGCGTTGTCGCATACGCGGCGGTAGGGTATGGCTTCTTTGCCGTATTTTTTGTCCAGATTTGCCAGGGAAAAACCACAGTGAGGGCACAACGATTCCGCCCCGCGGTGGAAATTATGTAAACACTTCGGACAAGTCGGCACAAGGAAAGTTTAAGCACGAAGTTCGTTGCCGAAAAGACTAATTGTCAGAAAGAAATCATGTATGTCTCAATCTTCCAGATTTTCTTTCGTCACACGGTAAATGGCGGCGCACCTGGGGCACGTGACTTCCAGTTCCTCTTCTCCCTGGAACAGGTCTTCCTTGTTTTCCTGAAGGGTCTTGAGCGTAGGCAGGATGCGATCCAGCGTGCAGCCGCAGTAAAAGCGGAACCGGCGCGTTTCCAGCACGCGGGTATTTTCATCTTCTTCCAGATGAGCCATTTTCTCCCGGGTGAGGGAAGCAAGCCATTCTTCATCCGCATCAGGCTGGGCCGTCACCATGGTATAGCATTCATCCGGGAGCTCAATGCAGCGGGCGTTTCTCTGTTCGCTTTGCCTGTAAAATTCTTCAACCCACCGTGCCGGAGACGTTCCCGGAATGGGTACGACGGAGTATCGCGGTTCAAAACCTTTGCGAAGCAGGGTGGAATACAGCGTGTTTTCTTCAGGCTCCTTGATGTCCTGGGTGAAGATGCGGCCCACTACGGATTCCGTCAGGGAAGAACCGGTGACAAACAGATTGGCGACGGCAGGCGTCCGGAGATTGACTGTCCAGGCATGCTGCTCCGCCCAGGGCCGTGCGACCATATAGAGGGTGAAATAGGCCATGAGTTCTTTCAGCAGGCTGTCGCAGAGTTCTTCGTTGCGCAGGCCGTACTGCATGAGGTGAAGGTAGTAGTCCGTAAACAGGGGAGAAAATTTTGACCTGAGCGCCAGACAATTGCGTCCGCGGACAAAGATGGATTCAACCGTAATGAATTCTTCTACCAGTTCTTCGCTCATGTCATTCAAATTCGGTCTTCCTTTGTGGAAAATCAACCGTTCCTCCTGTCATTAGGAACCATCATGACAGGCAGGTGCGGCAGTATTCTTTTTCCCGGCAGGGAAAGGTGCGGCGGAGAAACGGGCGGGAAATAACGGAGGGGCCCGGAGACTGTACGCAATAAGCCTTTACCATGCCTTTTCGCGCGTTTAACATGCACCCATGGCAACTGACAAGAATATCACCATCCATACTTCCAAGGGCGACATCAGGCTGACGGTGTTTGCTTCCAAGACGCCCGTGACGGCGGCTTCCTTTCTGAATCTGGCGTCCAGGGGGTTTTATGACGGGCTCAAGTTTCACCGCGTGATTCCGGATTTCATGATTCAGGGCGGCGACCCCACCGGTACAGGCATGGGGGGCCCTGGCTACAGGTTTGAGGACGAGTGCCGCCCGGACCTCAGGCATGACGGCCCCGGCGTTCTTTCCATGGCGAACGCGGGCCCAGGTACCAACGGTTCCCAATTCTTCATCACCCATGTGCCCACCGACTGGCTGAATGGCAAGCACACCGTCTTCGGCAAGGTGACGGAAGGCCAGAGCGTGGTGGATTCCATTAAGCAGGGAGACATCATCTCCGGCATTACGATTGAAGATAATGCGGATGATCTGTTTGCGGAACAGGCCGACCGCATTGCCGCGTGGAACAAGGCGCTTGGTAAGTAACCTCATTCCGGCATTCATTCAGCGGAGCGCGGCACGGGGCTGTTCGTTCCGCTGTTTTCTTCTCTCTGCTTTTTCAGTACATGGTTCTGGCTGTTCAAAACCTGCGTGTGCAGTATGGCGCACGCGTCCTGTTCAATGACCTTTCCTTTACAGTGGAGGATGGGGAAAGAATTGCCCTGGCGGGCCATAACGGCGCGGGAAAATCCACGCTGATGAAGTGCATTGCCGGTTTGAATGAACCGGATTCCGGCTCCATTATCAAATCCAGGCATTCCCAGGTGGGTTACCTGCCCCAGGAAGGAATTCATATCCGCGGGCGCAGATTGATTGATGAAGCCATGTCCGCCTTTGCGGACCTGATGGATCTTCAGGAGCGCATTGATGCCCTGACGCGGGAAATGGCGGGGCTGGATCCCCGTTCCGCCGCCTACTCTGAAGTTCTCAATGAAATCGGGGAATTGGAACTGGTGCTGCATGCCCATAATTCCGCCCGGCTGCGTCCCCGGACGGAATCCATCCTGCGCGGCCTGGGATTCAAAGACAGGGATTTTGACCGGGATTGCGGAGAATTTTCCGGCGGCTGGCAAATGCGCATCGCATTAGCCAAACTGCTGCTCCGGGAGCCTGAAGTGCTGCTTCTGGACGAACCTACCAACCATTTGGACATCCAGTCCCAACGGTGGATGGAACAATATCTGCGTTCCTACCGGGGCGCTATCATCCTCATCTCCCATGATGTGGCGCTTCTGGATGCCCTGGTTTCCCGTACGATTGCTTTTTACCACGGCCGGGCGGAGGAGTACGCGGGCAATTTTTCCTATTTCCTTAAGGAAAGCGTGCTGCGGAAGGAAATTCTGCTGCGCCAGAAAAAGGCTCAGGAACGGGAGATTGCCAAAACGAAGGAATTTATCGACCGTTTCCGTTATAAAGCCACCAAGGCTTCCCTGGTGCAGTCCCGCATCAAGCAGCTGGAAAAAGTGGAACTGATTGAGGTGGAAGAGGATGACGCCGTCATGAACTTTCACTTTCCTGCTCCTCCCGCTGGCGCCCATTCTGTGGTCAGGCTGGAAAAGGTTTCCAAACATTATGGTTCCGTTTCCGTTTTTGAGAATGTGGATTTTGAAATTGTCAAGGGAGACCGCATTGCCATTGTAGGAGTAAACGGGGCGGGGAAATCCACATTTTCCCGCCTTATTTCCGGCGGAGAGGCCCCCAGTTCCGGCAGCGTGACCATGGGACGCCATACGCAGGTAGCTTTTTTCTCCCAGACGCATGCTGATGACCTGGATCCGGAGAAAACGATTCTGGAATGCGTGGAAGCTGCCGCCACCCGGGAATCTGCGCCCATGGTCCGGAATCTGCTTGGCTGTTTTCTGTTCCGGGGGGATGACGTACACAAGCGCGTTGGCGTGCTTTCCGGGGGTGAGCGCTCCCGTGTGGCGCTGGTGTGCATGCTGTTGCATCCGGCCAATTTTCTGATTCTGGATGAACCGACCAATCATCTGGATATCCAGTCTCAGCAGGTGCTTCAACAGGCTCTGTCCGAATATCCGGGTTCCTACTGCATCGTTTCCCACAACCGCAGTTTCCTGGATCCCATCGTGACGAAAGTACTGGAATTCGTCCCGGGAGAAAAACCGCGCGTTTACCTGGGCAATGTTTCTGATTATTTGGAAAAGGTGGAGAGGAACCAGGCCCTGGCTGCCGCAGCCGCCTTACCCCCCTCCGGAGCGGCGGAACCGGGCGCCGGGCTGGACCGCAAGGCACGCAGGCGCATGGAGGCGGAAATCCGCCAGAAGAAGACGCGCCTGCTGCGTCCGCTTCAGGAGAAACTGGAGCTGCTGGAAGAAGAAATAGCACGGCTGGAAACGGAAAAGACGGAAATTACTTCTCAATTGGAACGTCCGGACGTGGCGGCTGATACGGAAGCCGTCATGGAGCTTACCTCCCGTTTTCAGCAGACGGACCGGCAGCTGGAAACCTGTTTTACACAATGGGCTGACCTTTCGGAAAAGATTGAAGAGACGGAAGCCCGAATTCAAGAAGAGGCGGAAAGAAACGTTTCCGGAAGCTGAGAGGATTTTTTTCAAAAAACTTTGTTGTTGCCGGATATCTAATCCAGAGACAGGTTTTTCCGCAACGTGATAAATGAATGTCTGTCCGTTGCGGGAAATCATCGGCCTGACATGTTCTGGAAGCGGTTTCTGTCCATCTCCATGCAAGGGGGAAAAATATAGAGAACCGGAGCGGGAGAAATCGGATTTTTCTCAGGATGGCCTTTTCTTTCCGCTTTTCCGTGTTTTTTTTCTATACTCTGAAATCGTGACGCCGCACAGGGTAAGCAGGATCCCTGTCAGGGATATCCAGGTCAGGCGTTCCCCCAGAATGATGGCTGACGCCACCACGGCTACGACCGGTACCATGTAAATATAAATACTGGATTTGACGGCTCCCAGAATTTCCACCACGCGGTTCCAGGTCAGGAAACAAAGTGCGGAAGCGAACAGGCCCAGATACAGCAGGTTAACGGCATTGACGGGTTTTACCATCAGATGCCAGTCCATGTTTGCCGGAAGGAGCCACAGGGCGGGAATCATCAGCGCGATGCCATAGAAAAAAATGCGGCGCGTACAGATGATCATGTTGGACGTGTTGACTCCGATTTTTTTCATCAGAATGGAATACGCAGCCCAGACAAAGGCCGCGCCCAGTGCCAGGATATCCCCCGCCGGATTCAGTTCCAGAACGAAGGCTCCGTTTGCCATGATGAGGAAGATACCCGTAAAGGCGGCGGCAAAACCCAGGAAGAAACGGCGGGAAAAGCCTTCCCCCTTCAGCAGGAAATGAGCCAGAAGGGCTGTGAAGAAAGGAACCACTGCCACGATAATCCCCACATTGGAGGCAAAGGTATAGGTCAGGGCGATGTTTTCCAGCAGGAAGTACAGGGTAACCCCGGTCAATCCCGCTCCGGCGAACAGGAATTCCTTTTTCCAACCGGAGAATGGAAGAAACCGCGGTTTCAGGCACCAGAGAAAAGCATATCCTATTACAAAGCGGGTGAAGAGTACCGTGACGGGTGTGAAATCCCGCAAAAGCACCTTGGTGGAGACGAAAGTCGTTCCCCAGATGAGAATGGTCATGAGGGCGGCTGCATGGCCCAGGGTACGCTGGCGGGAACTCATTGCATCATGGTGTGGGTGAAGGGGGCGTTTCCAGCGTCAGGCCCAGAATTTCCGCCGGTTCCTGATTTTTGTTCCAGACGGCGTGCAGAACGCCGCCGGGAACGAGCTGGGATTCGTACTCGTGAACCGTTCTTTCTTTTCCGTCAAGCATGACAGAGACCGTTCCACGGGTGACAATGAATAAATGAGCGTGGGCATGGCGGTGCGGGGAAAGGGGGCCGCCGCCGCCGGGGGCTATTTTGGCGAAAGCTCCGCCTTTCAGGATTTGCTGCCCGTCCGCAAACAGGTTCCTGGCCTTGAAGCCCGTATGATCGGGAATGGGAGAAAAGGCGTCCATTCGTTTATTTGCGTACTAGGTCGTATCCGTCTTTGCGGTCTTTGATGACCCAGCCCAGCGCTGCCACTTCCGCCCTCAGACGGTCGGCTTCCGTCCAGTCCCGGTTCTGTTTGGCCTGCCAGCGCTGATCCGCCAGGATGCGAACTTTTTCCGGGGCTTCCTCCCGTTCCTCCTCTGGAAGAATAATGCCGAAGGCGGCCAGGATAAAATGGAAGGCATTCCGCAGGCGGAGCGCCTCCTCCGGTGAAAGGGAGGGGATATACGCCTTTTTGATGGCGCTGAAAACATGGCCCAGGGCTTCCGGAGTGTTCAGGTCATCGTTCAGGCTGTCCCATGCCGGCTGGAAAATTCCCAATTTCGGGAATGCCGCGCAGAATTCCTCATAGGAGGGAACGGAATCCGTTCCGGAGGCGTTCCTGAGCTGCGTGTCGAATTTGGCCAGGCGGTTCAGCGCGGCTTTAGCGTCTTCCAGCGAGGAAAGGGTAAAGTTCAACGGACGGCGGTAATAGCCCCCCGCCAGTACGTACCGGACCGCGGACGGCTTGTGGCCCAGTTTGTCCAAATCCGCCAGCGTGTACATGTTGCCCAGGGATTTGGACATCTTGCCGCCGTCCACCAGCAGGTGCGTGATGTGGAACCACAGGCGCGCGAAGCCGCCTCCGCAGGCGCAGCGGGACTGGGCCACTTCGTTTTCATGGTGGGGGAATACCAGATCCACGCCGCCGGAATGGAGATCAAAGTCATTGCCGAAGTATTTATGGATCATGGCGGAGCATTCCAGATGCCATCCGGGGCGTCCTTCTCCCCAGGGAGAGGTCCAGAAGTTGTCGCCGTCTTCCGGCCTGCGGCTCTTCCACAGCACGAAGTCTGCCACGGAATCCTTTTCATATTCGTCTGCGTTGGACCGGGTATTGACGGTTTTTCCTAAATCCAGTTCACGTTCGTCCAGGTGGGAAAGCCTTCCGTATTCCGGGAAGGAGGAAATTCTGAAATACACGGAACCGTCTTCCGAGACATAGGCATGGCCCTTTTCCACCAATGTTTGGACCATCCGTATCTGTTCGGGAATATGGCCCACGGCGGAGGGTTCCGCATGGGGAGGCAGGCAATTAAGGGCGGCGCAGTCCCGGTGGAACAGGTCCGCCCAGCCTGCGGTGAATTCCGCCAGGGAAACGCCGGCTTTTTGAGAATCCCGGATGGTTTTGTCATCCACATCCGTCAGATTGCGAATGTGCGTGGTGGGAACCCCCCCCAGCTCCAGGACGCGGCGGAAGACGTCCTGCATCACGAAAGTGCGGAAATTGCCGATGTGGGCCGGGCCGTACACCGTGGGGCCGCAACAGTAAAAGCGCAGTGTTTTTCCATCCATGGGGGAAATGGCCTGGGCCGTTCTGGTGCGGGTATCGTAAAGGTGTAACATAGCGGAACGATTAGAAGGGAAGAGGGCTTTCCGGTCAAGCGGGAAAAGAAAGCCGGGGATCCGCGGTTGTCCGCGTCCCCGGCTTTGAAGAAATCAGAGGATGGCGAGAGAAAAGGAAACGCTATTTGTCCGCGTTTTGCTGGCCCTTTTTATAATTTTCGTTAATACGTTCGATTTCCTCCTGGGTGATGAATTTTTCCCGGTAGGGCTTGTTTTCCACTGTGCGTTCCAGAGTATAGCCGAAACGCTTCTGGAAATGTTTCTTATGGGTTTCCATTTTCTTTTCAAACTCTTCCAGGCTTGGACGGTTCTTGTGGCTGCCCCACGCGGTTTCGGAAACAGCCATGGCGCGGGGGTAGGTCATGTACATCAGCAATTCGCCGGAGGGAATCCATTCCGCCCACATGCAGAGGTTGATTCCCTTGATGTGCTTGACGTCATTTTTGTCCCGTCCGTTGCGGGGATCGAAGTTGTAGCAGTCTTTCAGCAGGATGGGGGCGCCTCCGGGCCGGGCGCGCACGTCGTCCGCCGGGAATTTCATCTGGGTACGCGCCAGATAGTACTTGAACTGGGGGGTGACGATGAGGTCGATGCCCTGTTCCTTCGTCTTGTCAATGCAACGCGGGAATTCTCCCGGCAGCCAGGACATGACGGTTTCCCCCTTGTGGTAATAGCTCTTGTTGATGTCATACCACAGGATGGGCTTTTTCCGGTGCTTGGCGAGCATGGCCGTCAGGCTTTTCGTGAAATCGCTCATCTGGGCTTCTACATTATCCCCCTGGCCCTTTTTGGCCCGGGCGGCCTGGCAGTCCGGGCACTTCTTCCAGTCCCCCATGGGGCATTCGTCGCCGCCGATGTGGATGTACGGGAAAGGGAATATCTGCTGGACGGTATTGAAGGTATCCTTAAGAAACTTTTTAGTGGCCGGTTTCTGCGGGCAAATCAGCTTGGAGGAAACACCGCCGTGCGTCCATACCTGGGCCCGTTTGGTGTTGCAGCAGAATTCGGGATAGGACGCGGCCAGGGCCATGTTATGACCCGGCATTTCCACTTCCGGCAGTACCTGAATACCGCGCGCTTTGCAGTAGGCGACCAGGTCCTGGAGCTCCTTCTTGGTATACATGCCTTCATTGGCCAGCAGGGAGTTATTCTGGTTTTCCGGAGCGGAGGGGCGGACGGCGCCGATGGTGCGGAGCTTGTCGTAGCCCGGCACGGGGAGACGCCAGCCCTGGTCTTCCGTCAGATGGAGATGCAGGACGTTGTATTTGTAGTAATGCATGGCGTCCACAAAATTGTAGATCTCCTTCATGGGATAATGGTAGCGGCCCACGTCAACCATCATGCCGCGCCAGCCGAAGTCGGGGGAATCCTGGATGCTGCCGCAGGGAAGGCCTTCAGGAGAATCTGAAAGCTGGTCCTGAAGCTGGAACAGGGTCGCCATCGCCATGGCCTTCCCGTTAGGCGTGGTATAACGGAGTTCCACGCCGCCGGGCGTCAGTTTCATGGCATACCCTTCATTGCCCAGTCCGGCGACTTTTTGCTCATGGACGATTTTGAGGTTTTTGGTGGTTCCGGAAGTTGTTGTCACGTTGACGGGCTCCGGAATAATGTTGTAGGGATTGGTTCCGGCCCAGCAGAGGGAGCTCAGGAACGCTGCGGCTAGCAAAATTGACTTCATGCGGCGCGTATGGTAATGATTGTTGTTTGTGTGAGGATTTAAACCCTGTTCCTCCGTCGTCAATGGCGTGTTCCGGACAACCGTGTTTCGGGAGGAACGGTGAATGGCGGCGTCAATCTCCGGAGGGAGCGCAGTCCCACTGCGGCTTGACGGCCAGTTTGCCGGTGGCCCCGGGGAAGCCTTCCGGTACCTGATAGTCTTTGCGGAGCTTGCCGTACAGGGCTTTGAGTTCTTTCACGATTTCCGCATATTCCGGTTTGTTGATGACGTTGTGCATTTGGGCCGGGTCCTTCTGGTTGTCAAATAGCATCCATTCGTCGCTGGTCCAGATATAGGACAGCGTGTAGCGGTCCGTGCGCAGGCCGTCATGGCGCGGAGCGTTGTGTTCACCCGGATTTTCGTAAAAAGCGTAGTAAAGAGAACGGTTTTTGAAATCCTGATGCTCTCCGGTCTTGAACAGGGGAGTGAGGCTGCGGCCCTGGAAGGTATTCATATTTTCCTTGGTATTTACCCCGGCCACGTCGCAGAAAGTGGGAGCATAATCCAGTTCCTGCACCATGGCGGAGGAGCGCACGCCCGGCCTGATGTGGCCCGGCCATCTCATGATGAGGGGCATGCGGAAGGATTCTTCAAAAATCCAGCGCTTGTCGTACAGGCCGTGTTCGCCCATGTAGAATCCCTGGTCTCCGCAGTAGAGCACCAGCGTATTCCTGTCCAAGCCGTTCTGTTTCAGATAGTCCATGATCTGGCCGATGCTTTCATCCACGGAAAGGACGGTGCCCAGATAGTCTTCCATATAATGGCGCCAGCGGCGCAGCAAAATGTCGCGCTGCGTTTTGATTTTCCCGTTTTTAATATCTTTGACAAGCTGTACGGTACGGGCCTTGTGGTAGTTATACCAGGCTTCCTTCTGCTGCGGGTTCATGCGCACCCATTCCGGCATTTCCCAGTCATACTGGGTGTGCAGGGTCTTGGATTCCGGGCAGGAAAGCATTTTCTGGATGTCTTCAGGAACCACCTCCCTGATCAGATGTTCGTCAGACCATACGTTGAAATGGTTGAGCAGGGTTTGTTCCGTCATTTTCAGGAATTCCGGGCGGTCTGCAAAATCGTCTTCCAGATTGGCGGGCGGGTCAATGGCGTCCGCATACTGTTTGGCGCGGCCCAGATTCTGAATGGAGGGGCACCAGCAACGGTGGGGTGCCTTGTGGCCCACGACGAGCATGAAGGGTTTGTTCTTGTCCCTCTGGTCCAGCCATTTGAGGCTTTTTTGCGTAACCAGTTCCGTGGCATAGCCGGGCTCCGTTTTCACCACGCGTTTTCCGTCCTTGCCGGGAGTGATAAAATCCGGATTGAAATAGTTGCCCTGGCCGGGGAAAATTTCCCAGTAATCGAATCCGGTGGGGTCGGATTCATATTTGGACGTATCTCCCTTGGCGCCCGGCGGAATGGCTTCCAGATGCCACTTGCCGACAATGGCCGTCTGGTAACCGGCCTTTTGGAGCATTTTCGGGAAAGTGGGCTGGGAACCGTCAAAGGGAGCCGCATGTTCGTTGAAGAGGTATCCGTTCATGTGGGAATGGCGGCCAGTGTAAATACAGGCCCGCGAAGGTCCGCACAGGGAGTTGGCGCAGTAGCTCCGGTCAAAGACCATGCCTTCGTCCGCCAGTTTGCGGAAGTTCGGATAAGGCATGGGAGAATCCTTTTCACAGGTTCCCAGGGTCTGGTAGGAATGGTCATCAGTGACAATGACCACGATGTTGGGGTGCTGGTCCGGCGTCTGCTTCTGCGGCTGGTCCGCGGAGGCGGACAGGGAACAGGCCGCAAGCATCAGGACGGTGGCGGCATGACGGTTCATTGCTGAAATCATGAATTAAACAGGCGAATGGTTGGAAAGGGAGGCGGCGGGATTTGTCCATAAGGGCATTCCTGCCGGTGTGGAAAAGACCACATCCCCCGAAAGAAAAAACGCTGGAAGAGAGTTTTAGGAAAAATAGAACATCAGTTTCATATTTCAATACAAAAATGGGGATGGAGCGGAAGCCCATGAATAAAACCGTTCCGCATCCGGACCGGCAGGGAAAAGCCGTTCAGGCGCCACGTGGGCCGGATCGCTTGTTCCGGCCATTGTTTTCATGGGACTCTTTCTGCTCCAGGAGCCATGTTCTGTCTTCAAGGCTGAGCCTCTTCAGGGATGTTCTGCTCTGGTGCCCGTCCAGCTCCTGGAGCCAGAGGGTCCGGGTCTTTTCCGAATAGCGGGAAAGCTTGGCGAAGACGGTATTTCCGTTAACTCCTGTCCAGACCCGGTAGCCTTTGGGAATCAGCGTTTTTTTAAACTCTTCATATTGTTGCTTCGCCAGTTTGACGCTGTTCTTGATCTGATCAAAGTAAAGAGCGTTTTGTCCGGTATAATAACCGCGCAACGTATCCACTTTGGAGCCGTCCGGAGACATGACCAGAAGCACGGGTGTTCCTCTCACTCCGAACAGGGAGGGAGCCTTTTTCACATATTCCAACATCTTCTGGCGCTTCCTGTAAACAGGTTCGCTTTCAAATTTTTCCGCCTGGTCGTAACAGACGCGGACGACATTCCTTTTTGCCCAGTCTTCAAATTCCTTCGTATGGAGGAGTTCTGCCCCCAGCTTTTTGCTGGGAGGGCTGCCCACGGAATGGTGGAACCAGATGAGAATGGGTTTTCCGGTGCTCTGAGCTTCCCGGAGGGCGGTGGGATAGCTTTGGATCCAGCGTTCGTTTTCCTTCCGCTGGGCGAAAGCTTCTTCCAGCCCGGGGATGGGGGCGTCCGGGTCATGAGCGTCCGTGTAATAGACGGCTCCGCTGTCTGCCCTGGTCATTTCCTCCTGTGTGGTGGCGGTAAGATGGCGGGCCTGTTGCTGATTCGGAGTAGTGCTCAACAGCCCCGTCGGGACATTGGCGATGGAATTGGTCTTGTTGTCCTGCATGTATTCCGAAAGGCTTTTTTTTACCTTCGGTTCTTCCTGTTCCGGAGAGGTTCCTACGCAGGAGCAGAGTGCGGCGGAGGCAAACAGGAGCATGGACAGCCTGGGCAGACTCATGACTGACCTGATAGCATAACAGGAAAAAATGCGCAACCGGGAATTGTTCAACGGCCGCAGAGGTTTCAATGTTTCTGGGCCTCCTGTTCCTTCTGCTTCCGGTCCCGTATGGCGATATCCAGGGGGTGCATGTAGCGGTCGTTGATGTGGCTCACCCTGCCGGTGCGCAGCTTCTTTTCGTACCGTTTGCCCCGGTCTCCCCTGAACAGGAATTCGGACTCCGGAACGCGGCCCACGGTCCGGTAGATCAGCTCGTCGATTTCCTTCTTTTCCCGGTAGCCGGCAGCCTGATGTAGCATTCCTCCTCTCGGGGATGGTTGGGGAAGTAGTGCAGGAGGTGTTTCATAGCCCATATTCAAACGGAAAAATGTATAAATCCGGGAAGGAAACGGAAGCCCCCGTTTGGATGCCTTGAGGGAAGAAAATGGGTTAATCCCCCGTTTTCAACACCTTGATGAACGCTTCCTGCGGAATGTTGATTTTTCCGATGGCCTTCATGCGCTTTTTGCCTTCCTTCTGCTTTTCCAGAAGTTTGCGCTTGCGGGTGACGTCCCCGCCGTAGCATTTGGCCGTCACGTCCTTGCGCATGGGAGAGATGCTTTCCCGGGCAATGATCTTTCCGCCAATGCAGGCCTGAATGGCGACGGTGAAGAGCTGGCGGGGAATGACGTTTTTCAGGCGTTCCGCCAGTTCCCTGCCGCGGGAGGCGGCCTTGTCCTGGTGAACGATCATGGAGAAAGCGTCCACGGGTTCTCCGGCGATGAGCATGTCCATTTTAATAAGTTTGGCGGCCTGATAGCCGGCGTATTCATAATCCATGGAGCCGTAGCCGCGCGTCATGGATTTGAGCTTGTCGTTGAAATCCACCAGAATCTCCGCCAGAGGGACGGTGCAGGTGAGCATCACGCGCATGTCGTCAATGGTTTCCGTATTGTCCACGCTGCCGCGTTTTTCCAGCACTAGCTGCATAATGTCCCCGATGTATTCCCCCGGAAGCATGATGAACACCTTGACGATAGGTTCCCGGATTTCCTGAATTTCCTGTGGTTCCGGGAGCAGGCTGGGATTGTCCACATTGATTTCCTCTCCATTGGTCTTGGTGACCTCATAAATCACGGAGGGATAGGTGGAGATGATATCCATGTTGAATTCCCTGCGCAGGCGCTCCTGGATGATTTCCATATGGAGCAGGCCTAGGAAGCCGCAACGGAACCCGAAGCCCAGAGCTACGGAAGATTCCGCCTGGAAGGAGAAAGCGGCGTCATTAATCTGAAGTTTCGCCATGGCCGCTTTCAGGGCTTCGAAATCGGAGGAATCCACCGGATAAATGCCGGAAAAGACCATGGGGCGGATTTCCTTGAAGCCGGGCAGGGGGGACGGGCAGGGGCGCATGCAATCCGTGTACGTGTCCCCGATCTTGACATCCGCCGCGGATTTCATGTTGGCGATGATGTAGCCTACGTCGCCGGCTTCCAGGGAATCCGTCCGGGTCATTTTGGGAGTGAAGATACCCACTTCCTTTACTTCATACACTTCGTCCGTTGCGAAAAGTTTAACTTTCATGCCGCGGTGCACGCTGCCGGAAATGACGCGCACATAAGAGACCACGCCGCGGTAGGCGTCGTAAACGGAATCGAACACCAGGGCGCGCAGAAGGCCGTCCTGCTCCGTTTCAGGCGGAGGGATGCGCTGAACAACGGCTTCCAGAATATCGTCAATGCCGATGCCCATCTTGGCGGAGGCATGGATAGCTTCCTCATGGGGGATGCAGACGATGTCCTCCAGCTGGCGGTACACTTTGGGCAGGTTGGCGCTGGGAAGGTCAATTTTATTGATGACGGGGATAATGGCCAGGTTCAGATCCATGGCCAGGTGCATGTTGGCAAGTGTCTGGGCTTCCACTCCCTGGGCCGCGTCCACAATAAGGAGGGCTCCCTCGCATGCCGCCAGAGAACGGGACACTTCATAGGAAAAATCCACATGGCCCGGCGTATCCAGCAGATTGAGCTTGTAAGTCTTTCCGTCCCTGGCCTTGTAAAAAATGGTAACGGGATGGGACTTGATGGTGATGCCCTTTTCCCGTTCCAGATCCATGGCGTCCAGAAGCTGATCCTGCTTCTCCCGTTCGGAAATGGTATTCGTTTTTTCCAGCAACCGGTCGGAAAGGGTGGTCTTTCCGTGGTCGATGTGAGCGATAATGGAGAAATTGCGAGTCAGTTCAATGGACATGGTGGTCTCTACCCTTCTAACATGAGTGCCCTGTGCGCGGGGAGGGTAACATAGCCCATGCGGCGGTCAAGACCTGAACATGACTGCCGCCCGATCCCTGCCGTACCGGCTTCATTCGCTCCGGAAAAACCGTCATTCATGACAGGGGCGGCGCCTGGAGATTGAACGTGAGGGAAGAAGGAAAGCTCTCAACTGGTACAGGCACGCGAACCTTTTCCCGTGCGGCCATTTCTTACTCAGCCAGCATATGAAATCTTTTTTAGCAGCCATTTTAAGCCTATTTATTCCCGGTCTCGGCCAGTTGTACAAGGGCCACTTTGTCCAGGCCATCCTCTGGTTCCTGGTGGTGGGTGCGGCTTACGGCCTCCTGTATTGGTTCATCTTTGCACTCGTTCCTATTGTCCTGCATATCATTTGTATTTTGCAGGCCTATTTCATGGACAATGAATGATGCCTGCCGTTTCGGCTTCACGGCCAGGATGGCTGAAAGAGCAGAGCATCCTGCGGATGCGGCAGCGGCATTCATTCCCTGGCATTACAGAAGGAATGCGCCGTTCATAGCGGCGTCATTCTTCTTGATACCGGTATTTGCAATGTTAACGGGTTTGTTGGTGCCAGTGGAATCCGCGGATTTTTTTTAACGGACTTCAATTTGGTTACAGGGGAAACGTCAGCACAACTTTTTGACTTTGTTAATGACCCCGTCTGTCTTGAAAAATCGGATCGGATAGGAGACGTTGATTCTTCAACAAATAGGATTTTGAATCCGAATTTATCTATAAAATATTTATTGTTAAAAAATTACAATAAACAATATATCAAAAATTATAGATAGAATATCGGTAAGAACAAAATATTGATTCCTATAATTTTCTTACCACCAATTTTTTTTATTGATACCGGATTCAAAATCCGCTATCTCCGTTCTATAGCTACTAACATTAGTAAACGATGAAAAAAATACTGGGAACCACAATTGTATTGCTGGGATCTGCCGCTCTTTCCGCAACGGCCGCAACCGTCCAGATTGATCTGTCAGGGTATGATTCAGGAAGCGATGTTAATTCTTCCTTCCAAGCCTACCGCGACAATCCTTCCGCCATGGCGAATCACTTGAATGAGTGGTTGGCGAATTCTTCCGGATGGTGCGGCTCTAAAGCCAATACATCTTCTGAAACCTCAAGTTATTTTAAAAGCGCTGTTGGGAACGAAGACGGTTCTGTAACGGTGACCTATACCAATAGGCAGGGATATGGCGGTTCCGGCGTAGGCCTCAAAGTTTCCCTGGATGCTGCGGGGTATTCTGCTGATGCTTTTTCTTCTCTGACATTCACAGTGGATTTGGCTACCTCCACCGGCGGCACTTATCGGGTTTATCTGGCCTACCAGACGGAAGATGGCTGGCAGGCAGTAGAGTCGCAGGCGACGTCCGGCACGATTACTGTGACGGCAGATCTTTCCGGAAACAAACTGACTTCTGAAAACGTTTATGTATTCGTTGAGTCAAATCAGGGAAGGGGTAATGATTCTACATTCACGGCTTCCATGACGGGAGAATTGGCTTCCGTGCCGGAACCTGCCACGGCTTCCCTGGGACTGCTGGGACTGGCCGCACTGATGATGCGCCGTCGCCGGTCTTAAGACATCCTGCCGGCAGACAAATTAATCATAGGACGGTCTCTGCATGGAGGCCGTCTTTTTTATTGGGATTTTTCGCTGGCGGGGATAACAAAATACAACATACCGGAAATCGCGGATTCCCGGCTCCGAAAAGAAAAACTGCTGGGAAAATTGTTTTCCGCCATGCTTAGGGTTTATCCATTGCAAATGGAGGCCGGGACGTTTCTGTTCTTCATCCGGATGTTATTCTTTGTTCCTGGGAGGTTCTGCACAGAGTAGATTTTTCCAGGAAATGAATGAAAGCTTGTTCTTATAAAACGTCATTTGGATTAATCATTCCAATATATAATCAAATCAAACCTTCTTTTCGGCAGAGTATCGGCTTAGCGGGATTTTCAGGCAGCAGAGGGCCGTTCCGGAGTTGTCCGGAACGGCCCTGGAGGGTCAGGAGGAAGGCCTTTGGG
>CAJKMG010000004.1 GCA_905200945.1 uncultured Akkermansia sp. | reverse complement strand
CAGGGAAAGAGGATTCCGCAATAACAATCCAGTTTCTGGCCCCCACGATGGCCAGGTTTTTATATAACTGCTCCTTCCATTCCCGCTCTGCCGGGTTGGCGTCCTGGCAGCCGCTGAACAGGCTGATGATGCATATGGGCAGGATGAGGGGGAGTCGGGTCATGGGTGGGTCCCCGCCTTGCGAGGATGGAAAGTAGGCTAGAATTTATGGGATCGGGGTTCGCGGCAGGTGCTGGGGCAACGGCCTTGTTCCGTAGCGAACGGCGCGCCCTGGGTGGGAGCCGCCTCCGTAAAGGCGACGCCCGGCAGTTCAGTAGGTACGCCTTGAACGGGGAAATCCTTTCGCAGGGGGAAGTAAGGATAGCCTTCCCACATCAAAATGCGGCGCAAATCGGGATGGCCTGAGAACTTGATACCCATCAGGTCCCATACTTCACGCTCGTGCCAGTTGGCGGAGTGGAAAATTTCCGTGACGCTGGGCACTTCTTCGCCGTCGTCCACCTTCGTCTTGAGGCTCAGGTTCGCACCTGTTTCTGACTGTGTCAGCGTATAGTTGACTTCAAAGCGGGGGCTTTCCCCCATATTATCCACGGAAGAAAGGTTAACCAGCATATCAAACCCGGCGGAATCCCGAAGCCAGCGGACAACATCCGCCACAGCCTGGCGAACGACGGTCAGCGTAATATCTCCGCGGAATTCGTAGCGGTCCGTGATGACGTCTTTCCCAAAGCGGTTTTGGGCGTTGTCTGCGGCGGTTTTAATCTGTGATTCTAGAGAAAGCATGGAGGAAAAATGGTAAAAGTGGAACGGAAGAAACGTTTGGAACAACTTATTCAAGAGGCATTTCCGTGTTGACCGGGACGGGAGCGTTGGCTTCACGAGGTTCTTCCTTCTTGAAGAAAGTGCGTGCGGGCTGCTGGGTATCCAGCTTCTTGCGCAGGGTGAGCAGGGCTTCCAGAATAGCCTCCGGACGGGGCGGGCAACCGGAAATGTAAACGTCCACGGGAAGAATCTTGTCCACGCCCTGGAGCACGGAATAAGAGCGGAACATGCCGCCGGTGGAAGCGCATGCGCCCATGGCAATGCACCACTTGGGTTCCGGCATCTGGTCCCAGATGCGGCGGACGGCCAGGGCCATTTTATAAGTGACGGTGCCGGCTACAATCATTACGTCCGCCTGGCGGGGGGAAAAACGCGTTACTTCCGAGCCGAAGCGGGAAAGGTCATACCGGGAACAGGCCACGGCCATGAACTCAATGGCGCAGCAGGAAAGACCCATCGGCATGGGCCAGAGGGAATTTTTACGAATCCAGTTGATGGCGGCGTCCAGGGTGGTGTAGACAAAATTGCCTTCCGCATTGGAGTCCAGTACTCCCGTTTCGTAAATATTCGGTTCGTTCGTGGTGACCATGATAACAGATGATTCTTGCTGAAGCCAGATTAGCGAGATGCCTTCAACTCTCAAGCCTTAATTTGGTTCAGCCATGATTTTCTGCGGCTTGTTCCGGCCTTGTTTTCCGGCATCCCGGGAGGGGGGGATGAATAAACCCGCACAGGGTTTCCCCCGTGCGGGTTTTTTATCCAACTATATTACCTATGAAACTCAGAACTCCCCATAATGAGCGGCGGTCTCTCTACCTCCCGCCGCCCGGTTTGTTGCTGATGCAGGTTAGAGTCCCGGACAGGAGCGTCTGTTCAAAAAGAAGAAATTTGTATGACAAAAACCACGGTGTATCTTTAAAAAGATTGAAAATAAATATATTATATAGCTATTCCCTTTCAGGGGAATACGAGGTAGGGGCTCCATTTCTTTGTGGTGCCTGTGGAGAAAATGGCGGAGCGGAACGGACGGAGAGGCCGTTTACGTTTTTTCTGTTCCTGAAGGCGCGGATGGAGAGGTGCGCAATCAGCCAGAGGCCCAGAATAATACAGGCTACAAGAGCGGGCGTGCTTTCCGTAATATCCCATAAAAATAGAATGACCAGTTCTGCCGACAGCAAAAAAATACCCATGAAACGCCAGTACAGTGATTCTCCCTTATGCTTGGCGCGAGGGGAAAAATCGGCAAGAAGGGACGGGATATCCAGCAGGAGTACGAGAAAATCAAGCATGGTATTTGTTATGATAAACAGGGAAAACAAATATATGATTCTCTTTTGTTTATTCTATTTATTCAGTATTCGGCAGTCCAAGGCGGCTATCTTTCTTAGATTCCGAAGACGGCCCCCCTGCCTCAAATTTTTGAGGCAACAAAAAAGTCGGCCCACACCGATGAGTTGGAATGGGATATTTGCAATAGGCTAGCATGAGTAATGCATCCATGTAAGGAACATTAAATGAAATGCTTTCTGTGCATTTAAAGTAATAGGTGTATTTATGTTGATAACCGCTCGATAAAATTGCAATTATGTAATTTATGGATTGTTTCTTGTAATTATCGTTTAGTTCATTCATCTTGCGTTTCCCTGATTCCGAGAAAGTAATATTTAAGTTGACTTGACCAGGTTTATTTTTAATAGTTCGATAACCTATTTTTTTTATATCATTCTCTAAAATAAGAATAGGTTTTTGATTAATGAAAGACAACTCTGGAATTTCATTTGTTGCAAAAAATGGAAATAGCATGGAATACGATGTTTTTTCATTTTCTAAAACGAGAAAAATACTCGCATTGTGTATCATAGATTCTCTGGGCAATAAAGTTTTCAACTTTATGTTTTTTCCAGTCCATTGCAAAATGCTTTTTTGTTCGGATTGTTCGGCTGACACACGACTCTGCAACTCCGTGTAACCCAGAAAGGCCAGTCTGTTCGTAATAATGTTCTGGATAGTATTAGCCATACAATTCGGAACTCGAATTTCACAGATAATATCCGAAGAATTTTTTTTAACTTCTTCTTGAGCGAATACAAGTGGGGAAGAAGCTAGAATAAACATGGATAACAAGATAAAAATTTTCATAAATTCATTTCAATTACTTTTTAATAGAAGGAATATAAATTGTTTCTCGTATAAAATGAGGATCACATGCAGGATACATACCACCGTATTTCAATGTTTCTTCTTTCAGTTCATTACAGTTTTTGCAAATGAAATTTCCCTGTATATTGTTTATAAAGTAAATATGTTGTTTTAATATGCAGTAATAAATAACACAACAATTTTCACTGGCTACTCTCTCTTTGGCATCACATTGATTTAATCCTACGTTGCGGGTAGCATTTATTGCAGCCGATTTAATTGCATTATTTATGACTCCAGCAGAACCAGGAGGAAATTGTCTGCCGAGTATATCTGTTTTTAAAATGGGCGTATCCCCAACAAACGCATACAAATTCCATCCTCCCTGTTCAGCGATGGGGTCACGATTGATCCATCTGCCGTCTCTGGGGTTGTAAAAGCGGTAATTGTAATAAACCAGGGCGGGTTCTTCGTCGTGCATCTCGGCGGACCACTGGACGGGCTGGACGAGGTCTCCCGTGGAAGCCGCCTGTCCATAGGGCGAGTAATCGTAAGCCGCCGCGACATTTCCCTGTGCGTCGAACACCTCCGTCACATTCTTGTTGAAGTCCATGCCGTAGCAGTAAAGGGAAGCGTCCTGCACCAGGGCCAGGGGGCGGGTGGCTGTCGGTTCCAGAGGATCCCACAACAATGTCCAAATCTCGGTCCAGTGTATTAAACATACGTAATTCTATCGTTATTATTTATATTTAGAAGATTTTTGTTTATTTCGGAACCGTTTTTTCACTTTTCTAGGATGAATATTTTCTTTGATGGTTTTTTTATTTTCTATTCTATTTTTTAATGGAAAAAATTTTCTATAAAAATAGAATAAAATTGATAATATTAATATTGTGATTATAGTTGTGTGAGGGGATAATAAATCGTCGGCTATAATTCCTAATAAGATAATAAAAAATGTTATAAAAAAATACCATGCTCCTTTTTTTAATCCATACACATAAAAAGATAAGCCAATGGCTAATGCAAAAGAAAAGATATATAAGTAATTCATTATTTGTATTTATCTTAAAGGATAAAATGGTCTTATAGGTGGTGTATAATTTGGGTTTTCCTCAATGATGATATTGTTATTCTCATATTGTTGAAAAGAATCTATTCTTATTTCTACTTCTATTTCTACTATAATTATTACTATGATATCTTGACAGCATTTTTCGTACTTGTCTCCTAACGTGTTTTTATAATTTTCATAAACCTCAGAACCTATATTTTTAGCTAATCCTCGGATAATTCCTATTAAAAAATTGTCCTTTATTTCATTTTTATATCCATAATAAATATTTTCCCTTTTCTGTTTTCTTTTTAAAAGTTTTTTCTGATGAGCTGTTGGTAATTTTTCTTTACACGTTTGAATTTTTTGACTGTTTTTAATGCGTTTGCGCATCTTAACAGCCTCCTTAACATTTTTATATATATTTTTCCCTATTTTTACATTTCCAGGTATTCCTGCAGCCCCTAGAGCTGCAGAAGTTGTAACTGAGCCCCAATCTATATCTGTCCAAGGATCTTCTTTACCTTGAATATAGTTTGCAGTAACTTGAAAACCATAATCTATTAAAGCTCCTCCTAATAATCCAAATATTCCTATCAACCCCAAAGCATCAACCTGATCTTGAGTGCTGTTGCCGAGGAAGGCATACAAATTCCATCCTCCCTGTTCGGTGATGGGGTCACGGTTGATCCACCTGCCGTCTCTGGGGTTGTAATAACGATAGTTGTAATAGACCAGGGCCAATTCATGGTCGTTCATTTCGCTGGACCACTGGACGGGCTGGACAAGGTCTCCCGTGGAAGCCGCCTGTCCATAGGGCGAGTAATCGTAAGCCGCCGCGACATTTCCCTGTGCGTCGAACACCTCCGTCACATTCTTGTTGAAGTCCATGCCGTAGCAGTAAAGGGAAGCGTCCTGCGCGAGAGCCAGGGGGCGGGTGGCTGTCGGTTCCAGAGGATCCCACAACAACGTGCGGAGCACGTTCCGGCTGTTGAGCATGTCCAGGGCCGCTATCTGCAGGTAACCCCGGTACAGGTAGCGTTCGTGGCTGGTGACCGTGCCGTTTTGGGTTACTTTCTTCATGTAGCGCCGTCCCTGGTAATCGTAGCCGCATTCCACGACTGTCGCGCCGTCCCGGCTGGTGAAGCTCACCGCGCGGTTGGCCGCGTTGTACGCCACTGTCCAGATGCCCGTTGACGTCCTGATGAGCGTCTGGTTGCCCGAGGCGTCGTATTGAGGCGCGAAAGGCGCCTCCGCGTTTTCTTCAATGCGGGTATACTGGTTGAGTTCGTTGGCCGCGTAGGCGAGTTCCCCGGCCGGTTCCCGTGCCGTCTTGCGGTTGCCGATGTTGTCGTAGCTGTAACCGTAGGGGGCGGCGCCCAGGGCAGCGCCGGTGAGCTCGTTTCTGCCGTTGTAGCTGAAGCTGTCGCTGCGTGCAGGCTCCGTTCCCCGCCGCTGGGTGCGGGTGACCGGGCGTTCCAGAGCGTCGCATCTCTGGGTCCGGGAGACCAGCACGGTTTCCCCCAGGCGGCAGTCTATGCCGCTGAGCAAATCACGCCGCTGTTCGTAAGAAAGTTCCCGGACGATGCCGTCGGGCATCGCGAGGCTGGAGAGCAGGCTGCTTCCCGCCAGGTAGCCGTAGGAGAAGCGTTGCTCCGTTCCCCCGTGCATGATTCCGGCGCTGGCCAGCCGCCCGTCGGCTTCATAGTCCTGGCTGACTTCCTGGAGGACGCCGGTTCCTTGCGTTAAAGCGTAGCCGGAGGAGCGGCCGTAAGTGTCGTAGTGTTCCTGGAGCTGGCAGGAGACTCCTTCGATGGTGATGCTGTCGGTGTCCGGTTCGTTATAGGGAGTGTACGTGAGCACGCGCGTACCGGAAGCGTCCGTGACCTGGGTCAGCTGGTTGAGATAGTTGTAGGCATACTGGATGCCGGGCGTGGAGTCGCTGTAGGAGACGGAGTTGTTGACCCCCTTTTTCAGGTTGTAGCCCCAGGTGGTGACCCCCCCCCCCGCGCGTCCGTCAGCGTGGAGCGGAAATTCAGGGCGTTGTAGGTTGTGTCCTCATGCGTCCCGTCCGCCCAGGTTTTGCGGATGAGCAGGCCCGTGGCGTCATCGTAGCTCCACGTGGTGACGTCTCCGTCCGTGCTGGCGTAGATGACGCCGGTTTCCGTGTAGGCGCGGGTCTGCGTGGCCGTGACGCCCGTATGGTCCGTTTGCGACGCGGTAAAGCCGTCGATGACCGTAGCGGTGGCCGTGATGTCGGAGGTGGGGATGCTGCTTTTCTGCGTCCGGACGGCGCCTGGGCCGTATTCGCTCCATTGTTCGGAAGCGTTTCCCCTGGGGGCGATGGAAATGACTTTGCTTTCCAGCGTGGACGAGAGGGAGGAAGCCAGCGTTTTCTGCGTTTCGTCGCAGGTCGTTCCCCGGCTGTTGTTCCTGGTCGCCGTGACGACGCGGTACACGCCGTCCTGCGCCTGTTCCGCTCCGTAGCTCCAGGTGGTGATACGCGAGTTGGACATAGTAGCCGGGTCGGCCAGCTTCCAGGTTTCTTTCGTTTTGTTGCCGAAGGCGTCGTATTCCCACAGGGTCGGGGCCATCGTCGTGGCCGCGTTGCCAGCGTCCGTCTGCGTTTTGGTGAGCTGCCCTCTGGAGTTGTAGGTGTTCCTCGTGTAAATGACTCCGCCGACGGTGTTGGGGACGCCCGTGCGCAGGGTTTCCCCGGCTCCGTTGACGATGCTGCGCTGCAGCTCGGTTTCCGTTTCCCCGGAGACGGCTTTCATGAAGGTCCGCACACCGTCGCTGACCAGGTCGATGGCGTAGATGACGTGCCGCTGCCCCGTGCCGGATTCTTCCAGGACTGTTCCGTCCGGCGCGCTGCGCGTGATGAACGTGGCTCCGGAGGGAGCGGTTTGCGTCGCCGTCAGGCCGTCTCCGCTGTAGGACCAGGCGGTGACCCGCCCCAGGACGTCCGTGGTGGAGGTTGTTCTGCCAAGAAGGTCGTAGGTGGCGCTTTCCCGCGTGGTCATCGCCCCCGTGTCTTGACGCGTAGAGAGCACGCGCCCCGCCGCATCCCGGGCGTAGGAGGTAATGGTTTCCGGCGTGATGACGGCGGTCCCGTACATCACGGCGGAACGCGTGGTTTCCACCAGCTGGCGCGCCGTGTCGTAGGCGTAGTCCGTCCTGATGCCGTTTTCGTCGGTTTCCCACAGCAGGCGCCCGTCGCACATCAGCTCGCGCTGCGTCACCCGCCCATTGCCCGCCGTCCGCTTCACCCACCGGTTCTGCGTGTCAAATTCATAGGAGGCGCTGCCCGTGAGCGCCCATTCCCCGCCGGTGAGCAGGGCGTAGCTTTCTTCCCTGACGCGCTGCCCTTCCGCCGTGATCCACGTCGTGGTGCGCGTGCTCTGGCCCGGCACGGTTTCTCCGTTGATGCGCGTTTCCACCGTTTCCGTGTAGAGGGCGCCGTGCTCCGCCGCGGCCGCGTAGTCGTGCCAGGTTTGCACGCCGTTGAGGTCCCGGCTGAACCGCGTGCGCCCGCGGGCATGGATGTTGGCGGCGCCGGCCAGCCATTGTTCCACCGCCGTCAGGCGCGTGCCCGCCACACCCAGTCCCGTGACCTTTTTTTCCGTCCTTTTGATGTGGTTGGCCGTCGTGTATTTCCAGGTGGTGGATGTCAGCGTTTTGACATGCCCTTCCAGCGGGAGCAGGTCTACCGTTTCCGTAGCGGGGGCGTCGCTGAAGTTGTCCGTTCCCGAATAGGCATAGGTGTAGCGCGTGATGCGCCGCCCGCTTTCCGCCCACGGTTCGTCGCGGGAGAGCAGGCGCCCGTAAAGGTCGTACGCGTCATGAATTTGGCTGCCGTCCATGGCCATTTCCGTTTTGAGCCTGCCGCACTGGTCGTAGCCGTACTGCGTGGTTCGCGCCTCCGGAGTCTGGTAGCCTTCCGTCAGCGCGAGCAGCAGGTCGCCGACGTCCGTGGTCTGGTAGATGGCGCAGGTGCGCGCCGCCACGATTCCGTTTTTGGAGGTTTCCGTGACCAAGAGCCAGACCGCGTCTTCCGGTTCCAGTTCCGTGCGTGTGCGGAGGGTCGTGACGGCGTCTTCCCCCGTTCCCTTCTTCATGTTCCACGCCAGGCCGTCGTTCCACCAGGTGATGGCGTAGGGCTGCCTGGCCGGCGCCTGTTCCGTGATGGTGAAGCGGCCGTCCGCGGACAGGGAGAGGGCAAATGTTTTGAAGGGTGTTCCGGCGACCGTATAAAATCCCTGTTCGTCCGTTCCAGTGATTTGCCCAGGGGTATAGAGCGCGATGGCGTAACCCGCGGCCGTGACGTTTTCCACGTTGAGCAGGCCGTCCCACAGGTTCCGGATCTGCCTCAGCGAGCCGTCTTCGGCATGCCTGACGTCCAGATAGGATGACGTGTTGGAGATGACCTGCCTGTCGGTGGTGGTGTAGGAGAGAAGTTGGCCCGTTTCTGCCGAGAAGAGGTATTGGCTGCCGTCTTCCACCACCCAGCGCAGGCAGGATTGGCCTTCCGCCGTGACCAGCGCCGCACGCCCTCCGCCGCCCGTGTCCACCCCGATGGGCAGCACCGCGCCGTTGGTGTAGCAGCGCATCGCAATTTCCCGGCCGCCCTGCGCCAGAGTGAACCGCGCTCCGGGGACAATGCCCCCTTCGGGCACGTCCAGACGGCTGTTCAGGGGATGGTTGTAGGCCAATGACGCCGGGTTTTCCAGGCCGGAGGTATTTTTCTCAGCCCTCAGTTCCACCCGCCCCACGGGGATTCCTCCCAGCCCTCGGAACGCTCCGAAGTTGCAGGACCAGTACATCAGCGTGGCCGTGCTTTCCGCATTGACGCTGCACCCCGCCGAGCTGTAGTTTCCCAGGACGCCGCTTTCCTTTCCCGCCCCGCCAGGACCCGACCGGGAAGGGGAGGGCGGCGTTCCTCCGCTTTCGTCGCACGTGTTTCCTTCGCAGGGACACGGTTCGGGCTCCTTCCTGCCCCCCGGCTCCGTCGGAACCACGTCGATGCTGTAGTTGCAGATGGAGGTGTTGCCGCTGGCCGGATGGTAGTCGATGTTGGTCTGGCTGACTTCCCAGGTGTAGGCGCCGGAGGGGAGCTGCGCCCCGCCGACTCCCGTGTGGTAGCTGTGCCCTCCCTGTGCTCCCGCCGTCTGCGGGTTTTCCTTCAGGTCCACCTGCGCCACCACCTTGCCGCCGGAGTCTTTTACCTCCAGGCTCCCCCAGTCGTCCACCCCCAGGAAGAGCGAGCAGGTGCCGTAAAGTTTTTTGCCGTCCGCTCCTTCCGGGATGGTGAACGTGCCTTGCGCGCTGTAGCCGTCCGCCGACGTGCTCGGCGGTCCCACGTTCCTTTCCTCATGAATCCGGATCGCTTCAAACGGCAGCGGTTCGGGGCTCGGAGCTGCCTTTATGCCCCGCCTGCCGGGGCCGCTACCGGCTCCAAAGTACCATTTGCGGTAAGCGGGAACGGCAGAAGAACTGCCGCCGGGAACAGTTGCTGGAGGGGTCATAAGGCATTAAAGGGGGAGATGAATGAAATGAGAGGAGAGCAATCCTCTCATGATTATTTTCTCGATAGTATTATCCAGAGCCTGTGTCGATAAAAAATTATTTGATTTTTTTTGTTTTTTTATAAAATATAACAACTGTTTTCCGTCAAAAAATAATAATACAGTTTTTATTGTCAACCTCTTCCATGTATAGATAGAATAGTTTTCTGTTTGTTAGAAAATTCCTGATAGAATGTTATTTTTTTCGGGCGTCAGCCGAATTCCTGTGAAAAATGTCTCTCTCATGGAGAAAGAAGGGGGGCCGTCGCTGCCGGAAGGGGATTGCCTAGGTTTCGTCCGGCATTTCCGGGTACGCAGCCCTGGCATCTAGAGGTTATTCCGGCTGCAGCCGCTGGCGTTCCTGGATGAGTACGCGGAAGTGCCCTCCGGCTCCGTGTTCATCCGTCAGGAAGGCATCCTGAGGCGTGTTCTCCGCATGGGGGAGCAGGTAGTCCCGCTGGGTCATGAAAGTGACCCGGTCTCCCAGACAGTTGCGGGATAATTCCAGCAGGTCCGTAAAATTGACGTCACAGGTTAAATCCGTGAGGCCGGGGTTACGGTACAGTTCCTCTCCAGTCAGCACCTGGTGGCTTTTGTACCCGCGCAGGGAACCCCGGGGGCGGCGATAGTACAGCCGCTCCATTTCATCCCCGTAGTCGACGACCGTCATGACGCCCATGTTCCAGAGGGGAAGCCAGCTTGTGAACCAGCGCGCGTAGGAGTCGTGAATTTCCACCCGCTGCCCCGGTTGGGAACCGTATTCCAGCATATGGGAGAAAAGCGGCTGCTGCCGGACGGGGCGCAGTTCTTCCCGGACGGCTCCGTTTTTCACGACAAGCCCTACTTCCTTCCAGTCCTGTTCCGTGTATTCGAATACGCGCGCCGGGAAAGCATCCACCAGCTCATTGGAGAAAATAAAGGCCTTGCCTCCGCAGTGTTTCAGCGCTTTTTCCATGGTGGAGTAAATTTTGGCCCTTCCTCCCAGCAGAAGGTGCTGGAATTCGCGCAGCCTTGGGGAAGATTCCACAATCACGTAGTCCGTATTCAGGCGGTTCCAGAATCCCAGCCGCTCCAGGATTTTGACGGCCAGGGCGCCGAAACCGGCGCCTATTTCCAGCAGGGGCAGCCGCCTGCCGCAGCGGGAGCAGGCTTCTTTCCAGTGAGCGGCAATGGCTTTTGCGAGGATGGGGGAAAGCGTGGGGGTGGTGGAAAAATCCCCGCGTTGACCGATGTTTTCAATGGAAGAGGAGTAGTACCCTTCCTGCGGGTGGTGCAGGGCCAGCTGCATGAAAGCTTCCAGGGAGAGCCAGCCGCCAGCGGCCGCGATGTGGTCTGAAAGGCGTATCATGCGGGGAAGGCAGGGGTCAGGATTGGGATTGCTCCAGCATGCGCAGCAGCGGGGCTTCCGCCCTTCTGCGCAGGTCTTCCGGCAGTTCCACGGCGGGGGAAAGGTCCCGGAGGGCCAGGTACAGTTTTTCCAGCGTGTTCATTTTCATGTACGGGCAGGTGCTGCAGGAGCATTGCTCCGTGGGCGCGGGAATGAATTCTTTGCCCGGAACCAGCTTGCGGAGACGGTGCAGAATGCCGGATTCCGTCACAATGATGAAAGATTTGGCGGGGCTTTCCGTGCAATAGGGAATCATTTTCTCCGTGGAGCAGATATGGTCCGCCAGCAGGCGCACGGCCTCCGTGCATTCCGGATGGGCCACCACCGGCACGCCGGGGTGCTTTTCCTTCAGGGCAAGAATCTGGTCCCGCGTGAACTCCATGTGCACGTGGCAGGCCCCGTTCCACAGTTCCAGGGGGCGGCCAAGCTGGCGGCTTACCCAAGCGCCCAGATTCTGGTCCGGGACGAACAGGATGGGGCGGCCCTCCGGAGCCTGGGAGACGATTTTTACGGCATTCCCGGAAGTAACGATTACATCCGCCAGCGCCTTGACGCCGATGGAGCAGTTCACATACGCCACTACATAGTAATTTTTATGGGCGTTTTCTTTTAAGAAAGCTTCCAGCTCACCGGCGTCGCAGGAGGCTTCCAGAGAACAGCCGGCGTCGGCATCCGGAAGAATGACGGTTTTGTCCGGATTAAGAATTTTGGCGGTTTCCGCCATGAAATGGACGCCGCAGAAGGCGATCACGTCGCAATCCGTATTCTGCGCCTTGTAGGCCAGCCCCAGGGAGTCGCCCACGTAGTCGGCCATGTCCTGGATATCCCCGGTCTGGTAGCTGTGCGCCAGAATGATGGCGTTGCGTTCTTCTTTCAGGCGTAAAATTTCCTCTTTCAGGTCAAAGGGTGCCATGCGGGAAAAGATGGGGCGAAGCCCCCGGCAAGTCAAGCATCATGTCCCATGCAGGGCGCGCTTGTTGACGGGAAGGGGGAAATGTGGCACAGTCTGGCGCATCATACGATTATGTTTTCACTTTTAGCAGATAAACTGGATAACACATTCCGGAGGCTTCGCGGCCTGGGCAAGATTTCCGAGAAAAATATTGCAGACGCCCTGCGCGACATCCGGCTGGCCTTGCTGGAGGCGGACGTGGAGTTTGGCGTGGCCCGGGAATTCATCGGCCGCGTGAAGGAACGGGCCATGGGGCAGGAAGTGCTCAAATCCATCAAGCCCGGAGAGCAGATCGTCAAAATTTTCCGTGATGAAATCGCCGCCCTGCTGGGTGGGGACGCCGTGGGGCTGGACTTGACGGACCCTGCCAGAATCATGGTGGTGGGCCTGAACGGCGCCGGCAAGACCACGACCAGCGCGAAGCTGGCCCTGCGCCTGAAGAACGAGGGGCGCCGCCCCCTGCTGGTGGCCTGCGACCTGGTGCGTCCCGCCGCCGTGGACCAGCTGGCCACGCTGGCGGAACAAATAGGAGTGCCCGTTTATAAGCCCGCTCCCGGCAGCAGGGACGTGGTGGCCGTGGCGCGCGAGGCTCTGGAATGGGCCCGGACCCAGAACGGGACCGTCATGATTTTTGACACGGCGGGCCGTCAGGAAGTGGATGAAGCCCTGATAGACGAACTGCGCCATCTGCACGCCTTCCTTGCGCCGAGGGAAACGCTCCTGGTGGCGGATGCCGCCACGGGCCAGCAGGCCGTGAACGTGGCCCAGACCTTTGACCGTGCCGTGAACGTAACGGGCATCGTCCTGACCAAGCTGGACGGCGATGCCCGCGGTGGCGCGGCCCTTTCCATGCGTTCCGTGACGGGCAAGCCCATCAAATTTTCCGGTGAGGGGGAAAAGCTGGATCAGTTCGGCCCCTTTGTTCCCGGCCGCATGGCGGATCGCATTCTGGGCATGGGCGACATTGTCGGGCTGGTGGAGCATGCCGCCGCACGCATTGACGAAGAGCAGGCGGCCAAATCCATGGACCGCATGATGTCCGGCAAATTTGATTTCAATGACTTTCTGGACCAGATGAAAATGATGCAGAGCCTGGGGCCGCTGGAAGGGCTGCTGGGCCTGCTCCCCGGCTTCGGCAAAATCAAGAAACAACTTCCGGAAGGAGCCCTGGACCCCAGGCGGATGAAGCACATGGAGGCCATTGTGCTCTCCATGACGGCCAAGGAAAGGAGCAATCCCAACCTGCTGAATCCGTCCCGCCGCCGCCGCATTGCCGCGGGATGCGGCCGTCCTTTGATGGAAGTGAACAAGCTGATCAAGAATTTTTCCGAAATGCGCAAGATGATGTCCGGCAAGGGAAAAATGGGCGCCATGATGAAGCAGATGGCTTCCATGAAAGGGAAGGGGGGCAAGATTCCCGGCTTTCCAGGCATGGGAGGAGGTTTGGGCGGCCTGAAAGGCCTGGGTGGATTAGGTGGCGGTCTCGGCGGCCTTTTTGGCGGACGCAGGTAAATGTAAAAAAGGATGGAAACTGGCAGGCGCGGCTGAATACGGCCGCGCCTTTGCTTTCCGGAACACAGGGGCCTGAGGGAAAGCTCCTTCCATTGAAAGAAGAGACAAGGGCGGGCCGTATTTCCTGAATGATGAATAAGGGGCGTTGTTTCCGGCTGGCCGCATGGCTGGCTCTGTCCGGATTACCGGGCGCCGGCATGGCGGACACGCTTCCGGCCGAGGAGGTGTTGCTCCCCGCGCCTTCCGCATGCAGGTCTGACCGGTCTTCCGTGGCTCATCTCCCGCTGCGGCTGGCGGTTTATGCGCAGGAAAAGGATGCGCCCGTGGTGGAGGCCCTCCTGAATGTGCTCAACGCCCAGGGCGTTTTGTCCGGCCTCTCCATGACCCGTGACAGGGCGTCTGCGGATGCCGTTTGTTCGGTTGAGGGAAGCCCCTCGGGAACAGGCGAAGGGTATGAGGCCCGCCTGGAGCGCGACGGGGAAGGGAGGGGCGTCCTGCATCTGAAAGCGGCGGCCCCCCAGGGCCTTTTCTACGCGTGGCAGAGCATGGTCCAGGTTTTAAGCGCCAACCGGACCGGGGAGGGGTTTTCCGTACCCGTTTTTTCCCTCCGGGATGTCCCCCGCTTTGAATGGCGGGGCATGATGCTGGATGTTTCCCGCCACTTTTTCACCATGGCGGAAGTCAAGCGCATGGTTGACGCCATGTCCCTGTTTAAGCTCAACCGCCTCCACCTGCACCTGACGGACGGCCCCGGCTGGCGCCTGGAAATTAAGAAATATCCATTGCTTACTTCCATGAGCGCCTGGCGCGTTCCGCTCGCTGACGGAGAATGGAACTGGCAGGAAGTGAAACTCGCCATCCAGGAACATGACCCGGAAGCTACCTACGGCGGTTTTTACACCCAGGAGCAGATGAGGGAGATTATTGCCTATGCGCGCAGCCGCCAGGTCACCGTTGTTCCGGAAATAGACCTTCCAGGCCATTCCTATGCGGCCATGCATGCCTACGGGGATTTGATTTGCGACGGCGTGAACTTTCCCGTGGAGGGGAAAAAAGGCCGGGACGCCGTCTGCATGGGGCGTCCGGAAACGCTCCGCTTCGTGAAAGACGTGGTGGATGAACTTAAGGCTGTCTTTCCGCCCGGCTCCCCCATTCATTTGGGCCATGACGAGGTGTCTGCCGAGGCATGGAAAAAATGCCGGTATTGCCAGAACCGTTTAAAAAGCCTGAGGGAGAAGGATCTCAAGGCCCTGAGCCGGGATTTCCTGCAGCAGATTGCGGACTATGTGCGGAAGGGCGGCTATGACGCCATTGTCTGGGATGAAGCCGGGGAGTTGGAGGCGGACAAACATATCTTCGTCATGGCGTGGCGCGGCAACGGTTTTGCCGCGGCAGCGGCCAGGAAAGGGCATCCCGTCATCCTGGCGCCGTGTTCCCACTTCTATTTTGACTATTACCAGTCCGCCGCGTCCACGGAGCCGAAAGCCGTAGGGGGCCTTATTCCGCTCAAGCAGGTGTACGGCTATGAATTGCCGGAACTCTCCCCGGAGGAAGCCGCCAGGGTGCGCGGCCTCCAGGCTAACATCTGGACGGAATACCTGTACAATATGGGGCTGGTGGAATACATGGCGTGGCCGCGCGCCCTGGCCCTGTCCGAACGCGCCTGGAGCGACTGCGACCCCCGGGACTACAAATCGTTCCGCAGCCGCGCCTTCAGAGCCTTGAAAATCCTGGAAAAACTGGCTGTGAAATACCGCCCCATGGATGAAGAAGACTAGGCATTCCCTCTTTGGCCCCTTCCGCACGGCGGGAGGACCGCCGCCCCGGATGTTCACCCGCGGGTTTTATTGACAGCGGATGCCGGGCCATGATAGAAACGATTCTGCCGATTACTTGATATGGAATTATTTGATATGAAGAAACACCGTTTTTTATTCTCAGCTTCCCTGATGGCTCTCGTGCTGCTCGGCTGCATGGCGGTAGTGTCTTGTTCCAATAATTTCAAACATGTTCCCCAAACAGGATTTATCGCTCATCAGGTAAAAAATAAGGATTCCCATATTCCCTTTGACGCGTACTGGAATGCCGATGATAAAAAAATCTGGAATGACAGGGTGAACGGCGTGGATGGCAAAAAAGTCATGATGGCCGTTGTTCCGGTGGATACGGAGCACATGGATGTAAGGCCGGATACCGCGGAGGGGTTTGATGCCCTGCGCGGCCTGGCGGAGTACTTCCGGAAGAGCGTTGCAACCAGAATGGAAAAGGAGGTTGCCGAAAATCCGCATTTTGAAATGGTGCCTCCGGGAACCAGGGGGGCCTATACGCTGGAACTCGCCATCATTTCCATCACTCCCACGAATGCCAGGGCCGGCATCTTTGTCACGGCGCTGAGCGGCATCAAGGGGGGAGGGCTGGTCAAACGGTTCATCAAGAAAGGGCACATTGCCATGGCGGGCCGCCTGAGGGATGAGTCCGGCCGCATCGTTTCCGAATTTGCGGATTATGAGGAAGACCACAGCTCCCTGCTGGGCGTGGACACCAAGGATTTTAAAAAATACGCCCACCATCAGCGCACTATTGACGAATGGACCCGGGAAATTACGGATGTATATTCTTCCGCCTACGGGCACTGGACGCAGAAACGCATGATTTCCCTGAATCCCTTTTAAGGGATGAACCTGCGGGGGGGGGGGCCGCGTTGCGGCCGTGCTTTCCACGGGGCCGGGAATCTTTGCGGAGCGTTCCGCCCGGCGGGAAACGCGCTGTTTCAGTTATTCCCCGTATTCCGCCCAGGAACTGCTGGTTTCCCACACGCGCACGCGTTCCAGCTCAACACAGGCCCGCACAGGATATTCGCCGGGGGTCTCTCCGGCTTTTTCCAGCGCTTGGCGGGCAACATTGAAAATAGTGCGGGCCATCACTTCGCTGGTGGGGTCTTCCCGGTCGAACGGAATGATGCGCTCCCCGTATGCGGCCACGAAGGCGGCGTAATTGGGGTCTTCCGTATTCACGCACAGGGAGTGGTCAAACTGCTGGAGGAAGTCCCCCATCATTTGCTTGATAGCCTTGAAATCCAACACCATGTCATTGGCATCCAGAGTTTCCGCCCGGAACACCATCTCTACGGAGCGCGTATGGCCATGCGGGAATTTGCAATTACCGGGATGTTTGGACAGGAGATGCCCGCTTTCCAGTTCGATGGATTTGCAAATTCGGTAGACCATAGAGGCAGGATAACGCGGGCGCGGGCGCGGGGCAATCCCAATCAGAGTCTGTCTGGTTCCCCTCTTGCCGCGTGCGGAGGGATGGGGTCTCTGTTGTTCCGGATGTTCGTGGGCGGCTTTCCCTTGCGCACGGCTTTGATTTCTGGCAGACTTGAAGAAACCATATTTTTATCCTATGGCTTATCTTTCATGGTCTTTCCTGAAAATGGGGGAGAAGGCGGAGCGCAGGACAGCCTTTCTTTTCCTGCTCATGGCGGGCGTGCCTGTCCTCTTTGCCGCTTTCTTCGCTCTCGTAGCGGGAATGGCCGCCATGTTATATGCCGGGCCCGTTTTGGCGCTGATGCTTCTTCCTTTCTATTTGCCCTGCGCTCTGAGTAAGGAAAAGATGCGGAACGCCTGCTCCCGTAATATTCTCTTTGGCAGGGAGCCGCTGACGGTCTCTTTCAGGGTGATAGTGAGGGATTGGGTGTATGTCATTTACGCCGTGCTGCCGGCGTTGCCGTTTCTTTTCCATGGCGGGAACATGTTTCAGGCCGGTCTGGGGAACGGGCGGAACCTGGCAGCATTTTTTCTGATGTGGATATCCCTGTACGCCGTTTTTGCGGTGCTGGCGGTTTTTCTTGGAAAGGCGCGGTATTTGAAACCGGGCGGGATGCTGATGGCTGCCGGCGTCAATCTGGCGCTGATGCTGGTTTATTACCTGTTTGCGTGAAGAGGCGCATGATGAATGAATACCGGAAATTTTCCCCTTCCGGATATTCAATGCCGTCTGCACCGGGAGGATGGTCTGAACCCGGAGCATCAAAAAGCCGGAGTCCCGAAAGACTCCGGCCGCGAATCATCTTTTTTCCGATTCAGGCTTAATGCCCGCAACCGGCGCAGGCCCATCCTTCGCGGATTTTGGCGAAGAAATCATTGCCCTTGTCATCTACCAGAATAAAGGCGGGGAAGTCTTCCACTTCAATTTTCCAGATGGCTTCCATGCCCAGTTCCGGGTATTCCAGCAGTTCCACTTTCTTGATGTTGTTCTTGGCCAGGATGGCGGCGGGACCGCCGATGGAGCCCAGGTAAAAACCGCCGTGTTTCCGGCAGGCATCCGTTACCTGCTGGCTTCGGTTGCCCTTGGCGATCATGATCATGGAGCCGCCGTTTTCCTGGAACAGGTCCACGTAGGAGTCCATGCGGCCTGCGGTCGTGGGGCCGAAGGAACCGGAGGGGTAGCCTTCCGGGGTTTTCGCCGGGCCGGCGTAGTACACGGGGTGATCCTTCATGTACTGAGGCAGCCCTTCGCCCTTTTCCAGGCGTTCCTTCAGCTTGGCGTGGGCGATGTCGCGAGCCACGATGATGGTGCCGTTCAGGCTCAGGCGCGTGGTGACGGGGTACTTGCCCAGTTCCGCCAGAACTTCCTTCATCGGGCGGTTCAGGTCAATGGAGATAGCTTTGCTGGAGGTCATGCGCAGGGCTTCCGGAATATACTGGCCGGGGTTGGTTTCCAGCTGTTCAATAAAGATGCCCTCCGGCGTGATTTTGGCTTTCGCGTTGCGGTCCGCGGAGCAGGAGACTCCCAGGCCCACCGGGCAGGAGGCGCCGTGGCGGGGCAGCCGGATGACGCGCACGTCCAGGGCGTACCACTTGCCGCCGAACTGGGCGCCCAGGCCCAGCTTGCACGCTTCTTCATGCAATTCCTTTTCCAGTTCCAGGTCACGGAAGGCGCGGCCGTATTCGTTGCCCGTAGTAGGCAGGTTGTCGTAGTACTTCGTGGAGGCCATCTTCACGGTTTTCAGGCATTTTTCCGCAGAAGTGCCGCCAATGACGAACGCGATGTGGTAGGGGGGGCAGGCCGCCGTGCCCAAGGTGCTCATCTTTTCCACCAGGAACTTTTTCAGCGTGGCCGGGTTGAGCAGGGCCTTCGTTTCCTGGTAAAGATAAGTCTTGTTGGCGGAGCCGCCGCCCTTGGCGACGAACAGGAAGGAGTACTTCATGCCCTCCACCGCTTCCAGGTCAATCTGGGCGGGAAGATTGGTGCCGGTGTTTTTCTCCGTGTACATATCCAGCGCCACCGTCTGGGAATAGCGCAGATTGTTCTGGGTATAGGCGTCGTAAACGCCGTGGGAAAGCTGTTCGCAGTCGTCGCAGCCGGTCCAGACCTGCTGGCCCTTCTTGCCTACGATGGTGGCGGTTCCCGTGTCCTGGCAGAAGGGCAGGATGCCGGCGGACGCCACTTCCGCGTTGCGGAGCATCGTCAGGGCCACGCTTTTATCATTATCGCTGGCTTCCGGATCGTCCAGAATGGCGGCCACCTGCTTCAGGTGGGCGGGGCGCAGGAAAAAAGCCACGTCATGGAAGGCTTCCGCGGCCAGCAGGCGCAGGCCCTCCGGTTCCACTTTCAGCATGGGATGTCCTTCAAAGTCGCCTACGCTCACGTAGTCGGACGTGATGAGGCGGTATTGAGTGTCGTCCTTTTCCATGGGAAAAGGGTCCTGATAATGAAAATCCGGTGTTGCCATAACGGAAGATAATATAGCGAAGCTCCGCATCCGGTTCGAGCAAAAAAAATCAGGGCTGCCCCAATGCGCCGCCCATTTCCCAAAACGGTTCCGAGTAATTGACTTTGGCTCCTGCCTGCATTACTTTTTCTTCCGCTTAAATGTATAACGCTCAAAACCAGCCTCCGATTCTCGACACGTCTGCGCCTTCTCCCTCAAAACGTGTCTTATGGATTGACGTATCAAGGGTTATGGCCGCCCTCCTGATTATGTACGTTCATCTGTCCTCTCCCTTTCTCCAGGCGGTGAGCCTCCATCTCTTCTACCTGGGGAGGGTTCCTTTTTTCCTGGTGCTGGCAGGGTACTTCCTTGGCAGGAACATCACCTGGAACAAGGCGTTCAACCGGGCTTTATGGCTCTTCATTCCATTCATGTTCTGGAATGTGCTGTACGTGCTCCTTGTTCCGCCTCATGACGGCGCTCCTTTCCGCCTTGAGAATCTGGTCGGCATTCGAGACGTCTTCCTTCCGGGCATCAACCTTTTCCCCGCGGATGACTCCCATGCCGTTCCTCCCATCGGCCCTTCCTGGTTCCTGAGGGACATTATTATTCTCACGTTGCTGACGCCTCTTCTGGTACGCGTCAAAATCCTGCTGTTTCCTGCGGTGCTTCTCTTTTTCTGTTTCTTCAATGTGGCGCCGGATCACACAGAGACGATTTCCATTGGAACCTGTGCTTTTTACCTGCTGGGCGTTGCGCTCAGTTCCCGGCGGATTGACGACATTCATCTGGTGATGAATAAAAAATTCGGCATTTTTTTCTGGGTGAGCATTTTTATGCCCGTTGTGCTGATTGCGCTTTATTCCGTCGACCTGATCCCCCTGTGGAAAGAGACGGCCATTGGCATGCTTCTGGGAGTCATGATGATTATGTACGCAGGCATCTGGATGGAAAAGCACCTGCCCGGCCTGTCCGCGAAAATAGCTTTGCTGGCCCCCGCCTGTTTTCTGACGTTCATGCTGCACTGGCCCATTTACGATTTCCTGCCTCCCGTCATGAAAATCCAGCCTGTTCTCGCCGTTTTCACTCCGTTGCTGGTGTTCGCTGCCATCGTCCTGTTTTATTTCGCCCTGAAATGTTTCGCTCCGTTCCTTCTGCCATATCTGGCCCATGTAAAAAATACCGGCCGGCGGCAAGCGGGGCATGGTGCGTGTGATAAAGCGATTTCTCCAATCAGGGGCCTTTCAGGAAGGAATCAGCCATCAGAAAGGGATGCCGGGAACCCGATGCCCGGAACGGGGGGAAGCTTTTAAAGAGCCACGGGAAACGGAAGACGGAGGGGAGCAACAGAGAGAAGAGTTGACTCGCCATCAACGTGAAATAGAAATTGTTGAGAACGGCGGACGGGAAAAAGCGGATCCGGCACGCCGCAAAAACGACCGGCGTTCTCGGCTCCTGGGGAAGCGTTCGGCGGAACTGCACGCCGACAGGCGGGACAGCCAGAGGGGTGGCGCCGGCGGGATGCCATGCCCTCCATGATTTAGTGCCGCGGTTTGCGGCGGGAAGAAGAAGGCGGTGACGATGAAGGGCCGGAACGTCTGGGAGCTCCGTATTCCTCCGGGACTTCCGCCGCCAGGAATATATTGTCCGGAAGGCTGTTTTCGTCGTCGTAATAATTTTTCATCCTCTTCTGGGCATCCTTGATCAGGGTGGCTTCCGCCCATTCCTCCACCGTCATGTTGTCTCTCCTGGCGGCTTCTTCGATGAGTTTGTAATCCTCGGAACTCAGCATGACGACAAAGGGCTTCCAATTGGCTCTTGCCGCCTCCTTCAATTTTTTCTCCCTTTCCGTCTTTTCCATCATGAGCCGGATGAGAGCTTCCTTGTCTTTGGGGATGGCCACCTTGGCAAGCCAGTTGCGGACCGTGTTGGGAGACACGAAGCATTCCGCCGCAAAATCATTGCGGGAAATGTTCTGCTGTTTCAGCCAAGCCTTGATCTGCACTTTGAGTTCGTCCTGATTCTCACTCATGCGCCCTTTGTAACGAAAATGGTGCTATTTTTCAACCTTTTTTGCATAAAGTCATTTTAATGGTATATTTTTGTTGACTGAAATACCGTTTAAGGTGCATTGTTGGGGTGCAAGAGGGCTGTTGAGACCATTATTGCACCAAAAAAAGGATTTTTATGAAGACGGGAAATAAGAAAAAGAGTCAGAAAAAAATTCAAATCAAGGGGAAAATGCCGTTATCGGTCCATTTCTTCCGGGATGCGGAAGCGGACGCGCTGAACATGGAACGCTGCCAGCTGGATAAAGCCACCCTGATTGCCTGTGCCGTCAAACGCCTCCGGGAAGATTTGGGAAACGTTCCCGATTCCGGTAAAAAACCTTCCGCATGACTCAGGAGATTTACTGGGAACTTCTGGCCTGGCTGTTCCGTTCTTTTCTGGCGGTGACTGCGTTCGCCTTTATCGTGGCCGGATACCAGGCTCTGCGCAGCCGTCCGCGCAGGGGACGCGGGCGTAAAGACTAGGGAGAAGGCGGTTCGCGGGACTGATTCCCCGTTCGTTACGGAATTGCCGTTCCGTTTTTTAAGGGAAATGCCTTTGCCCTCATTAGGCATTGAAAAATTCCGGAGCTGCGTCCCTTCATGTTGAGCGGTCGGTCATTAAAGCAGGAGGAAATCTGCCGGTGAAGGGGGGGACGGTTCCTTTTCTCCGGAAGAAAAGCATTTCAGGAAGGAGGGAAAAATTCCGGAAAAGGGCCCTTCTTCCGGCAGCGGCGGCGCGGTTGAAAGGCTGCCGTATTCTCAAGGCCTGGCCGGATGGAAATCCGTATTGCCAGAAACGGGGAATGGCGGTAACATTCCGCCGCTATGAGTATTGAGAGTTTCGCAAATCAGCATGTGCTGGAGTTGGTGGCTTATCAGCCGGGCAAGCCGATTGAGGAGACGGCCCGGGAGCTGGGCCTGGATCCCCATGATATTGTGAAACTGGCGTCCAATGAAAATCCTCTGGGGCCGTCCCCGAAAGCGGTGGAGGCGATTACCCGTGCGGCTGCCGGCGTGAACATTTATCCGGACGGAGCGGCTTTCCGCCTGCGTTCCGCTATCGCGGAGTTCTGCGGCGTGGAATTCAACCAGACAGTAGTGGGCACGGGCAGCAGCGAAGTGATTGAACTGATCTGCCATGCCCTGCTGAATCCCCGTGCGGAGGTGGTGGCCGCCAGACACGCCTTTTCCATGTACCCTATCATGTCCAAGCTGTTTGGCGCCGCATACGTGGAAGTGCCCAACAAAGAGGACTGGACGCATGACCTGAACGGTTTTCTGGCCGCCATTACGGACAATACGCGCGTCGTGTTCATTACGAATCCCACCAATCCCGTAGGCACCGTAGTAGGGCAGCAGGAAATAGACGATTTCATGGCGAAGGTGCCGGAACATGTGCTGGTGGTCTTTGACGAGGCGTACCGGGAGTTTTCCGACAATCCTCCGGATACCCTCAAATTTGTGCGGGAAGGCCGCAACGTGGTTGTTCTGCGCACCTTCTCCAAGGCTTACGGCCTGGCGGGGCTTCGCGTGGGCTACGGCGTTGCTCCGGAACAGGTTTGCAGCATGCTGCACAAGGCGCGCGCTCCGTTCAACCTGCATGTGCTGGCCCAGGAGGCCGCCCTGGCCGCCCTGGAGGACCGGGAGCATGTGCGCCGCACTGTGGAGAATAATAAGGAAGGCATGCGTTTTTATGAGCAGGCTTTCCGTGAAATGGGCCTGGAATGGATTCCCAGCCAGGGAAACTTTATCCTGGTGAAAGTGGGCCGGGGCAAGCAGGTGTTCCAGGATATGCTTGCCAGGGGAGTCATCGTCCGCGCGCAGGACGGTTACGGCCTGCCGGAATGGATACGCATCAGCGTGGGCACTCCCGCGGAGAACGCCCGCTGCATTGAGGTATTGAAAGAGGTTCTTTAAACAATTTCTCCGTTTTTTCTGTCTCACCCTGCATGATGGTCTCCCCGGAACAGTATATTGACGGCCTGGAATGGCGTTACGCCTGCAAAAAATTTGACCCTGAGGCCCGCCTTGAGCAGCCTACCTGGCATGCGCTGGCGGAGAGCCTGCGTCTCAGCCCCTCCTCCCTGGGGCTTCAGCTCTGGAAGTTTGTCGTGGTGACCAACAGGGAACTGAAGGCTCGCCTGCGGGAGGTTTCCTGGAACCAGTCCCAGGTGGAGGACTGCTCTCATTATGTGGTGCTGTGTTCCCGGCGTTCCGCCACCAGGCGGGATGTGGACCGCTACCTGGCCCAAATTGAATTCACGCGCCACCCTTCCGCGGAAAAGCTGGCTTCCTCCGCCGATTTTTATACCAGTTACGTGGAGGCTCTGACTCCGGAAAAGATGCATGCCTGGCTGGATTGCCAGGTGTATATCGCCGTGGGGTTCCTGCTCAGCGCCGCCGCCGCCCTGCGGGTGGATTCCTGCACGATCGGCGGCATGGACCGCGCCAAATATGATGAAATTCTGGGGCTGGACGGCACGCCGTACCGTTCCGTGGTGGGGGTGGCGCTGGGTTACCGTGCCAAAGACGACTCTTACGCCCGCGAGGCCAAGGTGCGTTTTCCCGCCGGAGAGGTGATTGATATCCGCGCCTGATTTTATGTTTTTGTCCGGAGCCGGCTGCCCCGGCAGAGGCGGCGGCTCCCGTTTTTTGCCGTGGGATGGCGTTTTGCCTTCGTGCGGCATCTTTTTTGCCTGCTGTCCGGACCTCCCGTTTTTTTATCTCGCCAACAACGGGTTCTTTGGGATAATAATTTATTGGAACAAGAGGGAAAGTCTCCCCTTTGACCGGCGGTTTTCCTTCATGAAGCCCGGCGCGCGGCAATCCGTTTGGGCGGAATGCTGTTCCGTCCGGTAGAGAGAGGGAAAATTCCTCCGCTTTTCTCCCTTTCTCTGCAAGAAAGGGGCGGCGGACGCGTAGTTTTTGGAGCAAATCAGACATTTCCTTTTCCTAAACAAGACCAGAACATGAAGAAAAACCTATTCCTGATGATCGCCGTTCTTTCCGCATCTCCCTTGATGGGGCAGGACGCCAAGCAGATTGCGGATTCCCTTTCCATCCCCCCGGTGAAAGCCGGGGCGAAGCAGCTGCCCATGCCGAGCGCTTCCGGAGCCCAGATTAAATTTCTGGGGGCCGATTATGAGCAGCTTATTAACAGCAAAGGCAAGATAGCCCCTGTTATTTCAGATACCCCCGTCAACGTCAGCTTCAAGGTAACCAAGGACGGCAAGGAGGCCGTCAGCAAGGATTATGAAATCATGCTGCAGGCTCCTCATGCCTCCCAGGGTAACCCCAAGCCGCGGATCATCCCGGAAATCCTGCAGTGGAAGGGGGGGCAGGGAGAATATAAGCTGGGGGATACGGTTACCGTAGCATGCCCGGACAGGGAGCTGGGCAAATTGTTTGCGGCGGATATGGAAGACGTGCTGGGCAAGAAGGTCAAGCTTGTCGCCCCCGGAGCGAAGGCGGATATTTCCCTTTCCCTGCTGAAGGGCGGCAATCTGGGCAGGGAAGGGTACCGGCTCCAGATTGCCAGGGACGGCGTCCGCCTTGGCGCGGCGGCTCCCACCGGCCTGTTCTGGGGTACGCGCACTCTTCTGCAGATGCTCCGCCAGACGCCCGGCAGCGTGCCCTGCGGCACGGCCGTGGATTTCCCGCGCTACCAGCTCCGCGGTTTCATGCTTGATGTCGCGCGCACGCCTTACCCCCTCAGTTACCTGAAGGACGTGATCCGCACCATGGCCTGGTACAAGATGAATGACCTGCACCTGGTCATCAACAATAACTATATTTTCCACGAGCACTATGTGGACAACGGCCATGACCCGTTCAAGGAAAGCTACGCGGCCTTCCGTCTGGAATCCAAAATGAAGGGGAAGGACGGAACGCCCCTGACGGCCAAGGACCTTTTTTATACCAAAAAGGAATTCGCCGACCTGGTCAGCTATGCCAGGAAGTACGGCGTCAATATTGTTCCGGAGTTCGACACGCCGGGGCATGCCCTTTCCTTCACCCGCCTGCGGCCCGATCTCATTTACAAAGGGCCCATGAATCATGAGAAGCGCCGCTGCGAGATGCTGGACGCCGCCAACCCGGAAACGATTGAACTGGTGAGCAAGGTTTTTGACGAATACCTGCTGAAGGACCCCAAGCTGGGCCGTCCCGTGTTCGCGGACTGCGGCGTGGTGCATGTGGGGGCGGATGAATTCTATGGGGACAAGGAAGATTACCGCCACTTTGCGAACGCCGTGCTCAGCCATGCCCTCAAGCGCGGTTATACGCCCCGCATCTGGGGAAGCCTGAGCACCAAGCCGGGCAAGACCCCGGTAGTCAGCAAGGGCGTCCAGATGAACCTTTGGAATACCGGCTGGATGAGAGCGTGGGAAGCCGTCAACCAGGGCTATGATGTGATCAATACGAATGACGGGGCCCTTTATATCGTTCCCTTTGCCGGTTACTACCGGATGGACAGAAACCATAAGGGATTGTATAATAACTGGATTCCCAACCGCATCGGCAATGAAACGCTGCCTTCCGGGCATCCCCAGCTCCTCGGGGGCACCTTCGCCGTCTGGAATGATGAAACGGACATTATGCATACGGGGTACGCCCCTTATGACATTTGGGGGATCATTTCCGGTTCCATGGACGTGCTCAGCCAGAAACTGTGGGGAACCGCCAAGGCTCCGGATACGTTTGAACAGCATCGCGAGCTGGTTTCCTCCATCGGCAACGCTCCGCGCACCAATCCCCTGCACAAATGGAAGGATAACCAGCCCTTTGCGGTGAAGCCTTCCGCCCTCCCCCAGAAGCTGGACAAACCTGCCCTGGGGCCGAATTACCGCCTGACGATGGAACTGGAATTGACTGCCGCTCCGGAAGGGAAAGAGCAGGTGCTTCTTTCCGCTCCTGAAGGCGAATTGCTTGCGGTCATGAAGGACGGCACCGTCGGATTCCGCCGTGACGATTCTCTGGAATTTTCCTTCGGCGCCAAGCTGCCCGTGGGCAGGAAGGTCAAGGTGGAAATTGTGGGAGAACCGGAAAAAACAAGCCTGTTGCTTGACGGGGAGCCTGCCGGAACTGCCGTGCTGAAGAATTTTTCCGACAAGTCCAAGGATTTTCCGGACAACTTCAAGCATCGTCCCAAAGTGCACCGTTCCACGTTCATTCTGCCTCTGAAGGAACTTGGCTCATCCTTCCAGGGGAAGGTGTTCCATATGAACGTACAGCCGTTGTAATTCCCGGCATTTGGCCAGTCCGCCGCCTTTGGCGGGGCATACTGGCCTTGCAGACCGGCATCCCTTCCGCATGGGGGATGCCGGTTTTTTTATGGAAAGGGGCAGAGAGCTTCCGGATTGTTACCTGATTCCTTTTCCCCTGTTCATGTTCCGGGTAGAGGGGGGGATGACGGCCGCTCCGGAACCTGTTTTCAGTCCCGCATGCCCCTGTATCTCATGGGACGGTAGCCGCTGTTTTCCAGCATGGGGCGGCTGAACACATGCTCCGAACATTTCCAGGCCGGCAGGGGGCCGGCTTCGCTGCCCAGGAACCTGTTCTTTTCCGTGCCCTCCCACTGAATGAACAGGAGCACATGGCGCCCCGGCACAATCAGGATGTCTCCCGTCCGCAGGTCTTCCCAGGAGGGAAGCTGTGTGCAGAGGGAGGGAAGTTCCCGTGTGGAAAAGGGCCTGTCCAGCCGCCAGCAGCGGGAGACGAAGCCGGAGCAGTCCACTCCGGCGGCAAAGCGGCTGACGGCGGCGTCTCCCGCGGCCTGCTTTTCCGGGGTGCCCATGTCTCCGGCCGCGGCGGGGAGCCCTCCGTTGGCTGCGTCCGCCTTCAGGCGTTCGGAGAACTGCCGCGGGGTGTCGAAGCCGCCCCATTTGTACGGCATGCCGGTGGAGCGCATGCCTGGCTTCCACCATGCTCCGGCATCATTTCCGGCAGCGGAGGCGTCCGGAGTATCCGTCCGGATGCCGTCCCCGTCCGTTCCGTGGCGGACATTCCGGAGAGAGCCCCGCCAGGCCATGGAGGTGTAGGCCCGGCTGGCTGCCAGGGCTTCACGGCGGGTGACGGAAGAAGCGGGAGGCGGAATCTCCGGTATTCCCGGGGCACAGGCTCCCAGGCAGGCGGAGAAGACGAGCATCGTCAGGGCATTGGCCATGCCCGGCAGTATGGCCTCCGGCCTGCGTGGCGGCAAGGATGATTGCTGGAGAACGTTTTTTATTGAGGAATGGACGGTCTGGAAGCTTGACTACGGGGAGGAATATGTAAAAAAGGTTTCATCAAGGCGGAATGAAACGGAAAAGGTTTCCGTTCACCTTCATCCGCTTTCCATCTCTTTAATTTTATGGACGAAGAACAACAAATCATCCAGGAACCGGTTCAGGAGCCCGCCCCTGAGAAACAGTCGGATAAAACGCAGGCTATCCTGACGGCGGTTTCTCCGCTGGTGTCCGTCTTTTTCGGAGGCTCCGCCGGCGTGAACATTATTCCGCCCCTGATCTGCTGGCTGGTCTGGAGGGACGCCAACCCTCTGGTGGACAAAGTAGGAAAGAATATTCTGAATGCCCAGATTTCCTGGGCAATTTATACGGTCGCGGCCTGTCTTTCATGTTTGATCCTGATCGGGTTCGTGCTCGCCCCCGTGGTGGTCATCGCCTGGATCGTTTTCTCCATTATCGCTGCCGTCAAGGCGGCGAACGGGAATTACGATTATGTGGCTCCCTTCACGATTAAATTCCTGAAATAACGTTTTTCCGTTTTTCAGCAGATCAACAGATGAAAAAACCGCCGGCATTCCGGGCCGGCGGTTTTTTGATGAGGGCTTTCCATTTGCCGGAGGGGGTCAGATGGGCATGTCCTTTTCACTGCCGCCGTACATGAACGTATGGAGCAGGCGGGTAACCTGATTCTGTTCCGCGTCCAGCTGGGCGGAGGGGCGCAGCGCGGCGTACGTCAGCCCGTCATGCCCCGTGAACTCCCTCATGTGGAACCCCTGGAAGCTGGTCATGGGTTCGCTGTCATGAAAGAGTTTGCCCCTCCGGAGCAGTTCGTCAAAGACATGTTCCGCCTCCCGCGTGCGCGTCAGAGCGTTTTCCGGGTGGGGGATGCGGATGACCAGCGCCCCGCCGTCCCCGCGGAAGTTGATGCCTGCTCCGGCCATGACGTCCGCGGAGGGCTGGCTGGTGACGCTGCCCAGCAGCAGCACGCCGTCGTCTATCAGATGGATGCGGCTGGCGCGGGCTTCCTCCTTTACATGCAGAACGCCTCCGTAAATGCGGGTGGACGCGTTGCCGGAGAGTTTTTTGATACGCATCAGGCCGTGCCTGATAACGAGTTCCGAGCCCTCCGCCGGCAGATCCACTTCCGAGGCGAAGAGCCAGCCGTCCGCCATGGCGATTCTGCCTTCATGCTCCCTGGAGCCCTGAATGCGCCCCTGGCCCATCAGAAGGCGGCCGCCGTTGATTTCCAGACTGCCGTTGGCCTTGTCCCCCAGGAAAACGGTCATATGGTCCGGCAGGTTGCCCAGGAGCGTCATGGCGCCTCCGTTCCGGATGACGAGGTGGGCGGTGCGGTGCCCGTGGTCCGGCTGATTGGGGCCGCCCACGTAAACAGGAGCGTTGATGATGTAAAGATTTCCGCCGGAATCAACGGTAAGGGAATCCTGAATATCCGTCTGGCCCTGCACTACATCATTGCTGATGGTGACCGGGCACATGTAGGAGACTCGGTTCATGGATGAGGCTGAAAGCGGCATCATCCCTGTTAGAATGAATGGGTTGATATTGCTCATGGCTCTGGTTACATAGTTGGTTTGACGTTTGAAGCACGATGGATGCGCTCCAATGGTATTAGACCATCCGTCCGGGGAAAGTGTTCGCGTAAATTTCCCTTATTTTTCCCGGAAGGGGCACTGTTCATTCCCACTCCACACGGGTCAGCTCCAGTTCCCGCCCGCGCAGGATGGCCAGGGCCGGTTCCCCGCAGCCGGGGCAGATGTAGCCGTGTTCCGTAAAAGAAAAATCCGTCCGGCATGCGTCACAGCGGCACACGGCCTCCACCCAGGCGATGTCCAGGGCCGCATCCTGCGCCGCATACGAGTCTTTCAGGGCCAGGAAGGCGGATTGAAGGGCTTCCGGCACCACGCTGCTCAGGCTGCCGATGGTCATGTGCACGCGCCTCAGCCTGTTTCCTCCGCGTTTTTCCATAAGCCGCCGGGCCATGTCCAGCGCGCCTTCCATGATGCCTACTTCATGCATGGGCGTTTTTCCGGGCCTGATGTTCCGCCAGGGCGCGGGCGATGAGGGCCTCCGCCGTGTCCAGCGCCTTCGGCAGGGCTTCCTGCACCTCCGCGGACATGGGGCGGCAGAAATCCGTATGCAGGGCCTCCACTCCCACCAGCGTGATGGCGCGCGGCAGGGTGCCGCACAGCTGGGCCGCCCCCAGCACTTCCTTCATGCCTATCTGGTGGGGAGACATAACGCGGGAAAAGTGGCGCGGCAGTTCTTCCCGGCTGCGCGTGACGACGGTTCCCGGCAGGGCCCCCGTCCTGACGGCGTCCAGCAGGATGAGCGTGTCCGCATCTTCCAGCAGGGGAAGCAGGGTCATGCCCTGCGTTCCCCCTTCCTCCACGTGGACCAGCGGGCCGTAGTCCCGTTCCTGGAGGCGGTGGGCCAGCTCCACGCCTGCGCCGTCGTCCCCCATGAGCGGGTTTCCGATGCCCAGCACGAGCACGGGATAGGCATTTCCCTTCACGGGGCAGCCCCGCAGTTCTTCCGTGTATGGCTCCAATTTCATGTCAAAGGGAGGGCGGAGAGGTTATTCATCCCGGAATTTGACGCCCTTGCGCAGCCATCGTCCGCCGCTGAACATGGAGGAGATGGTGCCGTCCCGGTCCACGTTTCCGGAAAGGATGGAAAGGTACACGTGGATCATGGCGAAGATGATGAAGCACCACATGCCGATCAAATGCACCAGGCGCACGTACGGAATGCCTATCAGGTCGTTCAGCGGCATGAACCAGCGGTAGAACCAGTGGCGCGGCTCATACAGGGCATACAGGGCCAGCCCGGTCACCACCATGGTGGTGAACAGGACGTACACGCCCGTGTATGTCCACTGCTGCAGGGGATTGTGGCCGATGTAGCGGGGGCCGTCATAACTGCGGGCGAACAGGTAGTCCACCGCCGTGGCGTACAAATCCTTCCACTCCTGTCTGGAAATGGGGAACAGGGCCCGGAAGCTCTGGTATTTGTTGGAGGCCATGAAGAAGCAGGAAAAACGCAGCATCATCACCACCACCAGAATCCACCCCAGCGCATAATGCACGAAGCGGAGCGTTCCGAATTGGAAAGCCCCGTGCAAATCCCCCATTTTCAGGAACCACCCTTCCGCGATGCAGATGCCTGTGGCGGACAGGCCGATGATGCAGAGCACCCACGTCCAGTGCAGCACGCGCAGAGGCCAGTCCCAGACGTGGAAATAGCGGAAATTGGCCTTGGCCATGGAGAGGCGGCGCACGTCCCTCATGGCGTGCATGGGCACGACGCCCAACAGGCGCCACGGCGCGCCGGACCGGTGGACGGCCACGGCCACGGGTTCAAAGCCGGAGGGGGAATGCTCTTCAAAGGCCTTGTTCATGCGCTCCTTTTCCAGGGAGCTGACTTCGCACAGTTTTTCCAGCGCCTTCAGGCTGCCGCGGGCTACCATGAAAGGGGAGGCGTCCGCCTTGTCTGCGGCTTTCAGAACAGCCGTGCTGTACGGCCTTTCCCGGGAGGGAGCCTCCCAGGAGTTTTCCCGCTGGGCGTAAGGGAGGGTTATGCCGCGTTCACGCGCGGCATGGAGCAGGGCCAGGTCTCCCGCGTCCCTGCTGCCGTTGGGGGAGGCGCACACGGCCAGAGCCAGGATTTCTTCCGGAGCGTACACCGGACTGGCCGGAATGGCATCCTCCACCGCCAGGGTGAGGTCGTTATCGATAAGAGTCGTTTTCACGGGTCCTGTCTGGTCAGAATGGCCTCCCCTTCTTCGTCAAACAAATGGACGGCGCAGGATTGGCACGGGTCATAGCTGTGAATGGTGCGCAGGGGCTCTACCGGGCGGGAGGGGTCCACCAGCGGGTGTTTTCCGGTATGGGCCAGGGAATATTCGTATGGCCCCATCTGCCCCTCCGCATCCCGGCCTGAGCTGTTCCATGTGCTGGGGACCACAGCCTGGTAATTCGCCGTCTGGCCGTTTTCAATCCGCACCCAGTGGCTCAGGCTGCCGCGGGGCGCTTCCACCCAGCCCACGCCCTTGCAGGAGGAGGGCCAGGTTTCCGGCTCCCATTTTTCCGGGTTGAAGGTGGCGGTTTCCCCGTTCCTGATGCGGTCCGTCATTTCCTGGAGCTGGTCCACCATCATGTCCACGTTGATCAGGGCGTCCAGCGCACGGCCGTACACGCGGCCCAGCGTGGAGTTCATGAAGGCGTTGTCACGCGGCAGGCCCAGCTTATCGCAGGCGGCATCCACCCGTTCCACGATGGCGGGAACCCCCTGGGCATAGCCAATCATCATGCGGGCGTTCGGGCCCACGGCCATCGCGTGGCCGTCATAGCGCGGGGCTTTCACCCAGGTGTACTGCGGACGGTCGGAAAGCCACTTGTAGGGCGGCCTGGGGCCGTTGTAGTCCGCATTCGTCTCCCCGTCATACGGAGCCAGGCCCGCATCCCTGCCTTCCGAGTATTTGTACCAGGAGCTGGTGACGAATTCTTTGATCTTGTCCTGGTCAAAGGGAAGCACGTTCCTGTAATCCCCGTTCAGCAGCACGCCGGGTTTGATCATGCCTTTGCCGGCGGGGGCGCCCGTGTTGATTTCAGACGGAGCCCCGGTGCAGAAAAAGTTGGGATTGGACGCGCCAATGTGGGCGTAGTCCTTATAAAATCCGGCGATGGCGACAATGTCCGGATAATATACTTTATGGATGAAGTCGTGGCAGGTTTGCACCAGCTGCTTCAGGTAGCTCAGGGAAAACTGGTTGATGGCCTGGTCATTGTTCATGTTGATGGCGCAGGCCATGCCGCCGACCAGAAAGTTCGGGTGCGGGTTCTTGCCGCCCAGAATGGTGTGGATTTTGATCATGTCCCGCTGCCAGACCAGGGCCTGGAGGTAGTGCGCCACGCCCAGCAAATTCACCTCCGGCGGCAGCTTGTAGGCCGGATGGCCCCAGTAGCCGTTTGTAAAGATGGAATACTGCCCGTAGGCGATAGAGTCCTTCAGCTTCTTCTGCACTCCGGCGAAATACGCGGCGGAGGACAGGGGCCAGTCGGAAAGGGACTTGGCGATGGCGGCGGTTTCCGCGGGGTCCGCCTTCAGGGCGGACATCACGTCCACCCAGTCCATGGCCTGGAGCTGGTAAAAATGGATGACGTGGTCCTGGATGCCCAGGGCTCCGCTGACCAGGTCGCGCATGAGGCGGGCCTGAACAGGCACCGGGTACTGGAGCGCGTCTTCCACCGCAGCCAGGGCCGCAATGGCGTGCGTGCCCGTGCAGACGCCGCAGATGCGTTCCACAAAAGCCCAGACGTCCCGGGGATCCCGCTTGCAGGCGATCACCTCGATGCCGCGGTACTGCGTGGTGGACGTCCAGGCGTTTTTGATGACGCCGTCCCCGGCCTCCATTTCCACCCGCAGGTGGCCTTCAATGCGCGTCACCGGGTCAATGACCACCCGGCTGGATTCCGGAACGTCCGCTGATGTGTAATTGCTCATGGTAATCTGGTGGTAAGGGCTTCTGGCTATTCTTCAGTTTCCTTGTCGGGCGAGCCGGGAGCGTCTCCGAAGGCGGGCAGGGAGACGTTTGCTTCCTCCTTCATGTGCTGCTTCCTGTAATGAATGGCGGAGCCCACGGCATGGGCGGCGATGGCCGCGCCGGCACCGGCTACGCCCACAGCCCCGATGATGTTGGCGGAGGCTTCCACGCCGAATCCGTTCACGTTCGGCAGCGTCTTGTAAAACGGAGTCATGCGGTCAAAGAAGTACAGCTCCGTACAGCCGATGCACGGGTGGCCGGACTGGATGGGGAAACTGACGCCGCCGTTCCATTTGACGATGGGGCAGGGGGAGAAGGTGTCCGGGCCCTTGCAGCCCACTTTGTACAGGCAGAAGCATTCCCGGGCGTTCTCGTCATCAAACACGTTGACGAACTGTCCGGCGTCAAAATGGGCGCGGCGCGGGCAATTATTGTGGATGCGGGTACCGTATGCCATCAGCGGGCGCGACTCCTGGTCGCATTCCGGGGCGCGGTCAAACGTAAGGATGTACATGATGACGGCCGTAATCACGTCCCCGATGGGCGGGCAGCCGGGCACGTTGATGACCGTGCGGTCCGTCAGGATGTCCCGGATGCCCACGGCCCCGGTAGGGTTGGGACGGGCGGCCTGGATGGAGCCGAAGTACGCGCACGAGCCCACGGCCAAAATATAGGATGCGTTTTCCGCGCAATGGCGCAGCATATTCTCCACGGTATCACCGGCTATAGTGCAGTACACCCCTCCGTCATTGACCGGAACGGACCCGTTGATGACGAGGATGTGGGGCTCCTTGATCGCGTCTTCCAGAGCCTGGTTGGCCGCTTCTCCTGAAGGGGCCATCAGAAGTTCCACGTAAGGCATGGAGACGGCGGAAAGCACCATGTCCCCGATTTCCTCGTTATAGCTGCGGATGGTGCTTTCCAGGCATCCGGTACATTCCTGGAGCTGGAGCCAGATGACTACAGGACGTTTCAATGCGGCCATTTTGTCCGCAATTTCCTGGGCGTTGGAAATGCCGCCCGTTACGGTGGCGACGCCCATCAGGGAGATCATTTTCAGGCACCATTTGTTGAATTCGCGTCGGCTGACGCCGCGGCGCTCCATGTGTTCCCCCAGAGTCTCCCCGGGACGCCATGTAGTTAAAATCTCATGATTCAGGGAGGCCTGCTCCGCCTCCTGCATGGAAAGTTTCTGAATGCGCTTCATGTGCGTGGTCCAAATAAGAACATTTCCATTTAGACATGATTTCCGGGAAATGCGATCAATATTTTCCTGTTTTCCGGAAAGGCTTTTACCATGACCAGACGTTCTGTATCTGGAAAACCACCGCCGTTTGCCCCCTGCGGCCGTTGACGGGATTCTTGACAAGTTGAATATCAGGCTGGAGCGTCATGGTGGGCGTCACCTGGGCCACGTATGTCAATTCAATGCCGTATTCATTCCTGTTCACGTACGGGCCGTCCTTTTTAGCCCCCTGCTGCCAGAGGAGACCGAGGCCCAGGTATCCGTCATTGGAAGCGCCTTTTCCCCGGAAGGGGGAGAGAAGCACCAGCCCAGTGGTGGCCGCGCAGCGTACTCCGGTCAGCGTGGCTGCGTCATCGCTTGCCCAGCCGCCGCGGAAGAACCACCCCAGGTGGCTGCTGCGGCCCAGCTGCTGCTGGAAGTTTACGGCCACGCCGCCCCCGTTTTCACCGTTGCTGGTGGTGAAAAAGGGCTGGAGGCGGTACACGCCGGGGCCCATGCTGCAAAAATCTTCCGCCACGTAGCCGAATTCAAGCACGTTCGTCCAATTGTCGGAATTCAGGTTCCGGAAAGGATTGTGGTTTTGAGTCATGTTATTGGCGGCGGTGGCTCCCATCACATAAAAGGAGGTGGTCGGCTGCCACGCGAAATGGAAACCCAGGGAATTATCCGTCAGGGGGAGTACGGGATTATTTCCGAAAACGCTGTTGGTGAGGTTATTGTTATGGGAATTGGCGTAGGCGTTGTGATCCATATAATTGGTAGTGTCCAGCTGGCCCGCCATCAACAGGAGCTTTCCTCCCGCACCCACCCATGCCAGGCTCAGGTTGCTCAGGTGGGGATCCGGCCCCTGGAAAGAGCTGGTGGGGTTCTGGAGGGAGCCCAGCGTGGTTTTGGGGCCTTTGCTGCCTTCATTGAAGTCAAAGCCGTTGCCGAAGTCGAACTCAGAGGCCAGGTACAGGCCGCTGCCCGTGGAATTATTGCGGAAGATGGTGATATTGGTCAGCAGGGAACCATTGTAGGAGGGGAAATCCGTCTTTCCGTTCAGGCCGCCGCCCGCCAGTCCCGTGTAGTTGAATCCGAACTGGGCGGAATAAGTAATGCCGTATCTGGAGAGAGCGGTCTTGAGTTTCTGCGCTCCGGTGGAAATCGCGTCTTCGCGTATCCAGGCGTCCGGTTCCGCGCAGGTATTGCCGAAAACGTAGGAACTGTCCAGGTACGGCATCATTTTGAGGGGCTTGGCCGCAAACCATTCCAGACCGGGAACGGGAGTCCCGCCTCCGTGCTGAAGCAGCACGCTGGGTCTGGTGGGAACGCCGGGCGTCCTCTTGGTGATTTGTTCTTCCGGGCGCATTCCTTTCATCAGGCTGGGGCTTATTTCCCTGCCTTCCAGGGTTTTTACGCGCAGGCCGCGTTCCGTGTTCAGGTAAGCAGAGGCAGCCTCCGCGGAGGGTGCTGCCTGTTGGGCGAGGACGGGATTGCAGGATGCCGCGACGGCAACAGCGCACATGGAAGGAAGAATGACATGTCTCATATGGACAGTCAGACAAGACTTTTCCCGGAAGTATCATAACTCCGCCCGATGCTGACGCGAATAGCTTGAGTGCTGCACTTTTGAGCAGTTGTTCAAGTTGATTCTGTTGAGGTGTTCGTGTCTTAAAAATATGGTTAAAGCCGCATAAGGGGCTTTTTCAGATGCGGAAAATGTCGTGTAAAGTATCCTGAAAAGAGTCCGGATGAGGCGCGGATTAGAAATCCGATTTTGGCAGGCCAGTAGTTTTTGTGTGATATAAACATATGATATGTAATAATATATAAACATTTCTAACAAAAAATACCAATAAAGATATCCGTGTAAGCGATAAGCGGAATGGGGCGAATTCACTTCCTGTGAAAAAATAGTATTGACTGCGGATTTCTAATCCGTTACACCAAATGTCAGGAAGAAATAATATCGCTTTCTTACCATCTCTTATCGTTTATTTCAGCACATGAAAACGGCATTTATTACGCTGGTGGCAGCGTCTCTGTTTACCCTGGCCTACGGGGAGCCCGTCCTTACTCTGGATTCCAGTGCATTGCAGCTGGCTGGCGGCTCATACACCCTGACGGAAGGAATCAACTCCGGTTACGGCAATTTCTCCGTGACGATGGCCCTGGACGCTCAGGCTTTCCAAAGCGCCATTCTGGCAGGCGACGTCTCCGGAACTATTTTCTCGGCCAACAATAATAAGATAGGCCTGGGCATCGGGACCACTCCCAACGCGGGCCTCTACGGCTCCTGGCAAGGTACGAGTTACACCCGCGCGATCAGTCCCGTCAATGGTTCTGCGGTCAACCTGAGTTCGGGACTGGGGCAGCTATTCGCCGACAACACTTATGAGTCCATCGCCGTTACTTATCAAATTACCAGCACCGGCACCTGGACTTATCTGACCCTGGTTGATTCCGAAGGGACTGCCTCTACCTATGGAGGGAATGAGTCGGGTTTGAGAACGAACACTTTCGGCCCCCTGACTTCATTCACCTATGGCACGGATTACGTCAAGTACCTCGTCGTAGATAATACCACGTTGCAGGCTACCGCTTCCCAGGAAGCCAACCTTAGCGCCATTGCGGCGGCTGCCGTTCCGGAACCGGCTACGGCATCCCTCAGCCTGATTGGTCTGGCTGCCCTCATGATGCGCCGCAGACGCGCGTGAGCCGCGAAAGTCATTGCTGTTTTTTTGCAGGAGGCGGGAGAGATCCCGCCTTCTCTTTTATTATCAGGCGGGAAATATCCGTGTTCGCGAACTTGCCCCAGGAAGTTCACGCCTGGTTTTCCCAGGCCTGTTGCGCCGGTTGTCTGCCGTGCCGTGGCAGATGATATTTATTTCCTCTTCCTGGTCTGGAAGCGGCAGGATTGCCGTTTTCATACATCCTGGAGACCTTGCTGGAGGCATTTCTGCGCTACATGCAAAAAGATATGCGGGGTTGGAAAATAGGTTGTTCCCGTGCCGTTGCCGTGGAGAAGCGGTTGCGGAGAAAGCGTTGAAATGCGTGTTTTGTCTTTTTACCCTGAACATAACAAAGCAGTCCCGCACGTTATGGCGGGACTGCTCTGAAGGAAATCATCAAGATCTGCCGAGGCTTATTGCACGGCGATCGTCTGTTCGCGGTCGGGGCCTACGCCCACGGTCGTGACGGGGCAACCGATGAGCTCGCTCATGCGCTTGACGAATCGTTTGGCCTGTTCCGGAATTTCTTCCCAGGAACGGCAGGCGGAAATATCCTGCATCCAGCCGGGCACCGTTTCATACACGGGTTTGCAGCGTTCCCATTCGTCCACCGTGGCGGGCGGGTAGGCCAGGATTTCCCCGTCCAGATCGTAGCCCGTGCAGATTTTGATTTCCGGGCACTTGTCGTAACCGTCCAGATTGGTCATGGCCATTTCATCAAAACCGTTGAACATGGCGGAGAAGCGCAGCAGCACGCCGTCAGCCCAGCCGCAACGGCGGGGGCGGCCCGTGGTGGCGCCGAATTCGCGGCCCATGCTGTGCAGATGGTTGGAGATGTCTTCATCCTCCGTGACGAAGGGGCCTGCCCCCACGCGGGTGGTGTAGGCCTTGCAGACGCCGATGATGCGGTCAATCTTGTGCGGGGGAACGCCCGTGCCGGTGCAGGCGCCGGCGGAAGAGGTGTTGGAGGAGGTGACGAACGGGTAGGTGCCGAAGTCCACATCCAGGTAGGCTCCCTGGGCCCCTTCGAAAAGAATGCTTTTTCCGGAGGACACGGCTTCGTGCATAACCGGAATGGTGTTGGTAATGTGGGGGCGCAGCACATCCGCGGCGGCGCTTACTTCCGCAACCATTTTTTCTTCATCCATGGCGGGGAGGCCCATGCGTTCCATTTCCGCATTCGCCATCTTGATGCGGCGGCGCAGCACTTCGTCAAAAATCCCGGGATCCCTCATGTCCGCCATGCGTACGCCGATGCGGCGCGCCTTGTCCGCGTAAGTGGGGCCGATGCCTCGCTTGGTGGTGCCGATGGCTTTTTTGCCGAGGGCGGATTCCTGGGCGGCATCCATTTCCTTGTGGAAGGGGAGCACGACGTGGGCGCGGTCGGAGATGAGAAGGTTGTCTTTTGTGATGGTCACGCCCTGGCCGCGGAGTTCCTTGATTTCCTCCACCAGGCCGATGGGGTCCAGCACCACACCATTACCGATGACGCAAAGCTTGTCCGGCCACAGGATGCCGGAGGGAACCAGATGAAGAATGTATTTCTTTCCATTGGCGATTACAGTATGGCCGGCGTTGTTGCCGCCCTGGCCGCGTGCCACCACGTCGGCGGATTCCGTCAGGAAATCGATCATTTTGCCCTTGCCTTCGTCGCCCCATTGGGAGCCGATAATAATGGTATTCATGATAAAAATGGAACTCGGAGACCTTAATGAGATTCCCGCCTTATGGCAAGACAATCTTACGGAATTGTTAAGTTTTCCTGATCAGGCTGAGCTGTGGAAAAAATATCCCGTCCCCCTCGGGAGAGGCGGAACGGGAGACAGTTTTCTGCAGCGTGAGACGGGATACCAGTGGTGAAATAAGAAAAATTTGGATTCTCTTCACATAACTTGGTCGGTATCGGTCAGGAACGACGCCTGCGGCGCATGGCCGGAACAACAATGCCTAACAATCCCATAACGGCTGTAGTCGGTTCGGGAACAATATTGATGGAGACGGACTGAATAGTAGAGGGAGAACTGTTGTCTTTGTTTAACATGGAACTCAGCTGCGTGATCTGACCGTTTTGGAAAAAAGAATTCAACTCCGTGCGGGTAGCAGTGGCATATGGGAGTTTTTCCTCCGTGTTGTCCCCTTGGGTATAAACGGTCCACGTTAGGGATTTTGCAGACGAATCGTAGGCCATGTCAATGGTGATAAGACCCGTTTTAAACGCTGTAGTGCCGTAGGTCGTCTCTCCTCCGGAGTCACTGCTGGGAATGCCTTTGGTCACCAGACCATTGGTGTTGGACATGTAAAACTGGAATCCGTTCGGGAAAAAATCTGCTGTGGGATTGGTTCCGGAGGCCAGCAAGGTGCTTCCCCAATTATTTCCACTTGTACCGTTGAGGGAGATGGTTGCGCTCAGCGTCCAGTCTTGAAGGCCAGTCAGAGCGGCTTCTCCAAGATCCAGAGTGCCGGTGGTGTTATTCCATGTCCATTGGCTTTCCTCAAAAACAAACGAGGCGGCGGAAGCCATACCCGTTAGGGAGAGAGCAAGAATGGAAAGAAGGAGAGATTTTTTCATGGTTATTAATAGTGTTGATCAGGAACGCGCTATTTGCGTTTCCACGCTATATATGACGATTTACATATCCGGAGTCAACGTTATTTTTTCATGGAAAGCCTTTTAATAAAATTGGAACTTTTCCATGATCGTCTGTTTCAAGCCAAGACAGAGCCGTTTTCCCTGTTTTTACCACGATTGAGAGAAATCCGACATGCACCGGATATGTAATCCGCTGCCGAAAAACGACTCCCAAAGGCCGGGATCCCTTTTTTTCAAACACGTTACCGGAAGTGGAGGGCGGAACGGTGCGCTTCCTCGGGAACCAGCGTTTTCCAGACGTCTTCATCCGCGGCGATCATGCGCTGGATGTCCCGCGGCGTATGGCGCAGCAGGAATTCATTGAAGAAGGGGACGTCCACCACCAGGCCGTTCGCCAGGAAGTGCTGGTACAGGTGCACGTACTGTTCCGGGGCGCGGAAGGTGCGTGCCGTGACGAATTCTCCGGATTTGCGGTTGAGCCACGGGGAGACGTACAGGCGCGTTTTATTCTGGAAGGTGCGGCCGAAGGATTCCAGGATGCCGCCCGGAATATCCTCCGTCCATTTTTCCTTGAACAGCTCATTCAGCAGGCCGATGGAGAGGGCGATGGCAATGGGCTCCCGCGTGTAGCGCGCGAGCAGCCCGGAAAGGTTGTCGAAACGGGCCATTTTGGTAATCAGCACGTTTTTGCCGAGAGCCTTGAGGCTGTCCGCCCGGTCCAGGAATTCCAGGTGGTCCACGTCATCGCCGCGGAGCAGGTTGTTCATGGATATTTCGCAAATTTCCATGCAGCGGTCCGCCTGCGTCTCATTGATGTGGGAGAGGAAGGTTTTTTTCACCTGGGCCATGACTTCCAGATGCAGATTGCAGACGGGGTTGAAACTGCCCCTCATCAGCACGATGGGGCGCTTGTACAGCACATCCGCCGCCTGGGCCACCTGGCCGTTTGCCAGGAACAGGGTGGCCGGCGTCAGGCCGGATTGGACAAGCTGGAGCGCGAACAGGCGGTTGTCCACCATGGAAAAGCCGTGGCCCTCAAAACGGACGACGTCTATTTCCACCAGCCGGGGATCCAGATTGTCCACCAGGGATTCAATGAATTCCTCCAGACGGTCCCTTTTGAAAAAAACGGCGTGCAGGATGTTGACGCCCAGGATGCCCAGGTCCTTCATCTGGCGGTCGTGGTCCGGGTCGTTCAGGCGGACGTGGATAATCAGGTCGGACGGTTTTGCCTCCGGTTTCAGCTGGAAGCGCACCCCTATCCAGCCGTGCCAGGGGCCGTTGTCCCGGTAGCCCTTGACTTTTACCGTATTGCAGAAGGCGAAAAAACGGGTGTCTTTACCGCGCTGGGGACCCAGGCGGTTGATGAGCTGGGTAAACTCGTAGTCCAGCATGCCCTTCAGGCGTTCTTCAGAAACGTAGCGCTTAACCGGCCCGTACAGGGTATCGCTGACGGTCATGTCATAGGCGGAGATGGTTTTGGCCACTGTTCCGGCGGCTCCGGAGGCCCGGAAAAACCAGTTGGCCGTTTCCTGTCCGGCGCCGATTTCCGCGAAGGTGCCGTAAATGGTGGAAGCCAGGTTGAGTTGGAGGGCTTTATCCTGTGTTTGCGCTAATGCTTTGGAACTCATGGAAAGCGGGAACCGGTTCTTGGTTTTCAGTTATTGGAGGGAAGAAGTTTGCGGGTGGCGTCGCTCATCCATCCGGAGTGCAGGAGTTTATCAATAATAACGGCCCGGTTGCCGGGCAGGTCTTCCGGGTAGTGGATGAGCACGCAGGCGCGCACGGGGCCGTTGTAAAGCAGCCTGATCAGTTCCAGGGCCAGCGGGGAATACCTGTCCACGTACGCGTTCATGCGTTCCCCGTTGGGGAACTCAAGGGTGAAGTTGAGGTAGGACGCATTGCGGTAACTTTCCGCGGAGGATTCCTCCAGGAAAGGCGGCTGGTAGATGCCGGACATGCTCAGGGTTATTCTGACTGGGACGGGGGTGGAGGGTTTTTTAGCTTCCAGCTCCGCCGGGATCATGGGGGAATAGCCTTCCCAGGCTTCCCAGTCCAGCTTCCATTTGCCGGAATTCCGGTCATACAGGAAAACCGCCGGGCGGATCATGTTGTCGTCCATCAGCACGGAGATCTGAAGCAGGTCTCCGTTCTTGGAGCTTCTGCCCGCTTCCTGGGGCAGATAGTCCTTGTATTTTCCGTAGGAGGCCCAATAGGCCATTTTGGGAGCCACGTCGGCGGGATTCATTACATGGTTGAGCCTCTCTTCGTCCGAGCCCGCCATGCAGTAGAGGGCCAGTTCGTTCATGGCTGCCGTGATATGGGGGGAAATGGATTCCGCTTTCCGGTCTTCCTCCTTGCGGTTATGGGCAATGAGCCGGTATTGCCGTTCCCTCTGCTGCAATTTTTCCAGCAGGTCTTTGTTTACTTCCTGTGAGAAAAGCGCTTCATGATCCACAAACCGGTCTGAGATATTCAGGATTTTGGAGCTTTCCGCTTCCATATCCCTCCCGCGCAGGAACATGAATATGCCCAGAAGGAAAAGAATGAGTCCTGAGACAAAAAGCCAGATATGCCAGGTGGGCCTGCGTTCGCTGCGCACGATGTCCATGGCGGCGGGCCGGTATTCCGGCTCTTCCGGGGCCAGGGTGGCGCTGCGTGGCGCGGCGATGGCCGGAGCGGCGTTTTCCTCTTTCCGTTTGCGGATTTTTGTGGTGGATCTGGCGGGGCCGGGAATGGAAGGAGAGTGGACGGAAATGGTCCGTTTGTCCGTCTTTTTCTTTGGTGCAAGCGGTGTGCGTGGCGCGGCGTCCGTGGAAGTATGCGGAATCCCGGCGGCAGGCGCCGGAATAGCCGGCTGCCCCGGAGTCCCGGGTTCTTTTTTTGCAGCTTCAGGCATCCGGGCCGGGAAGGAGGAATGAGCCTCTTCCCGTTTGACGGCCGTGACGGCGGAGTGGCAGACGGGGCATTTCACCCGGCTGCCTACGCGGGCGGCCCTGACGGCAAAGGGATTGCCGCAAACATGGCAGAGGCAGGGGACGGCATCCTGTTCTTCCGTTTCCGGCCTGGCAGTGACTGAAGCTGTGCAGATGGGGCATCTTACCTGGCGTCCCAGAAAAGACGCCTTCACGGCGAAGAGATTGCCGCATGACGGGCATGTGCAGGCTACCGTATCCTGGGAGGGGGAAGGCATGAGGGGAAAAAGTTACAGGTGGATGAATTCCGGGACGGGAATGGTAATGGGTTTGGGCGCCGGCAGCGTAATGCTCGTATCCGTATGGTCCGGAGAAACGGGATCTGCGGAAAGGGCTTGCGCTTCCGGCACGTTTTCGCCGGCCCCCAACAGCTCAAAGTTGCGGTTGGCCGGCACCTGGTTCAGCTCCGTATGGTAGGGATCGTCTCCCTGGAGGATGGGCCTGGTGGGCAGGATGGGCGGCAGGGGAAGAATGCGGTTCTGGGCCGTGAAGGTGGAGACGGGCGCGGAGATGTCCTCCCCGTGGAGGTCGCAGAAGGGCAGGCTGGAATCCCCCTTGCGGAGGTACTCGAACATGGTGTGGCGGCGGTATTTTTTATCCGACGGGTCAATATCATAGCAACTGTGCGTGGCCCTTTTCCCGGTGGTCAGGCAGATTTCCACCCTTTCTACGCTGGGGGGAGGGAGCAGCTCCCCGGCGGGGAACTGCCGTTCCGCTTCCGTGATGGCGGCGCCCAGCACGGAAGCACAGGTGTCTGACGAGAAGGCTCCGTGATAGATGGGCTTTTTCCCTTCCAGGAAGCCTACCCAGATGCCGCAGGTAATGCGGCTGTCATAGCCAAACAGCCAGTTATCCGCGAAGTCATACGTGGTGCCCGTTTTTACGCCGCCCTTGAAGTTTTTCGGCAGGTGCGGGGCCACGCGCTGGGCTGAGCCGTTTTTCAGGGAGGAATTCAGAATGTTGTGAAGCTGGAAAGCCGTGGCGGTGGACGTGGCCCCCTTCCGCACCTGGGCATTGTTTCTGGTTTCAATCGCCTGGGTGGATTCCCAGATCAGCTGGCCGTTTTCATCTTCTATCCTGTCCAGGTAGTAAATATCCTGGGGGCGGGAGCCTCCGTTCGGAATGGCGGTGTAGGCCAGCGTCATTTCTTTCAGGGAGGCAGGTTCCGTTCCTACGAAAATTTTGGGGCGGTAAACAGGGTTTACTTCCGTGCTTCCCGCTTCCCTCACGGGCTTGCGAATGCCGAAATCCGTCAGCTTCTTGACGAACGGTGACGTGCCCATGTCCATCCCCATGCGCAGGGAAGCGGCAATTTTGGAGGCGGACAGGCCGCGGTGGGCGGTAACCATGCCTTCATAACGGTTTTTGGAGTTTTCCGCCCCCCATTCTCCCAGGATTCCTTCCGAACCGCCGATGCCCGTCAGGCGGTTGTCAATGGCATCGTCCAGAATACGGGTGACGGGGCTTTTTCCCGTGTCAAAGGCTGTAGCATACAGGAAAGGGAGGATAGCGGTGCCGGTGGGGCGGGCTCCGTCCTTGATGGCGTCATACTGGCGCTTGGTGTAATCCCTGCCTCCGTGATAGGCCAGGACGGCGCCTGATTTATTGTCCACCACCAGCAGCGCTCCTTCCAGATAACGCGGCTTGTTTGCGGAACCGCTGTGGTAGTCTGCGGCTTTCTGATGACGGTAGCCGGGGCGTTTTTCAATATTTTCCAGGGCCTGTTCCAGGGCTTTTCCGGTAGCTTCCTGAAGCTGCCGGTCAATGGTGGTGTAAATTTTAAGCCCGGCGGCATTGACGCGTTCCTCCCCCAGGTATGCGGTGATTTCTGAAGAAATACGGTCGTAAATGTGGGAGACGCCGCGTTTCAACGGCTTGGGATTCAGCCCCAGCTCCATGGCGGAGAGGCGTTCCGCTTCATCCGGCGTAATGTATTTTTCTTTGGCCATGCGGTTGAGCACGTGGTTGCGCCATTTCAGATTGCTTGCCGGATTGTTCAGCGGGGAAAGCCCGTTCGGGTTTTTGATCAGGGCGGCGATGGAGGCTGCCTCCCGCGTGGTCAGATCCGCCGGCTCTTTGCCGAAGTAGCCCAGGGAAGCGGCGCGGATGCCGTAAAACCCGCTGCCGAAGTAAACGCGGTTCAGGTAAAACTCCAGCACCTGGTCTTTGCTGTACCGTTCCGTGATGCGGCGCGCCAGCGCTATTTCCACGAATTTGCGGCCAAAGCTGCCCTCATTCCTGGCTTTGGCACGGTTTTTCAGGTCATACGCATTTCTGGCAAGCTGCTGGGTGATGGAGGAGGCTCCCTGGTTGGCGTCCCCGCTGTTGTGGATATACTCCCGGCCTGCCCGCAGAATCCCCAGGAAGTCATAGCCCGGATGTTCCCGGAAGCGGGAATCTTCCTGGGCAATCAGCGCATTAATCATGGCGGGGGATATTTTGTCCAGCGTGACGTAACTGCGGTTCTCCACATAAATACGGCCTATTTCCTCCCCGTTCCGGTCATAAATAATGCTGGGTTTTTCCAGGTCATTGATGCGTTCCAGGTCAAATTCCGCCGCCCAGTTGTCATAGCGTTTCCAGGCCATCATGAATCCGAAGTATCCCACGGCTGCGCCGATAACCGCCATCACCAGGCACCACAGGACCAGTTTTCGGATAAAGCTCCAGAATCGTTTCCTGGGCGTTGCCTTGGGGTGCCGCCTTTTGTTGGCCTGCATGTGCCTGCGGGGAGCTTGTGAACTTAATTCAGCCATGAAGATGAAGCAGGATTGATCCTGGGAAAAGGGGAAAACGTGCAAAAATCCTAACGGATTCCCGTTTGTTTAGCAATACCGTACATGACGGGCGGGTGAAAAAAGAAGGCATAAGCGCCCCCGGAGTCTTCCTGAACGCCGCCGGCCGTCTGCGGCAGCCGTATCGTTCTGCGGCCCGGGCTGCCCCGGCTTCAGGAAAGAACGCTCTCCGGCCCGTTCAGGGATGCGCCCTGGCGCAGGCGGGGTGGCTTTTCATGCGGCTGTCAGCCCTGAGCGGCGTTGAAGATATTGCCTGCCCTGGTAATGCCGTGTTCCATGGTGTACAGCACGGCGTCCGCCGCCTTGCCAAGCATCACGTCCAGAAGCTCGCGTTCCTCCGGGCGGAATTTGCCCAGCACGTGCCCTATCATTTCCCCTTTGCCCCGGGGCTGGCCGATGCCGAAGCGGAGGCGCGGGAATTCCTGGGTGCCCATGTGGGCGATGAGGGATTTAATGCCGTTGTGGCCGCCTGCGGAGCCTTTTTCCCTCAGTTTCATCACACCCAGGGGGAAATCCACTTCATCATGGATGACGAACACGCTGCGGGGAGCCAGTTTGAAAAACCGCATCATGGGGCCCACGCACAGGCCGGACTCATTCATGAACGTGGAGGGTTTCACCAGCAGGACGCCGGGGCCGGCGGCCACCTCGCACTTGCGCTGCCTGTCCGCCTTGAATACGGCTCCCCACCGGGCGGCCAGGCGGTCAAGCACCATGAAACCCGCGTTATGGCGGGTGTCTTCATAGGTTCTGCCCGGGTTGCCCAGGCCCACGATCATTTTAACGGGTACGTCCACGATGGAAAAAAAGAGGGAAGGAGATGGGAACAGGCGCTTCCTGCTATCCGGGGAGCGCATGGAGCATCCTGCATCCGTTCTGCGGAGCAATCAACCGTTCCGTGAGACAGCCGGGCGTTTATCCGGCCGCTTTCTTTTTTTGCCGCCCCATCAGGAAGCCGGTCAGCACGTCTTCCAGGGAATCTCCGGTTCTGACCAGGCGGTAATCCGCATTGATATCTGTGCAGATCCGGCGCGTTTCCTCCAGATAATTGGCCATGATCGCCCGGTACTCGTCCGCGATAAGATCCGGTTCCGTAATCAGGGAGCCTCCGCCTTCCATGTCCACGAAGCGGATGGGGCGGTCAAAGTCAAAATCTATTTCCAGCTGGTCCACCAGATGGAATACGGCGACGTCATGCTTGCGGAAATGGAGGTGGCGGAGGGCGTTTTTAAGTTCCGCCGTATCTGTGAACAGGTCTGAAAAAATCAGCACCAGGGCGCGGCGTCCGACGCGTTCCGCCAGTTCATGCAGGGTATCGGGAAGGACGGTCTCCCCTTTCGGGGAATGCGTGTCCATCTGGCTGATGAGCACGTTCAGGTGGGCGGGGCGACGGGAGGCGGGGATGTGCAGCGCGGCTCCGTCCTTCGTCTGCCGGGCAAAACTCAGTCCCACTGCGTCTCCCTGCCGGATGGCGATGTAAGCCAGGTTGGCCGCCAGCCTGCATGCGCGCATATACTTGGTCTCCACCTGCTCCGGATGATAATTCATGGAACCGGAAAGATCCATGACGATGTAGGCGCGCAGGTTGGTATCCGCTTCAAACTCCTTGATGTAGTACCTGTCCGACCGGGCATACGCTTTCCAGTCCAGACGGCGCGTATCGTCTCCGGCCACGTATTTGCGGTACTCCGCAAACTCCACGGAGGAACCCCGGCTGGCGCTTCTGTGGCGGCCGGATACATTCCCCGTCATGCTGTGGCGCGCTTCCAGGGGAAGGTTCCCCAGGCGGCTGAGCAGGTTGTGATTCAGGTATTTCATGGGGCAGGGAAAGGGGATGGATGATGCCGGGACGGCAGTCAGATTTCCGCCGCCAGGCGCGCCACGGCCTTACGGGGCGTGATGCCCTGGGATTCCGCGGCGAAGTTGGTGACCACGCGGTGCATCAGCACGGGTTCCACAATGGCGTCTATGTCTTCCCTGCGGACGATGTAGCTGCCCTGGAGAGCGGCGCGGGTCTTGGCCCCAAGAATCAGGAACTGGACGGCGCGGGGGCCTGCGCCCCAGGCCACATACTGTTTTACCCATTCCGGGGAAGTTTCCAGGGTGGGGCGGGTGGCTCGCACCAGTTTCACGGCATACTCGTAAATATGTTCCGGAACGGGAACGCGGCGCACCAGATCCTGGTAAAAGATGATTTCCTCCCCGGAGAGGATGTGCCTGAGCTCCTCGTTCCGGGTTCCGGTGGTTTCCCGGGCGATGCGCATTTCCTCATCCTCCGTGGGGTAATCCACTTCAATCAGGAACATGAAGCGGTCCAGCTGGGCTTCCGGCAGGGGGTAGGTGCCCTCCTGCTCAATGGGGTTCTGGGTGGCAAGCACGAAGAAGGGAGGCAGCAGGGTGAAGGTGCGGCCCATGACGGTGACGCGGCGCTCCTGCATGGCCTCCAGCAGGGCGGACTGGGTTTTGGCGGGGGCGCGGTTGATTTCGTCCGCCAGCACGATGTTGGCGAACACGGGCCCCTTGATGAACTCGAACTGGCGCTTGCCGCCGGCGGAATCATCCTGAATGATGTCCGTGCCGGTAATGTCCGCGGGCATCAGGTCCGGCGTGAACTGGATGCGGTTGAAACTAAGGTCCAGCGTTTTTGCCACGGAGCTGACCAGCAGCGTTTTCGCCAGGCCCGGAACTCCCATCAGGAGGGCATGACCGCGGGAAAAAAGGGCGATGCTCAACAGCTCCACGACGCGCTGCTGGCCAATGATCATTTTGCTCAATTCCGAGGAAAGCTCCTTGTAAATGGCGCCGAGCCGGTCAATGGCGGCTACGTCGTCATCGGGCAGAGTGGGGGTGGCGGGTTCCATATTGCAATTTCATAGCACTTTCCGGGCCGTTTTCCACCAAATAATCGCGCCGCGTTCATTTTCCCTGCTTGGAATGGGAAGGGAAACGGGGTAAGGAAGGGGCATGCCGAAAATTGCACTCATTCAACTGTCCGCAGATGCCCGGCCTTCCGTAAACAAGGAGAAGACGGAATCCGCCATCCGTGAAGCCGCCGCCAATGGCGCGCAGATCGTTTGTACCCAGGAGCTTTTTACTACGGAATACTTTTGCAGGACGGAGGAATGCGATTTATTCAACCTGGCGGAACCTGTTCCCGGAGAACTGACGGAAGCCCACCGGAAACTGGCGGCGGAACTGGGCGTGGTGATTGTGGCTTCCGGTTTTGAAAAGCGCGCCACCGGGCTTTACCATAATACCGCCTGGGTGGTGGACGCGGACGGAACGTTTCTGGGCATGTACCGCAAAATGCACATTCCGCAGGACCCCGGCTTTGAAGAAAAATTCTACTTCACCCCCGGCGACCTGGGCTACAAGGCGTTTGACACCAGATTCGGCCGCATCGGCGTGCTCATCTGCTGGGACCAGTGGTATCCGGAAGCCGCGCGCCTGACGGCCATGCAGGGGGCGGAAATCATTTTTTACCCCACGGCCATCGGCTGGCTGCCGGAGGAAAAGCCCCTCCTGGGGAAACAGCAGCACTGCGCGTGGGAAACCGTGCAGCGCGGCCACGCCGTAGCCAACGGCTGTTACGTCTGCGCCGTCAACCGCGTAGGGACGGAGGGGGAAAGCGAATTCTGGGGACAGTCCTTTGTGGCGGATTATTATGGACAGGTTATCGCGAAGGCGCCCGTCAGCGATGAAACCATCCTGTACGCGGACCTGGACCTGGACGCGCTGGAAGACCACCGCCGCATCTGGCCCTTCTTCCGGGACCGCCGCATTGACTCCTACGGCGGCATTACGGAACGCTGGGGCAAGTGAACCTGCCTCGCTTTGCCCGTTTCATGTATTCCTGGGAACCCTTGAAACGGCAGCGGGCGCAGGTCCGGGAAGCGCTCCTTGCCGTGAAAAAACGGTGCAATGATTTGATCATCGGCCGGCATCAAGGCATGATGGGAGTGCAGGGATGCCGGTAACCGCGCAGAGGCGGCGTTCCGGAAAGCGTGCCTTTGCGCGTAACGTTTTTCCATGGAAGGCCGTTCATTTGGCTTGCGTGGCGGGGGGATGGAGTGCAAGCTGTGCGCGTTATGCTCGACATCCGTGTAATACGAGAAAATCCGGAAGAAGTGAAAGCGCGGTTAAAGCCCCGCAGCGGCGACGCGTGGAAGCTTGTTGATGACGTTCTGGCCTGCGATGAGGCGCGCCGCAATGCCGAAACGGAAAAGCAGGCCTTGCAGTCCGAGCGCAATGCCACCTCCAAGCAGATCGGCATGCTCAAAAAGAAGGGGGAAGACACGTCCTCTATTGAAGCGCGCGTGCGCGAAATCGGGGACCGCATCCGGGAACTGGACCGTGTCGCGGAGGAAAATGCAGCCCAGCTCACCTCCCTGCTGATGAACATTCCCAATCTGCCGCACCTGGAATGTCCCGTGGGCGCGGATGAAACGGCCAACCCGGAAATCAAGCTGTGGGGAGAAAAGCCCGCCATTGAAAACCCGAAGGACCATGTGGAACTGGCCGCGAATCTGGGCATGATTTCCTTTGAAGACGGAGCGCGGATTACGGGCTCCGGTTTTGTGGTGTACCGTGGGGCGGGCGCCCGTCTGGAACGCGCCCTGATCAACTTCCTGCTGAATACGCAGACCGTGGAAAACGGTTATCAGGAAGTGGGCGTTCCGTTTGTGGTGAAGAGGGAGTGCATGGAAGGCACCGGCCAGCTTCCTAAATTTGAGGAAGACATGTACGGCACGGAAGACCAGCAGATGTTCCTGATCCCCACGGCGGAAGTTCCGGTCACCAACCTGTACCGGGATACCATTTTACAGGAAAGCGACCTGCCCATCAAGATGGCCGCGTACACGCCCTGCTTCCGCCGGGAAGCCGGAAGCGCCGGCCGCATCAACCGCGGCATGATCCGCGTCCACCAGTTTGACAAGGTGGAACTGGTGCAGATTTTAAAGCCGGAAGACTCTTTCCGGGAGCTGGAAGTTCTCCGCGGCCATGCGGAATCCATCCTTCAAAAACTGGGGCTGCATTACCGCGTGATTGAACTTTGCACGGGAGACCTCGGCTTTTCCTCCGCCAAGACGTATGATATTGAAGTATGGGCTCCGGGACAGGGGCAGTATCTGGAAGTTTCTTCCTGTTCCTGCTTTACGGACTACCAGGCGCGCCGCATGCGCCTGCGTTACAAGGATGCCGACGGCAAGAACCAGTTCTGCCATACCCTGAACGGTTCCGGCACGGCTCTGCCGCGGCTGTATGTGGCCCTTCTGGAAACTTACCAGCAGCCGGACGGCTCCATCCGGATTCCGGAGGCGCTTGTGCCGTATTTCGGCGCGGACTGCATTTGTCCTGAACAGGCTTGAACCTGCGTTTTTCCCGTCCCAACCCTGAATCAGCCCATGCCTGACGAGGGCCCCCTGGAACACTACCTGACTGTTTCCCATGAGCCGGAGCCGGATATTCCGGAACCGGCTCCGGAACGCAGCCACGGACCGTGGCGGGAAAGGGGAATCATGCTGGGCCTGGGTTTCCTGCTGGGGTGCGTCGGGGCGTATGCGCTGGTTTATTCGGAAATGTCCGGCGGCATGCGGACGCTGAAGCAGTCGCTTTCTGAAGAACGCGAACTGAATGCGTCTCTGCAAAAAGAACGCGTCCATCTGCAGGAAGCGCTGGAACAGGCACGCATGGACGCTCTGCTGGAGGAACGCTCCCCCCTTTCCGTGACGGTCGGCGGTATTCCCAAGACAAGCCGCAGGCCCGTTCCCCAGCCTCCGCCGCTTACGCCGCTGCCTTCCGGCGGCCAGGCTTCTCCTGAACCCGCGCCGGCACCCGGCTCCGTAGAGGACCGGCTGATCAATCCGGGACCGGAGGATTGGAAGGAACGCTACCGGTACGCTGCCTTGCAATACAACTGGGTGGTGGAGGATTACAACAGGTTGAGGAAACTTTACATGAATCTGGTGGGCCGGAGCGGAGCCGCCGGCGGCCTGGTGACGGGGGCCCAGTTTTACAAGGCCCTGAGGAAAGATACGCGGATGGAGGCGCGCAAGCTGGATGAACGGTACATGAAGGGGGGGCTGCGGGGCAGCGAACTCCGGGAACTGGAGCGCAGCCGGGATGAAATGAGACACCGGGACTGGTGGTTGAAAAAAATGGCGCGCCAGTTCCAGATTGATTGAATACGCGGCTATCCTTGCGTATTACTTCTACATGGATGTCTGTGGACGGTCCATGCCCGGCTGTTTCTGCGCCCAGTTCTCACCGGATTCCGAAAGCTGCTGAATTCCGAGGCGGAAAAACTTTCCGTCAGCACAGTTCCGCCGCGATGGCGTCCACGAGCAGGCGTCCGCGGCCTTTCAGGATGAGCCTTTGTTCCGGGGAAATGTCCGCCAGGCCCAGTTCCCGGTATTGTTCCAGCAGAGGGCGGGATTCCGGCAGGATGTATTTCAGCGGCAGCCCTTCATCCGTCCGGAGCATCAGGGCAATGCGTTCCAGGCGGTAGTCTTCCGCGGTGACGGGTTCCTGTTCGGAAAGGGGGAGTCCGTTTTCCAGCGTGCTGCGTATGTAGGCGTCCGTGTCCCGCGTGTTGGAGTACCGTATGCCGTTGATGGTGCTGACCGCGCCGGGCCCTATGCCCACATAGTCCTCTCCTTTCCAGTAGGCCATATTATGGGGGGATTGGCAGCCTTCCCTGGCGTAGTTGGAGGTTTCATAGTGGCGCATGCCTGCCGCCTCCAGCATGTGTTCCGCCAGTTCAAAGTAGGCGGCGTCTTCGTCCGGATCCTGTCTTTTTTCTCCCCGCAGCAGGCTCCGGAAGAATTCCGTGTCTTCTTCATAGGTGAGGTTGTAGGCGGAGATATGGTCCGTTCCGGCGCGGACAGCTTCCTTCAGGGTGGCTTCCCATATGGAGAGGGTTTGCCCCGGAATGGCGAACATGAGATCCATGTTGATATGGGGCATTCCCGCATTTTTCAGCATTTCCACGGAGTGCAGCGCCTGGACCGGGGTATGTTCGCGGCCCAGCAGACGCAGGATGCCGGAATCCAGAGACTGCACGCCCAGGGAGACACGTGTCATGCCCAGGCTGCGCCAGAAGCGCACTTTTTTTTCCGTGAAGGTGGCGGGGTTGGCCTCAAAGGAAAATTCGTCCAGCCCGCCCACAGGAACGAGACGGTCCAGGGTTTCCATGAGACACCCCAGATGCTTGTCCGAGAGCATGGAGGGCGTTCCCCCTCCGAAGTAAAGCGTGGCCGTTTCCCCTCCGCGGTCCGTGGCCAGAGCGGCGGCGCGGGATTCCGCCTCCCTGCCCAGAGCACGGATGAATAATTTCATGTCCGTGGAGGCCGGCGTGTGCTTGAAGAAAGCGCAGTACGGGCAAATACGGTGACAGAAGGGAATGTGGACGTAGAGGTGCACGGAAGCGGGGAATCAGCGTCTCCGGCGGCGGCCGGAGGTTCCGTCCCCATCCCCCTTCTTGTTCTGGGAAAGCTCCAGAATTCTGTCGGAAGCTTCTTTCATTTCCGTTTTGACGCGGGATTTTTCCGAACCGTCAGCCAGAGACATATAGCTTTTCGTCAGGGCGTCGTAGAAGGGGTGGATTTTCGTTTCCTTCTTGTTTTTGGGCTTGTACTTGAAGCCGTCCGGACAGGTGTCCAGCATGTTTTTCATCCAGGGGATCAGTTCCTCCTTGGGCAGGGCCTGGCACAGGGCGGCCAGGGAAAAGGACATTTCCTCCTGATCCACATCCTTGGGGTCCTTCAGAGCGTTGCCGTCATCACGGTAGAAATTGAGGGCTTTCTTGAACCCCCTGTCCACGGTCCTTTTGAGCCTGTCCGTGCCCTGGGCCTTGGCGTACGCTATCTGATAGGCGGCCTGGGGCTCCGGGTAGGAGTTGCGCTTGGATTCGGACTTGAGCCAGGACATGAGTTCGGCCCACTGGAAGGTCTTATAGTCATATTCCTGTTTCAAGGCATTTTCCAGAATGACGGAGCATAGCACATTGACGTATTCTTTGGCGTGGTTGGCAAGCATTTCCTTGCCGTTTTTGTCGCCGCGGCCTACGGAGGAAACGTATTTGCGCGTTTTCCAGAGTTTTCTGATGCCCATGCCGTCCGGCAGAGCTTCTCTCACTTCATCCACCATTTTGGTTGCCCCCATGAGGTCCTGGGGTTCCTGTTTGAAGAGCGTGTACCAGGCTTCCGTATAGAATGGGTTGGCTTTGAGCACAGTCCTCATGGCAGTCTGCGTGAATTCCTTGGGAAGCGTTTCGGAGGAACTTTCCGCTTCTTCCGTGGAGGATGTGCTGCCCGCCAGTTTGTAAATGTTCATGGCAAAGCGGCTGTCGATGAATTTTTCATAGTCGATGTTCATGGACAGGGCCAGTCCGGACTGGTATTCCGCATTGCCTGTGCGCGGCGCATTGGAATCCCGGAAATACCAGAATCCCGTGGTGGCTTTCAGCGTGTCCACGCTTTGCCCTACGCTCAGCCAGCAGCCGTTGCCGTTGAAATGGGTGGTCATCAGGTTGCCGTGGCCGGGCTGCCCGGCAGGGGCGGCGGGAATGCCGCGCGCAATTTGGGAATTGCGGGAGATGAGGGACATCGTGCCGCATACGCCGCCTTCATGAAGCTTGCGTTCGTTGGATTCCCTGGACCATTCCGGATCCGGGTCAAAGCTGAACAGAATGGGCGGTTCCTTGTCGTCATCCGCCCGGTAGGGGCCGTACAGCCACAGGCGGGTCGGGCCCCGCTGGCCCATGTAGCGTTCCCAAACGCTGTCGCACTCACGCAGAGGTCGCGTTTCCGAAAGGGCCATCATGGCCGGCCAGGGCGTTCCTTCCAGGGAAACGCCGGTCCATTCCACACGCTTGCGGTCCACGTCGCGCAAATCGTCGCAGTGTTCATATTTATCCACCAGGTAGGAAAAGAATTCCACCGGAGTGGGGAAGGGGTCCCTCTTGCGCCTCAGCTGGCCGTGGCGGTACATGTATTCGTGCAGAAAGCCGGCCAGGTTGTCTTCCGTAATGGCGGAGTCTCCGATTTCCGAGACGGTGGGGTATTTTTTGAGCCAGGCCTGCTTTGGGGTGATTTTTTTGCGGTCCAGATAGGCTTCCACCTTTTTGTAGCATTCCTCATCCACGGTGCGGGGGGCGTTCCCATACCAGTTGACGGGTGGTTTTCCAGCGCAGTACAGGTCCGCCGGGGGGGGCATGACTCCGGAGGATCTGAGGCCATTCAGCTTGCCCAGGGCGTCAATGTAGCGGCCCTGCTGGGTAAGGTCGAAAGCTCCCATGCCGAATTCGCGGCGTCCCACCGCGAACGCCAGCACGAGCTGGTCATATTTTTCCGTCATTTCCAACCCCAGTTCATCAATCATGAAAGCCACATTGGTAGCGACGCTGGGATCCGGCGGAAAGAACATGGCGAAGACTTCACGGTTGTTTTTCGTGTTTTTTAACCATTTTTCAAAATCCGGGGAAAAACTGCCTCCGCGTTTTTTTACATAGTCGCGCACGTAAGCTTCCGCGTAATAAGGATATTTATTCAGCAGTTTTTCTGAAAATTTCCCCTTGGATGCGATAGCTTCCTCCCGTAAAGCCTTTTCCATGGCAATAACTTCCGGGGAGGGGGAAAGGTCGGGAGCGGGAGGCTCCGGTTCAGGTTCAGGTTCCGGTTCGGGAGCGACCACCACGGGTTCCGGTTCGGGAGCGACTACCACGGGCTCCGGTTCAGGAGGAGCGGGCTTGGGTTTGGGCTTGGGCGGGGCCACTACGGGCACAGTAACGGATTTGGCGACGGGTTCCTTTTTATCTTTGAGTATCTGGTAGCCCAGAAATCCAAAGAGAGCGAGCATCCCGGTCACAATCACTGTGATGACGGGGAACCCTCCGGAGCGTTTTACCCGCGGCAGAGGCGCTCCGGGGATGGCGGCGCCGACTACGGGTTTCCGCAGTTGCGGTTGCTGAGGTTTTTTGACGGGGCGGAGAGCCTGGGCATGCGCTACAGCCGGCTGGGGCTGCGCCGGAGAAAGCGGATAAAGAAACAGGATGGTGCCTAATCCCCCGAATTTGCCTTCTGCATTGGCTGCGTACTGGGTCTCAAAGATTTCCCGGGCCTGGGAGAATTGGGCCTCATGTTCCGGAGGGACAGACAGTTCCCCGCTGGCCAGATCGCGCGTGACGAGGCCCCGGGGGCAGAATTCGCGTATCAGGACAGTATAGCCTTCCGGGGAAAGGGCCTGGTACAGATGATAGTCCGGACCGCTTTCTACAAGCGCCGTGATTTTGTAGCCGCCTATGTTGAAATGGGGCGGAAGGGCAGGGGGAGGAGGGATTGTCATGACGAATCAAGAGGTCAAAGATCCCGTATATTCAAAAAGGTCCGGAGCCGTTTGTCAATGCCGGAGTGAGGAAGCTGCGCCATGAAACGGGAACGGTTATCAGCACGGAACGCTTCCGGACGGCGGGAATACGAAACACGCCGGTTTCCGGGAAGTAGGGCATTCCTGCGGCGCGAGGCTGCGCAGGAAGCGGCTAACGAATGGTGACCTTGGTGCCGATGGGGGTATGCTCAAAGAATGTCTTGGCCATGTCCTCCGGCAGGCGCACGCAGCCGTGGCTGACCGGATATCCGGTGACAAAACCCACATGCATGCCGTAGCCTCCCGTAATCCGCATCCAGTAGGGCATGGGGGCGGGGTCGAAGTAGGTTCCTGCCGGCGCTCCGCCAGACCTGGCGTTGTAATCCCCGTTGACGACGGCTCCGGTGGATTTGCTGCGCAGAACGCCGTATGTGCCGGATTTGTAGTTGGCGTCTTTCTGGATGATTTTGTACGTTCCCTTGGGAGTGCCGTAGCCTTCCTTGCCGGAAGACATGGGGGAAACGCCCACGAGCGTGGTTCCCACGTAGTAGAAGACTTTCTGCTGTTTGAGGTCAATGATGATGTGCTTTTCCCCCTGGGCGCCCGCCGGCAGGTCCCAATATCCCTGGCCCAGACGGGCTTCCGGAGGCAGGTCCGTGTTGACGCCGGAGGTGGAGCCCACCCCGGACAGGTAGTCGTCCCGTCCGGACGTGCCCTGGATTTTCCCGGCGATTTGGTCAAACAGCGGGGGCCTCTCGTACGATGTGCAGGAAACAAGAACGGAACTGATAGAAACTAACGTCAGTATGCCGGATTTCATGGGAACGGGAAAATGTCAGGCAGGTTATGGGGCCTGTCCGCCTTTTTGTCAAGATTTGCATGCTGTTATCCGTTGCTTATTCCAAAGGTATCTGTTATACACGGCGGACCACTTCATTCATCCCTGTTTTCATGAGCGAACAATACGATCTTCTTAAAAGCATTCTGTTGGAAAAATCCGTGCGTACGGGAACCTTTACGCTTGCTTCCGGCAAGGTGTCCGACTTGTATGTGGACTGCCGCATGACAGCCCTGGACCCCGTAGGAGCCACTCTGGTGGGCTCTCTGGGCTGGAAGCTGGTGAAGGAGGATATTTTGCCCCGTTTCCCGGAGGTGGCGGCCATCGGCGGCATGACCATGGGGGCGGACCCCATTTCCCTGGCCGTCGGCATGACCAGCGCTCTGGAAGGGGCGGAAAAGAAACTTCAGGTGTTCACCGTGCGCAAAGAGCCTAAGGATCATGGACGAGGCCGCCGCATTGAGGGTAATTTCCAGGCCGGGGATACCGTAGTCGTGGTGGATGACGTCATTACGACGGGCGGTTCCACATTAAAGGCTATTGACGCCATTGAGGCGGAAGGGGGCAGGGTGGCAGCCGCCCTGGTGCTGCTGGACCGCGAGGAAGGCGGCCGCCAGGCGATTGAGGAACGCGGCATTCCCGTTTACCCGCTGTACACCAGGACTTCCCTGTTGGGCCGTTAATCCTTTTCCGTTCATGCTCCCGGCCCTGATCGGCATAAGCGGCCATGAAGTGGGCGCGGAGGAAGAGTCTGCCATCCGGCGTTTGCAGCCGGCCGGTTTCATTCTGTTTTCCAGGAATATTGATTCCGTGGAGCAGGTGCGCAGGCTGACGGGAACATTGCGGAAACTGTGCCTCCACCATCCTGTCATTGCCGTGGATCAGGAGGGGGGGAGGGTGGTGCGCACCGCTTCCCTGGGCTTGAACTTGCCCTCCCCGGCTTCACTGGCCCGACTCGGCTCGGTTGACGGCATGGTGGAACTGGGCGCGGTGACGGCTCTGGCTCTCCGCTACCTGGGGGTGAACCTGAATTTTGCCCCGGTGCTGGATATCTGCCATGATCCGTCCGCAGCCAACGCGCTTCCCGGCCGCTGCTGGGGAGACAATGCGCAGGACGTTATTTCACGTGGCGGCGTTTACGCCTCCAACCTGCGCCGGGGAGGCGTGCAGAGCTGCGGCAAACATTTTCCCGGCATGGGGCGCGCCCTGGCGGATCCCCATTTCAGCCTTCCTGCGATCGGCCTGGATGAACGGGAGCTGTTCAAGACGGATCTGCTGCCTTTTCTGGCTCTGTGTCCTGCATTGTCCTCCATCATGTCCGCCCATATCATGCTGCCTCGGATTGATCCCGATTATCCCGCCACTTTGTCCGAACGGGTGATCAGGGGGCTTCTGCGTGACCGCCTCGGTTTCCGGGGCGTGGTGTTTACGGATGATTTGTGCATGGGGGCGATTGCGGCGCAGTATTCCCCGGATGACGCCGCTTTCCTGTCGCTGAAAGCCGGATGCGATCTGCCTCTGATTTGTCATGAACCTCTTCCCTGGCTGGATGGGCTGGCTTCACGTCTGGAAGGTTTGAACGCCTATGACCGGGAGGATTCTTTCAAACGGGTGGAAAAGCTGAGCGACTCCCTGTGTTTCCCGTTTCCGGAAAAGGCTTCCCTATGGGATTCCTGCCTCCGCCGTGCGGAGGCCCTGTGCCGTCTGGAAGAAAAGGGCGGAGGTGGAGAACATCTGCCTTCATCTCCAGTTCTGGAGTATTGATGTGAACGTCAAGGATGATATCATCCCAGAAAGAAAGTCAATCAATGAAAATTTATGACAATATACGGGAGATTGTAAGAGATGATATGCTCACTACCATTTCCAGGGGCAGCAGGGTTTCTGTAGCGGCCGCCTGCTTCTCTATGTATGCCTATAAAGAACTGAAAAAGCAGCTTGATTCTGTTGATGAGTTCCGCTTCATTTTTACCTCTCCGACTTTTACTACAGAGAAGGCTTCCAGGGCAAAGCGTGAATTCTATATCCCAAGGCTCTCCCGTGAGACCAGTTTGTACGGTACGGAATTCGAAATCAAGCTCCGCAACGAAATGACACAGAAAGCCATCGCAAGAGAATGTGCTGATTGGATTCGTAAGAAAGCAACCTTCAAATCCAATATCACAGGCGAAAACATGGGTGGCTTTATGACGATTAACGCTCCTGCGGAGCAGGTTGCCTATATGCCGTTGGGCGGTTTCACTACCGTTGACATTGGCTGTGAGCGTGGTAACAACAGCTACAACATGGTAAACCGCATGGAGGCGCCGTTCTCCACACAGTATATGCAGTTGTTTGAGTCCTTGTGGAACGACAAGTCCAAGATGCAGGATGTTACCGAGGAAATCATCGAAAACATCAGTAGTGCCTATAACGAGAACGCTCCGGAATTCATCTACTTCATGACTCTGTACCATGTATTCAGTGAATTCCTGGATGATATTTCCGAGGATGAACTGCCGAATGAGGCTACCGGATTCAAGGAGAGCAAGATTTGGTCCATGCTGTATGACTTCCAGCGTGATGCCGTTCTCGCCATCATCAACAAACTGGAAAAATACAACGGCTGCATTTTGGCAGACAGCGTTGGTCTTGGCAAAACATTCACAGCGTTGGCTGTTGTGAAATACTATGAAAATAGAAACAGGTCCGTTCTTGTTCTTTGCCCGAAAAAACTGGCCGAGAACTGGAATACATATAAAGATAACTATGTGAATAACCCCATTGCCTCTGACCGCTTGAATTACGATGTTCTGTTCCACACAGACCTTTCTCGTAGTCACGGCACTTCCAACGGTCTTGACCTGGACCGCCTGAATTGGGGTAACTATGACCTGGTTGTTATTGATGAAAGCCACAACTTCCGAAACGGCATCGGCACACACAGCAACACTGTGGAGAACCGCTATGTAAAGTTGATGGACAAGGTTATCCGCTCCGGCGTAAAAACCAAAGTACTGATGCTTTCCGCTACTCCGGTCAACAACCGCTTTGTGGACTTAAAAAATCAGCTTGCCATTGCCTATGAGGGCGACTCCGAGAATATCAATTCCAAGCTGAACACCAGGAAATCTATTGAGGATATTTTCAAGCAGGCGCAAAAGGCGTTCAATGCCTGGGGTAAACTCCCCGCAGAGGAACGCTCCACAGACGCGCTGCTCCGCACCCTTGATTTTGACTTCTTTGAAGTTCTGGACAGCGTTACCATCGCCAGATCCAGAAAGCACATTGAAAAATATTACAACTCCGCAGAAATCGGAAAGTTCCCGGAAAGGCTGCCGCCAGTTTCCAGGCGGCCATGCCTCACCGATTTGAAGCGTGCTATCAACTATGATGAAATTTATGCCCAACTGATGCTGTTGTGTCTGTCTATCTACACTCCATCCCATTACATCTTTCCAAGTAAGATTCAAAAATATGCGGAATTGACTCACAACAAGGGGGAAAACCTCACCCAGGACGGACGTGAACAAGGTATTCGCCGTTTGATGAGCATCAACCTTTCCAAGAAGGCCCCTACCGCAACCATTCAGTTCGATATGAAGGGCGCAAGCGGTATCCGTAAAGTAAGCCGTACTGTAGCAGAGGGATTTAATCTTTACGATCATTCCGGCCACATGGAGGAATACAAGAACAATTTTGTCGTTAAGCACATTGACGGCAGAGACGACTCCATTGAGTTCCTCAACGGCATCAAGCTGTACGCAGGTGATGTTATCGGCAAGGTGGATGAAAACCAGCTTCGCCGTATTCAGATTCGTGAAACCATCCTCTCTCACATTCAGCGTGAGCGCCAGTTGTTCTATAAGGGCATCAAGGTGCTGTCCCTGTTCTTCATTGATGAGGTTGCCAAGTACAAGGTGTACGATGCAGCCGGACAGTCTGGTAACGGCATCTACGCAAAAATGTTTGAGGAGGAATACACCGATATTATCGGAAACCTCCAGTCTGTCATCGGCAAGGACGAATACATTAAGTATTTGAATTCCATCAAGCCTTCCGCAACCCACGCAGGTTACTTCTCCGTGGACAAGAAAGGCAAGATGATAGACTGTAAGTTGGCAAAGAAGGAAACCACCTCGGACGATATTGACGCTTACGATTTGATTATGAAAAACAAGGAACTGCTCCTTGACCGCAATCCGAAGCGTTCGCCTGTGCGTTTTATTTTCTCTCACTCCGCTCTGCGTGAAGGTTGGGATAACCCGAATGTATTCCAGATCTGTACGCTGAAACAGTCCGGCTCTGATGTGAGAAAACGCCAGGAAGTTGGTCGTGGTCTGCGTCTGTGCGTCAACCAGGACGGTGAGCGTATGGATTCCGGCGTTCTCGGAAACGATGTTCACAACATCAATGTGTTGACCGTTATCGCCAGCGAAAGCTATGACAGTTTCGCAAAGGGACTTCAGTCCGAACTTGCTGATGCCGTTGCAAACCGTCCAAAGGCAGTTACGCCGGAACTCTTTATGGGCAGGACTATTACCGATGCCCAGGGCAGCACCGATGTTATCACTGAGGATGTTGCCAGAGAAATTTGGCTGGGTATGCGTATGGAAGGCTACATTGACAAGCAAGGCTCGCTGACCGACAAGTATTACGAAGATAAGGCAAATGGCGAAATCAAGTTGACGGATGAGGTTGCAGGTTCTGCCGAAAGCGTTATCGGTATCATAGACTCCATCTATGACGCCAAGGCAATGCAACCCGAAAACGCTCGCAGCAATAATGTGGAACTCACCGTGGACGAGGACAAACTCGCAATGCCGGAGTTCAAGGCATTGTGGAACAGAATCAATGCCAAGAGCGTTTATGTGGTTGATTTCGATACAGATGAACTGGTGCGTAAGTCCATTGATGCGTTGGATAGAAAACTTCGTGTATCTAAGATTTACTTTAAGGTAGAAACGGGCGCTATGGAGCAGATTAAGTCCAAGGCTGAGCTGGAAAGCGGTGCATCCTTTGTGAAAGAGGAATCCGGAACTTACGGTGCAACCATTCACGCAAGCAGTAATGTGAAGTATGACCTGGTCGGCAAATTGGTAGATGAAACTGGACTCACCCGCAAGGCTGTCATTGCCATTCTAAAGGGTATTCAGCCGTCTGTGTTCAATCAGTTCAAGGACAACCCGGAAGAATTCATCATCAAGGCTGCTGCCCTTATCAATGACGAAAAAGCAACCGCCGTCATTGAGCATATTACCTACGATGTTCTGGATGAGCGTTATGGCACAGATATTTTCACCGAGCCTACCATCAAGGGCAAGCTGGGCTTGAACGCAATGAAGGCGAACCGCCACCTGTATGACCATATCGTTTACGACTCTACCAACGAGCGTGACTTTGCAACCGACCTCGACACCAATAAGGATGTCGCAGTATATGTGAAGTTGCCGGATGGATTCTACATTTCCACTCCTGTTGGTAAGTATAATCCGGACTGGGCGATTGCATTCTACGAAGGCACTGTGAAGCACATTTACTTCGTGGCGGAAACCAAAGGCTCTATGTCCTCTATGCAGCTCCGTCTGATTGAGCAGGCCAAGATTCACTGCGCGCGGGAGCATTTCAGGGCTATCAGCAATGGAAATGTGGTCTATGACGTAGTGGACAGTTACAAGAAACTGATGGACATCGTCATTAAGTGACGCTTTTATATATAGAGAAGATTCGAATGATGCGAAATACGCGTGGCATGAGGCGGCTTTGCTTTTCATACTCCGCCCGATGATGAAACTTTACGGAAGCCGCCCGGAAGCAACCGGAGACGGCGCGGAAAATTTATTCCCGCGGCAGGGAGGAACAAAAGGAAAAGGTGTGTGGGCGATCAGCTTCTTTTGCGGCGAGCCGCCAGCAAGGCCGCTCCAAACAAGCCCAGGGCAGCCGCGGCGGGTTCCGGAATGAGGTGGTTGTAGATGTTTGAGGAATAGACTTTGACATAGTCAATGTCGAATGCGGCTCCGGAATTGGCCAGCGTATTTTGGTCAATTCCTTTATTAACGCCTGCATTTTCCACCCAATTGCCTCCAATCTGCTGGTCAATGATCAGGTAAAATTCGTTTCCTTCCTTGTCAAAGGGCCAGTTTGCGTTATCGGGTTTTTTGAATGAACCGGTTACTTTTCCATCCACGTAAAAGGTGATGCCTTCTTCCGTCCATTCCATCCCATAGGTATGCCAGTTTGCTTTTTCGGCTCCGTCACTCCAGCCGGGGGTGACCCCCTGGGATTTGTCCTGGTTGGGAACGCCGTTTTGCGACCAGTGGATTGTCTGGTAAACACGGCCCTCGTAATTCAGGTGTTCCATGATGTCAATTTCCCCTCCGACAGGCCAGCCTATGCTGTCGGATTTGGGCATCATCCAGATGGCCGGCCAGACGCCCTGCACGCAGTCGAATCTGGCGCGGACTTCTACGTAGCCGTATTGGAAGGAGAAGGTTTTCAGGGAATAGACCCCTCCGCAGGCGTATGTCTTGGCCGGGGCGGTCTGGTTGGTTTGAGTGGTATAGTCCCCGTATTTTCCCCACAGGGTCATGGCGGAGTTGCCGTCCTTTTCCCGGAATTCCACAAGGCTTTCGTCCCGGGATTGGTACTTGCGCCAGTCCGGGGCGTTATAGCCTACGTAATCAATGCGGCTCCAGTTGTGTGCGTTCAGAGATGAGCCGTCAAAGTCGTCTTCAAAAACGAGTTCCCAGTTCCTGTCGGATGCCCAGGGTGTCGCCGCCATGACGGAAGATCCTGAAAGCGAGAGAAAGAGGATAGGAAGAAGGAGCGTTGTTCTGATGAACATAATAAGGGAATATAGGACAGGCGCGGAGGGGTGTCAATAGGCAAGAAGTTTGGGAGGCTGCCCTGTCATGGGGCAGGTAATTCCCGCCGTCCTTAAAAAGAATCGCCCGGTTTTCCCGGCAGGGCGGCGGACATTGCACCCCTCTGCCGGGATTCTCTTATTACAAGGCTTTTTTTGTTATCCCTGCTGCAGGTGGAAGCTGCTTAAGACCGGAGAGCCATATTTCTGGCGGTGTTCGCCTTGTACACGTGCAGTTCCGCAAGGCGGACTTTTCCGCCTTTCTGGAAGAGTTTGACGCGCAGCCTGTTGGTGGTGACGGGATCAAACGTCCGCATGCATTTGATGAATCCATTGCCCGGAAGCTGGAGCATGCGCAGCACTTCCGGCTCATTGGCGTACATGGCTTTTTGTGCATCGCTGACGCCGGCGGTGGAGGCCCCCAGGGAACCCCAGTGAATAGGAATCCACTTGCCGCCTTTGTTGGCTTCAATGACTAGACGGTTGCTGCCCTTTTCAATTTTGATGTCCACGGCGCGCAGGGCGGCAGGGGATTTCAGGGTGAGTTCCAGCACCAGGGGTTCGTCTTCCGAGGGGGCAGCGTCCAGTTCCTCAACGGTGGTAGCGTCCCTGTCCGTCAGTTTTGCCGTATCCACACGGCCTCCGGTAGAGGCTTTCAGCTTGTAGTCCTCTACTTCCTCCGTGGAACTGCCCAGCAGTTTCAGTTCACGCACGCGGCATTCCAGACCGTGCCAGTCCGTGGAAACGCGGAACAGGCAGCGTGAACCTTGAGTCAGGCAGGAGTCATTCGGGGAGACCCATGTTTTTTCCTTCTTTTTATCCGTTTTGTCGTACACCTCTATCTGGTTGCCCTGAGAGGCCGCGGAAATGTAGGTTCCGTCCGGGAGATGGAAGGAGCAGCCCCAGTTGCCGTGATCCCGGATCAGGATGCCCGGCACCCACAGATGGTTGCAGTTGGTGACTGAGAGGGCCTTTTCTGCACATCCCACTTCAAAGCCCCCCACGGCGATGGGGCGGTCGTATTCCACCTCCAGGTCATTGACGCGCCATTTGATTTTGGCATTCATTTTCTGCACGCCCGGCTGGGTGGGGCCGCTAAGTTCTTTCTTGTAGGAGTAGACGTTCCACTGGCCGTCGAATTTGGAATTGGGCGTCCAGGAAATGGTTTCCATGGGGGTGAAGGTGGTCGTGTCGCTGAATTGCACCATGCCGGCAAAGTCATATTTATAGGCGGAGTTGGCTTTTCCTTCCAGTTCCTTGTCACGGTGAAGCCCCAGGGCGCGGCCGCCCAGAGGCTGCTGGACGTCCACGTTCAGAGAATATTCCCCGGGTTGGGGGGTATCATCCTTGCGCTTGGGTTCAAAGAAAATGCGCACATCCATGCCCAGAATCATTTCCGCGCAAGTGGCCCTGGTGAGCTGGTCCACCCCGGGAATCTCCATGATAGCCTTGGCGATGGGGAGGGCGCGGTTGTTGACGATATTGATAAGCCTGAAGCGGCAACCCTGTTCCACCGGAATATTTTTCAATTCCCGGATGGCGGATTTCAGGGAGGCGGGGGCCTTGGTTCCAAGCGCAGCGTTTACCATGGACCAGTTGCGCACGTAGGTGTTCAGGAAGCGGGATTCCGTGTCAATGACGGGGGGCACCTTCCGGAACGTTTTGGCCTGGAATTCAGGCTTGCCCGTAATTGCCAGATTCTGGCGTTCCGCGCAGAGGGCCGTGATCCAGATGCTGGTGCGGATGTAGGTGCCGATGACGGAGTCCGCCGTCATTAGTTCCAGGCGGTTGGGGTTCTGCATCATGCCGCCGTCAAAAGGGCGCAGCAGCGTCAGTTTCCACCGGAAAGCCTCCATGTTTTTGTAATATGCTTCCGGATTGGTTCGCCAGTAGGCGGGGAGGGCCCACATGATGGAGAGCGTCTCGGAGGAGTGGCCCTGGTCACAGCCGCCGATGGGGCCTTCCCCATACATGATGCGGCTGTTTTTTGTATACAGCTCCGGCCCGCCGCAGATGAGGGAGGCGATGTAATACGGGCCGTGGCGGCCGGAGTAGGTTCCCCCGCATTCACGGTTGGGTTCAAAGGTGAAAGTTTCCGTCATGCGGCCATAGGGCCCCATGCCGGTGGGGCAGATGGACTGGGCATGATCCATCATTTTGTCCAGTACGCCGTCTTCCGTGCGCGCCGGAGTTTTACTGGCCAGCGCCAGGAACAGGCACATGTGGGAGCCTCCGATGCTGACGCCTGTTCCCCGGTAGCCCGGGTGAATGCCGTGGCCGGTGACGAAGTCCCCGTAAAGGACTTCGTTTTTCATGCGCTGCACGCCGTTGCGGATGGCCGGAAGCACGGAGTTGTCCCGGTAGCGCAGCCAGTATTCGCACAGGAAAATACCTGCGGAAGCCTGGGGGACGGCCCACCAGCATTGGGAGCCGGAGAAGGCGATGTACTGAGCCGCTTTTTTAATGGCGGGGTCATACTTCGGGTTGCCCGTGGCCATCAGGGCCAGGCCGGCCCAGCCTGTATCATAATGGTTGCCGCAGTAGCCGCCCGGGCGTTCCCAGGAGCCGTCCTCGCGCTGCTGGGCCGCCAGCCATTCGCTCATCATGTGGACTACCGCTTTGCTCTTGGCGCAATTTTTGGGGAAGCCGAGGGCATAGGAACCCAGCTGGGGGATTTTGAAGGTGACGTTTTTCACATATTTCTTCACTGCGTCCGGCAGAGCGGAGGAGCCGCCCACCTGTACGGTCACGCCCACGGAGGCGGACCACCTGGGGGTTCCCGTTCCTTTAAGGTTCCAGTCACCCCTGGGGATATCAAAGACCAGGGAAGAGACGGCGTGCGCCTGCCATATTTTGCTTTTGGCGTCGTACCTGGCTTCTCCGTAACCCACGGTGTATTGCTGGGCTTTGGTCAGCGGAACGGTTCCGCCGGGGCCTTCCAGCCTCAGGTCCGACCATTCGAAGCCGTCACTGCCGATGCCGTTGCCGCCGTCATCCACACGCAGGCGCACCTGCTGGCCGCCTTTTACCGGAATGGAGAGGGAAACGGGCTTTTTAGCCCGTTCCTCCCGGAAGACTTCCTTCCAGAGAGGCTGGATGCCCTGAATTTTTTCCACGCTTTCCGCAGGAATGATGTTCAGGGTGATTTTTCCGGCGCCTTCCGCCTTGTCCACCAGAAGGCCCGCGTGCATGTCCAGGCCGCGCCTGTTCTGGTGCTGATAAGGGCCGTAAAGCACGTCCAGGCTTTGCGACGTTTTAAAGGGGTGTCCGTCAATGCCCAGGATCAGGTCTCCTTCCTTGACGTATTTTTCGGCAGGGGAACCCTCGATCACCTGGGTGACCGTGTAAAGGTTCGCCACGGGTTCCCCGTTGGGGTCCAGCATGGTTTTGGGGAAGAAGCCGCGGAAGTTCGTGTCCGGCCAGGAGGCGTCCAGGCCGCGGGCGCGGAAGCCCAGAGGGCCGAAGGTGGTGATCCAGCCTTTAGCTACTTCCTCGGAATTGCCGAACCAGCTCGTGTACAGCTCGGCGTATTGTTTTCTCCACTGGTTCAGCGGCATGGGCTTGGCGAATTTTTTCACATAGGCGTTCACATCCCCCATATTGGTCGTTTGCCTGGCGGCTTTCCCGCGCGGACGCACTACGGGCGCAGGTTTGGCGGCAGTCTGTCCCTCCTGTGATTCCTCCCGGTTGGCGGGCTGTTGCGGTTCCGGCTGTTTTCCGTCCGCAGCGTCATCTGCCGGGGTGGAGGAGTTTTCGTCAGGCTGTGCAGGGGTGGCTGCGGATTTTTCCTCCAAAGCGCCCGGGACGTCTTCATTCCGTTCCCCGGAGGAAATGGCCGGCGGTATGTTTGCCGGCTGCTCCGCAGGTCCGGATGGGGAGGGGGGCGCGGCGTTTTCCTGTTTTGCGGAGGTCTCCGCCTTCACCGCGGGCAGGGCGGTTTTCTTTTCCGGTCTGGCTGCTCCCTTCTTTTCCCTGGTGGATTGGGGGGCGGCCGTTTCCTGAGGAGAGACGGATTTTTCCGCGGGGTTCCGGGTGTAATAATAGGTTCCGCATGCGCCTCCCAGCAGGAGCAGGATGAGAATCCATATGCCGGCGGAGTTTTTCTTTTTCCGTGGCTGGGGAAGGGAAGCCGCATGAACGGGCGCCGCTCCGGCGGTTCCGGGAGTGGCCAGGGTCCGCTGATCACGCTGGAGAGGGGGGCCGGAGGCCGGCTGCGCGGCGGCATGGCCGCCGGGAATGGCATAAGCCAGGTACAGGGTGCCTAAAGCGGGGATTTCCCCCAGGGATCCCGTACGGAACTGAGCTTCGAAATCATTTTTCAGTGGAAGAACTTCCCGTTCAATATCCGTGTTTTCCGGATAACGCAGTTTCCCGCTTTCCGGGTCGCGCACCGCGAGCCCCTGGGGACAGAATTCGCGGAGCAGGTATGGAACATGGTCGGAATCCGAAGCATAATACACATGGCAAAGGGGCTCCGTCTGTTTCAGGGATTGGATGAGATAGCCGTTGATATTAAATCCGGAAGGCAGGGGAGGCGTATGTTCCATGGTCGCAGGCGGTTGATTATCCGGCTACCTACTAGCATACCCGGCAGCCTCTATCAATGTAAAAAGAGGTTTTCCATTCCCGGAGCGTGTGACGCAATTAATTGATTATTTACTTGAATACATGTCTATTATGTGGTGCAAGCAAGGCTCGATTTTCCGTTTTTCCATTACGATCATGAGTTCCGATATTAGATTAGATGCCTTGCAGTACCATTCCCAGCCCCGTCCCGGCAAGGTGGAAACGTTGCCCTGCAAGCCCTGTTTTTCGCAACGGGATTTGACGCTTGCCTATTCTCCGGGCGTGGCCGAACCCTGTCTCCGCATCAAAGAGGATCCCTCTCAGAGCGCCCTGTATACGGGACGCTCCAACCTGGTAGGCGTGGTCACCAACGGCACCGCCGTTCTGGGACTGGGCAATATCGGGCCGGATGCCGCCAAGCCGGTGATGGAAGGCAAGGGCGTTCTGTTCAAGGTGTTCGCGGATATTGACGTTTTTGATATTGAGCTGAACGTGAAGGAACCGGAAAAGCTGATTGAGACGATCAAGACCATGGAGCCCACTTTCGGAGCCATCAACCTGGAGGATATCAAGGCCCCGGAATGCTTCATGGTGGAAGAACGCCTGCGGGAGGAGATGGGTATTCCCGTGTTTCATGACGACCAGCATGGAACGGCGGTGATTTCCGGCGCTGCCCTTTTGAACGCCGCCGAGTTGACGGGGCGCAAGCTGGAGGATATGAAAGTCGTCGTTGTAGGGGCCGGGGCCGCCGGCATTTCCTGCGCCAAGTTCTACATGACGCTGGGAGTGCGCCGTGAACATATTTATATGTTTGATTCCAAGGGGCTTATTCATACCGGGCGTATTGATTTGCACGCTACGAAAGCCCAGTTCTCCCAGTCGGAAGACTGTTCCCTGGAGGAGGCCCTTACCGGAGCGGACGTGTTCCTGGGGCTTTCCGCCAAAGGGTTGCTCACTCAGGACATGGTAAAACTCATGGCTCCTTCTCCCATTATTTTCGCCTGTGCTAATCCGGATCCGGAAATCACGTACCAGGATGCCAAAAAAGCGCGGCCTGACTGCATCATGGGCTCCGGACGTTCCGACTGGCCCAACCAGGTGAACAATGTTTCCTGCTTCCCCTTTATTTTCCGTGCCGCCCTGGATGTGCGCGCTTCCGTCATCAATGAACAGATGAAGATCGCCGCCGCCCGCGCCCTGGCTGATTTGGCGAAGGAACCTGTCCCTCAGGAGGTGATTGACCTTTACGGGGGAGCTCCGCTCAGCTTCGGCATCGACTACGTGATTCCCAAGCCTATTGATCCCCGCATCATTGAATGGGAATGCCCGGCGGTAGCCCAGGCGGCCATGATTTCCGGCGTAGCCCAGTCCCCCATCCGGGATATGGAGGCCTACACGCTGGAATTGCGCAAGCGCATTGCCGCGGCTCGTGAGCGCGTCTCCGGTGTGGTGCGCAGCTACCTTTGACAGTTCCCGGCGGAGGCCGGAAGGACCATGCCCCCTGCGTTTGCGCCGGGCGGCTGCAAAAACCGGGCGGACGTGATGTTCCGCCCGGTTTTTGCATATCGTACAGGGAGATGTTTTTTATGGCAGGGATATTGCATCAGATCATTCTGGAGTTTTATACCAGTTTGCGCTTCTATGCAAGGGAAGCCGGGGTGATGAGGATGGCAGAGGCTGCCGGGTGAAGGCCCCTGATCCTGCGTTGGTGTATGGGCGGAATGCTCTTACTGATCCGATACGGCTTCTCCTTTCATGCGGAAGGTAGCAGTGAAGAGCGCAGAGGGCGGTAGCCGTATCGGATGATATTCCAGTAGTTTGGCGGTCGAGGTTATCTTCTTCTGCGTGAGAAGAGCAGACCCGCGCACGACAGTGTCACAAACACGCATGAAGCCGGTTCGGGGACGCTTTCGGGGTCGGTGACGGTGACGATCATGTTCGGGAAGTACATGCTAGTTTCGTTGCCTGTATTGTAGTAGAGTATGACGGGAGCCCCACTGTAAAAGGCAGTTGACTGCATGGAAGCGTAGGCAAATCCGTTGTCTACGCTGAATGGAGAGTCAACCCCATCTCCTGCCTGAAGGCTCGTGCCTATTGTCAGCCTGTCCAGCATGGCGGCGTCAGAAACGAAGGCGAAGACGTATTCCTGCGAGGTGTCCAGAAGAATGTTCCTGAAGGTGAATTCAACGTCGGTGTAGGAGCCGATGTCTACGGAGAGGTTTTCTTCCGTGCGGGATTGCCCGACGACCGTCCAGTCCGCGCTATCCGACGCCGGTTTGGTGAATACCACCATGGTAAGGCTGCCGGAGGTGAAGTCCGCGGTAAACCGGTTGTCCGTCAGCTTGAGCTGTATGGAGTCAAGGTTCACGGTTTCGGGCAGGGGAGTATCAGAAGTGAAGCCCCGGTCCAGTTGCATGGAAATGCCTGTGCCGCTGGCATTTGAAGCTCCGCTTCCTCCTCCTGTGAGGATGTGGGCCGCGTTTGCAGGAAGGCTCGAAATGGCCGCAAACAGGGCCGGCAGCAGTAATAGCAGTTTGTTTTTACTCATGATATTTCGTATGGACTTTGTGTTGACGCACAGCCCATGCACCGGTTTCTTGGAAAAAGGCTTACCATGACGGTTGCGCAACCGTCAGATGAGAAAGTCCTATTCGTTCAGGGATACCGGAAACAGGAAAGTCCGGGTGAGACATGGAACCGGAAATAACAGAGAAACGTCGTGAATGGGGCGTTTCTTATCCAAAGTGGATATGATTCTAGTGAACATGGTCTATCAAATGGTTTCCCGCCATATGCATAGGCATCCATCAGGCTGGTATTCTGGCTTATCTTCCTGTGGAAGAATTACAGTAGCGGAACTGCTCCGGATTCTAACCGGATTCCCCATCTATTTCCTGACGGCTCCCGCCGTCGTCCCAATGGAGATTCATTTTTCATGAATCGCCGTTAATGTAGTCTCTTCTCTTCGCCAGGCAAGAAAGAAATTTCCCTATGGTTAGATGGAGGAAATGTTATTTTTATCTGGTATTTTCAATCCATTTGAAGGGGATTGCAAGATATGGCCGGGCGAAGAATCGTCTTCGTTCCGGTTTTTGGCGAAGGCATGTTTACTCCTGGGCGTTAGCCAGACGGAGACGGATATGCTCCGTCTGTTCCCTGTCCGGGATAAGTTCTACAAGCGTCTGGCTGTTTTCCTCCAGGGAATCAAGCTGGTCGAAGTCCTCCGCCGTACGGATCTCCAGGTAGCCCATGCCCCATTGTTCCGCAATGGCCTTGAAGGAATGGGCGTGGGGTTGCACCAGCAGTTTCCTCATGGCTTCGGAATGTCCGTCCGCCCCGGGCAGGGCGCGGAAGATGCCGCCGCCCCCGTTATTGATGACGCCGAGGACGCGGGTGCCCCTGTCCAGTTGGGGAAGGAGCGCCAGGGCATTGGAATCATACATGGCGGTCAGGTCGCCCACGAGGGCCCAGGAACGGGAGCAGCGGGCGGAGACCCCCAGAAAACCGGAGATTTGCCCGTCAATTCCGTTGGCTCCCCGGTTGGCGCGGACGTTTTCCGTGGGGATGGCTGTCTGGGCGAAGCTGTTCCAGTACCGCACGGGCATGGAGTTGCCCAGGTAAATGCAGTCTCCGTCCGCGGCAAAGCAGGAGAAGGAGCGCACCATGGCCTGTTCGCTTTCCGGGCAGGTGATGAGCAGTTCCTCCATCAGGGCTTTTCTGCGTTTGTTCATGGCGCGCAGTCCGTTCACGTCGCCCACGGTATCTATATCCCCCAGCGCATGCAGAATAGCCTCCAGATTTCCGGTGACGACGGTGGAGGGGCGGGCCAGCCCGGAGAAGCCGGTGCGGGTGACGGAGAAGACTTCCGTGGCCGGAATGTCCTCCAGGTCGCGCCAGAAGCGGGCCACGGGCACGTCCCCTAATCTGAGCAGGACGGCGGGCGGATGTTCCCTCAGCAGGGCGTCCGCGTCCGTCAGGGCCAGATGGGCCAGCTCTTCCCGGAGCCCGGAGGTGGCGTCCGCCACCACGGGGGCTTTCAGTTCGTTGGCCAGCCACCGGGCCGGGGCCTGTTCCGTGGGGTCCAGGCCGCCGATCATGACTACCAGCCCGTCGCGCGATTTGAAGCGCAGGGCCCGGGCCAGCTCCGCCAGGGAACCCCGGAATCCGTTTTCCTCCGGAGGCTCCGCCGGGTAAAGGTCGCAGATGCCGGGGTTCCAGGCAGGGTCCGGGTCCGGCAGGCACACGTTGATGTGGAGGGGGGAGGCGTAATCCCAGTCTTGCAGAATGTCTTCCGGCAGGCTTTCCGGCGTTTCCAGGTCAATCGTGGGTGCGTAAATGCCGAACAGGTCAACTTGTTCGATGGCCTGGGGAGCGGCGGAACCCCGGCAGGCCGCCGGACGGTCCGCCGTGAGCAGGAGCAGGGGGCGGCGCTGGTAGTAGGCCTCCACCACGGCGGGGAGCAGTTCCGCCGCCGCCGTTCCGGAGGTGGTGACCACGGCCACGGGCAGCCCCATATCCTGAATGCGGCCCAGCGCAAAGAAGGCGGCGGACCGTTCGTCAAAGTGAGTCCATTTCACCAGATCCTCCGCGGCGGCCAGCACCTGGAGCAGCGCCATGTTGCGCGCGCCGGGGCAGACCACCCACTCGCAAATGCCGCCCAGGCAGCATTGGGCCAGCAGGGATTTGACGAAGGATGCGGAGGCGCTCACGGGAATCAGCCTTGTTTTTTTGCCGCCCTGGCCGCTTTTTCAGCCAGTTTGGCCTTTTCCTCTTCCGAAAGAATGCGGGGAAAGACGGGGGCGGGATCATTGATGCGGTGCCCTGCGGGGAGGATTCCCCACTCCAGCGCGGCCGGCGTAAGGCTCCGGAACAGGTCCCCGGCGTTGAGCTGGTCCAGAATGCGGGCGGAGGCGTTAGGGAGGACGCAGCCGATGAGATAGCCCGTTTGGGCGCAGCATTCCAGCAAATGGCGCAGCACGCAGCGGAGGCGCGGGGCGGAGGCTTCATCCTTGGCCAGCTGCCAGGGCTGCTGCTGCTCAATGTATGCGTTGCAGGCGGAAACCTGGGTGTTCAGGGCCGCCAGGGCATCGGAGACCATGTTGTCGTCCATGTATTTGGAAAACAGGGTGACGGCCTGGTCCATGGTGGCGCGCAGGGCCCTGGAGGCTTCGTCATCATATGCCTCCGCGCCGGAGATAACGGAATCGCAATAACGGCGCGTCATATTGATGGAGCGGTTGCACAGGTTGCCGAGGTCGTTGGCCAGCTCCGTATTGTACAGCATGACCAGGCGGTCTGCGTCAAAGTTGGCGTCCTTCCCGGTGGTGATGTCCCGCACCAGGTAATAGCGCACGGGTTCCGGGCCGAATTGTTCCGCCAGCAGATTGGGGTCCACTACGTTGCCGATGGATTTGGACATTTTTTCCCCATTGATGTTCCACCAGCCGTGCACGAGCAGAGTAGGCATTTCCTCATCGGAGAAGCCCATGGCATGCAGCATGGCGGGCCAGTACACGCCGTGGGCGGGCACCAGGATGTCCTTGCCGATGACTTCGCAGTCCGCAGGCCAGAGTTTGGAGAAATCCGGCAGGCCGCTGTCCGGTTCCGCCAGATAGCCGGCGAAGGAAATGTAGTTGATCAGGGCGTCAAACCAGACGTAGGTGACGAATTCGGGGTCGAACGGGAACTCGATTCCCCAGGAAAGGCGGCTCTTGGGGCGGGATATGCAGAGGTCCGAGTCAAAGTCAATGGCGTTGAGCACTTCCGCCTTGCGGAAAGCCGGAAGGACGAAATCACTGCTCTTTTCCACGAACTGCTTCATCCACTCCACATGGTCGGTCAGGCGGAAATACCAGTTTTCTTCCTCCAGTTCCACCACTTCCCCCCATTCCGGGCCGAAGTTGCCTTCCGCGTCCCGTTCCTTATCCGTCAGGAACTGTTCCTGGCGCACGGAATAGAATCCCTTGTAGGATTTTTTGTAAAGCTGCCCCTTGTCTTTCAGGTTCGTCAGAATTTTCTGCACGCAGGCCTTGTGGCGCGGATCCGTCGTGGAGGCCCATCCGTCGTTGCTGATGCCCAGGCGGTCCCACAGCGCCAGGAATTGGGCGGTGATATTGTTGACATGCTCCTGCGGCGTAATGCCCAGTTTTTCCGCCGTCTGCTGCACTTTCTGCCCATGCTGGTCCACCCCGGTCAGGAAATAGACTTCCTCCCCCTTCATCCGGTGCCAGCGCGCGAGAACGTCCGCCAGGACTTTTTCATAAGCGTGCCCGATATGGGGCGGTCCGTTGGTGTAGTCAATGGCCGTGGTGATATAGTACATGCGGGGAACGATACTCCTTTCCTTTTATTTTGCAAGCAAAGTCATGGCGCCGTCCCGGGCGTGTTTCCAGCATGGGATGGAAGAATAAGGCGCTGCCGTGGGTGGGACGGCGTAAGATGAGGTGCGGATATTCCCTTCCACCTCGCCGCAACCTTTTCCGCATGGGGCTCAACAGGAGAAAATCCGGTGGAGCCGGATATCCCCGGAAAAGTTTCCCCAGTACATGGTTCCGGGAATGGACTCCATTGCCGGAGAGCGTGAAGCGTGTCTTTAATTTTGTGATTGTTGTTGCCGGAAACCGCGGTTTTCATAAGCTTCCTCCAACTGGCTGAGCGCCCGTTCCAGAATGGAGCGGGGACAGCCTGCGTTCAGACGCATGAAGCCTTCCCCCTCTTTGCCGAAGATGGACCCGTCGTTGAGAGCCAGGCGCGCGCCGTCCACAAAAAACTCCACCAGTTCTTTTTGGGAAAGGTTCATTTCCCGGCAGTCCAGAAAGACCAGGTAGGAGGCATCCGGCATGATGGCCTTGATTTTGGGCATGCGGCGGCGCAGTTCCCGGTCAATGAAGAGGATATTTTCCTGAATGTAATCCAGCGCCTGGGCCAGCCATTCCTCCCCTGCCGTGCTGGAATAGGCGCTGATGAGTCCTTCGTACGCGAAGACGTGCCCTTCCGCAAGCTCCCTGCCGCTGACGAAATCCTGGTATTTCGCGAACAGGTCCGGATTCTGGCAAATCACGTAGGAACTGCCCAGGCCGGGCACATTGAAAGTCTTGCTGGGCGCCATGTAGGTGACGGAGTTCATGCGGGCCTGTTCGGAAACGGTGGCGAATGCGGTGTGCCTGCGGCCGGGAAGAGTCAGATCCGCATGGATTTCATCAGAAACGACCAGCGTGCCGTTTGCCGTACAGATTTCAGCCACGCGGCGCAATTCCTCCGGACTCCATACGCGGCCTCCGGGGTTGTGGGGATTGCACAGGATGAACATGCGGCAGCCGCGCACGGCTTCCTGCATGTGGTTGAAGTCCATGCGGTAACGACCATTTTCCAGGATGAGGGGATTGTTCACGATTTCCCGGCCGTTTTCCCGGATAATCATGGCGAAGGGGTGGTATACCGGAGGCTGGATCATGATTTTATCCCCCGGTTCCGTAAAACACTGGATGGCGGTGGAAATGCCGGGAACAATGCCCGGAGCGAAGCCTATTTCCGAGGCGTTCACCTTCCACCCGTGGCGGCGGCCTACCCAGTCCCGGATGGCTTCAAAGAAGGCGCGGGGCTTGACGGTGTATCCCAGGATTTCGTGCTCGCAGCGGCGGCGGATGGCTTCCATGATGAAAGGGGGCGTCCTGAAGTCCATGTCCGCCACCCACAGGGGGATCAGGTCGTCCCGGCCCCAGCGGGGCAGCAGGGCTTCATATTTCAGGGCTCCGGTGCCGCGTCGCTCAATTACTTCGTCAAAATCGTACTGCATGGAAGGTTTGTCTGGCGGCCAATGGTCAGGAAAGTGGGGTAACGCCTTTTTTCAGGATGATGTTGCCGTATTTGGCCGTTTCACCGGTAATGACGACGGCATAGGCCTTTTTGGCCCGTTCATAAAAAGCGTAGCGCTCCATTTGCTCAATTTCCCCGTCATAGTTCAGCGCCTTGCGGTATTTGGCCTCCACCGCAGGATCCAGGGAATCCCCCGGGACAGGGGACATCATGATGACGGGCGTGGCGTAGGCGTCCAGTTCAAAGAGGGGAATGACGGCGGCCAGCAGGGCGTCCGCCCCCAGGCCGTCCGCCCTCAGCACCGTAGGGTTGAAGGTATGGCCGGGGAAGTGGGCGTCTGAAAAGACGATTTCGTCTCCATGCCCCATTTCCGCAAGAATTTTCAGCAGGGAAGGGCTGATGAGGGGAGAAATATTTTTTAACATGCCCCGCAGTATAGCACCAGCCCGCGTTCCGGTACTATCATAAAATTGGGGTAATGCCGGTCATGCCCTCTCAGCCGTTAACGGTCTGGAAGCATTTCCGGACGCATTCTTCCATTGCAGGCATTTGTTCTTCCATACTTTCCACCAGCCTGAGCTGGGTGCGGGCACGGTGCAGGTTGTGCCGTTCTTTTTTCGTTTTGAAATAAACGTCCCCTTCCAGGTAATCCGTCAGGAAGCGGATTCCCGTTTCCAGCGTGATGAGCAGGCCGGAAAAAGCGAGTTTGGAGACTTCCTGCGGCGTGATGAAGTCCCTGGCGGTTTCCAGATATCCCTTGACGACGGCCTCAAACATGGGCATGCGCAGGAAAGTTTTATCCAGATTTTCTTCATCTTCCGCCGCGGGGGAGGTCATGGTGCGCACCATGTCTCCGAAGTCGTACAGGACGCTCCCGGGCATGACGGTGTCCAGGTCAATGACGCAGACAGCCTCGTCCGTCTCCCTGTCCAGCATCACGTTGTTGATTTTCGTGTCGTTGTGGACGATTCTGACGGGAAGCTCCCCCCGTTCCTGGAGATCCAGCAGCACGTCTACATAACGTTCACGGCGGCGGATGAAGTCCAGCTCCTTGCGGCAGGTATTCAGCCGTCCGTGGGAGTCCGCCGCCGCTGCTTTTTCCAAATGGTCAAAGCGTCTGCGGGTGTGGTGGAAGAATGGAATGGTTTCATGAATGTCCTCCGGATTCATATCGCACAGGAGCTGTTGGAAAGCGCCGAAAGCCCGGGCTGCTTCGTAAGCCTGGCGGGGATGGTCCGCCACGTCGAACGTGTGGGTGTTTTCAATGCAGTTGTAGCATCGCCAGAAACCGGAACCGGGAATTTCCAGATATTTGCGGCCCCCCCGGGCGGAGTACAGGTTCAGCGTCTGGCGGAAGGGCGTTTTCAGTACCCGGAGCATTTTCCAGCGGATGTGGTTGGTTACCTTTTCCACGTTGTGCATGACGTCCCTGGGGCATGGGAATACGGCATCATTCACGCGCTGGAAAATGTAGCGGCGGGTGGTGCCGTCCGGCTTCCGGTAGGTGGCCCGGAAAGTCATGTTGATATGGCCGCTGTTAATGACGTCGCAATGGAGGAATTCTCCTGCGATGGCGAATGCGTCGCTCAGGGCGGCCACTTGCTTCTGAAGGGAGGAAGTGTGGAAAACGGCGGACAGGGGCATGGGGAGTTAAGAAAAGCTCCGGCATGATTGATGGCACATGCCGGAGCTTGCGTTGGTTGAGTGAATGACTGTCGGATTTTTAGAAGGTGTAGGCAACTCCTACCCCGGCGACGAAGGTGAAATTGCGGTAAACCTTGGAGGGTTCCCTGTAGGGGAAGCGGGCGGAGGCGCCGCGGTGGTTGGCCGCCAGGCCGCCGTTGCCGAGCCAGACCGTACCCACGAACGGAGTCACGGTCAGGTCTTTCATGGCCTTGACAGGGGCGGAAACCGTCAGGGAAATGCCCTGTGTCCCATTGGCGTTCAGGGAATTGCTGTCAAAATAACCGGCCGTGGCGTTCCAGGTGCCCGCCACGATGACGGAGGTGGATTTGTTGACGTCATACTTGTATCCCAGAGTATTGGTGAACCACCAGCCAGTCATCCAGCGGAACGTATATTGTACGCGGCAGTCCCAGAAGAAGTTTTCCAGCCCTTTGCCGAAGTCATGGTGAATGTCCAGAACGAAGCTGTGTTCTTCCGGCCTGTTGTGGCTGAAAGCAGGGAAGCCGGAGTTGTTGCCTGTATTGTGGATGTTGAAACTTCCGGGGATACCGCCATGAACAAACTGGTAACTCAGAGCCGCGACAGTGGATTTTCCGAATTTGCGGCTGACGCCTAAAATGGCCGATCCTTCGTCGCAAATGCCGGAATCATTGTGTTCCAGACCATTATCCGTCAGCCACTGATATTTTAATCCGCCTATCAGGGAATATTGATTGTTCAATTGATAAGCGCCGCCGGCTTCCAAAGGAATGACATGATCGCTGGCGGAATTCTGGAAAGCCAGGCCGCGGCTGATGTATTTGGTAGCGTAGCCTGCTCCCAGCTGGGCGGAGAATGTCTTGCCTCCGTTATTGGCGTTTAAAACATCCAGGGGAAGCTGGATGTCGGCAGTAGCCATGCCGGAAAAAGCGGCCATGGCCGCACATGTAGCAATAATGGTTTTATGTTGCATAATTAGAGGGGAAAAATATAATAACAATATTTTTATTTTTAGCAAGTGTATCTTCAATACCAGAAAAGAAATATGAAAATATGTTCAATGTATGACAAAAAGTGTTAAACATTTGACGCATTATTCATCATGCAAGGGCATTTTTTCCCAAAGAGAACTCTATAGCTTCCACAAAAACCGGTTTTATTTAAATGTTTCCTCGCCGGATTTGCTGCGGCAGACGTGTTCACGGCTACGGATTTTATGAACCTGGTGATGCCGTGGATTCTTTTTGTAGCGCTTCCTTTAACTGGGGTTTCAGGTGCTGGAAGAGTTTGATGGAGCCTTTGCTGGACATGTGGTCGCCATCCTTGTACAGGATTTCCCCGTGTTCATAGGCGTTGAACGGCCTGTCTTCCGGTATATAGGGAAGTATGCGCAGGACGGTGCAGATCCCTTCCTGTTCAAGACGGTCAAGGATGGGAAGTACGGCGGCATGATCTTCCCTGTATTTTTGCCGCGTGCAGGTAAGGCTTTCCAAGCCTTTTCCCGTTTCCCCCCTGCGTATGAGGTTCCTGATGTATTTGGCCACATCATTTTGCTTGATGAGCGGAGTGGGGGCCAGCAGGATGACTTGCTTGCCCATCGCCCGCAGTTCGGAGATAAATGCGCGGAGAGAATCTGAATAGGCAGGCTCTCCGGAGGGAAGCGGCTTCAGCTTCCAGTCCATTACATTTTTACTGTCGTAACGGGTGCTCCAGTGCTGGGCTATCACCACATGGCTGATTTCCGGGTGGACGTTCAGCCATGCCATGAGGGCCTTTATTTTTTTCTCGTCGCAATAGTAGCTTGCATCAAACGGCAGCGCGGGCAATTCCCTGTTCCAGAACGGGGAAATGACGGAAGAAACGTAAATCCCGGAGATATCCAGTTCCCTGCATGCTGCGTCCAATCCGCAAAAGGCCGCAGAGGCGTGGCTGTCCCCCAGCAGGACTATGGATGGAGCTTCGGCAGGGGAACCCAGCTGCAGCAGGCCGGGTTCCGCACTTCCCTTGAAATCGGCTCTGCTGACGAAGGCAAAGATGTTGCTGTTGAATCTGATGGCTCCCTTATCAAATCCCCGGGCGGCTTCAGGAGATTTGATTTCCGATGCGCCATGCAGCTGGGGGCTGGAAATGGAGTTGATTTCCTTGTTGATGTAGTTCCGGAATCCTTCCGTCTGCCTTCCTGCAACGCATAGAAGCAACGCGAAAAGGTACAGGGGGATAAACCATTTCATCTTCATGCGCTTTTTCTCTACTGTAAGGTACAGGAGGCCTCCCAGGACTGCGGACGCCGCTCCGATGGCAAGCATTCCGGGCCATCCGGGAGCATGGAGAAACCATGAATGATAGAACGCGATGAGGGGCATATGCACCAGGTAAAGGGAGAATGAAATTCCTCCAATCCACAGCAGAAGTTTATTGTTGAACCAGTGGGCCAGCCTGCCGGATTCCGCATACCGGATCACCAGGCATGTCCCCAAAACTACGGCTGCCGAACAGAGGGAAACGTTCTTTCCATGGGAAAGAGCGGGAACGAGGATACATAATACTCCAAGGAGAAAAAGGAGATCGTTTTTCCACAGGTTTGCGCAACGTGTTGAACTTAAAGGGGGGGGGTAGATTGCTAACAAAATCCCCGCGCAAACCTCCCATAAACGGGGCAGCGTCATGTAATGGGAGGGAGCGTGAATCTGCTCCCAGACGGGCACGCCGATTTCCTGCAACAGGTTGTGAATGGGATAGGAATAGGCCCAGAGAAAGGACCCGATGCCGGCGATCCAGAAAAGAGAGGCCGCTGCCCGTTTGGGAAGGTAACGGTACAGGACGCATCCCGCGGCAAACAAAAGATAAATTTGCACCGTCACCGCCAGGTACCACATGTGCAGGAATGGATTGCCGGCGGAATCCTGCGCGAAATAATCGGACTGGATGACGGCCAGGAACCTGTTCGCGGCGCCTATCAGCGTATATCCGCCTGTGGAACTGGCTGTCGCCAGGTCCGTATAGTCCAGAAGGAACATGCCAGCCAGAAGAGTGAGCGGGACGATGACGGCAACCGGGGTAAAAAGTCTTAAGACTTTTTTACGGGCAAATTCCCCGAGACGGATTTGCATTTGCTGTTTCTGGAGGGACTTCATGAGCAGGTAGCCGGAAATCACCAGAAACACTTCAACGCCGAAGTAGCCGTAGGGGAAATGCTCCGGATTGAGGTGGAAAAGGATGATCAGAATAATCGCGAGGCCTCTGAGTGAAGTGATTTGCTTCATATTGATCAGAATTGCAGATAAATGAACGGAATTATGCGGGATAGCCTTGCTGTAAGATCCTCAAAAGATTCTGGTTTTTAATCTTCAACAAATCGCTCAGATGAAAGAGCTGGGAAAATGAAAATTACAGCGTAACCGGATAGAGGGAATTGTATGCTGTGAACACAGGTGAAATTACCGGTGTACGGTTAATATCCGGCTGACAGGTTTACGAGGTGAAGGCGCTAATCTGAAGTTTTCCGGGCAATCACCGCAGGCAAGAATGCAGATGATGCTTTCATGGTCGGGAATGGAAACCAGCTGCCTCAACCGGATATCCTGAAAGGGGGATACGGACCAGTTCAGGAGGCAGTGGGCTACCTTGTTGGCATGAAGGGCATAACAGAGATTCATCAGAAAGATGCCTGCGTTAGTGTACAGGTCGTTCCTTTCTTCCTCCCAGCGGATGTCGTGGAGATCCGCGGTAATAATGAGCAGCTTATCAGCCAAATGACCGAATCCCCTGTTTCCATTCTGGAGGGAAAGCACTTTTTCCCGGGTTTCCTTATCACAGATGCAATGGACGCGGGCATGCTGCCTGTTGCAGGCGGATGGGGCATTGCGGGCAAGGGATACGGCCTGTTCTATTTGTTCCAGTGAAACCGGGCCATTGAAGTGACGCACGGAATGGCGGGATGCCGAAAATTCGGGAAAGGAGGATTCCAAATGGGCATAATATTGTTCCCTGGTCATTTCTATCTGACCGTCTTCCTTGGCCGCAGGGGGGAAGTCCGCCAGCAGGCTGTCCAGCGCCTGCTGGAGATCCGGACGGAGGCTGAAGTTTTCTTTTCTGTGCATTTCGCGGTAAGCGTCCAAGACGGAGATGGCATGCAGGATTTGATCATTTTGAGGGAACTTTTCTGAATAATCCCTTATCAGACTGATGAGATTCAGGACGGCATCATGTCCAAATCCCAGACGTCTTTCAGGCATGCTTAATCCTTTTTCCAATACATGGTAGGCCATGATGACAGATGCCAGTTTCTGTTCTTCTTCCTCATGGTGAAGGGAGCCTGCATGGCGGATAAATCTTTTCCGGTCGTAGGAATAAAGATACCTTAGTTTATAACGGCTGGAACGCGTGTAACATATGGCATTGAGACGGTTGGAAATTTTTTTCAGGAGATTCAGCATATTCATGGATGGTGGATTGCGGTTAATGGGAAGGAAGGTTTTTAAATCAGGAGTGGATAAGGGAGGTAATTCTTTTTTTAAGCTGTTGAAGAATCAGTATTTTTTCCTGGTTGTTCAATCCTGTCAGGTAAGTGAGAAGGATGGACAAGAGAGACGTTGAAAGAAGAAAAATAATGCGTTTTCCATACATGTCAGGCAACAGCAGATAAATGGCGCAGTTGACAAGGCAGATCAGCAGGCTGGCGGAAACTGTTTTGAGAACCACCTGTTTAAGAAAGGAAAGTACGGAAAAGCGGAGCATTTTTTTCAGAAGCCAGAGCCTCATGATCAGCGCCATGATGGTCAGGACAATGGAGACGATCAGGAAGGAAACGGGAGGGAACCCCCATTGAAAGACCAGATAGCTTAACGGGACATTCAACAGGAGAATTGTTCCCACGCTGGCCTGATAAAGGGCGATTTTCCCTGTAGCCAGGAGAACGGTGATCAAATAAGTGGAGTAGCTTTCCGCCAGCACGTTAGCCAGGAGAAGAATCACGAAGATATTGGTGTATGCGGGGATTTCCTTGAGCCAGAGAGAGAGGATGAAATCAATGTTGAAGCACAGGGGAAGCATGAAGACGGCCAGGAGAAAGAAACTGTAGCGCGTTCCGTTGAATACCAGTTTCCACATGTGTTCGTAGTCTCCCGCCGCGTAGCTTTTCGTGATTTGCGGCTGCATGGCGCTGGAAAAACTTCCCATCAGGGAGGTTACTCCGGATGAAACCTGGGACGCCACGGCCTGAGCGGCATTGATGAGTACACCGAAAAAGAGGTTGATGACCACATTGATGCCGGCCCCCTTCAGCAGCCAGGCGATGGAGCCGAAAAGGTTCCACGAATAAAATGCTCCCATTTCCTTGAGAAAGGGCTTGTCCAGAATGGCCCGGTAGCGGCAGCTGGAGTAATGCCTGCTGCAGTAAAGGGCATAAAAGCCGCTTGAGGCCAGGGTGAGCAGAAAACAGTACCCGGCGAAATAAATCAGCCTGTCCATAGGTGCGTAATACAGCAGGATGACGCATATTACTTTGACCCCTGTCAACAGGATTTCTACTGTCGCCAGCACCCGGAAATTTTCATGCGCTGTCAGCGTTGCGGTGTACGCCACGTTGAGCAGGCTTACCAGGAATGTCATCAGGGAAATCTGATAGACCCAGTTGACGGCATTCATTCGGTCCGCGGGAAAAACCATGCGGCAATTAACCGCCCACAGCCCCACGGTTTCCCCCAGTATGAATATCACCAGGGCAAAAATAAAGAGGATGCTCAGGGAAGAGGAAAAAACCTTGTTCAGCCTTTGGTTATTGTTCCTTCCCAGTTCGTAAGTGATAAACCGGCTGATCGCCGTGTTCAGACTGCCGTTGAACAGGCCGAAAAGAGCCACCAGGCTGCCGACGACGTTGTAAATCCCGTAATCCGGTATTCCAAGCGCGTCCAGGGTAAGGCGCGACGTGTACAGCCCGATGACCAGATTGACCAGCGAACGGGTGTAAAGCAGCATGGTGTTGCGGGCAATGCGCTTATTGCTGTTTTCTTCAGCCATGGCGGCAAATGCTTTGTTGAATGGCCTTTTCCAGAAATTCGGCAGAGTGGCCGCGAAGCTGTTCCAGCCTGTTTTCTACGGCTTCCCATTGGATCCTCTGTTCCATCTGTTCCCGCATGAGACCTTTCTCCGGCGCGTAAATCCTGTCTTCCAGCCCCAGGGATTTCAGGAGAGAGAAGAAACGCGTGTTTTGAATGGCCGTGTCTCCTGCCTGAAGAATGCTCAGAAACGGCTTGCGCATGATGATGGAAAAAACCGTACCATGAAAGGAATTGGTGATGATGTTTTTCGCTTCCTTGAAGGCCTGGATGAATTCATAAGGATCAGGGGTGATGATGCTGTCTTCTGGAATGCAGAGTTCCGTTCCCTGCAGGGGAATGATACGAAGAGGATTTCCCTTGAAGGAATCAAGAATCTGATCCCAGTAAATTTCAGTAAGGGCGTCCGTATTGAGGAAATACCCGAGAATGGAATCAGGAGGAAGGTAGGCGGATTGTGCCATGACTAGCGAGGTGTATTCTGAAGGATCCAGCAACAGGGTTGGGTCGAGAACGACTTCCACTTGCTCCATACCGGCTTTTTGGCATATTTCCCTGCCTTCAGTTTCCCTGACGGAGATTCCTGTAAAATAAGGCAGCTCCTTTCTGGCTTCAATAAACCATCGTTTGCTTTGTTTTCCCCAATTGGCGCTGGCCGCATAGGCGATTCGTTTTCCCGGAGGAGCAAAATTCAGCAGTTTGTCAAAATCATCAAGGGTCCATATTTGGTCGCTGCCCGCCAGGTAAACATCCGCTTCCGGCGGATGCTCGCGCAATGTAACGCGGTCATAGGTGATGGGGGTGGTGTTAAGGTGTTTGCTGATGAAAGATTCAAAGGGGCGCGGGTGCTCCTGGTTGAAGCGGGAAATCCTCTGTGCTTTTTCCTCAGCTTCCCGTGCTGGTTTTTGGAAAAGCCGGCGGAACAATTGGAGAGGATGAAGAAGATAAAACTTTATTTTCTCCCGGAAGGAAATGGGCTGGCTGATTTCTTCCTGTCTGATCAGGAATGGGAATAGGCCCATTTTTTCCAAGTAACGCTGGAGGGCAAAATTTTGTAGCAGTGAACCGTAGTTTGTTTTAATGAAATAGTAGTGGCTTGTAATAATGCCTGCTTTTGGAAGGTGTGCGTGTTGGTTCATAAGCGAGTCCTGGTGGTCAATGAGAGATTTTGCTTTCTGGAAATGTTTTGATTCCGGCTATTTGTTATTTAACAAAAACGGGAACGACCGGAATTGGGAACGGATAAGTTTTTTTGATGAAATTTTGAAGCATATTATTGATTCCACAATCGTCAGATGTTCCTTGCCTTTAGCAGAAGGTGGGCCAGCCGGTATCTGCGCGCCGTCAGCAGACGGCAGACAAGGTGGAAGTAGCGGCCGCACAGGGGGAGCTCCGCCCTGCGTGCGGCCAGGCCGCTGGAAAGGAAGTCCCGAAATACTTCCCTGCGCGCGGCATAGGGCTGCCGCTGGAGGGCATGGAAAATCACGCCGATTTTTTGCAGGATGTAGCCTTTGACGACGGGGATGTCTTCCTGCGGGAGGGAAAGGGTGTTGATCCAGGCGAGGAATTTGGACGTGAGCATGTCTATGTCCCTGACGAGGTTGAAGCGGCTGCGCTTGGCCGCACCGTTTTCCTTTTCCTGAGCGCGGTAGTGGTAGAAGGCTTTTTTGACCAGGCTGATGTCCGGCGCGCAGGCGGAAAGGTAGTCCAGGACAAACTGGAAGTCTTCAAATACGACGGCGGAGGTATTGAAGCGGATGCCGTTTTTTTTCAGGAGTTCCGTGCGGAACAGTTTGTTGCAGGAGGATTCCATGTCCAGGCTGGTCAGCAGGTAGCGCAGGAAGGCCCCCGTTTCCTCCGCAGGGATGTGCTGGTCCCGGCTTGGGAGGGTGGTCTCCGTGCGGATGAGCCGGAACCCCGTGTGGAAGTCTTTGCTGATTCCGTAGCAGAGGAGGGAGGATTCCGGCGTGCGCAGAGCCGTCTCGTGCAGGCAGGCCAGCATGTCCGGCTCTACGGTGTCATCCCCGTCCACAAAGGCGGTCCAGCTTCCCCTTGCCACGGAGAGTCCCGCGTTGCGCGCGGCGCTTACGCCCCGGTTGTCCTGATGGATGGCGGTGAAACGGGAGTCCTTCCGGGCATATTCGTCCAGAATGGCTCCGCTCCCGTCCGGGGAGCCGTCATTAATGCAGATGCATTCCCAGTCCGTCAGGGTCTGGTTCCTGATGGAGTCCAGGCAGTCTCTGAGGAAGGGCCCGGAACGGTAAACGGGGACGATGATGGAAAAAAGGGGGGACATGGAGAGAAGGTGGTGGGGGGGATGGAATCAGCGTGCCGTTTTGGCGGAGTCTTTTTTCTGTTTTTCAAATTGCCGGGCATCCACGAGGGTCCTGTACCACCATCCCTGCATGAAATGCCATAAAAATCCTTCCCTTCCGTCCAGAAAACCCAGTTTCAGGAAGTAACGGTAGCAGAAGTAGGCGAAGGAACGCCAGAAGAGCGGCTGGCGGGCGTAGCGTTCCTTCATGGCCCGTTTCCTGCCCGCCTGTCCGCTGATGCAGGAGGCCGCCGCGGAGGCGGAGAGGATGTCTTCAATGTCCGCCGCTTCCCGGGAGGAATAGTCCACGTGCTTATGCGCCCACCATCCCAGGTCATTCAGGTTTTCATCCACGAAGTCATATTCGAATTCAACGGAGCGGCCCCGGCTGAGTTCCATGTGTTCGTCCATATGGCGCTGTTCGCACCTGGCCGCGCCGTAGCGGAACAGGCGCAGCAGCTTGACCGGGTAAACGCCGTGCTTCATCCACCGGCCCAGGAAAATGTGCCTGCGCTTGTGGATGATTCCGGTGACGTCCGGGGGGAGGGAGGGCAGTTTTTCCTTCAGCTCTTCCAGGGCTTCCGGCATGAACCATTCGTCCGCGTCCAGCCTCAGGACCCATTCTGTGGTGATGGGGCAGTTGTCCAGGGCCCAGTTGAACTGGAGGGCGTACAGGCCGGGCCATTCATGCTGGATGACCTGCACCCGGGGGTATTTCCGGCAGATGGCGGCGGTGTTGTCCGTGGAAAAACAGTCAATGACAAAGACTTCTCTGGCGATGGGAAGAATGTTTTCCAGACAGCGGCGGATATGGAGTTCCTCATTTCTGGCGAGGATGATGACGGAGATGTTAAGCATGGTTTAGCGGAGCGTGCGTTGTTTGATGAATCGGGCCGGGTTCCCGCCGACAACCGTCCAGGGAGCCACGTCCCTGAATACGGCGCTGCGGGCTCCTACCACGGCTCCCCTGCCAACCGTCACCCCCATGCCCACAAAGGCCTGCGCCGCCACCCATGCCTGGTCTTCCACGGTAATGGGGGCGGAAATGAGGGCGTGGGCGGGGTCCGAGATGTCATGGGATGCCGTGCAGAGGAAGGCCCCCTGGGAGATGACGGCGTGGTTCCCGATGGTGATGGGGGCCTTGTTGTAAATTTCCGTATCAGGACCGATGCAGGCGTATTCCCCCACGGAAAGGTTCCAGGGAGCCCATATTTTACTGCTGGGGTAAACGAGGGAGGCGAGCGGTATGTGCGCCCCGAACAGGCGCAGCAGAAGGTTCCGGGGAACTTTCATGGCGTTGGTGACCATGATCCGGAAGAGGGTCCGGTTGACAATATACCAGCCGTACCGTTTAAGGCGGTAGCTGAGGGAGTAGTGTTCCTGGTAACGGGAAAGATCCATGGCTGGGGATGGGGGTGAGTGGTGAAAGAGGGGTTATGGCCGGGGTGCGGCGGCTGGTTCCGCGTCTGTTTTTATTCCGGTGGAAAAGGCGGCCAGCGGCCCTTCCGCGGATTGGCCCGCCTTCTGGAAATAGATGTTCCGGAAGGCTCCGCTTTCTCCGGCTCCCCAAAGGGGCGCGTTCCAGGGATGTTCCGGATGGTGGAGATGTCCCTTCCATTCCCGCTGCATGTTGGCGAGCCGCGCGGGCTTCGTCAAGGCGAGCGTGGGTGCGGCCTTGGCGAAGACGGAGAGGCTGGGGAGTGCGGCCAGGAGCAGATAACAGACGCACAGTTTGCGCCACCGGGGCGTTCCCACCCGTTCCACGAAGATGCGGGTGAAGATGAGAGCCAGGCAGAAGAAGCTGACGCTGGAGGCCTTGTAGCAGAATTCATTGTAGCCGCCCACGGAACCTATATAAATGAAGTAGGTAAGGGTAAGGATGATTAAGGCTGACCAGAGCAGGGCGTCTTTTTTAAAGCGGCGGAACAGGAGCGCCGCCGGGACGCCGACAGTCAGCAGCCAGGAGCCGGCCATGGCGCCCCAGAATTTCCAGTTGCCGTACTGGAGCAGGTCAAAGGGGGAGTCCTGCCACGTCAGGCGGATGCGGTTGTTTCCGTTGCTGCTTGTGAAATAGATGCCGGCCAGCAGCACCAGCGCGGCGCCCGCCAGCACCGTCCAGGAGGAGAAGTATTGCCTGACGGGAGTACGGTGGACCAGCGTGCGGACGGCGATGAAGACCAGAAGGCCCAGCGAGCCGATGGGAGAGGCGAGCAGGCACAGGGAGGCCAGGAAGAGCTGGTATTTGGGCGGAATGTCCCAGGCGACCGCCATGGACAGGAACAGCCACAGAAGCGTGGTGTGATGGAAGGTGTAGTGAAGCTGCATGGTGGGGGGCACGCCTCCGAAGAACGCCAGTACCGTCAGGTAGAGTTCGTGGGCCAGAGGCCCTTGCAAATGGAATAAATGAAGCCCCCACCTGACGATGCCGTCCAGCGGGCCCTGGAAGATGAGCAGGAGCAGGAAGAGCAGGGTGGCCGTACGGAATCTGCTCCAGAGGACTGTGAGGGTCAGCGCCAGGCCCAGCCCCGTCCAGGCGGTCAGGACATAGTTAATGATGAATATGTCCGAACAGGAGAAACATTTGCACGCCAGAGCCGGTGGCAGCCAGAAGGCGAGGTAGTAAATGAAGTGGCTGTCTCCCGCGTCCACCAGCGGCCAGTCGCAGCGGATGAGAGTTTCATAAATGGGGTTGCGGACCACGAAGTCCGCGTGCTGGGAAGTGATTCCCGTCATTCCGCCCGCCAGAAGCCACAGAAGGGAAAGGGCGAGGACGCAGAGGTAAATGGCCATCTGGCGCCTGGTGAAATGAAGCGTGGGGGCCGGGATTGTTGCGCCCAGCAGGACGGCTGCCGCGGCTACGGCCGCAGCGGCCGGAGCGGAGAACAGGGGCCTGACCCATCCCAGCAGAAAAAGGATGGTCGGGAGCGCCATATAGGCCACGGCGCAGGACGCAGCAAGCCTCCCGCTGACGGTGAATGCGATGTCCGTTTTAGTCCGGGTCTGTTCCATGTAGAGGGAAAGGGGGAAGGCGTGTTCAGGAGGCGTCTGGGCGGAAAGCTTTTTCCCACTGGGGAATGATATGTTCCCGCGTGAATTTCCGGCTTTTGGCTACGGCTTTCCGCGCCATGGCGTGCAGAGCGGTCGGTTCCCGCATCAGCCCTGCGGCCATTTCCGCCATCCGGGCCGCCTGGAAGCCTCCGGCTGCGGGCAGGATGCAGCCGTCCTTGCCGTGGTCCACCAGGTCATAGGCGGCGGAGAAGCTTCCGTAAACAATGGGGGAGACGCCGAAGGACATAGCTTCCACCATAGCGAGAGGAAGTCCTTCATATTCCGAGGTTAACAAGAGCAGGGAAGCCTGTTCGTAGTACGGAGCCGGATTTTGGAAGCCTTCAAAGGTGACGTGCTTCAGACGGTGTTCCGCGCAGAATTCCTGAAGGGAGCGTTTTTCCGGGCCGTCTCCCACCAGGCGGAGGGTCCAGTCCGGGAAGCGGGGTTCCAGCAGCGCCCATGTTTCCAGCACGCGGGAGACCCGTTTCTGGTTGGGCTCCAGCCGTCCGACAAAGAGAACCTCCTTTTTCTTGAGGGCCGGATCATAGCGGAATTCCGGGTTTTCCACGGTAATGGGGTTGGGAATCGTCAGAAGTTTTCCGGTATCCTTCATTCCGGTGATGTTCCGGAAAGCCTGGTGGAAACTGTCTGAAAGGAGGATATAGCGGTCGCTGTGGGCGTAAACGTAACGCAGGCTGGCTCCGGTAGCCATGGCGCAGCCTTTCAGCAGAAGGCGCAGGAACGCCCTGTTTACCGGGTTTCCCGTCCGGGCCATGCGCATCCGGAGGCCTTCCAGCCGTGCGTTGCAGTCCGGGGCGTTATGGTGGACGGCCAGCAGGCGGCAGGGCAGGCCTTTCATGGCTTTCCGGCACAGCCTGGTGACATGGAAGGGCAGGCACCACTGGTTGATGATGACGTCAATGCGGCGGGAGGTCAGGATGTCCCGCAGGGCGTCCCGGTTGGCCCGGCTGGAAACGGGGTAGCTCAGCCGGTGCAGGGTGACCCGGCCGTCCAGCGCGGGAGTGGGCGTTTCCGTCACCTGTTCAAAGGAAACCACGTGAACAGCATGTCCCCGGGCGGAGAATTCATTCGCCAAAATGGCGGTGACGGTTTCCACGCCGCCTATGGAAGGGAATTTTCCAAGCAAAAAGAGGATGTTCATGGGAGATAGACAAATTCCGGTTTGGCTTCCTGCCCCAGCAGATACCGGTACAGGCGTTTCATGCGGTCGGCCGCGTGGGGGGCGGCGCAGGTTTCCATGACGAGGGCGCGGCCGCGTTCTCCCATGGCGAGCCTTTCCTGCGGGGAGAGGCTGAAAGCGTTTTCCAGAGCTGCTGCCAGGGAAGGGGAATCATTGCCGCACCACCAGCCGCACCGGCGGGTGTTCAGCGCTTCCCACGGCGTTCCCCTGCTGGCGATGACGGGCGTTCCCGCCAGCAGGGCCTCCGCGATGCTCATTCCAAAGTTTTCCTGGTGGCTGGGGGCGCACAGGACGTCCAGGGAAGCGAGCATTTCATATTTCCGCCTCCCGGAAACAAAGCCCGTGAAGGAGATATTGGAAATGTTTTCCGCCCGGACCTGTTCCTCCAGCCGTGCCTTGTATTCCGGGTCTCCGTCCCCGATGAGCAGGAGCTCCGCATTCGGGAGGCGCAGTTGACCCCAGGCCGTGATCAGGGCTTCCAGATTTTTGATGGGATGAAGCCTGCCCAGGAACCCTGCCCGGAAGCCGTCATGCCCGGGGCGCCTGATGTCCGCAAGATATTCCGGGATCCGCACCGGATTGGGGATGACGGCCACGGCGTTGGAAAAACCCATGTCCCTGTAGTATTCCATTTCCTTGTCGCAGGTGACATGGACGCAGGCGGCTCCGGCGATGTCTTTCCGGTGCCCCAGGGCGAGCATGAGTTTCTTTTTCCAGCCGCCGCGCTCCAGCGCCTGGGGATACAGCATGCCGTGCAGGGAAACGATGCAGGGGGTGTCCCTTTTGCGCGCGTGCGCGCACGTCGCGTGGTTGACGTCCAGCCACAGGCCGTTGGTGTGGTAGAGGCTGTACCGGGAGCCGTCCAGAAAACGGCGTATGTTACGGGAGACGGCGAGGGGGGTGCGGGCGTCAAACGGGCAGGCATGGATGAAGCTGTCTTCTCCCACCATCCGTTCTTCCGGGGAGCCGGGCTGGAGGGTGAGGATGTCCGTGGGCATGCCGGAAGCGTTCAAGGCCTTGACCAGGTCATAAGTGCAGGTGCTGGTGCCCCCCGAACGGGAGTCAAGGGATGCTATGGTTTGTAATATGGGAGCCATTAATCTAAAAGGGAGGTATATGCCTTGAGCTGCGTTTCCACGCGGCTGTTCCAGTTGATGTCCGCTACGCGGCGCGCCATGGTTTCATAGTTCTCTTCAACCTCATGAATGGCGTTGCGCAGGCCGTCGGGCGCGTCCAGGGAAAAGACCGCGCCCGTTTCCAGAGCGGCCACCATGTCGGCGGCGCTGCCCACCTTGTCGCTGGCGATGACTGGCAGCCCCCGGAAGAGGGCTTCTTCCACGACCAGCCCCCAGGGTTCATAAAGCGAGGGGAGGATGAACACGTCATGCCGTTCATATATTTCCGGAAGACTGCCATTGGGGATGTGGCCCATAAAGCGGATATTGTCCCTGGCCATGTTTTTGAGAAGTTCCTTTTGGGGGCCGTCCCCCACGATGGACAGAGGCCGGCCATTGGAGTTGAATTCCCTGATGAGCAGTTCCAGATTTTTTTCCGGCGCGAGGCGCCCGACGTAAATGTAGTTCAGGGGGGGGGACGGGGAATGGAGACGGGGGCGGCGGCCATCCATGTTAAAGATGCCGACGCTGCCCGTGACATGGATGTCGCCCGGGTAGCGAATATGCTCAAACAGGGCGCGGTGGGGGGAACCGGAAGGAAGCGCCGCGCTCATGCGGCGTATGACGGCTTTTTTAAGCAGGCCTTTCCAGCCGTTCATGCCGGAATCAATGGCTGACGATTCGCAGATGACGGCATTGCGCCGCCTGGGGGAAAGAAAGCTGTATATGTTGTATTCCGGCGCCATCCAGCCGGAAAACAGCACTTTGCGGGCCCGGACCCGGGCCATCAGCTTCAGGAGCCTGAACAGGACAAGGGCCTTGTTTCTTTTTCCCGCGTCTCCCTCATGCAGAAAGAAGTAGTCAAAGCCGTTCTCATTGCCGGAGAGCCGGGTATTGACCGCTTCCGCCCCATAGCCGTAAAGGACCAGAAGAACGGAGTGTTTTTTCGCCAGTTCCTCACAAAGCCTTGCCTTGTAGAAAGAGGGCGTATTGGTCAGGTAGATGAAGTCATATTGCTTTTTCATAGTTAAAGCAGCGTTTTGAATTCATCCGGAATGCGGGTGCTGTCCCCCAGAACGGCTTCCGGGATGCGGTCCCGGAACACCCGCTTGAAATGCCTTTTGTTGAACAGGATGGGGCGTTCCCCCATGAATGCCCCCCAGGCGGAAAATGTGGAGTCTGAAGCGATAACCCATTTGCATTTGCTGATGGCGTACATATCCGCGTAGGCGTTGCCGTAAAACGCGCGCCTGACGTTGGACAGGGCCAGCAGCTCCCGCAGCTCTTCGTCCGTGCCGTCGGAAAAGATGAGGAATTGCTGGGACGGCCTGATGGACAGGATTTCCTTGACGAGATTCACGTACCAGAGGATATCCACCCGCATCTCCGGGGAATAGTCTCCCAGCCGCACGTGAATGGCGATGCAGTCCTTCAAGGCTTCCGGACGCACGTTTCCAATAATTTCCTCCCTGGTGATTTTTTCTATGAATTCATGCACCAGGTCCATGTGTTCATTGAGGTCGTCGAAGTATTCCCCCATGCCGCGGACTTGTTTCACCCTCCGGAAGCCGGGGCGCAATTTTTCCGCAAGCAGCAGTCGGATTTTTTTGAATCCGCTGATTCCCAGCTCATTGAAAATTTTGAAATAGACTCTTTTATCTTTCTCCCGGCGCAGGAAGGTTCCCGGGCTGAGTTTGGTCCAGGTGGGGGAAATATAGCCTGCGTTTTCCCGCCTGCTGAGTATGTAGGCTCGGGCCGCCACAAACATGCAGTTGGCAAGCCCCGGGCCTGATAAACGGAACCAGCCGAAGTCATAGTCCGAAAGGACGGGGTAGAAGTATGTTTTTTCAGATTCCATGTTTAAGGTCTGTCATGCGTTTTTGCAATACGGCGAAGGAGGTGAACAACAGGGTTGTGACCACCTGGTTGATCCCCCACAGGTATGATTCAAAGTTGGCGGCGATCAGAACGGAGATAATGACGAACAGGTGTATCCTGTCATAATCGCAAGCGGATTTGTGGAATTTCCGCCAGACGGTGAAAGTATAATACGCCATGAACGCAAACAGTAACATGGAGTAGGGAATGCCTATCATTTTCATGATGTCAAGATAGCCGTTATGGGAGCCCAGGCCGCTTACCGCCTTGGCCTTTTCACTCTGTTCCACGTCAAAGCCGTTTCCCAGGATGGGGGATTCTGCGATCATGATGAGGGTCGCTTTCCGTTCCCCTTCCCGGGAGGATGAAAAATCCATATTTTCCACGGATTCCGTGAACCGGTTCAGGCCGGTGGAAGAGATTCCCGTCATGGGCAGGATGATTTGCCAGGTGAGGATTCCGGCCAGAAGCACCGCCAGAAATTTGATGTTCAGGCCGTATTTGATGATGAAGGTCAAACAGAGAATGCCTATGGAAGCCCGGCTGCCGGAGAGGAATGTGGCCAGGGCGCATAGAAGAATGATGGCGATTTTTTTCTTTGAACGGTCGGAAGAATCCAGAATCATGGCCCCCGCGCATAATGAGGAGACGGCTCCCAGACCATTCGCGTTGCAGAACCCCAGGGTGTAGCGTCCCTCAAAAACAACGTTATTGTGGACAAAGCCGATAAGGATGAGCACGGTGGTGACGGTCGCCAGAACCGGCATGAGACGCTGCAAATAAAGTGACGGGTCCTTCTGGACGGAAAGCGCAATCATCAGGCAGCAGACCACCTTGGCAAGCAGATAAATCCCCGTTTTCTCATTGAGGTTAAAAATACCGAATGTGAATTGGTACAGGATGAAGATGAAGACGAAGGAATAAATGAAAGAGGATGATGCGATCGTCTTCCGGTCAAGTACGCGTCCGGCGTTGATCAGCAGCAAAAGAGCCCCCAGACCCAGCAGGAGGAAAGACCCCATGGAGCCAATGCCGTTTAAGGACATGTGCTGCTGGCCAAGCTGGCAGAGAATGAAGGCAAAAGCCCAGTATTTGCAGAGTGTGGCCATATCCGGATCCGCTGAATTCGAGTGAAACTGAAAAAGACTGTTACTGCATATATCCCAGTTGGCGCAGTTGCTGGAGGAGACGGGTCATTCTTGTATCCCATGATGCGTTTTCCCGGGCGGCGGCCAGGTTTTTATCCGCCAGTTCCTGATAGGAGGAGATGTTGTCCAGAATCTGAGAGAGCCGGTTGCCGATGTCCTCATCCGTCTCCAGTTCAATGACGGGATTGTACCCCAGCAGATCAACCAGTTCTTTGGGGGCATGGCCGACAATGAGCGTTCCGGAGAGCATGCATTCCCAGTAACGCTGCGTCAGCGTTTCCACATCGCCCGCCATTTCCGGGTGGGTTCGGCAGCGCGGGTAGCAAATGACGATTTTTGAGGAAGCCAGTCCTTCGCACAGGGAAGGAAAGTCCGGAAAGACGAGGCGGCCCGGCTCTTCCGGATAAAGATAGCTGAGGCGGGGAGACGACTGCCGCATTTGAAGAATGGCCTCGTGCACGGGCTGCATCAGGCGCCCGATCTGGAGAATGTCCGTCCGGCGTCCCTCCAGGGGGCCTCCGTCCCGGTAGCCGACGGGGTCTATGCCTTCCGGAACATGAACCGCGTGAATATGCGGAAGTTTTTCCGCCACGTATTCGCAAACCTGGGATGAGGTGCACAAGAATGTCTGCACATGGTGGCGTTTCAGGGAGGAGATGAGGCGCGGCCAGTACCGGGGCCAGACGTCCCACAGCATGGGCACGATTTCATTTGCATAACCGAACGGCCACGCGAATGAATCCGGATAACCGGCTCCCGGCACCAGCAGCGCCCTGCGTGAACTGGTGAACAGGCGGAAATTCCGTGAAATCCGGGATTTGGCGATCAACAGACGCAGATTCCACGGAGCGGAGATTCCCCTGACCGTTTGCCCTCCGCTGGTTGTCCATGCGTCCGCGAACCATTGCATGAAGAATTGGTAATTGCCTTCTTTTCTGATAGGTTCCAGTAATGTTAAATGTTTCATGATTTTACTGCGTTGAACATGTTTTCCCATTCAGAGACAGTCTGCTCCAAATTAAACAGGGGCGCCGCGGCCAGGCCGTTTGCCGCATAGGTGGAGAGGTCTGAGGCCGTCATCTCGCGCATGGCCCGGCACAGGTCTTCCGGATTGTCCGACTCAAAAAAGATGCCGGCGTGATGTTTGCCCACTATTTCCCGGCAGATAGGTATATCCGCCGCCAGAATAGGCAGTCCGCAGCACATGGCTTCCACCTGGACGAGGCCGAAGCCTTCGCAGCGGGAGGGAAAGACCAGGATGGAATGGCGGGGAAATTCTTCCGCCATGTTTCCGTTTGGCCCGTGCAGGATGATTCTTTGGCCCAAACCGTGGGAGGATACATATTCTTCAATCCATCCTTTCAGCGGGCCATCCCCATAAATATGGAGATTCCATTCCTGGTCCGTTTCAATGAATCTGCGGAACGCGCGGACGGCCAGATCAGTCCCTTTCTGGCGGGAGAGAGCTCCGACGTAAACGAACGTTTTGCTGGTGAGGGACGATTTTCCGGCCGGTTTCATCGTGTTGGGGTTGTAGATTCGACGGGCGGGAAGATGGTGTTTTTCTTTGAATTCTTTTTCGTCTCCGTCAGAAAGGACGATGATTTCATCGAAACGATGGTAATATGCCTTGATGGCTTCCTTCATGTACCGGGAGAAGAAGGAACCCATGTTGGTGAAGTAATTATCATAGGAGGCATGGGACCACGTCAGTATCTTCATGCTGGGCAGGAGCTTCTTTTTGGTAAGGGCGAGAAGCAGGGAGTCTTCAAATCCGGAACCGAAAATGACTACATCATATTGATGTTTATTGAGGTGGTTCGCCAGCGCCTTTTTGAAGCCTGACGTGTAGCGCGCGGCCGCGTATAGCCGGCAGCCTAGGGCGGAGCTGAACAGAGGGGTTTTGGTGACGAGAATGTCCGCCGCGGAGCGGCGAACTTTCTCATATAAATTCATTTCCTTGCAGTAAATATGAATTTGTTCCCGGTTGATTCCGTTAATGCCTGACTGCGGAAGGTTTTTCAGGGAATAGAGGCTTACGTCATGGTTGCGTGACAAGGCGTCCATCAGACAGGTCAGGACTTTTGGGACGCCTCCTATTCCGAAATCCGACCATGCGACAAAACAAATTTTCATCTCTGCCAGTGATTTGATAACGTTTTTCTGATCCTACAAAATGGCGTTCCACCTGGATGCCAGGTTTGAGGGGCTGAATTTTTGGGATATGCTGAGGCTGTGAAGGCTGAATTGTTTCAGTTCATCGGGATTGTTCATCAGGGCCATGATAGCATTCGAATAAGCTTCTTCCTGAAAGGGGGGGACGAGGATGCCGTTTTCCCCGTGGGAGATAATATCCCGGACGGCAGGGTAGCTGTCAAAGGCAATGGGAACGCACCCGTGCTGCATGGCTTCTACAAGAACAAGGCCGAATCCTTCAAACGTGGAAGTCATGCAGAATACGGAGGCTCTGGAATAGTAAGGTTCCGGATTCTGGAAGCCGTGGAAGGTAATCCGGGAAAGCCCCAGTTTTTGGGCGGAATCTTTCAGCAGATCCGCATCCGGTCCGTCGCCCACAATGTCCAGATGCCAGTCCGGGCATGCTTTTTCCACTTTTTCCCATATGCGCAGGAGCCTGTCCACTCCTTTTGAGGGGTTGTCCAGCCTGCCGACAAACAGGCAGCGCGGTTCTTTTTTTTCTTCCCCGGGAAGAGAAGCCGGTTCCACGATATTGGGAATACAGGAGAGCTTGTTCCCGGGGACGGAGGGGCACAGTTTTTTGAATTCTTCAATGCCCCCTTCCGAGAGCGTCACTATCTGGTCATAATCTGAAGCCAGTTCCCGGAACAGGCTGCGCTGAAGCAAAAAAGCCCTGTATTTTTTTAATGCCAGGATAAATGTATTATAGAGAAATGAGCGTGTCCTGCCGATAATGCCGTGTCCGGGGGACTTCCGGTTGACGGTCCGGTAATGTCTCAGGTAGGTATATTGGGAACTGTGCTGCACGGCAATGAGTTTGACGGAAATCCCGTTCATGTACCCGCGACGCCGGAAGATTCCCCACCGCCCTGCAATTCCTCCTTCCGTCTGGTCGATGATGGTCTCAATTCCTTTTTCCTTAATCAGGTTAAGCAGAAAATTCTGTTCTTCCCTCCGGCTGAGGGAGGCGGGAATGAACACGAGATCCACCGGAGGCACGTATTTTTCCCCCAGCCTGTTTTTATTTCTGCAGAGGAGGGTTACCCGGTGGCCTTCACCGGCAAGCATGGCTGCCAGGTGATGAGTGGCCCGCTCCATGCCGCCCTGTTTGCCCAGGGGTTCATTGGGAAGATAGATGACGATGTTGCTCATGGCTGGTCCTGCAGGCATTCCATCCACAGGGGAATAACCTTTTCCGGTTGATAGTTCGCTAATACTTTGGTGCAGGGAGGGACGTAGGGGCCTTTCATCAGTTCATCCAGTTCCCGCGCGAAGAGGCGCAGGCTGAAGGGCGGGATGAGCCGTCCCGTCTCCCGGTCAGGCAGCATGTCTTCAGCAGCGTGGAAACTGTTGAAAACCACGGGGACGCAGCCGTAGGAGAGAGCTTCGTTAATCACCATGGGCATGCCTTCGTGGGTGGAGGTGAGGCAGAGTATTCTGGCCTTGCGGTAATAGGAAGAGGGTTCCCGGACACCCTCAAAATGGATGTTTTCCAGCTTCAGCCGCGCCGCCATCCGTTCCAGATTGCCGCGTTCCGGGCCATCCCCCACCAGGTACAGATGCCAGTCCGGATGAAGCGGCTGCACTTTTTTCCAGACGTTCAGCAGGCGATCCACCTTTTTGGGGGAATCCGCCAGCCGTCCCACATAAAGAACGGCGTTTTCCTTTCCGGAAAAGTCGGGCTGAACGGGGGCATAGGTCAGCAGGTTGGGAATGGCGTACAGCCGGGCTCTTTCCGGTGGTCCCGCCAGCTGGAGGGCGTCTTCCGTATAACGTTGGGAAAGAAAGACCACCTTGTCTGACCCGCGGAACATGTCCCTGTATTTCCTCCTCTTATTGCTGATGGCCGCGTGTTTTTTGTAAGGCAGCAGCGCATGACGCAGCAGCGTTTTTATAGTATTGCCCCAGGTGGAGAAATCTTTCCGGAGCAGGGAGGGAAAATAATCCAGCCCTGTGCGGACGTCAAAGGAAATCCAGGAAATGATGGAAGCCTGTATGTCAAGGTATTCATGGCTGAAAAAGAAGGAGTCATCCTGGTTGGCCCCGCAGTTGATGATGCCGTGCGCCTTTTGTGCGGAGCACAGGGATTCCACATATTCCCTGTTTTCCTTGCAGAAGAGCGTGTCCTGCCGGGGAAGGGTGAAATAAGGCTGGTCCCCGGGAGATGCGTCCGCCTGCCGGAACGACAGAAAGGAAATCCGGTGGCCGTGCCGCGATAAGGCTTGCGCCAGAAGATACGCCGCCCGTTCCGTTCCTCCCGCATGGGGCAGGATAGGCTGGTCAAAATAGAAAATCAGGTTCATGGCGGAATGACGGGCAGGTGTGGCCCCGGAAGATTTAACGGGTTTTGAACAGGTAATGGATGGGATTACGCGTGCTGCCCGCCTTGGCCAGCAGCCGGGTTACTCCATAATGCCACGGATAAGGGAGGTTGTTTTTCCTGAATGCCTGTTTGTTCTGGCGCGTGTTTCTCAGGATGGCTCGCAGGCCCGCCGTGCTGGAGCCGCCGGTGCGCATGAATACCATGTCGCGGTCGATATAAGCGGTGGAAATACGGTTTTTTTCTATAAAGCGCAGCATGAGTTCAAAATCCGCCGCGCTGCCGATAGCGGGGTCAAAGCTGCCGTAACGGGTAAAGCAGTCCTTTTTGCAATAGAATGTGGGGTGCGCCGGGCTCCAGCCGCGTTGGAAGGAACCGGGGCTATACTCCGTTCCGCGCCATGTGCGTACGATTTCTCTTGCCCCGTTGATGTAGTGCAGATTGCCATGTACGGCGTCCGTCCCATGCCGGGCAAACGCTCCGGCAATGGTTTCCAGCACGTCTCCGTCCCGGTAATAGTCGTCCGCATTCAGAAAGCCGATGACATCTCCCGTAGCCATGCCTATCCCTTTGTTCATGGCATCATAAATACCCGCGTCCGGTTCGGATATCCATTTCATACGACCGGAAAATTGATGGCTATATTTTTCTATCAATTCCACGGTTCCGTCTTTGCTGGCCCCGTCCACTACAATGTTTTCCACGTCCGGGTAGGTTTGCCGCAGGATGCTTTCCAGCGTGTCTTGCAGCGTTGCAATGCTGTTATAACAAACCGTAATGACTGAAATTTTCATTTTTTTGTGGGGGGGGTGGAGGAGTTTTACTGGACGTCTTTCCGGCGGCTCCTCATGATAAGCTGGGTATTTGCTCTAAGGCCTTTGGTCGGCAGGTCTTTGGGCGTCAGGGGGTGAGCGGGTACACTCAAGGATGGAACGGGTTCTCTTCGGACACTTCTTAAGATGAGTTGCGTGTTTTCTTTCAACCCGTAGGTTTGCAAATCCCTGGGCTTCAGTACACGGACCGGCGTGCTCAGGGCGTCCGGACGCTGCTGAATGCCTTCTCTTTCGAGGACCTTGAGGAAGGTGTAACAAAGGATATTCAGGTCGTACCGGAAAGCCAGGTGGCGCTGGTAGCTCAGGTCATAACATACCCGTTGCCGGAAAGTGAGGTTGTTGCGCCCGCGGATCTGGGCCAGCCCCGTGATGCCTGGGCGCAGGGCCATTCTTTTTTTCCGGGTGGAAGGGGTAAAGATGGCCATTTGGTCAGGAATCCAGGGGCGCGGCCCGATGAAGCTCATATCCCCCAGAAGGACGTTGATGAGTTCAGGCAGTTCGTCCAGGGAGGTGCTGCGCAGCAGGGAGCCTAGGGGCGTCGTGCGTTCTTCGTCCGGAAGCAGGTTGCCTTCCTTGTCCCTGGTGTCTTTCATGGTTTTGAATTTGATGATGTAAAAGGGTTTGAGGCCGCGCCCGATGCGTTTTTGAAGGAAAAAGGGTGAAGTTCCTTGAATGATGGCCAGCAGAATGGCCAGGATGGCTAATACCGGAAACAGGCATATAAGGCCGAAGAGCGCGCCTGTGAAATCCAGGGCGCGTTTTCCGTAGCTTTTGTAGAAACTGTTATGCAGCGAGTTGCTGGAGAGGACATTAGTTGTAGGGACTGACATGGATGTAGTACGAGAGTTTGTTGATATAGGGTAGGCGGAGTTAGGTTTTCAGAGGTATTCGGTTGGCCATGGCGATGTTGTGGCTGTCTGTCCCCCACCATTCATAAAGTTGCCGGGTGCGGAACGTTTGTGCCAGGGCTGCGGCGGATTTGCCGTAGAACCCTCTCAGGGAGCCGACATTGCCTTGGTATTTGACGCCTTCCTGCCGGGCCAGTTGGAGAAACTCTTCCTGCTGCAGGATGCGACCGTAGCGTTCAGGGTGCGCCAGGACAGGGATGTAGCCCCTGTCCCGGACGGCGCTGATCATGTCCTTCCAGGCGCCGGGAAGGTAGTACTGGGGCAGTTCCACCAAGAGGTGGGTGCCGTCGTAGGTCAGAGGGGTATAGCGGCGCAGCTGCTCGCTGAACTGGTTGTCCAGCATGTATTCCGCCGCAAGCCGGAGCTGGAAGTGTTCGTTCCTGGTGTCGGCAAGCAACTGATCGAAGCGGCGGCGCAGGAAGTCGGGCGTGTTCTCCGGATAGCGCGCCATGATATGGGGCGTACAGTAGGCCCCCTTAAGTCCCATGGCTTTGAGGCGGCGAATGATGCCCAGGCTTTCCTTGAGGCAGGAGGCTCCGTCGTCCACTCCCCATAGAATATGGGTATGCATATCCATGCCGTCCGGAAAGAGGCTGGATGTCGTGTACCGGGGAGTGAACAGGTTGCCGAACATGATTGCTGCAAAAAAGAGTAAAGAGAAGGTCTGAAAGCCTTGGGCTTATGCATGGCCTGCTCTTATGAATTTTGTTTTCTGGCGGTTTGCTGCGGTTCTTTGGCGCCGTAGCCATACTGGTAGCCGTAGCCGTATCCATAGTAGCTGTAGCTGGCGGACTTGAAGTTGACGCCGTTGATGATGTACGCCATATTGGGAAGTTTTCCCTGATCGGCCAGTTGCTGGATCTGGGTCAGGTATCGTTTGTCTATTTTCCCGCTGCGCACGGTGTACAGGGTGATATCGCTAAGGGATGCCAGAATGGCGGTGTCTGCCAGAATGCCGTAGGGCGGAGCGTCGATGATGACGGCATCATACTGTTTTTTGAGGATGCCGAGGAGGTGGCCCAGCAGGGGATGGCTGAGGAGGGTGACCGGATTGGGCACCATGGGGCCAGTATAGAGGATATCCATGCCGCGGGAGTTTTCCCCTAGAGGGCGAATGATGCCGGTGGTGTCGGGGTTCTGGTGGAGCAGGATGGAGGTGAGTCCTTTGCGGCCGGATCCGCCGAGGCGCCGGGTCAGGGAGGATTTGCGGAAATCCCCGTCAATGAGCAGGACTTTTTTGCCGGCATAGGCGAAAGCGGCGGCCAGATTGGCGGAGGTGAAGGTTTTCCCTTCGCCGGGGAGGGTGGAGGTGACCAGGATGACATGCCCCCCCTGTTCCGGCCTGGGAAGCATGGAATCTACGTTATTGCGCAGGATGTGGAAGCATTCCGCGATGACGGAATGGTCGTCCTGAATGAAGAGCTTGGTATTCCTGCTTTCTTTTTTGCTCATTTGGGGCAGTTCGGCGATGACCGGCTGCCTGTTTGTAGAGGGGAGATCGTGTTTATTGTTGATTTTGTTGTTCAACATGGCCACTCCCATGAAAGCCAGGATACTGAGCAGGGCTCCACCCGCCGTTCCTCCAGCGACGTATTTAATGGTTTTGGGAGAGATGGGAAGGTTGGAGCCGTGGGCGGCTTCCAAAACCCGGGCATTGGATTCCGTTACCGCCATGGCCAGGGCGTTTTCCTGTTCCTTGCTCAGCAGCATCAGGTACAGTTCTTCCTTAACCTTGTGTTCACGGATGAGCGGGATGATTTCCTGTTCCTTGATGGCGGTTTCCGTCAGGCGTTCAGTCAGGGAATTTCTTTTCTCAATAAGCTGGTTGAGTTTGAGGTCCAGATTACTGCGGTAGTTGGAGAGAGCTTTGTTGGCCGCCGCTCTGGTGGAATTCATCCTGTCCCTCAAGCTCACGGTAATCGGGTTTTGGGAGCCGGCGCTTCCGGCAATTTTCTGATATTCCAGATAAGCCTCGTTGTAATGTTCTATCTGCCGGGCGATTCCGGAGTCGGGAAGACCGGTTTCTACGGAGATCAGGCCCTGCTTGCGTTCGCTTTCCTTGAGATTGTCAGCAAGGGTGGACGCCAGTTTGATTTGAGTTTCAAGATCAAAAATTTCCTTTTCCAGCGCCTGGGAGGTGCTGAAGTCCGCGCTCATGGTTGTGTCCGCATCTTTGATGATGTCGCTCTTCGTTTTAAATTCGGTGAGTTTCTTGTCCACGTCGCTCAGGGAGGCTCCAAGTTCTTTGAGTCGGTCCCTGATGAAGATTTTCGTTTTAAGGGAAGCCTTGTTCCGTTCGTCCTTGGAAATTTGGTTGTAAACCTGGATGAGGTGGTTGAGCGTATCTTCGGCTTTCTGAGGATTGCTGGACGTCAGAGTCATCTCCAGAAGGCTGGATTCCTTGGAGTCCGGACGGGTAATTGTCAGGCCATGGAGCAGGGCGTTGGCGGTTTCAAGGACGGGAGAGTGCCGTACGATGACGGTTTTTCCGTTCCATGCGTCGGTCATCAGGGAAGTAGGATGGACGGAAACGGTGGCAAAGGGAAGCGTGAGGGGTTTTCCGTAAAAACCTTCCAGCTGGATGAGTTCCCCCTGATTATTGGGATGGCCAAGCGTGAAGCGGTTTTCATCCAGCGGCGTGATGTGCAGAGTGCAGGCGCGTTGCTTGTCGATCTGTTCAAAGTGCACCAATAAGGGACTGGCATGGTAAAGGTCCAGCTCCCTGAAGTCTTTTTTTTGCCAATAGGATGTGTTGAGGTTGAGGTCTTCCACCACTTTGCTCATTAATGCGGTGGATTTGAGAACGAGGCTTTCATTGGCCAGGTTAGCCGCGTTGGGGTCTATGTTCAGTTCCGCCATGATGCGTTCGGAAGAAGCGTCGCTGCCCGTTTTGGCATCGCGCATCAGGACGCTGGCCGTTTTTTGGTAAATATAATTCTGTTTGCCGGCCAGGTAATAGGCCGCCGTGCCTCCGGCGAGGGCTGCCAGAATGATGATGAACCAGTAACGGCGCAGAATCATCAGCACCGTATCCAGGGAAAGAGCTGTTTCTTCTGTGTTTTCCGTAACAGGAGGAGTGGGAGCGGTATTTTTTGTCATGAAGGAAAGAGGGTGGAAGGTTGTGTGGTAATACTGAACCCTTAGGGAAACGGTTCGGTTGAACCGGACCGCCCCTATGTTTCCGTTCTCAGGTATGCTTAGCCGGACAGGAAAGCGGCTGAATGTCCGCTACAGGCACAGGGCTACCACGGCCAGAGTAATGCCAAGCCCGGAGAGCCCCCAGCCGTACCATTGAGCAGCGTCACTGCGCGTGTTGACCTTGCGGTCTGAGGGAGTCACGTAAATGATGTCGTTTTGCTGGATATAATAATAGGGAGAGGTGAACAAATCCTTGCTGCGCAGATCAATGCTGGCGATTTGACGGGTTCCGTTGGTTTCCCGTATCAGCGTAACGTCCCGGTTGCCGTCAATATTCAGGTCTCCAGCCCGGCTGATGGCCTCCAGAATTGTCAGGCGCTGGCCTTCAATGGTGTAGGTTCCGGGAGCATTAACTTCGCCCAGAACGGAGAATTTGAAATTCATGATTTGCACATTGACAGAGGCGTCCCGGATGTAGTCATTGTTCTTGAGAGTCGCGGCAATGTCGGAAGCCAGCTGGGAGCAGGTTTTTCCCGCAGCCTTCATTTTGCCGATGACGGGCAGGACGATGCAGCCCTGGGCGTCCACCAGATATCCTTTAGGCTTGTTGTTGGAGGTGCCGGAGGTGGAGCCGATTTCAGACATGGCAAAAGGCGCGGTGAGTTCCGGCTGTTTGCTGCTGACCGCGATGTAGAGCTGGTCATCTTTCTGAATGGTCGTCTGGTAGTTTGCCCTGATGGTTTCCCTGGAATTTCCGGGGACATCCTGGATATAAAGAACTTCCTTGGGGCTGACGCAGGAAGGCAGGAGAGCGGCCCCGGCTATGGCCAGGGAGCACAGAATGGCTTTATTGATGAGGTTGTTTGTATTCATTTGGTGAGGAAGGAGGAAACGTTGCTTTTGGGAGGGAAAGACGGTGCGAAAAACAGGGAAAGAGGCCGTTCCGGCTCAAAGTTTGTTCTTCCTTGTGCCGGAAGCTCTACGGGAATGGCGCGATGCCCTCCATGCTTGCAATCTTCCGGAGGTTTGAAAGAAAAAGGCCGCTCTATGTTCAGTCATCATTTTAAATTTGATGATTTTGATTTTTTTTGTTTGAAATAAGAAAGTATTTGAAAAAGGCAGGTATATTTCCCCTCAGATGAAAAAGCAGGGAAATGATCAGCAATAATAAGGGGAGGCTGTCAAGATTGGTTCCGACAGGCAGGCTGGGGAGAGATGGACTGACGCTCCTGCACATAAGGGCCGTATCTGTTTAACAGATTGTAATTGCTGTATCATGGGAAGAGATTTCTAATTAGCGGATTTCAAATTCGGTGTCAATAGTAATCCCTTAAAAAAAACTGTTTATTATTATTTATGGATATAACGATAAGAGGAGAATTTGGTAGAAATTATGTGTTTAATCTTATTAAGATATTAACAATTAGTTAATTGCATCAAACTACAATATCCCTATTTTTTTAATAGGATTTGAAATCCGCCGAATGCTTCATGAAGCATAAAAAAATGTCGAACGATACATTTTTTGTAATAAAAATTTATGCTAATAATAAATAATCAAATAGATATGAAAAATAAGCATTGAAATTGCTTCGGTTTTATTGATTTGGAGATGCGGGACCAGTATTTTCTCAGGTAGGGAAAGGGCTTTTTTCAGAGATGCTCTCCTAGGGAGGAAAAAGTACATAAAGGCCGTATTTCCGAGCCGGAAGTCGGCGCTTTCAGGCTTGCGGGAAGTTGATTCGAGCAATTCCTCTTCTCCCCGGTTTGGCCTTGAGTTTGGGGCGGAGAGTTGCTAGGATAGGAACAGGTATGGCATTGGATATGCAGGAGCATCATGCATTTGGGCATGAAGAGGGGCGTTCCCCTGTTTGGATTGGAATGGTATGGGGCGTCGTGTCTTTGTTGGGGGGGGCGGCTCTTCTGGCTGCTATGCTGACGTTTGATGTGCGGGAAATAGGCTGGAGTTATTTAAATGGTTCCGGGCAGGTAATTCCGGGTACCTCCAATGTGCTGGGAACGGTAGGATTGTATGGTGCGGGGATTTTTTATTGGACGCTGGGAGGCATGGCCTGGATGCTGGTTGTTCTGTTGGAGTGGTGGGGGCTTTACCGTCTGCTCCACCATGGAAGACTGCCCCGCAGCGTGGTTTACGGCGGTTTGTTCCTGCTGTTGTTCGGATGCCTGTTTCTGGCAGCCGGGCATGTGCCGGGAAATGAATGGGTGGCTCGCCACCAGGTCCAGGGGGCCGGGGGGCTGGCGGGCCATTTGCTGGGAACTGGTTTGTTTCTTCCGTTGGCCGGCAGATCCGCTGTGCTGGTGCTTTCCGGATTTTGCTATTTGCTGGCCCTGGTTTATGCGGCCGGGATGCGTCCCCGGCCGTTTTTCCGGGCCATGCTGCGGGAATGGCGGGCCTGGCGTATGAACAGGAAGGAAAAAAGGCTGGCGCGCCAGACTGCCCAGCTTGCCAGGGAAGCCGCCCGCGTGAGGGCCAGCATGCAGAATGCCGCTTTGTCCGCCCCCAGACCGGTTGGAAAGGGCCGGGCTTCAGCTTCCCGTCTGCAGCGCACCGGGGACGATCTGGAAAGTTTGTATCATGAAGCGGCGGCTGCTTCTCCGTCCAGGCCGGAGGATTCTGCTCCGCCTTCCAGCGCACCGCGTACCCAGGGCCGCCTTCCCCTGGCTCCGAACCCCAGGATTACCGTTGCGGAACCGGCGGAAATGAAGCCTGCGCCCAAAGAGCAGCCTTTTTCCAAATTGGCCACTCCGCCCACGGAGGAATTCCGCGAGTATGAGCTGCCTCCCTTTGAGTTGCTGCATTATGAAGAAAAGCCGGAAGGCCCTACGGCAGAGGACAAGGAAGAGATGCTGGAAATACAGCAGAAGATTATTGATACCCTGACGACATTCCGCGTGGACGTGACGCCTGGGGATATTACCCGAGGCCCGACCATCACCCGTTATGAAGTGTATCCCGCGCGCGGCGTGCGCGTAAATACTTTTGACCAGTATGCGAAGGATATCGCGCTGGCGACCAAGGCGGAAAGCGTGAACATCGTGGCCCCCATTCCGGGCAAGGATACGGTAGGTATTGAAATCGTCAACCGGAAGAAGGTGGCTGTTCCCCTGCGGGAACTTTTGCAGGACCCCGCCTTTTGTTCCCCCAAGAAAAAGATACCGCTGGCGTTGGGGAAGGACGTGTATGGACGCACTGTGATCGGGGATTTGGCGTCCATGCCGCACCTGTTGGTGGCCGGTGCCACCGGATCCGGAAAATCCGTGTGCATCAACAGCATCATTTCCTCCATGCTTTTGAAATTCCGTCCGGATGAACTGAGGCTTATCCTGGTGGATCCGAAAGTGGTGGAAATGCAACCTTATTCCAAGCTGCCGCATCTGATTGTTCCGGTAGTGACGGATCCCAAAAAAGTTCCCAATGCCCTGCGTTGGTGCGTGAATGAAATGGAGCACCGCTACCACTGCTTTGCCAAGGTGGGCGTGCGGAATTTTGAAGCTTTCAATAAGCGCCCGCCGGATGTTCCTGCGGAAGAGGCGGAAGAACCGGAAGACGGGCAAGTGGATGAAGCTTTGGCGGAATCCATTGCCAGAGACCTGGAATCCCAGGGGGAATGGCCTGTGGAAGAAGATGATGAACTGGATCTGGAGGACGATGAAGTTATTCCGGAACGCTTCCCCTACATTGTCATCATCATTGACGAACTTGCGGACCTGATGCAGACAGTGGGAGCGGACATAGAAACGAATATCGGCCGCCTTACCCAAAAGGCCCGTGCCGCAGGCATCCACCTCATTGTGGCGACGCAGACGCCCAGAAGACAGGTGGTGACGGGAACGATCAAGGCTAATATTCCGACGCGCATCGCTTTCCAGGTGGCGAGCGGCACGGATAGCCGCGTGATTCTGGACAGGCAGGGGGCGGAAAAACTGGTGGGCAAGGGGGACCTTCTGTATTTGCCGCCGGGTTCCGCCCAGGTGGAACGGGCGCAGGGAGCTTTTATCTCTGACGATGAAGTGGAAGCCCTGGTGGCCCACTGTGCTTCCCAAGCCAAGCAGAAATTCCATGAAGAGGTTCAGAAATCCTTGGACGAGCCTTCCCGCGGAGGAGCGGACAGTCCGCTGGATGACGCGGAAGAGGAATGCTATGCCAAGTGCCTGGAAGTAGCTGTTGTAGAACGTAAGGTAAGCACCTCCCTGCTGCAGCGGCGTTTGAGCATCGGATACGGCCGTGCGGCGCGCATGATGGATTTGCTGGAATCCCGCGGCATTATTGCCCCGGCGGATAATACCAACCGTCCACGCAAGGTGCTGGTGGAATGAAACGACGGAAGAACTCCCCATGAAGAGAATTGTTTCCCTGCCTGTTCTGGCGGCGTTTGTGGTGCTGGGCGCTTCCTGTTCCCAGCAGGTGCAGCAGCCCGTTAAAAAAGCAGCTCCCCCACCCGTATATGTGGGAAAGGTGGAGCAGGTGTATCCCAGTCATCATTATGTGCTGATTGCTCTGGCCGGGAATGTTTATGAACCGGGGACCGTGCTTATCTCCCAATCTCCGGGCCGGGAAGAAAAATGCAGAGTCGCCAACCTGATTGTGACGGAGGAGCGTATGGGGCGTGCGCGCATTCCTGCGGATATCCGCAGCGGCGCCGTGGAGGCGGGGGACCTGGTGTTCCTGTACAGGAACCTGGCCGTTCCGGAAAGTTCCGGGAAGACAGATGAGCGGAAGCCGGTCAGCCCTGAACCGGAAACGGATGAAGACAGCAAGGTTGTTGATCCTCCGATTGCCCCGGGCGGCGGCAGGACGGCGGATGGGCTGATGCCTCTGCCCGGGGAGCAGCCTGTTCCGGCCTCTGCGGATCAGGAGCGGATTTCCAGGGAGCGGGAGAAAATACTCCGGGAGCTGGAAAGCGTTCCGGACAGGCTGGAAGAACCGTGGAGCAGGACTTTCTCCGGAAAACCGGTGGAAAGATAACTGGATGCGGAGGTATCCGCAATGTTTCCCAGGGCGGGAAGGAGCTCCTGAAGATGAAGCCGGGTATTGGGAATTCAGATACCGGTTTCCTTGAAATGGCCCGGATGGCCTGTTCCGGTATTCTTGATTTAATGGAAACCACGGCAAATACATGTTTAACCTTTTCATTGCAGTAAATGTTGAACAGGGGCCTTCCGATCATCATCCGTGAATTTTTTCAGTATTAATCTCTAGGTTTCCAATAAGGGGTTACGGTTGGGATTCATGGATTGAGCAGACGTTTTTCCCGTTTAATCTTACTATTGCACAAGAGATGTCAAATAGTCCGGTTCATGCTGCAGTTCGGGCTCCTGCCTGTTTTCCCAAACGGGAAAACTGCCGTATGTTTTTCCGGATATGCCCATTTTTTAGATTCATTCAATAATTGCTTGTTTTTTCACGGCGTCTTATTAGGATGTTTTCGTTTACGCAACCAGATGACTAATTTATGAAATCCATCAAAGGGACAGAAACGGAAAAGAATCTTCTCAAGGCTTTTGCCGGGGAATCTGAAGCGCGCAACCGCTACACTTACTTTGCCGGCGTAGCCAAGAAGGCCGGTTACGAACAGATTGCCGCTATCTTTCTGGAAACGGCCGACAATGAGAAGGAACATGCCAAGGTATTTTTCAAACTGCTGAAAGACGCCTGCATTGAAGTAACGCACACCGTCTGCACGGCTCCTTTGGAATCTACGGAGGATTGCCTGCTGGCCGCAGCCGCCGGAGAGCATGACGAATGGTCCGAAATGTATCCTGCATTTGCCGAAGTGGCGGACAGGGAAGGCTTCCCCTCCATTGCGGAAACCTTCCGCAAGATTGCCTCCGTGGAGCAGCACCATGAAGCCCGCTACCTCAAACTGGCTGAAAACGTGCGCGAAGGCACGGTTTTTGCCAAGGATAAGGAAATCCAGTGGAAGTGCCGCAACTGCGGTTATGTACATACCGGCCCCACTGCCCCCAAGGTGTGTCCGGCCTGTGCGCATCCCCAGGCATTCTTTGAAGAACTGGCGGACAATTTTTAATAACCTTTTCTCCGGAAATATGGTTGAGGCCGGTTTCACGAGCTGATCGTGCAATCGGCCCTCTTTTTGGACTACGGACGCCTTACGCTGATGGACAGGGAACGAACGGATGCGGTATGGAAAAAATATGGACGCAGCCTCTGGAATTTTGCCGGAAGCTACGGCTTGGGCATTGCCCTGATGCTGATCCTTCTGGTGCTGACCTTTGCCGGGACGCTGCACCAGGTGCGGTGGTCTTCTGCCATGGGGTCGGAGGCTGCCATAGAGTCTTTTTTCGGGGCGGCTTATGTGCTGATACCGCTGGGCGGGGAGAACTCCCTGATTTCCCTGCCTTTGCCCGGCATGGGCATTACCTGTGTCCTGCTGTTCGCCAACCTGCTCATAGGCGGGGTATTCCGTATCCGGTGGACCTGGAGGCACGCAGGCGTGCTGGTGGCTCATGGGGGTATTCTGCTATTGCTGGCAGGCATCATGCTGGGCAACAAAATGACGGTGGCTGTGGAACAGGTGGAACTGCCCCAGGGGGACCGGGTGCACGAGTATTCCCTTCCGTTTGATTTGCGCCTGAACCGCTTTGTGCCGGAGTTTTATCCGGGGACTTCCAAGCCTAAATCCTATGAATCCCAGATAACCGTTTTTCCGGAATCCGGCGGTCAGTATGACGCCGTTATCCGCATGAATGAGCCTCTGCGCCTTTCCGGCTGGACGCTGTACCAGATGAGCTGGGGCCAGGATTCCCTGCATCCGGGCAGGCTTATCTCCATTCTCCGTGCTTCCCATAATCCCCTGGAGCAAATGCCCAAATGGTCCTCCTACATCATCGCTGTAGGGCTGCTGTGGCATTTTGCCTGTGTTTTTGGCAGATACCTGCGCCGCAAACCCGGTCTGGCATCTGCCGGAACGGCGGCGACGGATGAACTGCAGGCCGTTTCCGCCCCCGGCGGGAAAAAACGTCTGCGCCTGGCTGGCATTTGCCTGCTGGTAGCGGCCATCTTCGGCATCGGCATGCCGGCGGCGCGGCCTGACGTCCATCCGGTTCTGGTGGAACATTATGTGCCCTGGTCTCCCTTTTTGGTGGAGCGGGCCGGGGCCATGGCCGTTCAGGACGGCGGCCGCCTGAAGCCTGTTTCTACTTATGCGGGCTTCCATCTGCTCCGGACACTGGGCAAAAGAAGCTTTGTTGTTGATACGCCGGAAGGGAAAAGGAAGCTCTCCCCGGTGGAATGGATGCTGGACTGCATGTTCCGTCCGGAACTGGCGGAACAATACCCTGTTTTTCTGGTCAATCGGGAAGAGGTGGTCAGGCGCCTGCACCTGCCGGACCAGAAAGACAAGCGGAAAAAATACTCCTACGCGCAGCTTGCGGAACGCTGGGAGGAAATGACCCGTGCCGTCCGGGAAATCCGGCTGCTGGGAGAAACGAATCTGACAGAAGCCCAGAAGGAAATTTTGTCCCTTGCCCGCAACTTTGATGTGATGCGGGGCTGGATGCTTGTTTCCCGGATCATGCTGGAAAACCCTGCCGCCATGGAACGGATGGAATTCCCACGCTGGTTTCCTTCTGCCGGCCGCGATGGAGAACGCCTGTGGACGGCTGCCCCGGATAAAGCTGCCGGAGCCTTTTTGGCAATGGCGTCCCTGCTGGAACGCAAAGCTATCGGCATGGCAGGGGCGGAGGCTTCCGCACTGCGGATGAAAGCGGAAGGCCTGCTGCTGGAAAAGCTGGCGCAACCCAATGAAGCCGCCTCCGCCGGAGAGCGGCACAGCCTGGAAAGAGAAATTTTCTACTACCGTCTGGATCCGCTTTATGTTTCCCTGGCCGTTTTTGTGGCGGCGTTCGTGTGTCTGCTGCTCTGCGCACTTTTCCGCCCAGCCGCCAACGCTCCCCTCTGGCGGCGTTTTCTCCGGCCCGGAGGTTTAAGCCTGGCGTGGCTGACAGGCGCGGGCGGAGCCGGAGTGCTGGTTGCGGCGCTGGTCATCCGCGTGCTCATCACCATGAGGTCCCCGGTGGGCAACACGTATGAAACCATCGCCTTTATCGCCTGCATGGGAGTTCTCTGCGCTCTTGTGGTGGAACTTTTCAGTAAAAAGGGAATTGTACTGGCGGCGGGGCTTTTGCTTGGGGCTTTCTCCTGTCAGATGGGTATTTTGTATGAATCCTCCCAGGCTGTGGACCATATGGATCCCCTGGTGGCCATCCTGCGCTCCAACTTCCTGCTTTCCACCCATGTCATTACCATTGTGCTGGGGTACGCGGCCGGGTTGCTGGCGGCGGTGCTCTCCCATATCTACCTGCTGGCTTCCCCCTTGCGCCTGATTGGCGGAAAAACGGAACAGTCCCTGGACCGCATGGCTTACGGCATCTTGTGTTTTTCCCTGGTGTTTACGCTGGTGGGAACGGTTTTTGGGGGGATTTGGGGCAATGAATCCTGGGGGCGCTTCTGGGGTTGGGATCCCAAGGAAAACGGAGCGTTGATGATTGTACTGTGGCAATTGACCGTATTGCATGCCCGGAAAGCCGGATGGCTGTCTTCCTGGCTGCTCCACTTCAGCAATGTGGTGGGCGGCGTTATCATTGCCTTTGCCTGGTGGGGCGTCAATATGCTGGGAGTGGGGCTGCACTCCTACGGGTTCACTTCCGGTCGGGATGCTTTAGGCATGTTCTATTGGTCCGAGGCTGTATTGTGCGTCCTCTTCATTATCCTGCATTACCGTGCACTCCGGCGTGTGGACGTCAGGTAGGGAAACAGGTTTCGGAAATAATTCGCAAGCATATTCCCGGAAAGGAACAGGAAATTTTCACCTGCCTTCTTTTCTTTTTCCGGAATTTGTGGTGTCCGGAGTTTACTGATATGGAGAACAAGGAGATGAAAACGCATTTTTCTCATTTTCTCCTTGCCGGGTCCGGTTTTCCGGTATATATTCCCGCCACCTCATGCACGGATAGCTCAGTGGTAGAGCGGCTGTCTTACACACAGTTGGTCGGGGGTTCGAATCCCTCTCCGTGTACCAAAAGCTTTCTTTTTGAATAAAAAGCCCGCACTTTCATTGTGCGGGCTTTTATCGTTGTTTTTTAGAGGGTTAATTAATGAATAGTTTGTTAGGTGATAGGGTATGACGGGATATGAATAGTTGCTTTTTGATGTTGGTTATGATGCTATAACTCCTCGGATTTTTTAATAAAAACGGCTACCGCGCCTTTCGACGGGGCAGCCTGTATTGGGAAGCGGTTCCTGAATAAGGAACGAATCTAGGCGCCGAAATCAAGGGTTTTAGGCTCGCGGCTCCAGACGCGGTGCTGTTTCATGGCCGTGATGAAGGAGGGCATCAGGGATTTGGTGTCCTTCGGCATGAGCAGTCCGGCGTCATCCATATCCTGGGGCAGGGAGGCTGCCTCAAGCATGGCTTTGGCGTTGCCGGGAAGTCCGATGGCTTTCAGGTGCCTGTAGGCCTGGCGCAAATGATACTTGGCATCTCCGTCTTTCAGGAGCGCTGCGATGCTTTGTTCTCCTTCCGGGACGATGACGGAGTCAAACAGGACGGAAGGAGTGCCGGACAGAGTCCCATTAACCGGCAGACTTTCCCCTTCTTCCGTTGTTACGCTTCCCATGTGCGGGGCAATGATTTGGGGATGGATACCTTCTTCATGCAGGGCGTCGCAGATTTCTTTCACGGATTTCAGGCTGACGCCGTCCGCTGCCAGTAAAGAGACGCGGAGGCCTTTAAGGTTGCCGTCCGTATGGGCGTACAAGCTCAATGACGGATCTTTTTCCAGTCCGCAGACGGGCCTGGGAAGTTCCCTGCCGAGTTGTTCCCTGGTGAGTTCAATTCCCAGGTTGCGGGCCACTCCGCTTGCCAGGTCCGGATCAATGCGCGTCAGAAGGTCCACCACGCGTTCCCGGATATAGGGGCGCGTCACCTTCCCCAGCTCAAAACTGAACGCGTTGATGATATGCTCCTGTTCCACGGGAGTTTGACTCATCCAGAACAGCCGCGGGTGGGAATAGTATTCCGCGAAGGAGGGGCTCCGCAGACGTTCCTTGACACCGCTTACCGTCTGGGGGCTGGTGGTGAAGCCGCCTTTCTCCGGGGGAGTTTCTCTCGGCCAGTTGTTCCCGATGGAATTGGGATCATAGTTGGCCGGAGAGGCGTCTATCTGCATACGGTGAAAGCCGTCCCTCTGGTTGTTGTGGAAGGGGCAAATGGGGCGGTTGATGGGAATTTCCGTGAAATTGGCTCCACCCAGCCGGTGCCGCTGGGTATCGCTGTAAGAGAAAATACGGCCCTGGAGCAGAGGATCGTCGGAAAAGTCAATGCCCGGCACGATATTGGCGGGGCAGAAGGCTGCCTGTTCCGTTTCCGCAAAGAAGTTGTCCGGGTTGCGGTTCAGCACCATTTTCCCGACGATTTCCACGGGAACCAGTGCTTCAGGAATGAGCTTGGTAGGGTCCAGAATATCGAAGTCGAATTGGTCTGCGTCCTCTTCCGGGATGAGCTGCAGACCCAGCTCGTATTCCGGATAATCTCCGGCTTCAATGGATTGCCAGAGATCCTTGCGGTGGAAGTCAGGATCGCGTCCTGTCAATACCTGGGCTTCATCCCACACCAGGGATTTTTTCCCGTACACCGGTTTCCAGTGGAAACGGACGAAAGTGCTTTTTCCTTCTTCATTGACCAATTTGTACGTATGAATGCCGAAACCTTCCATCGTACGGAAGCTTCTGGGGATGCCGCGGTCCGACATGGCCCACATGACATTGTGCAGAGTTTCCGGCTGCAGGGAGACGTAGTCCCAGAAAGAGTCATGGGCCGTCTGCCCCTGGGGCATTTCATTGTGGGGTTCCGGTTTGACGGCATGGACGAAATCCGGAAATTTGATGGCATCCTGAATGAAGAAGACGGGCGTGTTGTTGCCTACCAGATCATAGTTGCCTTCCTTGGTATAGAATTTGGTGGCCCAACCGCGGATATCCCTTACTGTATCCGGAGATCCTCTGAAGCCCTGCACGGTGGAAAAACGCACAAAGACCGGGGTTTTTTCTCCCGGATCCTGCAAAAAAGCCGCTTTGGTGTACTTGGAAAGGGATTTGTACACCTGAAAATAACCATGTGCCCCGGAACCTCTTGCGTGAACCACGCGTTCCGGTATCCGCTCCTGGTCAAAATGAGCCATTTTCTCCAGAAAGTGGAAGTCCTCAAGCAGAGATGGGCCTCTGCTTCCTGCTTTAAGTGTGTTTTGATCATCGGATATTTTAACTCCCAGGTTGCTTGTGAGGGCCTGTCCCATGCCGTTGGAGCGCATGGCATCCAGCTCCCTGATTTTTTCCGTAGCGTTATCCGGCATCTTCATGGAACCGGGCGCGGAAGGTTCCGCATTGGGCGGCGTAGGTTTTGGAGTGGGGGTGATCAATTCCGGATCAATTGTATCCGTATAATGGGGAGCGGCTTCTTTTCCATTGGGAAAAGGAGCGGCGCTGTCTTCCATGGGCGGTTTCTTTTTTTTCATTGGCTTGTTCATGAGGGACCGGATTTTTCTATGTGGGTAATAGTTCGACTTCCCTTTTTCCGGGGATGTTTCGTCCTGTTTTGTCATCAGTATTTCTCCGGAGCTGATGAAAATTTTTTTATAGAAACTGTTATTTAAGATTTTATGTAATAAAAAACGGGCTGTGCGGAGATGCCTTTTTGATTGGCATGGCTGTGGATGCCTGTATTCCATGTTTCATTGGCGGCAGGGAGAAGCGGAGATAACCGGGGTACGTCCGCGGGCAGGCAGAAAACAGTCGCCTCCTTTCTGAGCGGTGTTTCCTGCATCTGGTTCCGAAGGTGGAACGGAACCGTGTTGCCGGAAGGCAGGGCAGGGACGGCATTGCGTACATGATATGGAACGGAGCTTCCACAAATTTTCATAGACGAGGGGAATAAATAGGTTATGATTTTTATGTCAATCGGGTATTGGAGACAAGGCCCGCGCCGTCCGGCGCGAGGCGGTTTTCCGGTATGGAACCCTTTTCCTATTAATTTAAAGTAATGACGGTGCAAGAAATAGCTGAACAGAGTTTGAAGAGCCTTCTGGCTTCGCTGGGGTTTTCCGCGGATATCGAAGTAACGGAAACGGACGGCATCGTGTGCCTGAATATTTCCTCCCCGGATTCACAGTATATCATTGGAGGGGACGGGGACAGGCTGGATGACCTTCAGTATCTGGTCAACCGCATGATCCAGCGCAAGATGGAAGATGCTCCCCGCGTGAAGGTGGATTGCGACCATTACCGGGAGCGCAATGAAGCCCGTTTGCTGGAAAAGGCCCGTTCCCTGGCCGAACGCGTCCAGGAGAGCGGCAAGCCGATGAAGATGCCTCCGTTGAATGCCTACCACCGCCGCCTGGTGCATAATGCCCTTCAGTCCATGGACGGAATTGTGACGGAGTCCGAAGAAGGGGACAGCCGTTACAAGCGCATTACCATCAGAAAGGGCTGATGGATGGCAGTTTATTCATGAGGGCTTTAGCGGTCATTGCGTTTTTGGCGCTGGCGTTTCCGGGACGTGCGGAAATGGATGCCCTTTCCGTCTCCTGTTCTGCGGCTCCCTCCCTTCCATCCCCTGTTCTGGTTGTGTACGGTTCAGAGGAACCCGGTTCAGCGGAAGCCCGTTGGTTGAAAGCTCTCCAGCCGGGCACGGAAGAACGCCGCGCGCTGGATGGATATGTGCGTGACGTGCAGTTTGTCACGGTTCCCAGACATCCTTCCGTGAAGGATTGGGAAGAAGACGGCAGCCTGTCCCGTGCGGCGATGCATGGTGTGCGCATGCTGCCTTCCGTGGTTTTTCTTGACTCCAAGGGACGTGTATTCGACCTGGTGGAAGGAGGGGCCTCTGCAGCTTCCCTGCGGGAAAAGGTGGCCCTGCTTGCGGAAAAAGCGCAACACGTGCGGCCGGTGACGCGGGTGAATGATATTCCCAAGGGCGGGGATCCTGCGGCAGAGGCTTCCGCTATTTGCCGGGAGCTGGAACAGGTGCCTCCGGAAGCCTGGTTCCGGGATTATCCGGGCACCATGAAGCGTCTGGAAAAATTGAACTGTACGGCTCCGGCTTTTCTGAATGCCCGGGAGGCGGCCCTTCGTCTGGAGAAAAACAGGAAAACGGTTGAATTGCTTGGCGAGTCTTTCCGGGCCAGCAAAGCTTCTTCCATACGAACATGCCTAGAAGCGTGGCGTGCCTGCGTGGATGATCCCTCGTTATCCGTGGAGGAGCGCCAGTTAATTCTGCTCTCCATGGTGCATCCCCTCTGGGTGCGGCTGGAGGAGGTTCTGTACCGGGAAGCCCATACTCCGGAAAGCGAGGATGCCTTCAACCATGCGGTTGCGGTTTTGGAAGAGGTTCGGGACATGAACCGTTCCAGCGTTTGCGGCAGACGGGCGCACCAGCTCAGGGAAGAGCTGAGGAGAGCCCGTCTGGCGGCTGCGCGGTATGATTGATGCGTCTTTCCTGAGTTGCCGGAAATGGACAGGAAGCACCCCTGCTTCCGCCACGGAATCAAAGGATGCGTTTCCCCTCCGTGATTCCTCTTTCCACAGGAAGGACCGGGCAAATTGGCTTGATTTTGCCCATGTCCGGGGCTAGTCTTCGAACCGTTATGACAGATTCATCCATCCCGGACATGATGGCGGAGGCTCGCCGAGGCCAATGGACTGACCAGCAACTGGCCGCCAAGGCTGTGGAACTGGCGGAGTCCATTTTAAAGCAGTCGAATGCCGGGATGAGAGGGAAAGAGAAGAGGCAGGCGCAGCAAATGGAGCGCATGATGAATGATCCGGCGGGCAAGGCGTTTACGCTGGCGCTGGCGGATCGGGTGTTCCGTCCTTCTTCTCCGGCGCGGGGCGCGGAGTTGTTCCGCTATCTTCTGGACGGATATGGCGTTCCCCGTTATTTGTCTGCGGCCGACCGTTTCGCCATGAAGATGGGGGGGAGATTTTCCGATCAATTTCCGGGTGTGGTCATGCCCATGATTACCAGCCAGTTGAGAAAGGAAAGCTCCAATGTCATTCTTCCTGCCGAGGATGGAAAACTGCGCCCCCACCTGCGCCGCAGGCGCAAGGCCGGCATCCGGATGAACATCAACCAGCTGGGAGAGGCCATTCTGGGTGAAAGCGAGGCGCACCACCGTCTTCAGCAGGTCGTGGACCGGCTGACAGACAAGGACTGTGACTATATTTCCGTCAAGATTTCAGCCATTTTCAGCCAGATTCATTTGGTAGCCTTTGAAGAAACCGTCAAATTGATTCAGGAGCGCCTGCGCATCCTGTACCGGGCGGCCATTACCAATGCGGTAACGTTGCCGGACGGTTCCAGAAAGCCCAAGTTCGTGAATCTGGATATGGAGGAATACCGTGATCTTCATCTGACGGCGGAAGCGTTCAAACGTACGTTGATGGAGGATGAATTCATGCATCTGGAGGCGGGAATTGTGCTCCAGGCCTATTTGCCGGATTCCTGGGAGGAGCAAATGAAGCTGTGCGCCTGGGCGAAGGAACGCGTGGAGCAGGGGGGAGCGCGCATCAAAATACGCCTGGTGAAAGGCGCCAACCTGGCGATGGAGAAGGTGGAGGCCTCCATGCATGGCTGGGCGCAGGCCCCGTATGGCACGAAAGCCCAGGTGGATGCCAATTACAAGAGAATGCTCCATTACGGCTGCATGCCGGATAATGCCAGATATGTGCAGTTCGGCGTGGCTTCCCACAACCTGTTTGATTTGTGTTATGCCATGCTGTTGCGTGAGCGGGAAGGCGTGCGTGACCAGGTGGAATTCGAAATGCTGGAAGGGATGGCGAACCATCAGGCGCGGGTCATCCGCCAGGCGGCGGACGGTCTGCTTCTTTATGCCCCCGTGGTTCTGAAGGAAGACTTTCACAGCGCCATTGCCTATCTGGTGCGGAGGCTGGATGAAAATACCAGTGAGGAGAATTTCCTGCATGATCTCTTCGGCATGACGCCGGGGTCCCGGAGCTGGGAGGTCCAGAAAAAGCGGTTTTTGAAGGCCTGTCAGGAAAAGGATGAGGTGAAGTACGGACCCAACCGCACGCAGAACCGCGCTGCGGACCCCATTCAGCCCTCACATTACCGGGATGCCTTTGCCAACGAGCGGGATACGGACTGGTCTCTGAGGCAGAATGCGGAATGGATCAACGGGCTGATTGCCGCGGAGAAGGAAAAAGCCGGCGAGGAAATTCCATTGGTTATAGATGGTGAGGAAATTACGACTAATCTGTGGGGCGTGGGGCGCGATCCGTCCCGCCATAATGACATTTCCTATAAATTCGCTTATGCGGACTTTGACCAGGTTGAACATGCCTTGGACACGGCGGACAGGGCCCGCTCCTCCTGGGCGTCCAAAAGCATTGGCGAACGCGCTGAAATCCTGCACCGGGTGGCGCAGGAGCTGTCCAGAATCAGGGGGGAAGCTATTGCTGCCATGGTGAGGGATGCCGGGAAGGCTCCCACGGAGGCTGATGTGGAGGTGAGCGAGGCCATAGACTTCTGCCGCTATTACGCGGAAGGCCTGGACCGAGACGGGATGAACGACGGAGTGGAAATATCCCCGCTGGGTATCATTTGCGTGATGTCTCCCTGGAATTTCCCCTTCGCTATTCCGACGGGCGGTGTAGCTGCCGCCCTGATGGCGGGAAATGCCGTGGTGTTCAAACCGTCTGAACTGGCCGTTTATACGGCTTGGCAGATTGTACAGGCGTTCTGGCGTGCCGGTGTGCCTAAAAACGTCCTTCAATTCGTGCCGATGCCGCGCAATGAAATTTCCCGCAAGTTTTTGATGGACCCCCGCTTGAACGGCGTGATCATGACGGGATCCTACCGCACCGGGAAAATGTTGCGCGAACTGCGGCCTGACCTGCATGTGCTGGCTGAAACCAGCGGAAAGGATGCCATGATCATCACCGCTACGGCTGACCCGGACCAGGCTGTGAAGGATTTGGTGAAAAGCGCTTTCGGCCATTCCGGACAGAAGTGTTCCGCCGCCAGCGTGGCTATTGTGGAGGCTTCCGTTTATGACAATCCTGCTTTTCTGCGTCAGTTGAAGGATGCCGCCGCCAGCCTGAAGGTAGGCGGTTCCTGGGAAGTCAGCTCCGTGGTGACGCCGCTCATCAGGGAGCCGGAAGGAAATCTGCTCCGTGCGCTGACGCAGCTGGAACCCGGAGAGGAATGGCTGCTCAAGCCGGAACCTTCGGAAGACAACCCGTGCCTCTGGTCGCCCGGAATCCGGCTGGGCGTGAAACCGGGAAGCTGGTTCCATCAGACGGAATGCTTCGGCCCGGTGTTGGGCATCATTCGTGCGGAAAACCTGGAGGAAGCCATTGACATCCAGAACGACTCCGAATTTGGCCTTACCGGCGGCCTTCAGTCCCTGGATGAACGGGAAATTGCCTTGTGGAAAACTAAAGTGCAGGTGGGCAACGCGTACATCAACCGTGTCATTACCGGCGCCATCGTTCGCCGCCAGCCGTTCGGCGGGTGGAACCATTCTTCCATGGGGCCTGGCGCCAAAGCCGGAGGTCCCAACTACCTTACCATGCTGGGACGCTGGGAGGAAAAGGCGCTGCCTCAAAAGCTGCGCACGCCGGGTGAGCGTATTTCCGGCCTGGTGGAAAAATTGTGCTCCGAGCTGCCGGATTGCGCCAAGCGCATCCGTTCAGCAGCCGGCTCCCAGGCCAAGTGGTGGATGGAGGAATTCGGCGTGGATCATGATCCCTCCCACATTTACGGAGAAAATAATACCTTCCGCTATATCCCCGTGAAGGGAATTCTGGCCCGTGTGGAAAACATGTCCGACGATGACGTCGCCATTCTGCTGCTGGGGGCGAAACTGTGCGGGGTGCTCCTGCACCTGAGCATAGGGACGAGCCGCCCCTGGATTCAGAAAATGCATGGTTATTATGCTTCCCTGACGGTGGAAACGGAAGCGGAATTGATCGTCCGGATGCCGGAAGCGCTTCAAGGCGTACGGTTCCTGCGTGGAACAGATATTTCCGAGGCTCTGGCCAATGCCGCCCGTGCCCGGGATGTGGAAGTACTGGACCGTCCCGTGCTTGCCAATGGGCGGTTGGAGCTGCTGGGTTATTTCCGGGAACAGGCTGTTTCCGAAACCGTTCACCGCTACGGCAATCTCATCCCGCCGCCGGGCAGTTTTAAGACGGACAGCGTGTGAAGGAGGGAGAGGGCCTGAATTCCGGTTTCCGGGAATCTTAGCCATGAGCATGAATGAAAATCCCCCCTGCAAATTCAAAAGGAAAACATGGGCGTTTGGATGGGGCTCCCCTTCTGTTTCAGAATAGTTCTTCATCGGAATACGGCGGAAAAATTTCCCTTGCAGGGAAGGAAGCGGTGTGTCCTGTTGAATGAGAGATAAACTTCTCCGAATTTATTTCTTTTTCCCATTTGATGATAGAACGTTTCCGGGAAACGGGTATATTATCAGACACGTTTGCGATGACGCGGCGCCTTTTTCTCCCACGTAACCATGAACATCAACCAATCACCGAATTCTTGCGGCAGCCACATTGCCTGGGTGGACTTTCTGCGTATTCTGGCCTGTTTCCTCGTTGTCCTGGCCCATTGCTGTGATCCGTTCGTAGGAAGTTTTGACGGTTCCTTCAACTTTAAATCCGCTGTCTTCTGGGGCAGTCTGGTACGGCCGTGCGTGCCTCTGTTCGCCATGATCTCCGGAGTATTGCTCTTTCCGGTCACCTTGGAAATGGGCGTTTTTTACTCCAGGCGCCTCAAAAGGGTACTGGTTCCGCTCATTGTCTGGTCATTGGCGCTTCCCTTGCTCTACTTCGGATACTTTGCCGCAGGCGTTCAAACGGCCAGTCCCAATATCGTGATGGACACTTACACCTGGAGCGCCACCGTCGGCAAGCTGTACACCTTCTTCTTCAACTTCAACTATGATACCACGCCCCTGTGGTACGTATACATGCTGGTGGGCCTGTACCTCTTCATGCCCATCATGAGCGCGTGGCTGACGCAAGCCAAAAGGCAGGACGTGAAAATCTTTCTGGGCATCTGGATATTCAGCATGACTCTTCCCTACATCCAGATGCTTGCTCCGGCGCTGGGTTATGAGGGCAATTATGGCAATATGGGCATTCTGGGTGTTTGCGATTGGAATCCGTACGGTATGTTTTATAACTTTTCCGGATTCCTGGGATATATGGTGCTGGCGCATTACCTGACCAAATACCCGCTGGCCTGGAGCTGGAAAAAAACGCTGGCCATTACTATTCCCCTCTTCTTGATTGGTTTTGCCGTCACGTTCCTCGGCTTTCTGGAAACGCAGAAGCACTTCCCCGGCCAGTACTCCAAGCTGGAAGTGCTCTGGTATTTCTCCGGAATCAATGTATTCATGATGACCTTTGCCATCTTTGTCATCGTCAGCAGGCTCAGAATCAAGGCTGGTCCAGTGCTGAGCAAGGTGGCGGCGCTTACTTTCGGCGTGTATCTGTGCCACTTCTTCTTTGTCCAGTGCTCCTATGACTTCGTGAACTTCATCGGGCTGGGAAGGCTGCCCTCCGCCGTAAAAATTCCGTTGATGGCCTGTCTGGCCTCCGCTGTCTCCGCGGCGTTGGTATGGCTGTTGAGCCTGAACAGGTGGACGCGCAAAAGCATCATGTAAACCGCAGATATTTTCCGCAGGTCGCTTCGAGGACACGGCAGTACCGGGGCGCCTCTTCTTTTGTGGAAAAGAGAATAAAACGGTTTCTAGGGAGAAGCCTGCAAAATTCTGGACGGGAAAGAGGGAACAGGCTAGGATGTCCCTGCATCGTGTACAGGCCTAGGTTGCCGGAGATGCGGGCTTTTTAACGCATGAAAAGCTCCTTTCCCGGTCTCCCTTCCGCCGACCCCAAGCTCACAGAAAATTCCCGGGACACCGGCGATTTTCGTAATCCGTTGGGGTTCTAATCTTGACAACTATCATCTCTTTTTCACGGCCTGGAATCTTTGTACCTCCCATGGGAGGTTGGCGCAAAACACCCGTTGCACTGTTGATAATCAAACCATAGACGTCCAGGAGTCGCACTCTCACGAGTGCGTGGATTGAAACAATGAACACATCAACAACTGACAAGAAGGCCGTGGTCGCACTCTCACGAGTGCGTGGATTGAAACCGGGCACGTCAAGAAAGTGGAAGACGTTGCCGGAGTCGCACTCTCACGAGTGCGTGGATTGAAACTGTTTCACGCGGGGTGCGAACAGTGCCGTTGGGAGTCGCACTCTCACGAGTGCGTGGATTGAAACTGAGCATTTTTACGGCGATTTTCTACATCTCGAGTCGCACTCTCACGAGTGCGTGGATTGAAACTTCATAGTTCCCCTGAAGCTGTTTTTCCACATGGGTCGCACTCTCACGAGTGCGTGGATTGAAACAGAAACGAGCTTGCCGAACGCGTAAATGTTGCCGGTCGCACTCTCACGAGTGCGTGGATTGAAACATCAAGTCGGATCTTCTCCTGGGGAAAGAGGCCCGTCGCACTCTCACGAGTGCGTGGATTGAAACGATTTTTTGAAGACGGACAAGTACCATGTGCTGGTCGCACTCTCACGAGTGCGTGGATTGAAACATTGCCGGACGCGAGGGCGCAGGCCATTGGGCGGGTCGCACTCTCACGAGTGCGTGGATTGAAACCTGCGGAATCGTGTAACATTTCCACGGCGTTTGCGTCGCACTCTCACGAGTGCGTGGATTGAAACAAGGAGGCCGTCAATAAGGGGGCAAGCCTGAAAGGTCGCACTCTCACGAGTGCGTGGATTGAAACCGGGTTTTACTCGAACGATTCACGAACTACAACCGTCGCACTCTCACGAGTGCGTGGATTGAAACTGTATCTAAAATTGTTCTAACAAAAAACTACTAGTCGCACTCTCACGAGTGCGTGGATTGAAACAAGCGGGAATACCGAGACCAATTTGACGTCATCAGTCGCACTCTCACGAGTGCGTGGATTGAAACAGGTTCGGGTTCTTGCCGCACTCTTCGGCCAATTGTCGCACTCTCACGAGTGCGTGGATTGAAACCGCTGGTGGTGTTGATCACGTCCGTCACCCACCTGGTCGCACTCTCACGAGTGCGTGGATTGAAACCTGTCCTCACGTCGGAGGTCCAACTCCTCCCCCTGTCGCACTCTCACGAGTGCGTGGATTGAAACCTTCCGAGCATGGAAGTTTGGCGGGGCGGTTCGCGTCGCACTCTCACGAGTGCGTGGATTGAAACTCCTGCCAGGAAGCCATGTCCTGATAATCCGTAAAGTCGCACTCTCACGAGTGCGTGGATTGAAACTGGCTATTTTCCTTCCCGACGGCATCAAAGTGACGTCGCACTCTCACGAGTGCGTGGATTGAAACATCCTCCCTGTTCCGCTTCTTCTCTCAATTCCCGGTCGCACTCTCACGAGTGCGTGGATTGAAACAATCAATTTACTGTTATCATCCCCAAGAATGCTTGTCGCACTCTCACGAGTGCGTGGATTGAAACATCACTTCCCGATAATCGCCCACCGTACCCCACTCGTCGCACTCTCACGAGTGCGTGGATTGAAACCTTTTTGTTGGACACACTCCCTCAATAATAATTCCAGTCGCACTCTCACGAGTGCGTGGATTGAAACAGGCCGGTTTTAGTTTTGCTTTTTTCGTAGGCATGTCGCACTCTCACGAGTGCGTGGATTGAAACCGTAACATCGTGGAGCGTGCATCCGAGATATATACGTCGCACTCTCACGAGTGCGTGGATTGAAACCGAAGACGAACCCCGACATCCCCCTCCGTCCAATGTCGCACTCTCACGAGTGCGTGGATTGAAACCGTATCTTATTCTTCACTATTTCCTCAAACGTGCAGTCGCACTCTCACGAGTGCGTGGATTGAAACTTATAAGCAGCTTGCGGATAAGGAGCAGCGGATTGTCGCACTCTCACGAGTGCGTGGATTGAAACCGAGCGGGGGAAGCCTTGCGTTCCGCCGTCGTCAGTCGCACTCTCACGAGTGCGTGGATTGAAACCGGTGATGGGAGTGCTGATTTGGCCTATGTGAATGTCGCACTCTCACGAGTGCGTGGATTGAAACATGTACTCAAGTCGCTGGTGATATCCTGTACGCCAGTCGCACTCTCACGAGTGCGTGGATTGAAACTGCATTTCCAGCCCGGCCATGGCCTTGCGGTCAAGTCGCACTCTCACGAGTGCGTGGATTGAAACGCGCACGGCACGGGTGAACGACGCAATCAGCCCCAGTCGCACTCTCACGAGTGCGTGGATTGAAACAACATTGGCGACCCTGTTTTTCTTGATGGAGCCGGTCGCACTCTCACGAGTGCGTGGATTGAAACATTAAATACCGATGAAGAAACTCCGTCAGGACAGCGGTCGCACTCTCACGAGTGCGTGGATTGAAACTTCCGGGGGGAGGTTGAGGGCGGCCAGGTCATTGGTCGCACTCTCACGAGTGCGTGGATTGAAACAAAGCTGGTGACGGCCTCCCGGACAAGGACGGCCGTCGCACTCTCACGAGTGCGTGGATTGAAACCCATCCTTGACGGTCATCTGCACAGTCAGGACGGGTCGCACTCTCACGAGTGCGTGGATTGAAACATTTTTTTCTAAGCCCGGCGCGGCGGCTAACCGGTCGCACTCTCACGAGTGCGTGGATTGAAACCGGGTCCAGCGTGCCGTCGTGGAGGACCTTGCCGGTCGCACTCTCACGAGTGCGTGGATTGAAACCAAGGACCGGGACGAGGATGACGACGACCCGGAAGTCGCACTCTCACGAGTGCGTGGATTGAAACTTTGTCCACCATTCCCGGGCGTCCTCCGGCCCGGGTCGCACTCTCACGAGTGCGTGGATTGAAACCCGGAAGATGAAAGAGCCGGGAATCAAGGAAGAAGTCGCACTCTCACGAGTGCGTGGATTGAAACCGCATTCTTGAAAGCGTCCGCCTGGCCGTAAAAGTCGCACTCTCACGAGTGCGTGGATTGAAACGTACAATGCCGGGGATTATGGGGACGCCTATGGCGTCGCACTCTCACGAGTGCGTGGATTGAAACCTCCGGCAGTAACCAGTCCGCACCAGAAAATCAGGTCGCACTCTCACGAGTGCGTGGATTTAGATGTCGTAGACTGAACGACCTAATATCCCTGGAATAAGAAGTATAAAGCTCATTAAAAACACCCTTCATTTTTAGTGAAGGGTGTTTTGACATTCGTGAAAAGAAACAGCTCAGAAGCCTTCAATCATTTCCGGGGTTAATCCCGGCAGATCATATTTCTTTACAATATTTCCGTCCTCGGAGACTTCAATGGAGTGGTGGACTTTCGCAGAAGAGTATTGACCACTTTTACAGTTATGTTCCCACCAAATGACTTTTTGAATAGACATGCTGCCTTCCGGTCGAGCAGAGGAGGCGTCTCCTTCAAACATCTGAGGAAGCACTTGTTTGAAAATGGAGGCATCTTCATCCGAGAAGCCTGTGAGTTCTGCCAGCTGTGGATTGATTGCTCCAAAGAAGACATAGGTGCCCTTGTCCACCCGGTGCTTCATGCCCATGGTGTCGGAAGATTTTTTGCTGCCGTCTCCGTCATTGCTGACACTTTTCGTAATTTGTGTACTAGTGATATTCACTGTATCTTTGCTAAAGGCTGGTTGAATGGTGACTGGGCCTCTGATTCCTATGGAGACGCCGGTGCCTTTTGCCGCATCTTTGTCTTTTAAGGCAAAGACCTGTCCAAAAGCTCTCACATCATACCATTCCTGACAGGCTTTTTGTGCCAGTTCAGCAGACGTACCTTTTTGTTTCAGGATGGGAGTAGCACGTTCTTTCAATGTTTTATAGTCGTCTACACGTCTGTCGTCTGACTGGACAAAGATGTTTTGCCCCATGTCCATCAGTTTATTGCGGATTTTTCTTTTAAGACAGACATCGGAGATTTCTCCGAGTCCTTCCAAGGTGGTTCTGGGCCGGTTGCCATCGAGAGGGTCTCCGTTGGGGTTAGCATTCGTAACGGTAAAGATGACGGCAAAGTCGATTTTATGATTAAGGCTCATGATGTGGTTTTATAGTGTTGAATTAATGTTTTATTCTAAGATTTATTTTGCCAGTTCAGCATTTTTTTCTTCTTTAGTTTTGTAAATGAAGGCTCTCTGGCAGTGGTAACCGAGGAGGTAGGCGCCGGTTAATGGCCCGTTATCCATGAACTGTCCCATGAGGAATGTTTCCATGATATTGTCTATGTAAGCATCATAGCTTTTCAAGAAAGAAACGGTGTTTTCATTTTTCTTCAAAATGTTGCGATAGGGCTGAATGCTTTTTTCCAGCATGGGCCATGTTTCTGACGGTCTTTGCTGGAACCGCTGCATAAGTTTTTCCGCATTGGTGGGGCGGGAGGTTTTCGTGATATTTAATGCTGATGTTTCGATGGCTTCTGCAACGGCTAAAAGACGGCCGAAGAGGTAACTGCGATCTGTGATTTTTGGATCAAGGCTCATGGTATCTGAGGACGAAGTATTTGTTTGTGGATGATTATAAAGATAAACGGAACAGGATACTCCCAAGGTCATTTCCCATTCCCACCATTCCATGGCATGCCGTTTGGATGTCTGGAGAACACATTGTCTTTCCAGGTCCGGAGGAATGGGAAGATTGTGAAGAATACAGGGTAGTAGTCTGGAGAGGGCGTGTTTGCGTAGTTTATCGTCTACCTTTATTCCATACGCTGCTTTGACAATCATGGAGATAGACGGCGCACCAATATAAGATCGGTCATTTCCTTCCTTGTCTTTAGGAAGGCGTTGTTTCCATCTGGCTTTGGAATGCCAGGAAAGCAGGTTGTTAAGGTATTCGGAGACGGTGAATTCCTGAAAGCTGGAGAGGGACATGCGCCCCGGCGACGCAGAATTCAAGCTGAGAACAAGAACACGGTTTTTAATATCGTTTTCATTCAATGATGTCCGCAGCAGCTCTTTTCCTCCTCCGGAGAGTTCTTTTTTAAATTGCTTAACCAATTGGGTGACCTGGTCATTCGGTGTTGTCTGGTCGGGCGTGTAGTGTTCCCATTCCTGCACATTGCCGCAGGGAGACGGAACTTTCAACAGACCGGGAGACCAGGCGAGAACGACAAGATCTCCATCATACCAGCCTTGGCGGGAGATAAGCCAGCGAAGCGCGCTGTGGGCTTTTTGGGTGACTTCCGTACTTACTCCGCACGCTTCATCCGCTTCAATGAATCTGCCGCGGTAGGTATAGCCGGAACTGTCATTGGAAGAAATGAGTTTGGCCTTGTCGCCGGCGTTTCTGATGCGTGCCGGGTGAGTGGTTGCCAGAGGTGCTGTTTTTCCCAGGACATAGCACATCCCTTCTTTGTTGGCCTTGGATTCCGTATAAATCCGCCAGGATTCGTACATGGCGGGGTCTTCATACACTTCCGGAGGGCTTCCATCCCTGCTGTTGACCTTCCATCTTATGAATGCATTTTCCTGGGTGGATGCTCCCAGGATTTCAAAGATGGCGGGCATTTCCCGTTTGTCCCCTTTCCATACAGGAAGCAGAGTGTTGGTGGAATCTTCCGCATATAGGATTCCCCCGTTGATCAAGTCCGTGATCAGGGATTTTTTACGAATATAGGCCAGAACGGCGTTCAGTTTAACATTACCGGGATCAAATGCCGCCCATTCCGATAATTGCTGTTCATATTGTTCGTAGGATTCCTGAAGGGTTTTGAGTTGTTTGGTCCGTTTGGCCGGGAATTCTTCCGGAGGGAAATAGTCAGCGTTATCACCTGCCACGTATTGGAGCTTGTCACACAGAGGGTGGGCACAGGCTCCGCTGGTGCGGCCTCCTGAGGCTTCCGTAACGGGGATGATGGTGGGTTGACTGTTCTGATTGTTGAGGGATGCATCAATTAGCTCTCCCTGTTTGTTTAGTGTGATGGTGATGTGAGCATTCTGCATGCTGTGGTACAGCGGCAGAAGAGGGGTAATGAGGCGTTCTTTCCTGTTGCCGTGGGCCGGTTCTTTGTCAATACGACCCACATAATCACGGTTTTGTTCATAGGTGGCGTATAAGGCGTACATCCAGTTCATCTTTTTCTTTTTCCTTTCATTATTCCAGGCTCAAATCATTCAGTCCGCTGGATCTTGGCGGGCATGCCGCCATGGGGCGTACATGCTTGACAATTTCGCATGCTTCAGGGCGCACGAAGCGGATCGTTCCATTTTCCATGACCGGACGCCAAAAACGTATGGAAAGCTCCTCTTTTCCCGTTTCATCCGGATAATTGAAACCATGGAACATGAGTCCGAAAGACGTGTTTCCATATTGATCATAGAATCCCTTTCCTTCTCCAAACCGGCATGGTTCCACGTATCCTTGGCATTCCCTAGTTCCCAACGCAATGTCCCTACGTCCTCCGCGGTCAATCATGCGACGGGCAATTTCATAATGCTTGCCGTCGATCCGGTCCTTGGACATATCCGGACGGTACATGTTCCATTCAAAATGAGCCTTGACTTGATATTCCACATCTTGAAGGTAGGTATATACGGATAAATCCGCCCCGGCTTCATGATATTTGATCAGTTTCATATTTTTGGGAACCAGACGGATAGGGCGCATTATTCTCACCTCGTCAATTAACCAGATCAGGGTGGGTTTCCAGTACACCGCCTTTACAATTCCTTTCAGGGCTTCATAGGTGGGGATTTGATAAGAACATTTTTCTCCGCCTATCCGGGTGAGAGGGTCGGAGAAAAGCGCATATTTCCCGTAGACCTTAAATTCGATTTGATTAAGCATGAATATAAAGCTGTTGAAATTTTTAAATCCGGGAAACGGTCAGCGCCCCGGAAGTCTCTCCGGGATCTGTGAGAAAGCCCAGAAATGGATCATATTTATTAGGTATTGTTGTATAAATATCCACTCCTTCCTGTATACGCATAATGTCTCCCGAATTCAAGTATTTTTCAAGAAGTTGGCTGGAAATCGCGACGGAATAGGCTCTGGCTTTTTGGAGCCATTCATTCCATTGTTCCCATTCTTCATCCGTATGAGGATTCATATTCCAAAGCTTTTCCCTGCATTCTTCCCCTCTTCCATAAGGGGTGATAACAGCTATTGTATCATCCTTGATCGGATGATATTGGCGTGCTGCCGAGTCAAAGGCCTGGAAAAGACGGAGGGGAGCATATTTGGACTGTTGACGAGGATGTGTCATCAGTTTGAAATTTTGAGATAGCGCATCCTCCATGTTGGTGGCGACGTCGGAGCATATAAACGGGTAGGATAGATGATCATGATTATGAGAGCGGGTGAGCTTGCCGTAGAATTCCTTAAAATAGAGCGAAACGGATTTATTTCCCAGAATTCCTCCTTCTTCAGGATCACAAATCATTCCCATAGCAATTTCCCTTCCGATTTCAAGTTCCGGTAGAAAATCCAGTCTTTCCAGATTGCCTGCGGGATTAATCAGGATAACTCTTCCCCCGGAACGGTTGGCGTCCCTGTTGCATCGGCCTGCCGCCTGAGTGCAGGAATCCAGGCCGGCCACGCTCCGTATGATTACGTCAAAGTCTACGTCCACTCCGGCCTCAATGAGGCCGGTACTGATGCACACAACGGCTTTTCCCTTCCTTCTGGCCTTTTCCAGAGATTTTTTGTCAATACGGTTCGTGATGATTTCTTTCCTGTGGGCAGGGCACATATTGGTGCTGAGGTGGAAAACGTCCGCCTCTGTATTCAGCTCCCGGCAGGCGCAGGCCAGTTTGGAGGCCAGTTTTTTGGTGTTTACGATGACGAGGGTGGGGCCTTTGGAAGAAGCTTGCTCCATGATGAAGTCCCTCATTTTTTCTACAGTCCAGTAATTGGAGGGTTTCCGTTCACAGACAACCTCGCATTGACGGAATTGGCTAAATTGATCGAAGTAAGCTTGGCTGTCCGGAATAATAGGTGTTTCGATGAGATGAGCATGCGTTCCGTCTTCCGTGACAGTTTCCGGAGGAGTAGCCGTACAGCGGATGGTGCTGCTGTGGCAGATGCCGGCGAGAAAATCCAGCGAATGTTCAAAAAGCCGTAGTGAGGTTGGGGGAATAGCTTGCACTTCGTCAAAAATAACAACGGCATTTGCCAGGGAGTGCATGCGCCGCACATGCTGTTTGCCGGATGCATATAAGGCATTCAAGTATTGGACGGATGTAGTGAGTACAATGGGAACGTTCCATGTTTGAGTGGCTTCCATGTACCAGGTTTTTCTTTCCGGTGACCATGGTTCCATTTCTCCCTCCTTGTTAAGGGTTTCCTTCACCAGATTGGAATGATGCTCCAGGATGCAGTCTTTATATTCATTTCCAAGTACTTTCCGGATGGCATTGGCCGTTTGGTCAAGAATGGAGGTATAGGGAATGATGTAAATGATGCGTGACAAATGGTGCCGCCGTGCATGTTCCAGGGCAAATCTAAGGCTTGAGAGGGTTTTGCCTGCACCGGTGGGAAGTGTAAGGTTCCACTTGCCAACTCGTCCTGGCGCAGCTTGAAGGCACTCCTGCGACATGGCTGCCCGGCTTTGATTGATGGGAGTATCAGCCTTGAATTGTTCGAGATGTTTATTCAAGTTTTTTAACATTCCTTCCCAATCCGGTTCCGGAATGCTTTCGTAGCTTCCTTTTCCAGAAGCACTAGTGTAATCCGCTTCGATAAGGCTGCTCAAGCAGAACCGTGCGATTAGTCCGGCATGGAATGCTTGTTTTTTTGGACAGTAGCTAAACAGGGTGGCAAGGAGGGTGTAAACATTCTTGAATTCCGTGGCCAGTTCCGTTTTTTTCAGGAGAGAGTAGTAATGCTCTTTCTCCTGAAACGTCAATTTGGACAGGATTTCATCAAGATGGGTTTTCTCTCCGGATTTTTTCATGCGCTTGGAGAATACGTCATCTCCGGGCATCGTGCCACGGAAGCAGTCAATGAGAGCAGGGTTGTGATGGGAGGCAATACATAAAGCAATGATTTGCCGGAAGATAAAAAATTCTTCAGAGTTCTCCGGGATGGGAAAATAATTCCAGACAAACTGGGCTCCAGCAGTGGAATGGTCTATGCCGCCTTTTGGAATTGGAGGACTGATATGTTGAGAGAGAGCATCCATGTATTGCTGAAAGTCTGCACTCATTTTGCCGAAGTCGTGCATGCCGCCGATCAAGGCTCCAAATTGCGATAGCCCTAAGGGAGCAAGCAGGGTGGACATCGTACGGGCACATTCTTGTTCGTGAGTGGAAAGAGACTGATGGGGGCGAGCCTGATACATGTGAAACTATCATAGGTTCCATATGATCATTTGCAATATATGAATTGATTAATTTAGTATTTTATTTAGTGTTTCACCCTGAACAGAATTTCCAAGATGTCTTCTTCCTTTTTTTCAGTGCCCCTGGCGGCATTACAGCATTACTTGTATTGTCCCAGGCAATGCGCACTGATTCATCTGGAATGCGCGTGGGCTGATAATCAATTTACGGCGGAGGGGAATGTATTTCATGAACGGGCGGATTCCGGCATGACGGAAAACCGCGGGCGAAAGAGGATCCTGCGTTCTCTTCATATTTCTTCCCTCCAATGGGGAATTCACGGCATTGCGGATGTCGTGGAGGTTGTTTATGCTGAGAAAGGCGGCATTCCCGTATCCATGACGCCCGTGGAGTACAAGGTTGGCAAGCCCAAACCGCACCGTGCGGATGAAGTGCAGGTGTGCGCCCAGGCCTTGTGCCTGGAAGAAATGTTTGGGTTGGAGATTCCCTCCGGTTTTCTGTTTTATGGAAAGACCCAGAAAAGGATGGAGGTGGTATTTGATGAAGAGCTGCGTATTCTGACAGCCGAGGCTATCAGGAATGCCAGGGAGGTCTTAACCGGGGAAGTGACGCCGCCGCCCATGTATTCCAAAGCCTGCAAATCCTGTTCCTTGGTCAATGACTGTCTTCCTAACGTTTGCCGGGAGCACAGGCAGACCATGAAAGCCCGGGTGGATAGTGTGTTTGAAGACAGCCTGGAAACAAGTGAAGCCGATGATTTATGAAGAAGCATTTAAATACATTGTTTGTGACGCTGGAAGGATGCTGGCTGTCCAAGGATGGCGATACTGTAAAAGTCAATGCGGAAGGAACGTGTCTGCTGCGGGTTCCCCTCCATAACTTGGAGGGTATTGTGACGCTGGGATGGGATATAGGAGTTTCCCCTTATTTGATGGGAGCCTGTGCGGAACGCGGCATCACGCTTTCCTTCTGCAATCCTTACGGTAAATTTCTGGCTGGCGTACAGGGCTTCATGAAGGGAAATATCCTGTTGCGCCGGGAGCAATACCGCTGGGCTGATGATGAGGCAAGATGGGTTGGCGTTGCCCGGGAAATGATAGGAGCCAAAATTGCGAATTGCCGCAGTCTGCTTTTAAGGGCGCAAAGAACATACGGGAAAGATTTGTCGGAGGAGGTCGATCGTCTGGCGGCTTTTTGCCGCATGGCCCGTGGATGCAATTCCGGAGACATGTTGCGGGGCATTGAAGGTTCCGCAGCGGAAACCTATTTTTCCTGCTTGTCCCATTGCCAGAGGACGGAAGATCCGGAGTTGGTGTTTGAAAGCCGCAATAGACGTCCTCCCAAAGATTGTTTTAATGCTCTTTTATCTTTTCTATACAGTTTGTTGTGCCATGACGCCAGGTCCGCCCTTGAAAGCTCCGGCATTGATGCCGCCGCAGGCTTTTTGCACCGTGACCGCCCGGGACGTCCCGGAATGGCTTTGGACCTGATGGAGGAATTCCGGGCTCCTCTCGCTGATCGCCTGGCCCTTACCCTGATTAACCGCAAGCAGATATCCTCAGATGATTTTGACAAGGAAGAGTCCGGAGCCGTTTTTTTGAAGGAAGATTCCCGTAAAAAAGTATTGAATGCCTGGCAGGAACGGAAAAAGACCGTTCTGGTGCATCCTTTTCTTCAGGAAAAAACCACCTTGGGATTGCTGATTCATATTCAGGCCCTTTTGTTGGCACGCCATTTGCGTGGAGATCTGGATTGCTACCCTCCGTTCATCGGCAAGTAAAACGAGCTGTTGTCATGTATATTCTCATTACGTATGATGTAGCTACGGATGATAAGGCCGGGCAGCGGCGGTTGCGGCAAGTTGCCCGAGCCTGTGAAAATGTCGGACAGAGAGTGCAGAATTCCGTATTTGAATGTGAATTGACTCCTGCCCAATTGGTTGACATTAGGAACAAGCTGCTTAAGATTATTGATAACGAGAGTGACAGTCTCAGAATTTATCATATGGGGTCCAATTGGCATCATAAAATAGAACAATTGGGTAAGGAGAAAAGCTATGACATCTCCGGTCCCTTGATTATTTAAAGACTGTGGAATATGGCCTGTGCGCCAACCTCAAGCTCACACGAATTCCCCGGCAGATCGGCGATTGGTGTAATGCATTGGGAATAAAAGATTGACAGATAAATACTCAGAAAGTGTAACCGTGCAATGACGGTCTTTTTAGGGAGGTTGGCGCAAAGTATGATTTGCTCTGTTGAGTAGTAATGTATAAGGTCGGTCGCCGTCGCACTCCGCAAGGAGTGCGTGGATTGAAACAAATTTTACCGCTCCCAGGGGCGGGAAGACCCGCGTCGCACTCCGCAAGGAGTGCGTGGATTGAAACTTCAATCATGGTTAAGGCATACGTTAAATCCTCCGTCGCACTCCGCAAGGAGTGCGTGGATTGAAACCTGCTGCCGGCATGTCGTCGGCGGACTGGGACGGGTCGCACTCCGCAAGGAGTGCGTGGATTGAAACCATTTTATTTAACCGGGCGTCGTACTGGGAAGCCGTCGCACTCCGCAAGGAGTGCGTGGATTGAAACGGGTCAATACGCTCGAACGACCCCCGCAGTTCTTGTCGCACTCCGCAAGGAGTGCGTGGATTGAAACCCATTATAGCGGACGCGGCTGTAGGCCCCAGCCTGTCGCACTCCGCAAGGAGTGCGTGGATTGAAACCGCTTATATGGCCCTGGCCGAGGATTCCTCCGTGTCGCACTCCGCAAGGAGTGCGTGGATTGAAACTCCCCATAGACGGGCGGGCCGCAATCACGAACAGTCGCACTCCGCAAGGAGTGCGTGGATTGAAACCCATCTCGCGGCACCAGGCCACAGCCTCGGCGTCGTCGCACTCCGCAAGGAGTGCGTGGATTGAAACCTTGGAGCTTTCTGACGGAGTGCACCAGCTTATCGTCGCACTCCGCAAGGAGTGCGTGGATTGAAACCAAAAACTCGACAAAGTCCTTTTGAGACATAGCAGTCGCACTCCGCAAGGAGTGCGTGGATTGAAACTCATTCAGCTCCGTAGTACCGACAAAACTGAACTGTCGCACTCCGCAAGGAGTGCGTGGATTGAAACCGAGATTAACGAAGGGGCTCT
>CAJKMG010000003.1 GCA_905200945.1 uncultured Akkermansia sp. | reverse complement strand
CGAGAAATCTACCATCCCACACCTTTTTGTCAATTTTTTTCCGAAAGTTTTTGCGCTTTTTCTTCACCGCCGTTCACGCCATGCCCTGTATCCACATACTTAACCAACCTATAATCAATAAGATATTCTTTTGTCATACTCACCCCCGCCTGCCACGTTTTTTTTGAACATTTCCTCCCTCATATTTCTGCCTGACTATCCTTCTTGATGTTCAGACAACCTCCATCCCCCTGCAAAGAAACTCCGATTCCAGAACCAGGCTCCCAAACTGATGAAGACTGCGTTTGATATGCCGAGTTCTTTCCAAACCATTCGAGCAATAAAACAGGGGCGCAGCCAGCGCTGCGCCCCTGCCCGCTCCCGACCATACGCCGGCAAGCATGCTTTTCAGTTATTTTTTCTCCCTGGTGAAGTCCAGTTTGCCGCCTTTTTCCCGGACCACGATTTCCGTTCCTTCCGGGAAGTCCCCTTCCAGAAGTTTAAGGCTGAGCGGATCCAGAAGATCGTGCTGGATGGCCCGCTTGAGAGGCCGGGCTCCATAAACAGGATCAAAACCGTGATCCGCCACCAGAGCCGTAGCTTCCGGGGTCATGCGCAAAAACAGGCCTTTGGCTTCCAGGCGCCTGCGGACACGCTGAAGCTGAATGTCCACAATGCCCTTGAGTTCCTGCGCCGTGAGCCGGTCAAAGATGATAATTTCATCAATGCGGTTCAGGAATTCCGGACGGAAGTGGCCGCGCAATGCCTCCAGGGCCTTGGCTTCCCGCTGTTCCGCATTGGCTTCATTGAGGATATACTGGCTGCCGATGTTGGAGGTCATGATGATGACCGTGTTGCGGAAGTCAACCGTACGTCCCTGGCCGTCCGTAATGCGGCCGTCGTCCAGTACCTGGAGCAATACGTTGAAGACGTCCGGATGGGCCTTTTCAATTTCATCGAAGAGAACCACGCAGTACGGACGGCGCCGCACGGCTTCAGAGAGCTGACCGCCTTCTTCATACCCCACGTATCCGGGAGGCGCTCCGATGAGGCGCGCGACGGAATGTTTTTCCATGTATTCGGACATGTCAATGCGGACGATGGCGTTTTCATTGTCAAAAAGGAATTCCGCCAGCGCCTTGCTGAGCTCCGTCTTGCCGACGCCGGTGGGTCCCAGGAACAGGAAAGAGCCAATGGGCCTGTTTTCATCCTGCAACCCGGCGCGGGCGCGTCTCACGGCGTCGGATACGGCCTTAACGGCTTGTTTCTGCCCGATTACGCGGGCGCCCAGGCGTTCTTCCATGTGCACCAGCTTGGCACGCTCCCCTTCCTGCAGACGGGCGGCGGGAATGCCGGTCCAGGTGGCAACCACTTTGGCGATGTCTCCTTCCGTGACTTCCTCCTTCAGCAGCCCTCCATCTTCTTTCTGCATTTTACTGAGCTTTTCTTTGCCTTCCGTCAGAGCACGCTGGGCCTCCGGAAGTTCGCCATAGGTGATTTCCGACGCGCGGGTCAGGTCACCCATCCGTTTGGCCCTTTCGCTTTCCAGCTTGAGGGCTTCTATTTTTTCCTGTTCCCTGCGGACGGCGTCCAGCACTTCCTTTTCACTTTTCCATTTGGCAATCATGGAACCGGATTTTTCCTTCAAGTCGGCCAGGTCCTTGGTGATTTTTTCCAAACGGGCCTTGCTGTCGGCGTCTTCTTCCTTCGCCAGCGCCTGCCGCTCCATTTCAAGCTGCATGGCCTCACGTTCAATCTGGTCAATTTCCGTGGGCATGGAGTCCAGCTCAATTTTGAGGCGGGCTGCCGCTTCATCCACCAGGTCTACTGCCTTGTCAGGCAGAAAACGGTCGGAAATATAACGGTCGGAAAGGGTGGCCGCCGCCACGATGGCAGCGTCCGTAATACGCACTCCATGGTGGACTTCATAGCGTTCTTTCAAGCCGCGCAGGATGGCGATGGTATCTTCCACGCTGGGTTCGGAGACCATGACGGGCTGAAACCGGCGTTCCAGAGCCGCGTCTTTTTCAATGTATTTGCGGTATTCGTCCAGTGTCGTTGCGCCGATGGTCCGCAGTTCCCCGCGGGCCAGGGCGGGCTTGAGCAGGTTGGAGGCATCCACCGCCCCTTCACTGGCGCCCGCGCCTACAATGGTGTGCAGTTCATCGATAAACAGAATGATTTCACCGTTGGAATCCGTTACTTCCTTGAGGAAGGATTTCAAGCGTTCTTCAAATTCGCCGCGATATTTGGCTCCGGCGAGCATGGACCCGATGTTGAGGGATACAATGCGCTTGTTGCGCATACTTTCCGGCACATCGCCGTTGACAATGCGCCGCGCCAGACCTTCCGCAATGGCGGTTTTGCCGACGCCGGGCTCCCCGATCAGTACGGGATTGTTTTTCGTCCTGCGGGAAAGAATCTGCAAAACACGGCGGATTTCCGTATCACGGCCGATGACAGGGTCAATTTTACCGGCACGGGCGCGGGCCGTCAGGTCCGTCCCATATTTTTCCAGCGTCTGGTATTTGCCTTCCGGGTTATCGTCCGTCACGCGCTGGTTGCCACGCACTTCTTTCATGGCGGCCAGATAGTTTTCCTTGGTCAGGCCAAAGGTATCCGTCAACTGGTGCACTTTGTTTTGCGTGTCCAATGCCCCAAGCATGAAGTGTTCCACGCTGAGGTAGTCATCTTTGAGCTTTTTGCGTTCCTCTTCCGCAGCCTGCATTACCGTAGCCAGGTCACGCCCCATCTGGGGCTGAGTGGTAGCACCGCTTTGAGTAGGTTCGTGGGAAACCTCCCTCTGGGCTGCCTGGAGAAGCAGTCCCGGGTCGCAAGAGGCCTTGCGGAGAATAGGGGAAAGAATGCCGCCTTCCTGCTCCAGCAACGCCACCAGAACATCCAGAGAAGAGATTTCCGGTTTTCCGAGCCGCCCCGCAGTTTGCTGCGCCTGCATCAGCGCTTCCTGAAATTTTGTTGTTAGATTGTTAAGCATGGTATGTTGGTGTTTTAGACATAAGAATAACTCCAACCGTTGAATGGAAAAACAGGATTTTTCCATTCCATTGATGGATACAGCGGTATTCCCCACCCGCAAGAAGACTAAAATGTGAAAAAATGCTTGCTCACATGATAATGGCATATTAGTTATGTAATCAGTTACGTATTCAATAACGGAAAGATATGGATTTTTTCGATAGGACAGGTAAAATAGCCATTGGAAGCAGGCTGCGCATGCTGACGGATGCCGTGACGTCTGATGCAAGCCAAATTTATGAATTATACGGCATCGACATCAAGCCGAAGTGGTTTCCCCTGCTTTTCGTTTTAGCCGACGGGAAAGAGAAAACAATAACGGGCATAGCGAAGGAAATAGGGCACAGTCATCCATCCGTGAGCAATATCGTTGGAGAAATGACGGCAAAAGGATTGGTGAATGGCCTTGAAGACCAGACAGACAAGAGACGCACCGTCATCGCCTTGTCTCCATATGGAAAAAAAGTTTCTGCCATGCTGGCAGAACTTTGCAAAGACGTGGAGGCTGCCGTAGAGGATATTTCCAGGGAAACGCGCCATGATTTGTGGAGAGCTATCGGCGAATGGGAAGACCGGCTCGCTGAAAAGAGTCTGCTGCAACGGGTCAAAGAAGCCCGGAAAATGAGGGAAAGGGAGCATATCAGGGTAGTTCTTTACGAACCGCGTTATAAAAATGTATTTAAATCACTTAACGTGCAGTGGATTACGCAACATTGGAAAATAGAACCGCACGATCTGGACTATCTTGATCATCCGCAGGAATATATTATCAACAAAGGAGGCTTTATCTTTGTAGCCCTTTACAGGGGGAAACCCGTCGGAGTTTGTGCCCTCTGCAAAATGGATGACCCGGTATATGATTATGAACTGGCGAAACTTGCCGTTCACCCTCATGCGCAGGGCAAAGGCATCGGGGAAATACTTTGCAATGCCGCCATAGACAAAGCAAAGGACATGAAGGCGAAAATTCTTTTTCTTGAAAGCAACACCCTGCTCAAGCCCGCCATACACACATATAAAAAGCTGGGATTCATGGAACTTGCGAAAAATCACCCGACATACGAACGCGGAAACATCCAGATGGAACTGAAGATAACGTATTGATATGAAAATCATAAAAAATAATAAAATCATAGTTCGCAAGGAAGATGCATCGAAGAAAATCTTCAAGGGCGTTTCATTGGATTCGCTCGCTGTCGGAGAGAAATCAATGGTAGCAAAGATGAACTATGTGAAAGGCAACTTCGCCTCCACCCACCAACATCCGCATGAACAATGCGGGTACGTCATTTCAGGCGAATACCGCCTGAATATGGAAATGCCGGAGGAGAATATTGAAGTGTTGCTTCATGCAGGGGACAGTTACGCCATACCGGGCAATACGCTTCATTCCTTTGAGGTGATGGAAAGCGGCGAGGTTGTCGATGTGTTCACGCCGCCAAGGGAGGACTATTTGTAAACAGCCGAATTTGGGGCTGAAGAAACTTCATATCAGCCTAATAAAACTGACGAGAGGATGTCGCCCCCCTGTTGCTGCACTCTGAAAGGATTATCCGGCAGCATACCGTACGCCGGCCAATCTGTCGTCTCTGTTTTTCAACAAATCCGACCAAACCGGCAAAATCCAATATAAAAACCGCCCCGGTAACCCGGAGAAAGACGCGGAACCAAGGCACCGGCTGATGCCGGACGATTTTTCCGCCAGGATATCCCCCGGGCCAGGGCGGTCAATTACATCCCGCTTATCGGGAACAATGTATCCAGCGCAGCGTTCAGCGTCATTACGTTGATTACGTTTTCCCCCAGAATTCCGCCCCGGACGAAGTGTTCAGCCACCAGTTCCCGGATTTTTTCCGGAGGCACTCCGCGCGCGGCGGCAACACGGTTCAACTGAAATTCCGCCGCTTCCGGAGAAATGAAGGGTTCCAGACCGCTGCCGGACGCAAAAAGCATGTCCTCAGGGACAGGCGTTGTCTCCGGCAGATTGTGGGCTTTCAGCAGAGCCGTCTTTCGCTCCGCCACCACCCTGACCAGCTTCCCGGAAGTCCAAGAGAGGTTGCTGGCTGCGGAAGGCATGGTAGCGTATCCTCCGGCGGAGGGCCGGGGCCAGAAATATTTGGCGGAGGTAAAAGGCTGGGCAATAAGCTCCGAAGCGATGATTTCCCCCCGTTCATTCCGGATTAGGGAACCATGCGCCTGATGAGGAAAAAAAATCAGGCTGATCAGCGTAACGGCCAAAGGGTAAATGCCGCCGGTAATGACGGCCAGAGACAGAAACAGGCGCAGATTGGGAAATGTCCACTTCATAATGATTCAGCAGGTTAGGATTGGATTTTCAAACAAGGCGCCATGCACTGATGACCATATCAATAAGCTTGATGCCCATAAAAGGCGCAATCAGGCCGCCCACCCCGTAAACGAGGATATTGCGCTTCAGCAGGGAGGACGCCCCCGCCGGACGATAAGAAACCCCCTTTAAGGCCAGCGGAATCAGCGCCACAATGACCAGGGCGTTAAAAACCACAGCACTGAGAATAGCGCTTTGCGGGGAATTCAGACCCATGACGTTCAACGCGGAAAGCGGTCCACTGGTCATGCCGTCGGCCACAAAGAGGCCGGCAAACATGGCGGGAATGATGGCAAAGTATTTGGCTATGTCGTTGGCGAAAGAGAAGGTGGTCAGCGCACCGCGGGTAATCAGCATTTGTTTGCCGATTTCCACGATTTCAATCAGCTTGGTCGGATTGCTGTCTAGGTCCACCATGTTTCCCGCCTCGCGGGCAGCCTGCGTTCCGGTGTTCATCGCCACGCCCACATCGGCCTGGGCCAGCGCGGGAGCGTCATTGGTTCCGTCCCCCGTCATGGCCACCAGACGGCCGGCAGCCTGTTCCTCACGGATGCGCGCCAGCTTCATCTCAGGCGTAGCTTCCGCCATAAAGTCGTCCACGCCGGCTTCCGCCGCAATGGATGCGGCAGTCAGAGCATTGTCCCCTGTCACCATGACAGTCCGGATACCCATGGCCCGGAGCCGGGCAAAGCGTTCCTTGATGCCGCCCTTGACAATGTCTTTCAGATAAATGACACCCAGCACGTCTTTTCCCCGGGCCACTACCAGCGGCGTACCACCGGCACGCGCGACATTCTGCACCATCATTTCCACCTCTTGCGGGAAAGTTCCTCCCCGGATTTCCACCCACTGCGCCACGCTTTCCGCCGCCCCCTTCCGGATGGAAACGGCCGGCTGGCCATCGTGCTCCGCCATATCCACGCCGCTCATGCGGGTGGAAGCGGAAAATGGAATAAAAACAATATGGTCCGCATCCATATGGCGACTCCGGATTCCAAACTGTTTTTTAGCCAGCACTACGATGCTGCGGCCTTCCGGCGTTTCGTCAGACAGGGAAGCAAGCTGGGCGGCTTCCGCCAGCTGCAGGTCATCCACACCGGGTGCAGGCAGGAATTCATTCGCCATTCGATTGCCGAAAGTAATGGTTCCGGTTTTATCCAGCATCAGCACATCGATGTCCCCGGCCACTTCCACGGCGCGACCGGATACAGCCAGCACATTCCGGCGTACAAGCCGGTCAATGCCGCTGATACCAACGGCACTCAACAACCCGCCGATTGTCGTCGGAATCAGGCATACCAGAAGAGAGACCAGAATGGGCAGGGAAATGTGGCCCTCCGCCCTGAATCCAAACGCCCGGGCGGAATCCTCAATGTATCCGACCAGGGCGGGAAGGGAAAGAACCACGGTAAGGAAAACAATGGTCAGCGCCACCAGCAGGATGCTCAGCGCGGTTTCATTGGGCGTTTTCTGCCGGCTGGCCCCCTCCACCATGGAAATCATGCGATCCAGGAAAGTATGGCCCGGTTCCACGGTAATACGGATAATAATGCCGTCACTGATTACACGGGTTCCACCCGTTACGGCGCTGCGGTCTCCCCCGCTTTCACGGATAACCGGAGCGGATTCCCCGGTAATGGCAGATTCATCCACGCTAGCGATGCCTTCTACCACCTCTCCATCCAGGGGGATGATATCCCCGGCCTCGCACAACACTTTGTCCCCTCTGCGCAATTCTGAAACGGAGACGATCTCCTCCGTTCCCCTGTCCGTCAGCAAACGGGCGTTCACGTAAACACGCATTTCTTTCAGGGCGTCCGCATACGCCTTTCCCCGGCCTTCCGCCAGCGCTTCCGCAAAGTTGGCGAAAAGAACGGTGAGCCAGAGCCAGAGCGCGATTTGCAAAGTAAAGCCGAAAGGCTGTTCGGCAGACAAATCCCTGATAAAAACAATCGTTGCCGTCAGGGCGCCGACAGCCGTGACAAACATCACGAAGTTTTTGGACAGGACTCGCGGGTCAAATTTGCGCAGCGCATTCAGGAAAGCCGTTTTCAACATGGCTCCGTCATACCAGGATTGACTCTTTTTCTCCTTCATGATCATAAAACATCCGGATTGCCGGCAAAGGCGCCTTAAAGCATGGCTCCCGAATACAGGAGCAAATGCTCCAGAATAGGTCCCAAAGCCAGGGCCGGGAAGAAAGTGAGGGCACCCACAACCAGCACAACAGCTACCAGCAGGACCATGAACATCAGGTTATCCGTCTCCATGGAGCCCTGGGCCGGCGGAGCGTTTTTTTTGGATGCCATGCCGCCAGCAATCATCATCACCGAAATAATAGTTCCGAAACGGGCCAGCAGCATCGCCAAACCGCCCAGCAGGGAATAAAAAGGCGTACCCCCTACAACCAGACCGGCAAAGGCGCTTCCATTATTCCCGGCCTGGGATCCGAAGCAGTACAGGATTTCCGTCAGACCATGGGGGCCGGCATTGCAGATGGATGCCCGTCCAGCTTCCGCAGCGGCGGCCAGCCCGCTCATGGCCAGGACGGCTATGCCGGGCAGCAGGATGCCCACCATGGCCCAGCGCACTTCCCGGGCTCCCAGTTTTTTACCTAGAAACTCCGGGGTTCGTCCTACCATTAAACCGCACAGAAACACAGTAATCATGGCAAACATCAGCATGCCGCATAAACCGCTGCCCAAGCCGCCGAAGATTACCTCACCCAGCAATATATTGAACAAGGCAATGCCGCCTCCCAGCGGGGACATGCTGGAGTGCATGCAGTTCACGGAACCGTTGGAGGATGCCTCCGTAGCGACGGACCAGAGAGAACTGTTCGTAACGCCCAGGCGCGCTTCCTTGCCTTCCAGCATTTCCATACCCGGGAACAGTGGGTTCCCCGCATGTTCCGCCCACTGGGACAGGCAGATAGCCGCCACAAGCAGAATCATCATGGCACCGAAAATAATCCATCCCTGCCTCTTTTTTCCAATCATGACGCCATAGGCGTAGGGGCAGGCGCAACCGGCCAGAAGCAGGGAAAGCATTTCCACCATATTGCTGAAAGGCGTGGGGTTTTCAAAAGGATGCGTGCTGTTGTTCCCGAAAAAGCCGCCGCCGTTTGTTCCAAGCTGTTTGATGGCTATCTGGGATGCCGCCGGGCCATTGGGAATCATCTGCGCCACGCCATCCATGCCAGGCACGGCAGTGGGTCCGTCAAAGGACTGCACCACCCCCTGAGAAACCAGCAGAAGAGCAACAGCGGAGGAAACAGGAACCAGAAAGTACAACGTGCTGCGCGTCAGATCCGCCCAGAAATTCCCCAAGGTAGAAGCGCATCTTCTTTCCAGCCCGCGGATCAGGGCGGACATGACGGCAATTCCCGTGGCGGCGCTGACGAAATTCTGCACGCCCAGCCCGGTCATTTGAACAAAATAGCTGACGCCTTCCGGCCCTTCCCCTGAATAAAACTGCCAGCCGGTGCTGGTCACGAAGCTGATGGCCGTATTCAAGGCTATATCCCACCGCATATTTTCCGTTCCGGCAGGATTCAGAGGCAGCCATTTCTGGCACAGCAGGGAAAGGAAAAGGACGAGGAACCCAGCGGCGTTAAACAGAAGAACAGCCGCCAGATACTTTTTCCAGTCCATTTCCCGGGCGGGGTCCACGCCAGCCATACGGTAGACGCAGCGTTCCGCGGGCTCCAGAACCGGGGAAAGCCATGTCCGCTTTCCCTGCAAAACATTCGCCAGCCATTTTCCGAGAAACGGGGTGAAAGAGACCAGTATGCCTATAAACAGGACAATGATTAACAAGTCGTGTGAGGACACAAAGCAACTCTACGCGTACTCTGGGAATTCCGGGTAGTTAACAAAGGGCTTCCGGACATTAAAAAATTATTAATTCTCCTCCGGAAGCCCGTTTTTAACGCCAGCGCTCCGTTAAAATTCCACGCCAAGGCGGAATCCCAGCCAGAATTCGTCTCCGGCATCTCTGCGGCGCAGCACCGTGGCCGCCTGGGAATAATTGACGGATCCGGAAAGCGTATAATGTTCTGCAAACCTCCACGTCACACCCAAGCTCCAGTCAATGCAGTTGGAACCGTCGTCATAGTCCACGTTATAACCGCCATTATACCCGTACCTGACCATGGGAACCACGGTCACATTTTCCAGGGGAGACCACTCCAACCTCACAAAGGCGCTGTAATAGGCTTCAAAATCCTGGTGTTCCACTTTCACCTGGGTCTCCGTCCCCACGGTCAGCCAGTCCGTTACGGCATAGGAGACTGTCAGCGCCGGATTGGCTACATTATAATCCTGCGTAAAATAGAATTGATGCTCATACCAGGGATTGACAGTCCATTTCCCCAGGCTCCAGGCGTAACCCAGAACCAGGTCCAGTTCATCGTAATTGGCGGAATCTCCCCCGGCATACCAGGCACTGAGCGTAAAATTCTTCCAAGAAATACTCGGAGCCACTTCCCAGATGCCGCTGCCTGGCAGGCAGTCCAGCCCTTCCGTTACATATTTGCTGGACCACCCCGCAGAGAGAGAAAAGGCCCAGTCCGTGTCCGTAGAGGGGATGGCAGCCTCCTGCATATTCGTCAGGGAGGCCGCCGTCGGGGAAGCCGTTTCCCCGCCTACGCAGACGCTTCCTGCTATCATGGCGCAGCCCAGGGCTGCGGCTCCTACGTTTCTTGCGTTGTACTTGATCTTCATAAAGACGTATTAAATACGCCTTGAATCTTACACATCATGTTGGCCTGCGTGAAGTTAAGCTACCTTCTCCAACCGTTATGAAAAAATATATTTCCCGGTTGCTTCAGATGATGCGCCACTATTTTTTACGGCCCGGAAAAACGGGAAAAGGGTTACTCGGTGCCGTCCGCCACAATTCTGTACCCCAGACCGGATTCCGCGCGGATAATGCGGTTTTCCGGATCGGAATCCCCCAGCTTCTGGCGCAGGTGGGCAATGTGCACCCGCAGGTAGTGCGTGTCTTCCTCATGCTGAGGGCCCCAAATTTCACGGAGCAGCTGGCGGTGGGTCATCACCTTGCCCTGATGGAGCAGCAACAGACGCAGAATTCCGTACTCTTTGGAAGTTAAATGAATTTCTTCTTTCCCCTTTTCCACGCGCCGGGAACTCAGATCCACGACAATGGAGCCCAACCGGAACACAGACGGTTCCCGGTCCGGACGATTGCGCCGAAGCATCACGCGCAGGCGCGCCAGCAATTCACGGCCGCTGAACGGCTTGGTCAGGTAATCATCCGCCCCGGCATCCAAGGCATCCACCTTTTCATCCTCCCTGTCCCAGGCCGTCAAAATCAGGATAGGAACCTGAGTCCACTCCCGGAGCTGTTTCAGCACTTCCAGGCCGTTGATATCCGGGAGACCCAGATCCAGAATAATGGCGTCCGGCCGTTTCAGCGCGGTCTCACTCAGGCCAAGCTGCCCGTTCTCACACTCGCGGACACGGTAACCTGCGCCGGTCAGCGTCAGGTTCAGAAGACGGCGTATCTGCCGTTCATCGTCAATAATCAGGATATCTGCAGGAAAATTACTCATGAGGCAGGGGGGAATTACTCTTCAGGGACACTATCATGCTCCACCAGGGGAAGGACAAGCCGGAAACATGTTCCGGTGGAAACGGGAACCAGGGAGACGGCACCGCGCTGAGCTTCCATAAACCCGCGCACAATGGGGAGCCCCAGGCCCAAACCACCGGGCCGCGTCGTCCGGAAGCGCTCAAAAATGGTTTCCGCCCGTTCGGGAGGAATGCCCGGCCCCATGTCATGAATATCCAGCCAAACCTGGCCGCGCACGGGGTCGGCACCACCTTGCAACGTAACAGAGGTTCCCTCAGGAGTATGTACGCAGGCATTCAACAGCAGATTGACCAGTACCTGTTCCATCAGGGAAAAATCCGCCTTCACCAGCGGATAGTCCGGCGGCAGGGAAACAGACACGGGATGATTCCGGCGTGCTTCTCTGGTAGCAGCCAGAGCCCCTTCAATAACATCCCCCAGATCGCACCAATCCAATCTGGGTTTCAACGCGCCGGATTCCAGGCGGCTCACATCCAGCAAATTCTTCACCAGGCGGCGCAGACGGCGCGCGGCCAGCAAAATTTCCCCGTATTCTTCCCGCTCCTCCGGTGCGGACGCGGCACGTCCGGCCAATTTTTCACAGCCGCCTTCAATCACGGCCAAAGGCGTTTTGAACTCATGGGAAACGCTGTCCAACAGGGATCGGTGCAGTTTTTCCGATTCTTCCATAAGCCGCGTACGCGCCCGTTCCGCCCTCAATTCTTCACGCTCCAGCGCCATGGCCAGCTGCGCTCCCATGCTTTCCAGCAAATCCTTCTGCCCGGCCGTCAGGCGTTCACCTTCCTCCGGCCTTACGCCCAATACGCCCATGCAGTGCTCCCCGGACATCATGGGAAGGTAAAACCCTTCCGCTACCGGGATCGTATCCGTAAACCTTCCTGCGGGGCGGCGGTGTTCCATGCACCAGACGGCCACGCTCCATTCCTTCTCATCCATGGAGTACTCTCCGCCGGTCTCCCAAAGCCTCAGCTTGCCGCCGCTTCCCTCCGGCGTCATGACAGCCAGGCGCACCCCCATAATCTGGCTGATCTGTCCCGCCGCGACGGAAATGAGGGAAGGCACGTCCGAAGCGGATCCAATGGCCCGGGAATACAGGAACAGGGCATTGGTCTTTTTTTCCCGTTCCCGTTCTTCCCGCTCGCGGATTCTCAGGCGGGAAGTGAGCCGTCCCGTAGAAAGGGCCACCAAAAAGAAAAAGAGGCACATCAACGCATCCTCCAGCCGCTCTATCTTGAACGTCATCACCGGAGGAATAAACAACAGGTTCCACAACAGGACGCTCAACGCCGCGGCCAAAAGCATGGCCCAGCGGGAACGGATGAAAAAACCCAAGCCCACCACTCCGGCCAGATACAGGAAACCGGGAGCAAAATAACCGGTAAATGCGGAAACCAGAAGGCCGACTCCCGTGACGGCCGCTGTCACGCCTGCGGCCAGCCAGTAATCCCGGCCATCTTTCTCCGTTTCCCGGTGCCAGCTTTTCCAACGGTTACGGCCCGGTCCCGGAGCAGCGGGAACCACGTAAATGTCAATCTGGTCGCTGCCCTTCACCAGCTTATCCACCAGGGATATGGGCCGCACCAGGCCCCACAGGTAGCTTTCCTGCGGTTTGCCCACCACAATCTGGCTGACATTTCTTAAAAAAGCCATGCGGAGCAGCGTTTCCGCCAAATCGGAACCGGGCATCACGATTACTTCCGCGCCCAGCCGCCGCGCCAATTCCAGGTTGGCGTCCAGCCGCTGCTGCTGTTCAGGGGGCAAGGGCACGCCCGTATCCACGGAAAGGGCTATCCACGGAGCGTTCAGGGCATAAGCCATGCGGCGCGTCCAGCGCACCAGCCGGGCGGAAAACGGGCTGGGGCCTACCGCCACCATCAGACGTTCCCCGCTGCGCCAGATGGAGCGGTCCCCGGAAATGGTACGCACCTCCGTCAGCTCATGGTCCACCTTCTCCGCTACGATGCGCAGGGCCAGTTCCCGGAGGGCCGTCAAATTGGACTCCTTGAAAAAATGATCCAGAGCGGCGGAAGCCTGGGGAGCGCTGTACACTTTCCCCTCCCGAAGGCGCGTCCGCAACTGGTCCGGAGTAATGTCCACCAGCTGGATGCAATCCGCCTCCGCCAATACGGAATCCGGCACGGTTTCCTGCACGGGGGCGGCTGTAATGTCATGAACGGTATCGGAACGGCTTTCCAGATGCTGCACATTCAGCGTGGTGTAAACGTCTATTCCCGCAGCCAGCAAATCCTCCACGTCCTGATAGCGTTTCCTGTGGCGCACTCCCGGGACGTTGGTATGCGCCAGCTCATCCACCAGAATAAGCTGGGGCTTCACGCGCAACGCCTCCTCCAAATCAAATTCCTCCATTTCCACTCCCCGGTAAACCATCTTTTTCATGGGAAGGCGCGGCAGCCTGCCGATGAGCCGCATCGTCTCTTCCCTTCCATGGGATTCAGCCACGCCGATAATGACTTGCACTCCCTTGTCCGCCGCCTGAATGGCTGCCTCCAGCATGGCGCATGTCTTGCCTACTCCCGGCGCCATGCCAAAGAAGATTTTCAGCAGGCCGCGGCCGGGACGGGCTTCCTCCCTCCGGATGGAGGCCAGAATCCTGTCCGCCCGCTGGCTGTCCGAATGCGTTTCTGAAAACATGAAAAGAGGAATCGGAATGATATCCGGCTTAAATGTTGGAATCAACCTAATGTAAGAACGTTCAGGGCGCAAATAAAACAACCTAGAAAAAACATTAAAATTTTATTAAATCCTCTCCCCTGTTTTCAGGCTTTCCTCACCTTTTCCACTACCAAGCATTTCTGGAATCTTTTTTCTTTTATGATTTTCCCCTTCCAGGTTTCGCACCGTATCTCTACCTTGCCTCCGTCCTGTTTTTCCTGTATCCGGCCATTGGAAAAGCGCCGCATGGACAAGAATATCTCCGGAAATTCGATTCCCGCCCAGAAAGGGGCTTCACTGCCCCCGTTACTGTCCCAGGGGCAGTGAAAAAAGCGGCGGCAGCCTTCCCTGACGTTTTATTAAATTCCGGGGGTATCCCCCGGACAAACCAGGAAACTCCCTCCGTCCGGGAAAAAGTTTAATGAATGAAAAACGGGAATGTTTCTCCCTTTCCTAATTGACAAACGATTTCCTTTCTTCTTAATGGATTAATGTTTATCAATCCGGTACATTGTCTGCCAGTCTCTCTCTGCACATGCGTGTTGCTTCCGGCAACAATCGCCTCCCTGCATGCGGAAACGGCTTACAGTACGCCCTGCGGCTATATCCAAACAACCCTGTACGCCAAAGCAACGGGTTACCTGGGTTTAGGGGTGCATCCGGAAGCTTTGGTACAGCACACCCTTGAAGAAAGTAACATTACCATTTCCGGTAATAAAGTCACCATCACGGATCCGGACGTTAATTTCAACGGCCTGATGAATGAAAATTCCGCCTATGTGCTGGTTCTTCACTTCGGCAATGAAGTTATAGCTATTCCCTTAAACCGGGATGGATGGAAAAAACCGGGATCTTGCTGGACGGAACATTCCATTAAAGTGGATGACCGCCTTCTTTCTGATCTGGTAAGCAAGGGAACTCTTCCCGATTCATATGTTCTGCGCAAAACGCGCACTCTGGATGATATTCTTGGCGGGGATAACCAGTTTGGTCTGAAAAGCGGCTCCGCCATGTCTGCAGACACGGTTAATATCTTTAATTCGGCAACCACCAAGCTTGCCGCTTATTATTCTGGAAATGAATGGAGAAGAAGAGGATCTACGGAAAATATCGGCAGCATGCCGGTGTTCAGCCATGAACCCCTGACTATTACGCGCAAAGCTGGCCTCGATGTTACAGCTGTGGTTATTGGGGAAGTATCCCTGAAGAACCAGAAGCTGGTCGTTCCCGCATTCAATTCCCTTCTTCACACTCGCCTGCCCCTTTCCCAGACCTTGGCTGAAATAGCTTTGCAATTGCCTGATGACGCCGTCATCAATATTCCCGCAGATGACAAAAATGCCATGGTCGAGGTCATCAACAACAACGGTTCCTGGAAACGTCAAGACAATGGAGAGGATGTTTCCAACATTCCCTTCAATGGAGTTTTTTCCATCTACTATGAATCTTCCAAGACACCTTCCTACATCACGGTGTCCAGCAAACATCAAACCAACAAATAACCAGCCATGTTCTATCGCTCCCTTTTCACCAATGCTTTCACCGCCTGCGCTCTCTTTTCTGGAGGAATCGCCTTAGCGGACAGTTTCAATATCAGCAATGACGATCCCTCCGCATATTCCCTAGTCAATTCCCTCGGGGAGCCGCTGAATGCAGGCAATGCCATTTTAGGCGCCTTCAGCAGCAATACTTGGAGTTATGATGTGACCACCAGCCGATGGAACTTTCAAGGTAATTCATATGCACAGGATCAACTGAAATACAGTGATCTGATGAGCATGCAGAACAACTTTAACGGCACGTTGACAAATATACCTGAAGAACAAAATGGCGGCGTCACTAACGGCAGCTTTAATTTGTCTGGAGATTACTCTTCTCCTTCCCTGGCATCCCCGGTTTACTTAATGGTGACGGGACAGGACGGAGAAACAGCTTTCTTTGTCTTTAAAAACGTATCCAGCGACAGTCTGCTTAATTACGATAATATAAGTATATCTGGCGCCGAGCCGTTCGATCTGTGGCTTACGACCAAAGAGCAGGCTCTAACAAACGATCTTGACTACTATGCGGAATGCATCCTGGGAAATATCAATCTGGAAAACAATACCATCCAGCTTTTGATTCCGGAACCCGCAACAGCCGCCATGAGTTTGCTGGGCTTGGCAGCTCTGATGGTACGCCGTAAGCGGAAATAAAAGCTTTCTCTCTCGCTAAACCTCTGTACGGGTATTTTCTGTACAGAGGTTTTTTGTACCGTCAACTATTCATCCCGCATTTCCCGCCAGAATACCCAAGTGCCCAGCAATAAAACGCCCCGCACACTCTGAAAAAGCGGCGGGGCGTCTGTTCAAGCAGCGAAAACCGCAGGAATTATTCCTTAACGGGAATGATATCCAGTTCCGCTACGGCGGCGTAATCCCGCCCCTGCGTTTCACTGAGGGCGGAAAAGCGGAAATAGCGCGCCTTGACGGGAGCCTGGAATTTCACTTCCTGAAGATCCGCACTATCGGGGAAAGAACCCTTGGCGGCAGGCTGCCATTTCTCTCCGTCCGCGCTTACTTCCACGGAATAATCTTTCACGCGGCCATTGTTATTGCCATCCTGGCGGGGAAGATAAGTAATTCCGGAAAATTTCCGCTCCTTACCCAGATCCACGGCCAGCACATGCGGATGTTTGGTCACGGTTTTATTGTATTCAGAATGCCAGAAAGTGCCGGGATCACCGTCAATGGCGAATTCGGCATCCGCTTCGCCCTGTTCCTGGCTGGTCACGCTTTTAACCGTGTACTTGTCTGTGCGGGCAAGCATGGTCATATCCAGTCGGGCCGCAGGCACGCGGATTTCACCTTTGTAGGACTTGGCGGTAATGGGCCGCATAAAGAAGGACATCGGGTAGGGCTTATTCGCCTTGATGATGTCCCTGCCCATGGGGCCGGGACCGCAGGAAGCTCCCCCCAGGCCGCGCGTGGCGGAAGAGAGAACCAGCACGGTTTTATCCGTCGTCTTCGGCAGTTCCACAGGGTGGTTTGCCAAAATCAAATCCGTGGTGGTATACGGAAGTGCGGAGAAAGCGAACGGCGCGCCCACGGAACCAAAAAGCAGGCCCCTTCCCTTGTCGTCCGTAACGGCCACCCAGCGGGTGTCTTCATGGTTACCGCAATCCTGCGGTCTGCCGTACGGGAAGAAAGAATCCCAGGCCGTCGTTTTATACACGCCTAAAGGCATGCCGCTCTTGCGGTCCGCATAGTTTTCTTCCGGCCCGCGGCCGTAGTAGGCTACGTTGTCCATATTCGCCGGCAACTGGAGCTCGTATCCCAGGCGCAGCAGCTCCAGGGGATTGCCGCGCGGAAGCAGTACGGACTGGCAGACGACCGTTCCATCCGCATAAATAGTCCATTCCAAATTATTGATGAAATGGGTGTTCGTATCGTTCAGGGGTTGCTTCCTGGCCGTAATGGTGGTCTTGGTATCGCCGTAGCCGCTGATGTTTTCGGATTGTTTACCGCTCACCTTGACGGATTGCTTGATGGTGACGCTGTTGCCGTTATCAATGGCTTCGTAACTGAGCAGTTCATGCTTCAGTTCGCGGAGGCCGTTGGCCATGCTCTTGGCCATGACGCCCGGCTCATTGCTGGAAGCGGCGCGCAGGGCGTTCACCGCCATGGGCGCTTTGAACAGAGGCTTGCCGTTCACCGTAAACTGGGCCAGTTCCCCGGTGGCCGCATCAAACTGCACGGAGAAATCCCTGCCGGAAACGGTATGCTTGTCCGTGCTGAGGCTTACCTTGCCCGCAGGGACCTTGAATAAAGGCAGATCTCCCTGTACGGGAAGCTGAAGCTGGTCAAAGGCCAATTCATACCCCTTCTTGGCCCACTCCTTATCTTTCTTCAGCTTGTAGCCTATACGCAGGGCATACTCCACGCCCGGTCTCCTGTTCTTCAACTGGGGAATGTCCGGAATGGGAACCACGATCTTTTCTCTGGGTCCGGCCGGAGGCGTGTCCAGCTTGCCTTCAGCCACCACATTACCGTTCTCCGTCAGAGTCCAGGTAATGTCATATGGAGAAAGGTCCGTAAAGAAATTCTTATTGAAGATGGAAATCCTGCCGTCGTCCGTCAGAGATGTGGAGATATTCTGATAGACATGCTTGACTTCAAAATAACCCGGTTCCGGCGTACGGTCCGACAGGATGGTTCCGTTGAACACGAACTGGCCGCTATTGGGATGATCGTTGAAATCACCGCCGTAGCAGAGCATCTTCTCTCCATTCGGCAGGGTCTTGTACAAGCCCTGATCCACCCAGTCCCAGATGGCGCCGCCCATAATGCGGTCGGAAGACTCAATAGCCTCCCAGTAATCCGCCAGGTTACCCATGGCGTTCATCATATTGTGCGCGTACTCGGAAATATAGTAAGGCTTGGGGAAATCCTCGTTGCCCGCCATGGAACGTGTCCAGTCCACGGACGGATACTGGTTGGAACCCAGATCCACAATGTCATTATTGCGTTCGTAATGGGTAGGGCGGGACATATCCCTGGCCTTCACCATCTTTTCCGCAGTGCGGAAATTCTGGCCGGGGCCGGCTTCATTCCCCAGGGACCACATAATCACGCAGGGATGGTTCTTGTTACGCTCTACCATCGCCATAATGCGGTCCACGTGGGCCGGCATCCACTCAATGGGATGGGAAAGGGATTCCTTGCCATAATAATAGCCGTGGGACTCGATGTTGGCCTCGTCCTGCACGTAAATGCCGTACTTGTCGCAAAGGTAATAGAAATAAGGGTCCGCGGGATAATGGGAACAGCGCACGTGGTTGATGTTGGCGCATTTCATCATCCGCACTTCTTCCTCCATCTGCTCCGGAGTCACGTAATGTCCTGTTTCCGGATGGCTTTCATGACGGTTCACGCCTTTTACCTTCACCGGCTGACCGTTCACCAGGAACACGCTGTCCTTAATCACCACATTGCGGAAACCCACGCGGGCGGAAACCATTTCTTCCGTTTTCCCGTCACGCTTCAGCGTCAGTACCAGGGTGTACAGGTTGGGGTCCTCCGCAGACCATAGTCTGGGTTTGGAATAAATGCCCAGCAGGGAGGTTTTAAAATTCTTCATGCCGGTAAGGCGCAAGGGCTTTTCCAATACGCCGTCATATGGCGCGTCCTTGGGCTTGACAGGCTCTACCAGCTTGCCGTCAGCGTCATACAGGGCCATGGAAACCGTGCAGCCGTCCAGCTTTTCCGTTGCCGGAAACAGATTGCGAACATCCACATCCACCTGAAGGCGCCAATCGCCGTCCACGGTTCCCGGTTTGGCATGGTCAATATTCAAAGCCCAATCCCTCTGGTCCACCGGATTGGTCTGTGCGAAAAAGTCGCGAATGTGAACTTTCGGCAGCGCAAAAATGGAAACATTGCGGAAAATGCCGGACAGGCGGAACATATCCTGGCATTCCAGATATGCTCCGTCGGAATGGCGGTACACCTCTGCGGCCACCACGTTCTCCCCCTTCTTAAGGTAGGGGCTGATGTCAAAACGGGCCGGATTCCGGGAATCTTTGGAAAAACCTACATACTGCCCGTTGATCCAGAGGTAGAAGAAGGAATCCACGCCGTCAAACTGCATGTACACTTCCCTGCCGTCCCAGTCCGCAGGCACTTCAAAAGTGCGGCGGTAGGAACCTACGGGGTTCCGTTCCCTGTAGGACGTATAATTCTTGTTGGAAGGCTCCTTCATTACATAAGGCCAGGAACGTTCAAAGGGATACGGCTGATTGGAATAAATGGGGGTGCCGTAACCCTGCGTCTGCCAGGAGGAAGGCACTTTAATCTCCTTCCAGTCCTTTACGTCGTAATCCGGCTTGTAGAAATCGGCCGGGCGGCTCTGGGGATCCTTCGCCCAGTGGAACTTCCACTGACCGTTCAGGGACCTGCGCCATTTGCTGTTTTCAGGCAGCACCTTCAAGGCGGACTGCAAATCGCTGAAAGACGCGAAGAAAGCGGTTGGAGCTTCCTTATTCAAATGCAGGTTCTGTTCCTGTTCCCATTCCAGCCCTGTGGGGGCTGGCGCTGGGGCGGAATCGCCCGGTGCTCCCAGGCCGCACATGGCGGAGCCTACCGCCAGCGCGGTACAGGATAAAAGCCAGGATCTGGTCGTTCTCATGGAATCAATATGTGTCGGAGTTGATATACACAAACGGATTGTCCAGTTACATACGAATCCGCAATTCTAATTCTAACAGCAAACTTGCCCTTTGCAAGCTGCTGTCACGTTTATGCACGTTCTGCAAAACGCAGCCGTTAAAAAGTATGCCGAAGCTGGAGAACGCCCACACACTGCATGGATTCCTGTTGGGTATACTCCTTAGTCATGTAATGCAGGCCGAAAAGCAACTCCGAGCGCCTGTACCGGAGGCCGAAGCCATAGCCCCATTCTCCCACCACAGGATACTTGTTCACATACTTGGGGGAGGAACGAAACACCGTACCATCCAGATACAGGTCATGGGCCACGGCTCGCACGGCGGCGTGAAGATAACCGTAATACCCCCAGTTGGAAACGGACGTCCTGTTGTAAACGAAGGGAGGCGCTGCGCTGGCCGCGCCGCGAATACTGTTTTCCGGAGAAGTATTGCCCAGATTATAGCCGAAGCGGAAAGACATGCCGCCCCCCGCCTGCACTTTCACTGTGCCGGCGTCCGCGTGCCAGTAAGCCAGGGCGTCCGTTTCAAAACCAGAGCCGTAGCGCTTTTCCAGTCCGCGCAGGCGGTAATACCGCTTAAAAAACAAATTGGCGGTCATCTCTCCGGGGAGCTGGTTGGCCCAGCCGGGCCATTGCTCCATACCCCACAGCTTATGAATAAAATGCTGGGAGCCTTTCGCCAGGGAATTCGTGCCCGTGGTACCCAGCTGCAATTCCAGGGAATTGGCCCTGTCTTCATTCTTAACCAGGGAAGTAAGGCCCAACGTCAGGCTGCCCACATAAGGATGCTGGTTGTACAGGGGATAGGTGGCCTTCTGCTCCGGAGTATACATAAGCTGAGTCAAGTCAAGTCCCCACTGCTGGCGCAAATTGGGAGAACCGTCCATTCCCATGAACCGGCGCCAGGAACCTGAAGCATTCGTACCCCCCAGAACCGTCCCCAGCATGCCGGAAAAAGTCCGGCTTCGGGATGTGGTGCCGGACATCCAGGCAAATCGGACGCCGTTGGTATAATTGTCATCATCTCCCACGAACATATCGTTTTCCAGATGAAAACTGATAACGGAGCCCTCCTGCGGCGCTTCTATCTGCTGGGTTCCCGCCTGAAGGGAAGCCACCGGCAGCAGGGCGGCGCACATGCACAAAGCCGTACATTTCATGCGGGGCAGTTTGTGCGTTTCACTTCCGTGTGGCAAGGAAAAATCAGGCATGCCCTGCGTTTGCTCTTTTCAAAGCCGGTAAATATCCACAAACTTCCCCTGCCCTTCCGGGGTTTCTATGCCATGATCATTGACACGCATTGCCATCTGGCCTCCGCCCAATTCGACCAGTCCCACAGGGAAACCTACGTTCAGCATGCCCTTCTGGCAAACACGGACCGCATGATCACACTGGGAGCACGGCCGAATGACTGGGAAGTAAACGCGGCATGGGCGCGCCAGTTCCCGGGTGTGGTCTTCTGCGCGCTGGGCATCCATCCGGACGATGCCCATGAAGCGCCGGAAGGCTGGACGGACCGTCTTTTCCGGATGGCTCAGGACATTCCCCTGGCCGCCATTGGGGAAACGGGGCTGGACTATTTCCATGCTCCCCCCCGGGGCTGGGAGCCGGAGAGTTTCCGCCGCCTTCAGCAAGATATGCTGGAACGGCACTTTGACCTGGCGGCGCGCCTGGGCCTTAATATCGTCCTGCATACGCGGGACCGGAAAGGCTCCGCAAGCTTTGAGGATGCCCTGGCGATTGCACGGAACTACGCGGGCCGCGTGCGTCCCGTATTTCACTGCTTCATCGGAAATACAGCTCAGGCCACACGAATCTTTGACGAACTGGACGGCATGATTTCTTTTACCGGAGTGGCCACTTTTAAAAACGCCCCCGTAGTGGCGGAAACCGCACGCTGGTGCCCGGAAAACCGTATCATGCTGGAAACAGACTCCCCCTACCTCAGTCCGGAACCCCTCCGGGGCCGCATGAATGAACCCGCTCATCTCATTCATACAGCCCGGTTCATCGCCGCTTCCAGAGGCATGAACCTGGAAGAGCTGGCCCATGTGACGACCCGAAATGCGGAAACCTTTTATAATCTGGGGAAGGTCTGAAAAAAAATCCCGACAATCCGCGCTACCGCCTTGAATCCGAAACCATAAATTAGTATGAACAGGGCACACATGAAAACGCCATTTATTTTAACCTGCGCCTGCGCTGCCGCGCTGGTGTTCCCTTTCTCTTCCTGTTCCACCCAGAATTCATCTACGGCCGGTTACGACACTGCGGAACCGGCCAGCGGCGAAATCCCGCCGTGGATTGCGGAAAGCTCAGACCCCGCTTATGAATCCGGCCATTACAGCCCGGTTCAGAGTTCCTCCAGCTACGCTTACAATCCCCCCGCCAAACCTTCCGTCACTAAAAAATCATCCGCGCGGAAGAGCACATCCGGCAGCAAATCCTCCCGCAGTACAGCTGCCAGAAAGAGCTCCTCCCGTAAATCCGCTCCCAAGGCACGCACTTACACCGTGAAGAAAGGCGATACGCTGGGAGCCATCGCCCGCAGGAACGGCACCTCTGTCAAGGCCCTCAAGAGGGCTAACGGCCTTAAGTCCGACCTGATTCACATCAACCAGAAGCTGACGATTCCGCGTTCCAAGTAATCCGGGAAATCCTCCCGGTTTCACCACTTATGAAGCCTCTCTTTGTCCTGGCCGTCTTCCCCGTGGTTCTCATGGGGTGGACGTCCTGTTCCCACTCCGGCACGGGCCATACGGCCCTGCCGGATCCGCGTGCCGTGGACAAATCCGTCCCGGAGTATAAAAACCCGTTTCATCCTTCTACGTACGCCCATTTCGTGGCCCGTAAGGACTACCGGAAAACGTACGATGTCTATAAGGATGATACCTTGTTGAGTCGCCAGCCGAAAAAATCCCGAAAAATCTTCGTCTGCCTGGACGAACAACGGGGCCAGTATCTGGTGGACGGCCTGGTCGCCATGGATTTCCCCCTTTCCTCCGGCGTAAAAGCCTATCCGACCAAAACGGGAGACTATACTGTGATCTCCAAAAAGGAAGACCACGCCTCCAACCTTTACGGCAAAATGTATGATGCTGAAGGCAAATGCATCAACTATAATGCCGAATCCACGGATCCCGTTCCGGAAGGCGGCCGCTTTGACGGTTCTCCCATGCCCTACTGGCAGAGACTCACCAACGCGGGCCTTGGCCTGCATGTGGGAAAGGTGCGCCGCCATCCCATTTCCCATGGATGCGTCCGCTTGCCACGCAACGTCGCGGAAATTCTCTACAGGCAAACCACCATAGGAACGCCCGTTACCATCCGGAGAACGCCGCTCCCCGTGCCGGAAGCACAGAAAATCCCTCCCGCGCAACAACAGGGAGCCGGAGGCCACAAACAATAGGCTACCGGGGAAATACTCCCTTTAAAACACAAACTATTTTAAAAAGGACTGCCCGAAAGGCAGTCTTTTTTCTATGCCATTTTTTCTCCCGAGGCATAAACATGACGTACAAAAAAATTATATTCCCTGAATTATTGCATTATTGTTGCGGCCACACAACGAAAAGGAGCGTTCTGTAATCCTCATCGGAGGGCAAATAAAAATGCCGGATAAGATGACTGGGTAAAACCAATCACCTTATCCGGCATTTTCTTTTTCCCGGCAAAAAATAATCATAAGAATAACAGACACATATGAAAAGAAATGCAATTGATTTAGGCACACTGGACGTATGCACATTATTCAGAAAGTATTTTATACCGACCTTATTCGGAATGCTCAGCATGTCGGCAGTAACGGCAGTAGACGGAATACTCGTCGGCCACGGAATCGGAAGCGACGGCATTGCCGCTGTCAATATATGCATCCCTCTGCTGATGCTGTTTACCGGAATAGGACTCATGGCAGGCGTAGGCTCATCCGTAGTCGCTTCCATTCAGCTATCAAAAGGCAAACTGGAAGCAGCGCGCCTTAATGTCACCCAGGCATTGTTATTCGTTACCATTGCCGCCATTGTGCCATCTGCCTTGATGATGGCATATCCGTCAGCTACAGCCCGATTTTTAGGCGCTTCCGAATATCTTGCCCCCATGGTGAGGGAATACCTGTTGTGGTTCGTCCCCTCGTTGATATTCCAAATGTGGTGCTCTGTCTGCCTATTCATGATTCGTTTGGACGGCGCTCCGAAGTTGGCTATGATGTGCAATATCATTGCTGCAATCATCACCGTAATACTCGGTTGGCTGTTTATCTTTCCATTGGGCTGGGGATTGATGGGAGCGGCTTTCGCCGCAACCATAGCGCTGTTTGCGAGCGGCGCCACAAGCCTTGTCTATTTATGGAAATTTGCACATAAACTGCGGCTTTATCCTATTAAATGGAGCATCAGAAGTTTTCGGTTCTCCCTCCTTAATATCGTCTGTCAATGCCGCATCGGTTCTTCCGCTTTGCTGACTGAAGCGACACTGGCCACTCTCATGTTCGTCGGGAACCACATATTTATGAAATATCTGGGAGATAACGGCGTAGGAGCGTTCGGCATTGCCTGTTATTACCTTCCGTTTGTATTCATGGTAGGCAACGCCATAGCGCAATCAGCGCAACCCATCATCAGCTATAACTTCGGGCTTGGAGAGAAAAAACGCGTAGCCGATACAAAACGGATCGCATTATATACCTCCGTTGTTTGCGGCATAGTCACGACGGCGGCATTCATTTTGTTCCCGCACATTCTGGTAGGCTTGTTCGTTAATCCGGACAGCGCTGCGGCGTTTATAGCCATTGAGGGATTTCCATATTTCTCCTTGGCATTTGTTTTCTTCATCATCAACCTGATGCTCATCGGTTACTATCAAAGCGTAGAAAATGTAAAACTCGCCAATTTGTTTGCCCTGTTGCGAGGATTTGTTTTTCTTATTCCATGCTTTATCCTGTTGCCTGAAGCAATGAGAACGAATGGTGCGTGGCTGGCACTTTGCCTGTCGGAAATATTGACCACATTAACAGTTGCGATCCTATTCATCGCAAAAAGAAAACCACTTCCGCACCAAATAGGTGAAGGATATCGTTAAAAAAATTTTTTCAAGCATGCCGCTGCACGCACATAGAATACTTGCAAGCGAACATTGATGGCTTAGCAGTTTGTACTCCCCAAACAGGCTGTAGCTTTTGAAAACCATTAAACAAAAGATGCTTCTTTGACAAAGTTTTTCTGGGAAAACGGCAGGATGGGGATTACCCTTCCTCTGCTGGAACCCCTGATAAATTTTTGTTATGCCTGTATCTCCGGAGCGCATTCTGGAAAATTTGTTCCCCTTCTATCGGCAGGAAGAATTTCCCGTTCTCCTGCATCAGTATAAAAAGTGGTCGGAAAGCCGCCCGCTGGATGGATGCCGGATTATTGACGCTTCTCCCGTGTTCCGGAATACCTGCGCCAAATACGCCTCTCTTCTGGCCGCAGGAGCGGAGCTGACAGTAGCGATATCTCCGGTAATGCCCCATGATCCGGAAACAGCCGTATTATTGGGACAGTATGGAATTCCAGTGGTGGAAGCGGAACGGACAGACGGCCCCTATGATGTGGTAATGGACTGCGCCGGAGCGCTCAGCCATGTCCACAGCCTCTGCGGGTATGTGGAATTAACCCGTTCAGGCGCGGAACGCTATGCGGCATGTCCACAGCCCGTATGGATGGTGGACGCCGGAAAGATTAAACAGATAGAAACCTGTCTTGGAACCGGTGAAAGTTTTTTCCGGGCGCTGGAAACGCTTGGAATAAAAAACGAACAGGGGCAAACTCTGCTAATCATTGGATATGGAAAAGTTGGCCGTGGAATAGCACTGCATGCTCTCAACCGGAAACTGAATGTCATTGTGGCGGATGTGGAGAAAAAACCTCTGCCTTCCGCCTCTTTTGTTCCGGCAACGGACAGGGAGGCCCTTACTGGCGCAGTAAGGCGTGCTTTCTGCGCCGTTACGGCTACAGGGATGCGGAATGCCATGTCAGGGCTTATTGACCCGGCCGTACTCTTATCTTCCGGCATTTTGCTTGCCAATATGGGCGTGGAGGATGAATGGGGACCGGAAATTCCGAAAAACCGCCAGCTGAACGAAGGCCGTCCTCTTAATTTTATTCTGCCGGATCCTACGCAAATGCGCTATATTGATCCACCTCTGGCGCTTCACAACCAGGGAGCCCTGGAGCTTGTTGCAGGCCGGGTTTTGCCGGGCCTTTTTCCACCGCCGCCGGAAATGGAAGAACGTTTTCTTTCCCTGATACGCTCCTGCGGTTCCATACCGCCTGGCATGCTGGACTGGATTTCCTGACTTATCACCTTGTCTTTGCCGGAACAAAGAGGTATCATACAGAGTACGGTTGGGAACTTAGCGTTCCATGGTCAATCTGACGTTTCATTGACTTCGCAACTCATGAACACTTATTATTTCTACCGCAGTTACCGGCTGGGAGGGAAAATCCTCGGAACCCTGGGGGGCGGCCTGGCCTGGGCTTTTTTCGGTTCCGGCTGGTGGGACTTTCTTCTCGGCTCCCTTCTGTTGTTCCTGTGGCTTCCCGTTATCCTGGGCAGACCTTATTTTCTCACAATCACTTCTTCATCCATCTTCTGGGGCAACAGCATTTCTCGCAGAGAAATACCATGGGAATTAATTGAACGCATAGGATACACACCAAATAATGAAGCAGAACCCGGATTGATGATAAAACTGAAGGACGGGCGTATTCTGAACGTGGAGCACTCCTGTTTCAACTCCATGTCCTCCGTCCGTGAAGCCATCCTTCAGGCATCCGTTTTTTATCCCTTTCATCTTGCTCCGGACTTGTTCGCCCCTCCTGGGCTGTTGGGTGAGTAATACGGCGTAAAATTTGTCAGCTCTCTGAATATTTTGTGCCGTACCTTCTCATTCCCGGATAATGGCATTCTTCCGGCCGTTGCAGAGGTTTCCGGTGATGCCTCCTCGTGCTCCATACAGGAATTCTGCCTTTTCAAGGGAGGGGATCACAGTTTTCCCATAATGGAAAATAAAAAATGTTCCACGTAGAACATTTATGTGAATAACATATTTATCCCCCTCATTTTCAGTCAACAAAAAACAGGCGCCATGTTGCCACGGCGCCTGTTCCTCTGTATGAACGATTTTGTGCCACCAAAATCAATTAGGAGATCTCATCGGCATGAGCACATACAGGAACTCATCTCCGATCTTCAAAACGCCCGGACTCATTTCATCAATGAGATTCAGCGTAATAACCGTATCCCCGGCCATCGTCTTCAGGGGAGCCATAAAGAAATCCGGATTGAAGGAAATGGAAAGCGTTCTTCCGGCATAAGTGATCGTCATGGATTCATGGGCTTCACCCACGCCTTCCGCACTGGAAGCCACTTCCAGCTCGTTTTCACGGAAGTTCAGCTTAATGTTCGTACTCTTGTCCACGGAAAGGAGGGAGACGCGGCGCACCGTTTCCAGCAGCTCTCCACAGGGAAGTTCAATGCTTTCCCTGCAGTCCGTCGGGATTACCTGGCGGTAGTTCGGGTAATTGCCGTCAATCAGTTTGCTGATCAGTAACGTATCATTGATTTCAAAAGCGGCCTGGTTGCGGGTGAAACGGATGGTGACAGTTCCCACCTCATCCAGCAGACGACGAAGTTCACCAACAGCCTTGGTAGGCAGGATAGCGTCCAGCTGCTGTTCTTCCGGAAATTCCAGGGCGGTCTCCGCCAGGGCCAGACGGCGGCCGTCTGTGGCCACCAGGGTCATTTTGCCGTTGCGGAAAGAAAGGGAAATGCCGTTCAGCACGTAGCGGGTCGTATCTGTGGAAATAGCGTATTCCGTGCGGCGGATGCAGTCCCGCAATACATTCTGGTCCACCTGGTATACGGTTGCCTGTTCAAAGGACGGCAATTCCGGAAATTCATCCGCCGGAAGGCCGTTCAGCTTAAACTGGGAACGGCCGCATTCCACAGTAGCCTGGTTGCGCTGGTTGACATCCACCTGAACTTCGGCTTCAGGAAGTTCGCTGATAATGCTCACCAGCTTTTTAGCGGGCAAGGTCACAGTGCCTTCACGCAGCACATTCGCGGGAACCACGCCAGTAATGCATACATCGAGATCGGTAGCCGTAAAACGTACCTGGCCGTTTTCAGCTTCAATCTTGACGTTGGAAAGAATGGGCAGCGTTGTCTTGGAAGACACTACGCTGGCAACCTGTCTCAGCCCGTCGAGAAATACTTGCTTGGAAATGGTAAACTTCATGTGTCTGTGCTTTTATCTGCCTCGCATCTTCTCATAAGCGCCTTTCATGATTCAAGCCATTTCTCCGTCAAACCCTAATATTTGGCAGTATTTTTTTAAAAGCATACTATATATAGTAATGTGTAATTTCTCCGAGCATATCTTGCATGAAAGGTTTTTTCAAATTATTTAAGCATTCTTAAAAATCAATTCCAGGGAATCAGATTTTTTCAATATTCTTATGCGGATTACAAATCCGAATATTATCTCTTTTTTCCTAGGAGGCGGCAAGTTTATTGGGAATGTGCGCTTTCTTTCCAATAGGAATACCGTTTCTGTTTTTCCTCCTTTATATTCTCCGTAATCTTTTTTCCGTTAAATGATTTGTTTTCAGAAAAATAATTTGACCCCGGATTTGTAATCCGCTAATCTTCAGCCAAGTTGGTTTTAAACTCATATTTCAGAATTTCCGTGAAACGCTCACTTGTTATTTTGGCTTTACTGGCAGCGGCAGGCATGGTCCCATGCGGCTACTCCTATCTATTCCTGGGAATGGACTGAGGAGGGAGAACAAATAACCGCCTCCGGCTGGAACGGCTCTTTCAATTACACTTCCGGCAATGATTATGCCACGTTCGGCAGCGGTTCCGGAGGAGGCACTCCCTATAACTCAAGGATAACGGGAATCCAGGGCAGTTTTACCGTAAGCTTTGACCTGAAAAACCTGAGTTCCACCAACAACGGGTGGAAAGACATTTTCAGCTTGTATTCCAATGGGACGGTCTCCGGAGAATCCAACAGCATAGTGCTGGAATTCACTAACAACGGAGAACTTTATCTCTACAATAAAGGGTTTGGCGGCCAAACCGGCGGAAATATCAATACGGGGTTGACCTGGACAGACCTCCAGCAGGACAGTTGGAATAATCTGAGCATCATTTCCGATCTTTCCTCCCAAACGCTTTCCGTTTATGTCAACGGTGCTCTGGCAGGTACGATTACCGAGTGGAACCCATCCTCCCCTGCCCTGACAGGTTCCCAGTTTGGGGCCTCTTTCGGAAACACCCGCCCCATGAACGGCACTATGGATATCAACAACATCAAATTTTACGACAGCGTCGTGCTTCCCGTGCCGGAAGCGGCCACGGCTTCCCTGAGCCTGCTGGGGCTGGCCGCCCTGATGATGCGCCGCCGCCGGTGCTGCTGAAGCAATTTTAACTATTCCCCAAAGGCCGCATGCGGAAAAACTTCTTCCGGCATGCGGCCTTTTCGGCATTCAGGAAATTTCCATTCTGTTCTTCACGCCCCCAGTGAATACCTCCCCCGGCCTGGTCCAAGTACCGGGAGAAAGAACCCGTCCCGGCAAAACAACAGTATTGGCACCCAGCCGCGCATGATTTCCAATGACGGCGCCAAGCTTGTTTCTTCCAGTAAATTCCAGCCTTCCTGCCGCCATCATTTTGTGTTCGCCGCCATCGTGGCGAAAATTGGAACATACCGTCCCAGCGCCGAAATTAACGTCACTGCCAATGATGGAATCCCCCGCATAACTCAAATGAGGGATAAATGTGCCGTCTCCGATAATACAATTTTTCAGCTCCACTCCCTGCCCTACTATGCAGTTATTCCCCAGAGATACATAACCCCTTAAATAGCAATTAGGACCTATGCGGCAGCCATCTCCCACCCATACGGTCCCTTCTACAACCACGCCCGGCATTATGACAGTACCGTCCCCTGCCCGGAGTGCTCCCATAACATAAACCCCTTCCCTCCCGGAGAAATCTTCCCACTCCACCTTCTCCATCACTTTTTCCTGCCATTCCAGCAGATCCCAGGGATAAACGAGACGCTCTATTACCGCCTCCCTCCGCGTGAATATCCGCGTCAATCCTTTTTCCCCGCCTTTCCGGGCCAGCAAATGCCCCTCTTCACTTCTTGCCTCCCCTGCCCTGCAGGAAGCAAGCCATATGGCCGCCTCCGGGGAAAAATCATGCATGGATACTTCTATGATTTCCCCTTTTTCTTCCGAAACCGGAGTTCCCGGATCAAAAACCGCTTCAAAGCCCGCCTCCCGAAGGCGGGCAGCGCAGTAGGCGGCTATATTCACTCCAGCCACAGAAAAGCCGTGGAAGGGCCCTTCAGGGCTTGTAGCGGGAAAAGTATGATCCCTCTCCGGAATATAAATCAATCTGGCAACCTTCACAAAAGGATGGTATGCTTTCCTCCGGGGTTTCTGCAAGGAGGAATGCGCGGATCCGTTTCACATCTGTATCTGCCAATAACCTTGTGAGAAAAGATGCTAATTAACTGTGTGTATGATGTGAATAACTTATTCAGATATTATCCACATTATTGTGAACCAGATTTATTAACATCGGAAATAAATCTCAACGCGTTCATTCCCAATAATTTGAAATCTTATTCACATTAGGCACATGCCAGAAGAAGAAGGAATTTAATATTGTTAAACCTAATATTCTTCAATCACACAACATGGTTGTCCTTCTTCCGGTTTTCATGCTACAAAACGGCGTGAATATGAAAAACCAGGATGACTGTTGGATGAGTATGGCCATAAAACTGGCCTCAAATGGAATCGGACTTACAAGCCCTAATCCGTGTGTGGGAGCGGTCATTGTGCATGAAAACCAGATAATAGGTTCAGGATTTCATAAAAAAGCCGGTTTACCTCATGCGGAAAGAGAAGCCATTGCTGACGGAATGGCGAGAGGCAATACAGCCCTGTTCTCTGATTCAACTTTGTATGTTACTCTGGAACCATGCAGTACTTCCGGAAAAACACCGCCTTGTACGGACGCCATTTTGAAATATCGTTTCAAACGGGTGGTTTATGGTTCGGAAGATCCTAATCCCAGGCACCGCGGCGCTGCAGCTGGTATTCTTGAGCAGGCTGGCATCAAGGTTACTCGCGGGGTTCTGGAAAAAAAATGCGATCATTTAATCAGGGGATTCAGGCTGAATATGCTGGAAGGACGTCCATGGGTAATTGCAAAAAGCGCCATGTCTCTGGATGGCCGCATTTCCCGCAGTCCGGAACGCTCCCAATGGCTGACGAATGAAAAATCCAGGTCTTTTGTGCATACCCTGCGTGCTGAATGCGATGCCGTCCTTACCGGAGGGAATACCGTGCGTCTGGACAATCCATCCCTGACCATTAGGAAACCGGATCGTCCTGTGTCTCCCCTCAAGAAACAACCCTGGCGTATTATTCTGACCCATGATTCCGCTTCCATACCTTCGGATTCCATTTGTTTGACGGATGAATTTAGTGACCGCACCTTGATTGTGGAGAATGTTTCCAGTTATTTGGAACTATTAAAAAAATTGTATACTGATAAAAAAATAGGAACTATCCTGCTGGAAGCGGGAGGATGTCTGGTTCGGGAATTTTTGAAAGCCGGTTTGGTCGACGAATGGGTGGGATTTTATGCTCCCGTCATTATCGGCGGCGGTGCGGACGGCGTAGCGTCCGGTCCGTTTCTGGAGCATGAAGCCTGTCTTGAAAAGCCTGTTGTGAATGTCTTTGGAGATGATGTGTGCATCCGGGGAGATATCTGTTACCGGTGATGGATGAGGTTTTTGCCTATTTCTTATCCGAAGAATTTTAAACTTGGGAAAGTAGCTTCCATTTTCGGATGAATTTGCCATTTAATACTTCTTGCGCCCTCTGCTCCTGAAGAATTTAAAAGTCAATCCTCTTTACAGCGGTATCATTGAAGGCATAGGCCCCAGGTACTGTCCTTCCATAGAAGATAAAATCATGCGCTTTTCTTGAAGTAAGCTTATCATTCTGCTATTTGTCATCGCCAGTATTTGAATGGAATCCGTGAAAAATTGGTGATGTTTCTTAATGATTTGCAATGGATAAATTAAAGAAACCGGCATTCAATAATAATAAAGGGATAATTCCATTTCTTTTTACAACGGGCAGATGAGCGATGATTATTCAGATGGAAGGAAAGCTGCTGTTGCACAAAAAGGTATTTAGAAAACAGGATTGAATCTCTTTATCAATTCTTCAAATGACGGCAGGGCAATACAATGGTTATCATTAGGGATCAGGGAAGCTTTTGTCATATTTATTGTTCCATGATCCCGGCTCCTTATGTCTCCTTAAACTGGAATTTCTGAATGAAAGAGATACAGGATATTATGTTTGCTGCCTGTTGCGTTTTTGCAGATACACGAGCAACAGGACGATATCTGCCGGAGTAATTCCGGGAATGCGGGAGGCCTGTCCGATAGTTGCTGGGCGTATATTTCCCAGCTTGATGACAGCCTCTTTTTTTAAGGCGTGGACATGTTCGTAATCAATATCGGTGGGAATAGTTTTATTTTCCATCCGTATGATTTTTTCCGCCTGTTTTTTCTGCCTTTCAATATGACCTTCGTACTGTATATCCGTAGCAATGGCATCCAAATGTTCCACGTGGAACATTTTTTTCAGTTCTTCAGGCAATAGGGTCCAGTCATTGCCTGGCCTTTTAAGCCATGTGGAAAGAGAAACCCCTTCATGCTTGAGGGCGGCGGCTTTTTTTATTCCGTCCTCAACGGCGTTTTTTCTGTCTTCCGCCTTCCGGGCCATTTCACGGGTAATAAGGCCCGTTTCAAAAGCCAGAGGGGCCAACCGCAGGTCTGCATTATCCTGACGCAGCAGCAGGCGGAATTCTGCCCGGCTGGTGAACATACGGTAAGGTTCATCGGTTCCCTTGGTAACAAGATCGTCTATCATGACGCCGATGTAAGCCTGGTCCCGGCGCAGCACCAGAGAAGGTTTTCCCTGGGTTTTCAGGGCAGCGTTCGCTCCCGCTATCAAGCCTTGCGCCGCGGCTTCTTCATAGCCGGATGTACCGTTGATTTGACCTGCAAAGTACAGATTTTCCACCAATTTGGTTTCCAGTGTGGGATGCAATTGCGTAGGAGGACAGAAGTCATATTCCACCGCATATCCCGGACGGATCAGCTGCGCATTTTCCAAACCGGGAATGGTATGGATAAAATCGCACTGAGCGGAGTAGGGCAGGGAAGTGGAAACTCCGTTAAGGTAGAATTCCTCCGTACTGCGGCCTTCCGGTTCCAGGAATACCTGATGGTTTGTTTTTTCCGCAAAGCGCACGATTTTGTCTTCTATGGAAGGACAGTACCTGGGGCCTATTCCTTCAATGATACCGCTGTAAAGAGGACTGAATTTCAAATTTTTCCGGATAATGTCGTGCGTAGCCTGGTTGGTGTAAGTGATCCAGCAGGGCATTTGCTTCATCCGGAAATTCTCATCTCCCCATGTGTTCAAAGTGCAAAATGGTTCGGAGTCACGTTTCAGTATATCGCGGGAACGGTAACTGAACAAGGCTTCCGGAGTGTCTCCGGGCTGCATTTCACAGACGGAAAAGTCGATGGATTTCCCATTGACGCGGGGAGAAGTTCCTGTTTTAAGCCGTTCCACCTGAAAACCCAGCATAACAAGACCGGCGGAAAGGCTGGAAGAGGCGCAACCCATTCGGCCGCCAGTTATGTGCTGAAGGCCTACATGAAGCAATCCCCTCATGAATGTCCCGGAGCAGATAATCACGCTGCGGGCATGAATGGCGCAGTCCAGAGAAGTAACAACCCCTGTTACCTGTTGCTCACCGTTGACGAGCAATCTGACCACATCTCCCTGAAACAGGCGTATGCCGGGGGCGGTTTCCAGAACCATTTTCATTCTTGTCCGGTAGGCTGTTTTGTCGCACTGGGCGCGGGGGGCGCGCACGCTGGGCCCCTTGGAGGCGTTAAGCATGCGGAATTGAATGGCGGTGGCATCCGTGTTCAATCCCATGGCTCCACCCATGGCATCTATTTCCCGGACGATATGTCCTTTAGCAAGTCCCCCAATAGCCGGATTGCAGGACATTTGCCCAATGGTATCCAGGTTGTGAGTTAGGACAGCGACGGAACATCCCAGACGGGATGCTGCCAATGCCGCTTCAATACCTGCGTGCCCGGCGCCGACGACGAGAACGTCAAACAAGGGGAAAACGGAAGAAGGGGAGGAGTTCATCAGGATGCGGAGCAAATAGCAAGACGATGCAGAATCAGGCGGGGATCAAGAGAAGAGGACACTAAGGCTTTATCTGCCTTCATGCATTCTTTCAAAGTTTGCTTCAGCCGTTCCGTCTTGAATTTGGAAGCGTTCTGCGCTGCCAGAAAAAGCGGGTAAGCATTGGGAGTACCGTCTTTTTTCAGGGGAATTAACGCAGCTGCATAAGAGGGCAGGGAAGAAATGCGGGCCGTAAATTCCTTGAAATTGGTGGGCTTCAGGTTGAATGCGTCACATAAAAGTCTGGCGGCCAGAAGATTCCTTAGCGTAGGGATGAATGCGGCACGCATGATGGTGATGGCGTTTTCACCGCGTTCCAGTTGAAAGTCAATCAGAGAGATAGCCGCATCGCTTTTCTTGTTTTCCAGAGCCCGGGAAATTTCAAAAATAACGCCTGTACGCGTCAGCGGGACCATGCGCTCCACGTCTTCCGGCATGACGGTGCGTCTGTCCGCCCCCAGATAAAGATCCAGTTTTTCAATTTCAGAAATGATTTGGCGGGAGGATTCGCTGACGCGGTGAATGAACAGTTCCAGGGCGGCGGAATCGAAATTCATGCCTCGCGCTGCCGTTTCCTTATTAATGAGGGGCATTAGACTGCCTTCCCATCCTGCTTTAGTGATGTCCGGCTTATTCAATTCTTCCGACACGGCGGATTGAAGCAGGAATTTGTTAAAGGAACGGCGCTTGTCAAATTCAGAGGCGGAAATAAGCAGCAGGACGTCCGGCCCCAGACCGCTTTCCAGAAATTGCCTGAAAGAATCCAGAGCCGCTTCCGTAGTGGAAGAACGTCCCGTGACGGAGTCTCCCAGGAAATTGCAGTTCTTCATCCAGACTACTTTGCGTCCCGGAAAAAATGGAAGGGTTCGCAGAGCTTCCGTAACCTGGCGTATCACCTGGGCCGCTTCATCGGAATCACCGCAGGCCGCTTCCAGAATTTCATGGGAAAATTCATTTGTGCCTTCCGTCAGAGCGGCAAAGATGCCGGAAGCCTTTTCACGCACCATTCCTTCATCCGTACCGAATACGAGATGAATGGCTTGTTGTTGTAAAGTGCTGGAACCCATAAAACCGTAACCGCATGATATCATAAAGTACGGTTTGTTGAAAGGCGTATTTGTCATTTACAAGTTTTTTCATTTGAAGAGAAAAGGCTTAAATAGTATCAATGGAGCCGGAATGTCGAAAAGCGGGCTGAAGCTTGACAGGCTCCGTTTTCAGGCATCCCCTTGTGATCAAGCCGCAAATCGTTTGATCGTTATTACGGCAGCGCATTTCCATGAGATCGACCATATGGACACGGGCTTTACTTGTCATCATGATGACGGTTATGATGACCGTGGTCTCCGTTGCCTATTGGAGGTGGAACAGTCGTGTTACGGAGAAAAATGTTTCTTTCCGGTCAGAAGTGTTTACCCTGGCCCAGCAGCCTGAATTGAAGGAGGAGGATATTCCTATTTTGCACCAGCTTAATGAGGAATATTCACGCGTTGCCCGGTTGGTGGAACGGGTATTGGTCAGCATAGACACCACAGGCGTGACAAGCGTTCCGCAGCCTTCCGAGGACGGTGATTCCATGATTGAAAAAAGGCTGACGGTTCACGGTTTGGGTTCCGGCGTCATCGTTACTGAAGAAGGACATATTATTACCGCTTATCATGTCATTCAGAACAAGCATGCTCTGCGCGTTACGCTGAGCAATGGAAAAAGCGTTTCCGTGCGCCTGGTGGGAGTGGACCCGGAACTGGATATTGCCGTGTTGCAGGTAGAGAACCCGATGACCTTTACTCCCCTTCCGTTCGGCAACAGTGATGAAATTGCGCCCGGCATGATTGTCCTGGCATGCGGCAATCCCTATGGGCTGGGCACGACGGTTTCCCGCGGCATTATCAGCTCCCGCGAACGCAAGTTGGTGGATTCCGGCATTAACTTGATCCAGACGGACGCCAGCATCTTCCCGGGGAATTCGGGAGGCCCCCTCATCAACATCCGCGGGGAAATTATTGGCATCAACAAATCGGTGCTTCCCAACGTGGAGAAAAATTACGCCGGCATTGGGTTTGCCATTCCCTCCAATCTGGTGATGCACAGCTTTGAACAGATTTGCAAGCATGGGCGCCCCATGAAAGGATATTTGGGTTTGGATATTGTGCGCAATACTCCCCCGCTTCGCAGCTTCCTGGATTACCATGAGGCGGGAGGCGCAGTCATCAACATCGTGAAGCATGGTTCCCCGGCGGAGCAGGCGGGGCTTCAAACGGGTGATGTAATAGTGAGTTTCAACGAAGTTCCTATCCAGACGGATGAGGAAGTGAAGGAGCGCATTGAAAATCTTTCCATCGGAGACAAGTTCCGGTTGAAAATCTGGCGCAAGGGACAAAAGATGAACGTCACCCTGAAGGTGGGAGATAGCATTTTAAAGAATGTTCCTTCTCCTTGGGAAGACTTCATGGAAGGAGTGGGAATGCATTTGCGCGAACTGACCGCGGAGGAACAATCCATCGGCGCTCGGGGGTTGCTGGTCATTCAGGTGAATCCGAAGAAATCCGTGGGGCAGATATTGCAGGCCGGCGATATGGTCTTTGCCGTAAATCACCAGAGTGTCAGCACTAAGGAAGCTTTGGTCAAAGCCCTTAGGGAGGGGCCGGCGTTGCTGACCGTTTCCCGCGACGGGCAGCAATTCAATGTGAAAGTGGATGCGCGCCCTGTTTCTGAAAAAACATTGCTTCCCCGCATTCCTGAGGCGACAAAAGGCAACGCCATTATACCGCACGAGCTTTGATCCGGCCTGAATGGTTCCCGCTGGAATCTCCGTTCGGAAAAACGTTTTCCGGCATCGCCGCCCGCAGGCTTGACTGGCAGTCAAAAGTGCTTACAATGCATCACCTTTAAGAAATTAAATTATGACTCGTCATACTATCTCCGTACTTGTTGAAAACAAATTCGGCGTGCTTGCCCGCATTGCCGGTTTGTTTAGTGGACGGGGCTACAATATTCATTCGTTGAACGTTGCCCCTAGCCAGGACCCGCGCTTTTCACGGATGACCATCGTCGTACGCGAAAAGGAGGATGTTCTGGACCAGATTATCAAACATCTGGAAAAACTGGTCAACACGGTGGAGGTAGTAGATTTCCGCAATACGGATAATGTGTACCGGGAAACGGTATTGACCCGCATTGGCGTGGATTCCGCCACGCGGCATGAAGTCATTGAGTTCTGCCAGATACTGGGCGCCCACATTGTGGATGTCACGCGGGACGCCCTGACCATTGAAGTAACAGGCGGCGAGTACAAGATAGACCGTTTCCTGTCCCTCATTGAGGATTATGATGTGCAGATGCTGACCCGGAGCGGCCGTATTGCCCTTCCCAAACCCCGTCAGTAAAAGCTTCCTTCCGGCTTTTTTCTTCAACCCTGCAGGACGTTCTTGCAGGGTTTTTTCTCATCTTCACCATGAATATTGCTTATCCGGATCTCCCCATTTCCCGCCGCCGGAATGACATTCTGGCGGCAATGCGAGAACACCAGGTCATTGTCGTAGTGGGGGAGACGGGATCCGGTAAGACTACCCAGCTCCCCAAAATGGCCATGGAGCTTGCCGGGGAGGCGCGGGGAAGAGTAGGGTGCACCCAGCCCAGAAGGCTGGCTGCTGCTTCCGTTTCCCGCCGAGTGGCGGAAGAATTAAACTGCGGCCTGGGAGGTTTGGTGGGTTACCAGGTACGCTTTGAGGAAAAAACCGGGCCGGACACGCGCCTGAAGTTCATGACGGATGGGATTCTTCTGGCGGAAACGCAGCATGATCCGGATCTGCGCCAATATCATACCCTGATTTTGGATGAGGCGCACGAACGCAGCCTCAATATTGATTTTCTGCTCGGATATCTGCGGCTTTTGCTGGGCAGACGGAAAGACTTGCGGCTGGTTATCAGTTCCGCGACGCTGGATGCTGGCGGGTTTTCCGAATTTTTTGGAGGTGCGCCTATTATTCAGGTGGAAGGCCGTACTTATCCGGTGGACCTCCACTATCTGCCGCCGCTGCATGACGATGAGGAGCTTCCGGCTCATGTGGCGCGTGCCGTGGATTGGCTGGACACCCTGGACGACCACGGGGATGTGCTTGTCTTCCTTCCCGGAGAACGCGAAATACGTGAGGTGGCGGAAAAACTGGAAGGCCGGAATCTGAAGAACACGCGCATTCTGCCTCTGTTCGCCAGGCTGGGTCTGGCGGACCAGCAGAGGATTTTTCATCCGGAACAGGGATACCGCCGCATCGTGCTGGCTACAAATGTGGCGGAAACGTCTCTGACAATACCCGGCATCATTTACGTTATCGACTCCGGCCTGGCGCGCGTCAGCCGTTATAGCCCGGCGCGCCAAGTGCAGCGGCTTCAGATAGAACCTGTCTCCAAGGCCAGCGCCCGCCAGCGCGCCGGCCGTTGCGGCCGTGTGTGTGAAGGCGTGTGCATCCGCCTGTACAGTGAGAATGACTGGGAGGAGAGGCCGGACTTTACGGATCCGGAAATCAGGCGCAGCGCATTGGCCGGGGCGCTTCTCCGGATGAAAGACCTGGGGTTGCCGGAAATGCCGGAGTTCCCGCTTCCGGATCCTCCTTCATCCAAACTGGTGACGGAAGGTTACCGCACTTTACGGGAGATCGGCGCTCTGGACAAAGCCCGGCAGCTCACGCCCATAGGCAGAAAGCTGGCGCGGTTGCCTATTGACCCGCGGCTGGCACGCATGCTGCTGGAGGCACAACATGAACGGGCGATGCCGGAAATGCTGGTGATTGTAGCCGGCCTGAGCGTCATGGATCCTCGCGAACGCCCTGCGGATGCCGCTCAGAAAGCGGACCAGGCCCATGCGCAGTGGAAGGAAGAAGACAGCGACTTCCTGTCCCTGCTCAAGTTGTGGAAGGCTGCATGGCAATTCCGGGAGGGGAGGCGCTGGCGCAAAAACCAGCTTCGGAAATGGTGCGGGAAAAATTTCCTCAATTTCAACCGCATGATGGAATGGTTCAATTTATGGGAAGACCTTTCCAGACTGGTCAGGGAAACCCTGAAATGCAAAATTTCCCCTTTGGAAGAGGAAACGGAGCGACAGGCTTCCTTTGCCATGATTCACCGGAGCATTCTGGCGGGTGTTCCGCGTCAGTTCGGCCTTTGGGATGCGGACAACCGGGAATATCGGGGCGCTGGAGGGCGTTCCTTCGGCATTTTTCCCGGTTCTGCTCTGTTCCGCCGTAAAAAGAGGAGCGAATGGGTAATGGGCGTGGAGCTGGTGGATACCACGCGCCTGTGGATGCGCCGCGCCTCCATTTTGGAACCGGAATGGGTGGAACGGGTTGCGCCCCATCTGTGTGAATCACACTATTCCGGAGCGCGGTGGGACAAGGAACAGGGTGCCGTTTACGCAGTGGAACGCGTCGTATGCGGCGGTTTGCGCATCATTGATAACAGGCGTGTGCACTATGGCCGTATCAATCCTGTTCATGCGCGGGAAATAATGATACGCGAAGGGCTGTTAGGCGGCGGTTTCCGTACGAAACCCGCCTGTATCAGGCATTTGGAAACGCTCCGGGAAGAGATTCGGCAGATAGAGCTGAAGTTGCGCCGTCCGGACCAGGTCTGGTGCGAGGAAGGAGTTTTTGAATTCTTTAACAAGCTTGTTCCTCCGGACTGCTGTACGGCCAGGGCCTTTTTGCGATGGGCCGCCGGAGTGGAGAAGAAGAACCCGGAAGCTCTGCATGTTCCGCCGCAGGAAGCCATGTACGAATTCTGGGGGAAAGATCTGCTGGATGGTTTTCCGGATGAAATTACCTGTAAAGGCGCGGAATACGTCGTGTATTACCAGAACGATCCCGGCGCGGAAGATGACGGCGTAACTTTGGGCGTTCACATTGACCAGTTGCCGGACATCCCCGAATGGTTGCCGGAGTGGGGGGTTCCGGGCCATTTGGCCCAGCGGGCGGAATGTCTGCTGCGCACTCTTCCCAAGGATTTGCGCGTCTTTCTCCAGCCTATCAGCCAAAAGGCAGCCTGCTTTGCGGAACTGAGGCATGGCCTGGAACCGGATGGACCGCTGGCAGGAAAACTGGCGGAATTTGTGGAAGTGGAAACAGGAAAATTTTGCGCGCCCACCTTTTTTGATATGAACCGTCTTCCTGCGGAGCTGGTTACGAAAATATGGGTGTGCGATGATGAAGGAGAGGAGCTTGCCATGGGCACGAATATTGCGGAACTGAATAACCGACTGGGTAAGAAGCTTTCCCGCCGGTTCCAGGAAACAGCGGAGGAGCTCGTGTCCGTAACCGGCATGAGGGAATGGGTCTGCGGAGATTTGGAATACACGGTGGATGTGGCGGGAAGGCCGGGTTATGTGGCTCTGGTGGATGAAGGAACATCTGTGGGCGTCCGTGTTTTTGAGGATGAACTGTGCGCTGCGGAATCCCACCGGGAAGGATGCCTGCGTTTCATGCTCCTGCGCCAGACGGACCAGATTAACCATCTCCGCAAAAAATTTCCGTTGAAGCTGGAAGGAAAGCTTTCTCTCCATATGCTCGGACGGGAACCGTCTACCAATGCGGAAGACCTGGTGGACGTTGCCGCGGAGATAGCCATGGGCCGTCCTTTGCCGCGCACGGCGGAACAATTCGCTGCTGCGGAAATGAATCTGCGGCAAAATCTTTTTGATGCGGCGCATAACGTGGCGGATATATGGGAACTGGTGGCGGGTACGGAACATGCCGCTAGGGACTTTATGGCGTTGCAAAAGGGCGTGCGTCATATGGAGCGCATCACGGCTGACCTTCGGCACCAGCTTGACTGGTTGTTACGCCCCCGTTTCCTGTGGGCGCATGGAGCGGAACGCTTGCCGGACCTGAAACGGTACATGCAGGGAATTGCGGAGCGCATCAGACGCATCGGCCAGCAACCCCTTGCCAGAGAACTGGAACGCCTGGATCTCTTTGAACGCGTCTATGTTCCCTGGCACCAGGTTTTGAAGGAACATGCCGGAGACCTGCGCTGGATGCAATACGGTTATTTGCTGGAAGAATACCGCCTGGCCGTTTTCGCTCCCGCCATTTCTGTCAAAGGCCGCATCTCTGAAAAACGCCTGATGGCCTCTTTTGAAGCATTATCAAACCAGTAAAAAGACAGGCGGCTGATTTGTAAGGCAGCTTAGCCGTTGACTTTTTATGAAATGGAGAGGTATATCCCCCCGGTTTACTCGCGGAGAATGGTTTACAATCCCTTGGATAATTGGGCGAATTCAATCAAGTTTGTTTCCTTGCCGAACAGGACCAGAATATCGTGGTCTTCAAAAACGAGATCCGGGGAAGGGGTGCCGATGACGGGAATGCGCGGGATGGACAGGATTTCCCGGCGGCCCTGCGGAGTCTGGGCTTCTCCGCGGCGGATGGTGAGCAGATTAAGGTGGTGTTCCGTGCGCAGGCCCACATCCCGCAGGCGCTTGCCCACCCAGATGCGCGGCACGGCTATTTCCACGATGCTGTGGTTTTCATCCATGGGGGAGACGCGCAGGAATTCCGGGGATTCCAACTGGCTGGCAAGCTGCTTGGAAGCCACGCGGGACAAGTTGATGAGCGCATACACGTTCATCTGGCTTAAAATATGTTCATGCACCGGACTCATGACGCGGGCGTAAATGTAGCGGACGCCCATTTTCTGGAGGTGCGTGACGACGAGGAGATTTTCTTCAAAGCTGTCTCCGATGGCGACGATGACGGCGGACTGGTCGTCCAGTTCCAGTTCACGCAAAGCGGCCGGATTAGTGTAATCCGTCACCACGGCATAGGTCACCAGGTCCTTGATTTGCTCCAATTCTTCATCCGTGGAGGCAACAGCCACTACTTCAATATTGCGGGCGGAAAGTTCTGTGCAGAGTTCCTGTCCAAACTGGCCCAGGCCGATAACGGTGTATCTCATAATGGTATATTCAGGTTAACGGGATTTTGACGGATGGATAGCGGTAATGACGCGGAGTAGGGGTGCCGGCCAGTGCAATGAGAAAAGCGAAAAGCCCCACGCGGCCGGCAAGCATGTTGATGATAAGAAGATATTTGGAAGGATCGCTTAAATCTGGAGTGATGCCCCGCGACACGCCTACCGTAGCAAAAGCGCTGCAGTTTTCAAAGAAGATATCCAGAGAGCTCATGGAGGGCTCCAGAGCGCAAATCAGGACGGTAAAGCAACCGATCCAGGCACAGGAGACTACCGCGGTAATCACGCAGCGCGCCACGGTGCGCTGGTCTATGCGGCGGCGGAAAAATTCCACATGATCCCTGCCGCGGAGGATACGCAGGATTTCCGCGCCCGCAATGGCGCAGGTAGTGGTTCTCATGCCGCCTGCCGTCCCGCCGGGGCTGCCCCCCACCATCATCAGACCGCACATAATAAGGCTGGCCGCGGGCAGATAGCGGCTGTAGTCGCTGATATTGAATCCCGCCGTGCGAGCCGTGACGCTGTCGAAAAAACAAATCCAAAGGTGTTCCCACAACGGTTCCGCAGCATGGGGAGAGGAAACGGCAAAAATAGCCAGGGTGCCCCCCGCCAGAAGAATCCCCGTGGAGATCATCACCAGCTTGAAATAAGGGGTCCACTGCATGTGCAGGCGGCGGTTTTTGGAAAAGAAGCGGTTTGCCAGACGTGAATTGATTTCCTTGTAAATGCCGAATCCCAGGCCGCCGCATATGATCAGCGCCATAATAACCGCCTGCCCGCTGTGGCACAGGCGGATACCCGGTTCCATCAAATTCATCGGGAAAGTTGAAAAACCCGCATTGCAGAAGGCGGAAACGGAGTGGAACAGGGAGTGCCACCACAAAGGTTCCCCCATCAGGTTGATGTTCTTCCCTTCCCAGGAGAAATAAAGAAGGACGGCGCCGCACAGTTCGATGAACAACGTACTGACCACAATAGTGGTGATAAAAGAGACGACAGCCCCCAGATTGTCTTCATCAAGCAGATCCGTCAGCAGCACTCGGTCTCTCAGGGAAAAACCCTGGCCCGCCACCATGGCTACGAAGTAAGCGAACGTCATGATGCCGAATCCGCCAATCTGGATAAGAGCAAGCGTAAACATTTCCCCCAGCGGGGTGAAAGTATGGGCAAAATCTACGGCGTTCAGACCGGTGACGCATACCGCGCTGGTGCTGGTGAACAGGGCATCCGTAAAACTGAGCGTAATACCCGGATATGTGGAATTGGGAAGCAGAAGCAATCCGGTGCCTGCCAGGATGACCACTCCCAGAGAGGCTACAAACTGCATGGCAGGGGCCATGAGAGGCCGGCCTTTTTTTTGCTTGCCCACCAGCCATTCAAAAATCCTGGTCAGGGACATCAGCGTGGGAATGGCAATCAGCCCGGCCGTAATCACCAGGCGGGAAAGCTCCGTGAACCTCATGTATCCCGCTTCCTGTTGTTCCCTGGCAATCAGGAGGAAAATCATGAGGCAGCTGACTATTTGGAAAATCAGGAGCCTCAGGGAAGGGCGGTTGATTTCCTTCCGGAAATAGGATCCCAGAATACCCGTCAGATGGCCCAGCGTGGCGACGGCTGCGATCAGGCGTGACCATTCATATTCCGCACGCGTCAGGGGCCATCCCAGTTCCCAGACCACCGCCCCCAGAAGAATGGCAATGCAGACGGCTGCAAGTTTGGTGAATCCCGAGCGTGTGGTGGTCATGAATGGAGATGCCTTATGCGGACTCTACCACCTGGACATGGAAAGGAAAGCTCTTAGGCCGTTTTATGCATATGCGGGCGAGAAGGGACACATGCCGCACAGCGTTGCTTCATGGCGGGGCAGGGCCAGTCGGAAAATGGGTTAATGATATTGATAAATTTCAATAAATTTTTTATTGGGATATATGAATGGCAGTACTGCTGAAAAGGGCATCGGGTCAAAAAGAAGAGGTTTTTTATCAAAAGGCATCCCGCGGCAAGCCGTATTTTAGGCTTTTCCTTTAGCAGCGGTGATGGCTTGATAGGGCCCGTGCTGGCTAAAAGAATTATTCCGTGTCTGGACGTAACGAACGGCAGGGTCGTCAAGGGGACCAATTTCATCAATCTGAGGGATGCCGGGGATCCGGTAGAGTGCGCCAGGGCGTATGATGCCCAGCAGGCGGATGAACTTGTTTTTCTGGATATTACCGCTTCTTCCGATGGCCGTGCCACCATGGTGGACGTTGTGCGCCGCACGGCGGCATGCTGTTTCATGCCGCTGACGGTGGGCGGCGGCATCCGTTCCGTGAAGGATATGCGCGAAATGCTTTTGGCGGGTGCGGACAAGGTCTCCCTGAATACGGCGGCTATCAACCGGCCGGAACTGATTAATGAAGGTGCGGCGGCTTTCGGCAGCCAGTGCATCGTCGTCGCTATTGACGCCAAACGCCAGGCTTCCGGAAAGTGGGGCGTTTCCACCCATGGAGGCCGGAAGTTCGTTGGGCTGGATGCCGTGGAATGGGCCGTGGAGGCGGAACGCCGCGGGGCCGGGGAAATCTTGTTGACCAGCATGGATGCGGACGGTGCCAAAACGGGTTATGATATTGAATTGACCCGCGCCGTAAGCAGTGCGGTACGCATTCCGGTGATTGCCAGCGGGGGTGCGGGTAATTTGGACCACATGGTGGATGTGCTGGTGGAAGGAAAGGCGGATGCCGTGCTGGCGGCTTCCATTTTCCACTTTGGGGAATATACGGTGCCGGAAGCCAAGGCTTATTTTGCTTCCAGAGGAATACCCGTACGTCCTTTGGCGGAGTAGCGGAAACAATTTTTATTTTGAAAGAAAAGGGAATTCCGGCGCATATATATGTGTATGCGCTATCTTTTTTTTCCTCTGTGTTCCGCCATTGCCTTAACGTCTTTTGGCCAGGCCCAGTCCCTGGAGAGGCATCCCCTGTATGAACCCGCCCTGATTTCCTCAGGCACCCCAAGCGATGCGGGCAATTTATTTGCCGGAGCCAAAGTAACCGCTTCCGGTCATTACGGCAGTGACCGTCCGGAACTGGCCGTGGATGGGCAGGCGAATAACGCCGGCAAATATTGGGGGTGCGAGGGCATTCCCGTCTGGCTTCAGATAGATATGGGAAAGCCCCGGACACTTTCCGCCCTGCATGTATGGCCCTATTGGGAGGGAGGACGCATTTACAAATATAAAATAGAAGGTTCCGAAGACGGAAAGAATTGGAAAATGTTGGCGGACCAGTCTTCCAACAGCATTGCCGCTACTTCGGAAGGCGTTCCCTTCAAATTCAATCCACAGACGGTCCGTTACGTTAAAATCACTTTTTTAGGCAATAGCGCCGGCAATGAGAAGGGGGGGCACCTGGTGGAAATCAAAGGGTACGGCCCCGATGCCGCCCTGAGCCTGCAAGCTGCAGCAGTGAAGGATTATGACCGTATTCCTTACAACGGTGCTCCCGGGAAGGAAATGCTTCAGGATGCTGTGCGTCTGTCCGGCTGGAGAGGCGAACGTGCCGGCGGCCAAATTGCCGTCTGGTCTTCCCAGGCGCAGCCCCAGTTATCGGCATCTTGCGCCGGGGTAAAAAACGCTGCCGGACAGGTTATCCCTGTCCGGACGGCCTTGATACGCTACACCAGGGGCGGTAACAGGCTGATTTCAGATATCATCGGCAGCGAAAACAGCTGCGATCTGCAAGCCGGAGGTGTGCGTCCGGTGTGGGTGGAGGTCAATATCCCCCCGTCTGCCAAACCCGGCGTATACAAAGGAAAAATAGTGGTTTCCGCTGAAAGCGGCTCTCCCGTCAGTGTGCCGGTGATTCTGGAGGTGGCGCCGGAATCCCTTCCCGCTCCCGCCCATTGGCAAGTTCATCTGGACTTGTGGCAGCATCCGCAGGCCGTGGCCCGCTGGCATGATGTGGAACCGTGGTCTCCGGAGCATTTCGCGCTGATGAAACCGGTGATGAAAAGGCTGGCGGACGCCGGGCAGAAGGCCATTACATGCTCCCTGATTGATGAAGCCTGGAATGCCCAGACTTATGACTGGTTCCCGCCCATGATTGAATGGGTCAAGGGCAAAAACGGAACCATGCGCTGGAATTACGCCAATTTTGACAGGTGGGTTTCTTTCATGATGAATGAGGTGGGCGTCAAGGGGCAGATATCCTGCTACACCATGATTCCCTGGAACATGAAGATCCGTTATCTGGATGAGACGACCGGGAAGTACAAATTTCTGGATCTTAAACCGAATGATCCTTCCTATGAAGCTATCTGGGGGCCTTTCCTGACGGATTTCCGAAAACACGTCAAGAGCAAAGGCTGGCTGGACAAAACCTGCATCGGGCTGGATGAACGGCCGGACGCTATGGCCAAGGCGGCCAAGAATGTGCTGGACAAGTATGCCCCGGAATTCAAAATCGTTTCCGCCGTCAACCGGCCTACGGCCATGACCCGGGACGTTTATGACGTCTCTCCCGTCATTGATCATGCAGGCACGGTCACGGGCGATCTGCTGGCGCAGCGCAAGAAGGAAGGAAAAAAGACGACGTTCTACGTGTGCGTCCATCCCAAAAAGCCCAATACCTTCACTATTTCCCCGCTGGCGGAGGCGGAGTGGCTTCCCCTCTTTGCGGCAGCCAACCATCTGGACGGCTTTTTAAGATGGGCTTATAATTCCTGGAACCGTAATCCGTTTGAAAAGACAGACTTCGGGAACTGGCCCGCGGGAGACTGTTACCTGGTTTATCCCGGCAATCTCAGCTCCCTGCGGTTTGAAAAACTGAGGGATGGCCTGGAGGAATTTGAAAAGGTCAATATCCTGCGTGCCCGAGCCGCGAAAAATCCCAAGGCGAAAGCCGCCGTAGCCCGCATGGATGAAGAGCTTTCCAAACTCTTTACCGTGGAAAAAAGCCGTGGGGATTCCCATGAGGATGATGTGCGGAAGGCCCGTGAAATCATCCGTAAAACAGCGGAAATTTCCCGCTGACCTTTCCGCAGGGGGAAAAGGGAACCACTGTATTTTCATGTCCTTCCGGAGGCTTGGCTCAAACGCCGGACAAGGAGGATCAGCGGTTTTCTCTTTGGTATTTCGATCCCCATTCCGCCATGGAGGCCAGGATGGGGCGCAGACTGCGCCCCAGTTCCGTAAGAGTGTATTCCACGCGCGGGGGTACTTCCGCATACACCTTTCGCGTAAGCAGGCCGTCCTTTTCCATGGAACGCAGGTTCGCGGTCAGGACCTTCTGCGTCACAGGGCCAATGGACTTGCGGAGCTCTCCAAACCGCCGGGTGCCTTCGAGCAGATCGCGGAGAATGAGCACTTTCCAGCGGGAGGAAATCAGTTGGAGAGTAGTTTCAACAGGACATGATGAAATATGATAAGCCATTTATTTTAAAGGATAGTTTCTTTCAGGAACCTAGGGCACTATTTTCTGCCTACTTTACAGAAAGGATGCTGCCGCCTATTTTAATAAGCGCCTGCCGTTACGGCAAGCATGAACAGATAATGCCATGAACAAGATCATCATTGCCAATTACAGGGAGACGGAGCCTCAGGTTATCAGCCGGGACGGCAATTCCTTTGCGGTAAAACCCGTCATTCGGGAAGCGGATGCCGGAAAATGTGCGGCCAATTTCGTGGAAGTGGAGCCGGGGGCGTACGCCTATGGCTATCATTACCATGAAGTGAATGAAGAGGTATTTTATATCATCAGGGGCCATGCCGTTGTACGTACTCCTGAGGATGAGATAAATTTGAAAGAGGGGGATGCGATTGCATTTCCCGCCAGCCCGGAGGGAGCGCATGTTATCCGCAACGGATCCGCAACAGAGAAGCTGGTCTATCTGGATGTGGGCACCCGCCTGACGCCCGATGTAGTGCATTTTCCAGATACGGCATCCGGAATGGTATTTTCTTCCTCCGGCGTGCATCATTTCCGGGAATCTTGAAGAAACATACCTGTTTTGAGACCTTTCTCCGGTTTCTCCGCTGGCGCGGCCCGCAGGAAAGAAGGGCCGCGCTTCTCTGGAAGGAAGGCGTGAGGTAACGGTATTTCCCTGGCCGTATGAAGTGCTCGCCTTTGCCCTGAGCGTAGCTGGCAACAGGAGTCTGCGGCTCCATTGAAGGCCTCCAGAATCTCCATGCGGAGATTAAACCATATCATATGTTGAAGACCAGGTCTTGTAGCAGAGTGTGCGTTCTTTTTTTGTGTTGCAGGGGTGGGGAAAATAAATTCCGGTTTCCGGGAAAAGCCGGCACTGGCTAGGAAAACCTGCTTGCACGGCTGCATGATGGAAAAACGGCCTCCTCCCAAATATTCATGGTTTGTTTCTCATGAATATCCGGCAGTAAAAAACGCCCCTGCCGGATGAACCGGGCAGGGGCGTTGAAGTTAAGCGGCCTATACCTTATTCCGCAGGTTTGTCGGCACCCATGCCGGCAATGCTCTGGTACAGGTTCCAGCGGTGCCAGACATCCTTCTGGGCTTCTTCAAGGAGTTTTTCAAATCCTTCCTTATTGGTTTTCGCCAGAAGCTTGAAGCGGTTTTCGCTGAGCAGCACATCACGCAGATCGCCTTTCGGGCCCTTGCCTTCCACAATCAGCGGATTTTTGCCCTGGCGGGCCAGATCCGGATTATAACGGTAAAGCAGGACTCGGCCGGAGTCCACCCATGCCTTTTGCTGCTGCAGGCCCTTGGCCATATTGATGCCGTGGGAAATGCAGTGGGAGTAGGCGATGATGAGAGCCGGACCATCATAAGCTTCCGCTTCCACAAAGGCTTTCAGCGTGTGTTCGTCCTTGGCGCCGAGGGCAACGGAGGCCACGTACACGTTGCCGTAAGTCATGGCCATGAGCCCCAGATCCTTCTTCACTCCGGGCTTGCCGGTCGTGGCGAATTTGGCTACTGCGGCGCGCGGGGTGGATTTGGAGCACTGGCCGCCAGTATTGGAGTATACTTCCGTATCCATGACCAGTACTTTCACATTCCGTCCGCTGGCCAGGATATGGTCCAAACCGCCGTAGCCGATGTCGTAGGCCCAGCCGTCTCCGCCCAGAATCCACACGCTCTTACGGACAAGTTTGTCCGCAAGGGTCAGAAGACGCGCGCATTCCGGCTTGCCGGTGATTTTCTTCTTGAGTTCTTCAATGTTTTCACGCTGCTGGGCGATGTCCGCCTCATCCTTCTGCGGATTAGACAGTATCCGATCCACCAGTTCCTGGCCCACGGTGCCGGCGGCTTCATGAAGAAGCTCAATGGCGTGTTCCATCTGCTTGTCCAGGGAGACGCGGAAGCCAAGACCGAATTCGGCGTTGTCTTCAAACAGGGAGTTGGCCCAGGCGGGACCGCGCCCTTCGGAGTCATGGGACCACGGGGTGGTGGGCAGGTTGCCGCCGTAAATGGAGGAGCAGCCTGTAGCGTTGGCGACCACCAGGCGGTTGCCGAAGAGCTGGGAGAGCATTTTTACATACGGGGTTTCACCGCAGCCGGCGCAGGCGCCGGAGAATTCGAACAACGGGCGCAGCACCTGCATGGAGCGGATGTTGTCCGTCTTCACCTTGGTGCGGTCCACATCCGGGAGGCTCAGGAAGAAGTTCCAGTTGGCTTCCTCCTTGTCATGAATCTTCCCGGCCGGAACCATGGTCAGGGCCTTGTGCGTCGGATCCGTCTTGCTCTTGGCCGGGCAGACGTCTGCGCAGAGCGTACAGCCCGTACAGTCGTTCGGGGAGATCTGAATGACGAATTTTTCTCCCTTCCAGTCCGGATGCTTGGCATCCAGGCATTCAAATCCTTCCGGGGCGTTTGCAAGGGCGTCAGGAGAGAAGAATTTGCTGCGGATGACTGCGTGCGGACAAACGGCGGTACATTTGCCGCACTGGATGCAGAGGGTTGGATCCCATTCCGGCAGGTCCAGGGCCAGATTGCGCTTTTCGTACTGGGACGTGCCGTTCGGGAATGTGCCGTCCACGGGCATTTGGCTGACCGGGATGCTGTCACCTTCACCGCACATCATTTTGCCGAGAACGTTTTGGACGTAGTCCGGAGCGTCCGGGGACATGGCGGACGGAATGGCATGCCCGTTGACAGTTTTGCCGGTTGTGTCCACCTGATGCAGATTTTCCAGCGTGGCGTCCACGGCGGCAATGTTTTTGTCAACAACATCCTGCCCCTTCTTGGCGTAGGTTTTGGCAATGGCCTTTTTAATGTAGCCGATAGCTTCATCCGCCGGAATCACGCTGGCCAGCTTGAAGAAGCAGGTCTGCATGATCATGTTGATGCGGCCGCCCATGCCTGTCTTACGTGCTACGGCAAAGGCGTCAATCGTGTAGAGCTTGATGTTCTTGTCCAGAATCTGCTGCTGCATGCGGGCGGGCAGCGTGTCCCAAAGCTTGTCCGCCGGGTGCGGGCTGTTCATCAGGAAAGTGGCGCCGTTGGCGGCATTCTTCAGGAAATCGAACAGGTCCAGCAGGGAAGGCTGGTGCAGAGCCAGGAAGTTTGCCTTGGTAATCAGGTACGTGGATTTGATCGGACGGGGACCGAAGCGCAGGTGGGAAATAGTGGAGGAACCTGATTTTTTGGAGTCATACACGAAGTAGCCCTGCACATACAGATCCGTATGCTGGCCGATGATCTTGATAGCGTCCTTGTTGGCGCCCACGGTGCCGTCAGAACCGAGGCCGAAGAACATGGCCCGCGTCACGTCGTCCGCTTCCGTGGAATAATCTTCATCATACGGAAGGCTGGTGCCCAATACGTCATCGTTGATGCCGATGGTGAAATGATTCTTGGGAGCGTCCAGTGCCAGGTTGTCATAGACACCCTTGACCATGGCGGGAGTGAATTCCTTGGAGGAGAGGCCGTAGCGTCCTCCCACCACCTTGGGCATGCCGTTGGTGAAGGGCAGCGTGCCGTTGGCCTGGGCGTCGAAGAGGGCCTGGATGATGTCCTGGTGGAGCGGTTCTCCCTGGGAGCCGGGTTCCTTGGTGCGGTCCAGCACGGCGATTTTCCTGACCGTAGCGGGAAGGGCCTTGACGAGTTCGGCGGCGGGGAAGGGGCGGAACAGGCGCACCTTCAGCACGCCTACCTTGGCGTTTTCCCGGGTCATCATGGCTTCTACCGTTTCTTCCACAGCTTCAGCGCCGGATCCCATCAGGATAATGACGCGTTCGGCGTCCGGAGCGCCGGTGTAATCCACCAGATGGTAGGAGCGGCCGGTAAGTTCCGCGAACTTGTCCATGGCGTTCTGGACAATGGCCGGAGTGGCTTCATAGAAACGGTTGACCGTTTCACGCCCCTGGAAGTAAACGTCCGGGTTTTGGGCTGTACCACGCAGGACGGGAGCATCGGGAGTCAGGGCTCGTTCCCGGAAAGAATCCAGCCATTCCTGCTTGATCATGCCGTTCAGGGTGTCGTCCGTGATGTCTGCAATCTTGCCGATTTCGTGGGACGTGCGGAAACCGTCAAAGAAGTTGATGAAAGGAATGCGGGATTCCAGTGTGGCGGCGTGGGAAATGGCGGCGAAGTCTGCCGCTTCCTGGGTGGAGGAGCCGCACAGCATGGCCCATCCGCAGGAGCGGGCGCTCATCACGTCGCTGTGGTCACCGAAGATGGAAAGAGCCTGGTAGGCCAGGGAACGGGCGGCCACGTGGAACACGGCGGGAGTCAGTTCCCCTGCGATTTTGAACATGTTCGGGATCATCAGCAGGAGTCCCTGAGATGCGGTGAACGTGGTTGCCAGCGCTCCGGTCTGGAGGGCGCCGTGAACGGTGCCTGCCGCGCCGCCTTCACTCTGCATTTCCACCACGGAGGGAACGGTGCCCCAAAGGTTCTTCCTGTTGACAGCGGCCCAGCTTTCAGCTGATTCACCCATCGGAGAAGATGGTGTAATGGGGTAAATGGCAATGACTTCAGAAAAACGATAGGCTACGGAGGCTACGGCTTCGTTAGCGTCAATCGTGCTGTAAGTTACGGTTGTATGATCACTCATAAGTCTGCACGGATAGTTATATAATTGATAAATAAGGTGCGTCTTAACGAGAGTATTTATAACATGTCTGGTGCCAAAGGTAAAAGCAATTATGCGTATGTGGGGTTTTGCCGGTCATTTTTTAATAATAAGACCAGTTTCTTTTCAATTCCTTTGAATATCGTGCTTTATGTGGTTCTGTCCAGGCTTTTTGCAGGAGCGGCCGGAAGGCCGGGGCATGTTCCGGTTCAACCCCGGCTGCCAAAAATGCTCCTCTGCCTGACAATGCGCTAGCCAAAACGGAAGCAAGCCTTTAAAATCCCCGCACTATGTCCGAACAACAGCAGGCACATCCGACCACGACGGAATCCGAACTTATTGCCGTGCGCCGCGACAAGCTCGCCAAAATCCGCGAGCTGGGAATTGATCCCTATGGCGCAAGATTTGACGTGACCACCACTCCCGCCGGGTTGAGAGCCGATTTCCAGGAAGACAAACAGGTAGCCGTCGCCGGCCGCCTTCTGGCTATTCGCGACATGGGCAAGTCCCAGTTTTTCGTCATTGGCGACGTACGGGGTAAAATTCAGGGGTTTCTGCATAAGAATGAGGTGGATGAAACCACTTGGAAGCTTTGGAAACTCCTGGATCGCGGGGACTGGGTCGGCATTAAGGGAACCACGTTCCTGACCCGTACCGGAGAACCTACCGTGAAGGTATCCGGTTTAACCATTCTCTCCAAAAGCCTGCGTCCCCTTCCGGACAAATGGCACGGGTTGGCGGACAAGGAGGTCACCTACCGCAAGCGTCACCTGGACCTCATTTCCAATGAGGAAAGCGCCTCCCTGTTCGTTACGCGCTCCCTCATGATTGCGGAAATCCGCCGCTTTCTCCAGGAACGCGGCTATCTGGAAGTGGAAACCCCCATGCTTCAGGATGTGGCCGGTGGGGCCGCCGCCAAACCGTTCGAAACGTACCATAACGCGCTGGATATGCCGCTGACGCTGCGCATTGCCCCGGAACTTTTCCTCAAGCGTCTGATGGTGGGCGGCTTTACCAAAATTTTCGAGCTTAACCGCAGCTTCCGCAATGAAGGCATTGACCGCCGCCACAACCCGGAATTCACCATGCTGGAAGCCTATTGCGCCTGCGGAGATTTTGAAACAATGGCGAATATGGTGGAGGAACTCATCTGCCATCTAGCGGAAAAATTCTGCGGAGGCCTTCAGATTGACCACAAGGATGCGGAGGGCAACGTGCTTTATACAATCGACCTCAGCCGTCCCTGGAAACGCGCCGATTATCAGGACCTGATCCGGGGTGTGGCGGGAGAAGACTGGTTTGACATTTCCCCCGAAGCGCGCCGTATCCGCTGTGAAGAGCTGGGAGTGGAAATTAGCCCGGATATGAAAGATGTGGACGTTTCCCAGCAGGTTTATGAAAAACTGGTGGAGGAAAAGACCATGAATCCCTGCTTCGTTACCCACGTGGCCAAGGACCTGGTTCCCCTGGCCAAGCTGAACCGGGAAAATCCGGACGTAGTGGACGTCTATGAACTGGTGATTAACGGGCAGGAAATTTCCCCCGGCTATTCGGAATTGAACGATCCTGACGTGCAAAAGGAACGTCTGGAACACCAGGCTGCCGGAGAGACCCAGCGTGTGGACTATGATTTCATTGAAACGCTGGAATACGGAATGCCCTCCGCAGGCGGCATCGGCATCGGTATCGACCGCGTCGTCATGATGCTGACGGGGGCTTCCTCCATCCGTGACGTGTTGCTCTTCCCGCAGCTGAAACGTAAGGAAAGTTAATCCAAACCACCGTTGCATGGCTTCCAGCACCCTGGATATTCTGGATTGCGCTTCCGCCCAATGGATCGGCAAACGCCGCGAACAGGAAGACGTGGTTAAAAGTCTTCCCGCCGCCGGCGGGACGCTGGGCATTGTGTGCGACGGCATGGGAGGGCATCTTCGCGGGGATCGCGCCTCCTGTGTGGTAGCGCAGGAATTTGCCGCAGTCTTTGCGGAAAGCGGTATAGAAGATATCCCGGAACGTTTAACGGCTGCTCTGCATGCGGCCAACAGGGCGTTAGCCGCCATTCAGAAGGAACCGGAGGAATCCGGGACCACGTTGCTGGCCGTTTTCATCCGCGACCATTTCCTGTGGTGGATCAGTGTGGGAGACTCCCCCCTTTATTTATGGAGCGGTGCAGACAGTTTCCGCATGGACCGCCTGAATGAAGACCATTCCATGAGACCGATTGCGGATTGCCTTTACCGGAAAGGGAAAATGTCTCTTCAAGGCGCGCTTCGGCAGCGTTCCGTTCTCCGTTCCGCCGTCATGGGCGGCCCCATGGAACTGGTGGATATCAGCGCCATGCCCCTGCTTCTGCATCCGGGAGATGCGGTGCTGGCCTGTTCGGATGGCCTGCAGGTTTGGAGCGAGTTGTTGAGAGAACCTTCTTTCCTGGCTCTTCAAAAGGCCAGGGATTGCTCCAGCCGGGAGCTGGTGGGAATTATCATGGAACAGGTGAAAGATATGCTGGAGCCCCAGCAGGATAATGCCTCCGTCTGGGCCGCCGTCATGCGGAAGCCCTGTGCGGGCGGTAAATAGGCTGATTCCGGCAAAGAAAATGCGGGGGCATGGTTTTGTACGGGCGGAGAATATTCACGCTGTTTTTATTGCGCCTTAAACAAGGCTGTTTCCGCAGGCCGGGGGATGGAGAATTCTGAAGATGCGGAGTTGGAGGAAGCCGTCAGGCATGGTGCTTTTTTACGGGAGCAACTCCTCCGGAAAGAACTGGGCCGGAGGTGATTTCCCCATTGTCATTTGCCCGGCGGAGGGGTAGAATGCACTCCACACAACATGATTGCCTGGATAGTTCTCTATATTGCAGCTTCCTATCTGATTGGAGCGGTTCCGTTCGGCTACCTTGCCGGCAGAGTCAGGGGGCTTGACCTGAGGCAGCAGGGTTCCTGCAACATAGGAGCTACCAATGCATGGCGCGTTCTGGGCTGGAAATGGGGACTTTCCGTTTTCATTCTGGACTTTTTAAAGGGATTCATTCCTGTATTCGGCGCTTTGAACTGGCTGCCGTTCCTGACGGGGGATGCGGGAGGCTGGGATTTCAACGTCTTGGTCGTTCTTTCCTGTTTCGCTGTCGTGCTCGGCCATACTTACACCTGCTTCCTGGGATTCAGGGGAGGAAAAGGCGTAGCGACAACCGCGGGGGTTTTGTTTGCCCTCAATCCGGTAGTGGCTTGCGTGGCTCTGGCTTCCTGGCTGGTGGTCATGGGAATCTCCGGCATCGTATCCCTGGCCAGTCTGGTGGCCGCTGTGGTGATGGTCGCTGCCGGATGGTGGATTTATCCGCTTTTCCAGGCCGGGGCTGTTTCCCCCCGGATACTTTACGTCGCCTTTTTCACGGTGGTGGGCGCGTTGGTCATTCTCAAGCACCGTTCCAATATCATAAGGCTTCTCAATGGAACGGAACTCTCTTTCTATTCCAAAAAGTCCAAGTAAAATGATGAATCGGTTACATAAAATAGCAGTCATTGGTGCCGGTTCCTGGGGCACGGCCCTCTCCATGGTCCTGGCGACCCGGGAATGTGAAGTCGTCCTGTGGACGCCGGAAGAGGCTCAGGCCAGACAGCTTGCTGAAACAAGGCGCAGCCCGGTCCTTTCGAAAACCGCCCTTCCCCTGGCCTCCAATATTCATCCTACTTGCGACCTGGATCAGGTAAAGGATGCGGAACTCATTGTAGTAGTGGTTCCTTCCGTAGCCATGCGTTCCGTGGCCCAGCGGCTGCGCAGCCTGCCGGTACAGCCGGATGCCGTCATCGTCTCCTGCACCAAGGGCATTGAACAGGGAACCCATAAAAGAATGACGGAAATCCTCCAGGAGTATCTGCCCTCCAATCCCATAGGCGTGCTTTCCGGTCCCAATCATGCGGAAGATATCTGCCTGGGGCTTCCATCCGCTTCCCTGATTGGATTTGAAGATCCGAAGTATGCGGACTGGGTGCAGCAGATATTTGCATCCAAAACCTTCCGTGTTTATTCCGCTACGGATATCATCGGCATGCAACTGGGCGGAACCATCAAGAACGTCTTTGCTATTGGGGCCGGCTTATGCGAAGGGCTGAATCTGGGGGATAACGCCCAGGCCGCTCTGCTTACCCGCGGCTTGGCGGAAATGACGCGCATCGGCGTAGCCAGCGGGGGCCGCAGGGAAACTTTCATGGGCCTTTCCGGAGTAGGTGATCTGATTGTTACCTGTTATTCCCGCCACTCCCGCAACCAGACGGTGGGGCGGAGGCTGGCGGAAGGGAAAAGCCTCCAGGAAATCCTGGATACTCTGGGAATGGTGGCGGAAGGGGTGCCCAACACGCTTTCCGTCTATGAAATTGCACGGGAGCTGGATGTGAGGACGCCCCTGATTGACGCCGTTTATTCCGTTCTTTATGAGTCCAAACCTCCTATGGAAGCACTTGCGGAACTCATGACGCGTGACCCCCGGCCGGAGTCAGATTGATTTTCTGTTTTTTTGAGTTGCTTTTCCTCGACAAATTATACTATATAAACAATCAGTATGAAACGTGCCATCATCTCAGCTCTTTTTGCCGCCGGCGTCCTTGGCGTCGCCAGTGCGGACATTCAGGCTCCCCCCGCTTCCGAATACACCCCCACCCGCAAGCTGGGCCGCGCCATCGCCAACCTTATTTATTCCGTTGAAGAAATCCCGCTGGGAATCATCAACTGGACGAGCCGCGAGGGGGATTATGCCGGTTTTTCCGTAGGCATTGTTGATGGCACCGCGACCATGTTTGAGCGCATGGGCTACGGAATCTATGAACTTGTCACCTTCTGGGCTCCCACTTACAAATGCACGTACAAGCCTCCTTATCAGGGACGTTGCGGCATGAGCGGCCTTAAGGAATACAATCCCAATGGCGGTCTGAGCGAATTCCCTGCGGAACTCGGCTTCCAGAGCTACTACAAGTATTCACGCCAGCAGCGTGACTAAGGCCGGCCTGTTAAAAATTTCAAAAGGACTGTCCGCTTGCTTGCGGGCAGTCCTTTTTTCATACCGTGGCCCTGACAATAGCCGCCATTGACGGGGAAGGGAGGAAAACGTATTCTTCCATGCCGGAAAGGCTTCCATATCATGAATAAAACCGCTGCTTTCATTGGCTTGGGCGCTGCCGTTTGCATAACAGCTCCCTCATTTGCCCAGGACTCCCATCTTTCCCTGACCAGACAGAGCGTTGCCAGCATGCATGAAATTACGGCAGCCTTGGATAAGGTGACGGATGAACCCGGAGCTGCCGCTGCTGTGGAAACAGTTAAAAAAGTGCGCAAAAAACTGCTGGATCTTGGAAAAAGGCAGCTGGAACTTCCCGGTGCCACACTCCAGGAGCAGGCTCAGGTTTCTGCCCAGATGACGGAAGTGCAGAAAATTTCTGACGAATTGGTAAAATCCCTGGCCCGTTTAAAAAAGGAAGGACTGCTTACGCCCGATTTGCAAAAAGCCCTGGCGGATTTGCGGTCTGTTCAGACGGAACTGGCGCAGGTTTCCCGGGACAAGGCTGAGCAGGCGGAGCCGTTCCCGGAGGATGCAGAGGGCAATACTCATGAAACCCTGCTGGTCAAAACTGTGGATGAAGTCAAAAAGCTTGATGATTCCCTGGCCAAGGTAAGGGATGAGGAAACCAGCAAGGCTGCTGTGGAACAGATAGGCCGTTACCGGGCGGCTATGCTGGACGTTGCCAGGAAACAGGCCGCCCTGCCGCCCCTCACCCGCAACCAGCAGGCCAAGCTGATGGGAGTACAACAGCAGCTTGTGGAAATGATGCAACCCATTGTCAAGCATGTGACGGCCATCATGCTTTCTCCGGATGCTTCCAAGAACCTGAAGGAAGCAGTGAATTCCCTTTCCGAATTGCCTAAGGAAGTTCAAAAAATCCGTGAAGAGGTGGCTAAGTGAACTTTTTAAAGGATGCGTCCTTTTGGGCTGGTCAAAAAATTATAATTGTTCTAAATTGGCTGTCCTGAAAAATGCGCCCGGTTTTTAGTGAAACAGATCTCAATGAACGCCCCTTCCTGGTCTTCTGGGAAGTGACGCGCGCTTGCGCGCTTGCGTGCAGGCATTGCCGCGCTGTCGCCCAGCCGCGTCCGCACCCGGATGAATTGACTCATGAGGAGGCATTGCGCCTGATTGACCAGTTGGCGGAACTGCGGCCTCCCATGCTGGTGCTGACGGGCGGCGACCCGGTCATGAGGCCGGATATTCTGGAATTGGTCCGTGCGGCTTCCGGCAAAGGGCTGCATGTAGCATTGAGCCCGGCTGCTACCGCCCGGCTGCTGCACACGGATTTCCGTGCATTGAAAGAAGCTGGAGTCCAGAGCATGTCATTGAGCCTGGACGGCGCGCATGAGAGCACCCATGACGCCTTCCGCGGCGTCCCCCACACATATGAACGGACTCTCCGGGCTGCGGAAATGGCGAAGGAAGCCGGCATGCACTTGCAAATCAACACCACCATTACCAGGAGCACGCTGGGAGAATTTGACGACTTTGTGGAGCTGGTGAAAAAAATGAAACCGGGCATGTGGAGCGTGTTTCTTCTGGTGCCCACAGGCCGCGCCGCCATGGATGAGATGCCTGCGGCGGAAGAAGTGGAAGCCGTCTGGAAAAAACTGAGCAGGATAAGCCATGAGGTTTCTTTCGGCGTCAAAACGACGGAAGGGCACCATTATCGCCGCGTGGCGCTTCAGGAAGCCCGTGCTCAGGGAAGCAAGCCCGCCCGCCGCGCCATTCCCACCCGGGACGGCAAGGGCATTATGTTTATTTCCCATACCGGGGAAATACAGCCCTCCGGTTTTCTCCCCATAACGGCAGGAAACGTCCGGACGGATGACCCTGGAGAAATCTACCGCACGCACCCCCTTTTCCTCAAACTCCGGGATGACAATGCGTTGCAGGGCAAATGCGGACGGTGTGAGTACCGTACCATCTGCGGAGGGTCCCGGTCCCGTGCTTATGCCGTTTACGGAGACATGATGGCGGAAGACAACCTTTGCCCTTATCAGCCCAGGCTTTCACAACACCATGATTAATATTACCAGACTTTGGACAGGGGCGGAACAGCCCGCGGACCATTTGAGATACGGACAGGGCCACGGGCACGGCCGTTTTGCAGGGGGCGCCGTGGAATCCTGTGCACCGGCTTCGTCCCGTGCGCGCAAGCCCATTGTGGTGTGGAATATTACGCGTACCTGCAATCTCAAATGCGTGCATTGTTATGCAGACGCCTCTGCCCGGAAATTTAAGGGAGAGCTGGATTGGGACCAGTGTTGCGCGGTCATTGATGATCTGGCGGACTACAAGGTGAACGCCCTCCTTTTTTCCGGAGGGGAGCCGCTGGTGCATCCGCGCTTTATGGAACTGCTGGAACGTGCCACCGGAAAAGGGCTGAAGGTGACCATTTCCACAAACGGCACCCGTATTACGCCGGAAGCTGCAGCGCGGTTCAAGGAATTGGGCGTGGCGTACGTAGGCATTTCCCTGGACGGCATTGGCGCCGTTCATGACAAATTCCGCGGTGTGGAAGGTTCTTTTGAGCAGGCGGTGCGCGGATTCAGGCTTTGCAGTGAAGTGGGGCAAAAGACAGGCCTGCGCCTGACTCTGACCCGCAACAATGTGCAGTGCATGGGCCAGATTTTGGATTTTATTGACGCCAACGACATCCAGCGCGTCTGTTTTTACCATCTGGTCCCCACTGGCCGCGGCGTGGAAGTGCAGACCCTGACTCAGGAGGAAGCAAGGAATGCCATGGATACGCTGATTGCCCGTGTAGAGGAATGGAAAGCGGAGGGAAAAAACCGTGAAGTGCTGACTGTAACCCAGCCTGCGGACGGAATTTACCTGCTTCTGCGCCAGCTCCGGGAAGGCTCCCCTCTGGCGAAGGAAACCCTCGGCCTGCTTCAATGGAATGGCGGCGGCGCGAACAGTTCCGGCCGGGGCATCGCCAATATTGACACACAGGGTGCCGTGCATCCGGACCAGTTCTGGCAATCCGTTACTCTGGGCAATGTGAAAAGTGACCGGTTTTCCGATTTATGGGATGCCAGGGCCGGAGCTGCAGCGGAAATGTTGCCTGAGCTGCGCGGTTCCGACGATCCTCTGGAACGGCAGAAGAAGATTGAAGGCCGTTGCGGCCGCTGCGTTCACTTCGCCCTGTGCGGCGGAGGCTTCCGCACCCGTGCCGCGTTTGCCAACGGACACTGGTACGGGTCCGATCCCGGCTGCTATCTGACGGAAGAGGAAATTTCCACCCCTTTGCCGGAAATCAAGTAGTGAGATGCCCGGCTTTATTCACCGGGGAACGGTTGGTTCCGGGAAAGAGGTATCGGAGGAATTGCCGTTTCATTCGATCGTAGGGTATCCCGCGCGCAGGTAAAACGCCCCTGTCCTTGCGGTTGATTTGCCGGGAACAGGGGTTTTATACTGGGAAAAAACCGGGAGTGTGCTTCGGCGGGGGCAGGGGCGAATTTGTCCATACGTCTGGTTTTCCCTGCTTTACAAGGCAGGAGGCATCGCATAGCATGCCCCGCATGATGAATCAGGAATTGAGACCGGAGACCCTGTGCGTGCAGGCGGGCTGGGCGCCTAAAAAGGGCGAACCCCGCGTATTGCCCATTTACCAGAGCACGACGTTCAAGTACGAGACCAGCGAACAAATGGCAAAATTGTTTGATCTGGAAGAAGCCGGATTCTTTTATACACGCCTCCAGAACCCCACCAATGAGGCGGTTGCCAGAAAAATTGCCGAACTGGAGGGCGGTGTGGCCGCCATTCTGACGTCTTCCGGCCAGGCGGCTTCCTTCTTTGCCATTTTCAATATTTGCGAGGCTGGGGATCATATCGTCAGTGCTTCGGCGATTTACGGGGGCACATACAACCTCTTTGCCGTCACATTCCGGAAAATGGGCATTGAAGTTACTTTCGTGGACCAGGACGCTCCGGCGGAGGAAATCGCCAAAGCGTTCCGCCCCAATACGAAAGCTTTCTTTGCGGAGACTATTTCCAATCCCACGCTTTGCGTGCTGGATATCCGTAAAATGGCGGATATTGCCCATGCGCACGGCGTTCCCCTCATTGTGGACAATACCTTTGCCACACCCATTAATTGCCGTCCTTTTGAATGGGGTGCGGATATCGTCACCCACTCCACCACCAAGTACATGGACGGCCATGCCGCCGCCGTGGGCGGCGTGATTGTGGACAGCGGCAACTTTGACTGGGAAGCGCACAAGGATAAATTCCCGGGTTTGACGGAACCGGACCCCTCCTATCACGGGCTCTCCTACAGCAAAAGCTTCGGCAAGGGAGCCTATATTACCAAGGCGACCGTCCAGCTCATGCGCGATCTGGGTTCCATCCAATCTCCGCAGAATGCCTTTTTGCTCAATTTGGGTTTGGAAACCCTCCACCTGCGTGTGCCGCGGCATTGTGAAAATGCGCAGAAAGTGGCGGAATTCCTGCAAGGGCAGGAAGATGTTGCCTGGATTAATTATCCGGGTCTTTCTTCCAATGAGTATTATGAATTGGCGCAGAAGCAATTCCGCGGTGGCCAATCTTGTGGTGTGGTAACCTTCGGCATCAAGGGAGGCCGTGAACGTTCCATCAAGTTCATGGACAGTCTGAAGCTGGCCGCCATCGTGACCCATGTGGCGGACTCCCGTACCTGCGTTCTCCATCCCGCCAGCCATACGCACCGCCAGTTGACGGATGAGCAGCTCATGGAGGCGGGCGTACGGCCTGACCTCATCCGGTTTTCCGTAGGGACGGAAGCTGCGGAAGACATTATTGCGGACCTCAAACAGGCTTTGGAAGCTATTCGTTAAAAAGTCTTCTTGGAAAAAGCCGCCTCACTTTGCTGAGGCGGCTTTTTCTTTATCATTAAGGATTGGATAAAGGGGACAGCGGATTGTTAATCCGCTCTTTTTCTTTCCGTAACATCATGGGGAAAACGCTGGACCTATTTTTTTCATGAATGGTTTACGATAACGTTCGATTCATAATAATGAATGATTTATGAAATAACATGCAGCTGTTAGAATGGAAGAGGCGCAAGAATTAGTCTCTATAAAGCCCTTGCATCAAAAAAGAAGTCCACTGCCGGAATACCGCTCTTTCAACTTTTTATGTTGACAACGGATTAACAATCCTCTAATCAATGCAAAGCGTTATGAGAGTTTATCATTATGTTTTGTTAGCCAGTTGCGTATGTATGATGTCCGCCCAGGCGGCTACGATTGTTGCTGAGCTTCCTGAATCGCAAAGCGTATCACAGACCGCCACTATGGCGAGAACATCGGGGCAAGAGCTTCTGGACAAAGTAAAGGGCCTGCAAAATGGAATATATGCCGGCGGCAATAACAATTCCATTTCAAATTGGGGAATAAATGGTGAAGGCACTTGGGTGAATGAGAACAATGTAGGAACCATTACATTATGCGGACGCGCCGGAGTTAGCGGGGATTCTTTTGCCATGGTTCTTGGAGGGCCGCAGGAGGGGGATTCCGTTTCTTCCATTACGTTTTCCTGCAATACTCCTTCTTCTGTAATCAACAGTTATTCCATGGTGCTTGCCGTATATGATTCAACCGGCACTCTGGTTGAGGAACTTTCCAGGATACAGGACTTTTCATTTACCTCTACATCGGAAACAACGACAATTTCCCTGGATATGTCGGCGGCTCCCCTTACCTGGGAGGAAGGGTATAAGGTAGTTGCCGGAGTGCGCGGTGGTGCCGGAACCGCTACTTCCGCTTATACAATTACAGGTATACAGGTTTCCTATGAAACGGTTCCCGAGCCTGCCGCAGCGTCTTTGGGCCTGCTGGGCCTGGGAGCCATGTTGCTGCGCCGCAGACGTTCATAGTAAATATCCTCGTTATTCGGGAGGCAGCTGAAAAGCTGCCTCTTTTTTATTTTCGGAACGGGAATATGTCTTTGTTTTTGGGATAGTTGCGAAAGGAGAGAGATTCATAGTGCTAATCCCTCAGTGATTGCTCGAAAGCGCGGTACTGCACGGCTTCATACAAATGGACATCCTGAATATCAGAAGTTCCTTCCAAATCCGCTATGGTTCGGGCCACCTTTAAAATGCGGTCATAGGCTCTGGCGGAAAGGGCCAGTTCTTCCACGGCGCGGAGCAGGATAGCCCTCCCTTCCGGCAGCAGACGGCAATACTTCTGGAGTGCTTTTCCGGAAAGGGCCGCATTATTGCGGAAAGGCGTTCCTGCGTATCTGCTGGACTGGAGCCGCCGTGCGGCCGCCACGCGTTCCCGGATACTGGCGGAACATTCTCCGGCAGGCGCGGAAGCCAGAATGGAGGGATCCACGGCGGGAACTTCCATCAGCAGGTCAAACCGGTCCAACAGCGGGCCTGAAATTTTGCGGCGGTAGCGTGCGATCTGCGCCGGGGGGCAGGTGCAGGCTCTTCTTCTGTCTCCCAGATAACCGCAGGGACACGGATTCATGGCGGCTGCCAACATGAAACGGCACGGAAATGTCATGGTGCCGGAAGCGCGGGAAATAACTACCTGGCCGGTTTCCAGCGGCTGCCGCAGGGTTTCCAGAGCGGCACGGCGGAATTCCGGCAATTCATCCAGAAAGAGGACGCCGTTGTGAGCAAGGGATACTTCTCCCGGCGTGATATTCGCACCTCCCCCCATCAGCCCGGCATCGGAAATGGTGTGGTGGGGAGCCCGGAACGGACGCTGGTCCACCAGGCCGTTCCCCCGTTTCAGCAGACCGCATACGGAGTGGATTTTACTGGTCTCCAGTGCTTCCTCCGGACTCAGAGGCGGAAGAATGGTCGGGAGCCTTTGCGCCAGCATGGATTTGCCGGACCCCGGAGAGCCGCAAAGCAGGATATTATGGCCTCCTGCCGCTGCAATCTCCATGGCGCGGCGTGCATAAGGCTGCCCCTTGATTTCGTCAAAATCCACAGCGGCGTCTTTGTCCCGTGGAGCATGGGCCTCTCGCCCTGAACCTGTAAATGGAGGCGGCAGGGCGTCGGAAGTAAGCAAATGCCAGGCTTCTCTCAGGGAAGAAACGGGATAAATTTCCACACCCTGTACGGGCGTCCCTTCATAGGCATTGGCTTGCGGCAGCATGATGCGCTTCCTGCCCATGCGCCGCGCTTCCATGATTTGCGGCAGAATGCCTTGCACGGGGCGTACGGTTCCGTCCAGGGCCAGTTCTCCCACGATGCACCAGGCAGAAGCGTCCATCTCCTTTTCAGCCGCTCCCGCAACCATTCCCAGGGCGATGGGAAGGTCGAATCCGGGGCCCTGCTTCCTTAAATCCGCCGGAGCCAGATTAACGACGAAGATACCCTGCTGAAAGGGAAGGCCGCTGTTTTGTATGGCCGTGTCCACGCGCTGCCCGCTTTCTTTCACGGCCGCATCCGGAAGGCCGACAATAAAGGTGCGTTTTTCCGCCATGGGGCGGAAATCCACTTCCACCTCCACTTCTACGCCATCTACGCCCAGGACGGTGGAGGAATACAGTCGCGTCATCATTCATCCATGCTAGGAAATGGATGGCAAAAAGGAAGGAAAATAACGAAAAATATAAAAATATCTAACAAATAGTTCAGCGCCGGGAAGCGCGCCGGAGAATTTCCCGTTCCTCCTCCGTCAGGCTGGACAGGCCGGACCTGGATATTTTTTCCATGATTTCATCCACCTCCTTTTCAGAGGGGTAAGCCTGTGCCGGGTGGCGGCTGGAAGGCTCAGGGGAATAGTGGGAAGAAGAGGCAGCTTTCCGTTTTGGGGAAGACAGCTTTTCCTTCCATAAAATCAGCAATGTCAGAATAAATCCGGCAAACATGCCGCCCAGATGGCCGGCTTCCCCGCCCGCATTGTTCCATTGGAAGATAATGACGGCTGCGGCGACTCCGAGAACGGCCAGGGCAAACTGGCGCACGCTCAAATTAACCGGAGGAAACAGAAGCTGTACCCGGGCATGGGGAAAGAGCACCGCGCATGCGGCCATGATGCCGTAAATGGAACCTGAGGCCCCCACCATGGGAATGAAGCGCCATTCCGGATCAAAAAATCCCATGTACCCCAGCAGGGAGGAAAACAGGGCTGCAGCCACGCCGCAAAACAGGTAATACAGCAGGAAGCGCCAATGGCCGAAACGTTCTTCTACAACCGGGCCGAAAAACCACAGGGCAATCATGTTGAACATAATGTGCCCCAGATTGGCGTGAAGAAACTGATAGGTAAGCAACCGCCATAATTCCCCCTCGTGAAAGCACGTATATTCGCTGTAAGCTCCGTAAAGCTGGATCAAGTCCAAATGGACAGGCGGGTAAATGTTCCTTGGGATGTTTACCTGGAAGAAGAATCCCAGGATAAAGATGACTACATTGAGCAGAATCAGCCAGTGCACCATGACGGCGTTGCGCTGGTCAAACAGATGATTCCGTACCGTATCTCCCCAGTTCTCGTTCTCCGCTCGCATATTAGGCCGCATGTAATCGCGTTCAGAATCTTTTGACAAGGAAAATAGCTGTTCCGTTCAAGGAAGGACGGCTGATGTTCCGCATCATTTCCAGAGCGCGGCAGGCAGCAGATCCGGCGGCATATCCGTTCCGCACACGAGATGTCCGGCAAGCTGGGCGGCGGACCAGGGGGAAGTGGTCACCCCCTTGCTGCCCAGCCCGGAGAAGACGAACTGGCCGTCCAGCCCGGGAATGGGGCCGGCGACCGGCTGGCTGCGGCGGATGATGGGGCGGACGGCGGCACGGGCGCGGATGACGTCCATGTTCCCGGAATAACGTTTAACAAGGTCCAGCATCAATTCCTGGACGGCGGGGGCTTCCGGAATGCCGGGAGCATCCCACGCCCACGCGTAGGTGGCCCCGAAGCGCCAGAAAGAACCGTTATGAACCAGCCAGTGTCCGAAATGCAGGATGCCGGCGTGCCAGTCCAGCTCTTTCAAGTCCAAATCCAGAATGGTTCCTTTGGAGGGGCGCCCCTTCAGCGGAGACATGTCCGGATGAAGCCCGGCTTCCCAGCCGGTACACCAGACTATGTGGGAAAACGTGCGACCGTTCCAATGGAAAAGACCGTCTGCATCCGGCCGGATATCTGTGGGGGATACATCCGCTTCCACAAAACGGCCCTGTTCCATAAAAAAACGCCGCATGGCAGTGACCATGTTTTCCACGTGCAGCACGGCGGAACCTCGCGTATAGGCGGCTTTCCCGCGGCCTTCCCAGTGTTCCGGCCATGGAAAAAGGGGTCCGGCATAGGCGCAGGATTCCGGAGCCGTCTGGCGTTCCTGCCAGATTTCAAACTGGTCCTCCGTCTCCACTTCCCGGAAAATCGGAGTTTTCTGCCACCAGGACCCGCCTAATTCCCGTTCCGTCTCCGGGTAAAAGGCCTCTGCCGCCGCCAGGCATTCTTCCTGCCTCCATCCGGGGCGGAAGGCGCGGCCCGTCAGGGGGTTTACCAATCCGGCCGCCACCCGGGAGGCCGTTTCCGCTACGGGGCGGTCTGCAACCGTAAACTCCGCGCCGCGGCGTTTCAATTCCCACGCCAGACAACTTCCGGCAATTCCCTGGCCGATGATAAGGATGTTCATGATAGATGGATAAAGAACCGGAAAATCCCGGAAATGAAAGAGGAAAGCGGAGGGGAGGCGGTACCGCTCCCCCCGGAGGAAAGGCGTGCCGCAGGTGTCCCTTCCCCTGCGGCGCCGGAAGAACGGCCCCGCTTACAGGGCGGCGATGATGGCATCACCCATTTCCGCCGTATTCACGCGGATTTCTCCAGGAGCTCCCGTAGCCAGGTCACCCGTGCGGCAGCCCTGGTCAATCACGCGGCGAACGGCGGAGTCAATGGCGTCTGCCGCTGTTTTTTCTCCCAGGGAGTAGCGCAACAGCATGGAAAGGGAAAGAATCTGGGCGATCGGGTTTGCAATGCCTTTGCCGGCAATATCCGGGGCGGAGCCTCCGGAGGGTTCGTAAAGGCCGAAGAACAGGCCGTTGTCCTGCGCGCCCTGGCACAGGCTGGCGCTGGGCAGCATGCCCAGGGAACCGCAAATCATGGCCATTTCATCGGAAAGAATGTCCCCGAACAGGTTTTCCGTCACCAGCACGTCGAACTGGCGGGGATTGCGCACCAGCTGCATGGCTGCATTGTCCACGTACATATGCAGCAATTCCACGTCGGGATAATCCCTGGAAACTTCAATCATTGTCTCGCGCCACAGCAGGGAATTGGTCAGCACATTGGCCTTGTCCACGCTGGTGACGCGCTTGCGGCGGCCGCGCGCAGCCTCGAACGCCACTTTGGCGATGCGCACCATCTCGCTTTTATGGTAGCGCATGGTATCCACGACGACTTCGTCGTCTCCCTCCTGTTCGCGGAAACGGGGCTGGCCGAAATACAGGCCGCCAGTCAATTCCCGGACGCATAAAATATCGAATCCGCCTTCAATCAGTTCATTCTTGATAGGAGATGCATGGGTCAAGGCCGGAAGGCATACGCCCGGACGCAGGTTGGCATACAAGCCGAAATGTTTTCTCAGAGGCAGCAGGGCTCCGCGTTCCGGTTGTTCATTGGCGGGGAGATGCTCCCATTTGGGACCGCCCACGGAGCCGAACAGAACGGCGTCCGCCTCTTCGCAGGCGCGAATGGTTTCTTCGGGAAGAGCCTTGCCGCAGTGGTCAATGCCCGCACCCCCTACAAATGCCTCCTTGCGGCTTACGGTAAAGCCAAACTTGCCGCTTACGGCATCCAGAACCTTCAGAGCCTGTGCCATGACCTCGGGCCCGATGCCGTCGCCGGCCAAGACAGCAATATGATGGTGATGTTCACTCATGTCGCTGAAAGTCTGGTCATTCTCCCTTCAAAGGTCAAGAAAACACCGTTGCCATGACCGCGCCGCGGAAGCCTTTTTGCGTCAAAAAGCCTGCAAGAGTAAAAAAGTACTTGCCAAACGCCCGTACCTCCAGTAAAAATCCCTCCGCGTTCCATGGAATGCAAACTCCCCTGTAGCTCAGCGGTAGAGCGGGTGACTGTTAATCACTAGGTCGTTGGTTCGAGCCCAACCGGGGGAGCCACTAATTTTCTAAGCCCTGTAATTTGAATGGATTATAGGGCTTCTTTTTTGTCTGTTTGGAGGCTGGAAAGGTGAAAAACCGCGGAAAAACAACCATAAGTGCTGACTAAATGTCATTTTTTGATTCCGTTCTGGCGTAAAATTAGCGTTTCGAGGAAAATCATAAAACGCCTAAAGTCTAATCTGGCGGCATGCTTAAGGCGTGTACCGGCATATTCATGTTTGGACAGCATCCCGGATTGCAAAAAGGGAAACACGGTTGTTTTTCCTTCAGGAGGGAAATGATGGATGTATCGTCTGCCTGGAAGATGCGGTTCCGGAAAGAGTATTGGGGGAAAGATGTTGGAACCGGAAAATGGCTCTGAGTCGTACATTTTTTCGTTCACGCTAATTTTAAGCAAGTTATGATTTTTATGTCTCCGATTTTGAAACCGTGCATTCCAACGCAGCGTCTTGAATGCTGCACATAGCGCGGATGTTGCGGAGAAGGAAAGGAGGTCATGGCGCAATGCATAAGGCATTTCTGGAATGGTGTTGCTCGCTAAAAAGCGCAGGTATTTTGAGAAGGAGGGTGATGACAATAAAATTACTGAAATAATTGCAGTAAAAACATTGACCCGCCGCAATAATTCAGTAGGTTGGTATTGTTGACGGAAAATAACGGACGATAAGCTGCTGCGCATTTGAAAACATGAAAAAACATGATGTTGCTTATTTATGCAGAAATGAAGGCGTTGCAACCCTGTTTGAAAGAACAGGGGATATCCCTATGAACTGCAGGCTGCAAGAGTGGTTTCAGGGAAAATGCATGGCTTCCGGCGATCATATCCGGGCCGACGTGTTCCCGTCCGGCAGGGGGCTGGCGGCGGATGGCGAAAGACAGGCTTTGGAAAAGTTGTGAAAACATATCTGGATAAAAATGTTTATGAGGCGGCTTTAGAACGCATAGCCTATTGTTTCCAAGAGTTTGACAATGTCCTGGTGTCTTTTTCGGGCGGCAAGGACAGCGGCGTCATGCTTAATCTCTGCTATCGTTACGCCGCCGAACAGGGCCTTCTGGACAAGCTGTCCATGTACCACCTTGATTATGAGGCCCAATATCAAATGACGACCGAGTATGTCACCAGAACATTTCTGGAGCAATTCCCCGGCATTCGTAAGATGTGGTACTGTGTACCGATCAGGGCCCAGTCCGCATGCTCCCTGGGGGAACCTTACTGGACGCCGTGGAGCGCCGCCCAGAAAAAACTGTGGGTGCGACCCATGCCGGAAAATCCCTATGTAATCAACGAAAAGAATCTGGACGTCCCGTTCCGGCACGGTATGGTGGACTATGAATTCCAGGATAAGCTTTCACGCCATTTTGCCAAAAAACACGGAAGTACTGCCGTCATGGTAGGGCTGCGGGCGGATGAAAGCCTCAACAGATACGCCGCCGTTGCCCGCGGCAATAAAAGGACGTCTTATGAGGGAAGGAAGTGGATTACACGGGCTGATGCCGTGACCGTCAGCGCCTACCCTCTTTATGACTGGCGCGTCAGTGACGTCTGGACGGCCAACGCCCGTTTTGGTTTTGACTATAACCGCCTTTACGATCTCCTGTACCAGGCAGGCCTTACGATCGGGCAAATGCGGGTGGCAAGCCCGTTTAATGACTGCGCCCAGGAAAGCCTGAAGCTTTACAAAGTTATTGATCCTGCCAACTGGGCGCGCATGGTCGGGCGCGTCAACGGCGTCAACTTCACAGGTTTGTACGGAGGTACGACGGCCATGGGCTGGAAAACCATCAAACTGCCGCCCGGCCATACCTGGAAGTCCTATTATGAATTCCTGCTTTCCACAATGAACGAGAAAACGGCGGAACACTACAACAACATTTTGGAGAGGTCTAAAAAGTACTGGATGAAAGGGGGCACCGTCGATCCCGGAACTGCCGATGAAGTGCTGGCCGCCTATCCTCTGGCGACCGTAACGGGAAAGTCGGGCCGTTACGTCGACCGCGACGTCATTCAGTTTATGGGCTATCCCGACGACATGCCGGTCAGCAATTTCCGGCAGGTGCCTTCCTACAAGCGCATGTGCATCTGCATCATGAAGAATGACTACTTTTGCAAGTACGCCGGGTTCGGTCCAACCAAGGGAGCGATTGCCCGGCGCCGGGCCGCCGTCAATAAATACCGCAATATTTTATGAAAACCTCCTATCAATCCCCCGTTTACAAAATCCGGCGCGTTCCCCTGGACCAGATACGTTCCAATGCCTATAACCCGAACAGCGTAGCTCCCCCCGAAATGAAGCTGCTCTACCAGAGCATCAAGGAGGACGGTTATACGATGCCCATTGTTTGTTATAAGCTGGAGGACGGGACCTATGAAATCGTGGACGGGTTCCACCGCTGCCAGATCATGAAGACTTACCGCGATATTTACGAACGGGAGGGTGGCATGATGCCGGTGGCCGTAATCGACAAGCCTCTTGGAAACCGCATGGCTTCCACCATCAGGCACAACCGTGCCCGGGGATCTCATAATATCGCCCTCATGACCAATATTATCCAGGAGTTGACGGAAGCGGGCATGTCGGACGCGTGGATACTTAAAAATCTTGGAATGGATGCGGAGGAATTGCTGCGCCTCAAGCAGCTTAGCGGAATTGCCTCCCTGTTCCGGGACGGGGAATTCAGCCGGGCATGGGAATCGAAATAATATCGACCCGGAATCCATGAATAAATATGTCGCGCAGCTTCTGGAAGCCATTCAGAAGAAAACGGGCTGTGACACGAGCGGCGCCGTGCGCTGGCTGGCGAATCAGGCCGGGGTGTCGGAAAGAACGGCGTGGTATTGGAAACAGCAGGAGAAACTGAGAAAAGCAACGGAAAAGAACCTCGGCAGAATAGCCGAAGAATTGAAGAAATGAGTAAGATAATTTATTCCATGCCGTTGGATGTTGCAGGGGCCCTGTTTTCCTTGTTGAACTTGCCGCCCATTTCCAATGGCTGCATGGTTGATTGCCTGGGGCGTCGCGGGGTTTTCCTCCGCTCCCGGTCCGGCAGCGAATGAAGATGTTCCGGATCAGGCTGCCCACAGATGGCCGCATCCATCTGTTTCCGGCCGTGTGAACAGTGCGGGAACGGTTTCTTAAAGAGTAGTTGCATCCTGATATTTTTTGGATTATATCATTTTTCATGAAATGGCTTTTGATTTTCCTGATAAGTCCCTGCATGGCTTTTGCTGAAAGTATCAGGGGAGTCGTGATTAACGTGATTGACGGCGACACGGTCATCCTTCTGGAAAGGACGCCTGAACGAATGCGTACGCATCGGATACAGCTTGAGGGAATTGATGCGCCGGAAAGGGGGCAGGACGGGTATGAAGGCGCCAAGGAATACCTGGAAAAGCTGATTTGGGGAGAGGCGATTACAGTCCGGTATACCGAGAATGACAGGTACGGCCGTATTTTAGGGGAAATATGGCATGGAAAAATGTTCGTCAACGAAGAGATGGTGAAGGAAGGATGGGCGTGGATTTATAAAAATTTTTCCGCCAGCCGAAAGCTCGTTTCTCTTGAAAGGGATGCCAGAAAGGCCCAAAAAGGCATCTGGTCTGACCCGAATCCCATATCTCCGTGGGAATGGAGAGCAGCAAAAAGAAAGGAAAAATCTAAGGGGAAAAATACTGGGGAGATCCCTTATTAAATCGTTTTCCGGGAAAATGCCCCGTTCGTGATGCTGCTGGACAGGGGATTTTCAATAAGCAGGAAAAACGGATGCTTTTAACGGCGGGCGCGGTTCAGGAGCATTTCCGTTGTGGCCTGCCCGCCTGCTCCGGTTCAAAGATGGCGGGCAGCGGAGTGTTTGCCCTGGAGCCTTGCCAGGGCCATGTTTCAGGAGCGGAGCGGTAAGGCAGGAGATAATCCACAGCTTTTTGAATGGAAGCCCCGGCGGGTGTTTTCCGGTAACGGTAGTTCTTGTCGCCCATGCGTTCTGCAAGATGCACCAGGTATCCCCATGCCTGAAGAGTGTAAACGCTGTATTGCCAAGGTTCCGCCCGTTTGAGTTCTTCGGGCTGGGATCCGTCGGGAGCGATGTGTCGGTCCATGTTGGCGAAGGCTTCCGCCAGCCATTGGGCCGCTTCATGGCTGCGGCCCAGGAAGGATGCCAAATAGGCACATTGCGCCACATAAAACAGATAATGGTTGTTGCTGCGCGTGTGTGCATGCCTGCCCTGCCTGCTGGTAGTCAGCCATGTGTAATACTGGTTCAGCCACGCGCCCACCTGCTTCCATTCTTCTGCCGTTAGGGCATTGGAGCATTTCAACGCCGTCAAAGCTTCCAGGAATTCGGGCATGCGGTAAAGGTCGATGATGCCTCCTCCGTCTCCTTCCGTCCGGTGTCCGGGGCGAATTTGGGCATATTTCAGATGGGGCTGCATGCGGGTTGCCGGAGCAATGAACCAGGCTTTCAGCCATTGCCCGGCCCGGGAGGCGGCCTGCGGATCCCTGTCGAGTTTATACTGCCGTCCCAGGTTGCAGACCGTGCCGATGAAAGCGGCCATCCTGCCGCTGTCGTCCATGCTGCGGAGCCGTTTGTTCTTTTTGCCGTCAATGGGTTTGTAAGGACCGTCCGGATTGGCGGGGTCCGGCCAGTAATAAAGGGCATAGCTGACATATTCATTGGCCTGCGCTTTTTCTCCGAACAGGCTTTTTTTCTCTCCAAGGGTGATGACGGGTGCGTTCAGAGGACTGCCATGCACCATGGAAAAGAGAAGCGCTGTGAAAGGGAAAAAGATGAACCAAAACCTCCAAAATGCCATTACCCTATTCAAGCAGAAACCTTTTGCCGGGACAACCGGGAAATGGAGCAATGCCCTGATTTCCTTGCAGAGCCGTTTCCGGCCGCTTTCCCGGTCATCCGGGGGTGTGGCGCTGCGGAAAGGGATTCCGGAAAGTCAGTCCGGCCCTTTTCCAGGATTGCGAGTTTCCGCATCAGGCCAGATGCATGCCGCCGGTAACGCCAAAGACCTCCGCAGTAATGAAGCTGGATTCCTGGGAGGCGAGAAAGACGTATAGTCCGGAGAGTTCCACAGGTTGCCCTGCCCTTTTGAGAAGCGTTTTCCGTCCGAATTCCGGCAGGTCCTTCTGCAGCTGGCCTCCGGTTACTTGCAGGGCTGTCCAGATGGGGCCGGGAGCCACCACGTTGACCCGGATGCCTTTGGGGGCAACCTGCTTGGCCAGGGAGCGGCTGAACGCGATGATGGCCGCTTTTGTGGAAGCATAGTCCACCAGGTTCTTGCCGGGCTGGTAGGCCTGAATGGAGGAGCAGGTAATGATGCTCGTCCCCGGCTTGAGATGCGGAAGGGCTTCCTTGGCAATCCAGAACAGGGAGAACACGTTTACTTCAAATGTCTTGGTTAATTGTTCCGTGGTAATGTCCCGGATATCTTCCACCGCCACTTGTTTACCGGCTACCAGGGCCATGATGTCCAGTCCGCCAAGTTTTTCCAAGGCATCCCTGATGAGTTTTTTACAAAAGACTTCATCGCTGAGGTCCCCCGGCAGTAGGACGGCCTTCCGGCCCTCTTTTCTGATGAGTTCCGCCACTTCTTCGGCATCGCTTTGTTCTTCAGGAAGGTAGTTCAAGGCTACGTCGGCTCCTTCGCGTGCGTAGGCAATAGCCGCCGCCCGGCCTATTCCCGAGTCTCCCCCTGTGACCAGGGCTTTTCGTCCACGGAGCCTGTTGCAGCCATGGTAGCTTTGTTCCCCGGAATCCGGCACGGGTTTCATTTCGGATTGCAGGCCGGGGGCTTTCTGCTGCTGTTGTTCATATCCTTCCTGGCGGAATTCGCCGCGCGGGTCCTGTATTTCGTTAGTGCCTTCTGTGCTCATTTTTTCGTCAGTCATATTTTGATGCGGAGTTGACGGAAGGGGAAAAGCGCTGCCATGCGGGAAATAGCCGGCAGCATTCCCTTTTCCGGCATTCTTCATTCCTGTCGTGATGACCAGGCTTCGGACAGCCTGTTCAGGGAAAGACATGTTTTTATTTCAATATGCCATTGATATTTATTTATATAGGAATTTTCTAAATGTTGTTTTTATTGGCCGGAGAAAGTTATTTGATTTTCAGATTTCCTGAATTTCCCCAATCCACTTTAGGGGAAAAACATCCTTGGGATGATTGATGATTTTAGAATAATTTAATTTCTTCTTCTGTTTTACCACCGTTTTTGATGCCGTCCGTAAGTGAAATATCCGGCTGTATCCGCCAGGAGCGTCGGAAGGGTGGGAATGTCTTTCATTTCTACGGGGGTGCCAGCCGAAGGCGCCGCAGAAAGCCGGTATCTGGATGGTGTCAGCCCGTCCCCAAACGGCTAAGACCGGGGAACGAAGGGAAAAGATATTTCTTTCCTTCCTGTTTACAGGCGGAAAAAAAGAAATGAAAGAAAACGGAATCAGCTTTCTTCCTGTTCCAGTTTCGCTTTCCTGGCCAGGATTTTTTTCATGACGGCACGGCGATCTCCTTCCGGTATTTCCACGGGGTTGCCGCGATAGTCGCTGGTCATGGCGGCCAGGGCCCCTCCTACGTGGCGCATGTTGAAAATCGGCAGTTTCCAGGTGGAAGGCTTTTCCGGATCGGGTACGTAGGCAAAGTCGGAAGCGGGATGTGCCTCCCCGTCCACTTTTTTTGTTTTGGATTCATGGTTGCGGTCCATGAGTAATGGACAACCGCCTTTACCGGCCATGGTGGAAAAGCTCCGGGATAAGACACGGAAATCCGCCTGCCCAACTTAATCAATATGGGAAAGCAGTTTATTCCGGGCTGTTTTCTTTTTTCCGCAGAGCGTGCCGGCACCGCCCGTTTTCCGCTTCCGCGTTTTACCCTTTACAAGAGGGCTGTGATAGATAAGCATGTCCTTATCAATTTATAATAATTCTTATTTATGGAAAATACATATCGTCATGCCCAGCTTCCGGAAGGGCGCGTTCCCGCCCTGCGCGTGGAACCAATGCCTGCGGATACCAATCAGAGCGGGGAAGTATTCGGCGGCTGGGTGATGAGCCAGGTGGACCTTGCGGGAGCCAATACCGCCATGCGCTATGCATTGAGCCGCTATATTGTGACGCGTGCGGTGAGCAGCCTGACGTTTGAAGCTCCTGTGCTGGTGGGCGATGTAGTGTCCTTTTATACGGATATTATCAAGGTGGGCCGCACCTCCGTCACCGTGAAGGTGGAGGTGTATGCGGAACGTCTGACGAAGCTTTGCAATAACATTGCCAAAATTACAGAGGCGGAGCTGGTTTATGTAGCCCTGGGGGAGGATAAGAAACCGATTACCCTGGAAGAGTCCCGCGCCCGGTTTGCGCAGTGCTGTTCTCTTGAGACGGGAGATTCCTCTTCCTGTTCCTGAACAGGGGCGGGAATTTTCTTCTTCAAGCTGCTTTTCTCCGTTTGCGGGTGATTCCCTTGTCTTTGTCCACCAGGGCGAAGATGAAGGAACTGGCCGCGGCAATGGCGCCGATGGTGGCGAAAGTGGCATGAAAGGCGGTTTCCACAGCCTTTCCGGAGGTAGCCGAATGGCCGCCGAAGCTATCCAGCAGCAGGGAGGCCGCGGCAATACTGACAGCAATGGAGAGCTGCATGATCGTGGAAAGCAGGGAGTTCCCGCTGCTGGCGTCTGCATTGGGGAGGTCAATCAGCGTCAGGGTGTTCATGCAGGTGAACTGAATGGAGTTGGCCCCGCCCAGCAGCGCGAGCATGCCCAGGAGAATAAGTTCATGGGTTCCAGGGCCTACAAAGCGGAAGGAGGCCAGCAGCGCTCCTATGGTGAAGGTATTGACGACCATGATGTTCCGGTAACCAAATTTCCCGAGCAGACGCGGCGCAACCGTTTTTGCCAGCAGATTGCTCAGGGCCAGCGGAATCAGGGACATGCCGGACTGAAGAGCGGAATAACCAAGCACTACCTGGAAGAAAAGCGGCATCAGGTACGGCAGGCAGCTTCCGCCCAGGCGGCAGACGATGTTGCCGGCGATTCCGATGGCAAAGTTTCTGATGCGGAACAGGGCCGGGCTGAAGATGGGGGCTTTTGAACGGAACGCCAGCAACCAGTACAGAAGCTGGAGAATGCCTCCGGCTGACGTGAGGATGGCCATGCGCGTCTTATCGGTTACGCCTCCCGCGGAGGAGAGGCCCATTGTAGCCAGCACGGCGGAGGAGGAGAAGAGGAAGAACCCCCGCCAGTCGAATTTTTGTTCCCGGACCGCTTTCAGGTCCGGCATCAGCTTCCAGGTGGCCCACAGGCCCGCCATGCCTACCGGGATGTTGATCAGGAATATCCAGTGCCAGGAAGCGTACTGTACGATGATACCGCCCAGCACCGGCCCCAGAAGGGGGCCCAGCAGCGCCGGAATCGTTACAATGTTCAGGACATTGACGAACATGGAGCGGGGATAGGAGCGCAGGATGACAAGGCGCCCGACGGGCATCAGGAAGGCGCCGCCTATTCCCTGGATGACGCGGCATACCGTCATCATGGTAACGGAGGCGGAAAGGGCGCACAGCAGGGAGCCCACGGAAAAAACGGAGATGGCCAGCAGGAAAGTACGGCGGGAACCCAGTTTGTCGGATATCCATCCGGAGGCCGGTATCAGGACGCAGACGGTGAGCATGTAGGCCGTTACCAGGGAGTGGAGCTGCAGCGGATGGCTGTTGAAGCTGCGGGCAATGGTGGGAATGGCCGTGTTCAGGATGGTGGCATCCAGCATCTGCATAAAGAATGCCGATGCCACAAGAAAGGGCAGGTAGCGCAGAGCTTTGGAGGATGTCGGCAGTTTTTCCATGAAAGACCGCCGACAGTATCCGGCCTGGCCCCGCCCGGGGCAAGGCAGATGTTTGTTCCGCTTTACGCCCCGGGTTCCGGAGGACGCCGCTTCAGCACGCGTTTGGAAAGCCATGCGCGCACGGGCTCGTCATAAAGCTTCAGGCACCCGTAGGCTACGGCAATGCAGAGGAATAAGACGCCTGCCGCCACGGGGAGCGCACGGGAAAGAGGGACTTCCGCATCGTGAACCCAGGCCAGGTAGAGATACACGATGGGATAGTGGGTGATATAAAGGGGGTAGGAGATGTTTCCCAAAAACCGGCTGGCTCTGGAAGAGATGTCTCCAGGGATGTCGCTGGCTCCGAGGAAGACTACCGCGGGAAAGATGACAATGATGCAGAAGGCGTCATACAGGCCGTTCAGGCGGAAATGTTCCGCGCCTCCTACATGGGGCGCCGCCAGGGTTCCCGCCAGAAGCAGGCTGCACCACCAGAAACCATGCCTGATCCGTCCAGGTTTGCACAGGCGGAACAGGAGCAGACCGCCGAAGAAAGGGAACATGAGCCGTATAAGCCCCACACGGCACTGTTCCGCATCCAGAGTCCAGCCGCCGATGTTGTTGCCCTGCGTGTAGCACTGGTGAATGAGGGCGCAGCCCGCCAGAAAGACCAGGACCGCCAGCCATCTGCTGGTAAATTTTCTGATGAGCATGGCATAAAGGATATTGGCGACGTATTCGAAGAAGAGGGACCAGGCCGGACCGTTCAGCGGGTGCATTTCCGACCATCCGCGCACATCCAGGGAAACGGGAACGGGCAGCAGCGTGAATCCCACGGTCATGACCAGCAGCATTTTCCATACGGGGGTTTGCGCAAGGTTCGGGAAGATTTCAGACCCCTGGAAGTAAAAGAGGATTCCCCCCAGCAGCATCCCCATGACCACCATGGGTTGAAGGCGCACCAGCCGCCGCTTGCAGAAGTTCCACAGGTTCATTTTTTCCCAGCGGTCGTCATAGGCGTATCCGATGACGAAGCCGGACAGCATGAAGAAGAAGTCCACGGACAGGTAGCCGTGGTTGATGATCTGGTCCGTATGGAACTGGAAGTCTCTGGCGCTGCCTTCAAACATGTGGAACAGGACCACCATGACGGCGGCCACTCCGCGGAGGCCGTCCAGAGCGGCGTAGTGCGGTTTGGGAGCCAGGACGGAGGCAGGGGCTGGAGTGCTCATAGTATATAATACGGCGGGAAGTGGCGGCTCTTGCATAAAAAAGCTGCCGCCTTTCCCCGAATTCCGCCTTCTGTCCGGCAGAAGGCGGATGAGAAAGTCCCGGATTTCCGTAGAGCGCCCGCCGGGCACGTTCAGCGTGACTGAAGCGAGACTCGGTTGATCAGAGGTTTGCTTTCCAGAAAGTCCCGGATGTTGTGCAGGGTGACTTCCGCAATATTGTGCAGGGCTTCTTTCGTGAAAAAGCCCTGGTGGGAAGTCAGGATGACGTTGTTGAAGGAAAGGAGACGGGCCAGAGTATCGTCATCAATAATCCTGTCGGATTTGTCTTCGTAGAAATATTCTCCCTCTTCTTCGTACACGTCCAGTCCGGCAGCTCCCACTTTTTTTGATTTCAGGCCGTCAATCAGCATTTCCGTGTTAATCAGCTTGCCGCGTCCCGTGTTGATGATCATCACTCCATCCTTCATTTTTCCAATGGAATCCGTATTAATCAGGTGTTCCGTTTCCGGAGTAAGGGGACAGTGCAGGGAGATGATATCGGACCGGGCGTACAGATCGTCCAGGGTGGTGTACGTAATGCCGGCTTCTTCCGCAAAGCACTGGTCAGGGTGCAGGTCATAGGCCAGGATGTTCATCCCGAAGCCTTTGAGAATGCGGATGAGGATTCTGGCGATTTTCCCCGTTCCGATGATGCCGGCCGTTTTTCCATTCATGTCAAAGCCCATCAGGCCGTGAAGAGAAAAATTGCCGTCCCTGGTGCGCCAGTAGGCGCGGTGTATTTTGCGGTTCAGGGAAAGCATCAGGGCTACGGCATGTTCCGCCACCGCATAGGGAGAATATTGGGGCACCCGCACGACGGGCAGTTCCGCTTCTTCCGCAGCTTTCAGATCCACATTATTGAATCCGGCGCAACGCAGAGCCAGCAATTTGACGCTATTTTCCTTCAGGTTCCGTATTACTTCCCGGTTTGCCGTGTCATTGACGAAAATGCACGCTACGTCCGTACCGCGGGTCAGGGGCACGCTGTCCGGAGTGAGGTGCCCTTTGAAGTAACGGATGTCGTAATGGAATTCGCGTTCATTGACAGAATTGAAGGAATCCCGGTCGTAGGGCTTGGCGTCAAAGAACGCAATGCGGCAGGAATGGGCGGTCATAGGAAAGGATAATGAGGTTATTCCGCAGGCGTTTTTTTCTTTGCGCTTCCCTGGCCGGCGACGGCCGCCATGCGTTTGCGGATTTCTTCCGGATCCCCAAGAAAGTAGTCTTTTTCCAGGTTCAGGGAGTCGTCAAATTCAAATACATAGGGGGTGGCGGTAGGAAGATTAAGGGAAAGCAGCTGTTCGTCAGGAATGTTTTTCAAATACTTGATCATGCCCCGCAATGTGTTGCCGTGGGCTACGATCAGGATATTGTCCAGCGTCCGTAGAGAAGGGAGAACTGTTCCTTCCCAGTAGGGCATCATGCGGGCAATAGTTTCTTTCAGTGATTCCGTTCGCGGAAGTTCGCTGTCCGGCACTCCCTTGTAGCGGGGATCCCATTTGGGGTTGGCGGGATCGTCCTCCGCCAGGGGAGGAGGCGCCACGTCATAACTGCGCCTCCAGATCAGTACCTGTTCGTCTCCGTATTTTTGAGCCGTTTCACTTTTATTCAGGCCCTGGAGCATGCCGTAGTGCTTTTCATTCAACCTCCAGCTTTTGGAGACGGGCAGCCAGTCCTGGTCCAAACGGTCCAGCACGCAGTTGAGCGTTTTCACGGCCCTCTTGAGATAAGAGGTGTAGGCATGGTCAAAGGCCATTCCCCTGTCTTTCAGAAGGTCGCCCGCGTGGTTGGCTTCCTGTATTCCCAATTCCGTCAGATCCACGTCCGTCCATCCGGTGAATCTGTTTTCACGGTTCCACGTGCTTTCTCCATGGCGAAGAAGAACAATTGTTTTCATATTGATCAATTTAGACAGGCGTCCTCCGGTTTTCATACAAAGGGATGAAGATATATGACATGATTACATTCCACGGAACGGAAGGCCTCCGTTCCGTCCGGCCCCGTCAGATTTCTGGCGGAGGGGAAGGGTATTCCGAAGATTCGGAGAAGAGAGAAAAAAATTGTTATTGGCAACCGTCTTCAAATGAATTAACTGTTCAACATGATGAAGCAATATGGTTTCAGTTGGTCTGCCGCACTGATGGCCGTCGGAGTGGGAGCATTGGCATGGGCTGGCCCTGAGGCTGTCCAGAATGTACAGAAACCCGCTCTTTCCGGAGGAACCCCCGTTGTGTTCGGGTTCGGCGGGGAAGGGAACCAGGAGTTCATGCTGAACGGGAAACCCTTCCAGATCCGCGGCGCGGAGATGCATCCCCAGCGCATTCCCCGGGAATACTGGAGGCACCGCATCAGGACCGCCAAGGCTATGGGGCTGAATACTATTGCATTTTATGTGTTCTGGAATGACCATGAGCAGCCGGACGGCAGCTTTGACTTTAAGACGGGCAATCGGGATCTGGAAGGGTTCCTCAAGTTATGCCAGGAGGAAGGCATGTGGGTTTTATTCCGCCCCGGCCCCTATGCATGCGGGGAATGGGACCTGGGAGGGCTGCCTCATTATTTGCTGAAGGATCCCAAGGCCAAGTTGAGAACTACGGAAGACGCCAAATTCATGAAGGCGCAGACGCGTTATCTGGAGGCCGTGGCCCGTGTGGCGGAGCCTTTTTTAGCCAAAAACGGGGGGCCCATTCTGATGACCCAGCTTGAAAACGAATACGGGAGCTACCAGCGTAAAGACCGCAAGTATATGGAATGGCTGAAGGCGTTCTGGAGCAGGAAGGGTTTTGGCCCCTTTTACACCTCCGACGGCGCGGGAGAACATTTTCTGAAAGGCGTGGTGCTTCCAGGCGTGGCTGTAGGGCTGGATCCGGGGCTGAATGACGGCCATTGGGCAGTGGCTAATAAATGCAATCCGGGAGTTCCCGTTTTTTCCTCGGAAACGTATCCGGGCTGGCTGCGGCACTGGGGGGAGGGGAATTGGGCTCCCACTCCTGGAGTTGTCAACCACGTCCGCTGGTTTATGGACAAGGGGCGTTCCTTCAGCTTGTTCGTTTTCCACGGAGGCACCAATTTCGGATTCTCGGCCGGAGCCAACAACGGAGGGCCGGGAAAATACCAGCCGGACCTGACGAGTTATGATTACGGTTCTCCCGTGGATGAGCAGGGGCGGATGAATGAATATTATGCCCAGATGAGGGAAATCATTTTAAAAAAGTTGCCTCCCGAAGCCGCTGTGCCGGAACCTCCCGCAGACATTCCGGCCATGGAAATTCCGGAGTTCACGCCCGCAGTGCATGCCGGACTTTGGGAGAACCTGCCCAAGCCTTTCCGGTCCAAGTTCCTGCAGCCTCCCTATTTTGAACAATGGAACCAGAACCAGGGTATTGCCGTTTACAGCACGGCCGTTCCGTCAGGACCGCCTGAAACGCTGGAATTTACCAATGTCAATGACTATGCCCAGGTGTATCTGGATGGAGAGCTGGTCGGCACGCTGGATCGGCGGCTGGGGCAGAAAAGTGTGAAACTGCCGGAGCGCAGGAAGCCGGGGACGCTGGAAGTTCTGGTAGAGGCCATGGGACATATTAATTTTCATATCAGCATGGAGAGTGACCGCAAGGGGGTTTACGGTCCTGTGAAGCTGGGAACGCGGGAGTTAAAGAACTGGACGGTGAGGGCGCTTCCCCTGAAAGCTGATTCTATTGTGCGGGCTCCCAAAGGAAAGGGGCCTTCCCAGAAACGGGAAGGGGCGCATTTCCGGGCCGTTGTAAATATTGAAGAGCCTCAGGATACGTTTCTGGATATGTCCCGCTATGTCAAGGGGTATGTATGGGTGAACGGAATCAACGTGGGGCGCTATTGGAATGTGGGACCTCAGTTAAGGCTGTATGTCCCGGCCCCATTCCTGAAAAAAGGGGAGAATGTGATTGATATTCTGGACCTGCACGAAAAGGAGCCCAAGCCTGTCCGCGGCATGAAGGAACGCAACAAGGAACCCGGAAAGATAAATACCAAAAACCTGGACAACCAGTGGTAATGCTGGTGCGTTTTCCGCTTGCGGTTCCGGATTTTCCATGAATTTGAACTATGGGAAAGACCGCAAGCGGGGAGTAGATTTCCTGGCGCCGCAGTTTCCCAGGAATTCCGGTTTGAACATTTCTCCAGCCAATGCCGCAGGGCGGAGTGGCGGAACCGGGCTTGCCCGAAACGTTCATCCAACAGTTCGCCAAACGCTTTTTCTATTGTTGCCGGGCTGTCCGGAAGAGTGCGCTCCTGACTGGCCCGGCAATGGTTCCTGGCGTTTTTATTTCCATGGGAACGGCGGTTCCCATGACGGTTTTTCGCAGGGCATGAGGAAGATCCGCCGATGGAACGGCGAGCCTCACAGCGTTCCGGCTTATGGTTTTTTCAGGATTTTGACGGATAGCCGACACTCTGGGCGTACAGGACTTTTTTGAAGACGGGGAGCTTCAGACACTGCTGGATATAATTGGCGTTAATCATGGCGCGGAACACGGTGCCTAGCCCTTCGGAAGCACAGAAAAGGTAAACGTTTTCTCCAATAAACCCCGCATCCGTGCAGGCCGTGACCAGCTTTCTCCTGGCATCAAAGTCTCCCGGCTGTTTGGACTGGTCTACTACATAGATCAGGTTTAACGGCGCGGTAGCCGCGAATTCCTGTGTTCCCGTAGCGGCCCGCATGTCGCCCTGAACCACTTTCTCCAGCCGGTGGGTTTCCGGCCTGTAAAGATAGGTGCCCTGCGGCAGGACGACATAGATTTCTATTTCATTGGAATTCCGGGAAGACGGCGCCGTGCGATAGTCGGGATCGTCCCGATTGACGCCTTGCGCCGCCCAGAGCAGGGAGGACAGGACTTCCACAGGGATAGGTTTGTCTGCAAAGGACCTGGTGGAATGCCGTTCATGAAGAACCTGCATGAGGGGCTTTCCTCCCTTTTTATCTGGCGGAGGCAGCACGATGTCGTTACAGAGGGCCGTTCCGGAGAAGAGGCTTCCCGAAATGACGGCCAGAAACGGACTGAGATGAGAGAAAGTGTTCATAGGCAACGGGAAAAACATATGTCAGCCAGGAATAATCAGCAGGATACTTGTGTTTTTCTCATGTTTTTGGAAACATGAAGAGGCCTGATACTATAAAATGGCTATGAAAATACAAGGAAAAATAATCTGGTTTGATTCTTAACGGGTTCCGGGAAAACGAACCTTCAGCAAAAGACCATTGTTTCAAGTTGACCTTGGAAAGGTATTGCGCTTTTATGTCACACGGAACAGGGATAAAACCGTCTCATCCCCTCCCCAATTTGCTTCAACGCGTTCAAGCTGCATCCCCATGAATCCTGTCAATCCTCTGCGTCCCGGTTTTCCCAAGCATAAAAAATCCTCTTCCGGCGGAATTATTATTACTATTGTCCTGGTGCTGGCTCTTGCCGCCGGAGGGGTGGCTTACCACCGGGTTTCCGTTCAACGTAAGGCTGCCGCCGCTGAGCTGGCGGCCAGAAAGGAGGCGGAAGCGAAAGCGGCGCGTGCGCGGAAAGCCGCGGAACTGGAGGCGGCGCGCAGGAAGGCGGAGGAACGGGCGCGCGCGGAGGCGGAGGAAAAAGCCCGTCTTGAGGCGGAACGCCTGGCTGCTGAGGAAGCCACCGGAAAACGGCAGAACAAGGAACCGGAAGTGGCGGAGCCTTCCCCTGAGGAACCGAAGGAAGAACCCGTGGTCCAGGAGGAAGATCCGCGGCTGGAGATTTTCAAGAAGCCTGTTCTTCTGGTCAGCCTGAAGGCCAATAACGCCGCCAACAGAAAGTTGTTTACGGATGCTTTCAATCTGGCCCTGGAAACGGGCCGCTATGACTTGTATGCCGATTTCCTGCGCTCCAATTTGGAACGGGATGCCGTGAAGGTCATCAAATTCGGCAAATTTGACGCGTCCATGTACGATCAGAGCCCGTACCTCATGCGCGCCAATGAGCTGTACCAGCTCATCAGCAAAGTGGGAGCGGAAACCATCCAGGAACAAATCAAGGAGAGTTCCCCCAGGTATTTCTATCCATGGCTTTTTTCAGATCCTTCCGATCCCCTCAGACTTTTCCTGCGCACGATGGCGCGGGAGCAGACACCCGGGGAGGAGTGGGGAGGGATTTTGAGGAAGTGGGCGGAATTCTGGATGAAAACCTCCGCCATGCCCCGGAGCAGGTATTCCTCCCTGGCGCTGGCCTGCGCCATGCTGAATCCCCGCATCGCTTCCAGCCCGTCCAAGCTGAGGGCGTCTTCTTCCACCAATATTTCCACCACGCCTTTGACGCTGGAACAGGTATTCGAGTACTTCATGGAGATGGATGAAGCCCGTGAGCTTCTCACGGACATTTCCAAATTAAGCCCTTCCGAGCTGTTGTTTGTGGTGGATGTGCGTCTGCCGAGGTCGGAGATGGATTGGGCGCGCAAAAAGGTGCGCCTTACCCGGAAAGGATGGGGCGGAGCCTATTCCATGATCCGTTACCGGATGGACCGCGCCGCACTGGGCAAGGACCCTTACACTAATTATACCTTCCAGGAGATTCTGGATGAAGGCGGCATTTGCATGGACCAGGCCTATTTTGCGGTGAATACCGCCAAATGCAACGGCATTCCCTCCGCCTATGTTACCGGGGACGGCAACCGCGGGCCGCATGCCTGGGTCAATCTGCTGACGACGGATGAAACCTGGCAGTCCTACGGCGGGTACGGATATAATACGGGGCATTTTTCCCATCCACACAACTGCAAGTCAAAGCATGAATCCACCCTTCTCCAGGGTATGGACAAGAAGGTGAATGGCGCCCGGCTGGATACTTCCCTGGATTATCTTTCCCTGGCGGACCTGTTTGAGGAGATGCAGAAGCCGGATTGCGCCCGGGTAATGCTGGAAGCCGCCACTCAGGCCACTCCCGGCAGCCCCCTGGGCAGGGAACGCCTGATTGCTCTGATGGGCCGCCCGGAGAGCGGCACGAAGCTGGAAGAATGGGATGAACTGGTGGCCATGATTAAGCGCAAGTTCCGTTCCCGTCCGGATTACCTGGCCATGGCCGCCCGCGTGGAAGATGAGTATATTTTCCCCATGAGGGACGCTTCCACCAATAAGCGCCATGTTGCCCGCGATTTGAAGAAGCTGGAAAAGGAGACGGACGAGGGGCGCAGCGACCTGACTTCCGCCGCCATCAAGCGGCAGGCGGATCTCCTGATGGAAAACGGGGACAAGGCCGGGGTGGCTGCCCTGTACCGGAAGTCCATGAAGGATTATGCGCGCCGCGCGGAAGTATTTGAAGCGCTGATGGGGCAATATTACGAGTACGTTTCCCAGGATCAGGAGGCCGTGCTTCAGCTGGCCAAGGAGGCGGAATCTTCCTACAACCGGTATATCCGGACTAAATCGGGCGATTATTTCAAGGTAAAGAAGGAAGCCGCCATCCAGCGGAGGATAGCCGGGTATTATGAAAAGGGAGGTAATGGGAAAAAAGCCGACTCCCTGCGCAAGGATGCGGAGAAGCGGGAGAAGAACAGCAAGAAGGGCATCCGGGAAGAAAATTAGTGCGGAGGTGCCTGCGGCCTTTCATTTTCGGGTGGGTTCGGCCGTGTTCGTTTCCGGCTGCGGCATACCCGCGGAATGAACGTTTTTAGACTGGAATGCTGTCTTATCTTCAATTAATACATGACTTATATGGCAAGAGAACCTTACGCGAACTTCTGGCCCAAAGTGGCGGATACCGCTTTTGTGGCGGAAAGCGCTGATTTGATTGGAGATGTTACCATTGGGGAACATGCCAGCGTCTGGTACCATACCACGCTGCGCGCAGATATCAATAAGATCGTCATTGGTGATTACTCCAATATCCAGGACAACAGCTGCATCCACCTGGCAGACGATTTCGGCTGCTATGTAGGCAAGTACGTAACCGTGGGGCACGGCGTGATTCTGCACGCCTGCACGGTGGAGGATAATTGCCTGATAGGCATGGGGTCCATTATTCTGGATGGAGCGGTCATCGGCCAGGGGTCTGTGGTGGGAGCGGGCGCGCTCATTACCAAAGGTACCGTCATTCCCCCCAATTCCCTGGTGCTGGGTTCTCCTGCCAAGGTGGTGAAGGACCTGGGGCCGGAATCCGCGGATAATAACCACAAATGGGCGGAAAAATACGTCAAGGTGGCTGCCCGCTATACGGAACGGGTTATTAATCCCGGTTTTTAACATGTGATTTCCGCCCGCCATGCCGGATGAAAATTTGATTGCTCTGGAACCTTATGCCCTGCTTTACACCCGGGCCGGGGCGGGTGTGTGCCTGCGTGATCCTCTGACCGGCAAGGTGGGCGTCATTTTCATGGAGCTGACAGACGGCATGGCCCTGGAACGCTGCCTGAACGGGGAACGCCCGGTACGGCCGGACACGTCTTCCCTGCTGGCTCACTTTTTATCCGCCATGGAATGCCGGGTGAGGCTGGTGCTTATCAACGGCCGCAAGGATGAAGTCTTTTATGCCCGCGTGACCATAGAGGCCGCCAATGAGGTGATGGACAAGCTGGTGGAGCTGGACGCCCGCCCTTCAGACGCCTTGATGATGGCAGTCCGGTTTGGAACCGCAATCAAGATTGTTCCCTCCGTATGGGAGAGCATGGAGAACATTCTGCCCCAGCTGGAGCAACTGGATGCGGATTCCCCGGACAGCCGCGCTCCGGTATATGTGGGAGATTCGTGAAAATTGCCTTTTCCGGCCTTGTGTTCCTGCATCCGCTTTCCTTCCGGCGGCATGGCTGTTGCATATGGGGTTTCTGCTTCTGGGAGGACCTACTTTTTATAAAAAAAACTTGCTAAGGCACGGGAATCCCTATACATTCGCCGCACATCACTTCAAGTGGGTAGATTCCCGAGCGGTCAAAGGGGGCAGACTGTAAATCTGTTAGCATTTGCTTTCGAAGGTTCGAATCCTTCTCTACCCACCACTTTTCATTTTATGGCGCGTTCTTTCAGAGAGCGCGTTTTTTATTGTTTCCTCATCCCCATGATACCGGAGAAGGAAAGAGGAAGCGGGGTTCTCCGAGCAGGATGCATAAAGTGTTTTTTCTGCCGGATGCCGGCGGAGAGACGGTTTTGTGAATGACTTGTTCAGCCTATCGACAAGACGTGCAGGTCATGTTAGATATCCTCCCTTGCCGTTTTTTCACTCCTGCCGTTTATTGCTATGTTGACCACGCTTCTCATTCTGGGAGTATCCGCCGTTTTATTTGTCCAGGGGAGGATTCGTTCTGATCTTGTCGCGCTGTGTTCCCTGCTCTGCCTGATTATGTTCGGGATTTTGAGCCCGGAACAGGCGCTTTCCGGCTTTTCCAATTCCATTGTGGTGATGATGGTGGGGCTTTTCGTGGTGGGAGGCGCCATTTTCCGGACGGGCCTGGCCAAGATGATGGGCGGCAGAATCATGAAACTGGCCGGCAGGAGCGAGTTGCGCCTGCTGGTGCTGACCATGCTTGTTACAGCCGGCATAGGCGCCTTTGTCAGCAATACGGGGACGGTAGCGCTGATGCTGCCTATTCTGGTGAGCCTGGCTGCGGACGGAGGCATCCAGACGAGCCGTCTGCTCATGCCCATGGCATTTGCCAGCAGTATGGGCGGCATGCTGACGCTGATCGGCACGCCCCCCAACCTTGTCGTCAACAACCAGCTTCAGGAGGCCGGAATGGAGGGGCTGGGCTTTTTTGCGTTCACCCCCATCGGCCTTGTCTGCATCGTGACGGGCATCCTGGTGCTGATCCCCCTCAGCAGGAGGTTTCTGGGACGCCATGACGACAGGGCGGAACACGAGGCCAAGGGGAAATCCCTCAGCCAGTTGATAGACGAGTACCAGATTATTAATAATCTTTACCGCCTCCGGGTGCTGGAGGATTCCCCTCTGACGGAACATCCTCTGCATGATCTTCAGATACCGGACCTTTACCGCGTGAATATTGTGGAGGTGCGCCGCAGGCATTCCGGCCGGCATTCCTTCCTGCAGACGGTCAGCCAGACCATGGCGGGTTCAGATACGAGGGTGGCCCGGGGCGACGTCATTTATGTCATGGGGGAGTTTGAGGACGTGGCCCGTTTTGCCCGGGAATATGGGGCGGAGATGATTAACCGGAAGACGTCGGAAGATACGGATTCCCTGTTGAAAAGCAAATTGAAGTTTGACGAGATAGGCATTGCGGAAATGCTGCTCATGCGGAACTCGGACCTTATCAACATGCCCGTGAAGTCTTCGGGGCTGCGCGCCAAGTACGGGGTCAATATTCTGGCCATCCAGCGAGACAACCATTACATTTTCCATAATTTGAAGGATGTGAAGCTCCAGTACGGAGATACGCTGCTGGTTCAGGGAACCTGGACGGATATTGCGCGCCTGAGTGAGAAAACCTTTGAATGGGTTGTAGTGGGCCAGCCTCTGGCGGAGGCCTCCAAGGTGACCCTGACGCATAAGGCCCCCCTGGCCGCAGGCATTATGCTGCTGATGATTGCGGCCATGGTGTTCAACTGGGTGCCTGCTGTGGCGGCGGTATTGATTGCCGCCGTCCTGATGGTGTTGTGCGGCTGTCTGCGCAATGTGGAGGAGGCGTACCGGACGATCAACTGGGAGAGCATCGTGTTGATTGCCGCCATGCTGCCGATGTCCGTAGCGCTGGAGAAGACGGGAGCCTCAGAGGCCATTTCCCACGGGCTGGTGGCCGGACTGGGGGGATTCGGGCCGTTTGCCCTGATGGCGGGCGTCTATTTCACGGCGTCCCTGCTGACCATGTTTATCAGCAATACAGCTACGGCGGTGCTTCTGGCGCCTATCGCGCTGCAATCCTCGGCGAGTATGGGCATCAGCCCCTATCCGCTGCTGCTGGCGGTTTCCGTAGGTACCAGCATGTGTTTTGCCTCTCCCTTTTCCACGCCGCCCAATGCCCTGGTCATGCCGGCGGGGAAATATACGTTCATGGATTACGTGAAAGTGGGCGTTCCCCTGCAGGTGATTATGGGGCTGGTCATGGTCGTGGTGATTCCGCTATTTTTCCCGTTCGGGAAGGCTTGACCGGGGGGAGTTCATGCGGCGGAAAAGGGGCATGGCCGGGTAATTTGCATGTATTGCTAAAAAAAGAGAGACAACCGGCACGTGCGGGAGTAGAAAAGGATTATTCAAAAACCCCATTTAATCATGAAGTATTTGCTTATTGTTCTGGCCGTTGCGTTCGCCATGCCTTCCATGGCGGAGGAAGACGCTCCCAAGAGAATGACTTCTGCGGAGAAGAAAGCCGCTCTCCTTGAAAAATATGATATTAACAAGGATGGAAAGCTGGATTCCGAAGAGAAGGCCAAGATGAAGGAAGACCTGAAGAAGCAGCGGGAGGAGGAACGGGCCAAGAGGCACGCTTCCCGCAAAGCGGATTAAGTTTTTTCCGTTTTAATGGCCTGTTTTCCGTCCGGTTTGAACCGGTTTCAGACCGGGCGGGGCCGTGTCAGTTAAAGCGATGGGATGCGGAATTGGTGCCGGATGGGCTGTTGAAGCGGTATGTTCCGTTCTGTCTGCGTGTACGGCGGAAGAATGGGGAAGTGGAACCGGGATCTGGAATAAAACCAGCATGCCGCCGCCGGACGCCGGGCCTCGGACCGCAAGATTATGCTTTAACGGCCAGGAAACTGGCTGAGCACCAAGGGGAAGGCATTTCTTCTGAATTTTCCCGCCGCAGGAGGCTTTTTATTCCACCTGCCGCAGGGCCATCGGCTATCGGCCGCCCATTCTCTTTACTGGCGGGGAAGCCTGTTCCCCTGTTGCCGCGCGCCAGGAATCCAGGTTACGCTCCGGAGCCGGTTCCGCGTCTGCCGAACGATCTGATTTTATAGGCCAGGGTGTCTGCCAATTCCCGAAGGGCATTGAGCGGATTTTTCCGCAGGACGTGACGTCCTTTCAGCATGGCTCCGGGCCGTATGGTTCCCGTTTCCCTGTGGTTGTGAATGACTGCCGCTGTTTGAGCGAACATGTTGTATTTTTCCAGCACCAGGCGCCTTGCCTCACGGATGGCGGGGAGTCTTTTTTCATATTCTCCGTCTTCCATGGCCTTGCGGATGATTTCCAGGGCTTTTTGCGGGTTGTCCAGCGGGATGGGGATGAAGCTTTCCTGCGGGAAGCATTCCGTTGCCAGCGGATCCCCGGCGTAAAAGGGAAGGGTCATGGCGACAAAAGCATCAGACAGTTTTTCCGTCCAGTGGTGGGGTTCCAGGTGGTTTTCCACGCATAAATGATATTTGTAGTCATCCATGGCGACGGTTTTATTTTCTATTTCCCGGATGCCGTGTCCGAACCAGTCCAGTTCCGGAAGACGGTCCGCCAGGTAGCGCGTAAGGTCATAGCGCTTTTTATGCATGGTATGCGTATGCTGCTTGGCGGAGCAGATAGTGGAAAGCATTTTTGTCTTCGGGAATTCCTTCTGATCCAGAATGTCCTGCATGGGTTTGATGTACAGCCATTCAAGGCATCCGCGGCCCAGGGTGTGCCCGGGGTGCGGAAGGTCCCGGGCAGAGTGGGTGGTGAGAACGGTGCCGAACTGGCTGGTGTATGCCCTGCTGTAGATTTTGATGGAGGGGGGTTCCACCGTAATCAGGATAGTCTGGTCCGGAGGGCAGAGAAGGGGTTCCGTTTCATTCCTGATGGTGCCCACGGGAGTTCTGGGAAATTCGTCATATACCAGAATCCAGTCGTAATCCGTCATGGCGGCGTCCGTGCAGAACAGGCAGTCGCCCCACAACAGGGATTCCGTTTGATCCGGAGAGGCCTTCATGGATTTTCTGATGACCTTGATGCGTGTGGGGCGGGGGGAATCCGTCATGGGAGTGCAGGCATTGGAGAAAGGGGACGCGGCATGGCCTCCATATTCCGGGTTATTTATCCGGGACCATCGCGAAGGCTTTGCCGTCTGGCGCCAGTGTAGGAGGCCTGTATGCCTTGTCAATGTCAAAGGATTGGATGTTTGCCGTACGAAGCTTACGTTAGTTGGCAGCTGTTCTTTCCATTCCCGGGAAAAGCTGGCCGATGATGTCGCCGACCGCTTTTCTGGCCCCATAGGGGGAAAGGTGGTTGTCGTCGCAGTACATCAGTTGGCCGCCGTCTTCCGCCAGCCACCGCCCGTGTTTATGGAAGGTGCCGTGGAGGGGGATGAAGCGGCACATGCCTGTGGATTCCATGTATTCCAACAGGGCGAATACCGGACGCTGCCGCGTGTTGAAGTCTCCGCCCAGCAGGCGGTCTGTCCGGTTGGAGTTCAGCAGAGCATTGCGCCGCATAAGCTTGCGAGGGCCGAAAGTCCATTCAGGAACGGGACCCAGCAGTACAGTTTGCTTACCGGCCTTCCGGAGGCGCGCACAGGTGTGGAGCAGGCCGTCTGCAACCAGTTGTTTCAGGCGCGTATCCCGTTGGTTGTTGACCAGTTCAATCCAGCGGTTGTGAATGAATACGGTCTTGATCTGGGGGGTATTTTCCAGCCAGTCCAGGATTAGTTTCATATTGTGCTCCCAATGAGGGTACATCAGGCGCAGGAGCGTCAGGGAAGAGGGGTCTCCGGAGCCGGAGATGCCGCTCAGAGGACACAGGCGAGCGCGGTAGAACAGGCCGGAACGCTGAAGAAGCCGGGCGGCCTCGTCAAACCCGGGGGAACTGGCCATGGCATGGCTGTCCCCCATAAGCAGGAAGGAAGGGGCCTGCCCGGTTTTTCCCAGCAGGACAAAAGGGTAATCCGTCACATCTCCCAGTTCCGGATGATGGTGCTGAATGGCGTTCCCCTTTTCCACCACCGCCCGGTCGGGAGGCGTGATGCCGAAGGAGGGAGGGAAGGCCGGCCCTTTCCAGTATTCAGGGAATTCCATGTTGTTGGCCGCTACATGCCAGTAATCCCGCGCGCCGTCCGTCCATTTGAGCCATTCGCCGGCAAATCCCAGCATGAGGCACCCTGTTGCCGTGGCCAGAAATGTTTTTTTGGGGAGGTGCCATGAGACGGTCGTTCTGAAGGGAGTTTCCACGAATTTCCAGGAGAGGAAACCCAGAAGGAGGGAGAGAAGGAACATTCCTGCATAATCCCAGGGAGTGCATTCATCGAAGCAGACGTACGTCCAGTACACGATAACCGGCCAATGCCACAAGTACAGGGAGTAGGAGATTTTGCCGATGCCTGTGCTGAGCGGATGTCTGAGGATACGACCGGACCAGCCATGGTTTCCGTAGCGGATAAGCAAAGCCGCCCCCGCGATGGAAGGGATGGCCGTGTATCCGGGAAAAGGAGTGGAAGGCGTATAGCAGGCAAATGGGAGCAGGATGCCGGCCCATCCCGCCGTCCGCAGCCATCCGGTTCCCCGGTTTTGTCCCGCAGCGGGTGCAAGAGCCAGAAGGCAGCCGGCCAGGAGTTCCCAGGCGCGGCAGTAAAGCAGGTAGAAGGCCTTGTTATGTTCCAGATGACCCATGTGGCAGACGGCGGCGAAGAAGGAGAGGCCCAGCACCCCCCATAGAACGGGCTTGACAACTTTTTCCCTGAATTTCCAGAGCAGCCACAGGGTAAGTGGGATCATCAGGTAAAATTGTTCTTCCACGCTCAGGGACCACAGGTTCAGCAAAGGGTTTTCTTCCGCCGCCGGGCTGAAGTAATCCCCTGTGGTTCTGCTGAAATAAATGTTGGTGATGAAAAGGGCGCTAGATCTCACCGTCCTGCCCAGAATCCGCAGGTCATCGCAGTCCAGCACTATGCAGCCGAAAGCCAGCACGGCTGCAATCAGGCAGAAGTAGGCGGGCATGATGCGCCTGATTCTCCGGAGATAAAAAGAGGTCAGGGAGAAGGTTCCCTCCTTCAGGCTGCGGATAAAGCCTCCGCCAATCAGATATCCGGAGATGACAAAGAAGATGTCCACGCCTGTATAGCCGCCCGGGCAGATTCCTTCCTGCAAATGGTACAGGACGACGGCCAACACGGCAAAGGTACGCAGGCCGTCAATGTGCGGGAAATAGGTTCCATGGACGGCGCCTCCGGCTTGATGCAGGGAAGGTGAACAAAAGGTTTCAGAAAAGCATTTGCTCATGGAGCGGAGAGAAGGTAGATGGAAATGGGGGAAGGCGGGCAGGGAACTCCAGGCATGGGGTTGAATTGCCCGGAAACTTTGGTTAGCGGCGCAGGCGGTTTTTCAGCCGCCGCCATGCCATCTGCATTCTGTGGCCGCGTTTTAAAAAGCGCTGGTAGTAGGATACCCATGTTCCGTCACCTTTGCGGCAAGCTTCCTCCGGAGATTGGTCGAATATTTTGTAAAGTTTGGCCGTTTCCCTTTCCGTTTCTTCCAGAAAGCGGGCTTCCTGTTCCGGTGTTTTCCAGGGGCGCGACATGATTTCACACCACAGGCTGTCGTCTTCGTCCACTTTTTTCACATAGGCTGCGGCGTCGTCCAGGGTTGGGAAGTCGTGGCAGTTGATGAATGAGGAGGCATTAAATTCCCGGCTGATGTCCGGATTCCCCCAGTAGATGGGAATGGTGCCTGCAAGCATGCTGGTAACGATTTTCTCGCTGGTGTAGCCGGGGTACCATGCATTTTCAAAGGCAATGGAGAATTTGTACGGCTTTTTCATGCTGATGGATGAGGCGTACCAGTCTTCCGCCCGGTGGCCGTCGCCCGGCGTGTTGTTAAGGTGGGGCCCCAGGGAATTGACAAACCGGAAGGCGGAAAGCTTGTGGAACATGGCATCCCGGTTGGGATGGGATTTGCGGTTGGCGTAAATGAAGTTGCAGAAACCCGTTTTGGAGGCCAGGAGGGCATGGACATCCAGACCTTCCTTACCGCCGTGCACTTCCTGCAAATGGTGGCGAAGGAAAGGAAGTTTGACAGTACGGTCGCTTCCGGGCACCGTATCAAGCCCGATGTAATAGTCAAACAGCATGAAATCCGGCGCAATGGCTTCATGACAGCCGTACATGACGGTGATATGGCCGGGAGCCCGTTCCAGAAAATCGTAAAAAGCCTCCCGGTTGACGTAAAACCAGGGGGTGGCGACCAGGTAATCGAAATCGGAGTCGTTTTCCACCACATGGTACCGGCTTTTCAGAAGCTGGAGCATTCCTTCCCTGCCGAAATCCGGAGTGGACTGTAAAAAGGAGATTTTAAGCGTTTTCATGGGGAGAGAAGGGTTGAAACGGTGCAGAGTGTATGGGGCGTCTTTTTCTTGTCAATGACAAAGGAAGGCGTGCCCGGATGTACGGGGACAGGCTGCCCGGGGTTAAATGCCGGCCGTTTTCACTCTCCATAACGGTACTCCCGGAGCGTTTCCTCATACAGGGCGGCATGTTGTGCGGCAATGACGGGGTAGGAGAATGTTTGTTCCGCGTGTTGGCGGCCTTCCTCCGCCAGGGTCCGCAGGAGTTTTCCGTCCAGGATAAGCCGTTCGCAGTGGGCGGCCATTTGGTTCAGGTCTCCCTGCGAAGCGACCAGCCCCGTTTTTCCGTCCAAAACCGCTTCCGGGACTCCTCCCGTCCGGAAGGTGACAGAAGGGGTTTTGCAGGCCATGGATTCCAGCGCTACGTTGGAAAGGACATCCTGAAGCGTGGGGTTCAGGAAAATGTCCGCCGCGCTGTAAAGCCCGGCCAGCTTGTTCATGTCCGTAATGAATCCGGCGCTTGTGCTGGGGAAGGGGTAGTCCACGCTTTTTTCCTGGTTGCCGAAGAGCAGGAGATGAAGGTTCCGATGACCGCGCCGGTATAGTTCCTCCAGCACCAGGGGAATGAAATGGCCGCCTTTGACCGGATTGAACAGGCCGGTTGCGCCGCAGGCGATGACGAACGCTCCGGGCCGGATTCCCAGGGCTTCCCGGACGGCATTCCGGTCTTCCGCCGGACGGAAAAGATCCGTGTCCACAGGATTGTAAATCTGTACGATTTTTCTTCCAGGGAACATGCAGCTTCTTTCCACTTCCCTTTTTAACCAGAGGGAGGGAGTTACGAGGGTAAGGGAAGGGATGCCGCCGAAGGCACGGCGTTTGCGGGAAAACAGCCACGCCGGAAGGTTGTGGAAGAGGCGGGGAGCACCGAGCTGGGGGCAGTTGCCGCGGCATTCGTCCTGGAACAGGCCGCAGTCCATGGCGCAGTGGCATCCCGCGGTGCAGGCAAATATGTCGTGCAGGGTATAGACCAATGGGCGGCGGATATGGCGCAGCCGCGAGAAATCCACAGTTCTGCCGCCTATCCAGTGCAGATGCACCACATCGGCTTTTTCCATTTGGGCCGTGTCAAATCCCATGCCCAGCACATTCAGGGAGAAAGGCAGGTCTTTTCTTCTTTCCGGCAGTAGAATGTCAAACCCATGGGCCAGATGGCGGCGCAAGGCGTCCGTAACCCTTCTGGCGGGGGTCCTGTGGATTTCCAGTCCGTCAATTCCCTTGAGCCTCCGGAGCAGCAGGGTGGATTTCAGACCGGGTATATGCCGGTTCAGGGCATCGCTCAACCGGTAAGGAGCGGAGCTGGCCGATACGCTATGGGAGACTTGAAATATGGTTCGGCATTGAGGAGAAGCCACATAGAAAAGTATGAGGATTAGGAATCCGCCGTCAAGCCTACAAATCTGAAAGAAAAACGTTTTGGGAAATCCAGGCTGTCAGTTTTTCGTGAACTGTAAAAGGCTGACCTCAACGTGATGTTTTTTTCATTTTCATTCCGGTACGAATAGGGGAGAAGCCGGGTTCCGGTGGAAGCATAACCGTGAAGAGAGGCGGGAGAATGCCGGCGGAGGATAGTGCTGGGCGGAGTTTTAGAGTGGAGAGGTATTTTCTTTTATGGACGCAAAACATTCTTGCCCAAATGAAAAGGCCTTGTCCAGATAACTGTCATTACATTCCGGAAACGGCAGATGAAGGGTAAAAGAATTTTCGGAATGAAGCCGTGTAAAAGAACGGGGAAATAGTTCATGAAGCGCCAGATTGCCCTGCCCGGAAGCATCGTTCAGTCCGGTTGTTCCGGATGGGGAAGCTTTACCGGATTCCTAATCCGTTTCTTTTGGAAGAAAGAAGGAGCTGCCTGCATTTTTCCAGCCATCCCTTTTTCCCGGCCCGTGGGATTCCCATGTCCCGTCTGTCCTGGAATGGAAACAAGGAGAGCTGTTCCCAGTTTTCCGCATAGGTTTCCGATCCATCGAGGGTAGTAATGCCCCTCAGTTTGCATAGGATGGAGAAGATGCTCTGGTCATACCGGTTTTCCACAAAACCCGGCAGGTTGGGGGAGGCGGAAGGAGTGTTGTCCGCAAGATGCAGATGGTCGTAAAAGACATGGAGCCAATCCCGGATCAGGCTTTCCGTGAGCGGGTTCTTTTTCAGGAAAACATGGCCGCCCGCAATTTGCTGGGTATGCGTGATATGACCGTCTTCCCCGGAAACGCCGAAGTGGCGGAAGATGTCTCCTTTGGTCCATTTGTATTCCGGCTGCCCGTTGGTGAAGACCAGCATGCCGCGGCTGTCGCGGTCCAGCATGTTTACGTATTCCCGGAAGCGCTCCGTTCCGTTGGTGTTGATATGGCAGCCTGCATCCAGATAAAGGAGGCGGTCACCTTCCTCCATTTCTTGGAGGACATGGTGAATGGCCCAGGGTTTCCAGGACCAGTATCCGAATCCCCGGCAGGACGGCGTCAGATACCGGCCCATGCGGCTGGTGAATTCTGCGGAAAAGTCATGTTCCGTGAAGAGCGTGATCTCATCAAAAAAATCCAGCGCTTCCGCTTGCCTGCCCAGCCGTTCCAGAGCGGCCGACATACGGGAGTCTGCAAATGAGAGAAAACGGTTCATTGATCCGGAATGGGAGGGAAAGCCAATTTACAGGGAAGGCGGCAATGTGTCAAACGGCTCTTTCTGCGAGGCGTTTTCTTTTTGGAACCTATCAGAGCAGACCTGGGAAAAATGTTCCGCAAGCATTTTTTTGCAGGAGTAATAACGTCCTTTTTGTCCGGGAAGCAGGGAGCAGGCGGCCAGCAGAATGCGCCCCCAGCCGTTGGGAACCGGTTCCGCCGAGTTCAACAGATCCGCCAGTTGCCTGTCCCGTCCCGATAGGGCGGAGAGGAAGCGTTTTCCTTCCGCTTTCTGATAGAACAGGTTCCACCAGTCCAGCGCGGAACGTTGCTGGACAGCGGTCATTTGATGAAAAAGGGGATGCTTGGAAACAAAAAAGGGCCTGATTTTCCGAACGCCGTAAGCGAACAGGCCTTCATTTTGCCACCCTTGTTTCTGCCAGTAGTCCACAATGTACAGCAGCCGCTGGAATTCCTGTACGCATTTGGTGTAAGTGGGAGTGTTGCAGCGGTGGGAGAGGGAACCGTTGCGCATAAGGCGGTAATAATACAGGCAGTCGGGAATGAACAGGAGACGGGAGGCATGGGGAACGGTCATCAGCCGGAAGGTTTCATCCTCCGCGCCGGATTTCAGATGTACGTTGAAACGGAGGCGGTGGGCGTCCAGCATGCTTTTCCGGAACAGCTTGCTCCATACGCAGATGTCCATTTTCCCCCAGATGGAGTCCCGGAAAAAGCTGGCTGGGGAGGCGTTTTCTTCAAAATGCCGGGAGGGTGATCTTCTTTTGGCCTCAATAAGCCGGTCTGATGAGTCTTCAAAAACATGGTTGCCGCATTCCACGATGTCTGCGTCATATTCCAGAGCCGCCGAAAAAAGGCGGGAATACATTTCCGGATCCATGAAGTCGTCCGGATCCGCAAAGCCGACATAAAGGCCGCGGGCGGCATCCAGCCCTGCATTCCTGGCTGCGGAGACGCCCGCATTCCGCTGGTTCAGGAGGATGATTCTGCCGTCTTTTTCTTTCCAGCGCAACAGGTGTGTCCAGGTCGCATCCGTGGAGCCGTCATTGATGCAGATAATTTCAATGTTTCGGAGAGTCTGGCGTACCAGGCTATCCAGACAGTTGTCCACGTAAGCGGCTACATTGTAGCAGGGAACAATGATGGAAACATCGGGGATCATAGGGGTGGGAATGTGTGTAACGGATTTACAATCCGTGGTCAATGATAATTTTTGCAAGACAGGTCTTGCCGATTTTTTTTAACGTTGCCAGCATGAAAAGGGGGGATGGGAGACGCATTCTCCGCAGACGGCGCAGGGATTGCGTTCCAATGTCTTTCCGCATGGAATGATCAGGGTTTGGAGTGCCCGGATTGTAAATTCGTTGAAAATTGGGAACCGGGAAACGTCTCAAATGGCAGTTGCCTAGGGACGGGGGTATGTGGTACAAAGAGCCGTACAATTTTTTATTGATTCTTCTCTTATGATTATTATCACGGGTGGGGCCGGGTTTATCGGCTCAAACATTGTCGCCGCTCTGGAAAAAGCCGGTAAAAAGGATCTTGTGGTGGCGGACGAGCTGGGCTCTTCCGCCAAGTGGAGGAACATTGCCAAGAGAGAGCTGTGCGCCGTGGTTTCTCCGGAAAGCATGCTCGATTATATGAAGGCGCATGTGGAGGAGGTGGAGGCAGTTATTCACATGGGAGCCATTTCCGCTACCACGGAGACGGATGCCGATTTGATTATCCGGACGAATTTCACGTTGAGCTGGCATTTGTGGGAGTTTTGCTCCCTGTACGGCAAACGGTTTATTTACGCTTCCTCCGCGGCCACGTACGGGGACGGTTCCATGGGGTTTGACGATGACGCCTCCCTGGAGCACGTCAACGCGCTGCGCCCCCTGAACGCATATGGCTGGAGCAAAGCCCTGTTTGACCGCAAAGTGGCCCGGGAAGTGAAAGAAGGGCGTCCGGCCCCCCCCCAATACGCAGGGCTTAAATTTTTCAACGTGTACGGCCCCAATGAATACCATAAGGGCGGGCAGAAAAGCGTAGTGGCCCATATATTCCCCCAGGTGAAGGCAAATGAAACGGTGAAGCTGTTTAAGTCTTATCATCCCGATTACCGTGACGGATGGCAGCTCCGGGATTTCGTGTGGGTGGGCGACTGCGTGGACGTGGTGCTTTGGCTGCTGGAGCATCCGGAGGTGAGCGGCCTGTTCAACGTAGGTTCCGGAAAGGCACGCTCTTTCCACGATCTGGCGAAGGCGGCATTCAATGCTCTGGGCCTTCAGGAAAAGATTGCCTACCGGGAAATGCCTGAAGAACTCAGGGGAAAATATCAGTATTATACGCAGGCGGATCTTTCCAGGCTGCGCGCTGCCGGCTATGCAGCGCCCATGACTTCCCTGGAGGATGGCGTGCGCCGGTACGTACAGGAGTATCTGGACAGGGAAGACAGTTACGTTTAACCCGCATTCCTTTTTCCTCCCATGCCCGTACAGCGCATTCTGATCATCAAGCATGGCGCCCTTGGCGATGTGGTGCTCGCCATGGGGACGATGAAGCAGCTCCGCGAACTTCATCCGGAGGCGCATATCACCCTGATGACCATGGGAATGTTTGTTCCCATGGCGGAGCAGCTCGGGGTGTTTGACGATTTCATCGTGGATAACCGCCTGCCCTACTGGAAGCTGGGCGCCACCTGGAGAGCCGTTCGTTCCATTGTGAAAGGGAATTTTGACGTAGTGTACGATCTTCAGGAATCTTCCCGCACCAGAAAACGCTATTATCCCGCCGTGCGCTTCCTGCTGGGCCATGACATGGACTGGGTGGCCTGCAATTCCGGAGAACGGCGCAAATTTATAAAAAAGAAACCCTTCCGGTGGGGAAAGGTGGAACGGCTCCCGTTCCGTTTGGAACGCGTCCTGACGGATCTTTCTTTCATGCACGGGGAGGGGCTGCACTTTGACGAGCTTCCGGAACGTTATGTGATGATGATTCCGGGCTGTTCCCCCAACCATCCCTACAAGCGCTGGCCTGTGGAGAATTTTTGCGCCCTGGCGAAACGCCTGGCGGCACGGGGCGTGTCCTCCGTCGTGATCGGCACCCGGGCGGAGGCTGCGGAAGTGGAGGCCATTGCCGCCAGCTCTCCCCTGGCTGTCAGTTTTCTGGGCAAGTCTTCCCTGATGGATATTCCCCAGATGGCTTTGCGTTCCCTGGCTTGTGTGGGCAATGATACGGGGCCTACGCATATGTGCGCCTATGCCGGGGTTCCCGTGACCGCCATTTTCTGCCACCGGACGCGCAATTCCGCCATTACAGCCCGGTGCATTTCCAACCTGATTTCTCCCGGCGCCATTGAGGAAATTACAGTGGACCAGGTATGGTCCGCTCTGGAACCCTTTCTGCCGCCGCAGGAAGGACTTGAACAAATAAGGGCGGCAGGCTCTCCGCTGGCGTCATGACGGCTCCCGTGAACATTTCCGTGCTGGTTCCGGTTTACAATGTGGAGCCGTACCTGGCCCAATGCCTGGAAAGCATTTGCTCTCAGACGTTCCGTGAGTTGGAAGTAGTTTGCGTGGATGATGCTTCCACGGATGGTTCCCTGTCCATTTTGAGGGAATTCGCGGAACGGGACCCGCGAGTGAAAGTGGTGCAGGCCCCGGAAAACGGCGGCTTATCCCGCTCCAGAAATCTGGCGATGAACCATGCTGTGGGAGAATATCTGTTTCTGGTGGATTCCGACGATTGGCTGGAGACGGATTTGCTGGAGGAGATGTATTCCCGTGCGAAGGCGCTGGATGCCGATAAACTGGTATGCGGGTTCCGGTATTATTACGAGGCCGACCCCGACCGGGAAGACCGGTTCCTGCCGGAGGACATGGCCCCTCCGGAAAAGGGGTGGATTCCATGCACTCCGGAGACTATTGGGAAAATACATCATGGAGCGGGAGGCATGATGATCAGGCGTTCCATTGTAGAGAAACATGGCATCCGGTTCCCTGAGGGCGTTGCCTGTGAAGACCTGTATTTCCATTACGCCGTTTTTCCGTGGTGCAGGAGGGTTTGCGTCGTCAGCAGGGCGGCTTACGTTTACCGCAAGCGGGCCGGGTCCATTACCGGCGGTTTCGCGTCCGGCAGTTCCCTCCAGTCGCTGGATTACCTGACGGTGGCGGAGCTGGTGCTGAAGGAATGGAAAGAAGCCGGAATTCTTGCGCAATACAGGACGGCATTTTTGAAAATGCTGGTAATGGGCGTGAGAAACATCCGCAAATATGCTCCTCATGCCGTTCAAAAGGAGGTTACCCGTAAGGTGGCCGATATGCTCCGTCAAGAGAATCTGTACCGTCCCGGAGAGGATGATTCCAGCCTGTCCCGCCGGGAAGGAAAACTGCTGCAAACCTGGATGGGCGGAAAATCCGGCCTGGACTTTTCCTATTACTGGAAGAAGATGCGCAAGGCGGGAGCCCGGTTGCTGCGCCGCTGATACCACCCGAATGAACGATCCGATGAAAAAGAATGAATTTGCCGTCGTCCTGGCCAGTGACAACCGGGGCATCCTGCCTTTGAGCGTTACTGTTTTTTCTCTCCTGAGTACTGCCGGGCCGGAGACTTTTTACAAAGTTTACGTGCTTTCCGACGGCATTGACGGAGAGAGCCGGGCAAGCGTGGAGCGTCTGGCCGCTCCGTTCGATTGCCGTCTGGAGTTCATAGACGTTTCCGGCATTTTGGAAGAGCACGACTTTCCCCATACGGAACAGTGGCCGGTTCCTGCCTGGGGACGCGTGTTTATCCCGGAATTATTGAAGGAAGAGCGGGGCAATATTCTGTATCTGGACATTGACGTTCTGGTTTGCCGGGATTTGACGGAGCTGTTCCGGACGAATATGGACGGAAAAGCAGTAGGGGTGGTGTTTGAGAATTTTTCCAGACCCGGTTCCCATTTTAACGAGCGTCTTGAGATGCCGCTGACCTGCACGGGATATTTCAATTCCGGCGTGCTGCTGATGAATGTGGATGTTTTCCGGGAGAGGAATCTGGTCAGTGCTGTGCTGGATTATGCCGTCACTCACCGGGACAGGCTGACTTGCCCGGACCAGGATGCCTTGAACGGAGCCCTGTGCGAGCTGACCGTGCCGCTGCACCCGCGCTGGAACTGGCATGACGGCCTGACGCGCCGCATTTTGAAAAATGATCCCCGGGAACGTTTCTGGCGCGGCGTCACGCCACGCCAGGCGGTGGAAGCGGCTTTGGAACCGGGCATTCTTCATTACCAGGGGGTGCACAAGCCCTGGCGGTATAATTGGCGTTATGAAGGGGAACGTTACGAACGAGTTATGCGTGAAGCCGGGCTGCTGCGCGGTCCGCTGCCCGGAAGAACGCTCCCGGCCATCTTGAAAAAGCACCTTTACCGGCCTGTTTACCGGATGACGGCCAGAAAGATTTTAAGGCTGAAGGAAGGGTTTGATAACCGGCTCCTTTGAAAATATGGAACCCGGCCGTTCTTTTCCGTTTTCCTTATGGATTGCCGCCGGCGTGGAGCGGAGGGGGAGGAAACCGAGAAGGAAGGGACTGTATTTTTAACGGGAGGAATGGGTCAATGCAGTTCCAGCAGATAGATTTCCGGCGGGCAGTTGAAGCGGAGGGGGAGTGTGCTTGTCCCCAGTCCTTTGGTGATCAGGTAGGTATTGCCGCCGGAGATATGCCAGGGATAAGTGTAGGGTAAGGCATGATCCGGGCTGGCTTCAAACCGCAGGAGGCCGAAAGGAAGGCAAACCTGGCCCCCGTGGGTGTGCCCGCTGATGACAATGTCCACGTCTCCATGGGAAAGTATGCGGTCCGTTTCCGGACGGTGGGAAAGCAGGAAATGGGGGATGTCCGGCGACTGGCGATTGGGCAGCCGGTTTCTGACGTTGCGCGTCGTATCCAATATTCCGGAAAGCTGGAGCTGCCTTCCGTCCTTGAACGTGACAAGAGCGCTCTGGTCTTCCAGCACGGTGATTCCCGCCTGTTTCAGTTCCCTGCTCCAGTTGTTCCAGCCGAAGGTGAAATCATGGTTTCCCTGAATAGCGAAGACCCCGCAGGGAGCCGTCAGGCCTTTCAGCAGCCGGGCGGCCGTGGCGGGATCCATGCTGGCGTTTTCGCTGCTTCCCCGGGCATAGTCCCCAACCAGCAGAATCAGGTCCGGCCGGAGCCGCATGATCCTCTGAACATAGCGCAGGGCCCTCACTTCATCAAACGCGGTGGGCATCAGGTGCAAATCGCCGGCAATAACGACTTTAACGGGTGTTCCCTTCCCTTCCCACTGGGGGACACGGTAGTCCACTTTCCTGACAAACAGAAGATTGGGTTCTACCAGGTACGCCCAGGTCATGCCGACCACGCCGAACGCGCAGAGGCTCAGCAGGAGAATGCCGAAAAACCGGAGTATTTTGACGGAAAAGGGCATGAAAAGGATACAGCTTGGCAGAGATTATAATTACAGATAACCCCGGGCGAGCGATTTATGCGTCTTGCCATTTTGGGAAAGGCGTCTCCTTGGGCGATTTTCGCAAATTTGATTGACGGGCGCCCGCATGGTATGCTTTTATGCTCCAAGATATTTCCATATCCTTTATCACCCATCATTTAACCACGCATATGAAGAAGATTACCGTTATGGCTCTTGCCGCTTTTGCGGCGAGCATCATGGCTTCCTGCTGCTGCCAGGATCAGGGTGCTCCGCCCCTGACCCCTCTGCCCAAGTTCAATGACCTGAACCAGCCCGCCGTGGATGTGGCTCCGGTGGTCATGAAGTCCAAGAAGTAATCCTCTTCCGGGATTAAGTACGACTTTTCAAGCCGCACTTGGTGATTGTCCAGGTGCGGCTTTTTCTATAAAAACACGGCAGTACATATGGAAGATTGGAAACATTGTCCCCAATTCGCGCCTTTGGCGGATCTGATCCGCGGCCATGGCAGTTTTGCGGTAATTGCGCATATTCATCCGGACGGCGACGCTATCGGCTCCACGCTGGCTTTGGGAGAAGCCCTGAAGCAAATGGGAAAAAAGGTGGTGATGATGAACGAGGACGGGGTGCCTTCCAATCTGGCCTTTATGCCGGGTGTGGAAAACATTATTCCCACGCCTGATGAGCCGGTGGATGTGGAAGTAGCCATTTCCGTGGATAACGGCGCGCTCAAGAGGCTGGGAGAACGCAGTTTGGAGGCTTTGGCGGGAGTGAAGGTGTGGGCGAACATCGACCACCATCGGACGAACGAACTGTTTGGAGACGTTCAGTGCGTTTTGCCGGACGAATGCGCCACGGGGGCGGTTTTATATTACTTTTTCAAGTATCTGGGCATTCCCGTCACTCCGGTGATGCGAGACGCCCTTTACGTGGCCGTCAGCACGGATACGGGGTCTTTCCAGTACCAGATGACGACGGCGGCCGTCATGGAACTGGCTGCGGATTTGATCCGGATGGGCGTTGACGTCCAGGACATCAACCGCCAGCTTTACCAGGAAAAGCCGTGGGTGAAAATGCAGTTGATGCGCGAGGCGCTGAACGGAATGAAGCTGACGCCGGACGGCAGGATTTGCACGTTTTGCCTGACGAATGAGGCAAAAGCCCGGATTGGAAGCCGTCCGGAAGATACGGAAGGACTGATTGACCTTCTGCGTTCCGTGCAGGGAGTCTGGCTGGCCGCTTATCTGGAAGAAACGGAGGACGATCCCCGCATCCGTATTTCCCTGAGATCCAAGACGCCTGAAATATCCGTCGCGGAGCTGGCCTCCCGTTTCGGCGGAGGCGGTCATTCCATGGCCGCCGGAGTACGTATCCGGGGGCCTATTGACGAAGTGCGCCTTACTATCCTGAAGGCCATGCGGGAAGAAGTGGAACGAGTGCTCCGACAGAAGATTTCATGAATGTTTCAGATTCCATCCAGGTTCCTTCGGGCGTCCTGTTGATTGACAAGGCGCGGGACATGACTTCCCACGATGTGGTGGCAATTGCGCGCCGTTCCCTGGGAATTAAGAAAATAGGCCACTGCGGCACGCTGGATCCCATGGCTACGGGATTGCTGATGCTGGTGGTAGGGAAGGCGACCAAGCTTCAGGACAAGTTGATGTGCGAACACAAGGAATACGCCGGAACCCTTATGCTGGGCGTGGAGACTTCCTCCCAGGATGCCATGGGGGAAGTAATAGCGGAGCATTCCGTGGACGGAGTGACGGAACAGGCTGTACGTGAGGCGTTCAACCGGTTTGACGGAGCTTTTGAACAAATTCCTCCGATGGTTTCCGCTATTAAAAAGGGCGGGGTTCCGCTGTACAAGCTGGCCCGGAAAGGTCAGGAAGTTGTGCGGGAACCGCGGCCTGTGGAAGTGTTCGGTCACAGAATTTCACGCGTGGCCATTCCGGAAGTGGATTTTACCGTTCAGTGTTCCAAAGGTTTTTATGTGCGTTCCTATGCTTATGATATCGGGAAGGCACTGGGCTGCGGAGCGCATTTGAGCGCCCTCCGGCGCACCAGGTCCGGTTCTTTTACGCTGGACCGCGCCATTACGGTGGACACCCTGAAAACCGCTCCCAGGGAGGAACTGTTCCGGGCCATGCTTTCCCTGCAGGAGCTGGCGGATATTCTGATTGCCGGGTAGCATATGGTCATTTACCGGGAATTCAAGGAATTGAAAAACCTTTCCGCCCCTGTACACTGGGCCATGGGGATGTTTGACGGGGTGCATCTGGGACATGCCGGAGTGATTGCCGCGGCGGTGAAAGGGGCTGCTCTTGACGGAGGAATTCCCGCCGTGCTGACATTCCGCACTCATCCGCTGGCCCGGGTGAGGCCGGAAAGCGTGCCGCCCGCCATCATGGGGGAAGATGCTGAAAAATTTGTCTTGATGGAAGAGCTGGGAGTGAAGGCGGTGCTGTCGCTGGAATTTTCTTCCAGGCTGGCGTCCATGAGCCCGGAAGAGTTTATCGGGGAACTTTGTTCCTCCTGCCTGGTGGCTCAGATTGCCGTGGGCGAGGACTGGCATTTTGGCCGCGGCAGGGCAGGGAATGTAGAAACCCTGCGCCTGCTGTCCTGCCGCTACGGGTTCCGGGTGACGGCCGTTCCTTCTATTCTGCAGGACGGGGAGCGCATAAGCAGCACCCGGATTCGCGAAGCCGTGCGCGCGGCGGATTTTTTACAGGCTGCCGGCATGCTTGGCCGCCCCTACCGCTGGAAGGGACCGGTGATTCACGGGCGCCAACTGGGGCGCCTGCTGGACTACCCCACGGCCAATATAAGACCCGGTTGCGGGTTACAGCCTCCCCATGGCGTTTACGCCGTGCGCGCCCGGGTGGCCGGCAAAAAATACGGAGGCGTAGCCAATCTGGGGGTGCGCCCCACCGTGGAAGGTGAGACGGGGGAACTTTTGCTGGAAACGCATTTATTCGGCCACCCGGGTGATATTTACGGGCGGGAGATGGAAGTGGAACCGGTCCGTTTCCTAAGGCCGGAAATCAAATTCCCCTCTTTGGAAGAATTGAAAAGCCAGCTTGCCCGTGATGCCGCCCATGCAGAAAAAGTGCTGAAGGGTGGTGAGTAAGACACAGAAAACCGGAAAATGGAGGATGACGGCTTGACCGGAGGGACGATCGGGGGTTTGTTGTTCGAACGTCATGTTGGTTGAGCAGTTAAAATCAAAAATTCATCGCGCCATGATTACCCGTGGCGATGTTCAATATGAAGGCAGTATTGAAATTCCTGCCGATCTGATGGCCGCCGTGGATTTGTGGCCCGGGGAAAAAGTTCTCGTGGCATCCGTTACGTCCGGGAACCGTCTGGAAACATATGCTCTCCAGGGGCCTGCCGGCACGGGGAACATCATCATGAACGGCGGTGCGGCCCATTTAATCAAGACGGGCGAACGGGTGGTCATTATGAGTTTTGCCTTGTCGGACAAGCCCATCATTCCCAAAAAAATCGTCTGTAACGAACATAACGAAATCATTTCCTAGACTTTACAAATCATCCGAATTCACACATACTCCCCGCGCTCATGAACCTTTTTTTAGCAGACTCGCTTAATATCAGCATCCAGTTGCTTTTTGCCGTCCTGGTGGTTGTATCGCTTCTCCTTCTGGGTGTGGTGCTTATGCAAAGGCCCAAGCAGGAAGGGCTGGGAGCCGCCTTTGGCGCAGCCATTACGGACCAGGCCTTTGGCGCCCGGACGACGGATGTGCTGAAAAAAGCCACGGTGTACTTCGGAACCGCGTTCATGGTTCTTTGCCTGGTGCTGGGCATGCTGATCAACCGGCAGCACGTTAAGAGTTCGGAAAGCCTGTTGAGCCCGGAAATGATGAAGGCTGCCGCCAGGCAGGAAGCCTCCGTTCCTGCCAAGACGCCGGAAGAACTCCAGCAGGAAGAACTGCGCAGGCGCGCCGCTGAGGCGGAAGCCGCTTCTTCTCAGACTCAGGCTCCTGCTTCCACAGAAACCCCTGTCCCCTCCAACTAAAGGAGCATTCTTTTAAACACCCCGGCTGCCGGAAGGCGCCGGGGTGTTTGTGCACCGGGGGTATTCCGTCCGCTGCCGTTCCGGGAACAGGTTTTGAAATTGGCGGCGCCGGTTGTTTTCCGCTTGCCCTGAACCGTAATTGCGCTACTCTTGGCAAAGTATGAAGACACCTTTTTTGAACCGTAAATCCAAGGGATTCACGTTAATTGAATTGCTTGTGGTGATCGCCATTATCCTGACGCTGGCCGGCATCGCCATGACGGTGGTGAACGGCGTGATGGAAAAATCCAAGGTTACCACGGCGCGGAGCGACTGCAACGGCCTGCAGACGGCTGTGGAAAATTACATGCTGGACAACGGCCGCGTTCCCGTGGCCTGGAGCAGCCGGGAAATGACCAAGCAGGCCCACAAAGACGGGCAGTATTACGTGACGACCGCCGTGGACGACGATAGCCGCATCATGAGCATCCTGACCAATTATATGGACCGGGCGGATGAGGATAGAAAGCTGAACCCCAAGAAAACGGCTTATTTCAATACGACGACTACGGATGTGGAAGGCGCTCCCGGCCTGTTTTTTGAAAGCCGCGGCCGTGTGGGCCTGATGGATCCCTGGGAATCCCCCTATTACATTATTTTGAATGCCAACCCTGATGACCGCACCCCCCGTGTCCAGGTAGGTTCCCGGATGGTGACCAAGAACGTGGCTGTTTACAGCACCGGCAAGGACAAGCAGGGCAGCACGGCTGACGGCCATATCAACAATCCGGAATTGACGGAAGACAATGTGACTTCCTGGTAATGCATGGCGGCGCCTCTTGTCGGGAGGCGTGGCCGTTTCATTTTACGGGGCTTCCGGCTTATGGCCGCGGGGCCCCGCGGTATATTCAGGCATAAAGGCATCAAACCGTATTTTTTTCTTTTCAACTTCTCTCAAAAACCTCTCAATAAGCCCCAGACATGAACTGGTTCAAAACAGACGACATACGCATTCAAGACATTGAGCCCCTGATTTCCCCCGCCATCTTAATCAAGGATTATCCGGCGACCACGGAGATCGCCAAAATGGTGGCTACGACCCGCAAGAATGCGGAGAACATCATTTCCGGCCACGACGACCGCCTGCTGGTGGTGGTGGGGCCGTGCTCCATCCATGATCCCCAGGCTGCCGTGGATTATGCCTCCCGCCTGAAGGAACAAATGGCGCGCTTTGAAAAGGACCTGGTGATCATCATGCGCGTGTATTTTGAAAAGCCCCGCACTACCGTGGGCTGGAAGGGCCTCATCAACGACCCGTTCATGAACCATACCTTTGACATCAACCGCGGCCTCCATATGGCCCGCGGGCTGCTGCTGCGCCTGGGGGATATGGGAGTGCCCGCAGCTACCGAGTTCCTGGACACCATCACGCCGCAGTACATTGCAGACCTGATCACGTGGGGCGCCATCGGAGCGCGCACTACGGAAAGCCAGGTGCACCGTGAATTGGCTTCCGGGCTTTCCATGCCTGTGGGATTCAAGAATGGCACCAGCGGCAGCCTGCAAATCGCTGTGGACGCCATTGTTTCCTCCTCCTGCCCGCACTGCTTCCTTTCCGTGACCAAGCAGGGGGTTTCCGCCATTGTTTCCACTACGGGTAATAAGTCCTGCCACCTGATTCTGCGCGGGTCCTCCCTGGGGCCGAACTTTGATGAAGAACATGTAAAAGAGGCGGTAGCAGCCTTGCAGAAGGCCGGCATCAATAACCGCATCATGATAGACTGCTCCCACGGAAACAGTTGCAAGGACTATCGCAAACAGCCGGCCGTAGCCGCCAATATCGCGGAACAGATATCCAACGGATCCGACCAGGTTGTTGCCGTAATGATTGAAAGCAACATTGTGGAAGGAGCCCAGCCGCTGAGTTCCGACCTGGTGTATGGCAAGAGCATTACGGATCAGTGTATTGGCTGGGAGACGACGGTGGAAGTGCTGGAAACCCTTGCCGCCGCTGTCCGCAAACGCCGTGCCAAACGGCAGGAAGCGTAAGCTTTCCCATATTCCGGAGGGAACTTAACGGAGTTGGAGGCTGGATCGACCATGCCCTGGCTGACAGGGCAGTCGGAAACTGCCGAATTCATTCTTCATATCCGGCTGATTTTATTGGCTCTTCGGTGTTTTTCGCCGAAGGGTCAATACTCGTCCCCCCACAGATAGGAATGGCGTTCGGAAATCGTTTTGCCGCGGTTGTCTTTCAGGACGAGCTTCCATGCGAGGATTTCCCCTTTCCCCTTGGCTTCATCCCCGACGAATTCGAAAATGGAGTTTTGCGTGCCGCCTTTTCTACCGGCGGGGTAGGAAATGGATTTCGTCAGGACGGTTGAACCTGTTTTTCCCTGGCGGTACATCATGACCAGAGTTGCCGCCTGTTCCGGATGGGCATCGTTCCAGGTGACGAAGTAGTATTGGCCCAGACGCTGAAGACGCTGTTGCTGGGAGACGGCACCGTGCAGCAGGTAAGTGGCCTGGGTGTGGTGCATACCTACGTCTTCCGCAGGAACCACTATGGTTTTTAAGGGAACCTCCCGCACATGTTCAATCCGGGAAACCTGCTCCGCGCAGGAAAACAGAACCGGCAGCATGGCGGTGCAGAGAGGAGCAGGAAATTTCATGAATCCATTCAATACATATCCGCCTAGGGAGTCAACCCAAAGGTAGGGAAGCATTCAGCATGGAATGCAGTATGGATGCGGAAATTTCGGCAGGGAAATTATTCCGCCGCCGAATCCTGCGGTTTTATTTCCATCAAGGGGCGGGACACCGGGAACGGAATCCTCCGGAAAAGCGGAAGATGTTGCGCAAGCGGGCCGTTCCAGGTCATCCGGGGATTGATGTCGCCATTATCTCGTTAATACAATGGTACGACCAGGGTGGAACCAAGAGCCAGCCAGCAGGGCAGTGTGAGGAAAGAAGCCACCGTCGTTGTCAGAAGGATTTGAGTGCCCAAATCCGGATAGCCGCCGAAACGTTTGGCCAGAATGACCGGAATGACGGCGGAGGGAATGGCTGCCTGGATGATGATGACGCGCTTGATATAATCATCCACCGGCAGGAAATAAGCCATCAGGAGCAGTAGCGCGGGGGCCAGCCCCAGCCGCGTCAGCAGGCCGCAAATGATGGGTTTGGGTTCCCACTTCATGTTATGCCATAAATCCCGCATGGAACATCCGAACAGGATCAGGCACAGGGGTGTGGCGCAGTTGCCGATCATTTCAAAAGTCTTCATCAGGGGCGGTTGGGCTACATAGGTTCCCAGGCCGGACCAGGCGAGCGCCAGGCCCACGATAACGGCCAGCAGGGGGCCGCGGAAGAAGACGCCCATGTTCAGGTTGCCCGGACCGCCTGCGATGATGATGACGCCGATGCTCCAGACGACCAGCTCACATCCTACATTGTGGACGAAAAGGACGCCCAGCGTGGGATCGTTGCCGGCGGTAAACAGCATCTGGATGATGGGGATGACGAAAAAAGCGTAGTTCTGCACTCCCGCCGTCAGGGTGAACGTGCGCAGACCCGTGCCGATGCGCATGCGCAGCATTTTAGCGACCAGCCATGCGGCCGCGATACCCAGCAGAAGTTCCAGCGCCCCTGCTGCAATGGCCTGGAGGGAAAAGGAAACGCTGCTGAGCGTCTCATTTCCGGAGAGCACCATGTATTTCATGATGCTGTGGAAGACGAGGCAGGGGTAGGCCACATCCATCGCGATGCGCATGATGGGCGCGTCATGGTCTGCCTGGATGACTTGCTTGTGGCGCAGATAGAAACCCGTGGCAAAGAAAAGATAAACGGGAATGGTAGAGAGAAAGGAGGTGAGGATGACGGCGCCGGTATCCATGGAAGGAAAGAATTGTTTTTGCGTTAAATGAGCGTATAAAAAACAGGAATTTATTTCCTGTTCCAAGATGGAATCAGGTGAATATGGTTATAGAAGATAACTCTATAATTTTATTTGCATTGATATTTTGTATGCGATTTTTCAAGTTTGTATTTTTCCGGAAAATCCTGAATGAGTTTATAAAATTTGGAATAGTATTCTTTTAAAGAAAAATCAGGTTGTTTATCTTTAATATAAGATGATGCCCGAAATAAGGCTACCCATCCTTCTTTTTTGTGCGTTTCAAATGCCTCCTTAAGTAATTTATGAATAGATTCAGGGATTTTTTTTCGTTTTTCTGATCCAGATTGGGAAGGCTTATTTTGTAGTGTATTATCTATTTTAGAGTCAGCAGTTTTTAATAAAATAAATTCATTGCAGCTTTTTTTAAAAGCCTCTGGAGTTTTCTTCTCTCCGATACCGATTACATAAATACCATGTTCCCTGACATATAGGGAAACGGGAGTGAAATCACAGTCGCTCGAAACAATGGCGAGGGCATCGTAAGATGACTGATACAATAAATCCAAGGCGTCAATAGTCAACGCCATATCCGTCGAGTTTTTTTTGGGAGTATAATTAAATTGCTGCTCCGCTTTTATGCCAAACCGGTTTAGCGAGTCTTTCCAGTTTTTTAAACTTTCCTTGCTCCAGTCGCCATAGGCTCTTTGAATCACAATACGGCCATATGCAGATATTTTCTGAATGACGCTTTCAAGCTTATCCAGAGCAATGTTTTCAGCATCAATTAGAAGAGCCAGTTTTTGAAATTTTTCCATCATGTTTTCCTTATCCAAGTGAGGAGTATCTTCTAATTATTTCTCAATGGACAGGAATAATGTCAATTCCTTTATGCTGGGAAAAACTTTTGAGGGGTTGGCTTTTTTCAATCCACTGACGTCTGCGGTCGTTGCCCAGGCGGCGGACAGGCAGGTCACTCCCGCTTTGTTGCAGGCGGCCACATCCGAAACCGCATCCCCGATATAGTAAAATTCATCTTTGTTCAAGCAGAAGTCGTGCAGAAGCTCTTCAATAGCTTCCGCCTTGTTGGGCCTGTCTTCCGCTCCGGTTTTGACGGAACAGAACAAATCTTGCATGCCGAATTGCTCAAGCGTAATGCGGCAGCTTTTGTCTCCCTTCCCGGTAATCAGGGCGACAAGCACGCCAGCCTTGTGCAGGGTTTCTATCAATTCACGTATGCCTTCATACGGAGCCGGGCATGATTGATGCATTTCTTCATAAACCGGGTAGAAATCATGGAGAGCTTCCCGCCATTTTTCTCCAGCGACTTTCTTGATCATTCCTACTTCATTCAGGCCGAAAGTCTGCGTGATCTCCCGTTCGCTCAGTATGTGGCCGGCGTAGGGAGAAACTGCTTTTTCAAATGCCCTGATGCACATGGGGACCGTGTCCCCTATGGTTCCGTCCAGATCAAAAGCGATCAGCTTGATCATTGTTCCCGACTTCCGTTGATTTTACGAATAACCTTGCAGGGGTTCCCCGCCGCCAGACTGTCGGGAGGAATATTTTTGGTGACCACGCTGCCGGCACCGATAACGCTTCCTTTTCCGATGGTAATGCCGGGCAGGATAATGACGCCGCCGCCAATCCAGCAGCCGTCTTCTATCGTTACCGGAAGAGCGTAGGTATGGCGGATGTATTCAACGCCTTCATCCGTTTCCACGGGAGTAAGGCGCTCATCCAGCTCAATGGGGTGCGTAGCGGTGTAAATCTGTACGTTAGGGGCGATCAGCACATTGTTGCCGATGGTGATCCTGTTGCAGTCCACGAACGTGCAGCCCGTATTGACGGTGACGTTGTTTCCGATATGGATGTTGCGGCCGTAATCGCAGATGAAGGAATGGCCGATGGATACCTTGGCGCCGACGCTGCCCAGCATTTCCTGCAGCACTTGCCGCTTTTCCTCCTTATGGTCGTAAGGCAGGGAATTGTATTTCATCAGGAGCCGGTGCGTCTTGTTCTTGAATTCCAGAAACACCTTGTCATGGCAGTCATACCATTCGCCCGCCATGCATTTTTCCAGTTCAGTCATTATTTTCTCCTTTCTTGATTTTTTGTTACCGGAGAGGAGGAGCGGAGGCACCCTGCTGAACGGCCGTCAACAGGGTGTGGAAGCTTTACTCCCACTCAATGGAAGCCGGGGGCTTGGTGGAAATGTCGTAAAGGACGCGGTTGATGCCCTTTACTTCATTGAGGATGCGGTTGCTGGTTTCCCTAAGCAGGGCCGGGGGGAGTTCCACCCAGTCCGCCGTCATGGCGTCTTCCGACACGATGGCGCGCAGGTTGGTGGCCCATTCATAGGAGCGTTCGTCCCCCTTCACGCCCACCGTTTTTACGGGAATGAGGCCGGCATAGGCCTGCCAGACTTTGTCGTACCAGCCGTATTTCTTCAGGTTGCCGATGAAAATGGCATCGCATTCCCGGATGATGTCCAGGCGTTCTTTGGTGACCACGCCGGGGCAACGCACGGCCAGGCCGGGGCCGGGGAAGGGGTGGCGCCACAGAATATCATGCGGGATGCCCATGGAGGCGCCCAGTTCCCGCACCTCGTCCTTGAACAGTTCCGCCAGAGGTTCCAGTACTTTCCCCTGCGCCTGGAGCTCCAGCACGCGTTCCACGCGATTGTGGTGGGTCTTGATGACGGAGGCCTTGGATTTGGCGTTGGAGGCGCTTTCGATCACGTCCGGGTACAGGGTGCCCTGGGCGAGCATTTCCGCGTCTCCCACGGCATCCCAGAAAACGTCGATGAACAGGCCTCCGATGATGCGGCGCTTCTTTTCCGGATCGCTTTCTCCGTCCAGGGCCGCCAGGAAGCGTTCGGAAGCATCCACCGTTTCAATTTCCACGTTCATGCGGGCGAAATTGGCCCGCACTTCCTCCGCCTCGTTTTTGCGGAGCAGGCCGTTATCCACAAAGATGGCGCGCATGTTCACGCCCGCTTCATGCAGCAGAACGGCCAGCACGGTGCTGTCTACGCCGCCGGAGACGCCGCAGACCACCTGCCTGTCGCCCACGCGTTCCCGGATTTCCCGGATGAGTTCCCTTTTAAAGTCTCCGATGTCGAATTTTTTGAGGTTGGCCGCGCAGGAAAGGAAGTTGCGCAGGATTGTGCGCCCTTCATGGGAATGGGTTACTTCCGGATGAAACTGGATGCCGAAGGTGGTTTCTCCCCATTGGAGGGAGACGGGGACGCCTTCCGCATTGCGGGCGATGACGCGGCAGCCTTCCGCCAGATGGTCCACCGTGTCCGAATGGCTCATCCATACCTGGGAGGAGGGGGACATGTCCCGGTACAGGCCCGCGCAGGTTTCCGGCAGCAGGGCGGCGGGGCCGTATTCCCGCTTGTTGCTGGCTTTTACGGTGCCGCCGTGCTTGATGTTCAGCAGCTGCATGCCGTAGCACACGCCCAGGACGGGGACATTCAGGCTTTGGAGCCATTCAAAGTCAATGTCCGGGGCGTCCGCGTCCGTGGTGCTTTTGGGGCCGCCGGAAAGGATGACGGCGCCGGGTTCGTGAATCTGGTCCAGATCTTCCAGCGCATACAGCTTGGCCATGTAGCCCAGTTCGCGCACGCGGCGCACGATGAGCTGGGTGTATTGGGAGCCGAAGTCAATGACGGCTACGAGGTGCTTGTCGTCCATGTGAGGGAGGAGTTAACAGGAATAATTGACGGGTTCTTCCGTGATGGTGATATCGTGGGGATGGCTTTCCTTCAGCCCGCCGGAGGTGATTTGAACAAACCGGGCCTTGTCCCGAAGTTCCTCCAGGTTGTGCGCGCCCAGATAGCCCATGCCGGAGCGCAGGCCGCCCATGAGCTGGAATACCACGTCCGCCAGCATGCCCTTGTACGGAACGCGCGCTTCCACGCCTTCCGCGACGAGCTTGCCGGAGCTGTTCTGACCGTAGCGGTCGCCGGAGCCGCGGCGCATGGCTCCCAGGGAGCCCATGCCGCGATACTGCTTGAAGTGACGGCCCTGGTAATGAACCACCTTGCCGGGGCTTTCTTCCGTACCTGCCAGCAGTCCGCCCAGCATCACCAGGTCGGCGCCGGCGGCCAGGGCTTTCACAATGTCCCCGGAATAGCGGATGCCGCCGTCCGCAATGACGGTGACGCCCGCGGGACGCGCTACGGAGGCTACCTCCTGAATGGCGGTGAATTGGGGCATACCCACGCCGGAGATGACGCGGGTGGTGCAAATGGAGCCGGGGCCCACGCCCACCTTGATGGCCTGCACGCCCGCCTTGATAAGGTCGGCCGCTCCTTCCGCCGTAACCACGTTGCCGGCTACGATGGGACGGTCCGTCAGCTTGCGGAGGTTGGAAACCACGTCCATCACGCGGGTCGTGTGTCCTGTGGCGGCGTCAATGAACAGGGCGTCCGCTCCGGCGGAAATCAGGGCTTTGGCGCGGTCCAGATAATCGGGGCCCACACCCACGGCGGCGCCGCAGCGCAGGTGGCCGTGTTCATCCTTGGAAGCGTCTGCAAACATGGCGCGCTTCTGGATGTCCGTTTCCGTGATGAGGCCGGCCAGCACACCGTGTTCATCCACCAGGGGAAGCTTTTCAATGCGGTGGGTGTAAAGGATGTGGCGCGCTTCCTCAATGGTCGTGGTGGGAGCCGCCGTGATCAGGCGGGCAAGGGGGGTCATGACATCCTTGACCCGGACATTCTGGTAATCGTCCACGCCGCGCATGTCGCGGCCGGTGATGATGCCTTCCAGCTTGCGGTTGGCATCCACGACGGGGAAGCCGGAATAGCCTTGGTCCATCATGATCTGGTGGACTTCCTCCAGCGTCATGTCCTTGTTGACCGTGACGGGGTTCGGGATGACCGCGTTTTCAAAACGCTTCACGCGGGAAACCATGGCCGCCTGGATGTCAATGGGGTTGTTGCGGTGGATGACGGCCAGGCCGCCTTCCCGCGCCAGGGCAATCGCCAGTTCCGATTCGGAAACGGTATCCATGGCCGCGGACAACACGGGGATTTTCATGTCAAAGCCGGGAACAAGCTGGGAACTGATGTCCGCATCGCCGGGAAGAATCGCGCTCAGGCGGGGCAGCAGGAGCACGTCATCAAAACTTAATCCAAGAGGGAAATCTGCCATGCGATAATCTACAGCCGGACATCCTTTAACGCAAGCCGAAACACAGGAGAATCTTATTTTTGAATGAGCGGCGCAGTTTCTTTCTTTGCCCCATGCCATATTCGCGGGCGTTTCCGTTTCCCGTGCAGAAACTCTTCCCTCTTGAAATGGGGAGGCCGCCTGCCTATCCTGAAAAAGAAATGACGTCCATGAGTGCTCCCGAACCTTACCGAGTCCTGTTTGTCTGTCTGGGCAACATCTGCCGCTCTCCTGCCGCGGAAATCATTTTCAAAAAAATGGTCGCAGAACAAGGTCTGGAACATTTGATTGAGAGCGATTCCGCCGGAATGATCGGTTACCATCGGGGCTGCCCTCCGGATAGCCGGATGCTGACGGCGCTGAAAAAATACGGATATGAGGATCCGGGGCTTAAGTCGCGCCCCGTGCGGAAAGAGGATTTGGAACAATTTGGCCTGATTGTGGGAATGGACCGTGAAAATCTGCGGGATTTGAAACGGTTGGATAAAAAGGGACAGTGGGCAGGCAAGATAGCGCCCATGTGTTTTTTCACGACTCGTTTTCCGGATGAAGAAGTGCCTGATCCCTATTATGGGGGGCAGGAAGGCTTTGAATATGTGGTAAAACTGCTTCAGGACGGTTGCGGCAATCTGCTGGAGCGTTTGAAGGAGCAGCTTTCCTTGTAAATTCAGGCGTGGAGGCTGGGAAAGTGGTGGTTTATCCTGCTTTCTCTCCATTCAGACATGCCGGGGTTGCTGAACATGCCCGCAGGCGATAACCGTTTTTATGGATTTTGGATTTCTTTTCCAATTCAGGGAGATCATGCTTTTTCCGTTGAAGAGTTCATGAATCCATGTTAAATGAAAAATTGCCGTGTTTCATGGCGCGCAGTTAAAGGCCATTTGGATATGTTGCTTCCGGAATTTTCCATATGGGCCAGAGTTTTCCATTCGGAAGCGCAGAGAAGAAATTTTTACCATTTATTGAACCACGGCTGAGGCCAGGGGGCATCCCGTGTTGGACGTGTTGAAACAGGAGGTTTTGTTGTTATGGATAAGGAACGGATAAAAATTATTGCAGTTTTTCCAAGATTGGGATGATGCAATGTTTGCGTTTCAATAGCTAATCCGATTCAAACCATGAAAGAACAATCCTTTGATAACGATGTCAATTCCCTGACGGGCATGAGCAATTCCAATAGCGGAGCTCCCTCCGCGATCGACGAACAAGCGCCAACGGACGCTTTTGAAAGAAGCTGGGACTGGGATTTTGAAGTCAGGGAGCTGGGGCCTGATGAAACGGCCGAATGCAGGGTGACCATGGGCGCCGACGATCTGGCTAACTTGACCGTGGATGGAGAAGAACGGCTGGACATCGGCCCGCGCGGACAGTACGGAGGCGGCAGCTACGAGCCGCAGACGGCTTCTTTCAGCATTGAGCCCGGAATGCATCGGGCGCATGTGGACTATAGCAATATTTCCATTCCCAATGCCAATAACAACATTGCCAAATTCACCTTTGACCTGAAGGTGGAAATTACCAACCGGCAAACGGGTTCTTCTTCTTCCTATGTGCCCCCGGAGGCGGAAACGGAGCCAGTGGACAACAACGACGAGGGCGACGATGATCCATGCGGAGGCTCCAGCAGCGGAAGCAGCAGTTCTCCCAACAGCAGTTCCAGCAATCCGTGTCCGAATGGCGACAACGGCGGGGATGAGGATGAGACTGATCCGGACAATCCCTTTTCCCCGGATGACTGCATGGACAACCGGGGCGGTTCCCCCAGCGCGTCTGCCGTGCGCAGCCTGGTTTCCTCCGCCTCCGCATATGGAAAGTTCTCTTCCGCAGGCAAACGGGTAACTGCCCAGACGCGGAAAACCAGCATGGTATGGCGCACCAGCTTCGGTTCCTTCCGCGGTATGGAAGGCGTGCCGTACGGGATGCTGGAAATTGTGGCTTATCACTTCTCTTCCAGGTTGTGGACGCCCGCAGCCCTGCAATACCTGCATCCCATGGCCAGCTGTATTCTGCCCCCTTCCGGTCGGGAGTTGGGGGCTGACATGGCATTCCAGATCCGGAACGGAGGCACCCGCGCCAACTATTACTGCTATGCCGGCGCGGCCAGTGCAGGCTCCATCGGCGGCTCGCGGAAAAGGACGGGTTCCGTTTCCATGGCGTATGCCGCGGCAGAGGGGCGTGTTGTCTCGGCTTCCGCCAGCGCGGCGGAAATGAGGGTCAGCAACGCCGGGGGCAATACAGTCATCTACGGCGGTTCTTCCGTTTCCGCTTTGGGCGCGGCCTCCGGCTACCGGACCAGGCTGGGTTCTTCATGGACGGCTCAGGATTTTGCCAATTACCTGGACATCGTCCGAAGCGCAGATGATGTCATCCGCCAGGTCTGGAACCTGTGGGACGGTCTGGCCAATATTGAGAACGTGACGGATACGGGCTATGTGATCGCCTTTTATCTGCCCGAGCAGGTGGAGGCCAAAAACGTTTCCACCGGTCTTTACGCCGTTACGGGGACGCCTTTTAAAACCTTCACCATTGAGGGCAATGCGGAGACCGGCAAGCTCACCGTCACGGAGCAGGCGGAAGGGCGCGAGCCTTACGTCACCCGCTACTGGCAGGGAACGGGCGGGGCCTGGTGCATGTCCCAGGGGGAAGGGGAAGACGCGATTTACACGATCCGTGAAAGGCAGGAGGTGTCTTCGGGGATTTGGAAACTCTTCACTACCGTGCAGCGCGGGGAAAACGGCGCTCCTATTTCCCGGGTGTGCGAAACCTATGAACAGGGCCGCAGCGGCAACCTGTGCACCAGCCGTATTGAGGCTTATGGAACCGACTATGCCCGTGAAACGACTTACGCTTATAACGCCGCGGGCAAACTGATCCGGGAGACGGCCCCCGACGGAAGTGAAAAGACCTGGTCCTACGACGCCTTCGGGCGTGAAACCGTCCGGATGGAACCCTGGGCGGGCGGGGGGAGGAAGGGCACCTACACCTATTACCGCTGCTCCGACCATGCCGATCCGGATATTGCGCACCAGTACGTGGTGCTCACTATGAACGCTGCCCGGCTGACGGATACGCATTACGCCTATACGGAAGCCAACCATGTGCGCCGTGTGGAAAAACGCACCACGGCGTTGGGCGCGGAGGGAGAGCAGCTGGAAGTGACGGAAACGTGGTTGCCGGCGGCGCCTAACGAATACGCCCGGGGGAGGCTGAAGATGAAGCAGTCCGCCAGCGGCGTGCAGACGGTCTATGGCTATGAGGCGGCCAGCCAGTACGGCGCCCTCTACAGGGAGACCAGGGAAACGCAGATAGCGGGGCAGGCCGTGCCGGGGCACAGCACGAGGAAAGTCACGTACGTTTCCGCTCAGGGAAATAACACGCGCGTTGAGAAATACGCCTTGCTGACGGATGGAACCTGGACGCTGACGGATACGGCGGATTACGAATACGACAAGGAAAACCGATGGATTAAGCGTACGCGCGGCAACGGCAGGGTGACGGAACGGGAGATGATGTGCTGCGGCCCCTTGTGGGAAAAGGATGAAGACGGCATCATGACTACTTACTCCTACAATACGGCGCGCCAGCTGGTGGAAGTCAGCCGGTCGGAAGTCACGGACGGAGAAACAATCGTCACGCCTGAAACCATCGTCAGCTACACGCGGGACGCCTTCGGCAGAATCCTGCAAACGCGCCGGGACGTCGGCCCCATGACGACGACGGAAAGCAGGGCTTACGATTTGCTGGGGCAACTGGTGCAGGAAACGGACGTATTAGGAAGGAGCAATACGCATGCCTACAGTGCGGACGGTCTGACGGAAACCGTCACCACGCCGACGGGCGCGACGCTCGTCACTATCCGCCATGCGGACGGGACCGTGCTGGAACAGAGCGGCACGGGGCAGAGGCATCTCCTCTACCGTACGGAATACTCCGCGGAAGGCGTGGTCCGTTTCACGCTGCTTCCCCGGGCGGAGGGAGAACCGGCGCTGGTGGAACAAACCGTCACGGACGGCAGGGGCAACATGGTGCGCGTCTCCCGGGCGAACGCCAACGGCGGCCTTATTCATGACCGGCGCGCTTTTGATCTGAACAACAGGCTTTTGCGGCAGCAGGTGGATGGAATGGCTCCGTTGCTTTATGACTATGACCCGTTTGGCAATATCGTCAAAACCACGCTCAAGCTGGCCGAAAACCCCACATCCGCCAACTCCCTCGTCACGGAGTACGCCTATGCCCGCCGGCAGCGGGAAGACGGCGTGTACCGGGTAACCACAGTCACGCGCTGCAACAGCCAGGGAACAACATATACGGAAAGCACGGCCGAACTGGTTTCCTTCCTGTCCCCCTTGCTGGCCGGAAAAAACATCTCCACCGATCCGCGGGGCAATGAAACCCTGCAATGGACGGAATACACAGCTCCGGCCGGCCGGACGGTAAAAACGCAGTCTCCGGCTTCTTCCGTCATTGCGGAAACTGTCGTCATAGACGGGTACGCCGTATCCCGGAAAGACCATGCGGGAGTTCTGACCGCCTCTTCCCGCGTCTATACGGCCAGCGGCAGCACGGAGACTTATACGGACGCCCGCGGCAATGCCGCCGTTACCGTTTTTGACATCGCCGGCCGTGAAACAGCCAGGACGGATGCCGCCGGCAATACGACCGCCATCCAGTATGACCCGTCCACGGCTTCCCCCTCCTGCGTCACGGATGCCTTGGGCAACACGGCCTGCTACACCTATGACCCGCGGGGACGCAAAACCGCCGAATACGGTACGGCCCTTCAGCCCTCCGTCTTTGGCTACGACGATGCGGACAGGCTGGTATCCCTCATGACGTTCCGCGTTCCGGGGAAAACCATCGCTGCCGATCCGCAGGAACGGACGGACGGGGACGTGACGGCGTGGAGCTATGACGACGCCTCCGGCCTGATGACGGCTAAAACCTATGCCGACGGCCATGGGGAAAGCTACTCTTACGATGACTGGAACAGGCTGGCGGTTAAGCGACAGGCCCGGACGGTGGACGGGCAGGGAACGCCTTTGGAAACTTTTTATGCCTACGATTCGCAGACGGGCAACCTGGTCTCCGTCACCCACAACGACGCGACTCCTTCCATCACCTGCACCTACAATCACCTTAACCTGCTCACGCAGGTCACGGACGATTCCGGCACAAGGACGCTGGCTTACAACCAATATAATGAAGCGGAATCGGAAACTGCGGCAGGGTTGGCGGCAAGCGCGCTCAACTATCTGCGCGACGGTCTGGGGCGGCCTTCGGGCTACAGTCTGCATTACGGGGAGGGCGTTGTCCAGCAGACGGCCTGGGAATATGACGGTTGCGGACGTCTTTCTACGGTTTCGCTCAATAACGGCGCCGATCCCTTCGTCTATGGTTACCACGCCGTCAACGGACTGCTGGAAACGCTTGATTACCCCAATACCCTCCGGAGATGGTACACCCGGGAAGAAAAACGGGATCTGCTGACCAGAATCGACTATATGCGTCCCGGCAGCGTCAACTACCCGGCCAAAACTGACTACGCCTATGACGCGCTGGGGCGGCCCACGGAAAAGAAGGACTACTTCAATACCCCTGCTCCCGGCCTGACGCACAGCTACAGCTACAACGGCCGCGGCGAACTGGCCGCCGACGCGATGAGCCGGGGGGGAACATATTCCTATGTGTATGACAACATCGGCAACCGCGTCACCTCCTGGGAAGGTTCGGGCGCGTCAGCGGCGGCGTACACGGCCAACAGCCTGAACCAGTACACGGCCATCACCCGGGAGGAAGAAGCGCCTTTCGCGCCTGGCTATGATGCCGACGGCAACCAGACGAAGATTCAAACGTCCACAGGAGAATGGGAAGTTTCTTATAATGCCCTGAACCAGGCGGCAAGGTTTATTCAGGGGAACAGGCGGGTGGAGTGCCGCTATGACTATCTGAACAGGCGGATTGAGAAAGCCGTCTATGAAGGAGAAGTCCTGATGTCGAAAAAACGATTCATTTATCACGGCTACCTGCAAATCGCGGAACTGGACGCCGCCGTTGCGACGGAAACAGCAATGCCCGTACTGCGGAAAACCTATCTGTGGGATCCGCTGGAACCGGTGGCCACGCGCATCCTGGCCATGAGTCTCTTTGATGAAACGGGAACCTATGAGGAAGACCTGTACTACACGCACGACCTGTTGAAAAACACTACGGCGCTCTTCGGTATCCGTGCGGGGCGCCGAGCCTTGTACGAATACGGCCCGTATGGGAATATTCTCAGGATGGAAGGCAATGCCGTAGAGGACAATCCGTTTCGGTTTTCCAGCGAATACGCTGATGACGAACTGGGATTGGTATATTATAATTACAGATATTACAATGTTTTAGATGGGAGATGGATTAGTAGGGATCCTGCCGAAGAAGAAAAAACTAACAATTTATATTGGTTTGTCAGAAATAATCCATCTAATACATTTGACATATTGGGAAGACAATGTCCAGATATGTCATGGGTACAACCAGCTGCTATGGACGCATATATAAAGTGCATTGAAAATTATTCTAAAAAATTGCAAGATTGTTTAAATGACTGTGAAAATAGTTTACAGGCACAATGTGGAGGATGGTTAAATTCATATGACCGTGCACAACAATCTAACTCTTCTATTGGAGGACCGTCTGTAGAAGAAAGTAAAATTCAAGGCATTCTATTTATTATTGCATTAGCTTTTATTTTTGTCGAATATAGAAATTGCAAACTAAAATGTAGGCAGACATATGATTAAATCAAGCAAAATTATGAGAAAAATATTTCTATTTTTTGTTTTATTATTTCCGATGAGTGTCTATTCTGAGGTGAATAATTATCAGGATTTAAACTGTGTTGGGAATAATTTTTCAATAAAAGAACAAGAATATTTAAGAAAATACGTGCTTCGATCTACAGCTTCCCTGCTAAGAGCTGTAGGTAATTCCAAATATTCTTCTTCTATATTAAGTGACCAAAACAATCAGTTTATATTGGAGCAATCTATAAGATTTTATCGGAAATTCGATACTGAATATTTACCGAAGATAGTTCAAGAATATCTTTTCAGGTGTTTTTTTATAAATAAAATTTTAATTGATAAGAGTAAATGTAATTATTTTAAAACCGTTGTTCTGTTAAACGAAAAGAATGCGATTGAAAATCAATTTCGTAATGATATGAAGAAATATGGATATGACTGGAACTCCATATTGGCTCATTTTATAGGAAAAAATCCAAGAGATATTATGGCAAAGCTTGTTGCAAATAGTTTTGAGAAATTTGTCAATAACGGAACAGTCATAGATCCCAACGATGAAAGTACGATGGAAATAGTTATAAAAAATGCATATATTGAATTTGCTAATTATCTAGATGAGGAATCTCAGAAAAAGTAATATACTTGCTGAGGAATATACAAATTTAGTTATATCTTTTTATGAAAACAATGTTTCAATTTGAATATTAATGAAATTTTGAAAAATTGAAAAAACAATATGATGAATATGAGAAGCGATGTGATGACCAAAGACGGGCAAGTTCAGAAGAACTGAATAGAAAAACTGAAAACACTCATTCCAAAGCGTGGAAGGACATGATGAAAACTTCTAAGAATGTGATGAATCGCGATGGAATAGAGTGATTAAATTATTTAGTGAAAGTTTGGGGGCGGCTCAGGCTTGTAGTCCAGTCAATGGCCCTCCTATACGATACAATCCTGATTGTCTAGGATCTTCGATACCAAAAGGGGTCGGTCAATTCATAACTGTGGCATTTATGCAGGCTAAATACAATGAATGTGTAAAAAACAATTTCCCCATGTATAAAATATTAACCATTTTGTGTATAGCCAGCTGTATGTTGAACACAGTATCAGGAGAAAACAACCAGTTTTTGAAAAAATGGGAGATAAGCCCTTCTTATTTGAAAGAACTGGAGTCTTCTTCTTCCGGATTAAAATTATTTTCTGCTGAAGAGAGGAAAGCCCTCTATCACTACATTAATCAGGATTATGCTGATAAATTCCGTTTGATGGCTGGTTTTTTGAAATGCTCTCAAGAAGGAGAGGAAGGAAATCCCGCGATAGATTTGGTCGATCCCCAATTTCTTCAGGGTTTAAGAGATGTTGTGGCGAAAGGTATCAATTCTGACTGGTTCCCCAAATTACCTATTTTTTATCAAAAGCAAATAAAGATTCAATATGAGGAGTTGTTGAAAATTACGCAGAATAAGAGTAAGCAAGTAACTCTAGATATAGCTGAAAAGTTGCTTGACAATTCCTATGGAAGTAGAAGCAGTAATCTTGAATATTTGAAAGAACTTCAAAAATACGGATTTAGAAATAACGACGATCTTTTTAATAGATTTTCAAATTATAATCTAACTCTTGCTCGAAAAGCTGTAACTGCTGTTTCTTCCAAGTTGTCAGCCAATCATGGATATGCGGAGGCGTTTTTGGAGATAGCTAAAATTTTAGAAAAGGAAACGGAAGAAAATGAGTATTCCCCCTCCGAAATGCTTTCCGCTATGATAATAAAAAAAGCTACCCAGGGTAGCATGAATGCTCAGAACATTTTAGGTCTCTATTATTTGCGAGGATGGGAAGGGTTTCCGCAGAACTTTCAGAAAGCGTGTGAATGGTTAAAAAGAGCAGCAGAGCAAGGCTGTGAAAGCGCTAAAAAAACGTTGGAACAAATTCCCTTGCAACTGAAATAATATGGACTAAGAATTTCTACATCATCGGCTCTTTTTTGAGAGGGACAAGAACCAAATTCAAAGGATGGGGAGGCAATATTAACCTTTTTCATTGAAGATAAAATAATTCATCTAATAGACACTTAGAATGGCATCTGTTACTACTATTATTTTACACATAGAAGGTTGTATTCTTGAAATTGAACTTTAATCCTGGCCATGAGTGTCTTTGATGAGACGGGAACCTGGGCGGAAGACCTGTACTACACGCACGACCTGTTGAAAAACGCTACGGCGCTCTTCGGCATCCGCGCGGGACGCCGCGCCTTGTACGAATACGGCCCGTATGGTAATATTCTCAGGATGGAAGGGAATGCCGCAGAGGATAATCCATTCCGGTTCTCCAGCGAATACGCTGATGACGAACTGGGGCTGGTTTACTACAATTACCGCTATTATAATCCCCAAAATGGCAGGTGGATTAGTAGAGAGCCTGCTGGAGAAATAGATGGATGGAATTTGTATTCTTTTGTCAACAATAAATTGACTCAACATATTGATTTTTTAGGATTTCAGGCAATAGATGCGTCTTTGCTTGGTACTGGCCCAACAAATTCCGTCGGCGCAGCTACATTGATAGAACCTGCCAAAGTGGCACTGGCAGCAGGAGTAATAGCAGCGGCTGGAACAGTAGCCATAGTCTCTAAAGAATCCCTTCAAAGATCTATGATGAGAAGCGGAGTCAAGGTTGAAGAAATATTAAAAGAATTAAAACATCGGAAAGGGATGTGGGTATGTTACGTTCGAGGAAGCACTCTCCCGACGAAAGAAAATAAAGGAACATGTTGTCCAGAAGTTATTCATGGTTATGGTGTAGGAAAAACTCAAAACATTGCTCATGAGGCTGCAAAGAGATACGCTTCCTCTAGAACTCCTAAGGGATGCACAGCCAAACATGAATCTAACAACTATAAATGTGCAAAATGGTAAAATATGATGGAGTCAATCACAAAATATGAATTAGTTACAACTTTGGAATTCCAACTTGTAACAGAATCTTCTTTGCCTGATTGGATTGTTAGGCTAGATTTGTATAAAACTAAAAAAAATAAGGAGGTTCTTTATTATCCGCGAATTTTTAGTCGGGAACTCTATATGATTTCAAGACATGGAAAACGCTCGGTGTCTCATTGGTTGTGGACAGAAGAATCGTTTAGAGATTTATGCTGGGATGCTCATATTCGGGCGAAGGATGAAGATCATGCAGTACAAATTCTGGAGAGCTACCTCAATCATTGGATCAATAACAGGGAAATCCCACCTAATGTAAAAAACTGTATTATAGATGAAAATCCATTAAACCATGGCTGAATTAATTAAATCAGGGAGAAAAATCAGAACGGATTATTATTGGTTCAAAGAATTTTGTTTTTTGCCAGATGCAGGAAGAGATATTGAACGATTAAAAATAGAGACATTTTTATCATGTAAACAAGAGTATTATGCCCGTTGTTTTGTAGAAATGGAAATGGATTTATTCATCATGCATCCCATGATGCATGCTAACGTATCAGAAGGTATTGAAGTTGAATGTTCTATGATAGGAAATCTGATAAGTTCAAGTAGAGTTTGGTCGTGCTATCAGGCTCGGATTCATAGTTGTATTCGCAAGGGTATATTTTTAAAAAATGTTCGTAATTTTAGCGATGTTGTAAAAAAACAGGCTCGTAAAAAACGACGAACTTCTCGTTTCTCCTTTTGCAAGTAGCAATTGAAACTGACGCATGTAGACAAAGAGTAAAATACTAAGATTAGTATCATAAATGAGAGTAGAAGTATATATTCCATTTGAAAATAAGGAATGACAGTTTGCTTCATTTGGTTTTTTAGGATAAATGCTTTCTTTAGATACAGTCTCCCGGAAGATTTTCACAATGATTTGGACTAATGATATTATGAATTTATATTAACGGAGTTGTTGTATCCAGTTGGATTGATGGTTACTGCTGTTGCAGTAACCACCGTAGCCATTACTGAAGTTATTGCCCCAGGAACGACAGAAAAAGTTATTAAAAAAATATCTGAGAATGTAATTCCTAAAGTCGAGCCAATTGCCGTGCCTGTTTCAAATACAGTTCCCAAAGCAGATTGTGAAGAATTAAAGCGGAAAAAGAAAGAAGCTAAAGAAGCATCTCGAGGTCAATCATGCAAAAAATTATGTATCCCAGAGCGTCCAACAGCTACTGTTTGTGATGAATTTAAGAGACGGGCTCAAAAATTAAAAAATGCTGAAGAAGCAAGAAAAATGTATGATTCAAATTGCTTTGATGGTGGAGATAATGGACATATAGAGCAGTCTGAAGGGATAGGAAAAGGTGCCGAAAGATGTTGGAATTTATATAAAGAATGCAGGAAAAAATTACTATAATGGTGAATTATTATACTCATAAAAATTTGAATGATATGATTCGGGAAGTGGAAAGAGAATTTCCTTTAGAAAACTCTTTTTTCCCAACAAAAAACATTCGAGAGCTTATAAAAAATCCAAATTATCCGGATGAGGAAGCGACTGAATGTGCTGAAGCATTTTTAAATAAACGTTGGATTGACGTTTCTGCCATTCAATGGTATCACAATTCAGAATTTGTTAATTTTTCATCTACCCGCGCTATTTCCTATTTTTTTCCTTCTATTATAAGGAATTCTTATATGGAAGAAATATCAAGGGTGAATAATTATATGGCTGACGCTGAGGAATGGATGATGAATAAACTTATTGTCGTTTGTTTTTCGGAGAGAATACGTACTTATGTGCAAAAAGAAGTAAATTATATATACCGTTCTTATACAAAAAATCAGCTTGAAATTGTAAGGAAGTGGATATTGTTTCAAAATAAAGATAATTATTTTGCAGATAGCTGTAACAACGCTCTTAAAATATTAGATTCGGCAATTAAAAATAAAAATTAATTATAAACATTATAATAAATTCATATAAATGAAAAATATTAAAAATGAAAGAAAATGTTAAAATTTTTTCAGTAGTAATAATTACAGTATTAGTAAGAGATCGGGATGATAATATGCGTATCCATCTCTATAACCCTAACAGACCTGCAGGAAAAACAAATGCAACATTTATTAATGGAATAAGACAGTGACTATGAATATTATTTATTTATTTTTATTATTTTTTATTTCGGCGGGTAATATTTTATTTGCGGGAAACAATAATATTACCCCGTTGGATGCAGCTGTAGAAACCGCTTTGCATAAGATAAAAGAAATCAGTTCAGATATTGAAATAATAAATAAAAGTCTGTCTACATACATTCCCTTTTCATGTGAAGAGAGAAGTATTTTGCCTTTTCTTGGTTATGAATGTTGGGTCGAAGAACATCCTTGTTTAAAGGCTGAATTTCCTGATAAGTATGATATTTTATTTTTGACAGCAGATGAAGAAAGAAAAAAATATAATATTTTATTTTTGAATGATAATAAAATATATTTTTATTATATATGTCTTCTTGAAAATAAAATGATGAAACAATATTCTATTATGGTTTCCGATTCTGAAGACGTCGTCAGTAGCGCTTTGATGAAAATAATGAAACAATATAAATTATCAAATATGATTAATCAGCAAGTGTCGTTAGAAAATCTGGAGTTTATAATTAATTTATTTGGAGCATATGGAAATGAAGTTTCTGGAACTCCTCTGATTGCATACGGATACAATTCAAAAATTTTTGGAGTAGTTTTTGGGGGGCTGTTATTACCACGTGAGGATTCAACAGCCTTTAAAATTTATTCACTATTCAACTCAATGATGGCATATTTTGAGAATTTGAAAAATAATGATATACCTAGATGTGATTCGTTATTTATTAATGGATTAAATTCAAATATTGAAAAAATCATTTTGAATAGTTCTCTCTTTGGAACTGCTAAAACTTTGGATGGTTGTCCCGGGAGCCGATGATGGAAAGGCTTCAGGAAAATCTGTATGGCTATGTGAGAAATTTCCCCAGCGCTTTTATAGACGTACAAGGAAAATTTGGGTTTGCATTGCCGGCGTTGTTGAATCCAGTTGGATTGATAGTTGCAGCTGTCGCAGTAACCACCGTAGCCATTACTGAAGTTATTACTCCAGGAACGATAGAGAAAGTTATTAAAAAAATATCTGAGAATGTAATTCCTAAAGTCGAGCCAATTGCCGTGCCTTATCCAGATATTCCAAAACCTGGTGATTGTTCGGAAGCAGAACAAAAATATTTACAAGACAAAGTGAATAGAGCAAAGAAAGAGGTTGGCAAAAGCGGAAAGTGTACGGACGATGACTGTTGCTATATATTAAAAATGAAAAAGAAAGCATGGTTAATGCTTGCTAGTGCTAGGAGTCATATTAATAATAAATGTTTTAAGGGTGGAAATAAAACTCATCAAGAACAAGCGAAAGATGCTTGGAATAATTTATTAAAATGTGAAAAATTCATAGAAGAAAAATGCAATTATTAAAAAAAGAATCTTTAGAGATAAATTTTCCGATATTGCCGATTCCAAATAACATTAAAGATGAAAATGAATTTGAAGATATAACATATATTCAAGAGAGATCGTGGATATCTTTGAAATCTAGTGATTGTAAATATATATGGGATTTTTTTCCTGTTTTCAGCAACGAGGCTTTTAGATATTATTTGCCTGCTGTTATTTATATTTCATTTGAAGATCTGATTAAATTTCAAAAATTGAAAGATTCAGATCTCTTAGTAGATTGCACATGTCAGAATATGATCGGTAGAATGCGTGACGATTTGGATATATTTAGAAAATTTTCTTTTATCCAATTGCAAACTATCCGGGAATGGCTACTTGATCTTGGCGAGGAGAATAGCGGACTTAATCCATATGACTATAAAGAATGCGTTACTTGGTTATCACTATTAATAGAGGAGAAGAGCATTGAAACTATATAGAGTAATATTGTAATTATTTTTTTCTTTGTTATCAATGGATCCGGTTTAAGAGTTATAAAAAATTATCATAGTTCAATAGTTATTCAGCATTGGCAAATTGGAATGATCGATTTGGGCAAGAGGAAAGAAAATCATTCATAATGATATGAAAAAAGTCGTCTATGAAGAGAAAGCCCTACTGTCGAAGAGACGGTTCATCTAACAAATGGCAATAGTTAATAATACGGAATTGTTTACTTTAGTCTTGTTTTATTGGTTTTTTCGGATCAATTTATTGAATGTCAATAGTTAAAGTGTTCTGAAAACCTTACGGCAAGACTATTCCATGCAGTTCCGGGGAAATATCATTCACGCATGAATTAATTAATGGCATATTCTCTTTACATTATTGGATTTCCGTCACTTTACGGCGGTGCGGGGGCCGAGCTTTATCACCAGATTAAGGTTTGGAGACAGATGGGGATGGAAATGCATCTTATCCCCACCCAGAAAAATGCACACGGCGCCGGGCTTTATCCGGAGATGGTGAAATTGGGTGTTATGGTGCATGAAGGCTATGATTGGGAGGCCATTCCGGCAGGGGCTCCCGTCATCAGTTTTTGTAATGAAGAGTTTCTGGCTGCTCTCCCGAAGATACGAAAACGGACGGGAAGGACAGTTTTCGTCAATTGCATGACCTGGCTTTTCGGCAGGGAAAAGGAAGCCATGAGGCGGGGAGATATTTCCCTGTTTCTTTATCAAAATAGCAACGTAATGGGAAACGTCATGCCTCGCCTGAGGGCTTTAAATCCCGACCCGGCCATCCGGTTCATGACGTTCAAACCGTATTTTGATGCGGCAGATTTTCCTTTTGTTGCAGGGCGTTCCACGGACTGGTTTGGAGCCGGACACATTTCCCGGCAGGATGAAGATAAGTTCAGCAAGGATACGTGGCATATTTACGAGCATTTTGCTTCCCCTGTCCGGAAGAGGGGGACTTTTCTCGGTTTTGACCGGCGGAGCGAGGCGAAGACCGGCAGGCCTCCCGATTGGGTGGAGACTTTCCATGATCAAAAGTCTTTGTCCCAACAGGAGTTTTACCGGCGCTGCCACATCGTTTTGCAGCCCACCGATACGACGGAGAATTGGCCGCGTGTGGGTTTTGAGGCCATGGCAAGCGGGAGTGTGCTTGTTGTGGACAGGCGCGGGGGGTGGGAACAAATGGTGGAACACGGGAAGACCGGATGGCTGTGCGAATGCCCCGGTGATTTCATCACGTACGCCACTAAGATGGCTTGGGAGCCCCACTACCGGGAAGACATGGCCGCTGCCGCCCGTGAGCGGGGCATGGCCCTGGGCGGCCAGGAAGCTTCCATGGAAAGCTGGCAGGAGGTGTTTGAGGCAATCAGCCGGATACCGGATTCGTGAAGTGCCGCTTTTGCTCTGACCGGAATGCGAACCGTTTCTTCCCTGCGGGTCAGATGAGCCATGTGCCGTATTGGCGGAGGTTCTTCTGCCTGTGCATGCTGTAGGCGATAATGTATTTGAGGAGGTCTGCCTGGGAGTAGCCGTGTTCCGCGGCCGCCAGGCAGATGGAGCCGCTTTTGCCCAGGTGGCAGCAGATGTTCATTTCCAGAATGCGCCGTTCTCCCGTCTCGAAGTCGATTCTATAGTCGATGCGGAAATAGTCCATCGGCCCCAGAGCGCTCCAGATTTTCCGGACGTCACAGGCGATGTCCTGCTCCATATCCTGAACGGAGACCAGTTGGTAGCCCAGATGGTCGTGCAGTTTCAGGTCTTCCGTGATGATGCTGCCCGGTTTGTCGGATTTCGGCTGCACATATCCCAGGATGACGGGGTTTTCCCCGCCCAGTACGGGAACGGTGATGTCAATGCCTTCGCAGTATTGTTCCACGAGCACTTCGTGCCCTTCTTCCATCAGGCGCCGGGCGCATGAGTCCACGGCTTTCCAGGAGCTGCAGATGCTGTCTTCCCGGATGCCGCCTGAAGCGGCTCCAAAACGCTTTTTGACAAAATAGGGGCCTGGGAAAGGGGCCTGGGCCGGAATACCTTTTTCTCCGGAAAGTCCAATGCCTTCCGGAACGTTCAATTCCAGGGAGCGGAATACCATTTTGGTCAGCAATTTATCTTCCGCTATGGCGCGGATGTTGGGAGGGGCGCCCAAGTAGGGAATCTGAATGAATTCGCAGTAGGAAGAAATGAATATTTCAGGCCTGGACATGGCGAACCTGTTCATCAGGGAGAATACATAGTCCACGTTTCCTTTGGCGAATTGGACGGAATAGGGTTTGGAGGAGGAGACGACGTCGTAGCCTATGTCCTGAATGGCTTTATAAATGTTGTAGTGGTACTGGGGATAGCCTCCATTGCCCGTGTAGGGTTTTTTGGAAAAATCGGGGGCGTCGGGGGCATATGGCGCCAGGAACATGATCCTTGCCGGCTTGCCATATTGATTGAGTTGGATGTCTGGTATTTCAAACATGGCTTATGGCTATTGCGTGTAATGTTTCTTGGATTATGGAATGGGCCGCCATGTTCAAATAATATAAAAAAGAAGGGACGGCATAGCCGTCCCCGGAGGTGGTGGAATAGAAGAGGGAGAACTTCTTCCTTATTTTCTGGACATTCCCCTGGCGACGCGCTGAACATATTGTTCCATGGCCGGAAGTTCCTGTTCAATGCATTCCACCAGTTTGAGCTGCGTACGGCAACGGATGAGATTGTGGTTCGGGCGCGAGACCTTGAAGTATTGGTCTCCTTCCAGATAGTCCGTTAAAAAACGGATGCCGATTTCCAGCGTGATGAGTTTTCCTGAGAAGGCAAGCTGGTCTATTTCCGCCTGGGTCAGGAAACCGTGGGCGGCGGACAGATACCCTTCTACAATGGATTGGAACATAGGCATGCGCATGCGTACCTTGTCCAGGTCTTCTTCGTCTTCTTCCGTGGGCGGAGTGACGGTGCGCACCATATCGCCGAAGTCGTATAGCACAAGGCCGGGCATGACCGTGTCCAGGTCAATGACGCAGACGGCGTGGTCTGTGTCCTCATCCAGCATGACATTGTTGATTTTGGTGTCGTTATGAGTGATGCGGGTAGGGAGGACGCCTTTTTCCTGAAGATCCAGCAGACGGTCCACATCCTGCTCACGGGCTTTGATGAATTCCAATTCAGGCAGACAGGAGGAAAGACGCCCCTGCGGGTCCAGCTCCGCCACTTCCATCAGGCGGTTGAAGCGGTTCCGGGTATGGTGGAATCCGGGTATGGTTTCCACGATGTCGTCCGGGTTCATGTCACTGATCAAATCCTGGAAAGAACCAAAGGCAAATCCCGCCTGGTAGGCCTGGCGGGTGTTTTCCACCACGTCGTAGGTGTGCGTGCCGGCCAGGTAGTTGTAACAGCGCCAGATGCCGTCTCCGGGGATGTCAATGTAGTTGCGTCCTCCCCGGGCCGGGTAGAGGTTGAGGGTTTGGCCGGCGGAGTCCTTCAGGCGGCGCAGGACTTTCCAGTTGATATGCCGCGTGACTTTTTCCACATTGCGCATGACGGCTTTGGGGTCTTTGAAGACGTAGTCGTTGATGCGCTGGAGGATATAGGAGTCTTCCGTCCCGTCGCTTTTGCGGTAGGTGGCCTTGTAGGTGGTGTTGATGTGCCCGCTGGGGATTTCCTTTCCGGTGACGAATTCCCCTTCAATGGCGAAGAGGTCTCCAATTCCGGCGATACGGCACAAGATCTGGTCGGTGTCTGTTGTTACGGGGAGAGAGGCAGTCATGTCAAAGGTTGAGAGAGAGTTGAGTAAAGAAGTTAGCGGATGAATTTATAACCTACAAGCTCATCAAGCTTGTTCCTGAGCCGGGAAATACCGTCTCCATTGAGCGCGGAAATGGGGATGACGTCCACTTTCGGGAAACGCATGCGGAAGTTAACCAGATTTTCTTCCGCTCCTTCCAAGTCCATTTTGTTGGCGACGACAAACCAGGGCTGTTTGGCCAGGTCTTCGCTGTACAGTTTAATTTCCGTGCGGAGGTTCTGGAGGTCTTCAATGGGATCGCGTCCTTCGCTGCCAGCCATGTCCAGGACGAAGACGAGCACCTTGCAGCGCGTGATGTGGCGCAGGAATTCATGCCCCAGGCCTCGGTTGCTGTGCGCGCCTTCAATGATGCCGGGAATGTCAGCCACAATGCAGCGGCGAAAGCTGTCAAATTCCACCACTCCAATGATGGGCTGAAGCGTGGTAAAAGGATAGCTGGCTACTTTGGGCTTGGCTTCCGAAATGTCTCCCAGCAATGTGCTTTTGCCCGCGTTGGGATAGCCTACCAGCCCGGCGTCCGCAATGCGGCGCAATTCCATGAAGAAGACTCCTTCCTCCCCCTCCGTTCCCATTTCGGCTTCCGTAGGCGCCTGGTTGGTCGCGGAACGGAAATGCCAGTTTCCCTTGCCGCCGATGCCGCCCTGGCACAACGTGAACCGGGTGCCGATTTCCGTCAGATCCGCGATTTTTTCCAGTTCAATGCCTTCACCTTCCCGTTCCAGCCAGGTTGCCTCCGCCATGGAGGAGGCATTGCTGCGGTAGATAATGGTGCCGGGAGGCACTTTCCCGATGACGGATTTGCCGTTCTTGCCATGTTTCTTGGCGCTTTGGCCGCCTACTCCGTCTGTGGCGATTAATTTGGGATCATAAAAAAAAGAACGCAGGTCATTCGTGTGCGGATCCACTTCCAGAATGACGCTTCCGCCATCGCCTCCATCCCCGCCGTCCGGGCCTCCCTTGGGCACGAATTTGGCCCTTCGGAAGCTGACCAGCCCGTTTCCTCCTTTTCCTGCCCTGGCGAATATGCGGATGTTGTCAACAAACATGTTCTAAATATGAATCATTTCCCTTCAAAACGCAAGACATGTGCAGGGCTGCACGGCTTTTCCTCGGTGTAGGCCTCTGATTTTTCCGATGCGTCGGAAGGCTTTCTGATGAAAAAGGATTTCATATTCATTACGGAAACTCCGGATGTTTTTGCGATGGCCCGGATTGGTTTGTGCCGTGCCGGCTGTTTTCACAGCAATAGATGAAGAAAAGAATTCTTCCTATTAAGGGAACCGGGGATAGGAGCAGCATACCGCTTTTATTGGCGCCATGCAGTCTCTGCATGTGACGGACAGAGAGCCCCGGAGTAAATAGACTCCGTGCTGGAGAAGGCGGGAATGGCCATTTTTTCTTATACGTGACGGGGGAACGGTCTTTTGGATTGAAAATGAACATGGGCGTGGCATGATTTCCGGGAAACATGCCACGCCTTTCCATCTACCTTCCCGACGGTTCCGAAAAAACCATAGTTCTTCCGAAGAACGGTGAATATTTCGCACGCATCGGACGTGACGAGCATTGTGAGATAGTGCTTCCTTTTCAGTCGGTTTCCGGGGAGCATGCTTTGCTTCAGTTCAAGGAAGGGGGATATGTCCTGGAAGATCTTGGCTCTACTAATGGGACTAAAATCAACGGACTGACGCCGATGAGCTCCGCTACTCTTTACGATGGCGATGAAATCGCTTTGGGGGATGCCAGGCTCCGGTTTGCGGAAGAGCCTTCTCCGGGATTCTCCTCCGAATTTCCCGGGAGGGAGGAAGAGGCAGCCCCTTCGACCGCCATGCGGAATTTGCAGCAGTTGGCGGATGAAGCCACCCGCACGGCCCGGAATCATTATTTATGGATGGCCTTTTATGCCGTCCTGATATTTTTTCTGGCTGTTTTTGCCGGATTAACCTACAAGCATTACAGGGTGACGGGCGAATTGCTGCCTCTTCAATGGCTGGGCATTGAATCTCCCAAGGCCGCCTTGAAATCCATGCCTCTTCCTCAGGCGGAAAACGGCATGCAATATTGACCGGAATTTTACAGCCCTGCTGTTTTATGAACTGGCCGGGGTATCTCTGGGCATGCGTTCCACATCCGGGAACAGCGTGAAAGGAGTGGCGGAGCCCTGTTCCAATTCCAACAGGTATTGTTTAATGGCCAGGCCGCTTGCGTAGCCGGTCAGTTTGCCGTTGGCCCCAATGACCCGGTGGCAAGGGATGATAATGCCGACAGGGTTCCGGTTGTTGGCCTGTCCTACTGCCCGGCATGCTGACGGGCGTCCTATTTGGCGGGCAATATCTCCGTAATTTCTGGTTTCTCCGTAGGGGATAGTTAGAAGGGCTTTCCAGACAATTCGTTCAAATTCGGTCCCTTGAGGAGAAATCGGCACGTTAAATGTGCGGCGGGAACCTTGAAAATATTCATCCAGCTGGTCGGCCGTTTGGCGCAGCAGGGGTGTTTCCTTCCATTCCAGATGCTCCGGCTGTACCATGCGGCTGAAGAAAAGATGGGTGACGGCTGTGCCGTTTTCCACAATCACGACAGCCCCTGCAGGCGTCTGATGGAGGAGCGCCCGGGCATGGGAAGGGAAAGAAGTTTTCATACCATGACCATAGCATGCGACGGGCTAAGGACTCTATTCATTTTGCAGGGTATTTCGCCATTTGGCAGGAAAAAGGAAGTATGAGGCCCTGAATAGATGTATTTTGTTTGAAAGGCTGCGGAACCGGGTGCAGTATTGCTCCATATGAAGAAGAGCCTGTTTGCCGTGCTGTTGACTGCATGCCTTTGCATGTCTGTAAGAGGAGAAGACTCCAAACCACCGAGGACCCTCCCCGGCGGGTGGGTTTATGTCTGGGGTGACGAGTTCAATGGTTCCAGGATAGATGCCAAGAAATGGAAGCCGGAGTTGGGAGTAATCCGCAACCAGGGGTCCCAGCAGACTTATACAGGCCGGCCCAAGAATATGAGACTGGAGGATGGCTGCCTTGTTTTGGAAACCCATTTTGAGAAGTTCGCCAATATCAATTACAAGAAAAGTTCGGCGGATTGGATCAAGAATACCAGGTTTATGCCTTATACCTCCGGTTCCGTTACGACGATCAAGACGAAAAATTTTATGTTCGGCAGGCTGGAAGTGCGTGCCAAGGTCCCCAAAACCAAGGGCATCTGGCCTGCCATCTGGCTGCTTGGCAAGAATAAATGGGGCTGGCCCGCCAACGGGGAGATTGATATGCTGGAGAATATTTCCCAACAGCCGGATGTGGTTTATTCCACTTTCCACTTGAGTCCAGACGGCGTGTCCAATAGGGATGTTTCCCGTGGAGGGACTGTGAAGATTGATCATCTTTCCGATGATTTTCATACCTATGTCATGGAATGGGACAAAGATTCCATCAAGTTGATGGTGGATGACAAGCTGGTGAAGTCCATTGACCTGAACACCACCAATTATGCCAATGGCGCGGGTAATCCGTTCCGTACGCCGTTTTACCTCATTCTCAATTCCGCCGTGGGCGGCACCTGGTGCGAGAAAGCTCCTAAAGACGGGAAAGGGTATCCTGTAAAATTCCTGATTGATTACGTTCGGTTCTATCAGACGAAAGAACATGCCCAGCAAGCCAAGCAGTTTGATCCGGAAACCGGATTGCCCAAGAAGAAATAGCCTTGCTTTTCCGGGTTGAGGCATGTCCGGCGTTGTGGCCGGACATGCAATATGTCGCTTGCCTTGTTACATCACAAGCGGAGCGGCTTTTAATTAATGTTTGATCTTTCCACAGCGTTTTGGAACGGGAGGCTGTGAAAGCTGCGGGCCTTTATTTCCAGAGGAGTCTGCCGTATTGCCGTTGCGGGAATCTGCTTACCTGTGTTTTCTTTTTTGTATTTAACGCAGTAACGCAAAAAACGGCTCCGCCGGATGACGGGGCCGTTTTCTTTGATTAAAAGGGGGGAAGCTGGTTCTAACAGGATGTTCCCGTGGTCTGGGCCAGTTCCTGGAAACGGGCAAGGATTCGGGCTGTGACAGGACCGATTTTTCCAGAACCTAATTGATAGCCGTCCAGCTTGGTCACGGGAACACATTCCGCGGCGGTACCGGTCAGGAAACATTCATCCGCACAGGTGATAGTAAAGCGGTTCATGGTTTTTTCTTTCGCCGGGATTTGCAGTTCCCGGCAAATTTCCAGTACTACTCGGCGCGTAATGCCGTCCAGGCAGCCGTCCGTAACTGGCGGAGTGAACACGGTGCCGTCCTTCACGATGAAAATGTTGTCGCCCGTGCATTCGGCCACATTACCCAGGTCATTCAGCATCAGGGCTTCCGCCGCACCCTGGCGCACAGCTTCCATTTTGGCCAGGATGTTGTTGAGATAATTGAGCGACTTGACCTGCGGACAAACAGTATCCGGACGGTTGCGCCGTACGGAGCTGGTAATCAGGGCCAGTCCGTTTTCATATACGGCCGGATCGTACAGGGATATTTTATCCGCAATGATGAAGACGCAGGAACGTTTGCAGTTGAAGGGGTTGAGTCCCAGATTGCCGACGCCGCGGGTAACTACCAGACGGATATAGCCGTCGTTCAGGCCGGAGGCAGCGACCGTTTCACATACGGCGTTGGAGAGTTCTTCCTGAGTGTAAGGAATATCCAGCAGCAGATAATGGGCGCAGTTGTACAGGCGGTCCATGTGGTCTTCCAGGCGGAAGACGCGTTTGTTATAGAACCGGATACCTTCAAAGATGCCGTCTCCGTAGAGTGTGCCGTGGTCAAAAACCGAGGTTTTCGCTTCCTCTTGTTCCACCAGCTTTCCATCTAACCAAATCTTCATTGTTATCTAGAATTGAGAAATTACTTGTGCCCAAGCAGAATACTCCTATTTGAGGAGGGGGGGAAGCTATAAATTCACCGGAGGAAAATAAAAGTTCCACCACTTGCGGCAATAAGGGCAGGGTGACTTGCAAATGCTGAAAATATAGGCGGTATTCATGGAGCAGACTTGACATTTATTTTCCAGTGTTTTTAGCTCTCGCGCGCAATGTCAGACCCTTCCAAGTTCCGCAACCTCGCCATTATCGCTCACGTTGACCATGGGAAGACGACCCTGGTTGACCAACTTTTGCAGGCGGGGGGCGCCTACCGTGCCAACCAGGCCGTGCAGGAACGCGCTATGGATTCCATGGATTTGGAACGTGAGAAGGGCATCACGATCAAGGCCAAGAATACATCCATCCTCTGGAATGGGTACACGATCAACATTGTGGATACTCCCGGTCACGCGGATTTCGGCGGGGAAGTGGAGCGCGTGATGAAAATGGTGGATGGAGTGCTTCTGGTGGTGGACGCTTTTGAAGGGCCGCAGGCCCAGACGCGTTTTGTGCTCCGCAAGGCCCTTCAGGAAGGGCTGATGCCCATTGTCGTCATTAACAAGATTGACCGTCCGCATGCCGATCCCGCCGCCGTGCATGACCAGGTGCTGGAGCTTTTTCTGGAGCTGGGTGCCACGGATGAACAATTTGAAGCCCCTTTCGTGTACGGTTCCGCCCGCGACGGCTACTTCATGAATTCCATGGAAGGGGATCCTCCCGTGGACTGCACGCCTCTTTTGTTCAAAATTGTGGAACATATCCCCGCTCCGAAGGATGCCGATCCGGAGGGCGAATTCAAGATGCTCGTTTCCAATATTGACTGGGATGATTATGTGGGCCGTGTGGCCATCGGCCGCATTACTTCCGGTACCGTGAAGAAAGGGGATACCGTGTGGCTCCATCAGAGCGACGGCTCCTGCATTTCCGGAAAAGTGACCCGCATGTTTGAATATTCCGGATTGAACACTACGGATTCGGCTATCGGCGTGGCAGGCAACATCGTGGGTGTGGCAGGGTTTGAAAACGTCAATATCGGGGAAACCCTGGGCGGTTCCGCAGATACGGAGCCTCTGCCATTCGTGGCGATTGATCCTCCTACCATTTCCATGGAATTTTCCATTAACAACGGGCCTTTCGGAGGCCGCGACGGCAAGAACGTGACTTCCCGCGTGATACGCGACCGCCTGATGAGGGAAATGAGGACGAATATTTCCATCCAGGTGGAGGATACGGACAAGGCCGGCGTTTTCTCCGTTTCCGCCCGCGGCGCCATGCAGATTGCCGTGCTGGTGGAGACTATGCGCCGTGAAAATTACGAACTGTGCGTTTCCCGTCCCACCGTGATCATGAAGAGGGATGAAAATGACCGTCTTACGGAACCTTATGAAACGATGTACGTAGAAGTTCCGGACGAACACGCCAACGGTGTCATGAAACTTCTTCACGCCCGCAAGGGACAGATGGAAGACATGGTATCCAAAGAAGGTACGGGCCATACTTTCATTCAGGCTTATATTCCCACCCGCGGTATTATCGGGTTTGAATTTGAGCTGGTCAACCTGACGTCCGGCCACGGCATTTTCTCCCACCTGTTCCGAGATTACGGGCCTTATGCCGGGGACATCACTACGCGTACCACCGGAACCCTGGTTTCTATGGAGACAGGCGTTTCCACTCCGTTCGCGCTGGTAGCGTTGGAAGAACGCGGGCGTCTGTTCGTGGGGCCGCAGGAAGATATTTACGAAGGGCAAATCGTAGGCGAAAACCCGCGGCAGATGGATATGCCGGTCAACCCGTGTAAGGAAAAGCACCTGAATAACATCCGCTCAGCCACGAAGGGAGACGGCATCCAGCTTTCTCCTCCCGTCATTTTTTCCCTGGAGCGTGCCATTGAATACATTGAACCTGATGAATTGGTGGAGGCTACGCCTCATTTTATCCGTTTGCGCAAGCGTATCCTGAACGCCAATGACCGAGTAAGGGAATCCCGCAAGGCAGGAAATTAGGGCTTCTGAAGCACTGGGGAAAGGTTCCCGTTTTTACATATAGTGGTGTCGGGGTTAAGAACCTTGCTGCTGGAGTTTTTTTATTCTCCTGAGCGGAGGGGGCCTTGTTCCATTTGTAAATACTTCCCGTTTTTCCTGTGCGGCTGTCGTTGGATACGTTCGTGACAGTTTCCTTGCCGAAGAATGCGGGTAACGGCCCCGTGAGCGGGAGCCTGGGAAATAGAAGAAGAAGGGGGGGCGGACTGTTTGTTTTTCCCGCCATCCCTGAGAGACAGGAGCTCGGGGGAAGCGTTTCCCTCCTTGTCCGGTTTGACAGGGTTTCCCAGTGAAAAAATGCCCGGTTTCTTGAAAGAAACCGGGCATGGCATCAAGTTCGTTGAGAGAACTTTTTTTAGATTTTTCCAAAGAGGGTCTTGCCGGCGGACATAAGGTTGTCAGCAGCTTCCTGAAGACGGGCGGCAACTCCCTTTTCACCCTTGGCAAGATAGGAGCGGGGATCGTAGTCCTTCTTGTTGCCTACTTCGCCGTCAATCTTGAGCACTCCATTGATGTGTTCGCACATATGGGAAACGATCGGGCGGGTGAAAGCGTATTGCGTGTCGGTGTCGATGTTCATCTTGACGACGCCGTAGGAAACGGCTTCGCGGATATCGGAAAGTTCGGAACCGGAACCGCCGTGGAAGACGAGGGGCATACGAGCCGCTTCGCCGTGTTTGGCGACTACAGCTTCCTGGCCGTCCCGCAGAATGCTGGGTTTCAGCTTGACGTGACCGGGCTTATACACGCCGTGCACGTTGCCGAAAGTGGCAGCCAGCATGAATTTGCCGAGGGGTGCAAGGGCTTCATACGTCATCAGCATGTCTTCCGGAGAGGTGTAAAGCTTGTCGGCGGGATGGCCGGAGTTGTCCACTCCGTCTTCTTCTCCGCCCACGACGCCGATTTCGATTTCAAGAACAATGCCCAGTTCGGCGCATTCTTTCAGCAGTTCCCGGGAAAGCTTGAGGTTTTCCGCCATGGGAAGGGTGGAGGCGTCCAGCATGTGGGAATTGAAGAGAGGGGCTTCACCGCGTTCCACGCGGCGGCGGGATTCGGCGATCAGAGGACGCAGGAAAGTATCCACGTGTTCGGGCTGGCAGTGGTCCGTGTGGAGGGCCACAAGAACGTTGTGCTTTTCAGCCAGACGGCGTGTAGCTTCCGCCAGAACAATAGCGCCAAGGGCGGAATTGCCTACGGAGCTGCCGGAGGCGAACTTGCCGCCACCGATGGAAACCTGAATGATGCCGTCGCTTTTGGCTTCGGAGAAAGCGCGGAGAGCGCCGTTGATGACTTCGATCGTGGTCACGTTAACGGCCGGATAGGCGTAGCCTTCCTTTTTGGCCGTTTCAAGCATGGTAATGTATTGTTCTGGTGTGGCTATTGGCATAACGGGGATATGATAGGTGTTTTTTTTCGGGAGGGCAAGGCTGAACTCAGGCGCACGCCGGGGTTGCGGCGCTCTTGCGGGACATGTTCGTGTCCGGAGCATTTTTCCTTTCGGCAGGACCGGTTCACCGGATTCTGTACGGCAGTGGCGTGCGGGTATCCGGAAAGGGCTCCCGCGTAGACTGGAGAGCCTGAAAATTCTGCCTTGTTGTCTGCCCAGTACGGCTGAAAGAAGATGCCCTTCCTTCGTTTTGCCGGCGGAAGGGCATCTGTAGTAAAAATGGGGGAGGAATGGGAGATATTATTCCGGAATGGATTCTCCCCGGATGAGGTCTTCCCAGCTTTGGCGGCTGCGGATGACGTTCCATTGGTCTCCGTCCACCAGGACTTCTTCCGCCATAGGCCGTGAATTGTAGTTGGAAGACATGGAAAAACCATAGGCTCCGGCGGACAGTACGGCCAGGAGTTCTCCCTGGCGCACGTCCGGCATGTCCCTGTTTTGGGCGAGGAAGTCTCCGGATTCGCAGATGGGACCCACGACATCCGCTGTGACGCAGGACTCTGAGGGGTGTTCTCTGACCGGGATAATTTCATGATAGCCCTGGTAGAGGGCGGGGCGGATGAGGTCGTTCATTCCTGCATCCACAATTTTAAAGGTTTTGGCTTTCCCGGTTTTTTCATACAGGCAACGCGTGATGAGCGCTCCAGCATTTCCTACGATAAGACGGCCCGGTTCCACAATAATGTGTAATCCCAGCGGTTGCAGGGTGGGAACGACGGCTTGGGCGTAAGTGCTCAGCGTGAGCTGAGCACAGTCTTCATTCCACCATTCCTGAACGCCGGAATCCAGTGTGCCCTGGTAAACGATGCCAATGCCTCCGCCGATGGAGAAGAATTCAATGCCGTGTTTTTCTTTCAGGGAAGCAGCCAGGGGGGCGACTTTCCTGACGGCTTCCAGGAAGGGTTTCGCCTGGGTAAGCTGGGAGCCGATATGCATTTGCAACCCTTTCAGATGAAGGTTCGGAAGTTCGCGGGCCGCCATCTCATAAAGAGATTCAATGCGTTCGAAGTCCACGCCGAATTTATTTTCAGCCTTGCCGGTAGTAATGTATTTGTGCGTTCCCGCCTCTACATTGGGATTGACGCGCACGGCCACCGGAGCCTTGACTCCCATGGAGGCGGCAATGGCGTTAATGGCCCGCAGTTCCGCTTCGGATTCCACATTGAAGCAATAAATGCCCTGGGCCAGGGCATAACGGATTTCCTGCCCGGTTTTTCCTACGCCGGCATAAGTGCATTTGGACGGATCTCCCCCGGCTTTGAGGACGCGGAAGAGTTCTCCGCCGGAGACGATGTCGAATCCCGCCCCGTTGCAGGCCATGAGGTTCAGGATGGCGATGTTGGAGCAGGCCTTGACGGCGTACGCTACTTCTGCGTTAAGCGGCGCCAGAGCTTCCCTGAGACGGTGAAAGTGGTTTAAAATAGTTTGTTTGCTGTAAACGTACAGGGGGGTGCTTTCCTTGTCCGCCAGTTCCTGAAGGTTGACGTTTTCACAGTAGAGCGTGCCGTTTTTGTAAGCGAATGAATGCATGGATTATTCCTTGGTTGTGCTTTCGTTGGTTTTCCCGGAATGGAGAGGAGGGAGAGGGAATCTGGGAGTGGGAGGATTGTCGATGAGCTGGGCGATCCAGGCAAGATCCTTGGAACTTTCCAGCCCTAGTTTAATCAACATGGTAATGGGTACGGCCAGCAGCATGCCGATGGGGCCCCATACCCAGCCCCAGAAGATAACGGAGAGCAGAACCATACTGGTCACAATGCCGAATTGCCGCCCCAGCAGCATGGGCTCCAGGCAGTTTCCCAGAGCTGTATTGATTACCAGGTAGCCGCCGGCTACAATGATGCCCGCAGTGGGGCTGATCAGAAGCATGGCGAGAAGCGTGGGGGGAATAGCTGCGATGATGGAGCCGAAAGTGGGAATGAAGTTGAGGGCGAAAGCCACGATACCCCACAACAGCGGAAAGTCCACGTTCATATAATAGCAAAGCAGGAAAGCCAGAAGACCTGTAACTGCGCTGATGAAGGTTTTAATAATCAGATATTTCTGGACTCCGGCCAGAGCTTTGGAAAATTTGCGGATGCCAGTGTCGCTGTTATGTCCAAGCTTGTTGATGTTCGCACGGAAGCGCGGGGCTTCCCCCAGAAAGAAGGTCATCAGGATCAGAATCAGGGTAGTGAAGGTCAGCATGGAAGCCAACTGCCCCATCACCCCTGTGGAAAACGCCACGATGCGCTGGCCGTTGAGCAGGTCCGGAAGTTCCTGAAGCATCTGGTCAGCCAGATTGTTCCAGTCCCGTTCAATCAGGAAAGCGCGAAGCTCATGAATTTTCTCCATCATGAGGGGCTGGTATTTGACCGTGGCCGTTTTGGCTAAATCCTGCCCCAGATATTGGGCCAGATAGCCCAGGCCCACCAGAATTCCAAAGTCCATGATGACCGTGAAAGTCACCGCCAGCCAGTGCGGAAAGCGAAGTCGGCCCTTGAAAAAGGTCGTCAGCGGATAACTGACGATTGCCAGAAAGCCGGACAGAACGATGGGAAGGAGCACCGGTTTTCCCGCCTGCAACCCGGCCGTGATGACAATGACACTGGCGAGCATGAGCAGAACTTTCAGGCCCTCTTTTCCGGATTCTTTCTGGGAAGTCATGGAAGGATTGATGTTAACGGGGTGGATAGCAATAGCCTGTTTCCTGTAGGATTGCAATCTTAAAGGCCTTTATTCCCATGATGTTCCCGGAAGAAACGTTCCAGGTCTTCAAAACGGGTCAGGAGAAAGTCCGGCTTTTTTTCCCTGAGGCCGTTGATGTCCGCCTCCGCAGCCCATCCTGCGGCGAGAATGCGGATAGGGACGGACCGGCATGCGTCCACGTCTGTGGGGGCGTCTCCAATATAGATGGCTTCCGAGGCAACGGAATTCAAACGGGCCAAAGCCCGTTTGATGCGGTCCGGTTTTACGCCTCTCTCCGGGGAGCCTGTTTCCAGAATGGGAAAGAATTCGGACAGATGGAAAAACTGGAGGGATATTTCCGCGCTTTCCAGACGTTTGCCTGTGACCATGGCCAGTCGAATGCCGAAATTGCGGAGGGTTCTCAGCAACTCGGCTGCTCCGGGGAAGGGGGCGGGCGCCAGGTCTGCATGCAGTTCACGATAATAGTGAATAAACAGTTCCCTGCCGCGTTCATGCAATTCCGGCTTCCCGGGAATCAATTTCCGGATAACTCCCAGATCGTCCGGGCCGAATTGGCGTTCAATTTCTTCATCCGTCAATATTCTGCCGTCCAGCTTCCGGATAGCGCGGCGGAAAGCCTCCCGGCACAGGGGTATGGTGTCCGCAAGAGTTCCGTCAAAATCAAAAATGGCGGTTTTGATCATCAGGCGTACCCTACATGCCGACAACGGCCGGTTCAAGGGGAAAGCCGTGCCGGAATAGTCATGATGGAACTGAATCGGCAGGACGTGTCATCCCGTGCGGAAAGGTCAACGTTTCATTCCCGTAGTCTTTCTAAATCCCTTATGTACGGGAAGACCCCAAAAGAATATCTGTCCCTATGGAGCGTCATTGCGCTGGGAATAGGGTCCATGGTGGGAGCGGGGATTTTCGCCCTTATGGGGCAGGCGACCCTGATGGCGGGAAAAAACGTGTACTGGTCCTTTTTTCTTGGTGGCGTTGCTGCCCTGCTTTCCGGGTACACTTACGCCAAACTGGGTTCCCGTTATCCCGGTTCCGGAGGAATTATGGATTACTTCAACGAAGCTTTTTCCCATAAGACGCTGTCCGGCGCATTGACTCTTATTTATCTGGGAACATTGGTCATTACCGTGGCCCTGGTGGCCAAATCCTTCGGAGCCTATGCGTCGCGCCTGTTTTTGCCGGACAGGGCAGTCACCATTTATTCCACGGCACTTTTTGCCAGCGTGGCTATTTTGCTGCTGGGAGCATTGAATATGGGGGGAGCCAGGGCCGTTGGAAAGTCGGAAGTGATCATGGTTGCATTCAAGTTGTTGATTTTGACTGTTTTGATGCTTGCCAGCTTCGGTTCTTCCGTTCCAGTGGGAGCGGATTCCATTCCGGTGAAAGGGCTGGACGGTTTGCTGGGCAGCGTGGGGTTGACATTTTTCGCGTTTGCCGGTTACGGCATGATGGCCAATACGGCAGGCAATCTGAAAAATCCTTCCAAAACGCTGCCAAAAGCCATTTTTCTGGCTATTGGCCTTGTGCTGGCCCTGTATCTGATCCTCTCCTACGTAGTATTGTCTAACGTTCCCGCCACTTCCCTGGAAAGCCATACGGAAACGGCCGTGGCCCAGGCCGCTTATCCGGTTTTGGGCATGTGGGGTTTTATGGCCGTATCCGTAGCGGCGCTCATTGCCACGGCATCAGCCATTAATGCCACCATGTTCAGCATGCTGGACATTTCCCGGGCGCTGGCGCGAAACGGTCAGCTGGGAGCTATTTTTAAACAGCCTTTCTGGGGCCACGGAACGGAGGGGTTTTTCTATCTTTTGCTGGGGATTCTGGTGATGACGAATGCCTTTAATCTGGTAGCCATCGCCAATCTGGCGGGAGCCTGTTTCCTGATCAGCTACCTGGCGGTGTTCGTCGCCCATTGGCGGCTCCGAAAAGAGACGCAGGGAAATGTGCTGCTTATCATCCTGGGCTTTCTTCTGATGCTGTTTATTCTGGGGGCGTTCTTTTACCAGATGTTCTTCAGCCAGCCTTACCTGATTCCGCTGATTGTGCTGTTTGTTGCCGCCTGTTTCATTCTGGAATTCCTGATACGCAGAAAGATGGCGAAAAATGCTCCCAGAGTTTCTTGATCCATGGGTGCGGGAGAACGCCGGAGTTCTTTCCTGGTGCCTTAATGCAGGAAGGAAGTCAGGGGGCTGGTGGCAGTAGCTTTGGAGGAAACGGCAGGAAGGCCGGACAGGTAAGCCATGCGCCCGGCCCGGCATGCCAGGGCGAATGCCTGCGCCATGGCGGAGGGAGAGCCAGAGGCTGCGATAGCCGTATTGACGAGCACGGCATCCGCGCCCATTTCCAGGGCTTCCGCCGCGTGGCTGGGCGCTCCCAGCCCGGCGTCCACCACTACGGGGACAACAGCCTGTTCAATGATGATGTTAATCAATTCCCGGGTCAGGACTCCCTTATTGGTGCCGATGGGGGCGCCAAGAGGCATGACGGCCGCCGCTCCGGCTTCCTGGAGACGTTTGGCCAGCACGGGGTCCGCATTAATGTAGGGAAGCACTGTGAAGCCTTCCCTGACCAGAATTTCCGCCGCTTTCAGCGTTTCAATGGGATCCGGCATCAGGTACTGGGCGTCCGGGTGAATCTCCAGCTTGATCCAGCTGGGCAGTCCGGCAGCTACCGCCAGGCGCGCCAGGCGTACGGCTTCTTCTGCCGTAGTCGCGCCGCTGGTGTTGGGGAGCAGGAGGTATTTTTCCGGATCAATGAAATCCAGAATATTGGCGGCGGGATCGTGGGAACCCGTCAGATCCGCCCGGCGCAGAGCCACCGTCACAATTTGGGAGCCGGAGGCTTCCAGAGCTTCTCTCATGCTCTCATTGGAAGAAAATTTTCCCGTTCCCACCATCAGGCGGGAAGAGAACTGGCGTCCGGCTATCTGCAAAGGTGTATCTGTCATTGCGGAATGAAGGGTACCTCCGCTCACCTTTCCAGGCAAGGGAGAATGAATAAAAGGGGGGAGAGCATGACGGCTGGACGGCATATAATCCGGAAAGGCCATGCTTTATTTTCCGCTGAAGGAAGGGCTTCGTAATGCTCTTGGTTTTCCAAGGATTTCCTGATAAAGAACAGCCGCTTTCAGGGCTTTGGGGTGGCGCAGGGAACTTTTCAGGGAAGGGGATTCCACTACGGCTGATGACGGGAGAGAACCAGTCTGATGTTCCTTCATCTCCCTCTTTTGCAAACGCTGCAGAGCTTCCTGTTCCGCGTCGGAAAGGGAGCGCATGGACTGCCGGGCTTCTTCCGTAGCTTTCACGTAGCGTTCCAGTACATTTTGAGCCGTTTGCCGGTCAGTTTCCACAGGTTGCGTAGCCTCTGGCGCCGGGGACTGCCGCGGTTTGCGGGGCACGGCGGGGGAGGGAAGCTCTACAGAAGAGGCTGAGGTCCGCGGTGCGCGGGAAGGTGCAGCAGATTGATTCGGTCGGATTTGCCGCGGCTGCGGATTGGTCCGGCGCATTTCCGCAATAACCTCTTTGACGCGTTTTTCATGATGGTTCTCCGTGTCCGGAACAGGCGGTTCCTCATCCTTTGCATCCGGTTTCAACAATTCGATTACTTTTTTGATGAGGAAAATCACCCCGACAATCAGCCAGAACCAGAGTTTCAAGCTATTGTCGTCGCCTCCGGAGGCGAGCATGTGTGCCAGTAAATCCATAAAGGATAAAGGTTTCCGGAAAAACAGCTTTTCCGGAAGCCGGGGAATTTATTTGATGGAAGAGGGGGGGGTATCCGGTTGAGCGATGGAATCTCTCATTTTGGTGTCAGCCACCACATTTTGGTAGCGGGCGTAGTCCAGCACTCCCAGATTGCCGTTGCGGAAGGCTTCCGCCATGGCCATGGGAATCTGGGCTTCCGCTTCCACCACCTTGGCGCGCATTTCCTGCGTTTTTGCAGCCATTTCCTGTTCCGTGGCTACGGCGGCGGCGCGGCGGACTTCCGCTTTGGCCTGGGCGATTTGTTTGTCCGCTTCCGCCTGCTCGGCCTGGAGGCGGGCGCCCACATTGCCGGCTACATCCACATCCGCAATGTCAATGGAAAGCACTTCAAACGCCGTGGCGGCATCCACCCCCTTGTCGCTTACGGTACGGGAGATCACCTCCGGTTTTTCCAGAACATCCTTGTAGGAGGGGGCGGAACCTACGGCGGAGACGATGCCTTCCCCGACGCGGGCGACCACCGTTTCTTCCGTGGCTCCTCCTACGAAGAGATCCAGGTTGGTGCGCACCGTTACGCGGGCGCGTACCGCCACCGCAATGCCGTCACGGGCCACTGCCGTCAGGCGCGTTTGGCCGGAGCTGGGGTTCGGGCAGTCGATAACTCGGGGATTGATGGAGGTGCGCACGGCTTCCAGCACGGTCTTGGAAGTGCCTTTCACGGCCAGGTCAATGGCGCAGGCGCGGTCGTAGCTCAGCGGAATGCCGGCCTTTTCCGCCGCAATCAGGGCGAGCACGCAGTCCACGATGTCGCCGCCGGCCAGGAAGTGGGCTTCCAGCTCATCCGTGCTGATGTCCAGACCTGCCTTAGCGGCCGTAATGCGGGTGTCCACCACCAGAGGGTAGGGCACTTTCCGGAGCCACATCCCCAGCATGTTGCTCATGGAGACGGGCGCTTTTGCCAGACGGGCGCGCAGCCATGTCTTGAAGAATTTGGCGATGATGGCGAAGAAAATAACCAGAAAGATGACGAGGACGACGACCAGAATGGTTCCCCAGGCGGTCGCGTTGGAAATGGTTGCTGACAGCAAGTTGTTCATGTGTCCTTCCATACCATATGAACCGAAGCGGGGTAAAGATATAATTGTGTTACCTGCGGTTTAAAGGTATTGACCTTTCGGTGGATTCGTGGCAATGCACTTGGCCGTGCGCACCATTGATTTTGATTATCCGTTGCCGGAAGAGCTGATAGCGGACCGGCCCCTTCCGGATCGCGCCGCCTCCCGGATGATGGTCATTCACCGGGATACGGGCATGATTGAGCACAGGCATTTTTGCGATTTGCCGGAGTATGTGCGGGAAGGGGATCATTTTATCCTGAATGATACCAGGGTGGTTCCGGCAAGATATTTTTCCAACGACGGTTCTATTGAAGTAGTGCGCGCAGAGGCGCTTAATCCCCTGTTATGGAAGTGCATGGTGCGTCCCGGCCGCAAAATGAAGCTTGGGCGTACGGTTGCCATCGGGGAGGCGGTAGGCACCGTGGAAGGCATTGATGAGGAGGGATACCGCCTCATCCGGTTTGACCGGGAAGTGGATGAGGAAAAATACGGCCGCCTGGCTCTTCCCCATTACATGAACCGGGAAAGCGATCCCTCCGACAAGGAGCGTTATCAGACCGTTTACGCCAGGCATGAAGGGGCCATTGCCGCCCCTACGGCTGGGCTGCATTTCACGCCGGAGTTGCTGGCGTCCGTACCTCATGATTTTTTGACCCTGCACGTGGGCGTGGGAACATTCCGTCCCGTCAAGGCGGACAGGATTGAAGACCATCAGATGCACACGGAGCATTTTTTTCTTCCTGAAGCCGCCGCCCGGGCGGTCAATAACGCCAGAAGGGTCATTGCCGTAGGCACCACCAGCGTGCGGGTGCTGGAACATGTGGCGACGGCGGAGGGCCTGCCGTTGAGGGAGTGCGCCGGTTCAACGAACATCTTCATCTATCCTCCCTATAACTACAAGGTGGTGGACGCCCTGATCACGAATTTCCATTTGCCGCAGAGCACGCTGCTGATGCTTGTCAGCGCTTTCGCGGGAAGAGAACTGATCATGAAAGCCTATCTGGAAGCCATCCGGGAACGGTACAGATTTTTTTCCTACGGAGACTGCATGCTGATTCTGTAACATCCCGGCGGTTTTTCAAATATCTTTTGGAAAAAGCGCGGATGTTTTAAAGCCTGTTTTACGAAGGGGGCTGCGGACGGAGGGATGGCGGCGGAACGCCGCCCGGGGAAGAATGGGGGTGCTGTCTTCTTCTGAATTCCAGCAGGCTCCTTCCGTGGTTCCTGAGTTGGCGGAGGGTAATCAGCATATGCAGTATTTCTTCCAGCAGGATGTTCATCACGTTGGCATAATGACGGTCCGTGCTGTTCTGGCACAACCGGAGGAAATAGGCGGCTTCCAGTTCCGGAGCGTTCCATTTGTTCCGGATGATGCGGCTTCTGCGGGAGGCCCTGGGCCAGCAGGGATATCCCCGGTCCCTCAAATAAAGAAGGTAGCAGTCTTTTAACATGTCAAGCTGGAAGGTTGCGCCGGCACGTGCCGGCAGGGAGATGAAGGGGTGCATGTCTTTTACTCCCTCCAACGTCATGTGGATGGTTGTTTCCGCAAGCACGGTCCAGTAGAGAATGGGTTCCGTGACGGCACGGCTCCTCCTGCGGAACCGCAGGTAGAAATGGCGGCTGAGCTCTAGGACGGAAAGGGCTTTAATGTAATGCGTCAGAACCGCCCGGCCGTATTGCCGGAAAATGAACTGTTCCAGCCTTTGTTGGAGATGAGCGTCTCCCATTGCCATCTCCTTCTTAAGAAGGTTCCACTGTTCCTTGAATATGGCATCTTCAGTCATAGATTTGAAAAAATCAATTATTTCCAATATAAAATAAATTAATTTCCTGGAAATTCAAATGGAATTGGGGGTATTTTATCAATTTTTCCAAGTTCAGGGGTATGGGCATGGAGCATGGAAGAGCCTGAAAACGAAAGTGTCTGCCCGGCGGGCGTTCCTGCTTTGGATTTTCCGGGCCGGCGGATTATTTCCGTTGTCCGGCAGCAGGATGTAAAAATTGCCGATGGTGATGTATGGGTATTTGTCCGACCGCCAGTGCGGGACAATGACCCGGCAGCTTCCCGGGAATGAACAGGACGAATTTTACTAACACATTTGATAGGAATCCCGTATGGGAAAATTTAATTAGAAGCGGTCGCAAATAGGGTATGATGAAAATTTGCCGGGACCATTTTTCATGCAAAAAGTGCGACTGCATTTCCATGCGGCGCAATGCGTTCTTGTGAGGGAAAATAAAACGCGATAGCGTAAAAACGACTTGGCGGTCAAGAATACCCCTTATCCCTGTCACGCGCATATGGATCACGATTTCAGCCTTATTCTCACTTTTGTCGGCGGATTGGCCGCTGCCCTTCTTTTCGGCCTTATTGCCAGAAAACTGCATTTATCCCCGCTGGTGGGCTACCTGCTGGCCGGGGTGGCGGTAGGGCCGTACTCGCCGGGATTTGTTGCGGATTCCCATACGGTGGAACAATTCGCGGAGCTGGGCGTTATCCTGCTGATGTTCGGGGTGGGGCTCCATTTCCATTTGAAGGATTTGATTGCCGTGCAAAAAGTGGCCGTGCCGGGAGCCGTTGTGCAGATATCCGTGGCTACCGTGCTGGGGGTGCTGGTCGGGTGGATGTTCGGATGGTCCGCGATTTCCGGACTGGTTTTTGGTATGGCGATTTCCGTGGCGAGTACCGTAGTGCTGACGCGGGTGCTGGAAGACAACCAGAACCTCCATACGCCCGGCGGCCATGTGGCTCTGGGATGGCTGGTAGTGGAAGACCTGTTTACCATTCTGCTGCTGGTTCTCATCCCCGCCGTGATGGAAGCGCGCCAGAGCGGCGCCGGAGACTGGGGCGGCATTCTTTCCGAGCTTGGCTGGATGTTCGTCAAGCTGGCCCTGCTGGTGGCCCTGACGCTGTTTGCCGGGAAAAAAGTCATTCCGCTGGTGCTGCGGTACGTGGCCCGAACGGGCGCGCGTGACTTGTTTACGCTGGCTGTGCTGGTCATTGCGCTGGGCGTGGCGGTGTGCTCCGCGGAATTCTTTGGCGCTTCCATGGTTTTGGGGGCGTTTTTGGCGGGGATGGTTGTAGGCCAGTCGGACTTCTGCGCGCGCGCGGCGGCGGAAGCCATGTTGATGAGGGATGCTTTTGCGGTTCTCTTCTTCGTTTCCGTGGGGATGATGTTTGACCCGATGTCCGTGGGGGATTGCTGGCCTCTGGCCCTGGCAACGCTGGGGGTGGTGATGATCGGCAAGCCGCTGGCGGCTTATGTGGTTGTTCGTTGCCTGAGGCGGCCGGTGCCGCTGGCGTTGAGCGTATCCGTGGCCCTGGCTCAAGTGGGGGAATTTTCTTTCATTCTTGCCGGAATAGGTCTCATGTACAACATCCTGCCTCCGGATGCCAATCAGGCCATCATTCTGGCGGCTGTCGTCTCCATTTCTTTAAATCCCATCCTGTATCGGCAGATTGGACCTGCAGTCAAATGGCTGCAAAAACGCGGCATAGGGCTTGCGGACCCGGGGGGCGTGAACAGCATGGCCTTGCCCGCTCCGGATGCGCGGCGCGTGGTATTGGTAGGGTTTGGCCCCACGGGGCGCATTCTTAAGAGGATATTGAATGACAACGGGGTGGAAGTCATCATCGTGGAAATGAACATAGACACGGTTACCGCTATACGGGAGCAGGGAGGGGATATTATTTACGGGGATGCCAGCCAGCGGGAAATTCTGCGCCATGCGGGCATTGAATATGCGGAAAGCCTGATTCTCTCCGCTTCCATTCCGGACGCCAAGGAGATAGTAGGCGTGGCTCTGGAGCTTAACCCTCATATTGACGTGATGATTCACACCAAGTACATGAGGGACGTGGATATACTGAAGGAAGCCGGCGCTTCCCAGGTTTTTTCCTCAGAATCGGAAGTAGCCCTGTCTATGGCGGAATATTTCCTGCGGGAAGGCGGCGCGGACGACGAACAGATCGTTTCCGAGCGCCAGCGCATTCGCGCGGAGCTGGACAGGGAAATGCCCGGAGTTTCCGTTGCGGGCCATTCATAATCGTTGGCTCCGCTTTGTCCGGGCGGAGGTTCCCATGCCCGGAATGGAAACCGTTTCTCCTTCCCGGATTCGGGACATGTTTTTACGTGAATCCGGTAACAGCCACTTAACTGCTATTCTATTTGGACGGTTTAAGAATGACGGTAACGCGTCCCAGGTGGTGCAGCGCGTTTTCTATCTGGTTTTCCAGTTGAGAGGCGATCTGGTGGCATTTCCTGATAGTCAGGGAGGCGTCCACGGAACATACGCACGTCAAGGTCGGGAAATTGTCCTCCCTGGTCAGGTCCAGCTTGAGAATCTTGCGGATGTTTCTGTGCTGCTGGAGAATGAGATTTACCTTCAGGCGTACTTCCTCCGGAGAAACCTGTTCCGTAATGGCGTTTGTTTCCATGTCGCGGCAATCCGGTTCAATACGGCAAATTACCTTCTCCGGCTTGAGCGCATGCAAAACGGAATTTCTGAAAGCCTCCACCACATGGTAACCGCGTTCCAGGGGCCAATCCGCAGGAATTTCCACATCCATGAAATAACAGGGGGCATGTTTGCCGTGACCTGCATAAAAACCGTGAATGCGGACGTGGTGGCGCAAGGCCAGCCGGTGGATAATCATATCCGGTTCCATATGGGAAGGATTTTCCCCCGCCGGTTCGATATGAACGATGACATCCGCTTCCGGCAATTCATGCTTTACAATGCCTTCAATGGATTCCGCCACGTCATGGGCGTCATCCACGTGCAGTTCCGCAGGCGCTTCCACATCCAGCTCTACGAAGATGCGCGCGCCGCCGTCGCGTAGGCGGATACGTTTGACCGGATAATCCGGGACATTTCTTTTCATGGCATCCAGCACCTGCTGCGTCAGGGAGGAAGAACCTCCGTCCATCAGGGCGTGGATGGAGCGTTTGGCAAGACCGAAAGCCACGGAGCAAACCAGAGCCGCCACAAACAGGGCTGCAATGGCGTCCGCCTTCTCCAGCAGTCCGTGCCAGGCTGATTCCGCGGGGACCAGATGAGCCAGCCAGATGCAGAAAAGACCCAGGAGAACGACTGCGGAAGACCAGATATCCGTAGTAAAATGAAGTGCATCCGCTTCCAGGGCCTGGCTCTTGTGTTTTTTGGCTACCCGGCGGAGCATGGCGGAGCGGTTCACGTCCACCAGCAGGGAGACAGCCACTACGGCGAAAGCCCACCAGGTGAGGGTAATCTCCGCCTTGTTGTAGAACAGCCGGTCCACAGCCTCCCAGACAATCCAGGCGCAAGTGACTAAAAGGAGGGCTGTTTCAGCCAGGGCGGAAAGATTCTCCACCTTCTCGTGTCCGTAGGGGTGGCTTTCGTCCGCAGGGCGGGATGCCACTTTTACGGCGTAAAAAGTCATGGCCGCTGCCATCAGATCCAGCCCGCTGTGCAGGGCCTCGGAAATAATGCCGAGGCTGCCGGTTACAATGCCGGCCCAGAGCTTGATGCCCGTCAAAAAGGCGGACCACAGGACGGAGGAAAGGGCCGCATGTGATTTTTCCTGGTGCGCTGCTTGTTCCATAAGACAGGGAAAAAGAAAGGAGAGCATATCTAAGCCCGCTTCCCTTTCTTAGTCAATGATAACAGAGGCGGCGTTAGAACTTAGGCTTTGAACCATGACGGAATCAACCCCTGCATTATCAGTGCAGGACAGCATAATAAAAGCCTGCTTTGCGGATATATTTTTTTATTTTCACTATTAAATAAATAGTATTTATTATTTTAAATAATCAAAATATATTAAAAATTAATTGAAGACGGCAGGAGATTGCTCTGAAAGCAGCCGGTTGCCGTGACCTAAAAAAGTATTGCCAATGCTGGGGAATACGTTATTTTGCGTGTGTTGAGAGTGACTGCCAAGCGGTAGCCGGAGCTCCTGAGGGCGCGGCGTGTTCCCCGGCAGAGTATCCGGTACCTGTAACGTATTTACGGATGGCCGCACCCTGATTCCCTTCCTGCGTGGTATTTGCAAATGGCAATGTGTTCCCCGGGTTGAAGAACAGTTCCACTTGTTAGTTTGTCTCTTTTCATCTACACTTACTATTATCCCCAATTCTATGTCAGGACATAATAAATGGTCTAAGATCAAGTACGTTAAGGCTAAGGAAGATGCCAAGAAGGGCAAGGTTTTTGCCCGCTTTGCCCATGAAATCATGCTGGCTGCCAAGAGCGGCGGCGGAGATCCTGATCTGAATCCGCGCCTGCGCGCCGCCATTGACGGGGCCAAGGCCGTGTCCACCCCCAAGGAAAATATTGAACGCGCCATCAAGAAGGGCACCGGAGAACTGGGGGGAGCGACCATCCAGGAGATTACTTATGAAGGCTACGGCCCCTCGGGTACGGCTTTCCTGATTGAAGTGGCAACGGACAACACGAACCGTTCCGCTTCCGAGCTGCGCACCCTGTTCACTAAAAACGGAGGCAGCATTGGCACACCCGGTTCCGTGGCTTACCAGTTTGAACGCAAGGGAGAGGCCCGCATCATGGCGGAAGGTCTTACGGAGGATTCCGCAATGGATCTGGCGCTGGAATGCGGCGCGGATGATGTGGAACAGGGTGATTCCGACAATGAATGGGTGTTTGTTACGAGCCCAACGGAGTTGAACAACGTGTGCGCCGCCCTGCGTGAAGCCGGACATACGGTAATTTCCATGAAACTGATTTCCGTGGCGCAGAATGCTTCCGTGATTAATGATCTGGAAACGGCGAAGGCCGCCCTGCGCCTGTATGAAGCGTTGGACGACTATGATGACGCGCTGAACGTCTTCTCCAATTTCGATGTGGCGGAAGAAATCCTTGAGCAGCTTGGTTAACGCTGTTGTCCTTCAGGAGACGCCTGTTATTGCAGTTCAATTTTCTTTTCCATGTCTGATACCTCCCCAGATTTGACTCCGGAACAGGTTTCTCCGGAGCCGGCGCCCAAAAAACGTATTGTCCGCAAAGCCAGATCTGCGGTGGAAGCTCCGGCAAAGCCCCAATCCGTTGCGGAAGCGTCCGGGACGGAACAGGCTTCTTCCCCGGCGCCCCGCAAGCGGACAGTAAGAAAGAAGGTTGCCGAATTGGCGGATGACGGGGTGGAACGTGCTGATGTGCCGGGGAAGAAGACTGCCCGTAAAAGCAGTTCTGAAATCCCGGTGGAAGAGGCGCAGGATGTTCCTGCCAGGCCCCGGCGCGGACGTCCGCGCAAGAAGCCTGTGGAGGAGATCCCGGAAACTGACGGTTCCCCGGTTGTCTCCGGAACGGATGCCGCCGTCAAACCGGTGCGCAGGCGTGCTGCTAGGGCTGTTGCGCCGGAGAACGGTGCTTCAGCAGGTTCCGGGGCGGAAATTTCCGTTCATGCGGCGCCTGCCGAGCCGGCTTCCGATTCTTCCGATTCTGTTCCGGAGCAGCCTGCAGAAGGCAGGCCGAAGGTTATTCGCCAGAGATTTGTGAGGAAACCGAGGGAACAGGAGCCGGAGGCGGATGCTTCCGCTCCGTCCATCAAGGTGGTGCAGGAAGGTGCGGCGGATTTTTCCGAAGATGCCGTCCGGGAACCGCGTCGGACGAATGAGCCGCAAATGCAGCGTTTTGACAGGCAGAGCCGCTGGAATAACAACGATCGTTTCAATAAAAACCGGAATAACCGCCAGGACGTCCGCAATGGCAGAAACGGCAATGATCGGGTTAAAAAACGCTGGAATAATAATTACCAGGAGGGCGGAACCTCTCAGAATAACGCCCCTCGTGAGCTGGCGCCGCCGGAACCGGTGGACGGACTGCTGGAAATCACGAATAAAGGGTTTGGCTTTTTAAGGAAGCCGGATAATGATTTTGATGCTTTTGCGGAAGCCGTTTATGTGCCGCAGGATATGATCCGCAGGTTCGGGTTGCGTCCTGCCGTGTGGGTGCATGGGCAGGCTTGCCGCCATGACCGCGGCATTCTTCTGACGGAGATTGCCTCCGTTAACGGGGTTGCTCCGGAGAAAGCGCGCAAGAATCCGCACTTTGAAGAGCTCAAGGCGGTCAATCCCAATAAGCGCATTTCCTTTGAAACCCGGCCGGAGCGTTACACCACCCGCACATTGGATCTGATTGCTCCAATCGGGCGCGGCCAGCGCGGCCTGATTGTCTCTCCGCCCCGCGCAGGGAAGACGACGCTGCTTCAGCATATGGCGGAAGCCATTCTGGAGAATTACAGGGATTCCATTCACCTGATGGTGCTTCTGGTAGACGAACGTCCGGAAGAAGTGACGGAGTTCAAACGTTCCCTCCCCGGAGCCGAAGTGTACGCCTCTTCCAATGACGGAAGGGTGCGCGATCACTGCCGCATGGCGGAACTTTGCATTGAACGCGCCAAACGGCTTGTAGAGGCGGGGCAGCATGTTTTCCTGTTGATGGATTCCATTACTCGCCTGGCCCGCGCCTACAATAACGCTGACAAGGGAAGCGGCCGCACGATGTCCGGCGGCATTGACGCCCGCGCTCTGGAAATGCCCCGGCGCCTTTTTGCCGCCGCCCGCAATACGCGCCAGGCCGGTTCCCTGACGATCATTGCCACCGCCCTGGTGGAAACCAACAGCCGCATGGATGACCTGATTTTCCAGGAATTCAAGGGGACGGGCAATATGGAACTGGTGCTTAACCGCCGTATTGCGGAGCAATATATTTTCCCGGCCGTGGACATTCTGAAATCGGGGACGCGGAGGGAAGAGCTCATTATGCCGGAAGCATGGCTGTACAAGATGAATCTGATACGCCGCGCTTTAGCCGGGCATAAACCCGTAGAAGCCATGGAGCGTTTCCTGTTCTTCCTGAACAAGTACCCCAGCAATGCCCAGATGCTGCTGGATTTGAAACAGAAAGCGTAGGCTTCCCAATGACGCGGGGTCTTGGGGGGCTTGCGGAATTTCGTCCGGAAAGGTGGGAAGCATTAACTTTTCTGATTGAACCGGGAGCATGCTCAAACGCCCTTTTTGCTGTCCCAGATGGTGATGTGCAGACGGTCTGAAAAGCGAAAGCCGTAACGGAGGCACCATTCCACCGCCAGCGCACGCATGGCGTCCAATTCATCCCGCGTGGAGGCCAGGGGCATGATCAGAATGCGTTCCGGGGGGATTCCTGTTTCTAAAGCCTGCCGCTGGACGGCCCTGACATCGTCCTCGCACGCTGCGACAAATTTGAACCAGGCTTTTTCCGTATCCGCCAGACGGCGCAGGATATCCGGTTTCCAGGTCTTAACGGCGTTATTGCCTGAATGGGGCAGTTTGGGAGATACGTTGAATTGCGTGACTCGTTTCAGCAATGCCGTATCCGGCATAATGGTGCCGTTGGTTTCCATCTCCACGGCGTGATCCGGCAACAGGCGCAGCAGGGAGGGAAGCGCCTTTTGCTGAATAAGCGGTTCCCCTCCGGTCAGGACCAGGCGGCGGCATGGATAACGGAGCACCAGCTCTGCCGCTTTTTCAGGCGTGAGCCGCACTCCGGGAGCCGTCCCGTTCCAGGAATACGCCGTATCACACCAGGAACAGGCCAGATTGCAGCCCGCCAGTCGCAGGAAAACGCAGGGTGTTCCCTGGGAGACTCCTTCTCCCTGAATGGAATGGAAAATTTCCGGTTGTCCGTGAATCTGGGCCAGTGTGAGCATGATCGGGCTGGCCTGAGACTATCATATCCCTGCCGTCCGTCAACGACTCCCTGAGGGAAGGCGGGTGCTTCCTTGTTCTCCGTGCATTTCATTTTCCGGCGTGCGGTCAACTGTTGTTGCGGCGGAAAGCCGCACCCGTGAACAGGAGCAGGATAAATCCCGCGATGGAGGCTGCGCCCGTGAACAGCTTTTGAAAGGAGGCATGGTCTTTTTCCTTCTTTGCCAGATTTTTCACTTCTTCTCTGGAGGCTTTCCGCATGGCCGAGCGGGCTTTGTCATAGGCCAGGGATGCCTGTTCTTCTTTTTTACGGGCCTGTTGCAGAGTTTTTCGTACATCTCTGGACAGTTCCCTGTATTCGGGCGCAGCCAGCAAATCTTCGTCGCCTGGTTCCGGGGCAGCAGATTCGTCCCAGTCATCGTCGGACAGAATCTTGTTTTTCTGTTCGGTGAGTTTTTCCTCCGCTTTCTGCATCAGGCGTTCCTGTTTGCCTGATTTCTCTTCCAGAGTTTCCAGAGCAGCATCTATGGCCTTCATTTTTTCCTTCGTGACTGCGGTTTTCTGGCGGATAAGGTTCATTTGTGTTTGAAGTTCAGAGATATTTCCCTTCTGGGGAGCAGTTCCGGACAATTTTTTCCTGCTTTTGGCCTCTTCCCGTTTTTGGGCCAGTTCGCGCTCCGCCTGTTCCAGTTCTGTCCGGATACTCCTCTGCTGATCGGTCAACCTGTCGAGCAGGGTTCTCATTCCTTCCCTTTTCCGGAGCAGCTCCTCCCTGGCGGATCTGGCGCTTTCCCTTTGCCTTTTCATGCGGCGGCGCAGCCGGTCAATCCTCTGGTCGTGTTCCTTCGCTTCTTCCTGCTGGTTCGCCACATTTTTCTGGTAGGCGGCATCCTGGATTTCCTGATGCTGCTGCCTTTTTTGTTCGAGATAAGCTTGCTGAAATCTCTCTATGTCTTCTTCCGCCGTCCGGGTGGCATCCTGGGCATCATCCAGTTTCTTTCGGGATTGGATAACGGCTTTTTCCAATATTGCGGCCTCCTGTTCCAATGTTGTTTTTTGGGCGGCCAGTTCCTTTCCTTCCGGGGAAATGCGGTTTTGATAGTACCAGACGGAAAATCCGGCGGTTAACAGGGTCAGGAGAAGCAGTACGTAACGCATGGATATGTTCCGACGATTCAGTCAATGGTATAAAAATGGATAAGCCCTGTCAACATGGCATCAATAAGAACCGCCCGCTTCCCTCCAGAGATGAAGGAAGCGGGCGGTCTGGAAAGCAGGTTTCCGGAAACGCGCCTTTCCCTGTTAAAGATTCAGGGAGAACGCGGAGATAGCGTCTATCTCTTTCGCGATTTTATTCAGCAGCTCATCGGAAACCGGCTGGTTGGTCTTGATCACGGTCAGGGCCTCCCTGGTGGTGTGGTCGGCCGGGGCGGCGATGTTGTCAATGTTGATTCCGTTGGAAGACAGGGCGGAGCCGATGAGAGCGATAATGCCTGGACGGTCCTTGTAGCGCAGGCATAATGTCGTGCCGCGCAGATCCGCGTACAACCCGTTGAAATTGTTCAGGCGGGAAATCATGGGGATGCCTTCCGTCACCACGCCGCGCACGCTGGTGTGGAAATATTCCTCTTCTTCTTCCATGGCCACGTCCAGCGTGATGGAATCTTCATAAGGTTTGTCGTCTTTGGGTTCCCTCGCTTTGAAAACGATGCCGTGCTCCCGCAGGGATTCTTCCGCGGCGGCAGGCATGAGCCCTTTTTCCGCATGCGGCAGAAGGCCCTCCAGAATGGGGGCCGTAAACCATTTGCGGAAAATGCGCAGGTTGCCGTAAAAAGTGCATTCCACGCGGCGGATGGGCTTGTTGCCGCCGGCCTTGCGCGCCAGGGAGGCGAGCAGGAACGCCAGTTGGAGATGGGCCGGATTGAGGCCGCTGGGGGATTCCCCGTTCACCACGCAGGAGGTGTCGCCGTCGGAAAAGTAGGCGATCATCTGTTCCGCGGCGCGTTTGGCCGCTTTCGTATTGGCCTCCCGGGTGTTGGCCCCCAGGTGGGGAAGAATCAGGTCCGCAATGGGGGCGGAAGGCTTCTCTCCGGGTGCGTCCTTGGGGTGGACGTCCGTCAGGTAGCCGATGTTTTTGCCGGCGGCTTTGGCGGCGGCCAGCGCTTCTTCATCCACTACGCCGTACCGGGAGCAGTTGATGAGTACTGCACCGTCTTTCATTTTTCCGATGAGTTCCGCGTTCACCATGTGGTGGGTGGAGGGACCGCCCGGAACGTGCAGGGTAATAATGTCGCACTGGGAGAAAATGTCTTCAATGCTGGTGGGGGTGACGCCGATGTTCAGGGCGCGCTGGCGTGCCAGAAAGTGGTCGTAGCCCAGCAGAATGGGTTCAAATCCCTGCAGGCGCTTGACGAGATTGCGGCCGATGTTGCCCAGGCCGATGATGCCCACCGTCTTTTTGGTCAGCTCGCTGCCCATGTATTTTTTCTTTTCCCACAGGCCTTCCCGGGTGGTGGTGTCCGCCTGGACGATGTGGCGGTAGTAGGCCAGAATCATGGCCATGACTTCTTCCGCCACAGCATTGGAGTTGGCCCCGGGGGTATTCATGACGTCCACGTTTTTTTTGCGGGCGTACACAATGTCAATGTTGTCGTAACCGGCTCCGGCGCGGACGACCAGCTTCAGGGAAGGAAGGGCGTCCATGATTTCCGGAGTGACTTTTTCGCTGCGGACGATCAGAGCTGCGGCATCCGGATGGGCGGCTACCTGTTTTTCCAGAGGCGTATCAGCGTCCTGGATGACTTCATAGCCGGCCGTTTTAAGCGTGTTGGCCGCTACGTCGGAGAGTTTGGTGGGAATAAGGACCTTGTTCATGTTGGTACGGTGGAAAAGATTATTGTTCAATGGTATGAATGAAAAGACCGCTGCGCAGCTTGGGTTCAAACCAGGTGGATTTGGGAGGCATGATTTCTCCGGCGTCCGCTACGCGGAAAAGGTCGGCCATGGTGACGGGATACAGGGAGAAAGCCAGCGCCATTTCCCCGGAACAGCGGCGTTCCAGTTCTCCCAGACCGCGGATTCCTCCTACGAAGTCGATGCGGTCGCTCGTGCGCGGATCGTCAATGCCCAGAATGGGAGCCAGCACATTCGTCTGGAGGATGGCGCAGTCCAGGCTTTCGATAGGATGGCCGGACGGGAAGGTTCCCGGTTTGGCCGTGGCGGAATACCATCGTCCATTCAGGTACATGCCGAACTCGTGCTTGGCGCGGGGGGCGTAACCTTCTCCGGGAATGGTATCCGCAGGCTTTACGTTAAAGGTGGTACGGAGTTTTTCCATGAATTCCCCTTCAGTCAGTCCGTTCAGGTCGCGCACGACGCGGTTGTAGTCCATGATGAAAAGGTCTTCATCACAGAAGACGACAGCCATCAGGTAGTTGAATTCTTCCTGCCCCGTGTAGTCCGGGTGTTTCTGGCGGCGCCTGGCGGAAACGGCGGCGCTGGAGGCCGTGCGGTGGTGGCCGTCCGCAATGTAAAGGGCGTCCACTTCTTCAAAACTTTTGCGGATGCCTTCCACCGTGCCGGGTTCGGAAACGGGCCACAGGATATGGGTGACGCCGTCCTCCGTGGTAAAATCATATTCGGGTTTGTGGAATTTAATCCATTCCCGGATGATGGCGGAAAGACCTTCATGTTTGCGGTAGGCCAGAAATACCGGTTCCGTCTGAGCGGAGCAGGCGTCAAAATGCTCAATCCGGTCAAGTTCCTTTTCCCTGCGGGTCAATTCGTGTTTTTTAATGGCGCCGCTGGCGTATTCATCCACGGAGGCGCAGCCGACGATGCCCGTTTGTACGCGGCCCCACATGATTTGGCGGTAGATGTAGAAGGAAGGCCGTTCGTCCCGGAGGAGGTAGCCTTTACGGACGAAGTTTTCCAGGTTTTCCCTTGCTTTGGCGTAGGTTTCCGGGGAATGGATGGCGGCTTCGCCCGTGTCGATGTCGGAACGGCAGATATGGAGGAAAGAAGCGTCGTTTCCGGCGGCCATTTCCTTGGCCTCCCGGTGGTTCATGACATCATAGGGGAGGGAGGAGACCTGCGCGGCCAGTTCCCGAGGAGGGCGCAGGGCAGGGAAGGGATGGAGAGTGGACATGAAAGGAGGAGTTCGGAAAGTCAGTAATGGAAAAAATGATAATACAGCGTACGAATGCCGGAAACAAGCCCGGCCAAAATGCATGCCGCAATGAACAGCAGCAAATAACGTGAGATAAATTCCTGAAAAAACGGGGTGTTCCGGAGATGCCCTGCCTGATTTGAGGCTCTGGAGATGATGAGCGCCGCCGGGATGCGGAAGAAATCAATGGCGAACAAGTTCTGGGATGGTTGCGGACTCCCCTGTTCCTGGAGATTGTTCCTCCCTCTTTTCCGGCTCCGTCCGGAAAAGAGGGAAGGCGCCTCACTTATTTGAGCTTCAGGATATCCACGATGTTGGATGTGATGGAGCGCATGTCATCCATCGTCAGCTCGCCCATGTGGGCAATACGGAACGTTTTGTTCTTCAAGTCCCCGTAACCGTTGCCGAGCTGCATGCCCCGTTCGATCAGGGCGTTGTTCAGGGCGGAGACGTCAATGTCCCTCGTGTTGCTGATCACCGTCAAGGTGCGGGAAAGGTGGTCCCGGTTGGCAAAGACGCTGAAATATTCGTCCGCCCAGGAACGCACGAATTCCGCCATGGCTTCATGACGCGCAAAGCGGTTTTCCACGCCTTCCTGCATGATGCGCTGGAGCTGGAGGTCCATGGCGTACATGATGGAGACACAGGGAGTGTTCGTGTACTGGTAGTCCTTCTTCTGAATAGTGTCGTAAATGGAACGCAGGTCAAAGTAGCAGCCGCGGTTGGGAACGGAGGCGGTGCGTTCGTACGCTTTTTGGGATAGCGTGCAGACAGCCATGCCGGGGGGCAGGGCAAGCGCCTTCTGGGTGGAGGTCACCAGTACGTCCACGCCCAGCTTGTCCGTTTCAATCCGGGAGCCGGCGGCGGAACTCACGGCGTCCATGCACCACACGACATCCGGGTATTTTTTAAGCACTTCCGCAATTTCCTCCACCGGGTTCTGGATGCCGGTGGACGTCTCATTGTGCGTGATGCAAATGGTGTCGTATTTGCCGGTGGAGAGGGCGGCGTCCACCATTTCCGGGGTAGTGGGCTGCCCCAGTTCGCTCTTGAAAATATCGGAGGGCACGCCGTTGCCCGTAGCGATCTTGTACCATTTGTCGCCGAAGGCGCCCACGGAAAAAATGGCGGCGCGTTTGGCGGTGCAGGAACGCACGGCGCCTTCCATCAGGCCCGTACCGGAGGAAGTGGAAAGCAGAATTTCCTGTTCTGTCAGCAGGATGCGGCGCAGATTGTTGGAAATGCGGCGCTGCAGGGCGGAGGCCGCTTTGGATCGGTGTCCCATCATTGGGCCGCTCATGGCGGCAAGTACTTCAGGTGCTACTTCAGTGGGTCCGGGAATGAATAATTTGGTTGCCATTTGTTTTTAAGAACTGGGTACGCATACTATAGCGTCTCCAAACGGTTTGACTATGAATTTTTGTTGAGCCTTACCGGGAAAACCTGCCGCAGCAGCGGAGAAAAAGCAAAGAGAGGATGTCTGTATTGGGCGGCACAGGTGGCCAGTTGGGAGTAATGCGGGCAGGATGCGGCGCTCCGCATGTTCCGTCATCCCATGCCGGCATGGTTCCTCCGGTGATCCTTTTCAACCGGATTTTCTGGCAGGAAATCAGGATGGAACGAGGCGGTGAACCTGTGCTGAAACGGTTCTCACGTTCTGACGGTGAAACGGCTTTTTTCTCCTGTTCGGAAAGGCAGGGCGCAGGACTTGCCCTCTTTCCGCAGGAGGAATGTTTTTGGAATTTAGAGGCTGATCAGCTTGACCAGCCAGTACCCTCCGAAGAAAAGCCAGATATACAGGAAGCCTGCAAGCAGGAAAGGCCGCGCTCCGGCTTTCTTAAACTTCTCAAAGCTGGATTCCGCGCCCAGGGCCGTCATCGCCATGGTCAGCAGGAATGTATCCAGAGTGTTGATGGCGTCCACAAGCCCGGCAGGCAGCAGGTGCAGGGAATTGAAGCCAATGACGGCGAGAAACAGGAAGGCGAACCAGGGAATGGTAATTTTCCGTTTTTCTCCGTTTGCGCCGGAAGATGAGTCCCTCCGGGCCAGGACAATGCTCAGGACGACCAGTACCGGGGCCAGCATCATCACCCGGATCATCTTGACGATAATGGCCGGATCGGAAATAGCCTGCCCCATGGCGTTGCCGGCACCTACCACATGAGCTACTTCATGAAGGGTGGCTCCGGTAAAAAGCCCCATTTGTTCCGGCGTCAGATCCAGTATTCCGGCCCGGTGCAGGGCTGGATACAGAAACATGGAAAGCGTGCCGAAGATGACCACGGTGGAAACGGCCACAGCGGCTTTGTAAGGTTTGCTTTTGACGACGGGTTCCGCTCCCAGAACGGCTGCTGCCCCGCAAATGGAACTGCCGATGGAAGTCAGCAGGGCCGTATCCCTGTCCATTTTCAGCAGGCGTCCCAGCACGGCTCCCAGAAGAATGGTGAGAGTGACCACAATAAAGTCGAGCACCAGGGCGGACCCGCCGATGTCGATGACACTTTGAAAAGTCAGTTTGAACCCGTACAGGACAATTCCCGTTCTCAAAATCTGCTTGGTACAGAACTGAATGCCGGGAACCCATGTTTCCGGAAGGTGGTTGCGCAGGCTGTTGGCGTAAAGCATCCCCAGCACGATGCCGACGATCAGCGGGCTTAGGGAAAGATGTTTCACCCATTCAAAGTCCGCAATGTAAAAAGCGGAAAAGGAAAACAGGACAATAAGCAGGATGCCGTGGAGGGGATTGGCTAGATGTTTGGGAGACATGATCGGTAAGTAATGGCTGCGTCCGCCCGTTGTACCTGGACGGGAGCGTATCGGGACGGTTGCTGTATGATATACGATGCAATCATTAGAAAATCTAATTAAAAAATGTTATAGTCAATTAGATTTTGTTATAATAATGTCGGCAGAACTTGATGAACAGTTCATTGATTTTGCTATGGTCTCCATGTCCTGCGACGAAGTGGAAGGTGCGGCGGATCTCCAGGTGGCGGAGATGTATTTTCTTCAAAATCCCGCGTTTGAATTCTCCCCGGGCGGCAAGGGAGGAAAGAAAAGAGCACGCCGGAGAATGCTCCAGGTACATTTTAATGCTTTCCGTATTGCCCAGTGTCATCAGAATATGGAGGCTGGAAGCGGAGATTCCGTGTTTTTTCAGCGCCTCCTCCACCACCCGGCGCGTGCCGGACCCCGGTTCACGCATAATCAGGGGCACATGGGGGAGTTGCATAAGGGAAAGCCCTTCATTGGGCACGGCGGCCTGCAGGCCGCCCGCCAGAATAATTTCGTCCTCCATAAATGGCTGGTAATGCAGGTCTGAGCGCGTTGCCGTGCCTTCCACGATGCCAAGCTGCACGGATTCGTTCTGTACGGACTGTTCTATTTCCTCCGTATTGCCGCTTTTCAGCCATATGCGTATTTCCGGGTAATGGCGGTTGAACAGGGCCAGCAGCGGAGGCAGCACATACTGGGACATGGTAGAGCTGGCTCCCAGGCTCAATTCGCCGGAAACAGGGGAATTCCGGCCAAAAGATATTTCTTCCGCCAGCGTTTCGTATTCCTTGAGGATGCGGCGGGAATGGGCCAGCAGGCGCACGCCTTCCGCCGTCAGGGCAATCCCTCGCCCCTCCCTTTTAAACAGACGAGCGTCCAGCAGGCGTTCCAGTTCCTTGATATGCCGGGTGACGGCCGGCTGCGTGATGAACAGTTCTTCCGCCGCGCGCGTAAAATTCAGGCGCCGTGCGACGGTTTCAAACACTTTCAGCCGGAAATCCGTAATCATGGAGAGGGAATAATATTCAACCATGCCGCCGGGGGGACGGCAAGATCCTTTCCTCCGTATGATAGTATACGACGCTGGACAGGGCGAGGGTGTTAAAACGTAAAATGCGTGGCTGGCCGCAATATTCCGGAAAGGGATCTTTCCTGCTGGTTTCTGGTGTGAAGCAGGGGGTACAACAAGGAGGTAAGGCAGACTTTTGGTGTTTTTATAATTTTGAAGATCAATTAATTGTAAAAATTTTCAGGGAACGAAGGGAAATTGCGGAGCCGTACATCCTCTGAACGGCAGGTGGAGGAAGGGAGTCCAATGCCTATATGAAACTGCATTCCATGATTATTGCCGGCGGAGCCGGCCTTTTGTTGTTGGGGGCCTGTTCCCCCTCTTCCTATCAGACCACATTTCCGGAACCGGCCTATGTAAAGGTTTCTACCAATAACGGAGCTTATACTCCTTATCCGGACGATCCTGTCGGCCAGCAGGAACTGGTGTACTGGTATAATTCCCTTGCCGCTCCAATGACGGTGGTTGCGGAGGTGCCGCCCACTCCCATCGTCACGAAAGGCCCGGGGCCGGTTGTTCTTGATTCCAGCGATTTCTCCGCGAAATTGTACCGCGACAGAACGGAAATCAAAAAGAAGGATAAGAACGGCAACTGGGTTACCAGCGTGCGCCCCACCACCCCCGCAGACCAGCGCATGAGGAATTACGTGATGGCTTCCAAAAAAGCCCGTTAGATTTTTCCTCCGTTGATGAAAGACCTTTCCGGCCTGCGTTCCTCTCCGAAGGAAGCGGGCCCGGCTTGTTTGCGGGCAGATTTTTCTTCCCATTCTTCCGGGTAAATGGGCCGCCGGCGAATAATTTTTCCCGGCCAGGGCAAATAGGCATCCGTGTAAAAGGTGGAACCGCAACTCCGGCATTCCAGCATGATGCCTGTATCCGGCCTTCTTTGTTCTTCCGGAGTTTGCGGGGCAGAATAAAGCCCGGCGTTTCCGCAGTGCGGGCAGCGGATGGGAAGGGAAACGGCGTGTTGAATAATCAGTATTGCCGCGTAAGCGAGCGCCCAGGCAATATAGCCTGTCCAGAAAGGCCATTCCGGATTAAGCAGCCAGATTGCCGCGACAGGAAGAGCGGAGCACAAGGCATATAGAAAGCATCGCCTCTGCCTTCCAGCAAGGAGGTAGAAGCAATAAACCGTATCCTGCATAAAAAGGAAGGAGATGAATTTACAGGTCATCCAGAGACCATTCATCTTTCCATTCCAGAATAATCTGGTCACCTTCCCATTTCATGGGCAGCCACAGATAACGGCCGTCAATGGCGTTTTTGGGCCGCCAGATGTCCGCCATGAAGATGAATTTGCCGGGCCTGCCCTGCACGGGCAGGATGAAGGTGCTCTGGCCGCCGAACGTGATGCCGGCCTTGGGCCCCACGCAGGGATTTTTCAATTCCGTCCATGGGCCGGCAATGTTTCTGGCCACGGCGCTGCGGGCGGCGTTGGGTGCCCAGCCCGTGCATCCGGAGGCGATAAGATAGTATTTGCCCTTGTGTTTGCAAATAGCGGGAGCTTCCATGAAGCGTCCGGGAAATGCCCGGACGAATTTTCCCGTATGCCCCGTGTAATCCGGCGTCAGCTCCGCGATGTGGGTGGTGCTGTTTTCTTCAGAAGAATAAATGTGGTAGGCCTTTCCGTCGTCGTCCACAAAAATGGTCATGTCCCGGCTCATCTGTCCTTTTTCAAAATCCTTCTTGAACATATCCTCGGAGCGTACGCCTTCGGGCAGCGCGCTGGAAGTCAGGCCGGGGACTCCCTTGAACATTTCCATGGTTTGATCCCTTTTATCCATATTCAGGGGCCATTTGCCCGGATTGACGCGCCCGGCTTTCAGGAACTTGAATGGCCCTGTGGGTTTTGCGGCCGTTGCCACCCCGGCGTAAGCGGAGCCGTACCCTTTCCCCCTGAGTTCCAGGTGGAACCACATCACGTACTTTCCGGTCTTTTTGTTGTAAACCACTTTGGGGCGTTCCAGGATGCAGCCCTTGGCGATGGGGTGGGAATTGTCCCCTTCCACCACCTTCAGAGCGATTCCTTCGTCCTTCCAGTTGTAGAGGTCTTTGGAGGAATAGCAGTGAACCCCCACCTGGGCATAGTTTCCCGCGTCCCCCTCCACCTTGTGTTCTCCGTACCAGTAATAGGTGCCCTTGTCGTACAGGATGCCGCCGCCGTGGGCATTGATGTGCGCGCCGTTGTTGTCCGTCCAGATTTCCCCGGGTCTGAAGGAGGTATGTTTAACCGGAGTTTCTGCGGTGGAGACGGAAGCCGCACTGCAAAACAGGCAGAGCGCCAGAAGCGATTTCATGGTGTTTGTCATGGTCGGGATAGTGTGGAAATAGAGGATGGAAGCGGTTCCGGTTGGCCGTACAGCTTGTCCCAGGCGCGGGAAAGAGCGTACAGGGCATATCCGGTGCCGTAGAATTTATGGTAATTGTACAGGGGGTAGTCCCACCAGGCTCCGTCTGCTCCCTGGCGGGTGAGAATATCGTCCGCCAATAGAGATGCATGACGTTTTACCTGATTTGGCGCCAGCATGTCCAGGCACATTCCTGAATAATAGTATCCGTAATAGAAAAAATAACCGGAATTCTGGGCGAAACTCTCGTGGGGAGTAGGTTTGTGCAGGGCCATCGTCAGCCATCCCCTGCGGCTCCACAGGCGGTCCAGGCCGTCCACAAGCTGGCGCAGGGAGATGTTCCCCGGTTCCCAGAGTTTGATAGCGTAATCACAGGCGGGAGTGCGGGCCAGGCTGCCGGTATGGCGGTTGATGGGTCTGCCGGGATAGAAGGAATGGGAAAGGGAATAAACGTAGGTTCCCGCAGGCGTTCTCTGGGATTTAAGAAATTTCAGCGCGCGGGCGAATATTTTGTCATCAAGGGAAAGGCCGAATGCTTTTCCTGCCATCCAGGCGGAGGTAAGGACGGTTCCTGTCAAAAAAGAGGTGGGCTGGGCTGCCGGGCGTTTGCTGAATCCGGAATAAGTGAGGTAGCCCCAGCCCCCCATGGCGGAAGCCAGTTCATTGAGTTTTTCCACCTGGGAGCGGGCGCATTCCTTCAGTTCCCGGTAGCGAAGGCTGTCCGGGGCCAGTCTTGCAGCCCTCATGCTCATGGCATCCAGCACGTAAGTATGAGCCCAGGTGTTGTAAACGCACAGAGCGTCGCCGCGTTTCAGATGGGGCATTGTGCGGATGAGATAGTCTTCCGCACGGGTCATGGCTTCCTGCACGGCGGGTTCATGATGCAGGGGGCTGGCGTTGAGCCCTGCAATGCACAGGGCGGTACTGGCTGTTTTGAAGGTGAGCGGCCCGTCCGGGTAGGGGCAGAGGATGTTCCAGGTGCCGATTACGCGGTGATCGCCCCAGGAGCCGTCCTTATTTTGCGTTTTCAGCAGGAAATCCACGCCGCGGCGGAATGCCCTGTCAAATTGTTCGGGTTTCGCGGGGGGAATATCCGGGATTTTGGCAATGGGAATAACATCCGCCTTTTCCTCCGGCACGGATTCCCCCTGAGCTGCGGAAAGATGCAGGCACAAGATGGCGAGAAAACTGGTCGTGAGTAGGCGGAACATGGGTCATGAAGTTGTTGCCGCATCAGAGGGATACAGGGATTCTCTGACGCGGGAGACTGCATACAGGGCATATCCGGTGCCGTAGAATTTATGGTAATTGTACAGGGGATAGTCCCACCAGGATCCGTCTTTTTCCTGCATGGGCAGGAGGTCGCTTGCCAGATGGGCCGCATGGCGCGCCAGATGTTCCGGCGCCACTTCCTCCAGGCAGCGGGCGGCGTAATAATACCCGTAATAGAAAAAATAGCCCGCGTTCTGGGCAAAGCTTTCATGGGGAATGGGCTTCTTTACAGCCAGCGAAAGCCAGCCGCCGCGGCTCCAGATGCGTTCCAGGCCGTCTTCCAGCTGATTCCTGGAAATAAAGGACGGGTCATACCGCATCAGAGCCAGATCCCCGGCGGGGGTGCGGGCCAGGCTGCCGGTGTGGCGGTTGATGGGCCTGCCGGGATAAAAGGAATGGGAAAGGGAATAGACGTAGCTGCCGGCGGGCGTCCTCAGTTTTTCCAGGCAGGCGACAGCGCGTTTGACGACGCGGGGTTCCGCTTTGAGGCCGAAGGCCTGTTCCGCGTCCTTGTAGGCAAGAAGGACTGTAGCCGTCAGGAAGGAAGTGGGTTCCCCAATGGGACGCTTGGAAAAAGTTTCAAATGTGTAATAGCCCCAGCCGCCCTGGACGTCCGCCATCTGGTCCAGCGCTTTGACTTGAAGGGAGGCCACCTTTTTGAGTTCTTCGCGCAAAGGGGCATCCGCAGGAAGGTTCCGCGCCGCCCGGCTCAGGGCGGAGAGGCCATAGGCATGGCCCCATACGCCAAGCACGGTACGGGTGTCTCCCCGTTTCAGGGTGGGCAGCGTGGTTAGCAGATACTGCAGCGCCTTGTCCAGGGATGCCTTGACGGCGGGGTCTTCTTTCAGGGGGCTGGTCAGGAGGCCGATCACGCACAAAGAGGTGGAGGCTGTTCTGAACGACCTGGGGCCTTCCGGATAAGGGCAGAGAACATTCAGACCCTTGGTGCGCGTATGGTTTCCCCAGGAACCGTCCCTGTTCTGTTCTTTCAACAGAAAGTCAGCCGCCTTCCGGATAGAAGCGTCCAACGTTTCCCGGGAGGGAGGCGGAACGTCCGGAACCCTGGCAATGGGAATGGTATCTCTTTTTTCCGTTTTTTTCGCCGGAACAGGAGCGCAGAGCGCCGTACTGGCTCCAAGGGCGGCGAGGAAAAGGACGGCTTTATTCATGGGTGTCCGTTAAGGGAAATCAGGCCTGTTGGTCCTTGATGGTCACCTGGACGGGAAGGCCGGGCGCGAAAATCTGGCTGGCGGGAACCTTGGGCGTGATGATAATGCGGCGCTTGCCGTCTGCCCCCGGAATGGGGCTGGCTTCCGTAATAATGCCGGGAATTTGCATGTTCGTTATTTTGATGATGACGGGTTCCCCCACTTTGGGCGTAGCGGTGGAGTCTGGAAGAGTAGCCTGGACAATCAGTTCCGAATCCGGCGGAACGATGGTGGCGATTTTGTCAAAGGCTTCCAGTTTGCCGCCGGGTTTCAGCTTTTCCGCCACCGGGATGGCCACCCATTTGTCCGCCACATATCCTCCGTACAGCAGGATGCCGTTTTCCGGAGCCTTGAAAGAGGCCATTTCCCGGTCCGCTTTCAGTTCATTGTACTTGTCCTGAAGGCGCCGCAGGGACACTTCCGCTTCTGTCAGGGCTATCTTTTTTTGTTCCAGGTCAAAATCCGCCTGCTTCCGGGCCTGTTCAAGATCCATCTGCTTTTCCTTGACCGCCGTAGCGTAGTCTTCCCCCAGGCGATGGATATTGCGCAGTTTGGCCAGCTCCGCAACGAGCCTGGCTCCCTGAACGGCAAATTCGCTTTCCCCAAGTTCATTTTTCAGGCGTTTCAGAATGATCTCTTCCGTTTCCTCCGCCACCTGGTCGTCCTTGTACATTTTGGTAAGCTGGTTCAGCTCTTCCTGCTTGTAGGACATGTGGCGCAGGGCCTTGTTGACGCGTTCTTCTTCTTCCGCCAGCATGCGGGCCTTCCGTTTTTCCAGAAAATCCTTTTGATCCTCTTCCGTCCGGGCCAGGGCCGTCTGGTATTTTTGCAGGGCCAGGGCGGAACGTTCCTTCTGCTGGTCCAGGGCGTACCGGAGCTTCAGCACTTCCAGGTTTTTGCTCTTAATGGTGCGTTCATAATCCTCAATGCTCTTGTCCAGTATGCGGAAGTCCGCCTGAGCTACGGATTCCCCTTTCTTGACGGAGCTTCCCTGCGGCATGATGCCGAGCAGGAAAATGTTCGAGCTTCCCTGGGGGGAGAAGGAAATGGATTTGGTATTTTTTTTGGGAAGAAGGATGCCCGGGGCAATGGAATCCGCCAGGGAGGGGATTCCCATGAACAGGGCGGCCAGAAATCCGGCTATGGTAAGGGATGTACAGTTCATAATAATAGGATGGGATCAGGACTGGTGAGCGGAGAAGGGGACGAAGCGGCCCTTCTTTCCAAGAATAACGGTGTGAAAAGCGGTTTTCTTTCCTTTATGTGAGGCAGGAACGGCTTCCGTGCTTACTTCGAAACCCGCTTTTTGCAGTGTCCGGGAAAGCCGGGTGTCCGGGCGCGCTACCGTGATGACCAGCAGGCCGCCCTGCTTGAGGGCGGCAAAATAGTCGGAAGCCTCGGCGACGCTCAGATTCATGCGTTCGTGCGTGGAATGGGACAGAATGGCGTGGAAACTCTTCGGATTTTTGCGGGCGATCTGGAGCGCCGGGGCAAATTCCACGCTGACACGAGGGTCGTGCAGGAAGCCGGGCCGTTCCTGGTTCATCAGTTCCTTGTGCCAGTCGATGAGCGGTTTGCAGGGTTCCGCCACGATGAAGCGGGCCTTTTCCCTGCGAATCTGATCCATCAGGGCAAACAGGGTGAATCCCAGGCCAAGGCCGTCAAGAAGGAAGGAGGGCTGGTTGGCCCTTTTGACCGGTGCCGCCGCCATGGCTGCCGCCGCTTCATTGCTTCCGTAGGAAAAACTGGATGCCGTCTGTACGCCGTCGCGCAGAAGAAAGTGGAAACCGTCCCGTTCCCATAGGTCGAGAACGGAGCCGTCGGGCAGGGTGGAGGAAGCTAGTTTGGTAATGGGTTTCATATGAAATAGTGCCGGATACACAGCGTAGGAGAGAACGCTTTTCAGGGCAAGTCCGGACAGCGTGTTTGAGATGGAATACGCTTCAAATTAAAAAAAATTGCACGGAATTCAGGTTTTGCGCATTCTTTTTCTTGATTTACGGGCTGAAATAAGCGAGAGCTATCGTTCAGCACAGTTATTTTTCCGATATGAGTAATCCACCTCCCCCCTCCATTCCGGGCGGTACTCCGCCTCCGCCCAGCATTCCGACTCCGCCGGCCGCCCCTTCCGTGCCCAAGGTGCCTGCCGCACCTGCCGCCCCTGCTGTTCCGCCGGTAGCCGTTGCTCCGGCCTCTGCTCCTGCTGCTCCGCCCGCTGCCGCTGCTCCCACCATTCCCCTTCGTCCCGCCGGTCTCGGCGGAGGCATCAAGCTTGGCGGCGGTTTGAAGACGGTTGCCCTCGGTTCCGCCACTACGCCCGTGGCTCCCGTGGTTCCTCCTGCTGGTGCCGCACCTGCCGCTGTTGCTCCTACCGTTCCCCTGACTCCTCCCGGCGCCGGCATGGCGACTGCCCAGCTTCCGCAGGCCACCATCGGACTGAATACCGCACCCGCTGCCGCTCCGGTTTCTTCCGCCTCCTTTACGGCCAGGAAGTTTCAAGAAGATACGGACGCGGCCCCCAGTACGCTGCTGAACGTCCTCTCCTTTGTAGCCCTTGCTTTCGCGCTTATTTTCGTCGGTTATCAATATGCTACGGATACGTTGGAAGCCCGCAGCATGGTTGGCTGGCTGGGTGGAGACTCCAAGCCTGCCCCCGCAGCACCCGCCGCCGATGAAGAAATGATGGATGACGCTTCCTCCGAAACTTCTGCCGAAGAGCCTTCCGATGATGGAGCCGATGCGGAAGAATAAGTGAACGTAATAACTGTTGAAACACTCTAAGCGGTACTATGGCAAACGTATTTTCTGAAGCAAATTTTGAGGATGAAGTTCTGAAGTCCGACATTCCTGTGCTTGTCGATTTCTGGGCTACATGGTGCGGACCCTGCCGCATGATCGCCCCGATTATCGACCAGCTTTCTACGGAATTGGCCGGCAAGATCAAGGTGGGCAAAGTGGATGTGGACGCCAACAACGGGCTGGCTGCCACCTATGGCGTGCGCACTATTCCTACCCTTCTGATAATTAAGGACGGGGAAATCATGGATACGATGGTAGGAGCTTCTTCCAAGGATGCCATTATGCAGCGTTTGCGTCCGTTCATGTAAATCGGACTGGGGTTGATTTATTCAGACCGGCCTGTTGCGGAATTTACTGCGGCAGGCCGGTTTTTTGTCGGGAAAGATTATTGGAATAAGGCAAATTGGGGAAAGGAGAAAGAAGGGATAGTTTGCCGGAGGAAGATTCATTTTTTCTTGGCAGAACCCTCATGGGAGAATACATTATCAGCGTAGATTCCGTGCAGCGGGATCATTCCCCGCCTCCTTTGCCGTTATGCGATTTATCTCTTCCATTCTGCCTTTCCTTGCAATCTGTTGCCTTCTTCCCTCCTCCTGGGGCGCGGGCAACATGGCGCCGGATTTGAAGTCTGGTGCGTTCTGGAAGCTGCCTCAGCCGGATTTGTTCGGAAAGTATTTCAACGGAGAGCCCGGCGGCTGGGTGGACAAAGGCAAGACCCAGCTCCGGATTGCAAAGCCCTCCATCAAGATAGGGGATATGTCCCTGGGGGAAATGCTGGTAAACTGGAAAGAGGGATCCCCCCAGTCAATGACTGTCATGATGTACAACAAGGGGGACAACGGGGCCATTGGCAAGGATGAATTTGACAAGCGCCTGGAGCTCATCAAGGAATCCCTGACCGCTCTTACCGGGATTCAGCCCAAGGAGTACCGGGCCTCCCGTAAGGAGGCGGTAGTCAAAGTCAACGGCTGGTCCTGGATTTGGGACAACGGAGCGATTGCCCTGGAGATCAATACATCGCGGGAGGGCAGGGAGTTTGAAGCGGAATTTATCCGGATGAAGGTTGGTCCCACGGAAGATTCCATCGCGAGGGGCGATGCTTCTTCCCGGGCCAGAAAGGCGGATATCAAGCAGCACGTCAGGAAAGAAGGAAAGCGGGTGGTGATTCAGGATATTCCCATGGTGGACCAGGGCCAGAAAGGTTATTGCGTGGTGGCTACCGCCGCCCGCATTTTTGCCTATTATGGAATGGACTATGTGGATCAGCATGAACTGGCTTCCCTGGCCAATACCTCTGCGGACGGAGGCACTAATACGGCGGCAATGGCGGAAAACCTGAAAAAAATCGGGACGCGCTTCCAGATACGGATCAAAGTGCTGGATTCCCTGGCGAATTCCCGTGATTTCAGGAATCTGCTGAAAGCCTATAACCGCGCCGCCGTTAAGCTGAAAAAAGAGAAAGTGGAAAATGAACATGACTGGTCCGGTTTCTGGGACAATGCGGACGGAGAAGTCCTGAAGCTGGCGCGCGCCGGATCACCGTCCCAGGTGGACAGATGGCTCAATACCATCAAGCCCTATATCATGGCGGGCATACCCGTGTTCTGGTCCGTACAGCTTGGCATTGTTCCGGAACCGTTGCGTTTGTCCCAGACGCGCGGAGGCCATTTGAGGCTGATCACCGGTTTTGACGAGGAGAAGAAAACGCTTATCTTTTCAGATTCCTGGGGGGCTGCCCACACGGAAAAGGAAATGCCGCTGGCGGATGCCATCGCCATTACGACGGGGCGGCAGGTTATGCAGCCTTCCAAGTAACAGGTGCGGCATGTCCCCTCCTTCTCTGCCGGAAAATCCGGAATATTCACTCCGTGGTAAAGCAATTCTGCTGGTATGGGCAAGGCGCTGTATTATACTTGCGCCATGATGAACAGAACATTGGTGAAACATGTCCTGGACAGCGAGGTGGAAATGCCGGACGTACTGATTCAGGGATGGGTGCGTACGCGCCGTGATTCCAAGGCTTTTTCCTTTCTGGAGGTGAATGACGGTTCCTCCGTCGCCTCTCTCCAGGTGGTGGCGGACGAGGGTATTCCCGGCTATGAACGGATTGGAGAAATGGCTACGGGGTCTGCCGTGAGCATCCGCGGCGCTCTGGTTGCCGGGCAGGGAAGGCAGCGATGGGAATTGCGCGCCGCTTCCCTGGAGCTGGTGGGGGCTGTTCCGGATTCCTATCCCTTGCAGAAAAAGGGGCATACGCCGGAGTTTCTGCGTTCCATCGCCCATTTGCGCCCCCGCACCAACCTGTTTGGAGCCGTGTTCCGCATGCGCAGCAGGCTGGCCTTCGCCATTCACCGCTTTTTCCAGGAAAGGGATTTTTCCTGGGTCAGCACTCCCATTATTACCGCCAGTGACTGCGAGGGGGCAGGAGAAATGTTCCGTGTGACGACTTTGGATGTGGGAGATGCCGCTTCCCGTGACGCCTCCCGGGATTTCTTCGGCAAAGCGGCCTACCTCACGGTAAGCGGCCAGCTGGAAGGGGAAGCGTTTGCATGCGCCCTGAGCAACATTTATACCTTTGGCCCCACGTTCCGGGCGGAGAATTCCAATACCACGCGCCATGCGGCGGAATTCTGGATGGTGGAGCCTGAAATGGCATTTTGCGATCTGTATGGAGACATGGACATGGCGGAAGAGTTTGTCCGCTTTCTCGTCGGCGATGCCTTGGCAAACAGCGCGGAAGAAGTGGAATTCCTGACCCGTTTTGTAGACAAGGGGCTGCGGGAACGCCTGGAGCATGTGAAAGAAACGCCGTTTGTGCGCTGTTCCTATACGGAAGCCGTGGATATCCTGCTCAAGAGCGGCAAAACATTTGATTACCCCGTTTCATGGGGTATCAATCTGCAGAGCGAACACGAACGTTTCCTGACAGAGGAACATTTTAAATGCCCCGTCATCGTGTACAACTACCCGAAGGAGATTAAACCCTTCTACATGCGCCTGAATGAAGACGGAAAGACCGTTACCGCCATGGATGTGCTGGTGCCCGGCATCGGTGAGATCGTGGGAGGCAGCCAGCGTGAGGAACGGCTGGACATTCTGGAGGAAAACATGCGCCGCATGGGCATGAATGCGGAAGCGTACCGCTGGTATGCGGATCTGCGCCGCTACGGTACGGTGCCGCACGCCGGATTCGGTGCCGGGTTTGAACGTCTATTGATGTTCGTGACCGGAGTGACCAATATCCGTGACGTCCTGCCTTTTGCCCGTACCCCGCGGAATTGCGAGTTTTGATCTGCTCCGGAAAACGGATTTTCCCGTCTGGAAGGATGCTTGTGCAGTTCCACAGGAAAATGTTGCGGTATAGGGGAAGAGTGCGCAAACCGGGCCTGCGGCAAAAGAAAACCCCGGTTTTCCCTTAGGAATAAGCCGGGGTGGAATCAGACGTGCGGAAAGGGCTACTGTCTCTTTCTTCTTAATAGCAGTCCGCCCAGTCCCAAGAGGCTTAACGTGGCTGTTGCGGGTTCCGGAACGGTTTCGTAATTAATCAACACCTTGGTGACGCCGTTTTCCGTGACCTGTGTCACATCCGCTTGAATTTGGGCGTTGTAGGGAATGTACAGGCCGCTTAAGTCCAGATTAAGATTGCCTCCCAATTGGGAAGATTTAATGGAAGCGAGTTCAATAGTTCCACTTCCGGAAAGGCTGTTTGTATCCAGTACGCCGATGAAGGTGACGGTTTTTCCATTGGTCCAGAAGCCGGAAATATCCGTAGCGGTCAGGGTACCGTGTTCCTTCGCCGTCATCGTGCCGAAGTCCAGCGAGAAGTCACGTCCCAGTCCAAGGGCGTTGCTGGATTCAAATATCAACTGGGAATTGCCTCCCAGCGTGAAAGAATTGACGTTGAGATCTCCTATTGTCGTTGTGCAGAGCAGGGTGCTTCCGGAGCCTATTTGGACCGTGCTGGTGGCCCCGAAATAAGCTTGGGAGGTAGACCAGGTGATCGTTCCGGCATTTTCTCCGATGATGGCGTGATCTCTATCGCTTTGCGGATAATAGCCGTTTGTCGTGCCATCTACCGTCCAGTTGCCGGAATCTCCGTAAATTCCGTTTCCTGCCGCTCCGCTTCAGACATAGATGGCGGCCTGGGAAAGCCCCGCGGAAAGGCAGAATAAGATGCAGAATGTAGATAATTTCATGTTTATCAGATACTTCAGAGAGCACAGGTAACGGATTCCCAATCCGCTGTCAATGTAAATATCTGAAAAGGGAACATATCGGGCAGGAATATTTTTATGACCACTTAAATGAAAAAAAGAATATGAGAATTAATTTAATCATAACACTTTTATCATTAAATTTCTATTGTTGAATAAAAAAATATCGGATTGGGAATTCGCGAAGGAATTTCCCCTCTAACGGGAAATATTTTTAAAAGGACGGATGCGGAAACATACGGAAAACCCTTTCCCGCGTGGGGCGGGAAAGGGCCTGCCATAACCAAGTAAAAGCATGCGCTGGAGCGCTCTCCTACTTAGAACGTATAGCTGATGGCTCCGTTGATGCCGTGGGCGGTCAGCTGGTTGCGGGTCTCGAACTGGTAGCAGACGCGGGCTCCCCACTTGTTTGAGAAGATCACGTCAACGCCGGCATTCAGGCGGAATGCGGTGCGGCCAACGTTGACGCCGCGGGCATTCCAGGTTCCAAGGGGGCCGGCGACATTGGATTTCGGATTCATGCGGCTCACATCCTGGGATACCGCTACTGTCAGGGCCGGGGTGATGGTGGTGCCTCCGTCCGTATGGTAGGCGCGGGCGATCGTAATGCCGACAGGAATGGTCCAGTTCTGGGCCCGGGCGTGACCGAAGGTGCGCCCATAAGGACCGCTTTCAGAGAACCCCTTGAGTTCGGACGTCATGAATTCAATACCCGTGTAAGGCGTTATAAAGGCCCTGCCAAGTGCGAAACGTTCCGTCCAGGTCCCGTAAAGGGCGCCGCTGAAAGTGTCCGTATCTGCTCTGCCGTTAGCGGCGGAACCCATGATGTAGGAATCACCTTTGAAACGGGAACGTCCGTAGGCGCCATAGCCGTCCAGCGTGAACTTGCTGTCCTTGAAGGGATGCATGCGTCCGTAGATCATGGCCAGGAAGGAGTCCACGTCATAGTCGGCGCCGATGCCCGTTTTATCCTTGAAGTCACCAAAACTCTGGCCGGCGGCGATGCCGATCAGGGAACCCTGCGCAGTCTTGTAGTCGACACCTACGGCATAACCGCCGGCGTTGTACTTATACCCGGAAACACCGTCGCGGGCGTCCTGGTCATCCCAGATGCCCATGCCGCCTACCCAGATATTGCCGTTGCCCCTGGCGATTGTCTTGCGGGCGATCGGAGAACCCTTAGCATCCACTACTTCAACGGTGTCTTCCGTCTGGCGCGCCATGGATGCGGCGGATTGAATGCGCCCCAGGTCAGCGAAATTCCGAACGGTGCGGCTGGCTGCCCAGGTGAAGTTCACCACGTGTTCTCCGCTGACGGACTGGATGATGCGGGCTGCTTCATCCGCGCTCGTAGCCCGGAACAGGTTTTCATAGAACTGGGCGGCGGGAGAACCGGCGGCTACGTTCAGGCGGTTGTTTTCCAGGGCAGACGCTACGGTGTAAACATTGCCGTTGTAGCCGGACATGGGACCGTCAATACCCTTCATGTCCTGGGTGATGATGGTGGTGCCTTCCGCCGTTCCCGGAGCCATGGTCGTGCTCAGGAATACGTTGTTCAGCAGGCGTCCGGAAATATCCGTACCGTTCAGCGTGACCGTCACGCTTTCCGTGCCCTTGCGGAGTTGGGCGAGCGGGACGGGATTGCCGCTGGCGTCGGATACCTGGATGCCTACGCGGGAATTATCCTGGAACGCGGCGGGAGTACCGAAGTCCAGCACGGAACCGTCGCTCAGCAGCAGGGTAGAATCGCCTCCGAAGGTGGCGGAAGCTCCCTTCATGGTGGAATTTTCCGCCAGGGTCACCTGTCCCGTCCGAATGTCGTAAACAGTATCGTCCGTTCCCATTACGGCGCCGTCAATGGATTGGAGGGAACCGACTTTTCCGGTGGAGGAGTCAACGGCGCCGAAGGTGGCATGACCGATGATCAGGTTGCCTTCAAGCTGCTGGTAGGTTCCTCCGAACGTATCGGTGGTTTCTGTGCCTCCGTAAACGAGAGTTCCCGCTCCGGTCTTCGTCATGACGGTCTGGTCAGCGGCCAGCGGAGCGGCATCGGCCGTGGAAGCGGAAGCTGCGGTGGAGATGCCGTCATTGATGAAGGTATAGGCGGTGGCGTCCGTATAAACGTTGATCTGAGTGTTCTGGCCCGCATGCACGGAACCGGAAACGCCGTTGGACGTATTGCCGGAAAGGATGGCGCCGGAGCCGATGTACAGGGTTTGCCCGTCCGCCAGGTTGATGGCGGCTTTGTCGGCGGTGGTGGCGGTGTTATCCAAAACCTGGGTGCCGTCTCCGATGGAAATCTGGCCTCCTGCGGAGATGACGCCGTCAGCGGCGGTATTGCCGGTGATGACGCTGTTGTTGCCGATGGCGATATTGTCATCCGCCGTCAGGGTGGAATTACCCTTGACGGTCGTATTTTCGCCAAGCGTGACGCTGCCTTCGATGGTTCCCAGCTTTTCCGTGCTTGCGACAGTATTCCAGCTGCCGTCGTCATTACTGTAAACGGTTTTGTTCAGCTCGGCGGATTCTGCGGAAACAGCAGTGCCGTTCAGGACGGAATTGTCTCCCAGGGAAATATTGCCGCCCTCAGTTTTGAGGGTGACGGCGCCGGCTGTGGTTTCTCCAAGGATGATGCCGCCGGAGACACTGTCATCCATGGAATCGATGACGGTTTTGCCGGTCTGAGTATTGGATGCGTCAAACTGTTCCGTAGTCACGGTGCCGATTCCTGCCGTAGAGGTCACATCTCCGTTCAGCACAACTTTGGACGCCGGATCGCTTACGATTTGGCCTGTTGCCGTTACGGTATCCTGCATTGTGACGTTGCTGCCCAGGACCACGGCCCTCTCATTGGAATTATTGTAAGTATTGTACGTCGTCCTAGTATAGGCTTGTCCTGCTGGCGGCGTTGCCGGGTCTACGGTTTGAACTGCCTGGCCAGTGACAGTAACGGCTTTTTCCATGGAAACATTGTCGCCGATGCCTACTTGTCCATTCGTGGAGGTGACGGTGGCTCCCACTGTCCTGGGATTGGCGGCATCATTCGTACCTTCGATGGCAATATTCCTGCCGTCAATAGTGGTGGTATTTGAAGCATTCGTCACCACAATGTCGTTGTCGCTTCCCAGGGGTTCGCTTAAGGTGATGTCGTTGAAGCTGACTTGGTTGTTAACCAGATCATAATTGAAATTAACCAGTTTGTTGCTGGCGTCCGTCATTTGGACGGTGACATTGCCAGTTCCGGAGACGGCGTTCAACTGGGCTCGTTGCTCCTGGGTCAGCGTGATATTGTCGGAGCCGGAAGGTACGGTGATCGTGATGGTTGAAGCTTCATTGGAAGCGGCAGCCTGGTTCCAGGCAGTAACGAATTCATCGGCACTGTTGACTGTATAGTCGGCTGCCGTAGCAATGGAGAAACTGCCAAGGCAGGCGATAACAGCTGCCAGCAGCATATGTGGGAGTCTTAATTTCATGCTTTTTTATTTGTTTAATGATTAGATGGTTATGCGTTCGTGACAATCACGGCGCCCGAGGTTTTAGATGATTCCCATTCCGGCCTGTTCACTGGGATGACATGGGAAAATTTAATGTGAATAATAATTAAAATAGTTCATTGTAAATTGCTTATGTTTATTGTTCAAAGGTTTCAATCATGACAGGATTTTCCCGTCTTGGGCCGGAAAGGGATTTCAAGAACATTCGGTCAATTCATTTTTACTGGAAAAACTAAACTATTTTTATTGATAATAAATTGGTTATAATATTTTAACATATTCTGGTCGCAACGTTTCCTTACTGGCACAGGGGGGTGAGGTAACGGTTCCATATGAATAGATGTATTCAACGCTTTCCGGATAGATGAATATATTATTTGTTAATAGGTTGTATGGTGAATTCGGAAATTTGGCGAGGATGGAGACCGTGGGAAATGGTCCGGATAAAGATGAGAGGTTTGGGAGCCTCTGCGAATAGAAGTCTGGTCGGGATGTTTTTTGAAGCGGCCCGCATATGCGGGCGGAGCATTCCATCCGGGAGGGACCTTCCCCTATGGGCTTTGTCGAATATGGCGGTTATGAACCGCAGCGGTAGAAACGGAAGGAGACGGTAAGGTCCGCAGCGTCGGGGTTTTCAGAATATGGCGGGATCAGCGGGTAACCCCCTTTTCCGGGAAAGACGGAAATATATACGGATGAGGATTGGATGTGGGAATTCAAATGGGTGGAAGAAAAACCTTCCGGGGGCTTTGCGCCGCGTTTTCCCTGTCCGCCGGAAGAAAATGGAGAATCCGTCGTTTCCCGGATATGACCAGGGAGAGGAGAACAGGATTATTCCACCTCCCATTCCTCCACCAGGCCGGCAGGAAATTCATCCAGAAAGCGGGAGGGCATTTGCATGAAGGTGCCTCCCTGGGCACGGCAGTTCCAACGGGGATAGGTCAGGTAAAGCTGATCCTTGGCGCGGGTAATGCCTACGTAAAAGAGGCGGCGTTCCTCTTCCAGCCCGGACAGGTCTCCGTCGTCAATTACCCGCTGATGCGGAAACATGCCGTCGCACAGGCCGACCAGGAAAACGACAGACCATTCCAGTCCCTTGGCCTGGTGGATGGTGGACAGGGTGACGGAGCCTCCGGAGAAGTCCTCTGCAGCGCTTTCATCATCCGTGTTGCCCAGAAGAGAAAGCTGGGAGAGAAAATCCTCCGTGGATTCAAAGCGTTCGGAAAATCCGGCCAGATGCAGAAGGTCCTGTCTGCGCTGGTCGTAATTATCAAAAGCGGTCTGCATGTACTCGTCGTACACGGCCTCGTTGATGGAAAGGAGCATGGAGGACGGTCCGGCCAGCTTCCCGGCGGGGGCCAATTCATCCAGTGTGTAGCAGAGCTGAATCCAGGCCGTTCTGGATTTGGCGGGAACCGGGAAATCCAGCATCAGGGCGGAAAAGGATTCCGGAGGGGTTTCTTGCCGGCTTTCCGGACAGGCGGTCCAGCGCATCCAGAGTTTCTGGGCCATGCCGGGGCCGATGCCGGGCAGCAGCATCACCATGCGTCGGAAGGAAAGTTCGTCCCTGGAATTGACCGCAAAACGCATAAATGCCACCACGTCCTTAATATGAGCCTGTTCGAAAAACCTGATGCCGCTGGTGATGCGGAAAGGTATTTCCCCACGGGTCAGTTCCATTTGCAATTCCATGCTGTGGAAGTGGGCGCGGTAAAGCACGGCTATTTCACTGGGGTCAGTGCCTTCTTCAATGAGGTCCCTGATACGCTGGACGACAAATTTGGCCTGCATCCGGTCGTCATTGAGCGGGACGAGAGCGGGAGGCATTTCCCCGGTGGGTCGCACGGAGCGGAGCTGCTTTTCAATTTGAACTTCGTTGGCGGCGATAGCCGCATTGGAAAGTTCCAGGATCTCCGGCACGCTGCGGTAATTGGTTTCTATTTTGAAAGTCCTTGCCGCCGGGTAGCGGGTCGTAAAGCTGAGAATGTTTTCCATGTCCGCCCCGCGCCAGGAGTAGATGCTCTGTGCATCGTCTCCCACCACCATCAGCTGGCCGTGTTCCCGGGCCAGCATGTCGATGAGGCGGCTCTGGAGGTAATTGGTGTCCTGGTACTCATCCACCAGAATATGCTGGAAGCGGGAACCGTACAGGGCACGCAGGTGCTCCTGTTCCTGAAAGAGCCTTACGACGTTAAGGAGCAGGTCGTCGAAGTCCATGCTGTTGGTTTCCTGCTTGCGGGCTACGTATTGGCCATGCACCTCCAGGATGGAGTCCAGATGGCTGGAAAGGTAGGGATAGGCATTTTCCAGCGTTTCCCGGATGTTGGCTCCCTCGTTGTCTGCCAGGCTGAACAGGGAGGAGAGAACTTCCGGCTTTGGGAAGCGGGTGGATTTTTCATCCAGCTTGAGGGACTTGACCACGCTTTTGATCATGGACTTGCGGTCGTCGGAGTCCATGATCGTGAAAGCCGGGGTATATCCCAGGTATTCCGCATGCTGGCGCAGAATGCGGTTGGCAATGGAATGGAACGTGCCGCTCCACAGGCGAGACAAGTCCAGGGGAACCAGGGAGCGCACCCGTTCCGTCATTTCCCGCGCCGCTTTATTGGTGAAGGTAAGCAGCAGAATGTTCCATGGGTCCGTACCGTGATCCAGAAGCCAGGCCACGCGATAGGTCAGCGTACGCGTTTTCCCCGATCCGGCTCCTGCGATGACAAGTGCCGGCCCCGGTTCTGAAGAAACGGCGGCGTACTGTTCCTCGTTGAGGGCCGTACGGTAGTCGATCCCGGAGATGGGGGCGACCGGCGCAGCATCCTGCCTGATGACGTATCGGCGAGCCATGAGGAGTAGCTAATAATTGACAGGAAACATTTAATAGAGAGGCTGGAAGGGCTTTCCCTTTCTCCGCTTTCTGATTACTCCTTTAAAAGTCCAGATACATTTCCGCACGGCGGTTTTCCTTACGGACTTCATCCCTTGTTCCTTCATCTGCCGTGGGGGAGTAGGTCCGGCGCGGCTGCGATTTGCCGAATCCCTTGGTAACGATTCTTTCTGCAGGAACGCCGAACTGGACGAGCTGGGCTTTTACGGCAGCCGCGCGGCGTTCTGAGAGCCCCTGGTTGTAGCGCTCGCTTCCCACGTCATCCGTATGGCCGCTGATTTCCAGCTTTTTACCGCCGTCCATCTTGATAGCTTCCGCTACGATTTGAAGCTGGCGTTCGGAACGTTTGGAGAGGGTATCTTCATTGAAGCCGAAGAACAGGGCCAGGGAATCGCCGCCCTGGGGATTTTTTACAATGGGGATGAAGATGTCGTCCCCGGCCCCCTGCCGTTTCGTGTAGGCTTCCAGCATGCTGTCCAGGGAAGCTTCCGCAACCAGCCATTGTCCGTCCGTTTTGGCTACGGTCAGACCTACATTGCCGGCCTTCCTGCCCTGGGCGTCCTGAAGATGGACGAAGAACCCCGCATTGGTGGGCGCTTCGTAGGCTGTTTTGATGGGAGCGTCTTCCCGGAGACGGAAAGCTCCTTCCTCAAACAGAATACACAGCCCGGCTACCGTGGCATCCTGCACCTTAGCCCCGTCCACGAACTTCCGAGCCCCACGGAAATCCGCCTTGGCGACGGCGTCCATGAAAGAGCTGACGACGCCCATGGGGTCGTTCATCGCCATGGGGGCAACTTTGTCCTTGGCCAGATCCTGCTTGCTGGGCAGTGTGAGGGTATCCAGCGCCCATTGTTGCTTGTCATTGCGCTTCATATCCAGATAGCCGCGCGCACCGCTGCTGAAATTGAGCGTGTATCTGGCTGTGGGATTGGTTCCCAGGTTGTTCGCGCCGATGCTGGTGATGCCGGGAGAAGAAAGGCGTACATGGCGGGCTGTCATGAGCTCCCGGATGAGGCGGCTCTGGTTCTCCGTCACGGCTTGCTGGATTTCCAGAGATTTCAGGGTGTCCTCATCCCGATCCTGAATGACTTTGGCAATTGCCTGCGCCAGTATCTGGGGGGAGTTGAGATTGATCAGGGAGGGCGGCGTAGCCGTCTGCCGGCTGATATCCTCCTTGGTGAGCGGATCGACGGTGGGTTGGGGCGTTATCGTCTGGCGTGCCGGCACTTCCGTTTGCGCCGCCGGTTCAGCGGCGGCGGGCTCCTCTTCCTTGTTGCCAAGGAACAGGAAAACCAGGGCCAGGCTGCCTACGACCAGGAAACTGATGATGAAGGCGATGATGGTGGATGCGTTTTTCATTGGAAGTGGATGTATGAAGAAAGGTCAGGCGTTCAGTGCTTCCAGCAATTTAGCGTGAATGCCTTCAAAACCGCCGTTGCTCATTACCAGAATAACGTCTCCCGGCTGGGCTTTCTTGCAGACGGCAGAGACGATTTCCTGGGCATGTCCGCCGATCAGGGAGTCTTTGCCCAGAGCGGAAAGGTCGCTGGAAAGTTTGGTGAGATCCAGGCGTTCCTCCAGAGCCACCTTATCCGGATGATCTACGGCGGCTACCACAGGGAAATCCGCCGTAGCGAGGGACAACGCCAGTTCATTCTGGAAAATATTCCTGCGTGTGGTGTTGGAGCGCGGTTCGAAAATGGCCCAGATGCGAGAACCCGGGTAGCGCTGGCGCAGGCCCAGGATGGCCTGTTTGATGGCTGTTGGATGGTGGGCGAAGTCATCCACTACGGAAATGCCGTTGACCACGCCTTTGACTTCCTGGCGGCGGGCCACGCCTTCAAAGCGGCTCATGGAATCCGCCAGCTGCCTGACGTTCAGCCCCGCGAATTGTGCGGCGGCAATCGCCATGGCGGCGTTGCGGATGTTGAACTCCCCAATCATCGGTACATAGTACCTGGTTCCTTCCAGCGTGAAATGGCTGCCGTCCGTGGAGGTCTCCACATCCAGGATGCGGATATTGGAAGAGTCGGAAAAGCCCACCGTCTTGACGGGGCACGGGGCTCCTTTAACCACGTCCAGGCAGTTGGGATCGTCCGCGTTGACCAACGCCAGGCCGTTGCGGGGGATGATCTGGGTCAGCCGACGGAAACTCAGTTTGATTTCCTCCAGAGAATGGTAAATGTCCGCGTGATCGAATTCAATGTTGTTGATGACCACCAGTTCCGGGAGGTAGTGCAGGAATTTGGAACGCTTGTCGAAAAACGCCGTGTCGTACTCGTCCCCCTCCAGCACGGAAAAATCGGAATCCGTAAAACGGCCCCCGCGTCCGAGATTGCGGGCAATGCCGCCAATCATGAAGCTGGGGTTCAGCCCGGAATCCTCCATCAGCCACGCCAGCATGGATGTGGTGGTGGTTTTTCCGTGGGTGCCTGTTACCACATAGTTGCGCTTGCCGCGCAGGAAGTATTCCTTCATCGTCTCCGGGAGGGAAAGGTAACGCAGGCGCCGTTGGAGCACGGCTTCCACTTCCTCATTGCCGCGGCTCATGGCATTGCCGATGACGATGACGTCCGCATCCGGTGGGATGTTGGAAGCCTTGTAGCCTTCAAACAGGGTGATGCCTTCCTCCTCCAGAAAAGTGGACATGGGGGGATAGACGTTGGCGTCGGAACCGGTGACGGTAAAGCCGCGGCGGGCCATGGCGGCGGCTACCGCGCCCATGGCGGTGCCGCAGATGCCGAGAAAGTGGAAATGGCTGTTCATGACGGGGAGAGGAATGGAGCGGGTTTTATTTGGAGAAAGAAGGTGCCGCAGTACAGGAATCCGCCAGAGCCCGGTCCCGGCGGCGCACAATGCCGTTGGCGATATCCGTGACCATGCCGGACAGCAGGCGGGTGAGATGGCTGCCGGGCGTGTAATCCGCCGGGGCGATGAAATTCACGCGGTCGGAATTGGAGGCCAGGTTATAGCATTTGCGGAAACTGCGGCCGGTTTCATCCTCCGGATTATATACGGCTACGGCGTGGCCTCCGTTCCGGCGCATGACGGTGAAGCAGGGAACGTCCGTAGGGCCGTCGCCGATGTAAATCATGTTGGCGAAAGGAATGGGGCGCATGTCTTCCGGCATGTGGTCGTTTACGTCCTGGTCGTAATCCAGCATTCCCTTGTTGATGCGGAAAAGGTACTGGGTTTTCGTGGTGTGGGAAATGACTCTCTTGGGAAAATTGATGTAGCCGTCCTCCTCGCTGAATTCGCATCCGAATACAGCCTTGAAATAAGGGCGCAGGGCGGAGCCGTCAATCAGGGCTTTCAAACCGGAGGAAATGATGTAGTATTCAACGCTGATGCCCAGATCCGTATGCAGGGGAGAGAGGGTCATGGACGGAAAAGCGTTGAAAAAGTCCGGCAGGCCGGGGTAGAAGGTGAGGCGTTCTCCAAGCTGGGTAAGCCGGGCGTTGCTGACGCGGTCCAGGGAAAGAGCGTCCAGCAGGCTTTTCATGTAAATCAGTTCTCCGTCCCATCCCTCTCTTTCTCCGGTGGCGTTGCACTTGGTCCAGAATTCATGCGGAGAAATGCCGAATTCCGGGAAAATGGCCTGATCCTGCATGTAGAAGGGACTCAGGGTCTGGTCATAGTCGAAGACCAGGGCAATCGTATTCTGCGGAGAGGACATGGGAAAGAAGGAAAATGAAGTTACATGCGGAACTGGTCGCCCAGATACTGCTTGCGGGCAATGGGGTCGTTGGCGATTTCCTCGGAAGTACCGTGCTTGATTACTTTCCCTTCAAACAGAATGTAGGCGCGATCCACGATGTGGAGGGTTTCCCGCACATTGTGGTCCGTAATCAGGATGGAAAGGCCGTCCGTGTCACGCAGTTCCATGACGATTTTCTGAATGTCTGAAACGGCAATGGGATCCACGCCGCTGAATGGTTCGTCCAGCATCAGCAGTTTGGGGCTGGTGGCCAGGGCGCGGGCGATGGTCAGCCTTCTCTTTTCACCGCCGGAAAGCTGGATGGCCATGGAACGGCGCAGCTTGGTGATGCCGAAGCGGTCCATCAGCTCTACGGCACGGTCCTTTTGCTGGCGGGAGGTCATGTCTTTGCGGGTTTGGAGAATGGCCAGGAGATTATCTTCCACGGAAAGCTTGCGGAAAATGGATTCTTCCTGCGGCAGATAACCCATGCCGCGCCTGGCGCGCAGGTTCATCGGCAATTCCGTAATATCTTCGTCCGCAAAAATCACGCGGCCTTCGTCCGGGCGTACGAGACCTGCAACCATATAAAAGGAAGTAGTTTTTCCGGCGCCGTTCGGTCCCAGCAGGCCTACAATTTCGCCATGACCTACCTTCAGGCTGACCTGATCCACAACGGTCCGCGTTTTGTAGGTTTTGCAAATGCCTTCGGCGCTTAGCAAAGGAGAAGAGTGGAAAGAACTCACGGTTTGCGGCTGGTTTTCTGGTTTTCCCGGTCGGAAAGCTTTTTGTCCACGTGGCGGAACATAGTCTTGGTTCCGCGGCTGCCGTACATGTTTCCGTTGGAGTACACTCGAATGAAGGCATCCTTGTTCGGATTTTTCACGATGACGTCCGGAGTGACGATGACCGGGGCACCCGTCAGGATGATTTCTCCGGTTTTGGCATTGTAGGTGATCTTTTCCGCCTGGGCGTTGCTTGTTTCTCCCTGTTTGTTGGTGTAACTGGCTTTTACATTGCCGGAAGCCGCGACCGTTTTAATGGAATTGTAGTCGAAATTGCCACCGTTGGGAAGAGCCACCTGAGTCTGGTCTTCCTCTTTTCCCTTTTCCTTTTTGATGTCGGAGGGTTTTTTATCACCCGGTTTCTTCGGCACGAATTCCGCGTAAATTTTCAGATGATCCGCACAGTCCATGGAAAGACCGGGGTTGCGCACCCTGACATTTTTCATAAATACCAGAACGCCTTCTTCCATATCGAAGTACAAATCTCCGTCACAATCTACGGTATACAGGTCTTTTGGGGAATTAGCCTGCAGGAAGCCTTCCTCCGGGCCGGATGCTGCGGGAGAGGGAGTTGTTTCCGCAGCCGGGGCGGAGGTGTTTCCGGAGGCCTGGTGCTGCTGGCGGAATTCCTGAATCTGCCCGTCCACGGTTTTTTCCTGCGCGTTGTATGTTTCAATCGCCTTTTCCCCGTCTTCTTTCAAGCCACCGGTCGGAACGGGGGCCAGTTCCCGTTCCCTCCGAGCTGTTTCTTCCGCTGTCAGAGGTCGTACGATATGGGAGGGCGGGGTGAGAGGTTGTTCCAGGCGGGGATCCAGCTCCCTGGGCAGGGGCTGGACGATGTGGGAGGGAACGCTGTCGGCGCCGCTGCAGGCAAAGCTCCCGGTCAGGGCCAGCAGCAGGGAGGAAAGTTTTTTCATAAAAGGAATGGTTACTTGTTGCGTTGAGCCATGCGGATGGTGGTTTGAACGGGACCCAGGATGATGCCCCTCTTGATATTGGTGTCCAGGTAAAGGCCGGTTCCTCTGGCGGAAAGATTCTCTTCCCTGAGGATTGTTTCCATATGGGAGACAGCCAGTTTTTTATCCAGAAAATAAGAGGCGGCTTTCGTGAAAAGCCGGGAAATTTGATTATTTTTGCCGTACAGGAACACATTCAGGATATTCGCGGCAATTTCCTGCGGGGCGGCCACGGTTACGCTTGAAGCCGTCAGCAGCATGGAAAGGCGCGGACCTTCATATCGAGACAAGCTGACTTTGGGAAGCACCTGGCCTACGGGCAGGAGCTCCAGCATGGGTAGTTTTTTGTCTACGCCGGCAAAAGGCGTAGCCGCGGGCAGGCTGGTGTCCGCTTGCGCCGTCATGCCGTACAGGGCGGCCGTTAGAAAGCATGTGAACAATAATTTCATCATGACTGAACCGCCTGGTGGATGGACTGAAGGCGTTTCAGCACTCCTTCAAGCAGGTGGAGGGGAATTTGGTTGGGCCCGTCGGAAAGCGCCTTGGCCGGATCCTTGTGTACCTCCATGAACACGCCGTCAATGCTGCCCGTCGCCATGGCGGCGGATGCCAGCACGGGGGCCAGCTCACTGTCTCCTCCCGTGGTTCCTCCCAACCCTCCGGGTTTCTGAACTGCATGAGTGGCGTCGAATACGACGGGGAAGCCTTCCTGTTTCATCCAGTACAGGGAACGCATGTCCACCACCAGATTGTTATAGCCAAAGGTAGTGCCGCGTTCGCACATCATGAACTCGTCACAGCCGAAGGCGCGCATTTTTTCCCCGATGTTCACGGTATCCCACGGAGCCAGGAACTGCCCTTTTTTAATATTCACAGGCCGGCCGCTCTTGGCGCAGGCTTCCAGAAGATCCGTCTGGCGGCACAGAAAAGCGGGGACCTGGAGCAGATCCACGTATTCGGCGGCAATTTCCGCTTCCTGGGCCGTATGCACATCCGTAACGACGGGCAGTTTCAGCTCCCTGCCGATTTCCGACAGAATGCGGCAGCCTTCCCGCACGCCGGGACCGCGGAAAGAAGTAACGGAGGTGCGGTTCGCTTTGTCGTAGGAAGCTTTGAAGATCAGCGGTACATCCAGATTTTCCGCGATGGCCTTGATGGAGCGGGCCATCTCCCATACAAAGGATTCGCATTCCAGAGAGCAGGGGCCCAGAAGATAGAACGGCCGTGGGCCGCCGATTTCAACGGATTGAATGTAAAACGACATAAAACAAAACCTGTATGTCCTTGTATCATGACGGTTTCAGGCCTTTCGGTCAAGCCGCTATCCTGCCTCCGCATGGAGATTCGGAGGCGAAGATTTATTTTTACGGAAGTATCTTTTGATATTCGGTATAATGATTTTGTTATAAATATGGTAAATGTTTTTTAGACAGGCGCGTGTAAATGGAGGGGCGCATGGATTGGAAAAAAGCGTATGGAGTTGCCGCCATCCGTACTTTTTGTTACAAACGGCAATCATGCATCGCTTCCGCATGAATAAATGACAGGATGTTCCGAACGCCGTTCCCCCGCAGTGGTCTTACCGAAATGCCCAGGAAGATTTACAAACTTTTTATTTCCTATGATGAAGCAGGGGCTGAATTGCGGAGGCATGTGGCGGAGCAGTTTCAATATTCAAGTGACTGTATCTGGCAGGCGTCTTTCCGGGGCCTGACGGCGGAGGATTTGCCTCCGGGCGATGGTGTGGTCTGGGTTTACCCTGTCTTCATGCAGAGCGGCGTGACGGTGACGGAAACATTGCCGGAATTGCTTCGTGTGCTGTATGCCGGGAACGGACAGCATCCGGAACTTGTTTTTAAACCCGTATGGGGAGCAGGACGCGGTGGTATTGGTTTCGGGGTGGCGGCCGCCCTGCGAAAGGAATTGGAGGGGGAGGCTTCCCTGCTGGTGGTAGCTCACGGGGTAACGGGAAGGGAGGCTGCACCCGAGCCGGCGCAATTTCTCCGGCAGTTGAGATTCCTGCTTCCGGAAGGAACGGACATGGCTCTTGCATACTTTGGCGCATCTCCTTCTGTGGAAAAGGTGTTACCTGAATTAAAGGGTCAAAAGGTAATAGTGCTGCCGTTCCTGATCGGAAAAGGAAAGCATATGAGGGAGGATATGCCCGCCCCGGAATTGGCTGCACGTCATGGGAAAACGTTAAAAATTCTGCCTCCGTTCGGTGCGTTTTATTTGCAAGCGGAACGGGAATACTGGAAAGCGGGCATGGAAGAGCCTGCCGGGAACGGTTTTGATCGGCCTGCCGGGAGTAATACGGAAGATGCTGGCGCATGGTGATCCGTGCCTGTTTGAAAAAACGAGATTGTGTCTGAAGCAGGAATCCAGGTACGGAACAGCGAAGGAGGGAGCCCCCCGTGGAACGGATTGCCAAGGTTTTTGCGGGGATGGAGAATCTCTCCATGAGCTTGCTCTCGACAAGGTTCTGCGGACGGAAGAATAGTTTCGTAAATCAATGATTTATGCTTTGACAAGAGGGGGGGCGGGAAGTATATTGCCCGTCCCTCGCGTGATTCGGCGCAACTGAACAACGGGGATCGGAGGGGTAAAAAGCGTCGAAGTCCCCAAAAACTGCTTTTCCTGCCGCAAGGAAAGCCACCTACATACATATATGATTAATGATCTGATTAACCAGATGGTTGAAGCCGGTGTTCATTTGGGCCACCAGACCCGCAAATGGCACCCCAGCATGAAAAAGTACCTTCTCAAGGACAAGGCCGGTATCCATATCATCAACCTTGAGGAAACGGAAAAATGCCTGGACAAGGCTTGTTCCTTCCTGGCTGATCTGGCCCGCCGCAATAAGAAAATCCTCTTCGTCGGCTGCAAGCGCCAGGCTCAGGAAGCCGTCCGCGAAGCTGCGGAAGCCACTGGTCAGTACTATGTCAACCACCGCTGGCTGGGCGGCATGCTCACCAACATGAGCACGATCCGCAAGAGCATCGAACGCCTTGCCTATCTGGAAGGGATTGAAAAGAGCCCGGAATTCAAGAGCATGTCCAAGAAAGAGCTGGCCGCTCTGGATCGCGAACGCCAGAAGCTGGAACGCAACCTTCAGGGAATCCGCAACATGGGCGGCGCTCCGGACGCCATGGTGGCCATCGGCGCCGACCATGAAGACATCGCCATCCGCGAAGCCCACCGTCTGAACATTCCCGTCTGCGTTCTGGTTGACACCAACGCCGACCCGAAGGAAATCGACTTCCCGATTCCCGGCAACGACGACGCCGTCCGTTCCATCCGCCTGATTCTTGACTGCATTGTCAAGGCCATCAACGAAGGCAAGGGCGCTTCCGCCGAAGCCTGAACCAACCTATTTAGAAAGAACAGAAACACTATGGCAGAAATTACTGCAGCTCTCGTCAAGGCCCTCCGTGACAAAACGGACGCCGGCATGATGGATTGCAAGAAAGCCCTCAACGAATGCAACGGCGACATGGACGCCGCCGTAAAATATCTTCGTGAGAAGGGAATTGCCAAGGCTGCGGCCAAGGCCGACCGTGACGCCAAGGAAGGCGTGATCCGCGCCGCTGTGGCTCCCTGCGGCTGCTCCGGCATCATCCTTGAACTCAACTGTGAAACGGACTTCTGCGCTAAGGGGGACAAGTTCCAGGGGCTGGTGAATGACGTTGCCAAGGCTCTCATGGATTCCAAGGCCTCCACGCTGGAAGAAGCCCTTCAGGTCGCCATGACGGAAGGCACCACGGAAGAATACATCAAGGCCATGTGCAGCTCCATTGGCGAAAACATGGCTCTGCGCAAATTCGCCCGCCTGACGGCGGACGGTGTCGGCGCCGTGGTCTCTTACATTCACATGGGCGGCAAAGTGGGCGTTCTTCTGTCCATCAAGGCCGGCAAGGAAGAAACCGTCAAGTCTGATGCGTTTAAAGCCCTCGCCAAGGATTTGACCTTGCACATCGCCGCCGCCGCTCCCAAGAGCGTCAGCTCCGATAGCCTGGATCCCGCCTTCGTGGCCGAGGAACAGGAAATCGCCAAGCAGCAGCTCATTCAGGAAGGCAAGCCCGAACACCTGCTGGAAAAGATTCTTCCCGGCAAGCTGAAGGCTCTGTACGCCCAGTCCTGCCTGCTGAACCAGGTGTTTGTGAAGGACCCTGCCGGAAAGATGACGGTGGAAGCCCTTCTCAACCAGGCCGGCAAGGAACTCGGCGACGATATCTCCGTCGTCTCCTTCGTCCGCTATCAGCTCGGCGCGTAAGCTCTGAGCCAGAATATCTCCGGAACCGTTCCCTTTTGCGGGGAACGGTTCTTTTGTTTGATATGGCCCCATGGGGGGATTTATTCATGAATTTGATTCAGGGAGAATCCGAAAATCCGGAGATGGATTATCAACATGTGCGGGAGAGAAAAGATCCGGTTTTGTTGTTGATTACGGCCTCCATCCTGATTGCCGGTTTCTGGAGGCCTTTGTATTGAGGCATATTTTTGGCCTTGTGTGCGGTTCCTGGTATTTCATGGCGGTATGGTGGTTCTTCAAAAAGACCAATGGACGATGGAAATGGGAAACAACCGCTTTTGTTGTTATCGGCCTTGTATGTTATTATGAACTCTTCTGGTCCCGGATAACTCCGGAAGACATGCGAGATGCCCAGTCGGGACTGATGTTCATTGTTGGTCCTGGTTTTTCCGGGATGGCGGCTTTTGCCGGAGACGCCGTGGCTGCTCTTCTTTCCTTTCTTATCCGCTCATCCTGCGGGGAAGGGAAGAAAAAGCAATAAAGTTGTTTCCGGCAGGAAGGCATTTACTGGTACAGGGCGCAGCTGCAGTAAAAACGATCTGAATTTCTTCAGCGTATCCTTCAAGACGGTCTCCGGTGTTTTTCTGTGGAGGGAATTGCGTGGGAGGTGCGCATGAATGTCCCGATATGGGAGGAACTGGCGCGGTTGGGGTCTTGTCTTGCGCGGGAAGGCTTGTTAGGGTGGCGGTATGGCTTTTCTGGAACTGGATCATGTGAGCGTTGTCTTCCCTGCGGTGCAGGGGCTGCTCTCATCCCGCAAATCCGCCTCCGTTGTGGCGGTGGACGGGGTGTCGCTGTCCGTGGAAAAGGGAGAAATCCTGGGGCTGGTGGGGGAATCCGGTTGCGGCAAATCCACACTGTCCCGCACGGTGATGCTGCTCCAGAAACCCACGGAGGGTCGCATCTTTCTGGAAGGGGAGGAATTGACGGCTCTTTCCGCATCCGAAATCAGGAAGCGGCGTCCGGATTTTCAGATGGTTTTCCAGGATCCGTATGCTTCCCTGAATCCCCGTTTTACGGTATATGCGACATTAAAGGAGGCGTTGCAGTGCCGCCGCCGCAAAAGAACTTTTTCCCAGACAAGGGATGATGTGGCGGAACTGATGGAAAAGGTTGGATTGAGCCCCTCCCTGATGCGCAAGTATCCCCATGAATTTTCCGGCGGCCAGCGCCAGCGTGTCGCCATTGCGCGCGCATTGGCTCCGGAACCCAGGCTGGTCATCGCGGATGAACCCGTTTCCGCGCTGGACGTTTCCATACAGTCCCAGATTCTGAACCTTCTTATCGCCCTGGCCCGCGACTTGAGCCTGACCATGATATTCATCTCTCATGATTTGTCCGTGGTTCATTACATCGCAGACCGCATTGCCGTGATGCGCAAAGGCCGCATTGTGGAATACGGGGAGGCGGACCAAGTGTTTTCCTCTCCTTCCCACGAATACACCCAGGCGCTTCTCGCCGCCGTACCTCGTCTGTAAATGGGGGGCACGGCGGCAGTTTGGACGAATACGGGAAAGTTCCGTTTCCCGTACAGTTTATCCGCGCAGGTTTAAAAGAAACGGTTTTCCGGAAGAACTGCATCTGAATTTTCCAGTAGAACGCGGTTTCCGGCAGTTTGGTTTTTGAGTGCCTTGCAAAGAAGATGAATGGATTTATTCCCGGGGGTGGGCATTGTGTCCACCGCCTCCGCATTGTTGACGGCATGATTCTCTCTTTGAAGTATCCGGCTTGGTTATCCGTGCTTTTTCTTTCATCTTCTTTTTGAAGAAAGAGCAATAGATACGGCGCGTTATGAAAAAAGGGGGAGGGGTGGCAAAATGGCTTACATGATGAATTGCCCGATGGCACATAATAATGCCGCCCTGCGGGAACTACCGGAAAAGGCGGATATGGAGATCGCGGGAAGGAAAAACGTCGTTGGTTTTTCCGTACTGCCGTCCAGATGGTATTTCTCTGTGATACGCAGATATCTTCCTGCTTGTTTCCTGACGGGGAGGCAGCAAGGAAAGGACTGCTATTCCTGGACGGAATATCCGGCGGCTTCCTGCATTTCCCGGATGCATTCCTCCATCAGGGCAGCGTCTATTTCATGGACGTCCTTTCCCCGGCCTATTCCGGTGAGCATTAATACCGTCAGGTGGCCGCCGAGATGTTCGCGGAAAGCTTCCAGACCTTTCAGCACTTCGCAGTCGCCGTTTTTTGTCCTGCGGGAGAGCAGGGAGTGGAATACGGGCAGTTTCAGGGTTTTCAGCACGGAGATGATTCTTTCCGCCTCTCCGGCAGGCAGCCATCCTTTCCGGACGGAATAAAGGATGTCCAGGCACATGCCCACGGAAACGGCCTCCGCATGCCCCAGTGTGTAGCCGGACATGGTTTCCATGTAATGGGCGGCCCAGTGTCCGAAGTCCAGGGGGCGGCTGGAACCCAGTTCAAAGGCGTCTCCTCCGCATGCAATGTGCGAGGCGTGCAGCAGAGCGGAATGCTCCACGGCATATTCCAGAGCATCCCGTTCGCATCCTGCCAGTGCGGAGGCATTAGTTTCCAGCCAGTTGAAGAAAGAGGCATCTTTCACCACGGCCACTTTCACTACTTCCGCCAGCCCGGCTCTTTTCAGGGGGAGGGGCTGGGAATGGAGGAACAGAAAGTCGTCAAGCGTGGCCCAGGCGACGGCGAAGGTGCCCAGATAGTTTTTCCGGCCCATGAAATTGATGCCGTTTTTGACACCCACTCCGGAGTCCGCCTGGGAGAGGGTGGTGGTGGGAATGCGCAACAGCCGGATGCCGCGGTGGGCGGTGGCGGCGGCGAAGCCTGCTACGTCCAGAAACGCTCCGCCTCCCACGGCTATGATGTAGGAATGGCGGTCAATTCCTGCTTCCACAATGTGGCGCAGGGCCGTTTCCCATGCGGAAAAACCTGTTTTGGCTTCCTCCCCGCCCGGAACGGAACGGCAGCCGGCATAGGCCAGTACCCCGGCGTTTTTTTCAAAATAGCGGTCAATGTCCGCCGGAAGCTGCGGATAAAACTGTTCCAGCCCTTTTTCCAAGAGAACGAGAACGCGGCTTCCGGGCCTCTGTTCCAGCAGGCAGGCCAGCGCATCGTTTTCCGGGCGGAAGGCTCCATGGGTAAAGCCTGTCCTGTAGGGAAAATCAAGCCGGATATTCAACGTGTGAAGGGTCATTTCAGGCGGGCAGCACAGGTGAACATGGCTCGAGGAAGTCCTAGTCCCTGCGGAGCACGGGAACGGCCCTCATCTGAATAAAGCGATCCGCTTTGGCAGCTTCTTTCTGGGACATGTACATGGTGTACGGCTGCTGGGTCACTTCAATGCGGTGCGTGCCGCCGGGAGCGGGAAGGTCCAGAAGCTGGTTAAGGTGTTTGAAGCTTTTCACCTGCACGCCGTTTACTTTTTCCACAATGGAGGGGCTCATCTGGGCGTATCCCAGTGTAGCCTGTGTGGGCAGGGCCATCAGGAAAACCACGATTTCATCCACGCCTTTTTTCCGTATTTCCTCTTTCTTTTGAGTGGCTTCCACCAGGTTGAGGGGTGGATGGTTCTTGCTGAGCTTGTTGATTTCTCCCATCATGGCTCCCGTCAGCGGGACAAATACCAGGCCGCCGTAAATGCGGTAGGGCGGATTGGAGATGAAGGGGGCCGGATTGACCAGGTCGCCTTCAATAGCGCTCCTGTCCAGTTTGACGTCCAACGTCATGGGCTGGCTGGAGCCGTCCTTTCCCTTGCGGCGGATGTCCAGCGTAATGGTATCCCCCGGTTTGGCGGAGTCACGGAACAGGAAATTGGCGGAAACGGGGCCCAGCGCGGGATCCTTGATTAATCCTTTACTGTCCAGGGGAATGCCGTTCACGCTTTCCACCACGTCTCCGGGACGCACTCCGGCTTTGTAGAAAGAGCCGTAAACAGGCAGTTTCACCACGTAAAAGCCGCCGCCAGTTTCAGACAGGCCCAGGAATTTGCGGAAAACGGGGTCGGTCAGTTCCGTGACCTGGGTGCCGTCCGCCGGAAAACCGATGTAGTTGCCAGTCCGGGCCTGCTCCAGGAACCGGGAAATCATGGTATGGGTGACGGCCAGAACTTTCTGGGCGGGAGGATCGCAGCTGGCGCTGAGACCCACAAGTTCATTGCCTCTCATGACAGGGTTGCCTGCGCCGCCTTTCAGGGGAGTAACGGAGGATTTGACGTTATACAGGACGAACGGTTCCCCGTTCGTGAACGGGCAGGCGCTTTCCGTCGCCAGAAGGGTTCCGGAGGTGGTGATGGGAAGGCCGTCATCATTGAATTGCCAGAAGGTTACCTTGTCGCCCAGGCGGGGAGCCTTCCCCAGCGTAACGGGGACCAGTTTGTTCAGGAAAGCGGCATCTTTTCCGTTTTTCAGGCGCAGGAGGGCAAGGTTGGCTTCCGGGTCAAAGGCGGTTACTGTCACGGGAACCGTCTGGGCTCCGTCTGCGGAGGTTACTTCCACGAAGCTGGCGGAATAAACGATATTGGCTGCCGTCAGGATATTGCCGTCTCCCAGATAAATGCCGAAGCCCTGACTGTACGCCGGGTTTTCCTTGCTCCACGGCTGAATCATGGCATAGCCCTGGTTGGTGGCGTTAATGCCGACCATGGAGCTGGTGGGGGAGGGAAGCGGGGCCGGCGAGGGCGTTTCCTCCGCCTGTTCCGCAGGCGTTTCCGTCTGTTGTTCAGGCTGGGGTTCGGGAGCGGTTCGTCCGGCTTCGCGCGGCTGGCAACCGCAGAGCAATATCAGGGAACCGAAGAAAAAAGTGGAAAGAATTTTCATGGCGGTTAACGGGCGGGAGTGGTGTTGCGGCCAGACTGGCGACCGGGAATGGAGCTGTCCAGGCGGGCGTTTTTCGGGATGTTGTAGGTTTTGGAGATGCGTTTGTTGGCCGTCTCCATGGCCTTGCCTTCAAAGACAAGGGGGCGTTCTCCGTTTTTCAGTTCGATGACGACGTATTCCGGCATGTTCTCCGGGTAAAGGAGTTCATAGGCGTGGGTAAGGCCCTTAACTTTCACGCCATTGATTTTTTCCACAATAGAATTGGAAATGGAGCCGGACAGGCGCGCGTTTACCTCATCATCCAGCACTTTGGTGATGATTACCATGTCTTCATGGTCCACGCAGCCGCCGTCTTCTTGGTAATTACGGATGTCCAGTGCAACGTCCAGCATGGAGATGTCCGCCGCCGCGAGCACGTTGCGCTGGATGGGCTGGAACACCAGGCCGCCAAAGACGACGTAGCGGGGCATTTTATCGTATTCCGCCATCAGAAGGTCTCTGGAGGGGGATGGCTTCATCACCATTTCCACCTTCATGGGCTTGCCGTCGCGAATGATATCCAGCGGGAGCCGGTCGTCTTTAAAACAGCGCTCAATGAGTTCTTTCATGCTGATTTTCTGGCCGTCCAGTTCAATCATGGCAGAGCTGTCCACATCATAGCCGTCCACTTTCATCAGCAGGTCCCCGTTACGGAGAACGCCGTCAGCGGAGGACCCCTTGAGCACCTTGCCGATCAGAACGCCCTTTTCGTCGTCCGGCAGGCCGAACGCCTTGCGCATGGCCGGGTTCAGGATGGGCGCAGCCTGAATGCCCATGTCCACGTAACCGTCATAGACGCCGTCCTTGATGTCTTCCAGAAAGTGGCGGATGACGGGGGTTGGAATTACGTAACCCGTGTTATTGGCGTTGTTCAGGCCCTGGAATGCCACGCCGATGACTTTATTCCCCATCAGGACGGGGCCTCCGCTGTTGCCCGGATTAATGGCGGCGTCCACCTGGATGGTCAGGTGTTCCGTGTTGCGGGGGTGGGCGTACGTGGTGAAATCAATGCGGGAGACCACGCCGCGCGTGACGGAAAGTCTGTTGCCGCCGATGGGGTAGCCGATCACCCTTACTTCGTCTTCCAGATGAGGCAGGTTTTTGCTGAATTCAAAAGGACGTATTCCTTTGAAAGGCTTGGGATCGTCCGCCTCCAGCAGAGCCAGATCCGCGTCATGGGCGATGAATTTGACCCTGGCGGGAATTTTACGGGAATCTCCGTACATGGAGATATAAATGCGCTCCGCGTTGCTAACCACATGGGCGTTTGTCATGAAAGCGTTTTCCCCGATCAGGAAACCGGTGCCGATGCCTCCCTGGTAGCGGCCGGTATTCCACGGAGTAGCGTAATCCGGAGTCAGGGAATCCATCTCAATTTTTACGACGCCCTTGTATTGGTCATTGATGGAGACGACAGGGCCGGACATGACCTTGTCCACCCCGAAGTCCGAAATGGAAACAGCCGGCTCATCCGCGTGGGAAAGAGCGGCGCCGGCCAGGACTGCGCACAGCCCTTGAAAACAGGTATGGGAATGTATCATACGCAAAGATAAAGATTGTGTTGCCAGGGAAGGTTTTGTTGTTACAGGTTGCTTTTGCGGCTTTGTGTTGCCAGGCTTTCCTGGAAGGAATTGACTTCTTCCAGCAGGGATGAGAAACGTTCCGCTATTTCACCGTCCACCTGGTAGCCGCAGTTGTCCAGGGCAGCTACCGTCCGGCGCGTTTGTTCCACGCACAGGGCCATACGGGCGGCCATGGTGCAGTAGTCCGCAGCGTCCTCCTTCTCCTGGAGGAGGCAGGAAAGAATGCGGGGGGTGATGTAGCGGATGCAGTAAAAAATCTGGTTCAGGGGTTCCGGCGGCCCTGTCCTGTTCCTCTGGGCTTTATTGATTTCCCGGCTGAACCGGTGCTGGCACAGATCCGTCAGCTCCATTACCTGCTGGAAAAGAGGATGAAACATGCAGGACTGCACTTCCCGGGCCTCCTGTTCATTGAGGATGTCAAACAGGCTGAGCATGCCGGTGCTTTTGCAGGAGCAGGGCGTCCCCGTTTCTTCCGACTGGGCGATGTTGTCCAGCACTTCATCCCAGCCCATGACAAAAGCCACACGGATGTCGCCGCTGGGGTTCAGCCTGTATTTCTGGAATACCTCCTGGTAAGCTATGGCGATGGCTTCCGCCTCCCGCAGGCGTTTGTCCCAGTGGTGATCGGGCAGGCTGCCGTCCTCCTGGTGGTTGGAATAGGCTCTGGACCATTCTTTTACCTGGGTTCGCAGCATCTGCTGGTTCGCCATGATCTGGGCCTGTTCTTCGCAGGAATCCATCATCCATTCGGGAAGGGAAACTTTGATGGAGAAGACCGTACTTTCCAGCAGCACCATGTCGTGGTGGCTGGTGAACCATTCCAGGTACAGGGCGTTTTCCATGGTTTTCCTGCCTTTGACAGGCATGCGTCGGCTGGCCGTCATATCCCCCGCCACCCCCTGGATATGTTCCGGGATTTGGGTAAGTTCCGCAGGAAGCATCTGTGGGGAGGGATTCCTGAAGTCAACCACGCAACCGGCCAGGTCCTGGAGGCAGTCCCCATGCAGGGTAATGTTCACCGGATGGGGCATCCCCATGAGTTGCAGCGTAAGATGGACGGTTCCGCGTTTACGGTTGTCCAGCGTGCCGTAGTGGACGTAGTCTGTAATTCTGAAAATCATATGGGGAAAAGGGTAGAAAGGGAAGAAAGAGGTGAATGCTGAATCAGCAGGAGGCTGCGACCCGGGGCAGTTCTTCGTTTTTCTTTTCTACGGCATCCATGTTGACAAGCAGTTCCGCAATGGAATCCCAGCGGCCCCGGGTCAGGGCTTCTCGGGCTTCCGCCGGCATCCGGATGGGAAAGGACCCTTCTTTCCAGGAAACTGTCATGTTCAGGAGGTCAATTGTCACTTCCGTTTCCGGGTAATTGGAGATGTGCCGGGACAGAGAGGCAATGTCGGCGGCAGACGCGCATACGCAGGGCAACCCGATTCCGGTGCTGTTGCCGAAAAAGATTTCTGCGAAAGATTCCGCGATAACGGCTTTGATGCCGGAGCGCCTGATGGTCTGCGGGGCGTGTTCGCGGGAAGAACCGCAGCCGAAGTTGGAGCCGCCCAAAATGATGGAAGCCCCTTTGAAGCGGGGATCGTCCACCGGGTGGGATTTGGATTGCCCGTTTTCGTCGAAGCGTTCGTCCCAGAACATGACTCCCGCCAGTTCGTCAAACGTGATGCATTTAAGGAAGCGGGCAGGGATGATGCGGTCCGTGTCCATGTCCGGTCCCGGAACGGGAACGCAGGTGCCGGTGATGGAGGTGAATTGGGTCAGAGACATAAAGGAGAAAATTGAAAAGTTAATTCAGGGAGAATACTTCGCGGGCATCGGAGACTTTCCCGGTCAGAGCAGCGGCGGCCACCATGGCCGGGCTCATCAGCAGGGTGCGCCCGGTGGGGCTGCCTTGCCGTCCCTTGAAGTTCCGGTTGGAGGAACTGGCGCAAAGCTGATCTCCCTGGAGTTTGTCCGGATTCATGGCCAGGCACATGGAGCAGCCCGCCAGGCGCCATTCAAAGCCGGCTTCACGGAAAATGTCTGCGATGCCTTCCTCTTCACATTGCCGGGCAGTCATCTGAGAGCCGGGAACGGCCAGTGCCCTGATGCCGGGAGCCACATGGCGTCCCTTGATGAGGGCGGCCACTTCCCGGAAATCTGAAATGCGGCCATTGGTGCAGGAACCTACGAAGCACACCTGGACCGGCAGTCCCTTAAGAGGCATGTCCGCGGGGAATTTCATGTATTCCAGCGCTTCGTTGATCATCTTCCGTTCTTCGTCGTTCGCAGCGTCGGAAGGGTTGGGAGTGCTGCCGCTGATACCCGTATTCTGGTCCGGAGAAATGCCCCATGTTAACGTGGGCTCAATGGAGGCCCCATCAATTTCCACGATTTCATCGTATTCCGCATCTGGATCGGAAGCAAAGCCCAGCCAGCGTTCCACGGCTTTGTCCCAGTCCGCGCCGGTGGGGGCGAACAGTCGCCCTTTGATGTATTCCACCGTGGTTTGGTCGGGGTTCACGTAGCCGCAGCGCGCCGCGCCTTCAATGGACATGTTGCAAAGGGTCATACGTTCGTCCATGCTCATGGCGTCGATTACGTCGCCTCCGTATTCATAGGCGAAGCCCAGGCCGCCCTTGGCTCCCAGAAGGCCGATGATATGCAGGGCCACATCCTTGGCGCGCACGCCGGGGGCCAGCTTTCCGTTCACATTGATGCGGCGCACCTTGAGCGGGCTGAGGGCCAGGGTCTGCGTAGCCAGCACATCGCGCACCTGCGTGGTGCCGATGCCCATGGCAATGGAGCCAAAGGCTCCATGCGTGGCCGTATGGGAGTCTCCGCATACGATAGTCATGCCCGGCTGGGTGATGCCGAGTTCCGGCCCTACCATATGCACGATGCCCTGGAGCCCGGTAGGTAGGTCGAAAAAGCGGATGCCGTTTTCGGCGCAGTTCCGGCGCAGTTCCCTGATCATGGCGTCAGCCGTGGCGTCCGCGAACGGTTCCGCCTGGTTGTCTGTGGGAATGATGTGGTCCACAGTGGCAAAGGTGCGTTCCGGGTGACGCACGGTCAGGCCCAGGTCCCGGACCATTCCGAAAGCCTGCGGAGAGGTGACTTCATGCAGCAGGTGCGTGGCGATGAACATTTGCGTTCTCCCATCCGGCAGGATGCCGACGGTATGAGCGTCCCAGATTTTTTGGAAAAGTGTTTTCCCCATAACTGACATAAGCATCCGTCCGTTCGGGAACCGCGTCAAGATGCAAGGACGTATTGCTGACACGGTCTGTGTCTTACATGAGGCGTTTTTTTGAACATTTCCTCTGCATTCATGGTCAGAAGGGGTCTCTTTCCAGCCTTTGGCGCCTTTCCGTCTTCAGGGCAAAGATGGTTTTCATTCCCTCCGCACGTTCAGAATTCCCTTAATCCCTGTGAAATTTTTCTTCCCATAGCGCTGCAAAAACGTCTCCGAAACATTTCAACAGGTTTCCTTCCGGCAGGGGGGAGGACATTTCATCCTCCAGGCAGGTCATTTGCACGCCCTGGATGCCGCAGGGGGTAATAGCAAGGAAGGGAGGCAGGGATTTCCGGGTTATATTGAGGGCGAAGCCGTGCATGGCAATCCATTTTTTCACCCCGACGCCGATGGAGGCTATTTTACGGTTTTCCACCCAGACCCCTACCAGCCCTTCCCGGATGCGGGCCTGCACGCCGAACCGGGCACAGGTTTCAATCAGGGTGTTTTCCAGGGTGGTGATGTAGCGGTGCAGATCCCTGCCGCAGCGGTTCAGGTCCGTAATGGGGTATCCGACCAGCTGGCCGGGGCCGTGGTAGGTGGCCTGGCCGCCGCGGTTGATTTCATGAACGGGAAAGGGAAGCACGGAACCGGGGTGCAGGCTGGCGTGGTTCCGTGTACGCCCGATGGTATAAACCCCGGCATGTTCCAGCAGCAACAGTTCGTTTTCCCTGTCCGGGTCTTCCTGATGGGCCCGGACCAGTTGTTCCTGGAACCGCAGGGTTTCCTGGTAATCTGCCAGGCCGGGGATGCGGATGATGTTCATGTTGCTGAAGGGAGGCCCGGGGACAGGTACGGAACTCAGCGCGTTCTGCGCACTTGCTGGCCAAGGGCGGTGCGGTATTGATGCACAGCGGCAGCCAGGGAAGAGGCCATGAAATTCTGATAGCGTTCCGTGGCGATAAGCAGAGCCTCTTGAGGGTTGGACATGAACCCTCCTTCCACCAGAATGGCGGGATGCTTGATGGTGCACAGCACGGAATAGCGCGCGCGCTTGATGCCGCGGTCGACCATGGAAATGCCCTCCTTGATGGCAAGCGGCCCTTTCAGCATGTGCCCCTGGACGGCTGTAGCCAGGGCAATGTTCATGCTGTCCTGGGCGTTGCCCTGCAGAGCGTCGTGGCGAATATTGCGGGACATGGAGGAGGAAGTGCCCGCAGGCGCCAGCGTGAAGGTTTCCACCCCGCGGGCAGAGGAGCCTCCGTCATTGAAGTGGATGCTGATGAAGATGGCATTGTTGTGCCTGTTGGCAATGCGGACGCGGTCCTGGAGGGCAATGAAGTTGTCCGTATCACGGGTCATGACCACCTGGTAGCCCATGGTCTTGAGGCGGTCGCGCAGTTTTTTGCCCACGGAAAGGTTGATATCCGCTTCCCTGCTGATGCGGTTGCGCGTGCCGCTGTCATGTCCGCCGTGGCCGGGATCAATGACAACTGTGTTGAAACTGCGGCGGTTGGCGATGTAAGTGGGGCGCAGAACCGGGTCAATGATTTTGTGCAGGTCCATATTAGAAACCATCAGCCCCTTGGAGGGATGGTCAGCCACAGGATAGGACAGCACGAACTTCATGTTGTTCATGAACATCTCCTGGCTGCGCGCCTGGATACGGATTTGAATCTTTTCCGGCACCTCGTAAACTTTCTGCCGCCCTTCCGTGCGTTCCCTGGTCAGTTTGTAATGGGTGCGCACTTCTGACATCGGAATATACTGCACTCCATTAATGATTTCCGGATTCCATCCGAAGGCCGTGGACAACGTCAGCAGAAACATGCCCACAATGCCGAGCACGGCTGCAAATGATGTGCGAGAGGTCGGATACATAGGACGATATCGCATCCAGACTAACGGATTTTTCATGACGCACAAGGGAAAAATTTCCGTGAAAGATTCTTTTGCGTTTCTGTTTCCGAAGAGAAAAAAACGGCTCCCGGGAGGGGGAGCCGCCCTGAAATGGCAGTAAGGGAACGGGAATAGGCAGGATTATTTGGCAGTCTTCTCGTCCATTTTGGCCTTGACCTGTTCTTCAATTTCCGCGTACAGCTCCGGGTTGGATTTGAGAGCTTCCTTGGCGGCGTCGCGGCCCTGGGCGATCTGGCTGCCGTTATAGCTGATCCAGGAGCCGCGTTTCTGGATGATGTCATATTCCGTTGCCAGGTCCAGCAGGCTGCCTACGGAGGAGATGCCTTCATTGTACATGATGTCGAATTCGCATTCCGTGAAGGGAGGGGCCACCTTGTTTTTGACTACCTTGATTTTGGTACGGTTTCCGGCTATGACGCCGTCGCTGCCCTTGATCTGGCCGATGCGGCGGATGTCCACGCGTACGGAGGCGTAGAATTTCAGGGCTCGGCCTCCGGGGGTAGTTTCCGGATTGCCGAACATGACGCCGATTTTTTCACGGATCTGGTTGGTGAAGATGCAGACGGTACGGGCCTTGGAGATGAAGCTGGTGAGCTTGCGGAGGGCGGCGGACATCAAACGGGCCTGGGCCCCTACCGTGGAATCCCCGATTTCTCCTTCCAGCTCCTGCTTGGTGACCAGTGCGGCCACGGAGTCCACCACAATGACGTCAATGGCGTTGGAGCGGACAAGAGCCTCGCAGATTTGCAGGGCTTCTTCGCCGGAACTTGGCTGGGAAACCAGCAGGTCGTCCAGATTCACTCCCAGACGGGCGGCATACTGGGGGTCCAGGGCATGTTCCACGTCAATGAACGCGGCCAGGCCTCCGGACTTCTGGGCCTGGGCGATGGCCGTCAGGGTCAGGGTGGTTTTACCGGAGGATTCCGGCCCGTAGATTTCCACAATGCGGCCGCGGGCAAAACCGCCTACACCCAGAGCGCGGTCAATCAGAAGGTTGCCCGTGGGGATAACGTCCACTTCCATTTTGACATTGTCTCCCAGGCGCATAATGGCGTTTTCGCCGAAGTCTTTCTGGATTTGGGAGAGAGCCAGGTCAAGGTTGCGCTTGCGGGCTGCCGCCAGTTTTTCCGCTTCGGGGGATAAAGGTGTTTCGTTGCTCATATATCGTGGCACAGTATAGCCCGCACAGCTTTATTGGCAAGTGTTCTGTGGGTCTTTACAGCCTCATTCCCCGTTGAGAAAGAATAGAATTCTGACATGGGGAGAATCTCGTGAAAGCCGGATGTCCCGTTCGGTTGGAAATTAGGGAGAACAGGAGGAACGGAAGCGGAAAAGAAGTTTGGAACCGGGGAAGAACCCGCCTTTTCCGGAGGACGTCTGCGCAGCATTATTCTTCAATCGGCTCCGCGAGGGGAATATCTTCGTAGGAATCGTCAAAGATGACGGGAATGTTGTGTTCCGGAATCAGGTTGATGAAACTGATTTTGCGGTGCGTCTGGCGTGCGTGCTGGAGGACGCGGGATAATTTTTCCACCTGGTGTTCCAGGCCGTAGTGGCTGAAAGTAGCCTGGCAGTCATTAGTAAAACGCACACAGAAAGACCAGTCGTTGGGCGTCGTGATGGAGACAATGCTGGGAAGATATTCCGTTACCGTGCCGGATAGCAGTTCAATCAGTTTCATGGGCGCTTCCAGTTCCCGGATGCTGACGCCATAGCTGAGTTTGTCGGAACTGGGAGGCCTGAGCGTCACGAAGGGCATGCGCTTTTCCCGGATATAAGGCATGTGGACTTGCTCCATGCAGGGGAAGATAACGCCTTCCTTGTCCGCCAAAACGCCGTATTTGGCATCTCCCGGGTGAATCCCAAGTTCCGGGCAGTCAATCCAGGCTACGGGGATGCGCGCGTCAATATCCACCAGCAATGTGGGGTTGGAGGATATCTGGCGCTTGACGGAAGCCCGGCGGATGGCGGGACATTTTTCCAGGCGCTGTTCCAGCTCCGCGGCGTCTATGGAAAAAATATTGTCCTGCGGACCTATACCCATGACGGAAAAGGCCTGTTCAGAGTTGAAAATGCCGTTGCTTTTCAGGGTAACAGTGTCTATGGAAAGCCAGTCGTATTTGAGGATATAATCTTTCCAGAGGAAAACGATAGCCCCGATCAGGCCGAGAATGAGGGTGTAAACGGTGACGATGTGGTACAGCTTGCGCCGGAAGAGCCAAAAACGGTAGTTTTTGCCCTTGCGTTCGATGGTCTCTTTTCTGGCCTCCTGTTCCAGAAGAAGCATTTCCGGCCTTTTGGCGGAACGGGGGACTGGCGTTGTGGCTTTGTGCGACATCGGGGGGTGTGGGAGGGGCGACTCCCCGCCCTCTGTCAGATATTACGTTATTTACGGGGGGTGGCTAGCGATAATTCCGCTATTTTTTCGCAAAGGTCTTCATAGGGCCATCCGGAGGCCGCCGCCGCTTTGGGAAGCAGGCTGGAAGGGGTCATGCCGGGAATGGTATTGATTTCCAGCACGAAGGGGGCATCGTCTTCTTCGCGCAGCAATACATCCACGCGGCCGTACACTTCCACTCCGGCGGCCTTGTAGGCTTTCAGGGCCGCTTTCTGCACGTTGGCTGCGGTTTCCTCCGGAAGATCCGCCGGGCAGATATAATCCGTGCCGCCGCCCATATTCATCCACGGGTATTTATTGTTCAGGTCGTAGAAGCCGGAGCGGGGGCAGATGTGAATGACGGGAAGGGCTTTCCCGTCCAGGATGCCGATCGTCAGCTCTTTGCCTTGAATGAATTCTTCCACCAATACGGTGGTTCCGTGGGTTGCGGCTTCCTCCATGGCGGGGAGTACATCTTCCTGTCTGCGGACGATGTGGACGCCTACGCTGGAGCCTTCGCAGGGGGGCTTAATGACGAAGGGCAGGGGGAGGGACGGCATCACGAGGCCGTTGGAACAGTCCAGAATTTCCGCATGCGGCGTAGGAACTCCTGCTTCCAGAAATACTTTCTTGGATTCGGATTTGTCAAAGCACAGGGCGCTGGAACGGGAGCCGGCTCCTGTGTACGGAATGCCGCGTTCTTCCAGAATAGCCTGAAGGGTTCCGTCTTCTCCGAACGTGCCGTGGATAATGTTGTAGGCCAGCTCCGTGCCTTCCGGCAGCCGGAAATCCGGGCCGTGCACGTCCACTTTCGTTACATCGGTGAATCCGGCCCGGCACAGGGCGTCGTAGACGGAGTTGCCGGAAACGAGGGATACTTCCCGTTCTGCCCCGGGGCCGCCAAGCAGGAGGGCGATTTTAAGGTCGCGCTTGAGAGTGTTCATATGGGAATAAATAGTGAATGGGTTAAAACTGGGGATCCCGGTCTCCGATGACCTGGGCTTCCGATTTCAGGTCGATGCCGCGGTTTTCCATGGCCTCCTTGCGGATCATGTCGATCAGAATGGTAATGTCCCTCGCTCTGGCATGACCCCGGTTGATGATAAAATTGGCGTGCACGTCTGATACGCAGGCGTCCCCCACACAGGCGCCTTTCAGTCCCAGTTCATCAATGAGCCTGCCTGCCGGGATTTCCGGCGGGTTCTTGAAGATGCAGCCGGCGCTGGCTCCGACGGGCTGGGAAAGCTTCCGCTTGGCCCGTGCCGCCTCCAGAAGCCGTTCCATTTCTTCCGCAGAGGCGGGCTGCGCCTCAAACACGGCCTGAAGCACAAAGTTGTGAACCAAATCCGGAATGGAACGGTACTGGGCGTTCAATTCTTCCCGCGTATGGCTGCGGATTTCCCCGTCTTCGTCCAGACAGATGATGGAGACGAGGTTTTTGATCATATCCATGCCCATGGCTCCGGCGTTCATGCGGAGGCTTCCCCCCACGTTACCGGGAATGCCGTCCATCCATTCCAGGCCGCCCAGGCCGTTCTGGACAGCGGTGGAAACCAGTTTTTTCAGCCTTACGCCCGCTCCGGCGGTGAGGCGGTTCCCCTGAATTTCCAGCACATCGAATTCTCCCCCGGAGGGGTGGATGACAGCGCCGCGCAGGCCTCCGTCTCTGACAATGATGTTGGAGCCGCGGCCAATGACGTGTACGGGAATATTCCTGTCCCGGCAATAGTTGACGGCCGCCTGCATTCCGGAGAAGGTGGAAGGTTCCAGCCAGTATTGGGCGCAGCCGCCTACCCCCATGGTCGTATGGCGTGACATGGGTTCGTACAGCTTTCCTTCCAGCGAGCCGCCCGCAGTACGTTCCAGGTCTTCCAGCAGGGCCAGGTCGCGGGCGATGCGCATACCGCATTCATGGACGTTCCCTGCCCCCAGCGTCAGGAACAGGTCTCCCGGTTTTAGCGCGTTGCCGATAGCGTGGTGGGCTGTACCCAGGTCGGGAAGGTAACGGGTTTCCACAGGGCCGTGCTTATGCATGGCGTTGATGATCGTCTGTCCGCTTACCCCTTCAATGGGCAGTTCGCTGGCGGGATACACATCCGCCACAAAAACGAGATCCGCCGCTTGGAGCACCTTGCCGAAGTCATCCGCCAGAAGCTGCGTGCGCGTGTAGCGGTGCGGCTGGAAGTAAACTACCAGACGGCCCGGATGGAAGGAACGGGCAGTCTGAAGCGTGGCGGCTATCTCCGTGGGGTGGTGGCCGTAGTCGTCCACTATCCGAATAGTGGAGGAAAGGTATTTGGTTTCAAAGCGCCGTTTGGCTCCCGCGAAGGAGGCCAGACCACGCGTCACCGCCGGAAAATCCACGCCCAGTTCCGTTGCCAGCGCGATCGCAGCCAGGGAATTCAGGACATTGTGGCGTCCGGGAATTCCCAGTTCCACGCGGCCCAGTTCCTCTTCCCCCTTCAACACGGTGAACAGGGTGCGGCCGCGGCGTTCCTGCACGTCCGTAGCGGTATAGTCCGCATCGGACCAGCCGTAGGAAACGGAATTGGGGTATTTGGCGCAGACATCCGCAGCGCCGGGATGGGCGCGGCAATAGATAATCTTGCCGCGCGTCTGGGAACAAAGCCGGTCGAATACTGCCTTGATTTCATCCAGATCCTTGTAGTGGTCCAGATGTTCCGGTTCAATGTTGAGGACGATGCTGTGCTCCGGAATGTAATTGACCAGCGTACCGTCGCTTTCGTCCCCTTCCGCCACCAGGTATTCGCTGTCCTCGTTCCAGTGGGCGTTGGTTCCCAGCACGGGGATTTCCGCCCCCACATAGTGGCACGGACGCATGCGGCCTTCCCTCATCAGGTGCGCGCAGAGGGCTGAAGTGGTAGTTTTTCCATGCGTGCCGGAGACCACGACTCCTTTTTTCCCGTTCAGAATGGCCGCCAGGCATTCCGCGCGGCGCATGCAGGGGATATTCAGCCTGCGCGCTGCCGCCAGGGCCGGATTGTCCGCCCGGATGGCGCTGGAATAAATGACGATTTCCGCATCGGAAACGGCATCTGCGGAATGAGGGCAGGAGAAAGACAGCCCCAGGCTTTGAAGCCGTTCGGTCTCCGTGCTGGTCACCCGGTCGCAGCCGCTCACCCGGTGTCCCATTTCCATCAGCATGAGCGCCAGGCCGGACATGCCTGACCCGGCTACTCCAATGAGATGGAGGCGTGCCGGGTGTTCCCTGTCTGTCAGTCGTTTGCGTAAGGTTTCAATCATGGGGGGCTGCATGGTCCGTATGTTCAATGACATTGGCGATGCGGGATACTGCATCAGGCATGTCCAGACGTAAAGCACATTCATTCATGGAAGCCAGCAGGGAAGAGTCCTTGAATACTTCATTCAGGAAAGCTGCAATATCGTCCGGCGTGAGGGTGTTTTCACGCATCATGCGCGCCGCTCCGTGGGCCGCGAAAACGCGTGCGTTGTGTGCCTGGTGATCGTCTGCTGCAAAGGGGTAGGGAACCAGCAGGGCGGCCTTCCCCATATGGGCCAGTTCCGTCAGGCTGGATGCCCCGGAACGGGAAATGACCACATCCGCTGCGGCATACGCGGCAGCCATGGCGGAACAGAATTCAATGACGTGCACGTGGGGCATGTCCGCCGTCAGCTGGCTGACGCGCGCAAAGTCCGCGGAACCGGTGATGATGAGAAAGTCACACAGATTTGCGCATTGCCGGGCGGCTTCAATGACCAGGGAGTTCAGATTCCTGGCCCCCTGAGAACCGCCCATCACCAGAGCCACGCGGCGGTCCCGGGGAAGGTTGAGTTCTTCCCTGGATTCGTTTTTGTCTTTCCGGGCCACCATTTCCTGGCGTACCGGGGTGCCGGTGACAATGCATTTGGCGGGGTTGAAGTAGTGCCTGGCTTCTTCAATGCCCAGCAGCACGTTCGTGCAGAATTTGGCGGTCATGCGGTTGGACTTTCCGGGCAGCGCGTTGGAATCATGCACGTAGGTGCGGATTCCCTTGCGGTGGGCAGCGTAAACGGGAGGGAATGACGTGAAGCCACCCATTCCGATGACGACGTCCGCTTCCACCTCATCCAGAAGACTGCGGCTGAAACGGACGGCTTTATACAGCCTGACGCTGAAACCCAGCAGGGACAGGGATGGGATTTTAGGCATCGCGATGGCCTCAATGGTGCGGAAATCAAGATCTCCGTAATTTTTGCTGGCCTGGGCGTCCACTTTTTTCTGGGAAATGAGGAGCGTAACGCGGTGGCCGCGCTTTTTAAGTTCCTGGGCTACGGCTATGCCGGGAAAAAGGTGTCCTCCCGTGCCGCCGCAGGCGATCACGATGTTCAGGGGGGAATGGTTGAGAGAAGGTTTAGTCATAGTCTTACATCAATGGAGCGTTCGTCTTTGCGGGTGATTTCACAATTGGGCGGGGCTCCGGTGGAAAATCTCTGGATGCTGGTAAGCATGCCCAGGGCAGCCAGCGTAAAGACCAGGTTGGTGCCTCCGAAGCTGATGAAGGGCAGCGGCAGACCGGAGTTGGGCACGGCGTTGGTTACCACGGCGATGTTCAGGATGGCGGGACAGAAAATGATGGCGACAATCCCCACGGCCAGAAACCGCCCGTAGACGTCCCGGCACTGCATGGCTACGCCGATGCCGGCATACGTCATCAGGAAGTAGCAGAGCAGGACGAACATGGTTCCGTAAAAGCCGAATTCCTCTCCCAGCGGCGCGAAAATGAAGTCCGTATGGGCGAAGGGAAGCGTGCCGTGCTTTTCCGCGCTGTTTCCCAGGCCCACCCCGTCCAGCCCCCCTCGGGACAGGGCGATGGAAGCCCGGTATTGCTGGAGGCCGGCGCCCAGGCGGTGGGCCTCCAGGTCTTTCCAGGCCAGGAAACGTTCCAAGCGGTTGGCGTTGCTCTGCACCAGAACGTACAGGGCCGTTCCGGCAAGGGCGAAAGCCCCGCCCAGGTAAATTTTGCGCGTTCCCGCCACAAACATGACGCAGAACGCGGCCAGGGCCAGGGCTACGGAGGTTCCCATATCCTTTTCAAAGAGAATCAGGGCAAGAGGAATGCCGAAGATGAGGCCGGGCATCACAAATCCCCACCAGAAAGAGGTGGTGCGGTCCCGGTACAGGGCCAGCCAGTTGGCCAGAGCCATCATCATGCAGAGCTTGGCGCATTCACTGGGCTGGAACTGCATGCCGATGGTGATCCAGCGGCGTTCCCCGTTGATTTCCTTCCCGATGCCGGGCACATAGCACAGAACCAGCAGGAAGCAGGCCCCTCCAAGAATCCACCAGATATATTTCCTCCATATCCGGTAATCTATCCGGGAGAGAATCATAGCGCCCACCAGGCCAGCGCAGGCAAAGGCGGTCTGCTTGAACAGGGGTTCGTACGGGTGCTTGGTTTCCTCCGCCCACGCCGCCGTGCTGGATACCATCACCAGGCCTACGACCAGAAGGCAGATGACGAAGAACCAGACCAGAATCATGCAGACTTTGGAAGACATGGCGGCGGAAGGGCAGGAAAAGGCCTACTTTTTGGGAATCATGATTTTTTGCCCGATTTTGAGACGCGCTACGTCCCGGTCATTCATTTTGTTGAATTTCTGAAGAGTGCGCCAGTTCATTTTGTATTTGCGTGCGATTACGGAGAGGGTTTCCCCTTTCTTCACAATGTGGGGCACGCCTTCCGGCTCCATTTCCTCCGCGGCGGGTTTTTCCGGTTCGAATTTGTCTCCGGGCCGGGCCGGGATGACAAGAGTGCTTCCGCTGACAAGACGCTGCACTTTGGGGTTGACGGCTTTCAGGTCATTGACAGCTACCTGGTTGTCACGCGCGACGCGTTCCCAGGTATCTCCCGTGCGCACGATGTGGCGCGCAGGACCTGCCACCGGAGCCGCATCCGGAATGTGTTCCTCCGCCACAGGGGCCGGCTGCCTGTTGGGGCGCGCGTCCACTACCTGTTCCGGCTGCGTGATGGTGACCGGGGCCGCGGGTGGCGCCTGGGGAACCTGGGGCAGGACGGACGGAGGCGCTACGGGGGCGGGGCGCTGGGGAACGGTGGGCGGTGCGGGCAGCGTGGCCGCCATTTCTACGGTTTCCGTCGTGTTTCTGAACCAGGTGCTGCGGACATAAACGCCGCCGATGACGAGAAGATGAAGAAGAAGAAGGACGACGAGCCAGCGCACGACGGTGCTGCTGGGCGCATCGTCTTCAAATTCGGAAACGCGGGCGCGGTATTTGCTGAGTTTGGCGCGTAATACGGTGCCCATCTTACGTTTCGGACGGGTGCGTCCGGTCGGATTGTGATCAGGTATTTTGGTCGTTTTCATGATGGTCGTTTTCTGGTGAATTGTCAGGAAAGGGGGGGCAGGGCGTTCACCGCGTCCCTGAAGGCCTGGCCGCGCTGGACATAGCCGGTGAACATGTCAAAGGAAGAAGTGCCGGGAGAGAACAGGACGGTGTCTCCCGGCAGGGCGAGAGAACGGGCCTTTGCCACGCAGGTCTCTACATCTGCGGCTTTTTCCGTGGGGACTGCGGGGGAAAAAGCGTGCTGGAGCTGGTCCGCAATCTGGCCGAATACCACGCAGGCGCGCACTTTTTCTTTCAGCATGGGCTGCAAGGGCACGTAATCCAGCCCCTTGTCCTTGCCTCCGGCAATCAGGATGACGGGGGAATGCTGTGATTTCAAAGCCGCTTCCAGCGCGTGCAGATTCGTGGCTTTGGAATCGTTCAGCCACAAAACGCCGTCCAGTGTGCGGACGGTCTCGCAGCGGTGGCCGGGGGGCGTGAACTCTTTTAATACATCTGCGGCTGTTTCTGCGGGAATGCCCAGGTGGCGGCATGCCAGGACGGCGGCCATGGCGTTTTCCGCATTATGGCGCTGGTTCAGGGCGGTCTCTTCCAGGTTCAGCAGGGAAGCGCCGCCCTCCAGGATCAACGGTTCGCGGTAATAAAGATCAGCCGCCGGATCTTCCGGGCTGAAGGTGAGCACGGAGGCTTTCAGGTGCGGAAGCCGTTCCCCGGAGCGGACGACGGCCAGGTCTTTTTCCGTCTGGTTGTCGAAGATATGGAGTTTGGCGCGGTGGTAATCCTCCACGGATTTGTAACGGTCCATGTGGTCCGGCGCAAAATTGAGCCATACAGCCACATCCGGGTGAAAATCGCGGATGGTTTCCAACTGGAAAGAGCTGACCTCCAGCGCCAGCACATCCGGCACAGAATCCCGGAGCAGGATTTCCGCCACCGGAACGCCGTAATTGCCGCAGGCAACGGCAGTCTTTCCGGCTCGCAGCAAAATCTTTTCCACCAGGGATGTGGTGGTGGTTTTGCCATTGGTTCCGGTGATGGCGATGATGCGGCCATGGTAAAAGCGGCATGCCAGCTCCATTTCACCGATGGTTTCCACGCCTTCCCGTCCAAAGGATTTGACAAAGGGGCTATCCGTCTCAATGCCGGGGGAGATGACCACCAGATCCGCATGAAAGGCGCGTCCGTCTTCCTCCGTGGCGGCGGTATGCAGGGGAATGTCTTCCGGCCATCCGTCAATGGAGGAGGAAGCGTCAAACACGCATACCCGTGCACCATGCGTCATGGCGAGGCGCGCCGCGGCGCGTCCGCTTCTTCCCGCTCCCAGAACGGCGATGTTGAGGTTATTGAGCTGCATGTTCGTGGTTTGTCAGGCGGTGGTTATCAGGAAAAGGCCCAGGAAAGCCAGCAGGAGGCTGATCATCCAGAAGCGGGCAATCACCTGCGTTTCCTTCCAGCCTTTGAGTTCGAAGTGGTGGTGGATGGGGGCCATGGCGAAGATGCGTTTGCCGTGGCGCAGCTTGTAGCTGCCCACCTGCAGGACGACGGACACGGCTTCCATGACGAAGACGCCCCCGATGACGATAAAGAGAAGCTCCTGCGCCGTGCAGACGGCAGCCATGCCGAACGCGCCGCCCAGGGCCAGGGAACCGGTGTCTCCCATAAATACCCTGGCCGGGTAGCAATTGTGCCACAGAAAGCCCAGGCAGGCCCCAACCATGGCCATCATGAAGACGCTGATTTCTCCCGCGCCGGGGTGGAAGGGAATATCCAGGGAATCAGCCGTCAGCCAGCTTCCGCAGAGGACGGCAATGATGGCGTAAGTGATGCCCGTGGCGACGGAGCAGCCGGAGGCAAGGCCGTCCAGGCCGTCCGTCAGGTTCACCGCATTGGAGGCGGACATGACCACCACGACGCCGAAAGGAATGTAAACGAACCATGGCAGGTTCACCTGGCCGTAGAACGGAATGAACAGGGAGGATATGTAGTCGTGAAGTTCCACGCGGGGACTGCCTTCCGGGTACAGGTACAGGAAGGTGACGCCGGCCAGGCCGGCCAGGAACTGGACGAGGAGTTTTTTACGTGCGGAAATGCCGTCCGAGGTTTTTTTCGCCACCTTCAGGTAATCGTCCCGGAATCCCAGCAGGCCCAGCGCCAGGGTGACGATCAGGCAGGAAATAATAAAGGGATTGCCCATTCTGGCGCACAACAGGGTAGCCGCCGTCATGGAACCCACGATCAGCACGCCGCCCATGGTGGGCGTTCCCGCCTTGGCTCCGTGGAGTTCCGCCAGCTTGTGCACTTCCTCCGCCGTCCTGATGGGCTGGCCGATTTTCAGGGAAATCAGCTCCCGGATGACCCGCGGGGCGAAGATCATCGTTAGGGCAAAGGAAACCAGGCAGGCCAGGAGGGCTCTCCCTGCCGGTCCTGCAAATGCCCCTGCGGGGCTGAACTGTTCAATGAGGGAATGCATACAATTTACTGTGGCGGAAAGGTGAGGTTCATGACTTGCTCCATCCGGGCAAGACGGCTGCCTTTGAAGAGGACGATGTCTCCCGGCGCCGCATGGCTGCGGAGCCATTCAGCCGCTTCCTCCGCAGAGCCGAAATGCAGGCTTTGAGTGAAGGCGTTCGGAGAAATAGCGTCCGTAATCCGGGCGGCGTCCGTTCCCACGCTGACGACGAAGTCAAGACGGAGTTCTTCCGCCGTGCGGCCCACCAGAATGTGCCCTTCCTCGGAAAACGCGCCCAGTTCCCCCATTCTGCCCAGCACCGCAAAGCGTCTGCCGGTACAGGAAAGCTCCGCTACGGTACGCAGGGCGGCCTGCATGGAATCCGGGTTGGCGTTGTAAGTGTCATCCACCACCAGAATGCCATTGGTCCGGGTGCAGTGAAGCCTTCCTCCCGTGAGCCTCGCCTGGTTGAGGCCGGAGGCAATTTGCTCTTTCGCAAGACCTGCCACCCAGCCGGCGGCGGCGGCCAGAAGCGCATTAGTTACCATGTGCCGTCCGTGGACGGGCAATTCCACCTCTTCCCGGCAGAAATCCGGTATGGAAAGGGTGAAGCGTGTCCCTTTTTCCGTGGAAACGGGATTTTCCGCGCGAACGGTTCCGGCGCCAATGCCGCAGTCAATACAGGCGGCGCGGGTGGATTGACGGATCATATCCGCATAGTCACAAGCCGCCGGAAAAATCATGAAGCCGTCTTCCGGCAGGCAGCGTGCCAATGTGCATTTTTCCCGGGCGATGTTTTCCCGGGAGCCCAGGTATTCCATGTGGGAAGTGCCGATGCTGGTGATGATGCCGATTTTCGGGCGCGTCATTTCACACAGAGGGGCCAGTTCCCCGGAGTGGTTCATACCCATTTCCCATACGGCGGCTTCATCCGGCGGGGTGGCCCGGAGGATGCTGAGGGGGACGCCGATGTGGTTGTTCAGGTTTCCCTGCGTGGCGATGGTGCGGAGCCCCTGTGAAAGAACGGAGGCTGTCAGGTCCTTGGTGGAAGTTTTTCCGTTGGAGCCGGTCAGGCCGATGACGGTGAGGGCCAGCCCGGAACGCCACCAGGCGGCCAGCCTCTGAAGGGCTTCCAGCGTGTCTTCCACCAGAATGACGGCGCAGGAGGGGTCCATGTTTTCCTCCACGCGGCTGACGACAACGGCGGCCGCAATGCGGGATGCCTCCGGGGCAAACAGATTTCCGTCAAATTTTTCTCCCCCCAGCGCGAAGAAAACGGCATGGGGGGGCAGCTTGCGGCTGTCCGTGCACACGCCGCCGGAAGCGACTCTGTCGAAGGGGCCGCTGACCAGTTTTCCGCCGATGACGTTGCAGATGCCGTGTGCCGTGAGGGAAATCATGAAAGAAAGATGAAATAACGTGTTATGACTGGGGAAATTCTTCCCGTTCCTTGATAAACATGTTGCGGCGCACTTCCTTGGCGTCGCTGAAATCAATGCGGCCGGTGGAAAGCTCCTGGTAATTTTCATGGCCCTTGCCCGCAATGAGGACGATGTCTCCAAGACGTGCCTGGTCAATAGCCGTGGCAATGGCCCTGGCCCGGTCCGGAATAATGGCGTATCTTCCTTCCGGCATGCCCGCCGCAATCTGGTTGATGATGGAGAGGGGTTCCTCGCTTCTGGGATTGTCGGAGGTGACGATGCAGGCGTCCGACAGGCGCGCGGCTGCGGCTCCCATCAGGGGGCGTTTTCCCCTGTCCCGGTCCCCGCCGCAGCCGAATACGGTAATCAGGCGGCGGGAGCACAGTTCCTTGAGCGTCTTGCAGACGTTTTCCAGAGCGTCCGGAGTGTGGGCGTAGTCAATGAAGATTTGGGCCCCTCCTGGGTGGGTGAATAGTTCCAGCCTGCCGGGGACCTGCGGAATATTCTGGAGGTTCGCAATGGCGTCCCGCACGGGGATTCCGGCGCAAATGACGGCGGACAGCGCGGCCAAACTGTTGTACATGTTGAACTTGCCGATCAGGGGAACGCGGACCAGATAGCTTTTCCCTTTGTATTCCAATTCGTACTCGCTGCCTTTGGCGGTGGCGTGGTGCACCAGCATGCGGAAATCCGCCCCCAGGGCGGACCCGTAGGTCTTTACGGTCATGCGGCCGGAAAACATTTCCGCCAGACGGCGGCCGTAGGCGTCGTCAATGTTGATGACGGCCACGGGTTTTCGCCGGGATTTGGTGTCCTGAGCCATCTGTTCGAACAATTTAGCCTTGGCCTGGAAATAATTCTCCATGGTGTGGTGGTAGTCCAGGTGATCCTGGGTCAGATTGGTGAAAATGCCCACGTTGAAATTGATGCCGGCCACGCGTTCCTGGTCCAGCGCGTGGGAAGAGACCTCCATGGAGACGCCGCGGCAGCCGTTTTCATACATTTCCTTCAGCAGGTGTTCCAGTTCCAGCGGTCCGGGCGTGGTATGGGTGGAAGGAGTGATTTCCTCCCCGTTGTCATAGGCGATGGTGCCGATCAATCCGGCGCGCAGCCAGGACTGCTTGAGCAGGGAATGGGCAATGTAGGCCGTCGTGGTTTTTCCGTTCGTCCCCGTCACGCCGATCATGGTCATGTGGCGGGAAGGGCGCCCGTTCCAGGCTGCGCCCATCAGGCTGACGGCCAGGCGGGAATCGTTCACTTCCACCCAGCTGACTCCGGCTTCCCTGGCTTCCTGCGTGCAGGGCATTTCCGCGACGACGGCGCAGGCTCCGCGGCGAATGGCCTCCGGGATGAATTCATGACCGTCCGCCCGGGTTCCTTTCAGGGCAATGTAGCAGGAACCGGGCAGAATGCGCCGGCTGTCGCATTCCAGATGTGAGATTTTCACCTGGGGGGAGCCGGTGAGCGTATGGGAGGGAAGGTCTTTGAGTAAGGTAAGTAGCTTCATGACGGGATTATCTGCGCGGCGGTTTGGATGGGGTGGAAGAGGCCTGGGCACGGGAGGCTTTTTTATTTGCCTCTGCGGAAGGGGAATTTTTGGGAATGTTCATGGCGGCCGCCAGGCGGGTGGCCAGTTTCTGGAAGACCGGGGCGCATACGGTTCCGCCTCCGGGATGGCAGTGCTTGGAAGTGGGATCGTCAATGACGACGAGGCAGACGAAGGCCGGGTCCTCCACCGGGAGCATTCCTACGAAGGAGACGGTGTAGCGGTTTTCAAAATAGCCGCCTGTAGGCTTCACCTTGTGGGCGGTTCCGGTTTTGCCTCCCACGTTGTAGCCTTCAATCCGCGCTCTTTTGGCGGTCCCGTCCAGATCCGTAACGTGGAACAGGGCGTTCCGAAGATCCCGGGCCGTCTTGACGCTCATGACCCGGCATACCTCCACGGGGGGGGAAGGCTGGAAGTTCTTGTCATCCACATAAATGCCGTCAACCAGCCGGGGGCGCATGCGCACGCCGTCATTGGCTATGGCGGCATAAGCCATGGCGACCTGCAGGGGGGACACCATCAGGGAGTAGCCGAAGCTGATGCGGGAAAAGTTGACAAAATTGCTGCCGTCCTGGCACTGGCTGTTGGTTTCCCCCGGCAGGTCGATGCCCGTTTTGGAGGAAAACCCGTACAGATCAAAGTATTTTTTATACGTGGGCCAGCCCGATTTCAGCGCAATGCGGAAGGCGCCCGGATTGCTGGATTTTTTCAACACGCCCGCTACGGTCAGACCACCATAGGAACGGGGGGCGTCCGTGACGGGGCGGGAACCGGGCACCGGATAGGGGGTGCAGTTAATCATGGTGTCGAACGTGGCCTTTCCGCTGTCCACGGCGGATGTGACGGAAACTATTTTAAAGGTGGAGCCGGGTTCGTACAGGGATTGAACGGCGAAATGGTAAGCGCCTTCCTGAAGGCCCTCGCGCGTATTTAAATTATAGTGGGGCCGGCTGGCCATCGCCAGAATGCTGCCGGTCTTGGGTTCCACCACAATAATGCAGCCGCGGGGTTTGTGAGTCTGATCCGTGTAAAGGGAGATGGCTGCGTCCAGCTCCTCCTCCACGATCGTCTGGTACTCCATGTTTACCGTCAGGCGCACGTTCAGCCCGTCCACGGCATCCTTGAAGCGGGAATCCGCGGAGGGAATGATGCGTCCGCGGCTGTCTTTCCGGTACTCCCTGATGCCGTTGTGGCCCAGCAGCTGGTCGTCAAGCTGCTTTTCCAGGCCGGAAAGGGCTACGGGCCGGGGGCCGCTGTCCTTCGTCTGGGCGATGTAGCCAAGAATATGCACCATGCATTCCGGCACGGAATAAACGCGTTTGGAGGAAGTTTCAAAACGGAATCCCTGGACGCGGGCGTTCTGGATAGCCTGCCGCAGCAGTTCCGCTTTTTCCTCGGACAGGTTTTTGGCAATGACGATGCGCTTCTTGGGAATCGCCCCGTCTTTTTCCACCGTATTGATGATATCCTGCACGCTCATGTCCGGCAGGAAGGGGGCAATCACTTTGGCGGCGTATTCCAGGTGCGCCTGCACGTATTCTTTCACCATCTCCGGCTCGTAAAGCTCTTCCAGCTTTTTCCTGGCCATGTCCACCCCTTCCGGCCCGTCTTCAGGCTCTTCCAGCAGGATTTTCGCCAGGTTATGTTCCTTGCTGCCGTCCTTTTTGCTGGCGGCCTGCCCCAGAATCTTGCTGCGGAAGCCGGAAACGAGCTTCTCCTTTTCCTTATCCGTTGCGGCTTTCTCCCAGAAGGGGGAATGGACGGCCTTGGAATAAGCCAGAGCCCAGCTGATAGTCTTGGGGTCGTTCAGATGATAGCCGTCCGCAATCAGCTCAGAGCTCTGCATGTTGCTGGTGAGGATTTCCTCATTGGCATCCATGATGCGGCCGCGCTGGGGCAGGAGAACCTCCCGTTCAATAATGCCGCCGCTGGAAACGCCGCTCGTTTTCCTGGGGGAAACCAGCTGAAGATTGACCAGCGACAACATCAGCCAGATGACCGCCGCGCCCGCCAGGCCGCACAGGACGAGGCTTCTTCTGGCAAATCTAGACTTCGTGATCGTGATCATGAACGGCTCAACGCGTTTAATGGCCTGCCGCGGCGATGCGGGAAGCGTTTTCGGAAGAAATGTATTCTACGGCTGAGGGCTCGATAGGCTGCAGATTGGACTTGTCCTGGGCCAGCCTGTCGCGGATGGCCCAGCGGCTGGTCAGGGAGGAAGTCTTGGAGCGGTAATATTCCTTTGTGAGTTCGCAGGAAGCGATCTCTTCATTCATCTGTTTGATGTCGCGCGCAACCTGGATCTGGTCGTTTTTCAGCACGGCGTAAGTAATGCCCGCCCCGCAGGTAAGGGAGGCGAAAGCAATGAGCCACATGATCATGCTCACGCTGATCTGGTGGCCAGTGAAACGTTGTTTGAATCTTTTCATGGCGGTGGGGAAAGAGAGATGGTCAGATGATTTTTTCCACGCCGCGCAACTTGGCGCTGCGGGAACGGGGGTTGGTTGAAAGTTCTTCTTCTCCCGCAGTAACGGGCTTGCGGGAAAGCGGGCGGAAACAGTAATCCGGGTTGGGGCGGGGAGCCGGCCATTCCGGGCGGTCTATTTCCGGACGGCTCCGCAGCTCGAAGAACTGCTTGACCCTGCGGTCTTCCAGGCTGTGGAAGGTGATGACGGCCATGCGGCCCCCCTGCCCAAGCAGGCGCACGGAGGAATCCAGCAGGGCGTCCAGGGCATCCAGCTCGCCGTTGACGGCTATTCTCAGAGCCTGGAACGTGCGGGTGCCGGGGTGTTGCCTTCCTTTGCGCGGCAGGACGGATTCCACGATGCGGGCAAGCTGTGCGGTCGTGGTGATGGGGGCTTGGGCGCGGGCTTTTCCAATGGCGCGGGCAATGGCGCGGGAAGCGCGTTCCTCTCCGAATTGCCAGAGAATGGCTGCGATTTCTTCTTCCGGGGCTTCATTCACCAGATTCCGGGCGGAGAAGGCGGCGCGGGTATCCATCCGCATGTCCAGAGGGCCGTCTTCCCGAAAAGAAAAGCCGCGGGCGGCGGTGTCAAGCTGGTGGGAGGAAACGCCCAGGTCCGCCAACAGTCCGTCCACCCGGGAAACCCCCTGCTGGGAAAGAATGCTTTCCACATCCTGGAAGTTGCCGGCGAGCACTTTGAAACGGGAACCGAAGCGCGCCAGCCTGAGCATGGCGGCGCGGCGGGCGTCCGCATCGCGGTCAATGCCCCAGACAGTAGCTCCCTGTTCCAGCAGAAGTTCCGTATGGCCGCCGCCGCCAAGCGTGCAGTCCACGATGAATTTACCGGGGCCTGCCTTCAGCATGTCCACCGTCTCATGCAACAGAACGGTAATGTGCCGGAAGCCGGTTCCGGAAACGGCCCCGTCCGCTTCCGCATTAACGGCGGCAACGGCATCATCCCCCAGTTCGGAGATCAGGGCGTCCACCCTGGCAGCGGCTTCCCTGGCTTTCAGGGCTTCCGTGTGGTACGCGTCTTCCCAGTTCATGGAGGGGGCCAGCGCCTTCCAGGAGCAGACCAGTTCATCCACTCCCTTCTCCTCCGTCAGCTCCGCAACCACATGCACATGGTTGCGGCAGACGCTCCACGCCAGTACGCGGCAGGACGTTTCTTCCGCGAGCCCGTTTGCCAGGGCCTGCACTTCCTCCGTGCGGATGTGCGTACCCGCGCCCGCGCGTAAAGAAAGCTCAATATGGTCGTCAAAAGCCCGGTTCAGGTCGGAGGACAATGCGCCCAGCTTGCCATAGGCGCCCTTTTGCCCGGCCAGGGACATTTCCTCCATAAGGCGTGCTTTTTCCTGTTGCCAGGCAACCATATCCTGCGCCGGAAGGGTGTCGTGCCCCCAGAAAACGATGGAATAAGCCGTGAGTTCCGCATGCAGCCCGGTTCTGGCGCCGACGCCCAGGCCGGAAGCGAGCCAGCCCGGGCGCAATGCAAGCGTTGCGCAGGGGCGTGCCTGGGGATCGGGCGGAATGGAGGAATCTGGTGGCATGAAGGAAAGTCAGAGAATGCCGTAGGATTGGTTGATGTCGGAGATGCTGGCGTTCTCACGCCGGGAAACTTCTTCATAGAGAGAGGGTTCCCACAATTCAAAATATCCTCTCCGCGCGGCGAGCCGGACGGAGGAACTGAGCTGTGCGTGTTCGCACATTTGCTTGGGTATCAGCAACTTGCCCTGGGCGTTGATGACAGCTTCCACACAGTTGGCGTATAATTTGCCGATGAACAGGTCGATTTGCGCTTCCGTATAGCCGGGAGTTGCTTCTATCTTGTCAATGAGCTGCTGGAATTTTTCCCGCGTATAGGCTTTGACGGTCGGCAAATCAAGGCGCCGGCCGGATAACAGGAGCAGGGCGCAACCTTCGGAGGGCCTCCATTCTGCCGGAATGGCAATCCGGTTTTTGGGGTCCAGCTTGTGCGTGTATGCACCAAAAAGGTTGTCTGATACACTGCTCATCGCATGCAAGTACACTACGTAGTGACTTCAATACACTTTAATGCACCTGAAATGTCAATCCCGTACTGGAAAAAAGTATTTTTTCATATGCCCATATCCTGAAAAAAGCATGGATACGGTCTTGCTCCCCACCGGGGGCGGTATTATATTCCGCGCATGATGCAGTTTTGCGTGTTGGGCAGCGGCAGCGGGGGAAATGCCACCATTGTCAGGGCGGGGGAAACCGTCCTGCTGGTGGATGCCGGGTTCAGCGCCGCCAGACTGCGGGACAAGATGAAGTCCGCCGGCGTGGAACCGGATGAGCTGGCCGCCATTCTGCTCACCCACGAACACGCGGATCACATGAAAGGCGTGCACCAGTTCACCAGAAAGCATGCCGTGCGTGTTTACGCCACCCGCCATACGGCCATGTGCGTCCAGGAAAAAGCGCCGGAGGCCCCCTGGGCCTATTTTGAAAAGGGCCAGTCTTTCAAAATAGGGGATATCGTCATTACTCCCTTCCCCACTTACCATGACGCCGTGGACCCGGTGGGATTCAAATTTGAAACGGAACGGTCCAGTCTGGGTTTTATTTCCGATACGGGGCAGGCTCCCGGCTGCATCGCGGAATATCTTGCCATGGTGGATAGTCTGGTGGTGGAATCAAACTATGATCCGGACATGCTGGCGGCCACTCCCAGGAGGCCCTGGCCGCTGAAACAGCGCATCGCCTCCGCGCACGGGCATCTGTCCAATGAGCAGGCGTGCGACCTGCTGAGGCGGATTGCCCATGACGCCCTGAAAAACGTGGTGCTGGCTCACCTGAGCGCAGAAAGCAATTCTCCGGCATTGGCAGAAAGCCTGATGCGTGATACCCTGCATGACATGGGGCTGGCTTCCACCTCCCTGTTCTGCGCCAGCCAGGACTCCTGCCTGCCGTGGATACGGGTCTGCTGAATACGCCTCTTTTCCTGTTCCTCCCGCCATGTTCCTCTCCACCTGTGAAATCATGAGCACGATCATTGGAGCCCTGGCGGGTTCCATCGCTTCCTCGCGGGTGAAGATGGACCTGTTCGGCGTGATTGTCTGCGGCACCCTGGCCGCTCTGGGCGGAGGAACCGTGCGCGACATCCTGCTGGACATACCGGTGTACTGGACGCTCCCTACCGGGGAAATTTTTGTTCTGGCCTCCGTCGTCACCAGCCTGGCAACCTTTTATGTGGCCCAGAAATATCCGCCTCCCATGGGCACTATCCGCGTGGCGGATGCCATTGTTCTGGCTCTTTTCGGCATGATTGGCACGGAAAAATCCTATCTCCACGGCTATACGCCTACTGTTTCCGTGATGATGGGCATTTGTACTGGCGTGGCGGGAGGCCTGCTGCGCGACGTGCTTACCGGCAACGTTCCCTACGTGTTCCGTCCCGGGGAACTGTATGCCACCGCGGCCCTGCTGGGCGGCGTGGCGTACGCAGTGCTTTACTATGCCGGAATTGATTCTTCCACCTGCTTCGTGGCGGGTTTCATAGTCACGCTTTCCGTACGTTTGGCGGCCATCCGCTGGAACTGGAACCTGCCTTCCTACATTCCGTTATTCACCTCGGATACCGATTCGCCTCCTGAAGAGCCGGAAACTTGACAGGAGGGAATGTTTACGTGAAGCCTTAAGAGCGTCGGCGTCTGCGGCGGCAAAAGGCAGTTCCCGCCGCGAGGATGGTGAGAACTGTCGTGGAAGGTTCAGGAACATTATAAAAGGGCAGCATCAAGGCGTCGTATGCGTTGATTCGAGGGCCGTTCTCGCTCCCCAAGTGCAGGGTTCCATCCGTTTCATGATAATAAACGTCCCGTTTTTCCAGACCTTGTCCGTTGTCGGAGTCTGTGACGTACAGGGATTTGGCCATGCCGGTAGTGTCGTCAACCTCAATTCCCCAGCAGGTAATGGCATGACCCGGACCTGATACAGGAGCAATGGAAAGGCCCACTACGCCGCCATTCTGGAAAAATGAGACGAGGTCTGTACCGAACTGGAGGGGAAAATCGCTTTGCGTGAAGTATTTGCTGCTGATGAAAGGGCAGTCGCCTTCTCAGGTAGAAGAGGACAATCCCAGAGATGTGATGTATCCTTCCCAGTATCGGCCAGTATTCTTCGGCTCAGTAATGGCTTCCTTAAAATCGTACAAATAGTTGTTGGGATTGAGGGGTTTCCCTCCCAGGTACCACCGCAGGCCTATTTCTATGCCTCTCCCGGTATTGGCCCAATTATTGCAAAACATATCGTAAATCTCCGTTCTTCCGCTTTCATTCTGGCCGTTGGGAACGAAAGACGGAATGCCGGAGGAATTATTCTGCCACCATTGCAGCATATTGCTGGCTGCGGCCGCCCAGCATAAATTGGAATCTCCGTTCCAGTATTTTTTAGTATTTATGAACCCCGAATCTTCGGAAACATTATGGGCAAAATAAATGGCGGCTTGGACAGGAACCAGAGCTAAAAGGAAAAAGAGAGAAAGGGTGCGCAACATAAAACGTGACACCGATAGCGAATTAACAAGCCGGAATCAATGAAAATATCCGCAAATAAATTTTTTGGATGCTTGCTGTCCTTCCACAGAATGGAGAGAAAAGAAAATTTCGGAGTCAGAAAAACCTGCTGATGGAAGCTTCTTCTTATTTCCCCAGGCAGAAGGAGGAAAAAATGGCGCCCAGCACGTCTTCCGTGTCCACGGCTCCGGTGATTTCTCCCAGGTGCGTCAGGGCCTCCCTCAGTTCCAGGGCTGTGAATTCCGGACTTTCCTGGCGGGAAATGGATTCCACTGCCAGCCGGACATGCTCCCGGCAGAGGCCCAGTTCATGCTGGTGGCGGGCATTGATGGCTACCAGGGAGCTGCCCGTTTCTCCGGGCAGGGAGGAGGCAAAGGCCTGGACAATGGCTTCCTCCAATTCCTTTCTTCCTTCCCCGGTGGCGCAGGAAAACCGGATGCCGGGCACGGCCTTCCAGTCCGGATGGACTCCCAGGTCGCACTTGTTCAGAATAAGCAGCCGGGGCGCGGTGAGGGCAGGGGCGGTGAAGTCTTTTACCCGGGGCATGGAGGCATCCGCCACTTCCAGAACCAGATCCGCGGTTTCAAGCGCCCTGTTGGTGCGGGTAATGCCTGCCTGTTCAATGACGTCGGAAGATTCTCGCATGCCTGCCGTATCAATCAGCCGCAGGGCCAGCCCGGCCAGCTGGATGGATTCCTCCACCGTGTCCCTCGTGGTTCCGGCAATATTGCTGACAATGGCCCGGTCATATCCCAGCAGGGTATTCAGCAGGCTGGATTTTCCCACATTGGGAGGTCCGGCGATCGCCGTGCGGATGCCTTCCCGCAGCAGGCGTCCGCCTTCGGCAGTTTTAAGGAGGGAGGAAAGCTTTTCCTCCATGCTCCGGAGGCGCGCCAGCAGATCGGAGGCGGTGTCCGGGGAGATGTCTTCATCCGGAAAATCAATATAGGCCTCAATGTGGGCCAGCACATGAACCAGGTTGTCTTTCAGTTCGTCCACCTGGGCGCCGACGCCTCCGTCCAGCTGGGTTTGCGCGGCTTTCAGGGCCAGGTCGCTCCCGGCGGAAATCACATCCATCACGGCTTCCGCCTGGGTCAGGTCCATGCGCCCGTTCAGGAAGGCCCTTTTTGTGAACTCTCCCGGTTCCGCAGGGAAGGCCCCGCATTGGTAGAGGCGTTTCAGCAGGCGGTCCGTCACCAGCATGCCGCCATGGCAGGAGATTTCCGCGGTATCTTCCCCCGTATAGCTGGCCGGGGCGGGGAACCAGGTGACAAGCGCCTGGTCAATGGCGGCTCCTTCCGCGTCCCGGATGCAGACCAGCGTCGCCCTGCGCGGCCGGAGGCGTTCCGTGAAAGTCGCAGGGGTGCATTGTTTCAGGATGTCCATGCAGCCGGGGCCGCTCATGCGGATGACGGCGATGGCCCCCTGTCCTGCGGCGGTGGCCTGTGCGGCTATGGTGCGTTCCGGGTCAGTCATGGTTCTATGGATTCAAAAAAGCCGCCCCCGAGCAACTTGCCTCCGTCGTAAAAGGCGCAGACCTGTCCCACGGCCAGGGCCCGGAGGGGCGTGTCAAAGTTCAGGCGCACCTTTCCTTCTCCCAGATATTCGCAGGAGGCCCATTCCGCCTTGGCCCGGTAGCGGGGCTGGGCCATGACGCGGGCCGGCAGGGGGGAGAGCGTATTGGAAATGCCGCCGACCACGGCGCGGGACGCGTACAATCCCCGCGTGGACGCATCTTCATATCCCAGAATCAGGCGGTTGCGCTGGACATCCTTTCCCACCACCACATAGGCGACTCCTTCCCGCGGGGAGGCGACTCCGTGGCCTTTCCTCTGGCCCATGGTGAACAGATGCAGACCGTTGTGCGTGCCGAGCGTCTTGCCTTCCGTGTCCACGATTTTGCCGGGCTTGTCCGGCAGGTAGTGGCGCAGGAAATCGCTCATTTTTACCTGGCCGATGAAACAGATGCCCTGGCTGTCTTTCTTGCGTGCTGTGGGGAGGCCGTATTTTTCCGCAAGAACGCGCACTTCCGGTTTCAGCAGATCCCCAAGGGGAAAGACGGCGCGGGCTATCTGGTCCGGGCGCATCAGGGACAGAAAGTAGGACTGGTCCTTGTTCGGGTCCCGCCCGCGCAGGATGAAAGCCCCTTGCGGCGTGTCCATCCTGCGGGCGTAATGGCCGGTGGCGACGTAGTCGAATCCCTGTTCCAGGGCATAATCCAGAAAGACGCCGAATTTCATTTCCCGGTTGCACAATACGTCCGGGTTGGGCGTATATCCGGCGCGGTAGCCTTCAATCAGATAATTCACGATGCGGGTGCGGTATTCGTCCACCAGGTCAATGACCCGGAATTCAATACCTGTTGTTTTGGCGACGGCCAGCGCGTCCTGAATGTCCTGTTCCCACGGGCATTCGCCGGGAATGCCTTCGTCATTCACCCAGTTTTTCATGTAGGCCCCCACTACGTCATGGCCCTGCTCCACGAGCAGGGCCGCTGCCACGGAGCTGTCCACTCCGCCTGATAAGCCTACAAGGATGCGTGCCACGATGCTGGAAAAGATATGGGGGTGATGAGGCGGACCGTTTTGAGAAAGGCTTTGCCGCCTGCCCCTGTAAACCAAAGATGTTTCCGGAAGCCAAGACAAAAAGCGTGGAAGACAGGCATCCTGATCCGGTTATTCAACGGAGCTTTCGACAGATCTCTGGCTTTTAAGCGGGTGGCGTAAGCTCAATTGGCCATGCGTGTCCTGCGCCCATGGTTCATTGCTGCGTGCGTGATGAATGGCGTCTGGCATTTTCCCCGCTTGTGGGGCTGTTCCGGATATTTACCGCCGTATGAACGAGGGTGAACGTTCCAGTTCCTTCATGATGCGTTCTGCAAGATTCCGGGGAGAGTCGGAGGGGGAAGCCGGAAGTTTCCGGAGCCATTGTTCGCGTTTCAGCCAGGTGCGCTGCCGTTTGGCGTATTGCCGGGTGGCGAGGGCCAGCCGGACCTGGCAGTTTTCACGGGAGATTTCCCCGCGCAGCATGCTTCGTATCAACGCCAGGCCCAGGGTGCGTTCCGCTGTGGCGGAGCATGGGCCGAGGGAAGCCGTTTCCTCCACGGCCCCCTCCTGCATCATGCGCGCGGCACGGCGGGCGATTCTTCCGTCCAGTTCAGGAACATCCCTGCTGATGACCCAGCCGGGCCCGCGTGGCGGGGCCAGCCAGTTCCTCTTCCAAAAGGAAAGAGGTTTTCCTCCGGCAAGGACGATTTCCAGATTGCGTTCCACATAACGCCGGTTGGAGGCATCCGTCGAGGCCGCTCCTTCCGGGTCCAGGGAAGAGAGCCTGGCGTATAGCGCTTCCGTGGAACAGTCCGCGAACGAGGCGCGGAGAGCGGCGTCCCCCGGTGGCGCTTCCGACAGGCCGTGGGAAAGGAATTTGAAGTACAGGCCGGAACCGCCCGTGACGATGGCCATTTTTCCGCGTGCGCGGATTTCTTCCATGCAGCGCATGGCGCGGTGGTAGTGTTCCGTGGCATTCCAGTTCCTTTGGACCGGAATGATGGAAACCATGTGGTGGGGGACCCGTTCCCGGTCCGCCGGGGAAGGCGCCGCCGTCAGGATGGGCAGCTCCCGGTACACCTGGTAAGCGTCGGAACTGACGATTTCTGCGTCCAGCATCTCCGCCAGTTCCACGGCCACCGCGGATTTCCCCGACCCGGTGGGACCTGCCAGGAACAGGGTCATGGGAAGTGTTGCCTGATGGGGTGGAGAAGATTCAATCATCACGTGGAGTAATGGCGGATAAAGTTTGTTGTTCCTGTGAAGCCCTAAAAGCTGCTCCTGCTTAAAAGCTGTTGGAGGAAGCGGAAAAGCGGAGGCGAGATGGCTTCATATCCCAGGGCGTTGAGATGAAGGCCGTCCCAAGTATAAAGGCTGGCATCCTTTCCCGGAAGGAAGAAATGGAGGGGGAGGACATGGACATTTTCTCCAAAGTCGTGTTGCAGCAGACAATTCCTGAAGGTTTCCATACGCGACCCTTTTTGTGCGATGAGCGGGGGAATGACAATGATGGCGGTCGTTTCCGGGCTGTAAATCTCCCTGATTTTTTTGACGATAGCCACATTTCCCTGAAAAGCCGTCCATCCCAGGCTTTTTTGCACTCCCAGATTGTTGACTCCCGAATACAGGACGATGATTCTGGGCGCCAGGGGGCTTGTCAGGCCGTCGTTGAGGCGCCAGAGCAGGTTGCCCGTGGTCTCGCTCCTGGTTCCCAGGTTGAGGCATCCCAGAGGGGCAAACCAGGTTTCCCAGGAATGTTTCCCTTCTTTCCGCCAGAATTCCATGGTGGAGGAACCCAGGAACAACACGGGGGCATGGGGATTCAGCCGGGCATTGCGTTTGTCCTGCCGGTGTTTTTCCAGCAGGGCGCCCTGTTCCGGGGAATAGGAAAGGGGATGGACAGCCAAATAGTAGCGGTAGGCGTGTTTGGCGCACCAGACGGCGCCTAATGCGGCCGGAACGGTTAAAAGAAGAAAGAGGATACAGGCCTTAATTTTTTTTGGGAACATGGGTGATGCGGTCGTTGGCGACGTAGGGCAGGCAGGCCGGGAAGAATTTTCTCAGGAAAAGATAGAATGCGACGATAAGGAAAATGATGGCCGGTATTAATACAAAGGGAGCGAAAAAGGATTGTTTCCAGATGTGGGAGGGGATCAACATGATCAAAGGATAATGAAGAACAAATATCAGGAAACAGGCGGGAGCATAGTTGGACAGCTTTCTGGCAGCGGGAATTTTCTTTTCCAGCCAGATTCCAAGGGCCATGAGAAGAAGCGCCCCGAAGACTGGGCAGAGGGAATTCAAATGGACAGCCGGCCAGAAGATATTCCATACTCCATAGGATGCCAGTATTTTGTGCATGTTCCATTCCGGGTTATTCTGGCAAACGCTCAAGTAATTGGTGATGCTGAGCAGAAATCCGGTTCCTACGGCGAGCAGGACGAGGGGAGTAAAGGAATTTTTGTAAACGTGTTTTACTTCAGCCAGTTTGATGGAAGACAGGAAAAGGCCCAGACTGAACAGGGAGACGGTGAATGGAGCAAGGGTGATCTTGTTGGACGGCACAGGGTATTGGAGCCAGTCCGTGCTGAAGCTGATCAGGATCAGGACAAAAACCGGATACTTCAATTTCAGCAGCAGGGGAGAAATGAGGGAGCAGAGAATAATATCCCTCAAAAACCATGTGGGCGGGGAAAAGGGTTCTCCCGTCAATCCATTGATGGAAAGAGGAATAAAATCGGGAGTGAAAAGGGAACGGAAGCCTGCAAGATTGCATAAGTATTCCGGCAATCCCATATTCATGATTCCCGGATGGAGGAAAGAGATGGCTACATTCCAGAACAGAAAGGGAATGAGAAGCGTATAACCCCGTTTGAACGCTTTGTTCCAGGAATTATTCCGGCCCATGAAATAGCCTGCCAGAATCAGGAAAAATGCCACGCGGCCGTTGAAAACCGGAAGCTGGAACAGGCTGGCGAAAGAGAAGGCCGGCGCGTGGACGCATACAATCAGGCATGCCGCGAGGAATCGGGATATGTCAATCCAATGTTCCCGGGATGAGGGTAATATAATTGTAGGATTTTGCGGTGTCATGAAAGAGTCTGCCTTTGGAGCCCCCTGAGGCAGGCAGGGGAAATGCTCAGGGGCAGATGGCTTGTTGTGTTTCCCGGGGGTGTTTGAGACGTTCGGGGAGCGGTTTATTTACTGCGGGATTTCCGATGGCCAGGCAGCCGGAAGGCACATCCCGGGTGACGACGGCTCCTGCGGCGACTACGGAACCGGAGCCGATGGTGACTCCTTTCAAGATGGTGGCCCTGGCGCCGATGAAGCATCCTTCCCCGATGGAAATGGGTTGCCCCTGTTCGGGCTGCCCCAGGGTTGATCCCCACCTGGCGCCGCTCCGGGGATAGTGCATGTCGTTGTCCAGAATCAGCGCGTCCGCTCCTATCAGCGTGTGGCGTCCGATGCGGATGCCGTTGACGCAGACCAGGGTGGCCCCGCTGATGCCGCATCCGTCCTCCAGAATGATGCTTGCCTGATTGGAAAGGGCGGCCAGGCAGGTGTGATGGGAAAGTACCGGATTCATCCGGGCCAGGGAGTGGATGGTGACTCCGTTGCCGATGGTGATGGATGCTCCCGGGAATTTTTTAATGAGGGGAAATCCGGAAAGAATGATGCCTGTTCCGGTGCGCACCCCCTTGAGCCTGAGCAGCAGGCGGCCTATCCCGGAAAGCAGATGGATAAGGAATAATTTCATCAGCGTGAATACAGCATGGTATGATAACGTGACAGGCACCCGGTTACTGTCTGCTTTACGTCCAGCAGGCGGCGGCATTCCTGATGCCGCTCCATTCCCATGGACATGGCTTTATCCAGGCTGACGGAAAGTTTTTGCGCGGCCTCCCTGATGGCGGCGCTGTTGCGGACAGGGACAATATAGCCGGATACGCCGTCCTGAACATATTGAGTCTGCCCTCCTTCTTCTGTGGTGATTACCGGAAGGCCCATAACTCTTGCCTCCTTCACGATATTGGGGCAGCAATCCCCCAGGGTGGGATGTGCCAGGAACCATGCCGTGGAGAGGCGCTGCTGGAGTTCTTCGCGGGAAATGCTGCCCAGCCAGTGGATGTTGGGGGTGGACCGGGCTTCCAGTCTTTCCCTGAGGGCGCCGTTGCCCGCCACGAACAGCTGGACATGGGAGAGGGACGGGTGCGTGAAGGCCTCCACCAGATAGGAAATGCCCTTCAACTCGTAAATGGTTCCGGCAAAGAGGCAGGAAGGTTCTGGAGACGGGCTTCTGTCAAGATGGTAAAAGGAAGGTTCCACGCCGTATTCCATGCAGGACAGGCGGGCCTGGGGGGCAATTTCCGCAACGCGGTCGCATGCCCAGGGGGATTCGCACGTGATAAGATCATAATGTTTGACGGCCATGCGTTCCCAAAGGGCCTGCATATGGAGGAGGAAGGCCTGCGGAGCGCGCTGGCAGTAGGCGGTGAGGGCCCCCTGGTAGGAAAGGAGCTTCTTTCCCCGGAAAGCAACCCCCGCCAGAGCGTAAGCCTGCTCCACGCCCCATACGTGCAGGAGGTCCGGCTGGATATCGTTCAGGGTCTTGCGTATTCTCCGGACGGTCAGGAAATGGGCCGTCAGGATATTTTTGCCCATGCTGCCCAGGGGAAGAATATGGATGGTCTGGTTGCGCATCTGGATAGTCTCCGCGGCAGAAACGGCTTTGCTGAGAGTAATCCAGTGGATGTCAAAATCTTCCTGATATTCCAGAGCATGAAAAAGGGAAAAAATCCAGGGAATCGTACGCCGGTCCCTGTCACGGAAAGATGTCAGCAGCCGCCCCAGGGGGAGATCTGCTGCTATGGCTAATACGGGACGGAGGCGTTTGGGCGTCATGGATGGAAAAGAGGGGGCAAGGTTAGCAGGTGGATAAATGGTCCGGAACGATGGAGGACGCGAACGGAGACTTTTTTTCCGGACGGGTGGAGGAAAAAAGCAGTTCTTCCCACTCCCTGTCTACTGCGTCGGGGGCGTAATGGGCTTCCCATTGCCGGAGGCCCTTACGTCCCAGTGTTTCCCGTGTTGTTTCGTCCGTCAGCGATTCCACAGCTTTTTCCAGCGCGGAGGGGGATGCGTTTTTCAGGACGATTCCCCCTTCCAGGGTGGAAAGGGCTCCTGCATCCGGAGCGAACCAGGGAACGCCGCATGACATCGCCTCCAAAATGGAGAGGGGCTGTTGTTCCTGGTAAGAGTAAAGAAAAACGGCATTGCTTTCCATAATGGCGGCTTCTACCTCCGGACGGGGGAGCCTGTAGAGAATCCTGAATCTGGGATCATCCCCGATGGCCTGTTCCATTTGTTCCGCATAGGAATTGCGCTGGGGAATGAGAAAAAGAAAAGTGATATGCCGCAGATGGGTGCGTTTTACATGGCGGATGAAGAGAAGCTGCCGTTTCCTCATGCTGGCGCTGGCGGGGCAGGTGAAAACGGGGGCGGAGGAAAGTCCGTATTTTTCCCGGAAGAAAGGAACGGTTCTTTTCAGAGCCGGGAATGTGTTGGGAATACAGGAATAATTGGAAAGTTTGCGTCCGGATGCGTAGCAATAATCAAAGCTTTTGAAAAGTGTTCCGTAAGGGTCGAGAAAAACGAGACGGTTTAATGGTGATTTCCTGCATACGTTGAGAATATCCCTGCGTATTTGGAAAAAGGAGCAGAGCCATTTTTTCAGGCCGAAAAAGGGTGGGCAGTTAAGGCGGAAAAAAGAGCGGAAGTTGGTAGCCGTTCCATGGGAGCGGAGGAAAAATGGAATGCCTGAATCCCGTGCCGCGTCCAGCAATTCTTCCCGGCACCAGTCCGCCCAGGAGTGGTAGATAATAACATCCGGTCGGAAATCTTTCAGAAACCCGTTCAGGTATTCCCTTAAACGGGCGCTGTTTTTTGTCAGGGTGTCCGGCAGGGTGGTGAGGGGGCTGTATGGGTGGGAGCGGAAAGAATCCTCCGGAGAATCCAGAGGGCGGGTGAGGACGTGGATATCCCAGTCCAGGGAGCTCAGGCTGCAGGCCATTTCATAGGCAGCCATCCCTACACCTCCTTCTTCCGGAGGAAAAACATATGTAACGATGAGAACCCTGCCCTTGCTCACGGGCGGTAATGTAGATGAAAAGAAAAAATAAAACAAGGACACTTTATGGAACTGTTCCGGTTCATGGAGCCCGTAAAAATGAGGAATTTGTTTTTTATCCGGTGAGCAGATAAGGGAGGCGGCGTGGGAACGGGAGATTCTGCCCGGTTTCTATCCCCTGTAAAGGCCTGTTGGCCGGGGCTTCATAAAAAGATATTGATGCAGCAGAATGTTGTGCTAGATTGGCACCGCTTTCCGTACCCGTATGGCCGGCAATATTCCGTTGGTATATTGCCGGTTGAATAAATAATCCGGTTATCAATAAAACAGGTATTTTTAACTTCTCCCGGGAAAGGATAAAATTGATGGAATAAATAACATGGAAGAATCCCGCGTAAAGAAAAGCCTGTTGAACGCCAGGGTCAATCTCATTTTTTATGTTTTGATTCTTCTCATTTCCTTTTTTTCAAGGAAGATATTCTTGAATTGCCTGGGTGACGATTTTGTCGGTTTGACGGGAACATTAATGAGTCTGCTGAATTTCCTCAATTTGGCGGAACTTGGCATCAGCACGGCTATCGGGTATGTACTTTACAAGCCGATCTTTGAGCGTGATGAAACCAGGATTAACGAAATTATCTCCGTGTTGGGATACATGTACCGGTGGATAGGGCGGATAATCATCGCGGCTGGAGTAGCGCTTTCCTGTTTCCTGCCGGTTATTTTCCCTTCCACGGGCTTTTCCTATGGAATCATCTATTTTGCTTATTATTCCTTTCTGGCATCTTCCCTGATCGGGTATTTCGCCAACTACAGGCAGACCCTTTTGGGAGCGGACCAGAGGAATTACGTGGTGGCGTTTTATTTCCAGACGGCATCCATCATCAAAATCATATGCCAGATGCTGTCTGCATGGTATACGGGAAGCTATTATCTGTGGATAGGGATAGAACTGTTTTTCGGCATTATTTACTCCTTCATCCTGAATTGGAAGATCAATCAGGTCTATCCCTGGCTGAAGAGCGATGTGGCCCTGGGGAAGAAGCTGTTCAAAAAATATCCTGAAGTCACTAAATACACCAAACAACTGTTTATGCATCGGCTGGGAAGCTTTTTCCAGTTTCAGATGACGCCGTTCCTGGTATATGCCTTTGTTTCCCTCCAGATGGCAGCCTATTTCGGCAATTATTCCACCATTGTGGATAAACTGCACCTTCTGGTCAATAATCTGCTCGGCAGCACGGAAGCCAGTGTGGGCAACTTGATTGCGGAGGGAAATGCGGGAAAAATCCGCAAGGTGTTTAGTGAGCTGTTTTCCCTGCGCATGCTGATTGCCGGGACAGTATGCTTTCCCCTTTATCAGCTTCTGGAGCCATTCATCACGCTTTGGCTGGGGGCGGGTTATATTCTTCCCCGGGAAATCATGTTGCTGCTCGTTATCAGGCTGTTCATCACCATTACGCGGGGGGTTGTGGATCAGTTTTTATACGGTTACGGTTTGTTTTGGGATGTGTGGGCTCCTCTTGCGGAAAGCGTGATCAACATTTCCGTGGCAATCATCGGAGGTTACTTATGGGGATTGCCCGGTGTCCTGTTGGGGGGAGTCTCCAGCCTGATACTTATTGTGGGTATATGGAAGCCTTTCATGCTGTATAACTGGGGATTCAGAAAAAATGTGATGAATTACTGGGGGCAGTTCGGTTACCAGCTGGCGCTGGTTCTGATTTCGGCCGTGTTCATGGGCTGGATCTGGAAATTCGTTCCCCTGCAGCCTTCCGCGTCTTTCTTCTCCTGGTTTTTATGTGCTTTTCTCATGGCTGCCTCTTATGGCGGTGTGACGGTTCTTTTAATGTATTGCGGTACGCAGGGCATGCGCGGAATGGTGCACCGTGCGCTGGAGATGGTGGGACCCCGGCTGCCGTGGCGGAAGAAAAATTGAATAGGGATGCAGGAATGTTGCCGGAAATCGGGAATGGGAGCGCTGCGTTATTCATGCTCAATCTTCGGTAATCGTTTCTTCAGTCGTTTCTTCTTCAGCTTCCGGATCAACAAAGTCCTCTACCGCTTCAGAGACAATGATATTGCTTTCCATTGAAGAAAACCCGTAATAAGCCGGATTGACGTTATTGCAATGCAAGTGCATCGTCGCCGGAAGGAAAGCTCCGGACAGCGCCCAGCTATTGGCATTCTCCATATCAAGATAATATCCGGAAAATGGATAAATGCTCTCAAAGCAGTGAACTCCCTTCACCGTGGCGATCTTGACGCAGCCGCGGGAGGAATTCCCGCCATGCAGCAGCCACAACGCTCCCCTGTCTTCGGTATCGTATCCCCCGTCCTGGTATTGCTCGTAAACCACCGCGTACACGCAGACGGGATAACCGGTGTTAGAAGACGTCTCCGGCGCGAGGGCCTGCGTCGTCTTCATCTTCCATTTCTGTTCGGCATTGGAATAATAAATCTCCCGGACACGAATGTGGTAGCCTCCTGCGTCCGCGTCCCGGACATGATCAAACGTAATATCGATAATCTCCCCAATCTTGTAGCCGCCCGCCGCCTGATCCGGCACCAGCGTAAATGCGTCCCTGTCCCTTCCCATGCGCACGACCGTTGTCATCTGTCCGAATCTGGCCGTGAATTTAGCGCTGACAGACGGCAGGCGCACCGGAGCCACCCACCCCCGGATGCTGGAATAATTGTGCATGGGCCTCGCGTTGGTTACGAGGCCGCATTTCACAGTGAAAGTGGAATTGGCCGGGACGTTGAAATAAAGAGAATTGGGTTCCTTGTCTGTTTTGAAAACCGTTCCATTGGAAGACGAACAATCCGCCGGGAGCGGATAACACCTGACGGAAAAAGCGTCCGTCACGGCGGCCAGCCCGGCGGCGTACAGGCGGTTGACCGCTGACATATCCGTTGCCGCTCCCACGGCAAGCGGGATATTAATGCCGCCGTTGGCGTTGACGGTCCCTGTAAAAGTGCCGGATTCCGCCGTCAGGTTTTTTAATTCGGCATTTTCTCCTTTCCTGATGCCGTTCTGGCCCGGCAGCCCTGGAACGGCTGTTTTGAAAACCTGGGTGATCAAAGCGTCTTCATCGGATACTTCTATGGCGTCCGTCGGGGCCGCAAAACCGTATTGCCCTTTTTTCTCTGCTTCCAGAATAAGCATGGACGTCTCTCCGGAATTGAAAATGGCGCTTACAGTACAAGCTTTTGTACAGGTCATGACATAGGAACTTCCCTTAATAGTATCAACTTTCATAAATGAATGATTTTTTTACTATTGATAAAACTCCGGAAAAATCATCAGGCATAAAACGTTGAGACGTTCCTGAAGGCATATGCGGACGGTTTCTCCCGGATTCGGGAAAATTCCGGAGGGGAGTTAAGTCGGCTTGTTAAAAAATAGTCGGCTCTGGCATTTCCCCATAAAAGGCGGCGCAGTAAATAGGCTGGGCATCAGGAAAATATAAAGCCCCCCCCTCCGTATTTCTATTGATGCTTGCCCTGTAAAAGCCGTTTTCCCTTTCCCAGGAGGCATCTTATTTTGGAGATAAACATCCGGCCGGGACCGTTTTGCTTCCGGAAATCCCTGATGTTATCCTTCTGCGGAGATTTTTTCCAATACTTGTAGAACAATCCGTTATCCTTGATGGAAACGGTCTCGTCGGAAAAACCGTCATTCACGATGATGATTTCAAAATCCTGAAATGTTTGAACCAGTACTGACTGAAGGAGGCAGCAATATCATTCTCCAGATGATAAGCCGGGATGATAATGCTGAAAAACGGTTTCTGCATCTAAGGGGAATGATGAACTGCTTTGTGAGTGGAACGGAAATCAGGATATGGAGGGAATGATCCAGATGATTCTGTAAACGTCACAACCGGTGAATGACGGAGGGTGAAATACGTCGTCCCTCCCCCATGATTCATCGGCGCGTGAATGAACCATTCATAGTGAATTCCAAATTCGATTGGGAAATTCCGTATTCATCGCGAATGAACAGGAATTTGTCCCAATACTTCATGGAGCGCAGCGGGTTGTCGAGGTATTACGGTTCGGTCTGGTTCAAAGAGTTCTATGATTTAAAAAATAATAATTTATGAAAAAATGGGTGGTTTGGGAGCAATAAAGGAAAGCAGCGTTTTCCGTCCTGTTTTCCTGGCTTCAGGCTCCCTGCCCGCAAGGGGGGGAGTTTTTGATTATAAAACGTCCGCGCAACATAAGTTCCTTGGTATAAAAATCAACCCTTGACCCCGGATTTGGAATCCGGTATGAACGTGATGCCTTATTAATAAACAGAGAAGGACATTGTCCTCTTCGTGGTTGACGCTTTCTTTTCCGTGTTTTTTCTTCATGAACCCTTCGGAACTTCCTTCCATCAGCATTATCCTGACCGGGCATAATGAGGAGAGCAGCATCAGGGATGCTATCCGGAGCGTATTCGGGCAGGATTATGAAGGGCCGGTTGAAATTATTCTTTCGGATGACGGCTCTTCCGATGGGACTTTCGCCGTCATGCAGGAAATGGCGGCTCAATATAGGGGGCCGTACCGGGTACTCCTGAACCGGAATGAAACGTCGCTGGGGCGAGGGCCTCATATCCGGCAGGCGATTAGTCTGGCTTCCCATGAATGGATTCTCCGTCAGGATGGGGACGATTGTTCCTTCCCCTGGAGATGCAGGCTTTTTGCCTGGGCGGTGATGGAACGCCCGGATGCCGTGGCTGTGGTCAGCCAGATGACCAGCGTCTATGAGGAACCGGGCGTTGCTTTTGAATTCCCGGCCTTTCCTGCTGCTCCGCGGGAAAGGCCGGCTGTTGTGCTTCAGGAGAGGGCCTTTTCTTCTTCCGCCCATTACGGAGGAAGCATGATGATCAGGAAGAGCGCCTGCGAATGGGGCAACTCCCTGCGGATGACGGCCAGTTTTGAAGACGACTTGATGGGGTTTCACGCATGGCTTCAGGGCAATATTTATGAAATGCCGGGCATATCCTTATATTATTACCGGTTTGCGCTTAAAAATATTTGTGCTGTCAACAGCGCGTTCCGGTTTGCCGACATGCGGACGGCGGAGGCCTTTGAAAAAAGGGAGCTGGAAATGAAAAGCCAGTTGAAAAAAAGCAAGGAGGCGGGGTTGGAACTGTGCGGGGAATTACTGGAGGGCCTTGCTCCGGTTTTTCGTTCGCGGGAAGAACTGCTTGCTGAAATGGAGGAGAGGAGAAAAATCATAGACGGCATTGACCGGCAGCAGAATTGGTGGAGTTATTCCTTTCGGCGGAGATGGGCGTTGAGACGGCCGGGATGGATGGGTATCGTCCACTGCCTGCCGCAAAAGCTGTATTTGTTCTGCATGGTTTTCTTTTTCAAGCTCAGGAAAGTGAAACAGGCCGTTTGCGGCGCCCGGCAGACTTTGGAGTGAGGGTAAAGAAACGCTTGAAGCAGGAGGGGAACTTTTGCTCGGGCGGGTTTTCTCCGGAAAAAGAAAAAGCGCCTTTCCAGAAAAGATGGAAAGGCGCGGTGACAGGCTCAAGGGGGAGATCCCGAATTAGTACACGTCCCGCTGGTAACGGCGGTGCTGTTTCATGTCCGCCACATATGCCGCGGCTTCCTCCGGAGTTTTATGGCCCCAGGTCTGGATGACTTCATGAAGGGCGGCGTCCACATCCTTCGCCATGCGGGAGGCGTCTCCGCAGACATAGAAGCAGGCGCCGGCTTCCAGCCATTTCCAAAGCTCTTCGCCTTCCTGAACCATGAGGTGCTGCACATACACCTTCTTTTCCTGGTCGCGGGACCAGGCCACGGACAACTTCAGTTTGCCGGTGCCGGTCAATTGGGTCAGCTCATCTTCATAACAGAAGTCGGTAGCCCTGTACGGATTGCCGAAGAACAGCCAGTTGCCGCCCTTGGCGCCGGAGGCGATGCGTTCCTCCCAGAATGCCCGGAAGGGGGCGATGCCGGTGCCGGGGCCTACCATGATGATGGGAGTGTCCCCGTCTTCCGGCAGACGGAAATTCTTGTTGGTATGTACGAATACCCTGGCCGTATGGCCCGGCTGGAGGCGGTCCGCCATGTAGGTGGAGCAGACGCCGCCGCGCTTGCGGTCACGGGCCGTGTAGCGCACCGCGCCCACGCACAGATGAACCTGTTCGGGATGGGCGTTCGGGCTGGAGGCGATGGAATAAAGGCGCGGCATGATCTTTTTCAGAATGCCGGTGAAAGCCTCCGCGGATTCGAAGGAAGCGGGGTATTCCGTGGCCAGATCCAGCATGTCCCGGCCCCACAGGAAATCGCTGAGGGCGTCTTTATCCCCGGCCAGAAGCGCGTCCAGCTCCTGGCTGCCGGAAGCGGCGGCCCATTTGGTCAGCAGGGCTTTGTTGACATTGGTAATGTCATAGCAGTGAACCAGGGCGTCCTTCAGGCTTGCGGTTTCCCCTTCCGGCGTGGGAACCTGGGAGTTCGGGCTGAGGCCGAGTTTGTCAATCAGAGCGTCCGCCAGGGCGGGATCATTGGCGGGAATGACGGCCAGGGCATCCCCGGCAATGTAATTCATCCCGGAACCGTCCAGGCTGTATTCAATGTGGATGGTTTCCTTGGGGCTGCCTTCCCCGGTGATGTGCTTGACGGAAAGGACGGGAGCGGGAAACGGATTTTTTTTGCCGTATGGTTCAGTGGTCATGATGATGGGGGAGTATGAAAAAGAATATTACCAGCGGATAACGGCGGCGGACCAGGTAAGCCCGGCGCCGAACGTGACCAGGACGACGTTGTCTCCCTTGCCGAATCTGCCGGAACGGCGCGCTTCGTCAAAGGCGATGGCGACGGCGGCCGCGGACGTGTTGCCGTACTTCTCAATGTTCACGAACACCTTCTCTTCAGGAATGGAGAGGCGTTGCGCTACGGCGTTAATGATGCGGAGGTTGGCCTGGTGGGGAATAATCAGCTGAATATCGTCCGCCGTGAGGCCGGCGCGTTCAATGACGCTGGCGGCGGAGGCTTTCATGCGCGTGACGGCATGGCGGAAAGTCTCATTGCCGCGCATGGCCAGGGTGGCCAGGCGTTCATGGGCGTTTTCCGCGGTGGTGGGGCAACGGGAGCCGCCGCCCGGAATCTGGAGCAGGTCATGCAGGGAGCCGTCCGAACCGATATCCGTGGCAAGGACGGAGCCTTCCCCCTCTTCCCCTGTGGAGGCCTGGAGCACGGCTGCCCCGGCGCCGTCCCCGAACAGGACGCAGGTGCTGCGGTCCTCCCAGTTGACGACGGTGGAAAGTTTTTCAGCGGCGATGATGAGCGCCGTTTTCATCTGGCCGGTGCCGATGTACTGGACGGCGGTCTTCATGGCGAACAGGAAGCCGGAGCAGGCGGCGGAAATGTCAAAGGCGGCGGCATTCTTGGCGCCCAAGGCATCCTGGATATAGCAGGAAGTGGAAGGGGTGAACGTATCCGGCGTGATGGTGGCGACGATAATCAGGTCAATATCCTCCGGCTTCAGCCCGCAGGATTCCAGAGCGCGCTGGGCGGCCTTCGTCCCCATATGGGAAGTGTACTCGTCAGGGGCGGCGATGCGGCGTTCCACAATGCCCGTGCGTTCAATAATCCATTCGTGGGAAGTGTCCACCATCTTTTCCAGATCCGCATTGGTCAGGCGGCGTTCCGGAACATAGGAACCCGTACCGATAATCTTGACGGGCAGTCTTTTAAAGGGAGTATCAGAATGTGCGGCCATAGCTTTGGGCGTATGATGAACAGAAAACGTCCTGACGTTTTATGTGGAAACAGTCTAAAAGAAAGCGGGCCTGATGACCAGCACAAAACGCAGCACTCCTTCCATGTCGTAAATGAATGGCCTACAACAGCCACCCCTGGCCGTTGGCGGGCGGCGCGGCTCCCATCTTGAGGTAGGCGGAGGGCATCGCCACGCGTCCCCTGGGGGTGCGGCTGATATACCCCTGCATAATCAGGAAAGGCTCGTGCACGTCCTCCAGCGTGGAAGCGTCCTCCCCTACGGCCACCGCCAGGGAGGAAAGGCCCACCGGGCCGCCGTTGAACTTGTAAATCATCGCTTCCAGCAGGCGCTTGTCCATCTCGTCCAGGCCATCGTCGTCAATCTCAATCATGGTCAGGGCGTCGTGCGCCAACTGCTCCGTAATCACGCCGTCGCCGCGCACCTGGGCGTAATCCCGCACCCAGCGCAGCAGGGAATTGGCCACGCGGGGCGTGCCGCGGGAGCGCAGCGCGATCTGCAGGGCGCCCTCCGGGTCCACGGGCACGTTCAGCAGCCCCGCGGACCGTTCGATAATGGCGCACAGCTCCTCCCGCGTATAATAATCCAGTCGGTTCACCAGGCCGAAGCGGGAACGCAGCGGGCTGGTCAGCATCCCGGCGCGGGTGGTGGCTCCCACCAGGGTAAACTTGGGCAGGTTGAGCTGGATGGAACGGGCGTTCGGCCCCTGGTCGATGATAATATCCAGCCGGAAATCCTCCATGGCCGGGTACAGATACTCCTCAATGGCCGGGTGCAGGCGGTGGATCTCGTCAATAAACAGAATATCCCCCTTTTCCAGATTGGTCAGCACGCCGGCCAGGTCTCCCGCCTTTTCAATCTGGGGGCCGGAAGTCGTATGAATGCGGCAGCCGACGGCATTCGCGATAATATTGGCAAGCGTCGTCTTCCCCAGGCCCGGCGGGCCGCTCAACAGGATGTGGTCCAGCACGTCGTCGCGCTGTCTGGCGGCTTCCACCATCAGCATCAGGCGGTCCTTAATCTTCTCTTGGCCGCAGAACTCGCTGAAAGCGGGCGGTCTGAGGGACAAATCAAAAGCGGAGGAGGGGGCCTCCGTGGTGCGTGTGTAAAAGGACTCTCCCATGCGCAGAACTAGCAAACCCGTCTTTGGGGCATCCGTCAAGGGGGAAGTGTGGTCGGGAAACGCCTTTTCCGGGACATGCCGGAAGCCTTTGGCCTTTTTTGAGGACGGGAGGAATGCGGAGCCGCGGAAATGATGATACTCGGTGAACGGCATGTCCCGCCTTCTCTCCTTACAGCGTGGGTTCTCATTTCTGCCGCGTTTTCCCGGAACTCACGGAACCCTGGGTTTCTGGAATCCTTCGGTCTTCTCTTCCCGTCTCGCTCCTGAAATTCCTCAAACGTCTGCTGGTCAATTCTTGAGTCTGGACGGAAGCAAGTTTATCAATAGAGGTTCTTACCTGAACCTTGCCCGATTGCCCGGAAGCCGTAAAGGTGGAGAAAGAGAAAAATTCTTATTTGCTCTGCGGGAAAAACAGGGCAGGGAGGGAGGAAATCTGCCATGCCCTCATGGATAATTTTTGTGAACCACGGAAACCTGTTCCTTTCAAAACTTCTGAAAATACGCTTCGTTGCTGTTTATGTCCGTTGAAGATTTTCTCGCGCTGTCGGGGCGCTTTTCATCCTCTTCGAGCAGCTGCCGGAAACGTGAAAAAACTCGGGGAAAACGGGAAAATCCCTTCCGGATAAAAAAAAGATTGCCAAACCTCTCTTCTGCCGTTACTCTATCCCTGCTTTCCTATCTAGCACAATCTCCAACGGGCAGGTGTCAGAGTGGTCGAATGAGCACGCCTGGAAAGTGTGTGTACCGCAAACCGGTACCGAGGGTTCGAATCCCTCCCTGTCCGCCATCAATTTTCCGCCGCAATATGTTGTATGTCAATATATTGCGGTTTTTGTTTGTAGGGATATGGGGAAGAAAAGGGGAAAATTTGAATCTTTCGAAATGCCCAGCTTGACACTATATTGCTAACAATTGTAAGCTGAAGAAAAATGACTATGCACCATGACTGGAACTTATATTGATCTCTTTGCTGGTTGTGGAGGCCTATCCCTAGGGTTACATAAGGCAGGTTGGAAGGGGCTTTTTGCGATTGAAAAGAGCCCTGATGCTTTTGAGACTTTACAACATAATTTGATTCAAAAGTGCCATCATTTCCAATGGCCAGATTGGTTACCACTAACACATCATGATATCAATGAAGTTTTGTCTACTTACTATAAACGCTTGGAGCAACTTAAAGGGACGGTTGATTTGGTTGTAGGAGGCCCACCGTGCCAAGGGTTTTCTATGGCTGGCAGACGTCAAGAATCGGATATCCGAAATAGCTTAGTTAAAGCCTATATTGAATTCATTAAAATTTTACAACCTAAGATTATCTTTTTAGAAAACGTCAAAGGATTTACTATCGGATTTGAAAAAAATGGCAGTACAAAGCGTAGCCAAGCTTATTCTGATATGGTTCAGGAAAAACTTGCCAAAATTGAATACAAAGTTTTGGGTAGATTATTAAATTTAGGAGATTTTGGTATTCCTCAAAACAGAACTAGATTTATTCTTATAGGTATTCACGAAAGCTATTTGGATAAACATAAAGAATATTCACCTTCATTTTTCTTTAAGCAATTACATGATACCAAAAAACATTTTTTGAATTCAAAAGGATTAAATGAAAATGTAACATTAGAAGAATCTATATCTGATTTATTGTCTTCTAATGGTAAAATAGATTTACCTGATACAAAAAAGTTTCAAACATCATTTTATAAAAAAAATAATTTGACTCCATATCAAAAATTAATGCGCCAAGATATATCTGATTTAAGTGCACCAGATAGCCATAGATTTGCTAGGCATAAACCAGAAACAGTAGCGAAATTTACTGATATTTTGCAAACATCCGAAAGAAATAGAAACCTTAACCATACTCTCCGAGAAAAATATAATATTAGGAAACATACTATTATTCCTTTGGATGGATACAAAAAAAGTCCCACGATTACTACTCTTCCTGATGACTATATACATTATTGCGAGCCTAGAATTTTGACAGTTAGAGAATATGCACGAATTCAAAGCTTTCCTGATTCTTATGAATTCAAAGGAAAATATACTACAGGAGGTAAGGAACGTATTAAACAAGTTCCACGGTATTCACAAATAGGAAATGCTATCCCTCCTTTATTTGGAGAAATATGTGGGAAAGTTTTACAAAAGTTGTTAAGATGAAAGAAAAAAATGATTTTTTTAAAATAAGTTCTGGCCTAAAGCATTTATTAGGAGCTGGCCTTATTACTGATAACTATACTGCTATCTTTGAGTTGGTTAAAAATTCATTTGATGCTCATGCAACGGAAGTACGTATAACTTTTGAAAACATCTATGATTCGGAAAAAGCGGCTATTCTTATTCAGGATAATGGAAAGGGTATGAATGATTATGACATTAGAACAAAATGGTTATTCGTGGCATATTCAGCGAAGGCGGATGGAACAGAAGACCTTGAGAGTGAAATAGATTACAGAAGTAAACTTGAAACGTTTAGACATTTTGCTGGCGCACATGGTGTTGGAAGATTTTCTTGTGATAAATTAGGACGATATTTAGAGCTAACAACGATAAAAAATGAAAATAATGCAATAGTCGAAAAACTTCATGTAGATTGGAAAGAATTTGATAAAAATTTAAAATCTGAATTTATTACTATACCAGTAAAGAGATTCATAGGAGAAAGAGAAGACCATCCTTTTGAATGTGGAACTAGTTTACGTATAACAGGTATTGATATTTCCTCGTGGTCTAGAAATACATTTATAACATTGAAGCAGAGGTTAGCTAAATTAATCAGACCAGATTTGAATAAATCTAATAATGATGTTAATTTTAAAATAATACTTTCTGTCTCTGATGAATTAGATAATGATCTGCAAGAGTATAAGAAAGGACAAAAAGATAATTCGTATTTAACAGATAGTAGAATAGTTAATGGTCCAATTAATAATTTTGTTTTTGAAAAACTGGATATAAAAACAGTTAAAATAAGATCCGAAATTTCCTCTGATGGCGAAACACTAACAACTATCCTAAATGACAGAGGGACTTCCATATACAAAATAGTTGAAAAAAATCCATATAATCTTTTAAAAAATGTTTCTATTACTCTTTACTTTTTAAACTTCTCAGCAAAATTGATTTTTAAAAAGCTCGTCGGAGTTAGGACAGTTGAATATGGTAATATTTTTGTCTATAAAAATGGATTTCGCATTTATCCTTATGGAGAACGAGGTGATGATTCCATGAGAATCGACAACCGTGCAGTTCAAGGATTTAATCGCTATATTGGTTTGAGGAATCTTATTGGGCAAATTGATATTCAAGGGCCTAATGAGAATTTGATGGAGGTTACTAGTCGTAATGGTGGACTTAATAAAAATGATACCTACTATGAACTAGTAGGGACAGCTACATATGGTGATAGTCTTCTTCTTAATACCTTGCGAAGATTAGAAAAATATGTTGTCGATGTAACTAATTGGGGAATCAATGAAGATTCTTATAATATACTCAATGATGAAGAGGGAAAACCTAAGTTTATTAAAATTTTAACAAATACTTTGCAATCAAGTAACATTATTGATATAGAATTTAATAATGACATTATTGATATAATTAATTCAAAATCGGCAGGTAGTGCGTCAAAGTTGATTGAAAAAGTCCATGCTATAGGTATCGCTAGTAAAAATGAGCATTTAGTAAAAGAGATTAAGATTCTTCAATCAAGGTTTTCCGATTTAATTGGAGCTAAAGATTCTGCTGAAAAGGAGGCTTGTAGTGCCAAGCAAGAAACGCGTAAGCTAAAGAAACAATTAGATCAGACGACAACGGAAAACCTATTTTTACGTAATGATGTAGACTCTGATAAAGAAGTCATCATAAGTCTTCAGCATCATATAAAACGAAATTCAGATATTATTGCAAATGCAGCAGATAGTTTGTCGGCTGCTTTATTTTCTCATCCTGAATTTAAATATCTAATTGATGATTTTATAAATCCAATTATTTTTGAAAATAAAAAAATCCAAACTCTTTCGCAGATTGTGGCAAAAGCAAAATTCAACACAAAATCTTTGAAAATCAAAAAAAATATATTAGAGTTTATAAAAGAATATATTTCAAATGTAAAGCCTAATTTATGGCGTAGAAATTCCGACGAGAAATCTTGCAAAATTCACTATAAAGACTTTTCTTCGGATTTTAACTTTAAATTTGATCCAATTAAAATTATAATTGTGATAGATAATTTACTTGATAACTCTCAGAAAGCAGGCGCAAAAAATATTAATATCTTTTGGACAAAGAAAACAGATACCGTTATCAATTTACATATTTTAGATGATGGATACGGAATTCCCGAGAAAATAGTAAATAGAATCTTTGATTATCGTTTTTCGACAACTCCTGATGGGTCGGGAATAGGTCTTTTCCATGTCAGGTCCATTTTACATGAAATGGGAGCAGATATTATCCTCAATGAACAATATATTAAAGGAGCGGAATTTATTATAAAATTTACACGATAAACAATGAGTATAAAATATAATATTTTATGGCTTGATGATGATATTGATAGCTATCATCAAAAATATAGAGGTCAAGTTCCAGAGAAAATTAAATCACATTTAATAGATCTTTGTTTTTCTCCTAATCTTGTGTTATGCGATGATATGGAAGATGCTATTACAAAATTATCAGATTATCATTATGATTTAATAATTTCTGATTATAATTTATCTGATGATGGAAATGAACAGCATGGAGATTCTTTTATTAAAAAGGTAAGAAAAAATTCTCTTGCTGAAGTATTGTTTTATTCGCAGCAACAAGATTTCGAAAAATGTGCAAAGGATTTTCTTGAAGATAGAATTACCTATTTAGTGGGAAGTGATTCAAGAAAATTATTGGATAAAGTTATAAAGCTTATAGATTTGACTGTAGAAAGAACACAGACCTTATCTAATTTAAGAGGGTTAGTTATGTCGGAAGTGAGTTCTCTAGAGCATTCTATATTGTCCATATTATATGATTACTTTGATAATTTGGATGAAGAAGATCTAAAAAAATGGCATGGAATAATGATAGATATTTTAAAAAAGTCTATAAAAAGTTACAAAAAACAATGTCATGTATGTCAGCCTTTGAAAGAAAACTGGATTCAGAAAAAGTGGAACGAAATTTTATGTAATAGAATTTTTGATACTTCAAAAAAAGTTCATTTACTTGATAATATTTTAAAAGAACATTCCCTGAAAGAATTTAGGCTAGGAAATATTTATCACGACAGAATTACAAATAATCGTAATTTGCTTGCTCATGTAAAAGCGGAACATATCCCGGGGACTCCAGAAAGATTAAGATCTGAATATACTAATCCTTCACCAGTGGTCTTTGATGCCAACAAATGTAAAGAGATTAGAAAAGATATTCTTTTTTACAGTAAAAGATTGCAATGCATTCGTGAAAAAATTATAGCTCTATAAATCATTGTGATTTTGTTTTAATGAGAAAATATAATTTATATCTGACAATAGCATTTTTCTTAATTCATCAGAGTTTTTTAGAAAAAATTTGACTTCACATTCCCATATAACAAAGACCCTGTAGCCCATTTTTTTAAGTGCTTTTTGATTCTTCTTATCCCTTTCTATATTATTAGAGAATTTTTTATTCCAAAAATCTATGTTGCTTTTAGGGTTCGAGGCAATTCTGCATCCTTCATGCTGATGCCAGAAACAGCCATGTACGAAAATGACTGTCTTGTATTTGGGTAAAACGATGTCAGGTTTTCCTGGCAAATCCTTTCGATTAATACGGAACCTAAAACCCAGTTTGTGGAGAATTGAACGGATAATTTTCTCAGGCTTGGTGTCCTTGCTTCTGATCCGGGACATTACTTGGCTTCGCTTCTCTGGAGAAAAGACATCCATGACTTGAGTTTATCAAACTTGTGTAGCCATTGCAATACTACATCTTCCGACAGATTGTCTTTCAACGTTTCACCTAATCTCTTCTCTATTTCCTCATTTCTTCCATATAATCTCTTTATTACATAATATTTTTTCAAAAGCATAACTATCTAAAGTAATATATTCTATCTGAGGGGAAATCCCACATTCTTCTTCAATATGCTGCATAGTTTTTTTGATGTTATCCTTATCTTTTTCTCTATGATAGCTTATATTCCACATGGAGTTTTGTTGAACATGGCATGCTATTTCCCTGAAATATTCTTTATCCACATCTCCCATTGAATGTCCTAGTATGAATATCTCTGAAACGTCATTTAATTCTTCAAAGTATTTTTGATTATTGGAAATAATTATTTCTGAATCTTTACGAGTGTATTCATAGTATTCTATTAATGCATTTTCAGGGCTTTCTGCTACCAGAAGACCAGATTTTCCAGTTGGAATATTGAAATAACTACCATAAGGGCAAGATGTATTATGTCCACATATAAGCTTTTCTGTGGAACATTGTAATGAACCATGTATATAAAAAATATTACTTGATTCTATCCTGTACAATTTTTCTAGTGTAGAAGTATAATTGAAATTTAAGTACTTGAAATGGGGGGCCAGTAATTCGTAATGATCAAGTTCTTTAGATGATTCTATTACTACTGATGACAACCAAAGACGTAATTTCTCGGATATTTGAGTATGAAATGACAATCGCTCTCTTATTATGTTATAATCTCCACCTCCTCCGAAATCAGAATCACCTAAAACTACTGCATCATCAATTTCTCCAAGAGCATGTTCAAAATCTGACCATAGCGCCGATTCATCTATATATTCAGAAATATCTCCCAAAAAATTTTTATGGTTGCCATTATTTTCTAAAAATATTTTGAAATCCGCATAGGAAGTTGGCAAGCCATGCCACAGATCAAATCCATTTCCCACTATTACTAGAGTATTACCCATATATAAAATTTGATATAATTTTTCATAGTTTAGAACATAATTCAGAAACTACAATACTTATTTATCTCAATCCATTTCTCCCAAATTCCCTCTTTCTTTCTACGGGCTATTTCCAGCTCTTCTTTCTTCCAATTATAATCGTGCCAATCATCCATGTATTACCCAAACTCATAAGGATCATCTGCATTGGGAATGTAGCACAAAAATCTGCTCTAATCAGAATTCTCTTCTTTTGAATCATTGTCCATAGCTGGCTGTTCTTATACCCAATCCCTCTGGAAACTTCTCAGTAATCTCCATCGGCATTTCCCTTAATATCCTAGAAGATTTCCATAGAAATCATTTCAGGATTAATTGCTCCAAATTATTTTTTGAAAATACCTTCGTACAAAATCCATTGACCTTGGAAATGCTTTCAAAATATCAAACGAAGGTATACTGGTGAAACCTTTCCATATCCCTTCTCTTCCATTGAACAAGACTATCTTTTTATCATAATATACTAATTTGTAATTATTTATAAATTTTAAGACTATTTCCTCAGCAATAAATTCCAGGTATACTGCGGTATACATTTCAGCATCCTCCATATATTTTATATCCATAGAGCAAGACCAAAATATTTATAACTAGCTCATTTTAATATATCTTTGAATTTTGTTTTCTGCTTTTTCAGCATTTCCAAAGACTCTATCCGTCCAATGTACAGAACCATTGATGGCATCAGTATTTCTTCAAATGCTATTGGGTGACGACGGTATATTTTATTTTGAATATCTCCAAAATCATTTGTGAGGATTTACAGACTGATTCCCTTGCCAATTACCTTGTTTCCAAAATAATTTCCGTAGAAATCATTTTAGAATTAATTGCCCTGTTATCCTTTACATGGGCTCGATTTCAGGTAATGAACCCAGGGTGAGAGATGCTTTTTTGAAAACAGCTTCGTACAAAGCCGATTGAACCGGAATCTGGAGAAATTACTGCAAAAAATATTTTTGCCTTTCACGGGCTTGAATTGGAATTGGGGATTTTCCTGTTGATATATTTCCTAATGGAGAAAAAATTTTTCCGGAAGAATGAAAATTGTTTTTAAACATTCTCTAAAGCGTCTCCTCCATATGGAAGCTTATCTGTATATGTTGAGACTCAATGGGGGTGGAATTGTCGATTGGGGCCTGTGTTTGATCTGGTGGTGGATATTATGTCATTCGCCGTGCTTTTTATATGGAAAGGGATAGAGTATAGGCGTAAAAATGAAAAAGGATGGAATCAGCAATGATTCCATCCTTTGGTGAGGGAGTTTGACCTCTTAATAATCTTTCATCATCAAAAATACTTTCAAAAGAACTGAACTTGGGCTTCCTGTTTTTCTTACCCGTTCGCAGCATATTTGATGCTTGAAGGAATTATTGGGATTGCCGAATCACGTTACTCGTTTAGTTCGGTGATGTCGGTTTCAGGTTTCGGGTAACTTTTGCCGGCAATCCACTTTTTCGTTTCCTCTGCCATTTCGGGGGTGACGTTAAAGTCGTACTGCGCATAGTCGCCGATATGGAATTTTCCGGGCTTAAAGAATCCCCATTTCTCAAAGAAGTCCGTCAGGTCGGTTTTTGTGACGTCACAGCATGCCTTGACGAATTCGAACTGGTATTTGACGGTGTCGTTTCCTTCGTATGTTCCCGCGTTGTTGCGCAGGTACTCCATGACGTCAGGGTAGAAGTCGGGGTGTCCGTTTTTGGTAAAGTAAAGGTGGAGCTGCCACAGGGGAACCAGCTTGTTGAAGACGTCCTTGGATTGCAGGTAGGCGATTTTTCCTTCAATGATTTCCTTGCGCGCCTTGTCATAGCTGCCCTGGCGTTTCAGGCGGCTTTCGTTGCCTGTTTTGGCGGCGGCCTGCAGGGAGAAGATGTTGTTGCTGACTTCCGTCATGCCGCCCCAGGTCATCGGGCGCATTTGCATGACATGTCCGACTTCGTGGGAGAATCCCCAGCAGGCGTCGCCTTTGAGAACGTTTTCAGGATCGGCCACCATACGCATCGTACCGTTGTCTCCCAGATAGGCGACTCCGTCTCCGTCGCGGAACATGTAGTAGTTGAAGTTCACGCGGGCCAGGACGCGGTTTTCCGGGATTTTGCCGTATTTATCCAGGCCCATCAGCTGGTATTGGATGCCGATGAGCTTGTCGTAGGCGTTGATGAGTTCGGTTCCGCGGTCTTTGGTGAATTTTTTCAGGAATTCTACGGGGTAGGCAACCTGGATGTATTTTCCCCGGGCATCCATGATCGGAGAGACGGCCTGGTCAAGCAGGCGGACCCAGTCCTTGTTGGTGTCGCCCCGGGTGGTGTCAAAGTAGCCGTTAGCTTTGCCGGTTACGAAGTGGACGGGGATTTTCGGCGCCTTGCCGGCGTCTTCGGTGAAGTAGCTGATATAGGCGTTGGCGGGCATTTCCACGTCAATGATGTTGATTCCTTTCTTGAGCGGAATCTGCTTTTTGTGCAATCCCCAGCCGTTGGGGTCTTTTGTGGGTTGCACTCCTTCGGCCGGCTTGCGCATCAGGTTCGGCAGCAGGAGTCTGATTTCCTGCCCCTCCGTCTTGCCGACCAGGACGATATGCTTCCCCTTTTCCAGATAGACGCCCGTCATGTTGTCGTATTTGCTGAATCCGTCGCCGATTCTGAGATTTTTCCCCGTCTGGCGCGGTGAGGGGAGGGCCCGGTATTCGGCATACAGGTAGTCCGGCTTGTAATGGCCCTTCAGGATTTTGGCCGCGAGTTCCTTCATCGCGTCAGACTGGAAGGCGGAGGTGTCTTTGACATCCGGCTTCAGGGAGGTGCAGGAGGAGTCTTTGAACAGTTTGAGGTCGTTGCCGATGTGTTCCGGCGTGTTGGCGGCAAAGGCCGCTGCGAGCGACAGCAGGGGCAGGGATAATAATGGAAGGATTCGGTTCATGACAGTACGGGAAGCAGGTGGTTCCGTGATGTTACAAGATACAGGTTCCGTTTTCTTCTTCTTTCACCATTTTTCTCTTGATGAGTAAATAGGCAGGCAGTCCGTCAGGAAAAAGGCCGGGCGGTTGATTTGTGGAATGGTTTTGGCGTTGCGGCAGTTTTTTTCGGCCGGTTTCACGTTTCCGGATATTTCCCGTGTTCCGGCGGGCGCTTTTCTGGGGCGCCGTATCCGGATGGGCGCGTTCCTTGTTCCCCTCTTGAGTTTTGAACCGAAGCCTTCCGGGCTTCCCGGCGGCAGTATTGCGTTCCTGCCGCGTGTTTCTCTTTATGTTCCTTTTTCTCTGGTCTTGACGCACATGCATGACATGGTTGTTGTGCGGAAGGGGAAAATGGAATAAGATGGAGAGGATGATGAACTCCGTATTCAAGTGTTTGATGAGTGCCGTATGCGCCGTGGCATTGCCGGCGTTCGGGCAGGAAGAGAAAACCGGTTTCCCTACGGACAGGGCTGTGACCGTATTCAGCGCTGGGGAGGGCAATCCCTATGCGTCCATCCGCATTCCCGCCCTGCTCAGTATCGGCAAGAGCCAGCTCCTGGCATTCGCCGAAGGACGGTACAAGAATACCGACCAGGGGGAGAACGATATTATCATGAGCGTCAGCAAGAATGGCGGGAAGACCTGGTCCCGTCCCCGGGCGATTGCCAAGGCCCATGGCGCCACATTTAATAATCCGTGCCCTGTTTATGACGCCAGAACCAAAACCGTGACTGTCGTGTTCCAGCGTTACCCTGCCGGCGTCAAGGAGCGGCAGCCCAATATCCCGGACGGATGGGATGATGAAAAGTGCATCCGCAATTTCATGATTCAGAGCAGGAACGGAGGTTCTTCCTGGACGAAGCCGCAGGAGATTACGAAGACGACCAAGCGTCCTTCCGGAGTGGATATTATGGCGTCCGGCCCGAATGCGGGAACCCAGCTGAAGAGCGGCGCCCACAAGGGCCGCCTGGTGATTCCGATGAATGAAGGGCCGTTCGGCAAATGGGTGATTTCCTGCATTTACAGCGACGACGGCGGCAAGAGCTGGAAGCTGGGCCAGCCGACTGCCAATATGAAGGGCATGGTGAACGAGACGTCCATTGCGGAAACGGATAACGGCGGCGTGGTGATGGTTGCGCGCCATTGGGGCGCAGGCAATTGCCGCCGCATTGCGTGGTCCCGGGATGGCGGGGAGACCTGGGGACAGGTGGAGGACGCTCCGGAGCTGTTCTGCGACAGCACCCAGAATTCCCTGATGACGTATTCCCTGAGCGACCAGCCCGCCTACGGCGGCAAAAGCCGCATTCTGTTTTCCGGGCCCAGCGCGGGACGGCGCATTAAGGGACAGGTGGCTATGAGCTATGACAACGGCAAAACCTGGCCGGTGAAGAAACTGCTGGGCGAGGGAGGTTTTGCCTATTCCAGCCTCGCCATGGTGGAACCCGGCGTCGTCGGGGTGCTTTATGAGGAGAACCAGGAGCATATTAAAAAGCTGAAGTTTGTCCCCATTACCATTGAATGGCTGACGGACGGGAAGGATGCGGGGCTGGCTCCCGGCAAAAAAGCTCCTGTTCTCAAATAGAGGAAAGCCGGGCAATACGTTTTTCCCTTCCGGAGGGGGCTCCGGGAGGGGGAGATTGAATGCTTTCTTCCGTAGCGGAGCGTTATGGAAGAAGGAAGGTCAGGCCTTGTTGCTTGATGGACTCAAGGGCAGGAGGGCGTACTGATGGAGTGACCGGGGTATAACTCCGGGAGGATGAGGCTGTTGGAAATACGGCGATGTGCCAGTAAGGCTTCAATCATCCGGATAAGCCTGCGCGTTGTTTTTTCTGCAGGGGCGCGGTAGGAAGTAATGGGGGGAGTGACATGGTTCAGGTAAGGTTCATGAACCAGGCTGAGCAGACTTATTTCCCCCGGGATGTTTTTAGCCATGGCGGCCGCCCAGGAGATGATGGATATCAGCATTCTGCTTCGGGTGGAAATTAAGGCGGTGATACCCGTATTCTCCAGATAAATCCGGTTGAGTTCCTGGGCTGCCCTGATGGCATCCGACGGCATGCGGATGACACAGGGGGTCCAATGTTCCCCCTGGAAGGAGAGGAACCCCTGTTCCATGAGTTTATTGCCTCTCAGCTTGGAATCCGGGATGCAGAGCGCGATCCGACGGTGCCCTTTCTGGTACAGGTAGCCTGCCGCGTGGCTGGCCAGCACTTCCCAATGCGTATCCAGATACGGCAGATTGGAGGAAGGGTAGGAAACTCCCCGGACCAGGCAGGGGAGGCCTTTCCGCTTAAACCACAGCTGTATTTCTTCCGTGGCGCGGTAGAGTATCCAGCAGCAGCCTGGATATTCTGTTTCCAGTTTTTCCAGCCGCGTGCCAGGATTGTTTTTTTCTTCCCACGCAGCTTCAACCAGTTGAAGAGCAATACCTTCTTCTCTCAGCGCCTTTTCCAGTTGATAGAGTTCCACCCAAATGCTTTGGGGGATGTCCCGGATAGGAACGGAGGAGAGGAAGCAAACACGTTTTTCCAGCAGGGGCAGAGACTGCACAGGGCTTGTAGAAGTCCTGATGATTTTTCTGGCCCTGTTTTTATCCGGAGCCGCCAGGAAGCCTTCTTCCTGCAGCTGCGCGAGGGCTTTCCGGATGGTTCCCCTTCCGGCGGCGAGCGCTTTGCTTAGTTCCCGTTCCCCGGGCATGACGTTTGTAAATTGCCCGGACTGGAGGCGGTGCTTTAATTTGGCAACGGTTCTTGACTGGGCCGTTTCCCCGGGGCATGTATTATTCATGGGGGAATCATACTTTCTGGTCGTGTTTGGTGGCAAGCGGTTCTGCCGGTTGTGTTTTTCCCGTTTCGTATTTTCCGGGGCGGGGAGGTAATTATTTCCGGGAACGTTTCAGAAGGCGATTAACGGAGTCCGGATCATTGGGGTCAAAAACGGTTTCTCCCGCTCCTGTGTCATTTTTGATTTTGGGGTGCTTGTTCCCCGCGTATTGCCTGACCATGCTGTCCGTGTCGCTGATTTTGAATCTGACGGAGAGGATGTATGGCAATTCCCCTTTGTCAAAGTGTCCGTAGGTAGTGCATACCAGGGTATGGTCCGGCAATAGTTCGGCAGCCGGGTAGGCGCAGTCCCATCCGTTGCGGTTGTCCTTAAAACGGATTTTATATGAGCCTTCCGTGCCATTTTTCAGGTCTTCCCACCGGCCTATCCATCCCACCCAGTCCCCTTCCGTCGGGCTGGCGGCCTGCCCTTTCTTCCTGGTCGGGGGAGCATCCCTGAATTGAACCAGCAGTCTTCCGTCAGGCAGGGGAAGAATCTGGTGGCGGTCTCCGCACAGGGCTGCCGGCAGTTCTTTGGGGGGAGTCCATGTTTTGCCTTCATCTTCGGAAAACATGATCTGGGAGTTATGGTGCCTGCTGTTTTCCCGTAACAGCAGCGCGATTGTTTTTCCGTCCGGGCTGCGGACAAAACCTCCCTCACACAGGTGCATGTCCCTTGTCCCCGGGAAAATGACCCGGGGGGAGGTCCAGGTCAGTCCTCCGTCTTCCGTAAAGGTGACATATTGTTCAATGGTGTGAAACTCTCCATGTTCGTCTTTGCCCCGGGCATTGGCATGGTAGGAGGCCATATAATGCCCTTTTCCCGTTTTTAGAGGAATCAGGTCGCTCATGACAACAATGCCTCCGGCCTGGTTGGGAATGGGGGTCAGTTCGGACCATGTTGTCCCGTTGTCTTCACTGACCGCCATCCGGTTCCTGGGGGCTGTGTTTCTGTTTCCTCCCTGAATGCCGCTGAAAATCAGAATGCGACGCTTGCCCCGGGAGTCTTCCGTTTCATATAGTGTGGGTACTTCCCTGCTGGTTTTCCATGATTCTGGAACCGGCAGCCTTTCGCTCCATGTTTTGCCTCCGTCCGTGGATTTTTTCAGGATGATTTCCCCGGAGCCGTGCCCTTTAGGATAAACGCACAGAATGGTTTTTCCGTCTTTCAGCAATAGCGTCGTTGGATGTCCCATGTATTTTCCTTTTTCCTTGTCGACGACTACCTGGGCTTCTGTCCATTGATCCAGATCAACGATCGGGAGGCCGCTCCGGATGAACGCTGTGGAAGGGGAATGGTCCGGTACGGTGGCCTGCGCCGGAAGGTATGATGCCAGGAACAACGCTGCCAGGGATGATAGGTGCAGATTCATGGGAAATGGAAGTTGTTGATTAAAGTACGGAAGATCTGCGGCTCCTGAAGGGCAGAAGCGCCATGCCAAATGCAAGCAGCAATGCGCTTGCCGGTTCCGGTATGGCCGTCGTATGGATTTGAAGACCTGTGGGCACCATGTTATCGTTACGGGCGATAAAGTCCTTTTGCCAATTGGAGCCGACTAAAGCGAGCTGGTTGACAGACGGCCCCGTTCCGGCTGCGTTATCCCTGGAATTGTCGATACGCCGGGAACCGTTGATGGAGAAGAAATCATTGTCCCAGCTGTCGCCTATGCTGATGGCGGACAGATCCGTTTCAGTAAACATGGCATAATAAGTAGTGCCTGTATTTAAAATCGGCCCGTTGGTAAAAGTCCATGTTCCGGAAGCATAGTTTCCAGTAGCAATGGTATTGTCCGATTTGCCGATAATGGTTTGGATACCGCCCGAATACTGCACGATGAGCAGGCCTGTCCCGTTTTTTCTTGCCTCTCTCAAATTGAAATCAATGGATGTTAGACGCACTTCTGCATCCATTGGCTGGGAATGCGGCATGCTGCTCGTGACAAGCCTTGCCCCTGCTTCTCCCAGGCAGAAAGACCATCCGGTGCACAGGTACTGGGATGTGGGGGTGAGGTCGGGGGTGGCACTTGTCCATGTAGTAGCCGCGATTCCCGTGGAAGCCATGCTCCCGGTCAGAATGATGGCGGCAAGTGAATAATGAATAGCCATAACGGAACCAGTATCACAGGGCTGCGGTTCCCGTCTCAAGGATATTCAAGAAGGCTTGAAATAAGACCGTTTTTTAATTAAAAAGAACAGGTATATGGCACATGGTAACTATGTTCTGTAGGGCTCCCATGCTTGAAAGAACCATTTTCCCAAAGCCGGTGAAATAGTGTGCGCCCCCTTTCATACGGGGTCATAAAAAATTATTGCCTTGATCGGAAGCGCCGGGCGGATATTCTCCAAGGAATCCGTTGCCCTTGGAGCTTTTTCCGTTTGGGAAGGCCGGCGAGCGGAAGGTGATTCCCCGTTTCAATATATGTCCTGGATTTATCTGGTGTTGGCCGGCCTCTGCGAGATCGGGTGGCCTCTGGGTTTCAAACTTTCTCAGGCGCCCGGCACAGGGCCCGGCAAATTCGCCGCCTGCATCGCCTGCTCCGTTTTCAGCATGGTTTTGAGCGGTTTTCTTTTGTGGCTTGCCCAGCGGAGCATCCCTATCGGCACCGCTTATGCGGTGTGGACCGGCATTGGCGCGCTGGGTACATTCCTGGCTGGTATTCTGTGGTTCGGGGATTCTTCCAATATCTGGCGCATGCTGGCGGCATCCTTCCTGCTGATAGGCATTATCGGGCTGAAGCTGGCCCCCGGGCATTGATGTGGTCTTTGGCTCCCTTACCGGGGTCCGGGAAAAGCCGTTCCCCTCGGCTTTCCGGATAGGAGGTCTCAGTAGTGGGAGATGGCTTTTTCCCACACGGTTCCGCAGGCGTCGGAAGGCATGCGCCAGTCCCCGCGCGGGGAAAGGGAAATGGTGCCCACCTTGGGGCCGTCCGGCATGCAGCTGCGCTTGAATTGCTGGCGGAAGAAACGGCGGATGAAGATGCCGAGGCAGCGGCGGATGAAGTCCGGCTGAAATTCGCCGCGGAAGGCATGTTCCGCCAGGTACAGGATTTTATCCGGTTCCGCACCGTATTTGATGAAGTGGAAGAGGAAAAAGTCGTGCAGGTCATAAGGCCCAAGCACATCTTCCGTTTTCTGCTCAATGGTGCCGTCGTTCGACGGCGGCAGGAGTTCCGGGCTGACGGGAGTGTTGTTGATGTCCGCGAGGGTGGCCGCCAGTTCCGGGGATGATTCTTCCGCGATGTGTTCAATGAGGCAGCGTATCAGCGTCTTCGGAATGGAGCAGTTGACCGCGTACATGGACATGTGGTCCCCATTGTAGGTGCTCCATCCCAGGGCAATTTCCGACAAGTCCCCTGTTCCCACGACCAGCCCCCCGGTTTTATTGGCCAAATCCATCAGAATTTGCGTGCGTTCGCGGGCCTGGACGTTTTCATAAGTGGTGGTTCGTTCGGCAGGGTCGTGCCCAATGTCGGCAAAGTGCCGGAGACAGCATTCCGAGATGGGGATTTCCCGGAGTTCCACGCCCAGAAGGCGGCACATGGTCACGGCATTGTCATGCGTTCTGTCCGTGGTGCCGAAGCCGGGCATCGTTACGGCCAGAATGTCCGAGGCCGGCCGCTTCAGCGCCCGGCAGGCGCGGGAGCAGATGAGCAGAGCCAGCGTGGAGTCCAGCCCGCCGGAGATGCCGATGACGAGCCGTTGCGCGCAGGTATGTTCCATTCTTTTGGCCAGACCTGCCGTCTGGATGGAGATGATTTCCTCACACCGTTCCCGGCGGCGGGACGGAGAAGGCAGAAAGGGCCGTGCCGGGTTGAAAGCGTATTCCAGGCCGGGCGCTCCGGGAACCTGTTCCGGCAGGGCCAGATGCAGGGCATTCCCGGCAGGGAAAAGGGATTTGCTGTCATTGAAGGAACTTTCGGAAAGGCGCGCCGCCTCCAGCCGTTCAAAATCCACGTCCGCAAAGATGAGGGTGCTTTCCCTGCAGAACCGTTCCCCCTCCGCTGCTGGCCTGCCGTTGTCCGCAATGAGGGAATGGCCGCCGAATACGGTGTCCGTGGTGGATTCATGCACACCTGCGGAGGAAAGGACATAGGCACAGAGGCATCTGCCGCTCTGCTGTCTGACCAGTTCCCTCCTGTATGCGGCCTTGCCGGTGAGTTCCGTTCCTGCGGAAGGGTTGAGAATGGCTCTGGCTCCCAGAAGAGCCAGTTGGGAACTGGGGGGAATGACGCTCCACAGGTCTTCGCATATTTCCACGCCAAAACTGAAGGGGGAAGATTCTTCATGAAAAACGATTTCCGTCCCGAACGGGATATGCATCCCATTGACTGTGACTTCCTTCACCCCTGTACCCAATTCCCTGCCGGAGGTGAATTGACGTTTTTCATAGAATTCCCGGTAGTTGGGGAGCACGGTTTTGGGCACCAGAGCCAGAATGCGGCCGGACTGCACTACCGCCGCCGTATTATACAGAGCGTCTTCATGAAGGAAGGGCAGGCCCACCACGGCAATCGTGCCGGAGCCTTCCGTGGCTTCCGTAAAGCGGAGCAGGCCGTTCAGGGCTGCTTTCCTCAGGTTCGGCTGGAAGAAAAGGTCTCCGCAGGAATAGCCCGTAATGCACAGTTCCGGGAAAACGACGGCTGCCGCCTGCTGTTCTGCGGCTTTCCGGAATTCCTCCGTAAGTTGGTCGACATTGTAGTCCACTTCAGCCACGCGAAGCTGGGGGACGGAGGAGGCGAGTCTGTAATATCCGAACATGGGCGGAGCAGTCTGAAAAATGGAACCCGCAGATGTTCCTTTTTCCGGTAGTCAGGACACAATCCGGGAAAGGCGGGCCTGAGCCGGATACTAAGAGTTCATGAAAGACTTGTAAAGCCATCTGTAGGGACTGCTCCGCCCATGTTGCCGGGGAAGGGGCAAGGAACGCAATTTTTCCCGCATGCCTTTCTGCATGACGGTCACCGGGCAAATCAGTTTTTTCCCGGGATCCCGCAGCATGGCGGCTTTTCTTGAGCCGGGTACGGCATTGAGGCTGGAACAGCGGGAGAAAAGGAGTAAACCATACCCTGAAAACTAATGAATAATACTGATCGATTTACTGGAAAAGCCCGGGCTTATGCTCAGGGCAGGCCCGATTATCCCGCCTCCGTTGTTGGGCTTCTGACGCAGGAGAGCCGCCGGGAGAATCCCCGTCTGGCGGATATAGGCTCCGGAACGGGCATTCTTTCCCGCGCCATGCTGGAGCGCGGCTGGACCGTGTATGGCGTGGAGCCCAATGATGACATGCGGAGGGAGGCGGAGAGGCGGCTGTCCTCTTTTCCCCGTTTTCATTCCGTAGCGGGAACGGCGGAGCGGACCGGGCTTCCCGGATCTTCAGTAGATCTGGTGACGGCGGCGCAGTCATTCCACTGGTTTGACGCCGCCGCGTTCAAGAGGGAGTGCCGCCGCCTTCTGTCCGGAGGAGGCAAGGTCGCCCTGATTTGGAACTCCAGGGTAGAAGACAGTCCCATTGTCCGGGAGGAAGGAAATATCCACCGTCTTTACTGTCCGTGCTTTTATGGATTCAGCGGAGGGCTGGAGAAGTTGACGGACAGCATTGGAGCGTTTTTCAACCACCGTTTCCAGGTATTCCGCTTTCCAAATGATTTGTCCTACACGCGGGAGCAGTATCTCCGCCGCATGATGTCCACCTCCTATGCCTTGACGGAGGGCGGGGAAGAGCGCTCCTCCTGGCTGGCCGCCCTTGAGAGACTGTTTGACCGGTTTGAAACGGAGGGGCGCGTTACGGTTCCAAATGAAACTGTGGTGTATCTGGGGAAGTGCTGAAGATGCGGTGCTCATGCATGGCATCCGGAAAAGGAAATGCCTCTTTCAGTTCAGGAACTGAAGATGATGACGGCAAGGACGGCAATGATTGCCGGAACGACAACGATGGTGGTAATATAACCGTTCTGTGGACGTCAAGAGCCCATTCCTTGTTGAGAGGGGAAAATTCTTCCCCTGCCGCATAGCGGGAGAAAAGGTCATGGAGCCGGGAGTAGTCCAGGTCTTTGGGCGACATGTAAAGTACCCGTTTCTCTGGAAAAGCATTCCGAGGCTTCAGGCATGGCTTTTTTTCTTTCGTTATTCTTGCTTTATTACGGCAGTCCTGCCGTGGTATAGTGTTGTATTACCATGATACAGCAGTCTTTTTGCCAAGGGCCTTTTCTGGTTTCCGGATTGCATGGAGACCAGATTCTGGGCGCCCGCGACAACCAGCAGGATACCTTTTCCATTCTGGTTGGAGAGGATGCCTTTCTGCTAGTGCTGGCAGACGGGATGGGAGGATATACCGGCGGAGAACTGGCCAGCCGTGCTGCCGTGGAAGGATTTTCCAAGGCATTTGAACGGGAATATCTCTCTCCCGGAGAGCGAATGAAAGCCGCAGTGGCCGCTGCGAATGAACAAGTACTCGCTGTCCGGAAAAGAGGAGGAAAGGATGACGAAATGGGAACGACGCTGGTAGCGGCCTGGATAGGGAGGGAAGGGGTGTGCTGGGTCAGCGTGGGAGATTCCCCCCTTCTACTTATCCGGAATGAAAAAATGTTTCTGCTTAATGAATTGCATCAGTATTCCGAGGAATTGGACCGGATGGCGGATGAAGGGGTTATCAGCCGGGATGAGGCTTTGAACCATCCTGCCCGGCATTTTTTGACCTCTGCCCTGATGGGGAAGGAAATTCTTTTGATGGATTTGCGGGAGGAATGCTTCCCTCTGGTTCCCGGAGACCGTCTTCTGGTGGCCAGTGACGGGGTAGAGCCCTATCTGAATTCCCTGGGACCGGCAGGGATGCGGTATTTGTCCATGCTTTCTGCGGAGGAACTGGTGCGTTCCGTACTGGACGGCATCAGCCGTGACGGGGATCCCAACCAGGATAATGCCACACTGATTTGTGTGGAGATAGCAAGTGCTTGATTCTTAAGTAGTACGGCAAGGAGATGATCTGCGGACAGTCGATTTTTTGAGATTCAAATCCTCTCGCCTGCCGGATGATGAACAAAACCCCGCATGCGCCTCAGGCACGCGGGGTTTTGTTTAAACAGCCGGAGAGTTTCCCGTTCAGGAATGGTATTCCTGGAGGGAACGGGGTGATACCTTCACGTGCTGGGCGGAGCGGATGCCCTCCACAGTAGCCCTGGCGGCTGCGATGGTAGTCATGTACGGAATTTTTTTCTGGATGGACTGCATGCGGATGAAGGAGTCGTCAATCATACTGGTGCGGTCCACCGGAGTGTTGATAATCAGGTCAATCTGCTTGTTGGTGATCATGTCGCCCAGGTTCGGGCGGCCTTCATGCAGCTTGTTGACCACTTCCGTTTCCACACCCTGGCCGCGCAGGTATTCTGCAGTGCCCCCAGTGGAGACAATCGTAAAGCCCAGGGAAATCAGATCCCGGGCGATGGGTTCGATGAACTTTTTGTCCCGGTCGGAAACCGTGATGAGCACCTTGCCGGCGGTGGGCAGAATGCAGCCCGCAGCTTCCTGGGCCTTGTAGTAGGCCATGCCGAAGTTATCCGCAATGCCCATGACTTCGCCCGTGGCGCGCATTTCCGGTCCCAGTACGGGGTCCACTTCCGGGAACATGTTGAAGGGGAAGACGGCTTCCTTTACGCCGATGAAACGGCAGGCGCGCGGCTTCAGGCCCAGCTCCTTGAGTTTCCTGCCCAGCATGATTTCCGTGGCGTAGCGCGCCAGGGAGATTCCCGTTACTTTGGAGACGATAGGCACCGTGCGGGAAGCGCGGGGATTGGCTTCAATGATGTAAACCTCATCGTTGCAGATGGCGAACTGCACGTTCAGAATACCCTTTACCTGAAAGTCCTGGGCAATTTTGGCGGCATGTTCCTCAATGGTGCGGATGTGCTTGGGTGCGATTGTCACGGGGGGGATGGCGCAGGCGGAGTCTCCGGAATGGATGCCGGCCAGCTCAATGTGTTCCATGACCGTGGCTACAAAAGTATCCGTGCCGTCGGCCAGCGCATCTACTTCCGCTTCAATGGCATTGTCCAGAAAGCGGTCAATCAGCATGGGATATTCCGGGCTGACCTGGATGGCCTCCACGCCGTAGCGTTTCAGGTTTTCTTCATCGTAAATGACTTCCATGCCGCGGCCTCCCAGCACGAAGGAGGGGCGCACCATGACCGGGTAGCCGATGCGGCGCCCCAGTTCTACGGCTTCCTCCAGGGAACGGGCCGTGCCGCTTTCCGGCTGGCGGATATTCAGAGCGATCATGCGTTCACGGAAATATTCGCGGTCTTCCGCCAGACGGATGCCTTCCGGCTGGGTTCCCATGATTTTTACGCCGGCGTCCTTGAGGGCCTGGGCAATGTTGAGCGGGGTCTGGCCTCCGAACTGAACGATGACGCCTTCCGGCTTTTCTTTCTCGTAAATAGCCAGCACGTCTTCCACGGTCACGGGTTCAAAATACAGCTTGTTGGCCGTGTCAAAGTCCGTAGAAACCGTTTCCGGGTTGCAGTTCACCATGATGGATTCATACCCGTGGTCGCGCAGGGTAAAGGCGGCATGCACGCAGGTATAGTCGAATTCGATGCCCTGGCCAATGCGGTTGGGGCCGCCGCCCAAAATCATGATTTTCTTCTTGTCGTTCACAGGAACTTCGTCCGCCGCGCCGCTGTAAGTGGAGTAGTAGTATTCCGCGTGTTCCACGCCGCTGACAGGCACGATGCGGAAGGTAGCCGTGATGCCGTCTTTCTGCCGGCGGGTGCGGACGGCCTTTTCCGGCACTCCGAAAATCTGGGCCAGGTATTTGTCGGAAAAGCCCATTTCCTTGGCCTGACGCAGGGTTTCCGCGGGAAGGGAATCCCATTCCTGTCCGTCCAGGGAAAAGTCAAAGTCCGCCAGTTCCTTCATTTGTTCAATGAAGTACGGAGTGATGCGGGTCAGCTTGACGATTTCCTCCACGGCCACGCCGCGGCGCAGAAGTTCGTAAATCTGGAAGAAGCGTTCGCTGTTGCCGTACGTGATTTTTTCACGCAATTCCGGGGTGGAGAGGGTTTCCAGCTTTTTCACGCGGCCCAGGCCGGCACGTCCGATTTCCAGAGAGCGCACAGCCTTCTGAAAAGCTTCCTTGAAGTTCTGGCCGATGCTCATTACTTCTCCCACGGCTTTCATCTGGGTGCCCAGCCTGTCGGCCGCCTTGGGGAATTTTTCAAAGGCCCAGCGCGCGAACTTCACGACTACATAGTCGCCGTAAGGTTCGTATTTTTCCAGGGAGCCTTTGCGCCAGTAGGGAAGTTCGTCCATCGTGACGCCGGAGGCCAGCTTGGTGGAGACGGAGGCGATGGGGAAGCCGGTGGCCTTGGAAGCCAGGGCGGAGGAACGGGACGTACGGGGGTTGATTTCAATAACGATGATGCGGTTGTCCTCCCGGTTGTGGGCGAACTGCACGTTTGTGCCTCCGGTGACGCCGATAGCGTCCAGAATGCGGTAGGAATAATCCTGAAGCTTGTCCTGCACGTCCTGCGGAACGGTCAGCATAGGAGCCACGCAGAAGCTGTCCCCAGTGTGCACGCCCATGGGGTCCACGTTCTCAATAAAACAGACGGTGATTTTCTGTCCCTTGGCGTCGCGGACGACTTCCAGTTCCAGTTCCTCCCATCCCAGCACGCATTCTTCCACCAGCACCTGGTTGATGAGGGAGGCAGCCAGGCCGCGGGGAACTACCTGGCGCAGTTCCTCCACGTTATAAACGATGCCGCCGCCCGTGCCGCCCATGGTGTAGGCGGGACGCAGCACGACGGGGTAGCCCAGTTCAGAGGCCACCTTTTCGGCTTCCTCCACGGAGTAGACGGGTTCGGACTTGGCGACCGGCACGCCGATCCTGTCCATGGTTTCCTTGAAAATGATGCGGTCTTCGCCGCGGGCGATGGCTTCCAGATCCACGCCGATGACTTCCACTCCGTACTGTTTCAGGATGCCTTCTTCATGCAGCTTGGAGGCCAGGTTCAGGGCCGTCTGGCCGCCCAGGTTGGGCAGCAGGGCATCCGGGCGTTCCTTCTCAATTACAGCCGTGATGCGGTCCACGGTCAGAGGCTCAATGTAGGTGTGGTCCGCCATGCCGGGGTCCGTCATGATGGTGGCGGGGTTGGAATTCACCAGAACGACGTCGTAACCTTCGGCGCGGAGGGCCTTGCAGGCCTGGGTGCCGGAGTAGTCGAACTCGCAGGCCTGGCCGATGATGATGGGGCCTGAGCCGATAATGAGGATTTTGCGGATATCTTCGCGTTTTGCCATGGTATGATGCCTCTATGTGGTCCGTGGTGGTTAAAAATAAATGCCGGAAACAAGGTCCGCCCAAGGTGCGTTGCCTCTCCGCTCCGCATACCCGGCGCGTGACCTGACGCACAGTACGGGACGCCGGGCGATAAGTCCAGACAAAACAACAGGAATTCCGGGGAAAAGGCTATGGCCTTCTTTCCTTTTCGTGTATCTCCGCACGCAATCCGCCCTTGATATTTTCCGCTGTCCGTATACCCTGCGGGGCAAGGATGAGGAATGCCCTGACATTGATTTGCTGTCTCGGACTGCTGTGCTCCGCTGCCGCGGCTGCAGACCTTTCTTCCACGGGGCGGGGGAACGCCGTGCCTTCGGGGGCGGCTTCCTGGTACCAGGCCCTGCGGACCGGGCTTTCCCAATTCCGGAACGGCGGCGGATACGAAACCAGCAGGGAAGCCATGCAGGCCCTTGCGGAGAAAGCCTGCCGCTGGGACTCCCGCACGCGCCGTCCCGTTTTTCTTCTCCGTAACGCCACGCCCTCCTTCTGTTCCTCCGCCTGTTACCTTCTCCTTTTGAAATCCCTGCAGATATGGGACTCTGCACAGCCTCGCCCCGTTATTTCCGAACGCGCGTGGCTGGCCCTCATTCCCCGCCTCGGCCAGCATGACGGCGAAGGGCCGTGGGGATGGGCGAACGCCAATGGCCCCGGCCTGGCCGTCCTGGTGCACAGGCTGGGAGCCGGCATCAACTTTGAGGACTGGAAGAAGGCCCGCCCCGGCGACTTCATGAAAATTTTCTGGACGGACCGCATCGGGAGCCGGGAATCCGGCCATCTGACCGTCCTGGTGAAGGATGGAGGGGATCAGGTAACGTTCTGGTCCTCCAACATTCCGGACGGTTACGGAGCCAGGACGGTGCCCAAATCCCGGATCAGGCGCGTCATTTTCACGCGCATCACCAGGCCGGAACGGTTCAACCTGGCCCCCTCCGTGGGAAGCCACCCGTGGCTGTCCTCCCTGCTCCGGCAGGAAGTGGGCATGAAGGAAGTGCGCAGGCATTCCGGCATGCAGAACCCCTGACCGTTTCCCTCCGTGAAAAAATGCTCCTTCCCTCCTTCCGTCACCCCGGACTGTTCCGTGCTGGTGCTCGGTTCCCTGCCGGGGGACGAATCCCTGCGTCAGGCCCAATATTACGCCCATCCCCGCAACGCGTTCTGGAAAATCATGGGGGCCCTTCTGGGGTTCGCTCCCTCCCTGCCATATGGGGAACGCCTGTCTCTGCTCAACCGGGGCGGGGTGGGGCTGTGGGATGTGGTGGCCTCTGGCGTCAGGCCTGGCAGCCTGGACCAGCACATCTCCCAGGAACAGCCCAATGACATTGCGGCCCTGCTGGATAGCTTCCCGAGCATCGGCGTGGTCTGCTGCAACGGCACCGCTTCCCATAAATACCTTAAACGGTATTTTCCCGAACTGTTCCTTCGGGAAACGCTTTCCGTCATTCAAATGCCTTCCACCAGTCCGGCGGCGGCGCGGCTGACGTATGAGCAGAAATTCCGCGCCTATGAGGAAATCATGGCGCCCCTGCTCCGGAAGGAAAGGGAAGAATAGAGACCTTCTGCGCCTTTTCCAATGCCGTGCGCGGCCCGACGGTAACAGGCGGGGGTGTTCGGTCAGCAGGACCCGACGGCAGCCAGCAGGTGGACATCCAGGGCCAGGGCTTCGTGAATATTGAAATTCAAATCATCACGGAGCCTGTTGAGGGCCTCCATGCGCTTCAGCAATTCGTTCACGGGCATCTGGGCGGCCAGCGTGCGCACCTCCGGATGAATCGGAGTGACTTCCGGGGCTCCTGAGGCAATCAGGGCTGCCTGTCCGAACCAGCTGATGAGCAGTTCCAGGGCCTGATTGCGCTGTTCCAGGTATTCCGTCTCTATCTGGGCGGTGTTCGCGTCCTTATTGCGGGCCTCCCAGTCGGAGGCGTCCGTACCCTGGGCCGCTTCCCTGGCTTCATCTTTCAGAGCCTGGTTCAGGTTTTTGGTGATGGCGGCCTTGGCCTCCGCCATGACGTCCATGAACCTGCTGCGGAAGGCCAGAGCGGCCAGGTCATTATTCAGATTGCGGCAGGTCTCCAGCCAGTGCGGGAGCAGGGCTTCCTGAATAGGAGTGAGCCTGAATTCCCCGGATTGCAGCAGATTGACGCGCACGCAGCGGGAAATAATCGTTTGAAGAAGCTGGTCCGGCTGGGAGGTGGACAAAATGAGCAGACACTGGCCGGGCGGTTCCTCCAGGGTTTTCAGGAAAGCGTTGGCGGCCTCGTCATTCATCCGCTCCGCATCCATGAACACGGCTATCTTCCATTTCCCCTCCGCCGCGCGCTGTTGCAAAAAGGGTTCCACGGCCCGGATATCATCCCGCAGGATGCGGCGCGACTTGGACTTGGGGCGCACCAGCCGGCAATACTCGTCCCTTACACTGTCCAGGTGGTCTGCCCGGATGCCGTTCATCAGCTCCAGCAGTTGCAGGATCAGGCGGGAGGCTCCCTGGTGCTCGTCTCCCACGATGAGCAGGGCATGGGGAAGCCGGTTGCGGGAGAAGGCGGTGCGCAGCAGGTCGAACGCTTGGGATGCCGTAAATGCCATATGCTCCTATGAAAACATTTCGTTGCGTCAGGGCAACAGAAAAGATTGGTATATGTCGGATATTTCATGTACTAAGGGGGCCGGTTATGGAACAAAACGACATCTCATCCCGGATTGTCTTTGCCGACCGCGGCAAGGTGAATGTGGAAAAAGGCGTGGAATTCGCCCCCAAATTTGACCAGAACGGCCTGATTCCGGCCCTCGCCATGGACCATATTACCCATGAACCGCTGATGCTGGCCTATATGAATGCGGAATCCCTGCGCATGACCATGGAATTGGGGGAAGCCGTTTACTATTCCCGCAGCCGTCAGGAAATCTGGCATAAGGGCGCGACCAGCGGCCACGTGCAAAAAGTGAAGCAAATTCTGGTTGACTGCGACCAGGATGCCCTGATTGTGCTGGTGGATCAGTGCGGCGCCGGCGCCTGCCACACAGGGCACCACTCCTGCTTTTACCGTTCCGTTCCGTTCGGAGATGAACTGAAAGCCCAGCCCCAGGGAGAACCCGTCACGCTGCGTGAAGCGGACGGAGGCGTCGTTTTTGATGCCGAGGCCGTGTACGGCAAGGGCCATTAACTCCTTTTGCGCGTCAATCTGCGTTCGCCGGATTGACGCGCCCTCTTTTTCTGCTGTAAAATCATGAATGTGAAAAAACTGCTTCTCATGATGGCTGCCGTTTCCGGGACGCTGGCTTTGTGCCAATGCTCTTCGGAGGCGCCTCCCCCCCCCGGAACCGTCCGCATGGTGGATCAGCAGGCGATTGCCCTGATGCAGGAAGCCAGGGCAAAGGAAGCGAAGAATGATCTCTCCGGGGCCATTAAGAAATACAGGCGCGTGGTGGAAAAGCACCCCCTTTCCAGGGAAGCTCCCCAGGCCCGGTTCAGAATGGCGGAGCTTCATGAGGCCCGCAAGGAACCCGCGGATGCGTTTGACCAGTACCAGAAGCTCATAGACCGCCATCCGGACAGCCCCCTGTACAGGCAGGCCATGGCCCGGCAGAAGGAAATGGCCTTCGGCGCTGCAAGCGGCGCGCTGACTAACCGCGTGCTGTGGATGTTTGACGTCAGGATGGATCCCACGAATGTCACGGAATGGCTGAAGCATGTGCGGGACAACGCCCCGTACGCCCCTACCGCCCCGCAGGCCATGAACGTGCTGGGCAATTATCTGGCCGCCCGCGGCCGGATGAAGGAGGCCATTGAAGCATACCAGAACCTGGTGGACAATTACCCCAACTCTCCGCTGGCCCCCACGGCCCAGCTCCAGATAGCCACCCTGTATCGCCAGGCCGCTGCGGACGGTGACCGCAACCACGTCAATGTAGCCCGCGCCCAAGAAGCGTATGAAGACTACCTTCAGCGTTATCCCAACAGCGCCCGGGCAGGAGCGGCCCGAGCCGACCTGGCGGCCATGAAGCGTGAGCTGGTGGCCCAGCAGCTGGAAGTGGCGGAATACTACCTGACCAAGATGAAAGATACGGATGCGGCCATCTTCTGTTACCAGGAAGTGGTATCCAAGGGCAGTATCAATCCCGCTGCCGCCGCGAGGGCGAAAGCCCGCCTGAAAGAACTGCGCGTGACCAGCAGATAACAGGAACTCTCCGTCCTCATGAACCGTATCCGAAACGTTTGCAAACTCTTTTTGCCCGTTTTTTGCCTGTTGGCCGGCTCTTGCGGCTACCAGCTCGGCGGCACCAAGCCGCCCAAGCTGGAACTGGCCCAGACTGTCAAGGTATGCCTCTTCGCCAACAACTCTTTGGAACCCCGCGCCGCCACGCTGGTGACCGGCGCGCTGGCGGATGAACTGCAGCGGGACGGCACCTATCGGTTAAGTTCCGGAACGGATGCGGATATCCGGGTGGAGGGGGAAGTGTACTCCATCACCTTCGACCAGTTGCGCTCCAGCCGGGAAGACACCTACAAAAGTACGGAACTTGGGTTGCGCCTGGCTGTCAAATACCGTGTAGTAGATGTCAGGACGCAGGAAATCCTGTATTCCGGCTCTGCGGAGGAAGTAGGTCAGTTCTTTGACCAGGGCAACATTCAGTCGGCCCGCACGAATGCCCTTTCCTATGCGGCCCGGCTGGTGGCCACTTCCATTGCGGAAACCCTTACCAATGGCTAACCCCGTCCGGTTCAGGAAGATCAGCACTTATGGAGGAAGTGGAATACAGCGTTTATTTTGTTCCGGTGCCTATCGGCAACCGGGCGGACATTACTCTGCGGGCGCTGGACGTGCTGCGCAAGGTGGATGTCATTGCGTGTGAAGACACCCGCCACTCTGGACTTCTGCTTTCCCATTATGAAATCCGCAAACCGCTGATAAGCATGCATGACCACAATGAACAGCCGCGCGCCGGGGAAATTGCGGCGCGCGCGGCTGGCGGGGAAAGCTTTGCCGTGATCAGTGATGCGGGCATGCCTGGCGTGAGCGATCCGGGCTACCGTCTCATTCAAACGCTCAAGGAAAAGGGCGTAAGTTTCACTGTTCTTCCCGGTCCGTCCGCCGTGGTGACGGCTCTGGTGGGATCCGGACTGCCTACGGACGCCTTCTTCTTCGGCGGTTTTCTGCCCGTCAAATCCGGGAAAAAAAACGCCGTGCTCCAAACGGCAGCGGAAGCGTCCCATACCAGTATTTTTTATGAATCCCCCCACCGCATCGTTAAAACCATGCAGGCCCTGGCGGCGCTGAACCCGGACATCCCCGTCTGCGTAGCCAGGGAACTGACAAAAACCTTTGAGACTTATCATCGCGGGCCGGCCTCCCGGCTGGCGGCGGAATTTGCGGAACGCGCCCCCAAAGGGGAAATCGTACTGCTGGTAGGCGGCGTCAATGCCCCGCGGGCTGTCCGTTGAAGGGCCGGTAACATCATGTTAATAGCTGACCGTCACTTTGACCGGGCGGTGGTCGGAGGCGGCAGGAGCTTCAATCACCTTGCGTTCTTTCACGTTAAATGCCTCTGCCTTTTTACCCTTGTACATCCAGATGTAATCAATGCATTCCTCTGGATTCTTGGCGGGAAATGTTTTTTGGGCCGGATCGTTCAGCAGGATGAAATGCTTCTTCATACGGGTTATCGGTTCCGAATCCGGCGTTAAATTGAAATCTCCTGCAATAAAAAAGGGTTTGCTGCATTCCGCGGCCAGAGCGGCAATCATGTCGATGGAAGCGCTGCTGTCTTCACGGTTCAGGGACAAATGCGTGACGCAAAACCAGTAATCCCTGAACTCGGCCATCAGCAGGACACGGGCCTCCTCCCTGCCGGGCAAAGGAATCCGTTTGACGCTCAGAGGCTTTTCTTTGGATAAAATTCCTACTCCATAGGAACCGCCCGAATAATTAATGGCCTTGGCATAGGTACCCGTCAACGTTGTCCTTGCGGCCAATTCCTGCAGGGTATCCCTGCCTCCGCTCCTTATGGTTCCCTGGTCCAGCTCCTGGAGGGCAGCGACATCCGGTTTTTCCGCCGCGATTACCCGGGCCGTGCGGTCATAATCCCTCCTGCCGTCCATGCCGGTGCCGTTCTTCACATTATAGCTCATTAATGTGAATTCTCCGGCCTGCAGAGGAAAAGGGCTGAGAAAAACAGCCGCGGCCGCGCATAACCTGAAAATGGACCATTTATTTTCTTTCATATCTTCAACAAGCTCCGTATTGCCCGGGTTGCAGATAATACGTGCCGCCCTCTCCCTTTTCTTGCAGAAAAAATTCCCCCTCCGGATAAGTAAATCTTCCTGTGAGGAGGGGCGGCAACGCGTTTCCGGTTTCCGGAACAGGGCATCATCCGTTATCGGGTCAGCCGTCTTTGATGCTTTTTGAACCTTATGCCGGCGGGGAATGACGCAGATTTTATCAACTTGACGGCTGGAAGTGTGTCATGATAATGTCCTATCATCATGCTGGAGGATAGGAGATCACATTCCTCGCGCAAGACACCGGATTTGGTGACTGATGAGCTTATTCTCATTCTTCATGAAGCGGGCATGCTGGAATTCAATGACATTTTTCAGCGTACCGTTGCCGTGATGAAGGCAAAGCACATGTCCCTGGGCGGAGAGGAAATCCTGAGGCTGAGGATTTACGAAAAACTCCAGAATCTGGTGAGCGCCGGCGGCCTGATGAAAAAAGGCCGTGAATACACGGCCCTTCCCAAGCTGATGGCCTTGAAATCATCGGCGGGCTGGGGCGGGCTGGGGTAACCCTGATTCAGGAAAGGCATAGGTTACGGTTTTTCTGAAATGGGCCTCCTGTAAAAGAGAGGCGCTTTTCCGGAAAAGCTCAGGGTTTCATCACCCCTTCCTGGAATGGCCCGTGGCAGTCATAAGGGATAATGAGGAGCAGGTTGTTAATCCGGGCTACCATTTTCTTCTGCTTGGTTTCCTGGATATGGAATAGGTGGACACTGTCATTTAAGGACCGCAGATACTCGAACGTCATGTTCCCCCCCTCCATCCGGAATTCTTTCGGATCCTTAATTTGAACGGTGTCTGAAGGGAAGTCCCATGTTCCGATGATGTCCTGGAGTTGCTGTTTTTCCTCATGATTCCCCTTTTGCAATCCCTCGGCTCGTTTGCGCGCCCAGATAGCCGCTTCCAAATGGCCGGAAACACCCCATTCCCTGCTCTTTTTTTGCAGTGCCTGAGCGTATTGCCGGGCCAGTTTCTCCTTGCCGGTTGCCATATCGGCATGGATTTTCTCCGAAAGAAGGTCGAATTTAGGGAAAGATGAAAAATCGGTGGAGCGATTTGCTTCTTTCTGGCGCACTCCCTTCCTTGTTAACAGGGAAACCAGTTTGGTAGCGTGGTTAATCTGGAAAATATGGTCGTCGCGGTCTGTTTTGAGCCAGTAGAACCATACCGTCCGGGTTTCATTGAGCCTGATGATGTCAGAGGATGAAAAATCCTTGTCCACTCCGCCTTTGCCCAGCCATCCGGTATTGCCGGACTTCTGCTGTGCCTGCTTCCCATCAAAGCGGCTTAAATAAACGTATCCTCCCGCCGTTTCCTCCCATTGCCCGATGAAATGAGAGTAGTCATCTTTTTCCTCTTTCTGAATGCCGGGCCGGGCTTTCCGTTCGAGAATATCCTTGATATGCTTGGCCTGTTCAAAATCCTCGTTTTTGACGCATTCATTCATGAGCCTGACCAGCTCCGGCTTATACTTGGCAAAAGCTGCGTCGTTGATTTTCCTTTCCTGTTCCTGAAAAGTCAGTTCCAGCGTCCTTGCCTCCGGTGGGATTTGCGCTGAAGCCGGGATGGTAAGAAGAATGAGGACGAAAGTGGATAAAATAGATGGAATGATGCGTTTGCTTTTCAAATTTAAAAAATGATAGGAATATTGAGAGATGATTTTCATTTTTTATCGTTAATTATTTTATACTTAATGATGGAGGTGCTGAAAAATCGCTTCCATCGGAAATTTCTACAGATGCAATTGGAGGGTTACGGTAGAATGATGATTATACCGAGTAATTTTTCTTTGAATTTGATGATGTAATCCTGAAATAGGTTACCGCCTGATGACGGGGCTTCCGTGTATCCGTATAAATAGCCGAAGAAGGCGCCTTCATAAATTTTATCGGACAATTTTTTGGTGAATGCGATGTATGGCGCGGGATTGTCCGCCGTCATCACTTCTTTGAGGTTATTCTCGCCGGACAGCCAGAAGGAGATATTTGGGGCCTCCGGGTCTTTGGGCGGATCCAGCTCAAGGACGGCCGTTTTTTCATCCGGATATTTCAGGAAGTATTTTGATACCTCACACCCATTCCCTATTGTAAAGGTGAAACTTCTCTTATCCGTTCTGATTTGGATGATAGCCCCTTTTCCCAGCTTTTCCGGGCCGTTGACGACGCCCGCTATAGGGCGATCGTCGTCAGGAAGAATAAACTCAATTTTTTCATTTTTCAGAATGGTGATTTTCTCGTCTTCCTTGCCTCTGTAAAAAGAGGAGCAATAAAAGGAGCCCGATACGGTTCCTGAATAAACGCGGCCTTTTTGTCCGGTGAAGGTGACGAGAGCCGGTTTGACTTTTTCTCCGTGGACTTCTTTCGTCGCGGTCGCGCCGGTAAGCGCCGCCGATGACGAGATCCTGGGCATTAGCTGTTTCTCGTAGCGCATAACCAACCGGGCGGTGTTTTTGTCGGGTTCATATCGTTCAATCGTTATGTCGCCCGGGCTGTATACGGCTTCATTCAGCTTGATTGCCGCCCCGGCGATAGATTCGGGCGCTTTGGTATCTGTTGCGCATGCTCCGGCTCCGCAGAGGGCCGCGCTTATGGCTGACACAGAGATAAAAAATATGTTCATGGCGTGTGGAGGGAGATAATGAGTTAAAGATAGCAGCTTTGAATGGCGTTGAGCAGTTCTTCCAGGATGAGGCAGCGCGTTTCCGTCATTTCAATAATCATGAGGTTCATGTGGGCGTTGAACCAGCTGTCTTCATGGCCGGTTTCATTTCCTTGCCTGAGACACAGGCCAAATGCGCGCATGGTGGCGTCTCTGGTGGTTAGCCACGCCTGCTGGGAAGCCTTCAACGGTTCCGCCAGAGTCGGGCGGGAGCTGTAATGCCGCATCAGGCGCAGATAAGCCCGGTTCAGCCTTTTTTCCCAGTAAAACCAGAGTTCCACCCGGTTTTTATTGGCTTGATGCTCATTGTTCGGATGACTTGATTTCTTGAAGAGAGCCGCCGTTTCCCGCTTGTTATCCATGAGACTTGCCGCCTGTTGTTCGGCGGTTCCTGCGGAAACAGACGCGGAAACAAGGAGCAGGCACGACGCTGGGATGCGGGTGGGAGGCATTACGGGAGAACGATTTCAGGCATGTAATGGGGAGAAACTCCGTCTTCCGCCTCCTTCCGTGCATGTTCGGCATGTTTTGCCGGAGGGAACGGCCAGGGCTCCATGATGTTACGCTTCGGGTGTAAATCCTTTAACGGTGTTCGTTTGCTGTCCGACGCGGAGGATTCCTCTCTGGCCGGTATAATATTCCTGACCGCCGGAATGACACCTGGCGTCCTCACGGTATTGATATCCTCCTCCGGAAACGCGTATTTTCTGGTAATAATAACCTTGATGATTAAGGCCTAATGCGTTGTTCCATTTTTTGCCATTGCCTTTCCCCATATGAACAGGCTTCTGCCATTGGAGCGGGCTGGCATAGGTGACGCGGGCCGGAACCTCGAACGTGGGTTCGAAAAGGCCTGCGCAGGAAACAAGAAGCGTCACGCAGGCTCCCAGGCCTGCCGTCAATATGGTTTTCATGAAATATTTTTATGGGGTTGATGGTTGGTGCGTGTGGGCAGTTGGGGCAATAACGGTAAGAGGCTCCGCCGGGTCAGGCTTTCTTCCAGCCTTTCAGGATGGAGAGAAACAGCTCCGGTACCAGCGCCGCTAAGATGTAGCACAAATGGAGGAGCATGGGAGCCGCCAGCAGGGCGACGCCGCCGATGATGCCGGAGACGGATAATCCCCCGTCCATCAGCAGACTGGAAAGGAAGCCTTCCTTGTCATCGGAAAATATGGTGGAGCAGCTGAACGCGCACAACCCCAGCAGCCATACGGGAATCAGCGTCTGCGCCGCTATCAGGCAGAAGCGGAGCTGATACATCATGTATCCGATGAGATCTGAAGGACCGGAGGCTTCCTTGTCCGTCACTTCCATGAAAAGCCGGTCGCAATTCAAATGCAGCCAGATCATGTACAACAGGGAGGCCAGAGACAAAATCGCCAGGATGATAAATACCCCTTTCGCCAAAAAGAGGGAAACGACGGCGGCAAGAAGCGCCATGCACAGCAGGATGACATTGAGCCTGGGCAGCAGCATGGAAGATAACACCGGCTTCCTGCCGAAGAAATAGTTGGCGTTGGCTCTGGAAAACAGGTTGGAGACATATTGCAGGAGGATGCCTAAAATAAAACCGCCGCCCAGGGCTGTTATGAAGGCTCCGCCGGTCATTCCGCCGTCTGCTTCCGCCGCCTTTTGCGCCGTGTCAAACGAGGCGTAAGGGTTCATGTACACAGATTTTCTGGGAGCGGAGAATATGGAAGCCGCGGCAAAGGCGAACAGCACGGAGGCCAAAATGGTCATCACGTTGGTCAGGTGGATGGATAAATTGACCCATTTGCTGAAGTAAGGCACCAGTTTCCGGAATCCGAACAGGCTGTACAGGCGTTTATCGATAAACGTATTCAGGTCATTGAAGATTTTTTCGGCCATGTCCATGCTGCGGGCGATTCCGGCTTCGGCGGAAACCGGGGCTTCTTTCTTCCGTTCCGGAGGCAGGGGCGGAGGGAAGAAGGTTCTGTCGTTGGCGGGCTGCCCCTGGCTTTTCAGCACATGCCTGAGCTGGATCCACTGGCTTTCCCCCTTCCGGAAAACGTTGGTGGACTGATGAATAACGTCCTGTTCCAGCAGGCGGCGCAGTTCCCGTTCGCTGACGGGGCCTGTGGCCTGGCCGTCCGGAGAAGCGTAGTAGTAGATGGAGGCTGCCTGATCCTTCCGGGGGGGAAGGAAGTCGCTCAGCCGCCTCCACTGGTTTTCCCCTTTCCGGAGGACGCTGGTGGATTCCCTGATGGCGCCCTGTTCCAGCAGGCGGCGCAGTTCCCGTTTGCTGACGGGGCCTGCGGCCTGGCCGTCCGGAGAAGCGTAGTAATATGTTTGATCTGATTCGGTCATCATGGCGATATGTTTTTTTGCTGGGTTAACTGTTTTTGAAGATGCCGCCGGGGGAGGGATTCAGGGCAGCGTGATGGTGATGCGGGAAAGCCTGCTTCCTTTCATGTGCTGCTGCATTCTGTCATTCACCCAATACCCCTTGATGGAACCCGTGTAGGAGTTTCCGTTTCTGGCGGTAAACGTAATGACGGCGGGCGGCGTTTTGTCGGCGCCCAGCATTTCGTTAAAGGATTTGGCGCCGGTAACGATGTGATTGATGAATTTGGCGTCGCCCCACATTGTTGTGCCAAATGGTTCAGAATTCTGAAAAGTGATGAAAGCGGTCCTGCCTTGAGGCGTGTAATCTCCCTCCTCCATAGTATATTCGCCCGGCGGGAACGTTAGTTGAAGACCTTTTTCCCCGCCTTCCGGTTCGAATTCAATGGTGATGGTCGCTCCGGCAATGGACTTGGGCGCCAGGACGATGCTGGCGGCCTCTTTTTTCTTTTGAAGGATCAGAGCCTTCAGCAAGCTCTCCCTATCCGTTTCCCTGGTTTTCAGGGTACGGAGTTGTTGTTCGCTTTCCTGCAGGCGGCTTCGCAGAATTTCAACGTTCTGCTCCTGTTTGCGTATCTGCTGTTGAAGGTTTTCCCTCTGTGTTTCCTCAACAGACTGTGTCCGGGGCGGGTCTGCGGGGGGGGGCGTCTGGAGTTGGCGGAACTCTTCTTCCAGAGCGGATTTTTCTTTTTCCAGGGCGGCGTTTTTTTGCCCGGCCTGCCGCAGGTTTTCCTCGCTTTGCCTGCATGAGGCGAACATCCATCCCGCCATCCCCAGGGAAAGAGCCAGGGATAAGGAAAATATAAGAACTTTTGTGGGAGTGGTCATTGTTTGGATTGGTTGATGTTCGACGGCGCAAGACGATAACCCGGCGATTCCCGCGGAGGCGTGTTGGGGTGCAGATCCTCCCGCCAATGGACGATTTGCCCGATGGAATTGGTATGCCACCTCTCCCTGGCGTATCCCTGGGCGCGGCGCCCTTTCTGGTCGGCGTATCTGTAGAGATAAATAATTTCCACATGGTTATCCTGGTAGGCCACCTTGAGAAGGCGGTAAGCTCGCTGAGGCCATTTCTTCCAGGATTCCCGGATATTATTCATGATCGCCGCATTGGGAACTTCCCGGTTGTTGGCATACTGGTAATTGCAATAGGGAGCGAAATAACCGGAAAGCTCGGCGGCTTTTCCATGCTTGCGCGCCGACAGATAGTCTCTGGCGGTTTGCCGCAGACGGGCATCAGTTTCCGGGCCGGGCGGATTGACTTCGGGGGGCTTGACGGTGTCCGGGCCGACGGGTTCCCAGCCGGCCCCCCCGTTTTCGCCGCCGGTTATTTCCTTCAGTTTCTTTTCCAGATCGTTGATGCGTTTCCGGACGGCCAGTTGTTCCGCCCGGGCGGAGTCGCATTCCTGGCGGATCAGCTCTGCCTCTTTTTCCTTTTCCTGCAATGTTTTCAGGAGTCTCGCGTTTTCTTCATTCTCCTTCAGGCGTTTGTTTTGCTCATTCTCTTTTCCCTCGTCCTGCTGGCGGCGCAGAAGAGCGATGCCTTCAGACAGGGCCGCCGCATCTTTTTGCAGGGCCGCCGCGTGGTCTTCCAGATGAGCCGATTGTTCCGCCAGAGCCTGTGTTTCCGTGTGCAGGCAATAGCTTGCGGCGGAGCCTGCGGCCAAGATGGCAACTGCGGCAGGAATGCTCCAGCGCAGTTGTTGTTTCTGTCCGGGAATGGGGGGCGGGACATCCGGCAGTGGAGGCAGGGGCGCGTCCTCAGTCGGCGGGAGCGGTGCATCCGGCAAAGGAGGCAGGGGCGCGTCCTCAATCGGCGGGAGCGGGACATCCGGCAAAGGAGGCAGGGGCGGCAAATCCGCCTGCGGGTTCGGCGTGTTGACTGGCAAGGGGGGGAGAGGCGGATTCATGGGGCGCAGAGATCAGAAAATGAAAGGAAACGGAGGGTGAACATATTCGGCAGCCGGATGTAAGCATTTCGAGGCCGCTCCGTGGGGGAAGCATGGTTGAACTGTTTGTTAGTCTATTTCTTCGCCTGGCTCATCAATGATGGATTCGGGCGTGGTCGTTCCTCCCGGTGTTTTTGGTTTGGGAACCGGTCTGCCGTTGATGTGGGTCAGGTTGAAGAAGAAAGAGCCGCCGCGGATGCAGGAGCGGTGATCGTTGGCCGCGTGCCATTTGCCGCTGAGGTAACGGCGGTTTCTGTTGATATTCCCGTTGTAGGCGATGGTGGTTCCGGCGGAATTGCCCGCAACCGCCATTTTCGCGCCTAGGTAGGAGTCCCCCATGGAAGTGCGGTAGAAGGTAATTCTCCGGCCGTCAATCCTGCCGCCGACATTTCCGCAGGAGTACGGTTCCATGGCGGAAGTTGACGGGGCGATCAAATTGCCTGAAACAGTGCCGTCCCTGTATTCTTTCAGGCTCAGGACGCGCGAGCGGTTGTTGCTGCCCGTTTTGGTTACACTGCCTGTATAGGTGTATTCCGCCACGATGGGGGAGCAGGAGAGCACCGCCAGCGCCGTCAGGGCTGCCGTCAGGGCGGCGAGATGAATCTTTTTCATGGATGAAATAATATAAAAGATGGGAATCAGTAAATTTGATGGTGCTGAACCTGGCCTGGCTTTTGGAAACCGCAGTAATTCCTGCCGGGAAAATTGTTTTTCAGAGGTTCTTTGCGAAACAGGATGTCGCGGAATGCTTCCGTGCCCCACAGGCGCCTTTTTTCTTCCGTACGCATGGTGTTTGGGGATCCATGAGTTCTGCCGCGCGGAGCGGAAGGCTTATCCGCATGCTGTTCTGCGCGGACGGGGGAGCCTGTGATGTCCCGGAGAGCGGTGGCTTCATACTGAGCCTCCGTGCATGGTCCCGCAGTGTTTTCCCGGCAGGAAGATCCGGCCGTATTCAGGAGGAAAAGCAGACAGGCGGTTCCGAAGCGGTTGTTCATGGTCAGGGAAAAGTGCGGGGTGGGGGCAGATATCTTCCGCAAGGGGCGGAAGCTTTCGCGGTTCATGGAAAACGAAGCCGCGAAAACCGTGATGTGATTGGGAGCGCGGCTTACAAATGGAAATCCGGGCTTCCCATAATTCTCCGCAGTTTTTGGGAATTGTAATAATGATTATTTTGTATTCTTTGTTTGTCCGGCTCCATGCGGATACCACACTTGAGGATTTCTTCAAAATGCTCAGCGCAGTAAGCCTGGACTTCCGCTTTCTCCTGCGCGGTCATGGATTTGTCCAGCAGTGTTCTTTTTTCAAGAATCTCATGGAGTTCATCGGCGTATTTGTCCGCGCTTTTTTCATCATGAATCTTGTTCATCACATCGGCGATTTCGTCTCTGATGCCCAGGTATTGTTCCACGTTGCTCTTTTGGCAGGAGGCGGAGGCCAGGGCCAGCAGGACGGCGCAGGCGGCGGATATTGTTTTCTTGATCATGGTTGGTGAATGGGTTGTTGGTTTGGAGTTGGAGGCGCGCCGGGGACGGTGTGCCCCGGCGCGGTATGGTGTATTGAGGGGTGGGGTTAGAAGCTGTAGGAGGCGTTGAGGTTGACGCTCTGGTTGGTTTGTCCGCTGCGGACTTCCAGCGTGTACCAGGCGCCTGCCTGCCAGTTCCGGTTGATTTGCCAGCCCAGGCCGGCGCGCGTCATCAGGGCGTGTCTGCCGGGAGCGTGTCCCCGGCCGGTTACGGATTGCCCGGCAGCCCAGGTGCGGGTGTACGGGTTCCTGCGGGCGATGTCCCCTACATAGGCCACGCTCAGTTCCGGCAGGAGAGCCTGGCCATTGCTCAGAGCGCACACGGATTTGAGGGTGACGCCCACGGGGACGCTCCATGACTGCAGGCCGCCGTTTCCGAAGGAGCGGCTGCCGCCGTCAAAGGTCTCTTCAATGGGGCCCTGGGTTCCGTACATGTAGGTAATGCCGGTGTAGGGGGACACGGTAAAGGTGTCGCTCGCGGCAATGTCCCAGTTCGCCAACAGGCCGAAGGCGTAAACGTTGTCATCCCAGCTGGCGCGCCCGGGCGTCTGGCCGGAGCCGCCCACGTGCGTTCTGGCGGTATGGTCTACGCTGCCGTAGGAGAAATAGCCTGAGAGGTTCAGCGTATTGCCTTTGGCAAGTTCCTTGCGCATGTTGCCGTACAGGGCGAACATGAAGGAACGCTGTTTGTCGGAGAGCAGGGAGTTGTCGCTCTTGTGCGTCCCGAACATCTGCCCGAAGGCCGCGCCGAGCACAACATCCCCGGTGACGGCCGTGTCTGCCCCAACGGCATAACCGCCGCCCTGATAGGAGAACCCGCTCAGAGAGTTTTCCGTACCCATGGAGGTGAAGTAGCCCAACCCGGCGCCCCACAGGCGGGAGGATCTGACTCCGGCCATTCTGCCCTGTTCATTTGCCGTACGGGCAAAGGAGGCGACGGAGGAGACGCTGCTCCAGAGGGTGTCCGCCAGCAACGCGGCGTCCTGGCCCGCCAGACCGCCTGCGGCGGCCGTATTCAGCTTGCCGGAGAAGGTAAGAACCCCCGTTTCCGGGTTCCATTCCAGAACTCCGCCGTTTTCCAGCAGGCCGGTTTGCCCGGTGAGACGGAGCTGTTGTTCCAGCTCGGCTGTTCCGGCGATTTCTTCCGCCCGGAGCAGGTTCAGCGCAAAGGACTCGGACCCCGAGGCGATCAGGCCGGAGCCGATGTTCACCTCAATGGTTGGCGTCCCATTGAGAGACAGGGTTCCCACGGTTGCATGGGAGTAGGTTTCCGCCATGCTCATCCCGGAGCTGAAGGGGGTTGTTCCGTTGACGGAAAACGCCATCCCGGAGCCTTCTTCAAATGTCAGGCCGTTGAAACTGGCTGCTCCATGAATGTTCAGGCTGCCTCCCTGCTGGACGGTGACTGAATCGAAAATGCCGCCGCCGGAAAGGGACGCGCCATGTTGCACCAGAATCATGCCGGCGGTCTGGCCGCTGTTGCTCATGCTGCCCCGGAGGGTGACGTTGCCTTCCAGGGAGCCGGTGTTGCGTAACAGGGCGCCTTCCGCCACGGTGATTCCCTCCGCCGTCAGATTCCCTGTGTTCGCCAGAGCGGACTGGCTGTTCAGGGTAATCTCCGCGACATTCAGGATGTTGTTGTTGGTCACGGAGCCGCCGGAGTTCACAGTAAGGGAATTGCCCCGGATGGCGCCGTCATTGATGAGGGCGGCGCCGGTTTCTCCGTTATTGAGGGAAGAACCGACGATGATGCTCGTGTTTTCGTGCCCCAGAGTGGCTGTTTCCTTAACGCCGGCCAGGCCGCTGCGGACATTCAGGGAGGCGATGTTGTACCTTTCCCCGCCCAGGTCAACGGCGCCGCTGTTCAGAGAGCCGCCGCTGCTGCCGATGGCGACGCCTCCGGCGCTGCCGCCGCCGGTTCCGTCAATGTCGTAGCCGATTTTGGCGTCTCCCGTCAGATTGCCCGTCAGGATCAGGCTCTGGTCTTCATTCATGACCAGCAGGCCGTCTGTACCTTCCACGAGCGTCTGATTGGTGAGCGGCGTGTCCTGAGGGAGGCCGGTCACGTCCAGCGTACCGCCCAGCAGATGGACGCGCTTGCTCAGATCTGTGATGGATTTTTCTTCTCCGGTACGTACATAGATATCGTCTTCACCAGGCGTGGGAGGCGTTTCTCCTCCCGCCAGTTTCAAGATGACGCCCCATTTCCCGTCAGTCAGGATTGTTTCTGTCAATTCCGCATTTTCCAGCGGGTTGAAGGTATTTGCCCAGGCGCCCGTGCCGGCGTCATAAGTTTCCGTCCAGCTCTGGAGAGTCCAGTCAGAGATATTTCCGGTGAAGTTGTCTCCTGTTTCTCCATTGAGCCGGAACAACGTCAGGGCTGCTCCGTCTTCCCCGATCAGGCCGGCATATTCGCTGCTGAGGTTGATGGTGGTGGAACCGGAGACGGAAAGCGTTCCGGCAATGTCGATCCCGTTGAAAACGGCTGTGGGATTTTCTCTATGGTTTTCCGGGGAGAGCCAGATGGAGGCGTTCGCTAAAGTCAGATTCCCGTCCACGGTTAACGCGTAACCCTCATTCTGGGGGCATATCCGCAGATCCGCTCCCGTCATGGAGACGGAGGGCGCCCTCAGGATGGACCCCGTGCCGTAGTAATGCTCCAGAGAGGAACCTTCGTTGAAGATGATATTGCCTGCGGCATTCAGGATATTGCCGTCGCCGTTGAACGTCACGTTGGAAGAACCCTGGACGGTGAAGCCGCCTCCCGTTGTGACGGAGGAACCGTGCTGAAGTTCAATCCAGCCTCCGCCGTTCAGAGCGGCGTCCCCTCCAATGTTCAGCGTTCCCTTGTAGAGATGGGCATATCCGGATGACGTGAAGTTCCTTCCCGCCGTCATGGCCGCCTGGCTGATCCGCAGGTTGGCGCCGCCTTCAAATGTGGCGTCACGGTCAATATTCAGGGTTCCGTTATTGGATAGCTCTGTGAGAGAATTGGTTTTGGCAATATAGTTGCCGCCTGTGAAATCACCGTTTAAAATATTCAGAATGGCTCCGTCGCTGACGCGCAGATTCCCTCCATGAAGAATGACGCTATCGCCGGCCTTGATGGAAGAGGTCAGGGATGTCTCCAGGCAGCTCCGGAACGTTTCTGCGGCCGCGTCCAGCCCCAGCGTCTGGAAAATAGCCGTTAAATCTTCTTCCGCATATTTGCCGGAAAAGATGATGTCCCCGGTTCCCGTCACGGTATTGCCGTCGCTGTCTTCATAAGTGTTCAGATGATGATAAACAGACTCTGCGTTGACGACGGGATCGTAGAAGGTGATGGTCCCGCCGTTCGCCTGGGTGGAAAGCTCAAGATTGCCCACATCCATGCTGTTGAGCGCAGCTCCGGTGAGATTGCTTTTACTGTCATATTGTTTTACATAGTTGCCCCGGAATTCAACGGTTTCATTGTTGACGATGGAGACGGTTCCTCTGCTGGCACAGATGGCCCCACCTGAGCTTCCTGAGCTGTTGCCCGTGAAGGAGACCAGTTTATTTTCTGTGAAAGAGATGCCTACGCTTGAGTTGGCGCATATGGCTCCCCCCTTTTCTTTAGCCGTGTTGTCTTCAAAGGAGATGGTGTCATTTTTTTGAAAGATGATGCGATCATTGCCACCATTGTTAATGGCGCCGCCGTCATTTCCTGAGGAGTTGTTAATGAAAGATAGTGCTCCGTTTTTCTGGAACACAGGTATTTGGTTGCTGTAGCCTAGCCCATGCAGGGCGATGGCCCCTCCGCTGCCTGTCGCGGTATTGTTTTCAAAGGTAACCTTGGCATTGTCGCTGATGTCAAATGAGAAGTCTCCATTATTATAATGAGTATAGATGGCGCCGCCGTGAGCATTTTCCGGCTGATGAAGCTCTTCTGTTGCTTTGTTGCCGTTGAAGCGGACTTCCTCCTGTGTGTTGGTAATGCTTAGGTTTGCGGCGTAGATGGCGCCGGCGGACTGAGCATTATTGTCGGTAAAGACAACCTGGTTATTTCCGTCAAATTGAACAGTTCCGTAAGTGTGAATAGCTCCTCCGACTGATGTGTAGTTATTAGAAGGACTATCAAGGGCGGTTATCGAGTTATCCAGGAAGATAATGTTGTTATTGTTTTGAAACGTGAATACATTCCCGCTTCTTCCGGAAATAGCTCCACCATATGAGCCAGCATGATTTGATTCAAAACGGATTTCTCCGAGATTGTTTTCAAATGTCAGCCTAAGCCATCCACCAGCTATTGCTCCGCCGTCATTGGTTGTTGTGTTGTTGATGAATTTGATGAATCCGGCGTTACCTGAAAATGCCACCTGTCCCTTGGAGTTGCCATAGCCCGTTGGAACTACACTAATGGCTGCTCCATCACTCTTTTCAATGCTGTTATTAAGGAATTCTATGGCCTGATTATTCTGAAAGGATAAAAGTAATGTAGGGGGATCGGACGAATTTAAATCATAATAAAAGCGACGGCTGTTATTACTGAAAAACAGCGTTTCTTCAGAGTTCTCAAAAAGATCGGTGCCCATGGACGGGGATATGCCTGCAACCGGAAGGAGCAGGGAGAGCAGTGTTCTGCGGAGAGTGATAGGGAGATGTAATTTCATGGCGTTCTGGAAAATTGGAAGTTACAGAGAATAGAAAGGGAAAACGATGAGCGAGGGGGCCGCGCGCCTTTCGGCGCGCGGCTGTATGAAGACACCGCAAGAGGATTAGTTGCCTTTGACGGTGGTGGTGTACTTGCTGATGACGCCAAGGATGTTTTCACGCTTGACGTCCACGCTGGAGACCGTGCTGATGCCTCCCTGGGCCTTGGCGGCGGAGATGGAGGAATCGCCCACGGCAACCAGGCCGAGGTAGGAAGTAGCCGTGGCCACCCCGGTGCGGGAACCGGAAGAACTGGTGACGGCGACGGGGTCTGACACGTTGGCGTAAATCAGCCCCATGGGGTGGGACGTAAGACCTCCGCCGCAGCTGCAGAGAAGGGCGGAGGAGGAGATGAGGATGAGGAGTTTTTTCATGATTGGATTTCAATTGATTATTTTGACGGGCCTTCTTTTGGTGGGAGGTTCCGAGCAGCGTCATGCAACTGTGGATGCACCAAAAAAGCCTGTATTTGCGTATAGCGGATTCGGAATCCGTATAGGAATTCCTGCGTCCTCTTTGTCATTAAACTGTTTGGAAAAGAACTGCCGATATACGGTGCGGTAAAGCGGAATGGATGAAGTTGGTGAACCTTTTGATTAATAAACGACTACTTTTACTTGACTACGGATTCCGAAACCGTTGCAAAATAGCTGAAATGAAAGAGGAAATTTCAGCAACGGATCATGCGGCGCTGGCAATCTTAAGAAAAACGGGTCTGGATGTGGTGGAAGCCGCCCAGCTGGCGCATGAATTGCTGCAGGCCAGCAAGGGGCGCGGCAGCCGGTGGAAGAGGGCGAGGGAATGCATCCGGCTGGGAGAGGAAGCCCTGGTTGCCAGAGGAAAAACCGTGGCGTTCAGGAAAGCCGTGGAGGAGGCCATGGAGGCCCGGCAAGACCGCAGGAAAAGAACCAGGGATGATTTCCGCTATATCAGCCGGCGTTTGTTGAGGTTTTGTCCGGAAATGGCCCGGCGGCCCGTGCGCTTTATCACGCCCCGGGAATGCCTCGCCTGCCTGGAAAAATCATTTGACGCCCTCCGTCAGAGGCATAAGGCCCGGCTGGTGCTCAGCGGTATTTTCGGAACGGCCGTGAAACGGGGGTGGTGCGCGGAAAACCCGGTGGCGCATGTGGAGCTGCCGAGGCTGAGGGAGCACCCCATTCCCGTGCTGTCCCTGGAAGAAATGCGCCGGTTGCTGGCGGCGGCGGAAGAGTATGCCGGAGGGGCGTGCCTGGCTGCGGTTGGGCTGATGCTGTATGCCGGCATCCGCCCGGAAGAGGTGAGAAGGCTGGATTGGGCGCAGATTAATTTACGGGAGGGGATGGTTTCCCTGAGGGCTCGCCACAGCAAGACGGGAGGAGCCCGCATCGTGACGATCAGGCCGGTGTTGGGAAGCCTGCTGAAAAGAGCGGCTGCCATGGGATTCGGGGCGGGGAACGTATGCCCTCGCAACTGGACGGTGAAGTGGAGGGAGCTGAGACGGCTGGCCGGGTGGGACGGGAAGGAAAAGAAGTGGCCTGCGGATATGTTAAGGCATACGTTCGCCAGTTATTTTGCCAGGCATTTCAAGAATCTGCATGTATTGCAGATGGAAATGGGGCATGCCTCTTCCGATTTGTTAAGAACCAGATATTTGAATATGGAAGGCATTACGGAAATGACGGCCGCCGTTTTTTGGGGGAACTGTCATGCGGGGCGCCACGCCATTAAAAATGGCCGCCCCTGAACAGAGGCGGCCATCCGTTGACGAGAGACGGAATGATACCGTCCGGCGGATTAGAAGTTGGTGCGGAAGGCGATGTTGTAGCTCCATCCGGTAAAGCCTTTCTGCCGGCTGGCGTCCGTGCCGTTGGAATGGGCGTATTCAACGCCCGCCATGATTTTGGCCATGTTCGGGCTGCATTCGAATATGTAGTAATTGACGCCCAGGTACAGGGCCTGCATGCAGTCGGAGGTGCCGGAATAAGTGGAGTTCTGCGTATAGCGCTTTTCCCATTTTACGGCGTTGCTGCCCGCCGCCATCTGGTAGCGGACTACTCCTTCCCAGTGGGGGGTGAACTTGTAGGACGGCATGACGGTCACGCCGAAGACGTTTTCAGCTCCCGCCTTCATGCCGATGACGTTGAAGCCGGCCATGACTTCGGTCATCAGGGAGAAATCCCCCTCGGAACCTTCCCAGGTCAGGGCCACCACGTCTTTGGCTCCGGTGCCCTGGTATTTGGATTTGAAGCCGTAGCCGGTCAGTTTTTCATATGCCTTGTTTTGGGCGTCGTCCCCCCACTTGGTGAAATTGTGGGCGTAATCCAGCCACAGACGGCTTTTCTTCAGGAAAACATCGTTGGACGTGTCGTAGCTCAGCGTGCCGGTGATGAAACAGTTGTCCCGGGAGTTGAAAGCGGGTTCAATGCGGTTGTTGAACGTGCCGGTTCCGGTGCCTCCGTTGCCGTTCAGCCAGACGCCTGCGGCCCAGCCGAGCTTGTCCTTTTTGTTGGAATTGTTCACCTGGAATCCGTAATTGGTTTCCGAGCGGAGCTGGTTGACAAGCATGGAACGTTCAATGGTCAGAATGGCGGAGGAGGACGTCCGGTATTCCCCGGTGATGCGCGGCTTTATTTTGCCGATGGCATAGGTGACGGGGCCTCCGTTGTACTCCAGATTCAATTCATAAAGGGAGTAGGTCATGTCGGAGGTGTCCCATGTGTTGGTTTTCGCGTTGTAGCTTTCCAGACCGTCCATGCCGCCGATGTTCCAGACGTTGTTGAGCTTGAAGTTGTTCAGGAACTTCATGTTGAACCCGGCGCGGAAGCGGCGCCATTCATCGTTGAAGCGGCGCCCGTTGCCTTCCTTTTCACCCATCACGCGGCCTTCGCCGTTCGGGTCAATCCAGTCCAGTCCGTACTGCATGCGGAGGGAAACGTTGAATTCCTGGATGTAGGGATTCTTGTGGTCCCGTTCCGCGTTGAACCACTTGAAACGGTCGCCGAGCCATTTGCAGGCGGAAAAGTTGTCGCGGGCCGGCAGGGCGTTTCCGGTGGAGGGCGCGGCAGCGGCAAAGGCGGAGGCTCCGAGAGTCATGAGGCCGATGACGGGGAGAGTATAGGTCTTCATTTGTTTTCTATGGTTGGTTTGTCTGTGGGAAGGTCTTCCGGGGAAGGTTTTTCCTCACGGAGACGGCCTCTGTCTATCAAACCGGCCACAGGAGTGTCCAAGGCTTAAGGGTGACAAAATAGCCACCCGTCCCTTTTGGCGGTTACAAGGTCATGCGGAGCCATGCCCTGGCCTCCAGGGCGTCTGCGGCGGCGGCCACTTCCGCCTTTCTTTTGCTGGCCCCAGAACCGGCTCCAATGGCGTGACCATGCCAGAAAACGCGGGATTCAAAACGGTTTTCAGCGTCTCTCGGCCCTTTTTCTTCCGTTTCATAGGAAGGAGTTTCGGGCAGGATGTCCTGAAGAATGGCCTGGAGTTCCCCCTTGGGGTTGATTTCCTTGGGATGGCTGGCCGCGGAATCCAGAGCTTCATGGAGGACGCGCAGGGCCACGGCCTTGGCCGTTTCATAGTCGGAATCCAGGGACATGGCTCCGAAGACGGATTCAAATGTGTTGGCGATGATGGAATTTTTGCTCCGTCCGCCGGCCCGTTCCTCCCCCTTTCCCAGGGCAATGTGTTTGTCCAGCCCCAGGATAAAGCCGTATTTGCCCAGATTGGCGCGGCTGACGGTGCGGGCGCGCAACTGGGTCAATTCCCCTTCCGGGGACTGGGGCATGTGGTGGTAAAGATACTGTGTGACGGCCAGCTGCAGGATGGCGTCTCCCAGGAATTCCAGCCGTTCATACGCCCGGCGCGTTTCCGGCCTGCTGTCCGTGCTGGGGTGGGTAAGGGCCTGAACGAGCAGATCCGGATTGTTGAAACGGTAACCCAGCTTGTCTTCCAGCGCGGTGTGGTTCATCCCGGAAATGCTAGGGCCGCCGTTGAGGAAATGCAACTCCAAACGGAGGGTGCTCCCGGCGGGGCGGAAATTGCCTTCCCGCGTCATCCCGGCCATTCCACAGCTTTGACATATGGGCGGAGGGGTGTAGGATAGTTGGCGGACGAACGTTGGAGACGATGATGAAAAAGATTGAACCAAAAGAGATTCAGGATAATGCGGTACAATTGATCGGGGACGATTGGATGCTGGTGACGGCGGGTTCTCCGGAGCATTTCAACATGATGACGGCCAGTTGGGGCGGTTTGGGGTTCATGTGGAAGAAGCCCGTGGCGTTTGTAGTTATCCGCCCCCAGCGCCATACCTTCCGTTTTATTGAGGCCGGGGACGAGCTGACGCTTTCCTTTTTCAGCCATGAGTACCATAAGGCTCTGACCGTGTGCGGAACAACGAGCGGAAGGGATACGGACAAGGTGGCAGCCTCCGGCCTGACGCCATACGTGACGGAGAACGGCAATATAAGTTTTACGGAAGCGCGCCTGGTGCTGGAGTGCCGCAAGCTGTACGCGGAGCCTCTTAACCCGGAAGCTTTTCTGGATAAAACCATTGTGCCGGAGTGGTATGCCGCCGGGGATTTCCATAAGATGTATATTGTGGAAATCCTGAATGTATGGGTGGAAGAATAGAGCGCCGGAAATGCCGTAGGGGCGGGCGCCTGCTCATCATTTTTGCCCGCGTTTTTTAGAGGGGGGTAAGGGTTCCATCCTCCAGCCGGAAGGCTGGCAGGGGGCACGGAGCATCGTGCAGCCAGTCCAGATGGGTGGTGGTGATGAGGCTCTGAGCGTCCGCTGGGAGCGACTGCAGAAAGGCTATCCGGCGCGTGGGGTCCAGCTCCCCGAAGACATCGTCAATCAGATGGATGGGCGTATGCCCCGTTTCTTCCGTGAGGAGGGAGGACTGCGCCAGCTTCATGGAGATGGCGGTGGTGCGCTGTTGCCCTTCGGAGGCGAATTGAGCGGCGTTCCTGCCGTTCAGCGTGATGTCCAGGTCATCCCGGTGGGGGCCGTTCTGGGTTTGCCCGTACCGGATGTCCCGGTCCATGGAGGCGCACAGCCGTTCATACAGGTCTCCTTCCTCCGAGGCGCGGTAAGCGATGGAGACCTGTTCCTGCCTTCCGCCGATATTGCGGTAGGCCAGGGCGATATGGGGCGCCAGGAGCGCCAGCAGATTGGCGCGCAGGTTTCTCAGTTCCGTGCCGTGCAGGGCCAGCTGGCGCGTGTAGGCGTCCAGCTGGAGTTTGTCCCGGTGCCTGTGCTTGAGCAGGTAGTTGCGCGTTTTCAGCGCCCGGCGGTAACTGAACAGGGCCAGTCTGTAGCCGGGATGCCACTGGCTGCCCAGAAAATCCATGTATTTCCGGCGGGCGTCCGCGCCGGCCTGCACCAGGGAAAGGTCGTCATTCCCCATCCATACCACGGGATAGCTGTCCGCCAGGTAGCTGCGCTGGTCTTTGCGGGGTTCTCCGTTGACGCGGAGGTCCGGAGCGGCCGGAGCCCACAGGATGCGCCTGATTTGCCCCGGAAGTTCTCCGCGGATGCCGAAGGATTGTTTTCCGTGGGAGACCAGCGGCCCGGTCCGGGCCGTGCGCGGGGATTGCAGGCGCAGCAGGAAGCAAACGGCCTCCAGCAGGCTGGTTTTTCCCCTGGCGTTGTTTCCCAGGATGATGGCCCCCTGCTGCGGAATCTGCCAGGAGAAGCTTCCGTAGCAGCGGAAGTCCATTAATTTCAGCCTGGAAATCATGGGGCCGGGAAGGGGATTATTCCTCAGGGAGGGAGCGGATGGCGTCCATGATTCTGTCCGTCAGGTGCTGGTACGCATCTTTTCCTCTGGCGTTGAGTTCCGCCGGCGTGAAAGGGATGGGGTCACCCACCGTGACCGTAACGGGACGGAGTTTGGGAAACCGGGCGCCGATGGGAAAGGCTTCATATGCTCCGCTGATGCGCAGGGGCTGCACGGGAACTTTCGTTTTGCTCAGGATGAGGCCGATTCCTCCCATGCCGTCATGGATTTCACCATCCGGCGTGCGGGAGCCTTCCGGAAATACGAGTACGCGCTTGCCGGATTTCAGCAGGCGTATCACGTGCTTGAGGCTGGCGGCATCCGGGTTTTCCTGGTCGATGGGGATAGCCTGGCAGAGGGGGAGGGCCCATTTGAAAATACCCTGGAACAGTGTCTTGCGTGCGAAAAAATAGATGCCGTCTTCATAGGAAATGCCCAGCATGGGCGGATCCAGAAAGCTCTGGTGATTGCTGACGATGAGCACGGGGCCGTCCTCGATGAGTTTTTCCCGGTTGACGACTTTCCAGGAGAAAAAAGCTTTGGAAATGCTTTTGAAGAGCGTGTAGAAAACCCAGTAGAAAGAGTTCATCTGGAGGCGAGTTTTTGTTGGATGTTGTCGGTGATGAAACGGACGACCTGGTCAATCGTCATGTCTGACGTATCCACCAGCAGAGCGTCCGGCGCCTGCGCCAGCGGGGCGGTAGCGCGGGAAGAGTCCTTGCGGTCCCGTTCCGCGATGGAGTCCGTCAGGCCTTCCGCGGCACGGCGCGCGGCTCTCACTTCCTCTGAGGCGGTGACGAAATACTTGAACGGCGTGTCCGGAAAAACCACGGTGCCTATGTCCCGGCCTTCCATCACGACGGGTTCCCGGCGGTTGTATTCCCGTTGTCTTTCCACCAGCAGGGAGCGTACTTCCGGGATGGCTGCGATGGTGGAAACGTGGTCGTTGACCTGCCGGCTCGTGAGTTCTTCGCCCAGCACGTGCTGCCCGCACAGAACTACGGACCGGCTGCCATCCTTGCCGAAAGAGAGGGGCACGGACGGCAGGGATTCCAGCACGGCCGCCGTGTCCGCAGGGTTGATGCCCTGTTCCAGCATGTACCAGGTGACGGCCCGGTACATGGCCCCGGTGTTGATGAACGTATAGCCGAGGCGGTCCGCGATGAGCTTGGCGACGGTGGATTTTCCGGAGGCGGCGGGGCCGTCAATGGCGATGGCTGGATGCATGAGTGTCTTCTGAGTTGGAAATAGGGGCTAAAGCCGTTTGAATTGTAGCTTTGCGCCCTGTGGAAATCAAGACTGCGTTCCGGAGGGCGTTGCAAAAAGAGTTTCACTTTTTTCTGTAAATCCGTTATACAGCGGGGCATGGCCCAGCTCAAACACCCGAAGATGGTGGATATCAGAGACATTTTGGACGAGAATACGCGTCTGCCTGCCCTGGTGGCTGCGTCCGCCGAAAAGCTGCTGGGCCTGGAGCGCCTGAACAAGGCGTACGACAAGATCGTGCGCGACAAGGAATCCGGTTCTCAGGAGAATTTCTTTCAGCTTGCTTCCAGGTACTTGAATCTGAAGCTGCAGCTGCGTCCGGGGGATCTGGAAAATATCCCTAAGAAAGGGCCTGTCGTCGTCGTCGCCAACCATCCGCACGGCTTGTCGGACGGCATCATGTTCGGAGAGCTGCTTACCCGCGTGAGGGAGGATGTTCGCATCCTGGTCAACGAGCAGCTTTCCCTGTGCCGGGAACTGGATCCCTGGCTCATCAAGGTGGACGTATATGAGGATGAGAACGCCAGACGCAAGAACCTTTCCGGCATGCGCAAGATGATTTCCTGGCTGAGGCAGGGCGGAGTTCTGGGCATTTTCCCCGCCGGCACGGTTTCCAGTTTTTCCCTGGCCCACAAAAGGGTGACGGACGATCCCTGGAATGCGAATATCGCCGCCATTATACGCATGACAAAAGCGACGGTGGTGCCCGTATATTTCCCGGGACGCAACAGCCTCCTGTTCCAGGGCATTTCCCTGATCAACCGCAAGGCGCGCGTGGCGTTCCTTCCCCGTGAAGTAGGGAGGGACGGCCGTCGGACGCACCGCATTGTAGTGGGCAAGCCCATTCCGTTCAGCCAGCTTGGACAGTATGATTCCGATGAAGCCATCGTTTCCCATCTGCGCCTGCGCACCTATCTGCTGGGCAAGAGTTATGAAAAGAGCCGCCGCCCCCATGTGCACAAAAAGGACCGGAAGGCAAAGATGTCCGCTCTGATTTCCCCCGTTTCCGTGCAGGACATGCAGGCGGAAATTGACGCTCTGCCCCCGGAGTGTCTGCATGCCCGTCAGGAAAATGGAGATTGGGACGTATACGTGGCGGATGCCCTGCAAATCCCCAATATCCTTATTGAAATAGGGCGTTTGCGGGAATATACTTTCCGCCAGGTGGGGGAAGGTTCCGGCAAGGCTTGCGACCTGGATACGTACGACAACCATTACAAGCACCTGTTCCTGTGGGACAGAACACACCGGAAAATCGTGGGCGCCTACCGTATGGGGGAAACAGACAAAATCCTTGCCCGCTATGGTGTGAAAGGGCTGTACAACGGGGAATATTTTTCCTTTTCCCCCGCCGCCTTGCGGGTATTGGACCGCTCCCTGGAAATGGGGCGTGCCTTCATTGTCCCGGAATACCAGAAAAGGCCTCTGGCGCTTGGTTTTATTTGGGAGGGCATCGGCCAGTTCATGGCCCGCAACCACCATTACCGCTACCTGTTCGGCACGGTCAGCATTTCCCGTGATTACACCAACCTTTCCCGGGCCCTTATCGTCTCCTATCTGAAGGCGCATGAAATGGAGCCCGTGCTGGTGCATGAGGTAAAAGCTTACAATCCGCCCCGCAAAGCGGATCTGAAGAGGTCGGAATCATGTATCCTTCCTCTGGGGCTGGCAGATGCCCAGGGCCTGTCCCAATTGGTGGCTGATATAGAAGAGGACGGCAAGGGTATTCCCGTATTGCTCCGCCAATATTTGAAATTGAACGGCAAAATTCTTTCTTTCAGCGTGGACAAGCATTTTGGCGACGTGCTGGACTGCCTGATCCTGGTGGACATTTTCAAAACGCCGGAGCGTTCCATCAAGCGTTACCTGGGCAGGGCTACGTATGAACAGCTTTTGCCTTACATGCAGCGGGAGAAAGAGGAAGAAAAGACGGTAGAATAATTTTGCGGGAGTTTTTGCCTGGTCCTTTCCCCGTTTTTTCCACGGGCTAGTTGAAGTGCCTGTAACCTGCGGGAAGGGACCGGGCCGTCTCCGCAGTCATTTCCCCGATGACAGTAAGAGGCGTTTCCGGAAAATGCTCTGCGGCCAGCCGGCTCACCCGTTCTTGGTCGCGGGGACGGAAAGTTACCAGTAATTCGTAATCTTCCCCATCCCCCACAGCCTGGGCCGTAGTGAACCCCGGGCGCACGGGAAGGAGTTCTTCATGAATACGGAACCCCAGCCCGGAGGCGGCCGCCAGCCGGGGAAGGTCAGTCCCCAGCCCGTCAGAAAGATCCATCATGGAGGTGGCTGCTCCGGAGGCGGCCAGGATGCCTCCTTCCCTGACACGCGGCGTGAAGGAAAGATGGTGCCCGGTGGGGAAGCTGCCGCCAAGCGCTCCCGTCACGGCAATCAGATCCCCCTCCCGCGCCGTGCTGCGCAGTACGGCTTTGCCTTCCTCCACTTCCCCGGTCAGGGCCACGTTGATCATAAGTCCGTCCATAGGCAGTCCGGAGCTTTCCCCCCCGGCGATGCTGATGCCGAACTGCCGTGCCAGCCGTCCCATGCCCCGGTAAATTCCTTCCACCTGCGAGATGGGGCGGTCTGCATGCACGAACAGGGTTATCAGAGCGTGCAGGGGTGTTCCGCCCATGGCTCCTATGTCTGAGACGGCCCGTGCCAGCGCCTTCCTCCCGATCAGTTCCGGATCCGTTCCGGGCAGGAAATGCATGCCTTCCACCACGCAGTCCGTTTTCAGGAGCAGCTGGCGGTTTCCTGCTCCCCGGATGATGGCGCAATCGTCTCCCGGCCCCGTCACCAGGGCGGGATTGGAAGGCATCAGGGGCAGGAGGCGGGCCACCAGCGCGTCCTCTCCCGTCTGCCGGATGCTGGGCTCAGGTTCCATACGGAAGAAGGATGCCGGGGTACAGGATGTTGATGAGAGTGGCGGTGTTGAAAATGCAATGGGCGATGATCGGCGTCCAGATGCTGCCCGTATATTCGTACAGCAGCACCAGTACGGCTCCGAAGATTGCCAGAGGGATGAACGGAACCAGACTGACATGGATGATGCCGAAGAGGAGGGAAGTGGTGACCAGGGCGAACCAGACGCCCGTGTATTTTTTCATGATCGGATACAGATAGCCGCGGAAAATAAGTTCCTCCACCAGAGGAGCTGCGATGGCGGCGCTGAAGCAGATAACCGTGATCAGGGGAATGTCGCTGGAGTGCCTCAGCACGGAAACAATGGATTGTTCGGCCGGGGCGTTGGTGACCTGTTTAATCCACTGGAACAGGCCTGACTTGTCCAGCAGGAAATGGATGGCAAGCACCAGCAGATAACCTGCCGCCGGAGCGTAGACAAGGACCTTCATGGAATGTTTTTTCAATCCAAGCGCCTTCATTCGTCCCGTGTGGAACATCCGTACCAGCAGAACGAAGGCCAGAATGAGGTTCAGGCAGGTTCCGTTGAAGACCTTGTAGCTGTCCAGCTCCATATTGGTCGTACTGGGAGGGGCAGAAGCCCCCGGAGGCGTGGCTGCCGCCAACAGAGCCCCCAGGCTGAAGTAAAGCACGATGATGCCGCACATGGCGATGTCCAGCATATCCAGATGGTCTACGGGAATGCGCCATTTCAGAGGATGCTGGATATTAGGCGCATGATTTCGGCGGAATATGCCCGCCGCCACGGCGAGGGACATGACGGTAATCAGGATGGAGGAAAACAGGGTAATAAGCTGATCCGTTAATTCATTCATGGAATAGGCATATGTGGGATGGGCCGCCCTTCCAGAGGGCCGGACCGGAAGAAAAGCTCCTGTCTCTTTAGTGGAAACACGGTGATTTTCCAGCAGAAAGTGAGCTATCGCCCTGCCTTCCGCAAAAAAAATCATGGGGAAAGGGAATGAATACTTTTCAAAGAAAAACGGGTATGCTACGTTTCCAACGGATTATCGCCATGAATATTCAACCCAAAATCACGCCTGTGCTGGACCCCGGCTTCGTGCCGGCCGTTCTTTGGAATCAAGCTTTTGAGGCCAAAGCCGCCGCCGATCCCGCTTCTCATCAAGTGGATATCGCTCTGACCCGCAATGACGGGACCTGCTTCCGCTGGTCCGGCAAGCTTCTTCCCCATACCGGAGAAAACATTGCCCTGAATGAGACCTATGTGGAGCGCATTGTGAAATTCCTGCTGTGGCAGAAGGGCGGCAATATCATCCTCGTCGCCGGGGATGACGCTATTGCGGACATGCTGGCCTCCCGCTACTGCAAGGGCGGTATCCGTGAATTCGACTGGGATTTCATCGGCAAGAAGATTTACGGCTCCCCGATTGAAGTGAAAAAGGTTTCCCTGGAAGAGCTTCCCGAGGAATACTCCGGCTCCATGACGCTGGGCCGCAACCTGGACGGCTGCCGCATCGGTTTTGACCTGGGCGGTTCCGACCGCAAATGCGCCGCCGTGGTGAATGGGGAAGTGGTTTACTCCGAGGAAGTGGTATGGGACCCTTACTTCCAGAAGGATCCTCAGTACCACATTGACGGAATTCAGGACTCCCTGGAACGCGCCGCCGCTCATCTCCCCCGGGTGGACGCCATCGGCGGCTCCTCCGCCGGTGTGATCATCAACAGTGAAGTACGCACTTCCTCTCTGTTCCGCGGCGTCAGCCAGGAGGACATTGAAAAGACCCTCGGCAAGGTATTCCGCACCCTCCAGAAGGAAAAATGGAACAACATTCCCTTTGAAGTGGTGAATGACGGTGAAGTTACCGCTCTTGCCGGAGCCATGGGCATGAACGACAATGCCGTGCTCGGCGTAGCCATGGGCACCTCCGAGGCTGCCGGATATGTGGACCCGGAAGGCCATATCAAGCCTTGGCTGAATGAACTGGCTTTCGCTCCCGTGGACTACTCGGAAGAAGGCGGCGTGGACGAATGGTCCAAGGACATGGGCGTAGGCGCCCTTTATTTCTCCCAGCAGGCCGTAGCCCGACTGGCTCCCCGCGCCGGCTTCCAGTTTGAAGGAATGCCCTTCCCGGAACAGCTTAAAAAGGTTCAGGCTGCGATGGCGGAAGGCGACGAACGCGCCCGCAAGATTTATGAAACCATTGGTGTGCACTTCGGCTATGCCATTGCCCACTACGCCAGATTCTACGACATCCGCAATCTGCTCTTCCTGGGGCGTGTGGCTTCCGGCGACGGCGGCCAGATCATCATTGACAAGGCGGAAGAAGTGCTGCGCACGGAATTCCCCGAGTTGAAGATCCAGCTCCGCGTGCCGGATGAAAAAACCAAACGCCACGGACAGGCCGTAGCTGCTGCTTCTCTTCCGGCTCTCTCCTGACGGAAGCAGTCAAATTTGCGGGAGGGGCCCTGTCCGGGGTCCCTCCCTGCTCATATTCGGAAGGATGCCGGATGATTCGGATAATCTGCGCCGTTTTTTCCCCATCCTTTTTCTGATTTCCGTTCCGCCGCCCTGCGTTCATGATTCCCCAGCAAGAAAACATCGTCAATTGCCCGGCGTGCGGACAGCCCATGGATATTTCCCTGCTGCCGCTGTACGCCAACGCCGTTTGCCCGGGTTGCCAGGCGCTGACGCGTGTAAAAACGCGCATGGGGCCCTACCGTATTACCGGAAAGCTGGGAAAAGGCGGCATGAGCGTGGTGTTCCGGGCGGAGGATGCCGTTTTGGGGCGGGAAGTGGCCTTGAAAGTGCTGAACGATACTTACGCCGGAGATGCCCTGCGCTGTGAGCGTTTTGAACGGGAGGCCCGGATCATGGCGCGGGTTTCCCATGAAAACCTGGTGAAGATTTATGCCGTTGGTCGTGATCAGGGTCTTTTTTACATTGCCATGGAACTGGTGGAGGGCAATGGGCTGGATGCCCTGATTGCTGCGGAGGAACGTGTTCCGGAAGACAGGGTGCTGCGCCTGACGCTGGATATCGTGCGCGGGCTGGATGCCGCGTGGAATGCGGGTCTCATGCACAGGGATATCAAGCCCGCCAACGTCCTTGTGTCCCCCGACGGAGCCGCCAAGATCGTGGACTTCGGCCTGTCCCTGCTTCACAGTGAATCCGACATGGAGCGGGAAATATGGGTCACCCCTTATTACGCCGCGCCGGAGACGCTGTTGCGCGGAGAGGAGGACTTCCGTACGGACATGTACGCTCTGGGAGCCACCATGTACCATTTGCTCGTAGGCTCGCCACCCCGTGTGGACGCATCCCAGTCTTCCGATATTCTTCTGGAGAACAAAAAAAATCTCCCTCGACTGGAGCAGGTGGTGAACGATGTTTCTCCCATGACCTGTTTCATTGTGGACAGGCTGATGGCTTTTGACAAGGAAGACAGGTTCTCTTCCTATCCCGAATTGATGGATGCCGTGGAGCAGGCCCTGGAGGAATATGCCCGTGCCATGCAGGAATCCGGTCTCACTTGGGCGGAACGGCGCTCGGTGGAGGCGAGGCGCGCGCGGCGCAGGAAATGCCGTATCGTCGTAGCCTCTTCCATTGCTTCCGCAGCGGTACTGGCATTGGGCGTTTGGGGATGGGCGGAGTGGCGGGAGGGCGGAGCTTCTTCTCCCGCCGCTCCGTCCCCGTCCATTTCTCCTGCGGCTGGAACGGCCCTGGAAGACAGGGGGAAAGAGGAATCGCGGCTGGAGCGCAGCATACGCTTTGGCAAACTGTTTAACGAAGCCCAGGAATCCCTGAACCATGGGGATTTGGTGAAAGCCGCCGCCATGTTCGGCGATCTGGCGGCCCAGCCGGACTGCCCCCTTTCCACATCTTTGTGGGCCGGATTAAACCAGGTGCTGTGCATGTGGGTGCGCGGCCAGTTCCCGGAAGGGGTGGAGCGCTTGGAAGAACTGGGCAGAAAGATGGAAGCCTGCGAAGACCCTGAGGAACTGGAACGCTCCAGGGACATTGGCAACCTGATCATGTACCTGAGTTCCGCGGACTGGTCTTCCCGGATGCCGGGACTGCGCTCCAATTCCGATCTGGCCGTGCATTATTATGTGGGCATGGCGTTGAAATCCTGGTACTTTGCCGGAAGATGGCCGGAATACGGCGACTTTCTGGACCGGGTGGCTGCTGATGCGGCGGACGACCGGGACAGGAACGTACGTGAGCTGGCTTCTGCGTGGATCAGCAATCTTGAGATGCATACGGACCAGTACGCGCGCTTGAAACGTCTTCAGGACATGCCGGAAAAAACAGTGGCGGAAGTGGAGGCCAAACGGTCCGCGGCGGACTTCCTGCGGGAACAGATGATGATTGGGGAAGTTCCTTCCATGTCTCCGGCTTATGCTGCGCTGGAAGGAATACTGGATCATTTGAGGATGCAGTACCAGGCTGCCCGGGACTGGGAGGCCGCGGAAGCCGTGAAAGCGGCTGAAAGGAAGAAGGAGGAGGAAATACAAAAAAAACTGGAAGAGGAAAAGAGGAGGGAAATCCTGCTGGCCGCCCAATCCAGAAGCTATGAGGACGTCTGCCGGGAAGCGGAGGGAGTGATGAAGAAAAGCGGTGATTATGAGAAAGTTTCCACTGTTTATGGAGAGGCGGAGAAGATCATTTCCTCTCCTGAGGTGAAAGCCCGTTTGGCCATGCGCCGGGAAATGACGGACCAGATGCTGCCGTTGTTCTCCCGCATGGAAAAACTTTTGCCCTCATTGCTGGAAAAGAAGCCGGGGAAACCCCTGGTGCTCAAAAATGGCTCCAGGGTGCGCCTGAAAGGGATGAAGGGGCATCTGCTGACTGTGGAACCTCAGGACAGCAGGGAAGGAAGTGGCGCGTACCAGGTCAGTTGGAATGAGCTTCCGTTCAACTCCCTGCATGCTCTGGCGCGGGAATGCCGCCAGAAGCAGCCTGCGGAATTCTCCCCCCTGGCGGATACGTATTCCAAGCCTTTGCTTATTTTTGGCAGACTGACGGGAACTATTTCCGCCGCTCAGCAGGAAAAAGCATTGCTTCAGATGGACCGCGCTTCCATTGAAAAATGGAATTTATGGATGAGCAGCCTGGAGGCGGGGGAAGGGCGGCCGGAAGGCAATGAAAAATCAAGTTGATTCTGGAAAGGGATAAATTCCCTTGAAAGACGGTGGATTGCTGCCGCTGGGAAGTTTCTGCCCCTGCTTCGTGCTTTTCCGGCGGCCCCTGTCCGGAAGAGGGGGAAAACCGTCCGCTCAAATGCCTGTGTTCCGGATTTGGAGAAAAGTAATTGCGATGAAATAAAATTTGCTTGCCTAGGGTACGTCGTACGGGTCTCATAGCCGCATGAGACTGATCAGCTTTTTGACGCTGGCATGCGTGGCCGGCTTCCTCTCTTCATGCGGTTGTGACTGTCATAAGCCCGCGGACTTCGCGCTGAAGGATTACCAGCCTACCTCCAGCAAGCAATTCCGTTAAATTCCCTATATGTTTGAAATCCGCGAAAAACCGGAAATGGTGGAACGGGCTATGCTCGTTTCCATCTACTTCGATCCCTCCGAGGCCGGGGAAAAACAGGCCATGCTGGATGAACTGGAAGACCTTGTCTCCAACCTCGGCATCGGTATTGCTGGAAAGCACCTCATCAAATCCAGGGACATGCACGCCAAATTCCTGTGCGGTACCGGAAAGGCGCAGGAGGTGAAGCAGCTGGCGCTGGATTGCCGGGCGGACTGCGTGGTTTTTGACAATATGCTTTCCCCTTCCCAGCAGAGAGAATGGGAACGGCTTATTGACGAATGCGTCATTGACCGTGAAGAAGTCATTCTGGACATCTTTGCCCGGCGCGCCCGGACGCGGGAAGCCACCCTGCAGGTGGAACTGGCCCGCATGCAGTATTCCCTGCCTCGCATGGCCCGCATGTGGAACCACCTGGACCGCCAGGGCGGGGGATCCGGCGGCGGCAAGGGAGGCGGCGGAGCCGCCAGGGGGGAAGGAGAAAAGCAGATTGAAGTTGACCGTCGCCTGGCGCGCGCCAGAATTGAGGCTATTCAAAGGGAACTGGTCCTGGTGACCCGGCAGCGCGCCACGCAGCGCAAGGAACGGGAGCGACAGGCCGTCGCCACGGCCGCTATTGTAGGCTATACCAATGCCGGAAAATCCTCCCTCCTGTCCCTGGTGTCCGGGTCTGAGGTCATGGCCAGGGATATGCTTTTTGCCACGCTGGACACCACAACGCGGAAAATAGAGCTTCCCCACGGGCAGCCGTTGCTGCTGACGGATACCGTGGGCTTCATCCGCAACCTTCCGCACCGCCTGGTGGAAGCTTTCAAGTCCACGCTGGAGGAAGCCGTTCTGGCGGATTTCCTGATTCAGGTAGTGGACGCTTCCGACCCGGAAGCCGTGCGCCATTACGAAACGACTCTGGAGGTTCTCGGTGAACTGGGGGCGGGCGACAAACCCATGATCGTGGTTTTAAACAAGGTGGACCTGGTTCCGGAAGAGCGGCGCGGGGCTCTGGAAACGCTGCTGGCTCCCCATTTCAGCGGCAGGGTGGTTACCATGTCCGTGAAGGAGGGGAACGGTGCGGGAGACCTGCTGAATGCCTGCGTGGAAATGCTGGAAAGCCGTGTCCGGCGCGCCCGCTTCCTGATTCCTTATACCCGCAGCGACCTGGTGGCCGCCATGCATAGTGAAGGCAAGGTTTTCTTTACGGAATATGTGGAGGAAGGGACCTTGCTGGAAGCCGTGCTTCCTGTGGCCTTTTACAATAAACTGGGATCATTCCTGACAGACAGGCAACCCTCCTGTTCCTGAAGCCGGGGGCCTGGCCGGGTCAAAACCGGTATCCCAGGCCGTTCAGGCATCTCATCACATCCCTGACAGGCAGTCCGATGACGTTGTCCGTATCCCCGCGCACGGAGGAGATAATGATCTCCCCGTATTCCTGGAACGCATAAGAGCCGGCCTTGTCCATCACGTTCACCAGTTCCATATAGCGGCGGATGTCTCTTTCCGTCAGCTTCCGGAACGTCACTTCCGTCAGCACGGCCAGGTCTTTCATGCCCAGCGGAGAACGGATGGCAACCGCTGTGCATACATGGTGCGTGCGTCCGGAGAGCTTCCGGAGCGTAATCCGAGCTTCTTCTTCATCTCCCGGCTTGCCAAGAGGAAAGCCTTCCAGAAAAACGAGCGTATCTGCGCCGATGACGGTGGAATCCGGATGTTCCCGGAATACTGCTTCCGCCTTGGCGGCGGCATTGTGCAGACAGAGTTCCTGCGGAGGCATGGAAGCCTCTTTCAGTTCTTCCGTGTCTTGGACAATAATGGAAAAAGGAATGCCGGCCTTTTCCAGCAGTTCTCGCCGCCGGGGTGATTGGGAAGCCAGGATAACGGGTGGAAGCATGGGAGGAAAAGACTGTGATGAACAACAGGGAGCCGATATGTCTCAAACCCCATGGATAGTGGGCTGTCAATGATTGCCAGTCAACTGTCTGCTCCCCATGATCCGCTGGAAGGCCTCGGGGGAAATTTCCCGGATGGATCTGATGATGTTTTTGGAAAAGGCGCTCATGCGTTTCCGAATGGTTTCCCGGTCTTCCGCTGTGTCAAATTCCATGCCCACGAGGGCGCGGCCTACGCGTTCCCCGGTATAGGTGTAATTGAAGTAACAGAGGGAAGCCAGATCCGCGATGCGTTCCATGAAATCAAGGAAAGCTCCTGCGCGTTCCGGAAATTCAATATGAACGAACAGGGGGTGTTGACACAGCTCCGGCTGGTAGTGGATCATGCGGAAGCGCACGTCGTCGTCCTCGCTGATATCTTCGAATTCGATTCCTTTCTTCTTCAGTGTTGTGCGGATGGTGTCCAGGTCTTCATCGGAAGCGGCGATGCCGAACACGGGGTGCTGGGTGTTTCCTTCCGTTTTGCCGTATTGCACGTCCACCAGCGTCGTATCCTGAGGAATGTGGCGCAGGTATTTAAGCACCTGGCCGCGCTTGGAATTCATGGAAATGCGCAGATAGCGCGTCTCGTGGTTGCCGATACCCGCCTGCCGGGCAATCTGGGTGAGGTGGGTGAAATCCATATTGGCTCCGGAAATGACCACGAAGCTCTTTTCCTCCGGCTGTACTTCGCCCCGGTTCCACTGTTTCAGGAATCCTGCCAGGCTCATGGCTCCGGAGGGTTCGGGCACGACGCGGGAGGATTCCCACATAGCCCGGATGGCCTGGCAGACCTCATTATTGGTCACGGTCACGAACTCGTCAACCAGCTCCCGGCAAAGGGGGTAGGTTAATTCTCCGGGGATATGGACGGCTGTGCCGTCGCAAAAGACATCCACGTAATCCAGGTTCACCCGGCGTCCCTGTTCAATGGAGGTTTTCATGGAAGCCTGGTCGATGCCTTCCACGCCGATGACCTTGATACGGGGCCAGAATTTTTTCAGCCAGCACGCTACGGATGCGGCCAGCCCTCCTCCGCCGATAGCGACATATGCGCGGTCAAAAGGGCCTTCCCCGCTCATCACCACTTCGTCCGCCAGCGTTCCCTGTCCGGCCATAGTTATCAGGTCGTCATAGGGGTGGACAAACGTACAGCCGTGGGTTTCCGTGTATTCATGGGCGGCGGCGGCCGTCTCGTCATAGCAGTCCCCGTGGAGCATGATCTTCACATGTCTGCCGCCGTGGCGGCGCACTTCCGTCTGCTTCACTTCCGGCGTGGAGCGCGGCATGAAAATGGTGGCATGGCAGTTCAGGACTCTGGCCGCCAGCGCCACGCCCTGGGCGTGATTGCCGGCGGAGGCCGCCACAATGCCTTTGTCACGGGCCTCCTGGCTCAATGCGGCCATGCAATTGAACGCTCCGCGCCACTTATAAGCCCGGATGGGGCCCAGATCCTCTCTCTTGGCATATACCGGGGCATTGACACCCGGCAGATTCAATCGCTGGAGAGGAGTCGGCTCGCCAACGGTATAGACACGCTGGCGGGCTTGCAGTATTTCCTCGGAAAGACGGTCCGAAAGTATGCTCATGATAGTAATGCTGGCCCTCATTCTACCGGGGTCCAGCCCCTTTTTCCAGTAAAACATTCCCGGGGCGGCCTGTTTTCCGGGATTCCAGTTTTCGGGGCGCAAAAAAGCCGCCCGGAGGCGGCTGTTTCTTCTGAACAAGGTGGCGAAGCGGACGGGGCTCGAACCCGCGACCTCCAGCGTGACAGGCTGGCGCTCTAACCGAACTGAGCTACCGCTCCATAACCTTGGATGCCGTCCCTGACTTGCGGCGGGGACGTGGAGGCTTATACAGGCACTTCTATAGGAATGCAAGACAAGAAATCATTTTTTCCTGCATGCGGGTTGCGCTGGCTGGGAGAAACAGGCTAAATAATCGGACGGATTTGAAATCCGTAAACGGAGTAAATGAGTCCAAATAATAATTAAAATATTAATAACGCCGTTTTTTGAAATGGACGCTTCCGTTTTTTCCTCTTTCCCCTCCCAGGATGTCTGATGTTTCTAAAGAACTTGGTTTCAAAAATTGTCATTGACTCCGGATTTCAAATCCGTTAATTCTTATTAAGAACATATTTTTAGGAATATTATTTATTATCAATAAGTTATAGTATTATGCGACCGCGTTTGCCCTTGGTGCTTTTATCCGCTCTTCTGGCTTGTTTCATTTCTCCGTCATGGTCTGATTATACGTTGGCGGGCAATGGGGAAACGACGATTTCCTTTTCCGACGATCAATATACGATTACGCCTCCGGAAGGGGAGCCCACGGTCCAGGCGGATTCTCCCGGCGATATTTATCTGACGAATATTACGGCAAGCGGGACCTATGAGGACGGCTATAACCGGGTTCTCAATCTGGAGGGAGGGACCTACACAAAACTGCAATTATGGAATGTTGCGGGCACTGCCGGGGGCGTCACCATCGGAGGAACCAATTCCTTTGTAATTAATATTGGGGAAGGGACATCCCTGTTGAATACCAATGCCTGGTTGATGGGGTGGAGCAACCAGGATCGGATTGTGTCCGCCGACATCACCCTCAATGTAGACCGGAATGCCGGCGCGATTAATGGTTTTTCCTTGGTGGGGGATGGCAACAAGAATGATGCCTACCGTACGACGGGGACATATACCGTCAACATTCATGGCGGAGAATGGGCCGGCATTTCAGTCTCCAACCCCAGCAGCAGCTGGTGCATAGGATTGGGGCAGGAATCTTTCCGCCATACAGGGGATGTGACATTCACCATTGACGGAGGGACTTTCGCCCAGCTGGTAACGGCCGGAACGACACGCGGGGCGGGGCAGAGATCGACCATTATCGGCAATGTCTCCCTGAATCTGGACGGAGGCACTTTTAATGGTTCCGTTGCCCTTCTGGGAAGAGGCCAGGTCCAGTTAGGAGACGGGACGAACGCCTATACGGCCAGGTTAAGCATTACGGGAGGCCAGTACAACGCGAATGTATATGGACTGTCCGATGCGACTTCTTCAGGTTCTGCGGCAAATATTGCGGAGCATTCGTCCGCTTCCGTGGAAATCACAGGGGGGACTTTTGCCCAGAGTTTGTTTTCACAGGGCGTGACGACTACTATCACGGGGGCTGCTTTTTCCGGAGACGGGACTAAGAAAATTTTCGCGGGAGCCCGCCTGAGCACGTCTGCCTGGAACCTGACGGATACCAATATGACGCTGGATTTGGGCAGCAACACGGTAGCGGCCATGATTGCAGGGGGGAGCTGGGTGGAAACGGGAGAGAGCACATTAAATATTACAGGTTCCACCAATTTGACCTTCAAATCTGGAACATATACAGGGCAAATCTGGGGAGGCTCCTACATTAATGGGACCGCTACCGCCGCCCTTACCGGAAATATTGGTTCCACCAATATAACGATTACGGGCGGCACGTTCAATGGAGCTCAAATATCCCTGGGCACTTACGTGGAACGCAACAATACCAATTCCGCATTGACTATTGGAGAAGCCAATCTTTCCATCAGCGGCGGGACGTTCGATAACGCCTCCATTTATGCGGGTGGCCAAAAGGTCAACGGCACTTCCCTGACTACGGCTTTGGCCAATGTGACCATTACGGGCGATGACGCCGTTTTCTCCGGAACGACAACTCTTTCCGGTCAGGGCCGGGGAGATACGGTCACCAGGAGTGTGTTGAACCTGAACGGCGTGACCCGCGAAGACATGTTCGAAAATGCCGTGATTTCCGGATTTGACGAAATTTCCGCGGGGGAAGGGACGGACGCCATTATTGCCAACGCGACGGTGCTGGATGGCCGCAACGCTTTTACCAAGAGCGGAGCGGGCAAACTTACGCTCGGTTCCTCTGCCGGATTTGCCAATGCGCTGACGGTTTCCGCAGGAGAACTCAGTTTCGGGCTTGCCGGCGGGGTAGCCTTCGGCAACTCCATTACGATGGGTGCCGGAGCCCGTCTTACCTCTGCGGGCAACATGACTCTTTCCCCGGCTTCCGTTCTGACACTGGATTTGACGGGTCTGAATTCCTCCAGCGCCGCGATCATCCAGTCGGGCGGTACGCTCTCCTTTAATACGGAAGGCACGCTGACCCTGACGATCAACGGGGTGGACCAGACGATGGAAAATGACTACAGGCTGATTAAGGCAGGCAGTTTTGGCACGTTGACGGCCAGCAATTTTTCTTTTGATTCCAGCAGCCTTTCCGAAGATTATACCTATGCCCTGGAGTTGTCCGGAAACACTCTTTACCTGCGTGTCAAGGCGTTGGGCGAAGCCCTCAACTGGAACGGGGGAAGCGCGGGTATCTGGACGGCGGCAGGAGGTTCAGCCGTCTGGCTGGACAAGGACGGGACGGAAGTCGTCTATGACGCTTCCAAATCCGCCAATTTCGAAGATCTGGCTGGCATATCCGCCTCCGCCGTCACTATAGACGGGAATGTTTCTTCCGCGCGTCTTACGGTCAACAATGGAGAAACGGCCTATACATTCGCGGGAACAGGTGCCCTTGTGGACGGTGCGGGCCCAATGTCCCTCATAAAACGGGGAGAGGGAGTGTTGACCATTGAAAATACTGGCGCAAATACGTTTTCCGGCGGCACGACCATTATGGCCGGCACCCTCAATCTCAATGTTGCTCAGGGCCTGGGCACCGGCACGGTAACATTGAACGGGGGGGAACTGGTGCTGAACACGGGAGGCACGACGGGGCTGGTAGCGACCAACAATATTGTTTTTGGTGGAGGCACGTTCACGTATGGCGCGGGAGCTGCGCAGGATATTTCCGGTCTTATCGACGCTGCCGCCAGTACGGAAGCCATTCGCGTGAATACGAACGGCAATGATGTATCTTGGGCCACGTATACCCAGGAACTGGGGGACAAGGACATCGTCAAGCTTGGGAATGGCCTGCTGACCATCAATACGGTGCAAGGGGGGACCTTTGCAGGCGCCATCACCGTAAACGGAGGAACCCTGTTTTATAACATTGGAGATAATGGCGGTACGAGGACTTGGAGCGGAAATATTTCCATCGCTGAAAATGCGACTCTCCAAATACAGGACAACCGGGCTCATAACTCCGTAAATACGGATATTTTGTCAGGCCGCATTACCGGAGCCGGGACCCTGATTCTCGGGAATAAGGAAGGGGGATCTTTCCCCGGCGGCGGGCGCTATTCCGTTACCGGAGACAACAGCGGCTTTACCGGCACCATAAGGCTGGCGGGGAACGGCACCAATGCTACATGGAATGAAGTCGGCTTCGCCAATGCCGCGGCAATCGGGGGAGCCAGGCTGGAACTGGATGGACGCGGCTTTTTTGTCAATTCCGCTGCCGATCCCGTCAATGCCGATATCCATGTGATGGCCGCTGGGGGCTGGCTGAACGGCAATTCCAACCAGACGCTGGTTCTGGCGGGAAGCCTGACGAGCGAAACGGGGGCCAATCTCGGGGTGACGGCGGCCGGAAACCCGACGCTGACGGCCATTTTCACGGGCGATCTTACCGGTTTTACGGGAACGATGCATTCCGGCCGGGGGAACGCCATTCTTTCCTTTGGCAACGGCGGTGCGGCAGCCACGCTGGATACGGGCGAATTCATCAAGGCCGTTTCCCTGGGGGGCGCCGGAACCTACCGCGTCAATTACGCGGGTACGGGAGGGAACCTGCTTTATGCCGGGAATGTGATTGATACCGCCTCCCTGAACGTTCAGGGAAGCGACAAGCTGGTTCTTACCGGGGAGAATACGACCACGGGAGAGTTGACCATTGCCCAGAATTCCTCTGTCCAGCTGGGCGATGGAACCGGGAACAACGCCGCTTGGGCCGGAACCATTGCCGGAGCGGGCAGCCTTACGGTCAGCACCGCCGGCACTTTTGCGGTGGGAGACCGCGCCAACGGCCTGGCGGGGACGCTGACGTTGGCCAAGGGTACTCTGGACCTTTCCGGTGCGGCGGTCACTACCAATATCCTTATTCAATCCGGAGCGCTGGCGAACGCAGGTAGCTACGCGGGGACGGACGCAAACAAGGTTCATGTCCATGCGGTTGCCGATTCCGGCAATATTGCCTTGGGAGGTCTGGATGCCGCCGGGCTGGGGACAGTTGTCACCGCTACAGCCGGTACACAGATCACCGGGCTTAAGCAGGGCTCTACCTGGACGGTAAGCGGCACGGGCAGCAGTCTTGCTGTGGGCGCAGGCAATATTTCCGGAGACCCTTTCACGGGAGAGGATTCCCTGATTCAGTTTGAAGGCGCGGGGGACAATCTGGGCAGCATTTCCTTTGAAGATGGTTCCTCCCTCACACTGGATCTCACCAGCGTCATGAATGCCATGAAAGCGGCGTCCGGAAATCTGGAAATCCTGCTGACCAACGGCAGTTTTGCGCAGGATCTCGAAACGCTTAAGAGCCACATTGCGGCCGACCCGCTTTTCGCCGCGCTGGGCTTCGGCATTGTGGACGTTAACGAAGGCAGCATTGTTATCTCCGGTGATACGGAGCTGGTTTACGTGTCCTCCGTGGACGGTACGGGCAACGCGGACAATCCGATTACGAACCAGTCCCTCAACTTTTATCAGGCCGTCATTGTGGACCAGGACCTCTATGTCCAGTCGGACGGCTCCATGGTAATCAAAAATCTGACCGCGCCGGGAACTGATCCTGGACAGACGGGTACGGGCAACCTGATTGTCACCAATACGGCGCAGGACAAGGGAAGCATCGAGCTGCAAAACAATCTCTTCCATGAAGGCACGGGAGTGGATACCTCCTTTGCCGGGAACATCAGCGGCCTGAACGGGGCTGCGGCCAACACGGATCTCGTCAAAACGGGAGCGAACAAGCTCACTCTGTCCGGGAATGTGACACTGACCGGGGATATCATTGCGGAAGAAGGAACGCTTCAGCTCAACGGCACAGCCGAGGTGGAAGCCTTGCGTTTTAATTCCGCGGATGCGGCCTCCCCTGCGGTGATTGGAGTAGGGGGCCACGCGACGGCCAGGACGCTGGCAGGCGGCGACAACGGCGGAACGCTGGATATCGCTTCTTCCGGAACATTGACGCTGACAGGCGCTACCGGCGGCCTTTCCCACACGGAAATCACCGGAACTGGTACGCTGGCTATTGCGGAAGGAGCTTCTTTGGCGCTGGCTGCGGACAGTACGCTTTCCGGCGTGGTGCTGGACCTGGGCGGTTCCCTGAGCCTGGAGTCAGACAGCTCTGTCGGCGGCTTGAACGGCTCCGGCTCCTTGGAACTGAATGGGCAGACTTTGCAAATTCAGGCGGCTTCAGAACAGGCGCATACATATGAAGGAACGCTGGGAGAAGGAACGCTGGATATTTCCGGAACGGGAACGCAGATTCTGCGCAGCTCCGGCGCGGATACCAATTTGAAGGTCAACGGAGGGCATCTGGTTCTCCAGGGCAAGGCGGACGTGGACGGAGCCCGTCTCAGCTACGGCAATCTGGTAAACGGAGGCAACCTGACCATTCAGGCCAGCGACAGCTCCCTGACGGCGGTCAATACCACTCTGAGCGTGGAAAACGCCTCGTTCAGCAGCGGATCCACCACCACCTTCACCTTGAATACCGACGCCGATATGACCGCCAGTTTCATCAAGGCCTCCGGCAACGTTGTCATTGAAGATGGCGCCTCTTTTCACGTCACATCAATCCCGAATGTCAATATCACCTGGAAATCGGGCAATCCGATGGAACTCACGCTGATGGAGCTTACCGGCGACGGAACGATTTCCCTGGGTGAAAGCACGTTGACGGTCGGCGGCCTGTTTCTTACCTATTACAAAAATGCCCATCTGGTGCAGGAAGGAGATAAGGTTGTTCTGAAGGCGGAGGAACAGACGGACAATATTTATGCCGGTGTAGCGGACACGGCCAATTCCATGGCGGGCGCCAATCTTCTTTGGGATGCTGCCAGGAATGGTGCCGTGGACCAGACCCTTACGGATTTTCTGGGTGCCCTCAATAATGACATGCTTAATAATCCCTCGGAAGCGAAGCGCGCCATGGCAGCCGCGGCTGGGAGCACGGTCAACGCGCTGGGGACGGCGCAAA
>CAJKMG010000002.1 GCA_905200945.1 uncultured Akkermansia sp. | reverse complement strand
GCCTGCTTTTTCTGCATGATGCAGGCTCCGCACCAGTCGGAACCGGTGAATTCCATCATTACTCCCTTATTCTGCGCGGCGGCTTGCTGCATGGCTTCCGCAGGGCTGGTACTCCATGTTTCGGAGGCGCCGGCACTCCAGGCGAGGAGTATGGCTGCGAGGGGATGTATGATTGTTTTCATGGCAGGAATGTCATTATTGCATGGGGGGAAGCGGAGAATGGGCTGGGGGAACCCACATGTTTCCGGAAGAGGAGCTGCCGGAATCTCCGGTGTGGGTGGGTGTTTCAATTTTCGGTTTTCCGGCGGGCGGCTCCAGATCTTCCACCACCACTTTCCTTTTAGCGGGCTGGGGCACGGGGGCGGCAGCCGGGGCCGGTGAGGGCTCCCTGCGGATAACGGGGGCTTTGAGGGAGGCGTCCGTCTGGTTCATGGCCGTAATATTCAGCGGGTCGCCGTAGGCCAGCATTTCCCGGATGTTGTCAGGAAGATCTCCGGCAGGAATGGAGGTGCTCCCCTGCTCGTGCATAATGCGCACGAATTCATTTTCCACGCGGGTGATTTCCACGTTCAAATAAGTTTTGCCTGAATGGGAGGTCTTCAGAATGTCGAACTTGCGGCCGCGCGCCTTGGCTCTGGCGTGTTGACGGTAGCGTTCGAAGTAGGAGCGGATTTCCCCCCGGATGCCGGCCACGCGCATTTTCTCTTTTTCAATGGACTTTTGAGTTTCTTCCAGGTCGGAGGCCGTATGCTCAAAGATATCCAGAAGGCTGAGCAGCTGTTCCTTGGGAGCGGTCCTGTTCCGTATTTCCCTGAGCTGTTCCTGCTTTTTTAGGAGTTGGGCATGACTGGCCTCCAAAGCTTCCCGTGAGTCTTTGACCGGATCCGGGAGCTGGGAGAATTTCTCATAAACAATGTAGCCGGCGCTGATGACGATAAGGGCGAACAGTCCCAGGCAGAGATTCCAGAAAAGAGCGTCTCCCCTGGCTTTCCGTTCGGAATCCTCCTGCCGGGCGGATTCTTCTTCCGCGGCGTGTTCCGAGACGACGTCCAGAGGCGTTTTCAGACGTTTTTTGGTTGCGGGGGCGGAGTTTTCATCCTTGTGTTCCCCTCCGTTTTCTTTGGGAGCAAAGCGGGATTCGTCTTCAGCAGGGGGGAGTGTTTCGCCGGGCGGCTGTCTGGGAGTGGGGTCGTCAGTCATGGGATGCGCAGGAATGGATGTTAGTCTACCGGGTGGGTCTGTTTGAATTCGGCCAGTTTGGCCGCATACGCGTTGTATTGGTATTGCAGGGCGTGGAATTCCTGCTTGCGCTGCGCCAGCGTTTTACGCATGTCTTCAATGTCAAAGCACAGGTGCTCGAAGTCGCGGCGTTTGGAAGGCAGGACGTCTATATCCTTCACCGTGAAAGGCGTCGTGATTTTTCCCGGGTTGGAAAGTCTTTTCTGAAGATTGTAATTTACGCGGGCGTCGTGGGATTCCGCCTGGCTTATTTCCTGTTCCGTCTGGGCCAGAGCGTTTTTCATCTGCTGGAGCTGGGCCTGGAGCTGCTGGTGTTCCTGGGATGAATTTCCCGTCAGGAAGGAGGTCAGAGCTTCATTCGTACTGCTGTCGCACGAAGTAAGGGCCAGCGTGAGGGCCAGAGCCGGACAGGTACGCCTGGTGAATCGCACGATGTTGAACATGCCTGGGATTATGAACATTAACGGAGGGGAAAGTCAAACCGTTCATGCGCCCTGCGGGACAATGATTTTTCTCGCATAAAACGCGTATGCGGCTACAATGCCTGCGGCATGATGCAATTATCGGAGATCGGAGGCCATCTGACGGCCAGAACGGGTATTGATGATTTGATGGAGGATTTGTTTAAGGCCCTTCATTCGGGAGACGCAGGCCTGTGCCAGTTGAACGGCGGGAGCCCCGCCGTTATTCCTGAGGTGACGGAACTTTGGCGCCGCAGCATGGAGGAACTGGTGCGGAATGGAAAATTTGACGTGCTGGTGGGCCATTATGCCCATCCGGGCGGGGATCCCGCTTTCATCCGTGCGCTGGTGCATTTCCTCAATGAACGTTGCGGATGGAACCTGACGCCGGAAAATGTGGCAATCACCCAGGGCGGCCAGATGGCCTGCTTTACCCTGTTTAACATGCTGGCGGGTCCGTGCCCGGACGGCGCTATGCGTGAAATCCTTTTTCCCCTGTGCCCGGATTATGTGGGATACCAGTCCCAATCCCTGTGCGGCGGCGTCATGTTCCGGGGCATCCGGCCCGGCATACGCATGCTGGACGAGCACACGTTCAAGTATGTGATTGATTTTGACCGTCTGGACATACGTCCGGAAACGGCCGCCGTCTGCATGTCCCGGCCTACGAATCCCACCGGGAACGTGGTGACGGATGAAGAATTGGGGCTTTTGCGGGAAATGACTTCCCGCGCCGGGGTTCCCCTGATGATCGACAATGCTTACGGGCCTCCGCTGCCCAATATTTGTTTTGTGCCCGTAACCCCGGCCTGGGATGAAAACATGATTCTGACCATGAGCCTGTCCAAGATCGGGTTGCCAGGCACGCGCACCGGCATTGTCATTGCTCGCCCGGATATCATTCGTGCCGTAGTGAGCATGGTGACCACATCCTCCCTGTGTCCGAACAATCTGGGCCAGGCTCTGGTGACGCCTTACCTGGAAGACGGCACTCTGGATAGAGTCTGCCGTGAGACCCTTACGCCGTTTTACCGCGGCCGGGCGGAATTCGCCCTGTCCCTGCTGCCGGAACTCTTCGGAGACTCCATCCCCTGGCGCGTTCATAAGAGTGAGGGCGCCATGTTCCTGTGGCTGTGGTTTGAGGGGTTGCCCATCACGTGCCAGAAGCTTTACGAACGGTGCAAGTCCCGGGGCTGTTTTGTAAATCCCGGCCATCACTTTTTCTTCGCCCTTCCGGAGGAGGGGGAACCCTGGCCGCACCGTCATGAATGCATCCGTATCAGCTTCACCCAGACGGAGGAACTCCTGCGCAAGGGGCTTTCCATCGTGGCGGATGAAGTGCGCAAGGCCTACTCCCGTTCTTAATCCAAACCTGACCCGTATCCATGAACAGCATGACCGGCTTCGGCAGAGCCGCTGCCCAGACAGACCGTTACAATATTCTTGTTGAAATATCAGGCGTTAACCGCAAACAAACGGAAATCGCCGTCAACGTGCCGCGCGGCTGTGCGGAATGGGACGCCTCCGTGCGCCCCATCGTGCAGGGGGCCGTTTCCCGCGGCCGCGTAGGCGTCTCCATTTCCGTGGAGCGTCTGGAGGAAGCGGACGGCTCCCTCCAGCTTGATGAGAAAAAACTGGCTTCCCTGGCGGAGCTGTTGAACCGTGCGTCTGGCCTGACAGGTCAACCGCTGACCCTCCAGGTGTCCGACCTGCTGAGGCTGGATATCGTTACTACTGCGGCGGAAGCGCCCCTTTCTCCTGAAGAAGCGTGGCCGGTGGTGGAAAAGGCTCTCAAAGCCGCCCTGGAGGATTTTATCTCCATGCGCGCGGCGGAAGGCGCCAACCTGAAAGCGGACGTTCTTGGCAAGCTGGATGTCCTGGAACAATTCCGCCTCCGTATCGCAGAACATGCACCTTCCGTGCCTGTCAGGCTCCGGGAGGCCATGCTCAAGCGCCTGGCGGATGCCGACTTGTCCGTTTCCGCAGACGATGAACGCATCATCCGGGAGGTGGCCCTGTTTGCGGACAAGTGCGATATTTCCGAGGAAATTACACGTCTTTCCTCCCATTTTGACCAGTTCCGCACCTTGTGCGGTTCTTCCGCTCCCGCGGGCAGGCCTCTGGATTTCCTCTGCCAGGAAATCTTCCGGGAATTCAACACCATCGGCTCCAAGGCGAACGATTCCATGCTGGCCCATCTGGTTGTGGCCGCCAAGACGGAGCTGGAAAAAATCAGGGAACAAGTTCAGAACATCGAATGACAGCCATGAAACAGCCATTGGGAACGTTGCTGGTGGTATCCGGACCTTCCGGTTCCGGGAAGACGACGTTGTGCCGCCGCGCGACGGAAAACGGTCTGTGCGTGTACAGTATTTCCTGCACGACGCGCCAGCCCAGACCCGGGGAAGTCAATGGAGTAGATTACCATTTCCTGACTCCCGCCGAATTTGACGCCAGGGTGGAGCGGGGGGACTTTCTGGAATATGCGGAGGTGCACGGCAACCGCTACGGTACGCTGAAAGCGGATATTTTGACTCTTCTGGAACAGGGGAAAAACGTGGTGATGGATATTGACGTGCAGGGGGCTGGGCAAGTCCGTTCCTGCCGGGAGGGCATTCTACCCCTCTGCTATGCGGACGTTTACATTTATGTGCCGCAGGCGGAGCTTAAAAACCGCCTTTGCGGACGGCAGACGGATGGCGCTGAAACCATTGCCCTGCGTCTTCGCAATGCGGAACAGGAAGACGCCTGCCTGCCGCAGTACCGGTACTGCCTGGTTTCCTCCGACCGCGAGACGGATTATGCTTCCTTTTGCGCCCTGCTCAAATGCCAGTCCATGCGGGTGGGGCTGATGCGGGACTAAGGTTTTGCGTGTTTACTGGGGGAATTGCGTTTTTCTCCCAGTCTCATGGCATCCGGAATGGCTGCTCCGGTTCCGAAACATTTGGAATTGGCTCTCTTCCCATATTTGGATGATATGTGATTTCCTTTCCTCCGCTTAAGCTTGCGTGAAGAAAGGCGGGCCGGAATTCTTGACGGGCAGGATACTCATAGGCTCTTTGAATAATTCAATGTTGAAATTATCCTCTAGGCAAAGAACCTCGGAAGAGGTGTCCCGGTAGGTCAGATAGTGCCCCGTTTCCTTGTATCCGTTAATTGCCTTTTTGACTAAAATGTTTGACTGTCAGTTGAACGTGGATGGATGAAACTACTGTTTCCCGTTGTTCTCTTCTTAAGGAGAAGGATAATGTAAAAGAAGAGCCCTGCTTTTAGACGAAACAGGGATATTGTTTTTTGTTCCCGTGGGAATGATGGCGCCTTTGACCGGACGCTTGGGTTTCCTTTCCGTTGACCGGGCCTTCCAAAGCTATTATCGCTCTACTTGAGCGGATACAACCAGCCGATGGCGCAGGTAAAAATGACCCAGAGGAGCAGGTTGAGGGGGAGTCCCACTTTGACGAAGTCCTTAAATTTGTAACCGCCCGCATTGTACACGTAAGTGTTGGTCTGGTAGCCGATGGGGGTGGAGAAGCTGGCGCTGGCGCCGAACATGACAGCCAGAATGAAGGGAATGGGGTTGGCGTCGAATTGCAGGGCCATTTCATAAGCCAGAGGCCCCATGACGGCCGCTACGGCATTGTTGGAGATCATCTCCGTCAGGATAGAGCAGATCAGGTACAGGCCGGAGATGGCGACCAGGCACCCCAACGGGCCTATATTATCCACTACGCCGAAAGCAATAGCTTTGGCAAGCCCGGTTTTGCTCATGGCTTCTCCCACGCACAGCATTCCCAGAATCAGGAAAATAATGCCCCAGTCCACCGCCTGGTAGGCTTCCTTCGGCTTGATGCAGCCGGAGATGATGACGATGAGAGCCCCAATGTAGGCGAGATAGAAGGGATTGAAGCGCGCGAAGAATTTGAAGAATTCCCCGTATTGCTCAAAGGAGCCCAGCAGGCCGATAAAAATGAACAGCCCCATGGCCAGGATGGCCCAGCCCTGTTTGCTGCGGTTGTGCGCTTCCGCGGGGCGCTGACTCAGGGGGATGATGCGCTGCTTGGTCAGGATGCGGTTCATTCCTTCCTGCGGTCCTTCCAGAAGAAGCGTGTCCCCTGCCGCCAGCTTGGTGTTCGGCCCCATGTCCGTGATGTTTTTGCCCTGCCTGTGGATGGCGAGCACGAAGATGTTGAATCTCTGGCGCAGCTTGAGTTCGGACAGGGACAGCCCGGCGAATTCGGAATTGTTGGCGATCATGCCTTCCACGATTTGCACATCGCGCTGTTCCAGCGTTTCCAGCCCGCGGCTGTCATCCCAGCCCAGATCCACGCCTTTGGCTTCCCGCACCTGGTTGACTTTTCTGGCGTTGCACAGGAAAAGAATGCGGTCTCCCTCTTCCAGGTTGATGTGCTGCAGTTCCTCCTGCATGGAAAATCCCCTGCGGCGCACTTCCACGATTTTGGTGCCCAGCAACTCGGTTTGCATCAGGTTGATGGGAGTGGTGCCGATGTGGGGGGAATCCGCGGGAATTCTGACCTGGAGCAGGAAATCGCGCTGGATGCCGCCCGGAAGCATGGTGGACAAAGTGGGGCGGGATGGAAGCCATTTGCGGCCTAATGTCCAGAGGTAGAGCAGGCCCGCCGCCGCATAAATCAGGCCCATGGGCGTTACCGTGAACATCTGGATGCCGTCATAACCCAGTTTCTGCACCTGGCCGAGCACAACTACGTTGGTGGATGTTCCGACCACGGAGCAGGTGCCTCCCAGAATGGTGGCGTAGGAGAGGGGGATGAGCAGCTTGGAGGCCGCGATGTTATGATCCCTGCAGAAGGCCAGCACGATGGGCATCAGGATGACGACCACCGGGGTGTTGTTGACGAAGGGGGAAACCATGAACGCTCCCAGCGTAATGACCAGCAGGGCGGTCAGTTCCCTCCCCTTGGCTACCTTGTTGAACAGTTTGGAAAGGTCTCCTATTAATCCCGTTCTTTCCAGGGAAGCGCTCAGAATGAACATGCACACTACTGTCAGCGGTCCGCTGTTGGCAAAGCTGGACAGCACATCACGCGTGCTCAGAATTCCCGTAAGCATGAGGACGGCGGTGCCTGTCAGGGCCGTGATTTCCACGGGCATCCATTCCTTGATGAAGCAGATGAATAACAGGACCAGCAGAATGCCTACAATCCATTGCTGGGTTGCTGCTGATTCCATCCAGCCTATGACGGAGGCGGAGTTAATGTTGAGAAGAGAAAGCATGGCTTGGAAGTTGAAGAAGCGGGGAAAGGGTTCAACTCTCCTACTTTCCCGGCCTCTGTCTGTCAAGCCGCAATAATTTTCCGGAAAGGGTTTGAAAAGGTTCCTGCGCTTTTTTATTGTTGGTGCGCCGCATGGATTCCCCTATAATAACACGGTTTGCTCCCAGCCCTACAGGCAATCTCCATCTGGGGCACGCCTTGGCGGCGTGGGAAGCCCGTTCCCTGGCGAACCGTTTTTCCGGGAAGTGCGTGCTGAGGATGGAAGATATCGACCAGACGCGGTGCCGTCCGGAGTTTGTTCAGGGCATATTGAAAGATCTGGAGTGGCTGGGCATCCGCTTTGACGGTCCCATGATGGTTCAGTCTTCACGCTTCAGCGCTTATGAACACGCTCTTCAGACGCTGAAGGACCGGGGCGTGCTGTACCCCTGTTTCTGTACGCGCCGGGAGATTGCGGAGGAGGTGGCCGCCATGGGTGGGGCGCCGCAGGGGGGCTGCGTGGACGTATATCCGGGAACTTGCCGGCTGCTTGACAAGGGGCGCAGGAAAGAGCTTCTCAAATCCGGCAAACCTTTTTCCTGGCGGCTGGATTGCCGTGCTGCGGCGCGGATTACCGGTCCCCTGCTATGGAGGGACATGCGGTTCGGAGATCAGGTCTGCCGTCCGGAAGAACTGGGGGATGTGATTCTGGGCCGCAAGGACTGCGCCGCCAGCTACCATATTGCCGTGGTTGTGGACGACGCCGCCCAGGGAGTTACCCATGTAAGCCGTGGTGAGGATTTATTCCCTGTGACGGGCATCCACCGGACGCTCCAGGCCCTGTTGGGGCTTCCTGTTCCGCAGTGGTATCATCACCGGCTGGTGAAGGATGCTTCCGGCAAGCGGCTTGCCAAGAGGGACAGGAGCCTGAGCCTTCAGGAAATGCGTGCCGCCGGGATGCGACCGGAAGACGTGTTCCGGCTGATGCGGGAGAGCTGAGGGATTTTCATTCCCTTATAGGCGGGGGTGCGTTGTTCCGCCGGGAAAGGCAGGGTTCAGGCTGTGGCTTGCGTTTTTCCAGCAGCCGGTCGGGTGGTTTTCTTCCCGATGCAGAGCAGGCATGCATAAGCCGCCGCCAGGGTCAGCAGGAGAAGGGAGCTCAGGATGGCCAGCAGATTCAGATGCCCCAGCGGGATGAGCCATGCGTGCGGCATGGCTGCCGTTCCTGCCAGTATCTGGGGAAGCCAGATGAAGGCCGCCTGGGAAAACAGGCTGACGGCTGTGAAGGCCAGCCCTGCGGCCAGGGTGAGCCATACCGCCGGAAGTACCGGCAGGAATGTTTCATGGATGTTTTTTTTCATGGCCCGTGCCGTTCCTGCGAATATGGAAACGAGAAACAGGGGGGCCAGCAATGCGGCGGCAGGGAGGGTGTCCCAAAGGAGCCATGTGCAGAGGGGGGAGACGGCCGTCAGGAGGCCCGTGCTCTTAATCAGGAGGCCCCGGGGCGGCGGGGCTGGTGCCGCGGCGTGGTTCATATATCCGTTAATCGGGCCAGACATTGCCGGGCGTGCTTCCCTGGGTAATGACGACTTCCTGGCCTATTTTCAGGGTGAAGTTTGGCGTTACTTCCTGCTGTACTTCCACAAGTTCGTTCGTATCCTTGAGCTTGACGCGCACGCGGATCATTTTGACGGCTTCCACCCTGCCGTCCACGATGGAGCCTGTGGCGGAAGCCAGTTTTGAGGTCCCCATGCCGATGATGCCGGGAGTCATGGCCTCCGCCGCCGTTCCGGCCATGTTGGCAAAGGTGCCGTCGTCCGTGGAGGTAAGGACGTTGATTTCCTTGATGCGGACCACGTTGCCCAGCTTGATGGTCGTCACTTTGCCGGTGGCGATTTCCAGATTGCTTTTTTGGGTGCAGGAGAAAAGGACTGGGAGAATAAGAAAAGCGGGAATGAATGGAAACGGATTCATGATGAACGTAGTTAACTACGCTGGCGGGGTTAAGCGTTTTTCAGCGTGTGGGAAGAATTGTGTAGGTAGCCAGATACAGGAGCAAATGGAGGGAGGAGAGTGCCAGTACCCTGTTCATGCGGCTGTCCGCGGGCGTTTTGCGGATTAGGAGCATCAGATACCCGCCGAAGAGGATGGAGGGTATCCACATCCACCACGTATGGGACAGGTTCAGGTGAAGGGCCCGGCTGGATGTGGGCAGCGTGATGTAGGCAGCCAGGATAAAAGACTGGGCCATGGCGCGCGCCTTTCCTTCCCCCAGCCGCACGGCCAGCGTGCGCTTGCCCGTAGTGAGGTCTTCCTTTCTGTCGCGGATATTGTTGACGGATATCATGACGGCGCACAGGAGGCCGCATTGAATGCCTGTTACGATACCGGCATTGTACACCGCAAGCGATTCCACCAGCGTGCCGGGTACGACGGGCGCCGTGCCTATCTGCACCAGAATGGTTCCCAGTACGGCAACCAGTCCGAAGAAGAGGATGACGAATATTTCCCCCAGGCCCTTGTAGGCCAGCGGCCACGGCCCTCCCGTATAGCCATAGGTGAAGTAGAGGGACGGGACGCCGATGGCGAGGATGGGCCAGCCGCGCAGTTCGATAAGGGGAAAGGCCAGAAGGCACGCTCCCAGCAGGAAGAAGAGGCCGATGAGCATGACTGTTCCGTGGGAGAGGGCTCCGCTGGCCGTCATGCGCACGGGCCCGGTTCGCCGTTCCGTATCGGCGTGCTTGGCATGGTCAATGGCGTCATTGAAAAAATTGCAGGCAATCTGGAGGCACAGGCAGGAAGTCAGTGTCAGGAGGGCCAGGGGCGCATTCCAGCTGCCGGTCAGTTTCTGCACCACCATGCAGCCTGCCCATACCGGAATCAGGGAGGCGGTGAGCGTCTTGGGGCGTGCCGCCAGAAAGGCGGAAGTAATGATATTCATGTGAGGGAAGGCTCCGTAATCAGCGGAGGATGGGGTCGAGGCGGCGGAGGGTTTCCTTAATGAGTGAGACGTGCCATTGCCCGGGGGCCGTTTCCTCTTCTCCCAGGTAGCCATATACCAGGCAGGAACCCAGTTGAGAGTAAAGCAGGCGGGAGACGGGTCCCATGGGCCCCATTCCCATGACGGCGATCGGCCCCTTGGGCTTGGTGAAAAGCTGTACTCCTGTCTGGATGTCCGAGGCCAGGCAGGGCGTGAATGCAAATTTGACGATATCCGCCTTGTAGGAGCGCGCCTTTTTTTCCTGTTCGCGCAGGTAATCCACACCCGGAGTGATTTGGAAATCATGGGTGGAGCCGATGATGATGACATCCCGCTCCCGCGCTTCCATAACCAGTTCCCTGGCGTGGCGCATGGCCTTGATTTCAATGTCCATGGCGGCGGCATACGGCATATAGGCCCGGAGCAGGGCAAAGCGCTCTTCTTCCGGGATGCTGCGCAGCCCTCCTTCCTCATGGCAGCGCACGGTGACCAGCAGGGGCATCTCCGGCCGGAACTCCATAACCTGTTCAGTCGTGAGTTCCGGGGGAAGGGCATCCACGCGCAGTTCCACTAGATCGCACTGGTCTGTTAAATCTTTTCCTTTCAGCGTTTTCCATAGCTCCCACGAGGTAACGGACGCAACGATTTTCGGCGGATAGGCCTGATGTTCACGTACAATCTGCTGCATACATCCTACTATCCCAGCAAAGGAAGGAAGGTCAATCTTCTATTGATGAGTTCCACTTCATTTTGGGGCCGAGTATGTCAGTTCGCCTGCCTTTTCCCCTTTTGGAACTGTGTTTTTCTTCCTGTGCCAGCCCTGTTGACCGGTTTCCCGGCAGACGGATTGACGGATGTTGGCGCCGGCTGCCGTTCAGGATGCCTGACAGAGCTGTTTCGTCTATTCCCGCTCCCTTGTTATGTGGAGGAGGTCGTTATTTTCCAGCCTCTGAACGTTAAAAACATGTTGAGGATGGAGGACCGGCTTGAAAGAGGGACCTGGATGGAGCTATGAAAAATCCATGAATATGTTGTGGTCAAGATTATTGCGGATGGGGAGGAATCCCTTCTGGGCGGCTTTGGATGCCGTGCTGGTGGTAAGGATGGAGAATGGTTCGTCCGGACATCAGGAATGGTCCTGGAAGGCGTATGTCCCTCATGGCGTTCCGGTTCATGAATTGCCTCCGGTGCCCGTCCCTCTCCCTGAAGGGGAGTGGGATAAGGAACGGTTTCGTAAGGAAAGGGGGCTGGCTTCCCGGGTGCTGGGCCACCAGGCCGCTTTAACTCTGGCTTCTTCCCTTCATTTTGCCCGTTTCATGATTGTGGAGGAAGATTGCCGTTTCAGGTTGCCGGTAATAGGAGCCACGGCGCGGATGCTTGGGCAGATGCTGAAAGGATGCCGGGAAAGAACTGCTTTATTTTTAAGTGAGCCGCGTTTGTCTCCCCATACGGCCTGCCCCGTAGCGAAAGGGGAAAAATCCGTTCTGCTGCGCGTGACGGATATGGCGGCATCTGCTGCGTATGTGATGGACCTTTCCTTATGTGAGCGCGTTCTTCTGTCGCTTCCATCAGATCAGCGGGTTTGGCCATGGCTGAGGTATTATGGTTCCCTGGAGGAATGGTTTGCCCGGTATCTGGGGCGTTACGGTGATTTGTATGCTCTTTCCCCTGCGTTCGTTTCCTGCGGAGAGGGCGCTCCCATGCCCTCCCTCTGCAAATCCCTGGGACATTTCAATAATGCGCGCACCAAATATACGGATCTGTCCTATCTGGTGAATCCGGCCATCAATTCATGGCGCTGGCTGAAAAACGTAAACATTTTCTCCGGACGGAAAAGGCTTGAGTGAGAACCCCTGGGGAATCGTTTTGCTCCGGCTTCGCAGGATTCCCATTTACGGGGGGATGAATGCCTGCACGGCAGGAACTGCCGTTATCTTCGTTTTCCGGAGGAATTTGAAATAAGAGGTTCCGTGCGCCCGTCATCTCAAAAGCAAAACCCCGGACCGCAGGCGGTCCGGGGCGGCTCCCTTTTTCCGGAGGGAGGATGCCGTGATATTAGAGGGGTTAGCTGGCTCCTTCGTCGCACAGGATCTTGACAAAGCCTTCCTCCTGGAGGCGGGTGGCGCCGCAGGCGAACTTGGCCCGGATTTGCAGGGCTTCCTCCATATCGTCGCGCACGGAAAGCTTCACTTTGAAATCATTCCATATGCCAAACTGGGCCTTGCTCTTTACCCAGGCCAGGCAGGAACGGACTCCCTCTTCTGTTTTGGGAAGCCTCTGGGTGCGGATAAATTTGAATCCCATGAAGGTGTCTATTTTCCCTTCCACCAGGGCTTTTACATTGTTGAAGTCATAACTGCTGACCTCCGTTTCCCGCAGCAGATTCATGATCTGGGAACTGGTTACCGCAATGACGAGCTGGTCTCCGAACTGCGGGGCATCCTGGTTCCAGGCTTCGTTTTCCTCAAAAAGCTGGAGGGCTGCGCGCAGCTTGGCCACGGTAAGGTTGCTGGCGGATTTGGTGCCGCTGTCCACGTGATCCACGGCTATTTGCTGGCTTTCCTTGAATGGAACGGCGGTCATGCCGTCTTCTCCCACGTAGTTCGTATCCAGGAAGCCGGAGATCATCACGTCGTCCATGCGGCGGCCTGCCGCGGCCTGGAGCCCTTCGATCGTCTTGCTGACGGGAAGGTCCATGTCTCCCAGGCGGGAGGCGTCAAATTCATCGTAGCCAATGGCTTTGGTGAACGTGCGCGGCCGCATGGACCGGCGTGTGGTGGGAGCCTCGTTCAAAACGGTCTGCCCCACCCGCGTGGTTTTTTCCGTGAAGTCCAGAATGCCGAATTGATCCAGAAATACTACCTTGCCGCTCAAGTCGCGCATGACGCTGACATACTTGTCCAGCCGGGAGGCGTGCTGCTGGAGCAGGGTGCCCCATTTTCTGGTGTATTTTACCTGATAATTATCGCTGATAGTTACTGCCATGATTGCAAATATAATGATAGTTTGAATGCAGGAACGGCAATTTGGATTATCGGGTCCGGAATAACCGGAGCGGTCCTGCCGCAAGCGGGATGCGGCCATGTCCCCTGCGGGATTACGGGCCGGTCCCATCCAGCGCTAACGGTTATGGATTACAAGGTAAAAAAGCGCATCACGGCAGAATCGTGATACGCCGTAAAAGGAATGAAAGGCGCCGCCTTCCCTCTGCTAAAGAATAATCGGGTGCGGTCGCGTAGCGTGATCCGGGCCGAAAAGGGCCAGCATGCGGCCCGTTTGCCCTTTTTCCATGCGGTAGGAGTAAAAACGCTTGGTATCCGCCGCCGTGTCCAGCCCAGAATCATGAATCTGTTCTTCCGGTACCCCCGCTTCAATGAGCTGTGCTTTAATAGCCGTAGGAATGTCTTCCTCATAATGAGGCGGGCGGATACAGGGGGAAATGACGGCAATCAGGTTGGACGGTTCCACCCCAAGGCATTTTTTCATGGACTTGATGGTGTTGGAAACGATGTTGCCGGCGGTTCCCGCCTTGCCTGAATGAATCAGGGAACGGTGGCAGTTTTCCTTGTCGTACAACCACACGGCGGCGCAGTCCGCCACGTAAATGGCAAGCACGCAGTCGGAAACTCCGGAGCAAATCAGGCCGTCCACGCCTTCCACAGGATAATTGGAGCCGATGTCCCCCACCAGGGCAACTTTCGTGCCGTGCACCTGTTCGGCGCGGCGCAGGTCTTTCCACCGCCAGCCCAGGGCTTCCACTTCCGCCTTATGGTACGGTTCCAGCCGTTCCAGCACGGTTTCGCGGTCTCCGGTGACGTCTACTCCCGGAATTCTCTCAATGAATTGGACGATTTCTCCGGGATAGGACTGGATAGGCTTCAAGAATGCTGGCGTTTCCATAATTGATGGATCAATAAATGTCGTTGGGGACATCTTGTCGTTTTGTATTACCTAGTCGAGCAAAATTTGGCGTAAAATGTCACGGACGCCGCCCGGTGACTGAAAAAAGGTTTTTTTCCGCCTTTCCGGAGTGATATGAGCAGTTCATGCTGCGCAGGTATTCTTTACTTTTCACTTTTTTTGCGGGAATGGCCGCCGTGTTTTTTTCCTTTGCTGCCTCCTTGGCCCAGGAGGCTTCTCCGGATGCCGGGCAGCTGCTGAAAAGGGTGCGCCAGGGGGCAACTCTTCAGGAAAACAAGGACATTAAGGGGCAAATACGCAAACGCAGCGTCAAAATTCCCTTTTCCATGAGTCTGCGCGGCAATCTGATAGCCTTCCAGTACCAGCTCAATAATGTCTGGAACAGGTTCGACCTGAAATTCAAGGACCGCGGCCAGGATATCCTTTCCTGGAAGGACGGGAAAGCCGGTGTTTTGCCAGTTGCCCAGTATGCAGTACCCATTGCAGGGACGGACGTAACGTACGAAGATCTTTCCATGCGCTACCTGTACTGGCCCCAGGCCAAAATTGTCCGGGATGATGCGGCGAGTACCGTCAAAGGGCGGGATTGCTGGATTGTTCAGATTCCGAACCCTAATCCCAAGGTGGGGCAATATGCCTGGGTGCGCGTCTGGATTGATAAGGAAAACGGCGCCATGTGGCAAGTAGATGGCATTGACCGCCGCGGGGAGCTGGCTAAAAGGTTCATGATTGATTCCGTGATGAAGTTGAAAGACGGATCCTGGTTTTTCAAAAGGATGAAAGTGGAAGTCCGGGAACCCTCCAATCCGCGCAGAACGGTCTCCGTCAGCTATATAGATATGGACAGCCCGGAATAGCCTTCCGCTTCCGGCGCCATTGCCTGCGGAGTTTTCGGAGCTTATTTCCGGGGTACGGGGCGGATTCCTTTTTCATGCCGCGCGGATGGATGATTTAGGGCGTGACAAGAAGGCGGGATGGGCGTAAATCCTCCAAAAACCTGTTATGAAGAAACATTTATTCCTTGCATGTGCCTTGGCGTTTGGCCTGTCTGCCTGTTCCCAGCACCAGGAGCGGCCGGAGGAGTCCGGTTCTCCGGTGAAAACGACCATTTCTCCCGTGACTGCTCCGGGGAAAAAGCCGGACCGTCCGGCTGTGAAATTGCCTCCCAAGCCCGTTCCGGTGCCCTCCGTAAGCCCGTCCTATAATAATACCCCGCTTTCCCCGCGCATCCCGGGAGTAACAGTCAACCGTGTGGCTGTGCCGGATAAGGTGGTGGCCCTCACCTTTGATGACGGTCCCCATGGAACGCTGACCCCCAGGGTGTTGGATATCCTGCGAGACAATAACGTCAAGGGTACTTTCTTTATGCAGGGCTGCAATGTGAAAGCCCATCCCCAGGTAGTGCGCCGCATGGTCAGTGAGGGCCATGAAGTAGGCAACCATACATGGAATCATGTTTATTTGAGCAAGGTGTCCCGCGAAAAAGCGGAATCCCAGCTCCAGAGCACCAATGAAGCCATCCGCAACGCCTGCGGCGTTGTCCCCGTGGTCATGCGTCCCCCCGGCGGCTATACGAACGCCGGCGTGGCTTCCTGGGCCCGCCAGCGTTTCGGCTTCACCACGGTCATGTGGGATGTGGATACGAATGACTGGCGCAAACCCGGCTCCTCCGTGGTGGCCGCCCGCGCCGTGAACGGCGCCAGACCCGGCTCCATCATTCTGGTGCATGACATTCACGCTTCCACAGTGGCGGCTGTGGACGCCATTGTGAAGGGATTGAAAAACCGCGGCTATGAATTGGTGACCGTCTCCGAGCTTATCAGGAGAGGCCGCGCCGCCGCCGGCCATGTTCCTTCCATGCCGGCGGCTCCTGCTGTTCCGGATTCCTCCCCCCTTGCCGTTCCCGTGATTGCGGCCCCCGCGGAGCCTGCTCCCGTTCCGGTGGAGACGGTGGCCGGCATGTAATCTTCCGGTGTTTTCCCTTTTTCTTTCAACCCGGTTTCCCTGCGGAAACCGGGTTATTCATTGCCCGTCCGAAACATCTTTTCAACGTTCCGTGCAGGATGCTTTCCCCTTACGGGCACACGCACAGAAGACTTGACCTGCTGGTGAATTTCTCCACAATCCTTTGCCGTATTATTCACACCCAATCCGGATTGAAATGTCTATGAATCTTCTGGCATCTGCCGATACTCTACCCGCTCCTGGCGGAATGTCCGCTCCTCTCGCCTTCATCTACGATCTCTTCAATAATCCTCTTTTTATCTTCATTGGCGGTCTGGTATTGCTGGGTGTGTTTTTCTGGTATCTGGGTTCCGACCAGGACAAGGTCAAGCGTAATGCCGGAACGATTTTCATTATTGGTATTGCGTCTTTTTCCCTGTTCTCTCTTTTCCAGCAGGGGCTGAAATACGGCATTGACATTGCCGGGGGCGTTTCTTTTACGTTGAGCGTGGAACCGAATATCGGCGACGACGGCAAGCCCATCCCCCTGACGGATCAGGCCATGGAACAGGCATGCGTGATTCTGACGGACCGCCTTAACAGTACCGGGGCCAATGACGTCATTATCCGCCCGAAGAAAAAGGACAACCTGAATCTTATAGAAGTTCAAATTCCCGCAGCGGATCCTGCCAAGCGTGAGGAAACCAAGGCTATTCTGACCAAAGTGGCCAAGCTTCAGATCCTCCCTGTCCACCCGCGCAACAATGAATTGGTGGCGGAGGGGCGTATTCGCGTCCCCGGATACAGGATGTATGAATATACGTTCAAAAACGGCAAGGGTGAGGACGTCACGGAAAAAATATTCCTGGAAAAGCGTGAATCGCTGACAGGCAAGGATATCGTGCGCGCCGGGGTGGATCTGGCCCGTCCCGGCCACGTCAACGTCACCCTGAGCAATGAAGGGGCGGACAAGATGTATAACCTGACTTCCCGCATGCAGCTGGGCCATGACCGCATGGCCATTGTGCTGGATGATGTGGTCAAGAGCGCGCCAACGGTTCAGGCCATTCTTTCGAAAAGTTTTGAAATCAGCGGACTGGATGCTCCCGGAGAGGCGGAAGCCCTGACGAAGGTGCTTTCCAACCCCCTCACCAACAAACTCAATTTTGAATCCGCCAGTGAAATTTCCGCCTCTCTGGGGCATACGGCCCTCCTTCAGGGGGAATACGCAGGCATTACGGGGTTAATCCTCTGCTTCATCATGATGATCATTTACTACCGCTTTGCCGGTTTGGTGGCTATCATGGGCCTGACGATCAATGCCCTGCTGCTTCTGGGGGCCATGTCTATCTTCGGGTTTGAGCTGACTTTGCCGGGTATTGCCGGTATTGTGCTGACTCTGGGCGTGGCGGTGGACGCAAACGTGCTGATTTATGAACGCCTGCGGGAAGAAAAGGAAATGGGGCGCCCCTTTCGCGTGGCTATCCGCAACTCCTTTGACAAAGCTTTCTCCGCTATCTTTGACTCCAATATCACCTCGCTTATTACAGCTGTCATCCTGTACTGGATGGCAACCGGCACCATCAAGGGATTTGCCGTCACGTTGACAGTAGGTGTCATCACTTCCATGATCGGGGCGATTCTCGTTACCCGCGTCCTGTTCTACTGGGCGGATACTGTCGGCATGATGAAGGATCTTAAATTCCTCAACATCTTCAAGAAAAAGACTAACATCGACTTCATGGGCCAGAAAATTTGGTCCTGCTCATTTTCCGCCATTCTGCTGGTGATATGCATTGTGGTTGGTTCCGTAAAGGGCAAGGATTGCCTGGGCATGGACTTTACGGGAGGTTCCTCCATTTCCTATCTGGTGAACAAGGGTGACATCTCTTTCCGGGAAGTGGAAAGTGTGGTCAATAAGCTGTCCCTGACCCAGAAGGCTACGGTGCAGGAAGTGGCGGAGTCCACGGACAGCAGCAAAGTGAACATTCTGATTAATTTCTCCGACCACGCCCAGGACAAGGAGGCTATCACCACGGCATTGGACAAGGCGTTTCCGGTGTTGGACAATGCCCCTTTCAGTGAAGAAACCATCGGGCAGTCCATGGGGTATGATACGCTCATTACTTCCGCCTGGGCCCTCTTCTTCGGCATTCTGGGAATCATGGTTTACCTGACGGTGCGGTTTGAATGGACCTTCGCCATCGGTGCGGTTATTGCCCTGACGCATGACGTCCTGCTGGTGCTTGGCCTGGTGATTATCAGCGGCACGGAACTGAATGTTATTCACATCGGCGCGTTGCTGACGGTGGCGGGCTACTCCATCAATGACAAAATTATCGTATTTGACCGCATTCGCGAATTCCTCCGCTTCTCAGATCCGAATGAAAGCGCTTCCCAAATCATGAATGAGGCCATCAACCAGACGCTTTCCCGTACTATTTTGACCTCTCTTTCCACGTTGGCCGTGCTGGTATGCCTGTACTTCTTTGGCGGTCCTTCCATGGAAGATTTTGCATGGACGATTTCCGCGGGTATTTTGATCGGTACATACTCTTCCATCTTCATCGCTTCTCCAGCGGCACTTCTTTTCTCCCGTAAGCATGGGTTGCATGAAGAAGTCAGGCAGGCCATGAAGGCCGGAGCCTGAGATTTGGTTCTGATTCGTTAAGTCTCTGACCGGGGAAGGCAGGATGCCTTCCCCGGTCTGTTTCTTCTGTTTCTTGAAAAGAGAGGGAAAGGCTTTGTCCGGAATTGACCCCGCGCATTTTCCCCTCCATCTTGCTCCTTCGCTTTTCCTGTTTCCATCATATACGGTTACGACTTCCGCCTGATTTCCCTGCTTCCGTGTTCCTTCCTGTTATTTCCGGTATAAGAAAACCCCGCCTGCCGTTAGGCAGACGGGGCCGTATCTCTGATTTCCTGCTATGTGTTTCTGCGGGTGAGTTTATTCATCATCCCCTTCCTCCTGTGCCGGAGCGGGAGGAGGAGGCGTATCGTTGTTGCCGCGGGCTGCCTTTCTGGCTTCTCTGCGCGCTTCCAGAGCCTTGGAAGCGTCAGCGTTGAGTTGGGACATTTCAGCCTCATTCAACTTTCCGTCCTTGTCGGCGTCATACTTTTCTTCGATCAGGATCCAGCCGGCAGCCATGATCGGGGCGCGGTTGGGGTCCAGCTGAGGACGAGGTCCGTTCGGACGGTTGCCGCGGGGGCCCCGGTTACCGTCTTCACGGCGTCCTTCGCCGCCTCTGCGGATTTCCGGGCCCCTGGGTGCGCGGGGCCCTTCAGCTCTGGGGCCTCCCGGACGCCTCGGACCGTCCATTTTGGGCATTCCCGGTCCTTTGGGACCGCCGGGAACGGCATGGTGCGGCCCGGGCTGGCCGTGATGAGGGGGTATGGCCTGCAATTCCTCCGGGGAAAGCTTCCCGTCGCCGTCTTTGTCAAATTTTTTGATCATGTCGGCTGCGTGGGCTTCCTGGCGGGCTTTCATTTCTTCCATGCGCTTGGCTGCTTCCGGGTGGTTTTTGGCCCAATCTTCCCGCATGGCTTTCTTTTCCTCGTCGGAAAGCTTTCCATCCCCATCCTTATCATACTTCTTAAGCATTTCAGCTTTACGGGCTTCCTGGCGGGCTTTCATTTCTTCCATGCGCTTGGCTGCTTCCGGATGGTCCTTAAGCCATTCTTCCTGCATAGCCTTTCTTTCCTCCTTGGAAAGTTTTCCGTCCCCGTCCTTGTCGAACTTCTTCAGAATGGCGGCTTTCTTGGCTTCCTGGGCCTTCTTGACGTCGGCTTGCAGAACGGCTATTTCCTCGTCGGAAAGTTTTCCGTCCTTGTCGGCGTCATATTTGGCCAATACCAGTTCTTCTCCGATAATCATGATGCCGGGATCGATTCTCTTCATCTGGACCCGTTTTGGTCCCTGGCGGTCCCTGCCTCCGGCGTGGTGGCGATGACCTCCCCTTCTTTCAGGGGGGGACTGCATTTCTGGTGCATCGGAAGGAGCCTCCGGAGCGGGAGGCGGCGGTGCGTCCTGGGCGAACGCGGAACATGCGGCGAAAGCCGCGGCGATAATCATTTTCTTGCTCATATTTTTGAATGGTGAGGTTTGATGCGTTTCGGAAAGGAGCGTGCGCTGTATTTTTCAAACAGACGGAAACGTCTCCCTTTGTTAAAAGGAACCCCTGGAATTCAATTCAGTTGCAAAATAAAGAGGTGGATGCGCTGCAGAGGGGGGCGACGCCGTTCTCATCACACCTTTTTTCTTTCAGGGTGAAGAGAGATGAAATGATTGATTATGAAAGAAATTAATAAAAGAGGGCCGCGGGCGGTCAGGGACGCGTGCCGTCCGTGTCATAGCGGAAAAAATTATTCGCCGGAAATAAAGCGGATGTAGGCCTGCCACCATTGGCTGCCGCCAAGCAGCCAGATCAAAGCGGCACTGAGAAGAGCGGGGCCGAAGGGGAGATTCCTGCCGAATCCCATGCGTGAGGCGGCAGCCTGTACAATTCCCAGCAGGGAACCGAGGAAAAGGCAGAACAGGGCACTCTGCCAGCCGCCCGCGCATCCGGCCATCATCAGAATCCAGGCGTCGCCTGATCCCATGGCTTCCCTGCTGGCATGAATATCCGTCAGATTCCCTTCCACGCTCTCCAGCCCTTCCAGAAGAAAAACGTCTCCGTTTTCCATTTCTATCCTGTCGTGCCGCAGCGTGACGGAGCAGGGAGGGTGCGCTTTCCCGTCAATGGTGACGGAGCCTCCGGAAAGAACGGCCTTGTCCGTAGACCGGTGGAAAAGCATGGACCAGTCGTGAGGCTGGCCGTTGATGATGAGTTGAAGTTCCTCCCGCTCGGATTCCGGCTCCCTCAAACACCACGGGGAGGGAACGTCAAAATGCTGTGTCCAGGTGCCGAACAGAAGCTTCCCCAATTCAATCACCAGCCTGATGACCGTATATCCTGCCGCTCCTCCCAGCACGGATGCCGTGAAGGCGTCTGTCCAAGTCATGACATGGTTGTCCGGCAGGAGGAAAGGGTAAAGGGCGCAGGCCCCCGTTCCGGCCAGGGCTCCGATAAATGCCTGGGAGCGGAAAACAATCAGATGTTCCGCGTCAATGAATATGATGACAATGGCCATGGCGGTCCACAGGCAGAGCAGGACGGCTGCTCCTGCGGAAACGTCTGCGTATTTCCAGCCGATGACCGCGAAGAGCAGGGCTGTGAGCAGCTCCACCAAGCAATAGCGGAAGCTGATATGCGTTCCGCAGCAGGCGGATTTACCCCGGAGAGCCAGCCAGCTCAGAACCGGAATATTGAGGAACCAGGGAATGGGTTTCCCGCATTCCGGGCAAAAAGATCGCTCCGGATTGTTGACGGAGACGCCCCGCGGCATACGGTAGATAACCACGTTCAGGAAAGAGCCTATGCAGGCCCCTATCAGGCCGAAAACCACGGGAATTACCCATGCGGGAAAGGCGTCAGGCATGGGAGGACGGGGAATAGGTCCGGCTGGGCGTCTGGTTGATGCGGTCAATCAGCAGCCTCAGCCTGCCGTAATTGCCGCGTTTGATGGGGAAGACGAGCCGGGGCAGGCGATCCAGGTGCGGTTCGTCCGCTTCATCCGGCAGGGGACCGCTCTGGACCATTTTCCCCCCAGGCAGGATCAGGTCTGAAAAGTCCCGTTCCAGATGTGCCACCCATTGGGCGGGAAGCTGCGCATTCAGACGGATGACGATGGCATCTCCGATAAAACGGTAGGAGTGGAAAATCCGGTAAAAACGGTCGATGTGTTCCATGGCTTCCACCGGATTTTTAGTGACGTGAATGAGATGAAGGTCATCTGCGGAAATCAGTCCGGAGTCCACCAGTTCCACTCGAATGAAGGCCAGCCAGTTCAGCCAGAAGGTTTTGCCGGGGGAATCCAGAAGGACGATCGGGTAAATGGTCGCTTTTCCCGTCTGGATCAGGGTGAGTGTTTCAAATACTTCATCCATGGTCCCGAAGCCGCCGGGGAATGCCACCATGGCATCGCTTTCCGCCACGAAATTCAGTTTTCTGACGAAAAAGTAATAAAAGTTGATGAGTTTGTCGCTGTGGGCCACCACATGGTTGGAAGTCTGTTCATACGGCAGGGTGATGTTCAGGCCGAAGGAACGTTGTTCTCCCGCCCCTTCATTGGCAGCCTGCATGATGCCCGGGCCTCCCCCGGTAATGACCATGTAGCCGTGTTCGCTGGCTTCTTTGGCGAATTCCCTCGCGGTTTCATACGCCGGTTCGTCATTCCTGATGCGCGCGGAGCCGAAGACGGAAATCTTGCGGATGTGGCGGTACGGAGCGAAAACGCAGTTGGCACGGTACATCTCCCGCCCGGAACGGATCAGGACGGTAAAGTCATGGTCCGAGGCGGCGGACTGGGCCATGTTGATTCCCGTTTTGATATACTCTTGGAGGTAGCGGGGATCATGCTTGGTGGAGGCTATTTCGGAAAGCTTTTTAACGGCACTTTCCAGAGCCTGGTAGCTGGAGTCCATGGACATGGAGGAGGGACGTTTCTTATCTTCGCCTGTAAAATCCCTGTTGTCCAAAAAATCAGGATGCTTCATGAGTCGGTATGATAGGTTTGCCCTACTATGCCAGATGACGCACGTTAAGTCACAGAAAATTTACCGGTGGGCATGAAAAGAGTTGATTGTTGAAAACAGATCGTTACATTGCTCCCCGCACGGGCGTTCCCGAAACATGCCGTTGGTCCTTCAGGCGCATTGGCCGCCGTGTCCGTGTTGAGGGGAAACCCGGTACATTATATACGATTATGTCGGAAAACGAAACCACTACTGCAGAAGAAACCGCCGTTACCACGCTGGCTCGTTTTGAGATCCCCAGCCGTCTGGAAAAAATTGAGGATCCGAATGATGCGAATCATCTGACCTTTGTGGCGGAACCATTTGAGAACGGTTACGGCCACACGCTTGGCAACTCTCTGCGCCGCGTTCTTCTGGGTTCTCTTGAAGGCGCCGCCATTACCTCCGTCCGCATCGCCGGCGCGCAGCATGAATTTTCCTCCCTGCCCGGCGTGGTGGAAGATGTGACGGAAATCGTGCTGAACCTGAAAAAAGTCAAATTCAAGCATAACGGCAAGGAACCGCGCCTGCTCTCTCTGCGCGTGCATAAGCAGGGTGTCGTGACTGCTGCCGATATTGCCGACGACACCGTTTACCAGGTGGTCAATCCCGATCAAATCATTTGCACTCTGGACCAGGACACCATGTTCGAATGTGAATTCCAGGTTCGCGTGGGCCGCGGTTTTGCCACCGGCGATGAAAACAAGGTTCCGGATATGCCTATCGGCGTGATTCCGATCGACTCCATTTTCTCTCCTGTTACCCGCGTGAAGTATTCTGTGCAGAATACCCGTGTGGGGCAGATGACTGACTACGACAAGCTGATCCTTGAAGTCTGGACGGACGGCCGCATCGCCCCCGCAGACGCCATGCTCCAGGCTTCCGCTATTCTGCGCCATCACCTGGACGTGTTCGTCAACTATGACGACAAGCAGGTCAACTTTGAAGAAGCTCCTTCCGCCGTCCAGGACGAGGAAACGGCCCGCCTGCGCAAGTTGCTCAACATGAGCGTCAACGAAATCGAACTTTCCGTGCGCGCCGCCAACTGCCTCAACAATGCCAACATTACGACCGTTGGCCAGCTTGCCATGAAGAGCGAAAGCGAAATGCTCAAGTACCGCAATTTCGGCAAAAAATCCCTCAACGAAATCAAGGACAAATTGCTGGAGCTGGGCCTTTCCCTGGGCGTTCAGGTGGATCCCTCCCTGCTTACCGGGCCCGTGCCGCAGGCCAAGCCGCGCCTGGGTCTGGAAGAGGAAAGCCCCGTGGGCCTGGCAGACCTGATTGCCGCCAACATCGAAGACGACGACGACTAAATCTCACAAAACCAACACACATAGAAAAATATCATCATGAGACACGGTGTAAAAACCTCCAAGCTTCAGCGCAACGCTTCCCATCGCAGGGCTTTGCTCGCCAACCAGGCATGCAGCCTCATCCTCAACGGACGCATCACCACCACCCTTGCCAAGGCCAAGGCCCTGCGTCCCTATGTGGAAAAGCTGATTACGCTTGCCAAGCGCGGTGACGTGCATTCCCGCCGCCTGGCTACCGCCACCATTCATAATACGACTGCCGTTAAGCGTCTGTTTGATGAAATTGCTCCTCTCTGCGCGGAACGCAAGGGCGGTTATACCCGCATCGTCAAGCTGGGCCAGCGTCTGACTGATTCCGCTCTCGTGGCCATGATCGAAATCATCGACCTGCCCCGTGAAGCGGCTGAAAAGGAAGAAGCTCCCGCCACCACGGAAGCCACCGCCTGAGCCGTTCCTCAGGAACACTGTTAATAACCCGCTCCGGCCTTTTATAAGGTTGGGGCGGATTTTTTTATTGAAAATAAGGAAGTTATAACGATGATATCGCTCTTGCTTCTTTTCTGCCGGAACGTTATAATCCAACTTTAACTATGGACGCAGTATTATTGTTTTCCGGACAAGGTGCCCAAAAAGTAGGCATGGGCAAAGATTTGTATGACCAGTATCCCGCCGCCAAAGCCCTGATTGAACAGGCGGACAAAGCGCTTGGGGAATCCCTTTCTGCCGTCATGTTTGAAGGCCCCGGCGAAGAACTGACGCGTACCTGCAACTGCCAGCCTGCTCTCTATGTCCATGGCCTGGCTTGCCTGGCCGTCTTGAAGGAGCTTGTTCCCTCCCTGAATCCCGTGGCTGCCGCCGGTCTTTCCCTGGGAGAATTCACGGCTCATGCTGCTGCCGGGACCTATTCTTTTGAAGAAGGCCTTCGTCTTGTCCAGAAGCGCGGCGCGTTTATGGAAGAAGCATGCAACGCCACGAAAGGCACTATGGCCGCCATGATCGGCGGCACGGATGAAAACGTCATTAAACTGGCTCAGGAATGTGACGTGGATGTTGCCAATTTCAATTGTCCCGGCCAGACAGTCGTTTCCGGTACGGAGGAAGGTGTGGCCAAGGCTGTAGCCGGGGCGAAGGCCGCCGGCTGCAAGATTGCCAAGAAGCTTAATGTGGCGGGCGCTTACCATTCCCGTCTGATGCACAGCGCGATGGTAAAGTTGGCGGAGGAGCTCAAAAATATTTCCTTCGGTACGCCGTCCATGCCTGTTTACTGCAATTATGAAGCCCGGGTGGTGGAAGGGCCGGACGATATCCGCAGCATGCTGGAGCACCAGGTATGCGGGTCCGTGCGCTGGACGGCTTCCATGCAGAAGCTGGTGGATCAGGGCCACCGCCTTTTCATTGAACTGGGGCCGGGCAAGACGCTGGCCGGCATGATGGCTCGTATCTGCAAGGAGGCTACGGTCATTTCCATTGAAGACGTGCCCAGTTTGGAAGCCGCTGTTGCGGAGTTGAATAAATAATTTCCCTGAATAAAGGGGACAAACTGCCGGCTCTCTAATGAGCCGGCGGTTTTTTATTGGCGCATTCATGGCGGGGTTCTGCCAAATAGGAAAATATCTCATGGAACAGGGGAAATGACTGCCTCCGTGTCAGTGCCACTGCCCCTGCGCGGGCATTTTCCTCATACTTCCGGTGAGAAGATGCAGTACCTCAGCATCTTTTCCCATGAAAAACGCGATGACGGGCGCCAATATCGTTTCTATATAAAGAAAGGTGTTGCGCATGATGGAATGCGCTCGCCGCAAGCCAGAAGAACCAGGGCGATGAGTTAAAACAGGAGTCAGCTTTTAGGAGACCGGAAGGAGAGCATGGTTCTGAGGTGAGCCAGGCGTTTCTGGAGGCGCAGTTCCGTTGCGAGCGGCATTCGGCACTGGAGATGTTATTTCCGGATCATTGTGTCCGGAAGTATTTTTGGAGATAAGCAGGGTATGGATATCCGCCAGGAAATAATCCCGCAATTTTGACTTTGATGCGATAGTGATATTATGAAGTGCGCTGGAAAGCCATTCTCCCTGCATCAGGCATGAAAAAAATCCGTCAAGAAACAGGCGTTATGGAATAAGAAGTCCTGATTTCTAAAGAAGTTCCTTCAGAGAGCGGATGATACTGGTTGCCAGGGAAAAATCCGCTTGCTCCGTTACCCTGTTTGGAACAGAGATGACTGGCATTCCTGCGCGGTACGCGGCTGTAGTGCCGTTCTGGGAATCTTCCAGCACCAGGCATTCGGATGGAAATTTGCCCAGGTTTTCCGCGGCTTTCAGGAACAGGGACGGATCCGGTTTGACGGGGAGGCCGTCGTCACGGCAGACGACGGTTTGAAAATAGGGCATGATGTCCAGCCTGTTCAGCCAGCCGTCCACCCAGCGGTGGGAAGAGCTGGAGGCCACTCCCATGGGCGTTCCGGCTTCCGCCAGGTTCCGGATGAGTTCTCCGGCTCCGGGCAGGAGGCCGGCATGTTCCAGATCCCGGACGATTTCTTCCTGGCGGCGGCTGTTGACGGTTTCCCAGTCGAAAGTACGCCCCGTCAATTTCTCCAGATGTTCTCCGGGGTTCCAGTGGGTGTAACCGCTGCCCAGGCACTGGTTGAACAAATCCAGAGGAAGAGGATGGCCGCAGGACGCGAAAACCCGTTCCCAGGAGGAATAAATGGCATATTCCGTATCCACCAGCAATCCGTCAAAATCAAAAATGACGGCTTGTGCCCGCCGGAGCAGTTCACGGGCCTTTAGGACGTCTTCCCGGGAATTGGCAAAGTGATCAGGAATGGTCATGGAGGGGAGTCTTTTTCAAGCCTCTCAATATTTCCGAGAAGCTTCTGTGGGCCAGTTTGGTTTGAAAAAGGCGGATGGCGATGATGGTGTAAATAATGTTGGGCGTCCATGCTCCCAGCCAGGTGGGGAGGTAGCCTGCGGAGGCCAGGGTTGGGAAAAACTCATACAGGAACAGCATGGCTGCCGCCAGGAACAGCGCAATGCCAATGCCGGACATGGCGGAGCGTCTCTGGAACGTGATGGCGGAGGGGATGGCAATGAATGTCAGGATAATGCAGGAAAATATGCGGGCTATCCTGACATGCCATTCCGTTTGCAGGCTTCTGAGATACTTGGCGTTTGTCGTTCCGGACTTGATGAGTTCCTGAAGAGCCGGGGTTCCCTGTGTATCCACGCGGACGTTGGGAGAGATCAGTTGCCAGGGCGTTTCGGGATAATGCTCTTTCAGCGTTTGGTATTCCTGCCCGGCAAAAACGGGGACATCATGGAGCTGGCGGGGTTCCTCCTGGGAATAATTTCTTTTGATGGCCTGCCGGAAAGTCCATGTTCTGGAGGCCGGATCCCAGGTAGCTTCATCAGCAAACAGCTCGTACTTCATCTTTCCGGGGGCACTGAACTGTTCCACCCGCACCTGTCGGAACGGATCGCCGGGGGAATCAATTCCGGGAGGATTGCCCAGATACCAGATGCGGGATTCCGCATCATTTTTGTAAATGGTGCTCTGGGTAGCATGATTGTTTTTGTTCTGGCTCAGGGAGGAGAACATCAGCTTCCTGTACAGGGCGGAGTTGGGAGCCCAGTGGAATCCGAAGATGCCGAAGTAGATGGACGCAAAAACGGCGCCGATGATGATGGGGGCGTTGATTCGGAGCAGGGACCGTCCGGATTGCAGCATGCCGGTGATTTCTGAGGATGAGGAAAGCTTGGTAAGAGCCCAGAGCGTCCCCAGAAGAAGGGTATAAGGCAGAATCAGGTTCAGGATCATGGGCAGCTGGCTCAGATAAAAGCGGAATGTGCCCGTGAGAGGAGCGTCCAGGTTCATCAGGTCTCCCACATTGTCCGCAAAATCTCCGATAATGTAAATCAGCGCCAGGATGGCCGTGCACATGGTGAAAGCCGTGAACCAGGTGCGCGCCACATACTTGTCCAGGATGCTCGAACGGTTGTACAGGAACATCCCCAGCGAGGGGAGAAAGCAGCCCAGAAGGATGAGCCAGGGCCGCAGGAGCTGGGAGAGGGGATATTCGGACGGCGTACCGGGAATTTCCCATTGCATCTGGGACCATTCCCGGGGCATCAGGAACCAGGCCGCCGCTCCTCCCAGCGCAAGCAGGAGGAGAAACGCGGACCATTGGCGGAAATGTCGGGCCTGGATTGCCATGAAAAAAGAGGGTGGGGTAAGAATGCCAGATCGGGAGCGGGAAATAAAGCGTTATTTGGCCGCCGGCCAGGGATCAAGGAATGCCGGAAGTGCATATCCGTGTTCGATTCATGAATTTTAATACGGTTCTGCTTCTTGAAGGATGGAAGGGCATGCGGGAGATGTTCCGCGTGATAGAAGTTGACTGTTGTCAACGTAAACTGGATGAGGTAAAATCTTCCTGACAACTGTTTCCCGGCAACAGTCTTTCCATGTTCAAACGTCTTGTTCAATTGTTTCTTCTGCTTTTTCTGGCTGCTGTGGGCGTTCTGGTGTGGTTTGCGTGGTACGTCTCCACTCCCCTGCTCATTCCCGTGGGAGGGGAGGAACCCGCTTCTTCGCCCGTCGCGGACTCCCTGGTGATGGAACCGGTGGAAGCCGTCTCCGCCGATGGCACGGCTGTTGAAGGTTATCTGGTGCGCCCGGGGCGTCCGGAGGCTCTGTCTCCGCGCCAGAGCCGCGTGCGGGATACCCTGAAACTGCGTGGGAAAATGCCGCATTTGGAGACGAAACCGGAGCTGGTTGTAATAGCCACCTCCTGGAACGAGGGGGTGGAAAATTCCCTGCCTCTGGCGGAAGGTCTGGCCGGAGCCGGTTATACGAGCCTGATATGGAATCCGCGCGGGAAGAACAATACCCGTAAATTCTGCACGTACGGATTAAGGGAATTTGCGGATGTAACGGCACTCTTGGACGCCGTGTCCCGGAAGCAGGGCGGTTTGCCCCCCGTGGCCGCCGTGGGGCAGGGATTTGGCGCGGCCGTGTTGCTGAAAGCCGCGTCTGAAGATCCCCGCATCCGCTGCATGGTCAGCATGGACTGCTTTCCTTCCCTGAAAACCGTGGCTGTCCGGGAGATGGAGCAGGATTGGGGCAAGCCTTTGTGCTATGCCGCTTACTGGCTGCTGGATGCCGGAGTGGATTGGCGTGCGGGTTTTAGTACGTTTGACGTGGCTCCCGTGGATGATGCCCTGAAATTGGATTATCCGGTCATGGTGGTTTGTACGAACCAATACTTTTTCTCCACGCTGGAAGATTGCCTGAGCATTTACGATTCCCTGAAAAATGAGAAAAAACAGCTTTATGAATCCATCCGGGAAGGAGAACCGTATGGCACCCGGGAGCGGACTTTCCTGCATTCCATTGAAGGAAAGAAGGGGGAAAAATTTGAAAAAATCTATAAGGTTAACGTCTATGCGGGGGATGACGAGCTGCAGGCTGGCATTGCGGAATGGATTCATGAGAATACGCGCATGCCCATGCCCAGGGTGTTGCCTCATGAGTCTTATAGTGCGCCTGTTACGGGTACCGTTCCTTCCGGTTCATGAACTGTTTCTTTCCTTTTGCCGATGATCCCGTGAGTGCGAATCAGGACAATAACCGAGAACTCCGCGAAAACCGCCGCAGGCGCAGCCGTTTTATTCTGCCTGCTCCGCGCCATCTGGCCGCCGTGGCGGTAGGGGCTCTCCTTGCCGCCGTGCTGGTGCATTACCTGGGGTTTATCGTTCTGAGCTGGTTTGACCTGGGCATTCATGTGCATAAAGCCTCCTCTGTCCAGGAGGACAGAAAGCCTTTGCCTGAAAAAATAGTTCTGAAGGCGGACGACCGTCCCGCTCCGGATGTAGCGGAAACCGTTGAAAAACCGGATATCGAGCAACTTGAAGAGATTCCCCCGGAATTGCCGGATTTAGAGGATATGCTTCCGGAACAGGTAGTGATTGCTCCGGGGGAAACCAGCTTTTCCGCGGAGCCGGTGAGTCCTTCCCCCCCGGAACCCCTTGCCCCGAAAATGCCGCAGGTGGACATGAATGCCGTCGCAAAGGGGTTGCCTGAGCCCTCTCCGCCTGAGATACTGAAAGCTTCCGCCAGTCCGGTTACAATCAAGACGGCGGAACCGGACATGGTGAATCCGGATGAATGGTATAACAATAAGCTCAAAGGGGCGGGCGGTCAGGATGATTCCCATTTGCCGGATGGGAGCAAATCTCTTTCCCAGCTCATGGCCCAGTCCTCCTTGGGAAAGGACAGCGGGTACAGCAGGCTGGGAGCGGATCTTCTTTTTGAGTACAACAAGGCGGTGATGAAAAATTCCGCCCGGCTGAGCATGCTTCAGCTTGCGGGGTTGATGATGAAAAATCCGGATACGATTTTCATTGTGGAAGGTCATACGGACAGCTTTGGTTCTGAGGAATATAATGCCGTGCTCTCCCTGATGCGCGCTAATGCCGTCCGTCAATGGCTGAAGGATAACGGCATAGCTCTGACGCGCCCGAATGGTGAATGCAGGTTGTACATACGCGCTTGCGGCGCTTCCCGTCCCGTTGTTTCCATCAGGGGGGACCGGGATGCCCAGGCCGCCAACCGGAGGGTGGAAATCCACATGCGCAAGCCGGGAGAGGAAATTCCCACCGGGAGCCTGCCCGTCACGTATGCAGTGGATATGAACACCCCTGTCGCCCGCCAGGTGCGGGTCGGCGCGGGATCCCGCTCTGTAATCCCCGCTTCCCCGGCAGAAAGGAAAGCGTCCCCCGCAATGCGTCCTTCTTCTGCCGCCCCGGAACGCCGGGAAAAGCCCGTGCCGCGTCAGGAAATAATTCCTGATGCGGAACCCATTCCGGAAGCGATTCCTTCGGCAGAGCCGGTAGAGGATGACATCCCGCTGGCTGAACCCGTCGTGTGTGCGGGGAGCCGCGCCGTAGTGAAGGGAGGGGCCGGATTGAGATGGAATTGATGCGTTTCCTGCCGGTCCGGGCGCTGCCGAAACCCGGACGGCTCCGGTTTCTTTTCTCCTTTGATTTTGACGATACTCTGTTCACTCTTGGCGGTCCAGCGGAAGAAAGGAGCATTTTTTTCAGAACCATGCGCGTGCTCCGGTCGCAGTATGGTGTTCTCTGGGGCGTTAATACGGGGCGTGACCCTGCCTACCTGAGGGAAGGTCTGGCGGATATGTTCCGGGATGATGCGGAAGTGTTTGCCCCGGACTTTACGGTGACGATGGAACGGAATGTTCATCTGGCGGATGCGGAGGGCAGGCTGATGCCCTGTGTCGCGTGGAACGATGCCTGCGCTGTTGCCCATGACGACTTGTTCACCCGTTACGGCGGCATGCTGGAATCATTGATGGGCCATTTGGAGTATCAGTTTTCCGGGCTGGGACTCCGCAGGCAGGATAATGACGCTTTTTCCCTGGTGGTGAACGATGCCTGCGGCCTGGATGAAGTTTCCTGCGTCATTCAGAACGCGGTTGGTCCGTATGAGGAAATTGTCACGCAGCGGGCGGGACCCTATCTGCGTTTCAGCCACCGTGATTACAATAAGGGAACATCCCTTTCCTTTGTTGCCTCCCGTTTCGGCATTCCGTCCGTCCATGTTGCCATTTTCGGCGACGGGCACAATGATTTGGACGCCATGAGGCACTTGCCGGAGGCATTCCGGTGTTGCCCTGCCAATGCGGCTCAGGAAGTGAAAGACATGGTTGCCCGAGGCCATGGATACATTAGTCCGGAGCCGCGCACCCGAGGCGTTCTGGACGGTCTGGTACATGGGGTGTTTCCCTATTTCGGGATGAAGGCGGAGGGTTCTCAGGGGGATATTTGAAGACAGGGACTCCGGATGTTTCTTTCATCAAAGTGCTCCCGGAAGAGGAAGAATCGTATTGACAAGGAATGTCTGCAATGCAGAAATGATGAGGATTAGTTCCCAATCCTGATTACATGAACATTCCATCTTTTTCCCGTAGCGTTTCCAGAGGTTCCGCCGTGGGCTGGTTTTTAGTATTGCTGCTGGTCTGCGGCGCCGGAGCCGGATATTATCTTTACCAGGATAACCTGGCAAAAAGAAAAGCGGTTCAGGAATTGACCGCTGAACGTAAATTGAAGGAGAAGAAGGCCAGGGAAGCTGCGGAAAAACAGCGGATAAAGCGGGAACGGGAAATCAGGGAGAGGAAGGAAAAGGAACGGCTGGCGGCCCAGAAGGCTTATGAGGAAGCGCAGGAAGAGAAGGCGCGGCAGGCGGCGGAAGCGGCCAGGAAGCTTCAGGAACAGGCCGAACGCGAAGAACGGGAAAAAAAGAGAAGGGAGGAGCTGGAGCGGCGCGAACGTGAGGAACAGGCCCGCAGGCAGGAGGAAGATATTCCCGTGAAAGAAGAGCCGGAACCGGAAGGGCGTTTTCCTCGACCCGTGAAAAACCGGATGCCGGAGCTTTCCGTTTATTCAGTTCCTTGCAGAGACGAAATTCAGACGGAGAAAGATAAGCCGCTGGATACATGGTCCTGGGACAAGGCGGAGAAAATGGAGGGGATGGAGGAGTTCCCCACGGATTCCTCTCCGTGGAAAAAAGGGAAAGACTCCGGGCGCATGCAGGCGCTTCTGGAAAAATGCCGGGAATGGAAGGACGCCAAGCTTGCCTCGCTGAAGGCATGCCCGGCGGCGAAGGATTTTCCAGGCGTCCCGGAGGATGGGGCCCAGACGGTCAGGAGGACGGTGGAGATAGATTCCAATATTGGAGGCTGGCATAGTACGGGACTATATGCGCCGCCCGGGGCGGAAATTTCGTGTTCCCTGTCCGGCGCTCCCAAAGAGGGTTCGATCAGCGTCCGCATAGGATGCCATACGGACAGCCTTCATAAGATGGATGAATGGAAAAGGGTGCCGGAAATAACCATGCAGGTTCCGGCTGGCCGTGGACGCGTGAAAATGGTGAATCCGATGGGAGGACTTGTTTATGTGAATGTAGGCCAGCGTCCCAAACGGGGGAAGGTCTTCAAGGTCCAGATTTCCGGAGCTGTGCCGTCACCTCTGTTCGTAATGGGGAAGACTACTCCGGAACAATGGGCCGAACAACTGGAAAATACCAAGGCTCCGTGGGGGGAAATACGCATGCCCCGGCTTATTGTCACGATGCCCGTAGAACAGCTGAAACAGTGTCCGGATGTTCAGAAAACGGCGGAGTTTCTGCAAAAAAACATGGCTCTTCAGGATTGGATTATGGGATGGGATACCAAGCCGGACCGCCTGCATCATCCGATGCGCTTTGTCGTGGACAGGCAGATATCCGCCGGGGCCGGGCATTCCGGTTATCCCGCCATGGCTACGAAGGACTGGACGAATTCCATCGCCACCGGTTCCATCATCCATTCCGGAAGCTGGGGCTTGTGGCACGAACTGGGGCATAACCACCAATCCCCTCCCTTTACGATGGAAGGACAGACGGAGGTATCCGTCAACATATTCTCCATGGTGTGTGAAGTGATGGGAACCGGAAAAGACTTTGAATCCTGCTGGGGCGGCGGCATGGGGCCGTACGGCATGAGCGCGGAAATGAAAAAATATTTTTCAGGCACCCAGACTTACAATGAAGCGCCCAACAAGGTGCAGCTCTTCTTCTGGGTGGAGCTGATGTACCATCTGGGATTTGACACCTTCCGCCAGGTAGCTCTTCAATTCCATGACAAGCCGTACGACAACGGTGAACTGAGCGATGAAAAGAAATGGGAATGGGTCATGAACGCTTTTTCCAAGGTCACGGGAAAGAACATGGGGCCTTTCTTTAAGATATGGCGTACGCCGGTTTCCGAACGCGCTGCAGGCAGGATGAAAGACCTTCCCGACTGGCTGCCTTCCAGGGATTATCCGGCCTGTTATACCGCAGAGGAGTAAGAAAGTCCCGGAACGGGGGGGAGGGACGTTGCCGCACTCGCTTCTGGACGGTTCCGCCGGCTGGGATTAGGATGGCGGGGCTGATGAAATGGCTGAATGACTGGCTGGGCTTCTTCAAGCCCCTTCAGGTTCGGAACCTGCAAATATTCTGGTCGGGGCAGGCCTCCGCCCTGATTGGAATGTGGTTGCAGGTGACGGCCATGGGCATTCTTGTGTATGATATTTCCGGCGGTTCCGCCACGGCAGTGGGGCTGTTGGCTGCCTTGAACGCCCTCCCTTTCTTTCTGGGCGGCATGCTGCTGGCCGGGCTGGGGGACCGTTTTGACCGGAGAAAACTTCTCATAGCCGTGCAGTGCGTCCAGTGGCTGGTGGCTGTATTCCTGTTTCTGCTGACTGTGCTGGATATGCTCCATTTGTGGCATCTGTACGCCGCCGGGCTGGTTATGGGCGTCAATCAGACGGTGGGTTTTCCCACGCAGCAGGCTTTTGTGGGCGACCTGGTACCGCGCCGGCAATTACAGGAGGCCGTGGGCATGTACTCTCTGGTATTTAATACGTGTCGGGCTATAGGGCCGGCGCTTGCCGGATACATCATTGCGGAATGGGGCGCCGGAACCGCCTTTGGCGGCAATGTGGCGGCAAGCCTGCCGCTGGTTGGCTGCCTGGTTGCCTTAAAGGGACGCGTTGCGGATACCTCCGCTCCCAGAAAACAGCGCGGCGCGGGAAGGAAAGCATCCGGACTCAAGGCGGTGCTTGCCACGCGCAGCCTGCTCTTTATCATGATCAGCGCCCTGATTCAGAATATCTGCGGTCAATCCCTCTATCAGATTGTTCCGGCATTGATGCACGGAGATCCCAGGAATACCGGCCTCATTCTGGGTGCGGTTGGAGCCGGGGCCATGGTGAGCATCCTCTTTGTCCTGCCGTTTGCACGCAAAAGCGACAGGGTGGGAGCTAAGCTCTCCTCAGGTACCCTGTGGATGGGGAGCGCACTGTGCGTGGCTGGCGTCATCCCGGTGGTGGAAGTGCAGGCCCTCTGTTTCTTTTTTGCCGGTTTGGCCACTTCTTCCCTCTTCGTCACTTCTTCATCCGCCGTGCAGCTTCTGGCTCCCCCGGAACGCAAGTCGGCCATTCTGGGTCTGTTCAGCATCGTCACCATCGGTGTGCAGCCGCTGGCGGCCATGGGCTGGGGAGCTGTGGTGGACGCCTGGGGTGTCCAGACAACGATTGTCCTGGCGGGAGGGCTGGAAGCCTTGCTTTCCATTTGGATGTTGAGCGTCCCGTTTTGGCGTCATTTCAAATTTTCCCCGGATGATTGTCCGGAGACGACATAGCAACTCCCTTCCATTTGCAGCAGGGAAAAATCCGGTCCGTATTCTACGGGAAAAGGGTGGGGCGCACGGAGGGCTTTTCCCTGTGGAAATTCCGGAACACAGCCGGATGCGGAAAGAGGAAGCAGATTTCAGAAACGTCAGAAGCCGGCTGCTAGCCGTCCGTTTTTGCTTCGTGTTCGGAATAGCTGATGCCCAGCATGCAGATATCGTCGGCCTGATTGGTGCAGCCAGTGAATTTGGCTACGCAGGTAAGGGCCTGATGGACAAAATCCTTGGTGCTGTGGGGGGAGGAATTATTGAAATAGTCAATCAGCCTTTCCACTCCCATTTCTTCCCCGTCCTGGTTGGCGGCTTCCGTCAGGCCGTCCGTATACATCAGGATGCGGGCCCCCGCCAGGAGAGAAAACTGGGCATTATGGTACGTGGCGTCATCCAGCAGCCCCAGGGCGATTCCTTTGGGCAGCGGCATTTTTCGGGCCACCCCGTCCGGCCCCAGAATGATGGGATGCGGATGCCCGGCTGTGGAAGCTGTCATGACTCCGGTTTCCAGATCCAGGTAAATATAAACGGCAGAGGCGAACATGGTGGTGTTCGCCCGTTGCAGGATTTTGGCGAGCTGGTGGTTAAGGGAAGTGAGGAAAGCCGCCGGATTATCCGCCAGGTGGGACAACTGTTCCATCAGTCCGCGGAGCATGGAGGCGATCAAAGCGGCGCGTATGCCGTGCCCCATCACGTCGCAAACGATGGCTCCAACGCCGGAATTCCCTACGGGAAAAGCATCGAACCAGTCTCCTGCAACTCCCTCCGAAGGAGTGAAAATATGGTGAAAATCCGCGTGGCGGGTCAGGCCGTGTTCCGTATGGGAGCGGGAGGGGATCTCGTAGGGAAGCAGGGCGAACTGGATTTCCCTGGCCAAATCTATCTCCTTCTCCAGAGTTCTGTTGCGCTCCTCCAGAATGCGGGCCGTTTCCGTGGCCTTGATTTCTGTCTTCACCAGTTTGGTGACATCACTGGAAATACCCACAATTCCCTTTAGCTCTCCGTTGCGTCCATACCACGGGAATTTGCTGATCTGGCTCCAGGAATCATCCTTGTGCAGCCATGTTTCATGATGAAGGCGGGCGCGGATGGGGCGTCCGGTAACCATGATGTCCATTTCCTCCTTGCGGGAAATATCGGACATCGTCTGGTCGAAAAAGTAATCGTCCGTCCGTCCGATCAGGTCTGCCGGTGTCGGTACGCCCAGCTTATTGGCTGTGGCGGTATTCGCCAGAACGAAACGTGATTCCCGGTTTTTGAAATAGATACTGTCGGGAATGTGCTCAATCAGGGTATGAAACAGGTCCCTGTCCTCCGCAGCGCGCAGTTCCGCCGTTTTCCGCCGGGTAATATTGACCCACACGCCCACCAGCATAACGGGCCGGCGCTGCTTGTCCCTGCGGGCGAGGCCGTTGACGCGGACCCAGCTCCAGCTCTTGGAGTTCAGCTTCTTCATCCGGATTTCAATGCGCATGGGCACATGGGAGTGGCCGTCCAGGTAACGGCGCACTTCCTGGGAAAAAAAAGCCTGGTCTTCTTCGTGTATGGTGAGCTCCGGCTGGGTAAAGATATTGGGAGCTTTCTCCTTGCGGCTGGCTCCCATCATGGTCAGGCAACGGTCCGTGTAATGGATGACGCCCGTTTTAATATTCCAGATGTAGAATCCTTCTTCCGCCGCTGCCAGGGCCATCTTGATTTTGTCCCAGGTAAAAACTCTCTGGGCGGAATGTCTGTTGCGTGAGGGCGGCATTTCAGTTGCCGTTAATCTAACGATAAAACCTTTGTCTTGGCAAGAGGCAAAATAAAGGAATTCTTTCTGGAAAGAGGTCCAGCCGGAGGAATGCGTATCAAGGACACCGGGAGGTTTTAAAATGAACTCCTATTTTTCTTTTTCCTTTTCCTGGGATCGTAGAAATTGCAGTTCTTTCTTCAAAGCGCTTCCTACGCGGTGCTTTGCCAGATAAACCTGGGCAATCGTGACTCCGAGCTGTCGGCGGACCTTGGCTGCGTCCCACTCCCGCAGGACATAATAATCAAAAATCTGGAACTGCTTGGGCGACACTTTTGCTTTGACGCGTTCCAGAGCCGCCTGAAGAAGGTTATTCTGCCATTCCCGCTCCCATACCTGGTCAAAATTATTCTTCCCTTCATCCGGGATTTTGTCGATGGGATGTTCCAAAGTATCCGCGGCATCCGGATTCATCAGCATGGCCGTATCCTTTTTCCTCTTGCGGAACTGGTCGTTGATGCGCCAGCGGGTCATGTTCCAGAGCCAGAGTTTAAAGGAACCCTGTTCCGGTTTGTAAATATTTTTCTTGCTTTGCTTGGCGATGGAAAGAATGGTTTCCTGTACTACGTCCCAAGCCTCGTCTTCCCTTAATCCGGCCTTGAGGGCGACGGAATAGATAAGCCGCCAATACGTCCGGTAAAATTCATCCCAGGTGCGCTGATCCTCCCAGTTTTCCAAACGCGCGATCAGACTTTTTCTGGTATGTTCCGCATATTGGGAAAGTGTCTGCTCGTCAGGCTGGGACTCGTTATGGGGTTGCAATGGGGGCACATTCATGGTTTATCATGAACTACGGATGGAAGTGAAGCGAAAGCCGAGTAATAGGACGGAAAATTCTGCACGGTCCGTCCTGTTCATTCACTACGTCCGTCGTGGAGAAAATCTTTCAGGGAAACGGACATGATCAGGAAAACGTCAAAACGCAGGGGAACCTCCGTCATCGCGGCCCTGGTTGCGTTGTGCGTGGTGGTGGGGTACGGTTTGACGGAGTGGGCGCCGCTGGATAATGAACCGCAGGCGGCTCCCGCCCGCCAGAGGGAAGAGCGGCAGACGGTTCGGGAGAAGGTGGAAATCCCTGACAAGGGGGAGCCCGTTCGTCTGCTGACCATGAACGCCGGCAACTACTTTGTTCCGGAAGACCCCAGGAGAAGCAATTTTCAGGTAAAATACAAGCCTGTGGAAGCCCGTGAAGCCGTGGCGGAGCTGGTTCGCCAATCAGGGGCGGAAATCGTGGGGCTGTGTGAAATGGGCGGGGAGGCTGCCGTTCGTGACTTGCAAATGCGGCTGAAAAGAAAAGGAGTTCATTTGCCGTACAAAGTTCTTGTCATGCGGGACGGGGAAGACCGTGGTTTGGCCCTTCTTTCCAAATACCGTATCGCGGATAACCGTTCCGTAGCGGACATGCCTGTATCCGGAGAAACGAAACGGAAAAAGACGATGCTGCGGGGCATTCTGGACGCCACGGTCAGCTTGCCGGACGGACGGCTGTTTCGCCTGGTGGGCATTCATTTGAAATCGCGCCTCAGCCGTGACGGTTCCGCTGAGGACACACGGAGAAGGGAAGCCTACGCCCTGCGGGACTATCTGAATGAAGCTCTTGCCTCTCAGGACGGCATGCCTCTGCTTCTGTACGGAGACTTTAATGACGGCCCCTCGGACAGCGCCGTGCAGGTCATCCAAGGGCCGGCTAAAACGGAATACCGCCTGAACCGTTTGAAGCCCAGGGATTCCCGCGGGGAGACCTGGACCATTTACTATGAGGACGGAGACACCTACCATTCCTTTGACCATCTTTTCCTGAACAATACGCTGAAAAAGCGCCTCGGTCGCAAGCCTCCCATGGGCATCCTTGACTCTCCCCCCTCGCTCCAGGCCAGCGACCACCGCGGCGTGTGGGTGGAATTGAGATAAATAGGGCCAGATATTTTTTTCAGCAGGGGAGATTGGAACGGAAAAAATGAAGGTTTTTGAAAAGGATGCCGAAAGGTTTTGCTCATGTCGTTCCGGCTCTATCCTTCTTGAAATGAGGGAGTTGAACCGACCGGATGTTTTTCTTTCCCGGAAGGATGGCGGAAGCAGGGATTTCCGCATGGCGGTTCCTTGCCGGGATTTTATTGGACAGGAACATATCAGGCATTCCAGTTCCTCAAAAAATGATTGCCGTGTCCGTCTGAAACGGGTAGCATGCCAAAAATCGTTGTTCAATCCTGCATCATCTGTATGAGATATTTTTCCAAGCATTCCGGAATGGCTCCGCGCTGTTCCTCGCCGGGGAGCAAGGGGTTTACCCTGGTGGAATTGATTGTTGTCATTACCATTATGGTTGCCATGATGGCCTTGGCCGCCAGCATGTTGAGGGGCGGGGGCAGGGGGCAGGGGCTTCAGGCCGCCGTTGAAATGGTGGACGGCATGGTGCAGGAGGCGCGGCTGGATGCCATGGGCAAAGGAACGTGGAGCCGCCTGATTATTGTGAGCACTCCCGATGATGAAGCCCGCAATATGCGCACTTTGGGCGTGATGTCCAAAAATACCCGCACCGGGAAATGGCATCTGGTGAACCGTTTACAGACTCTTCCCGCCGGTTTTTACGTCAGTCCGACCTACAGCACCCTTCTGGAAGGCTCGAAGAAAGCCAGAGGCGAGAAATCCACGGCCCGCGATTTTGCCAGCCGTGACGGTCAGGATACCGTCAACCTTCCCGGCAACAGAATGACGGATATTTACTTCATTGAATTTGACGAGGAAGGCCGCATGTCCCAGCCGAACGCCCCCACCCGCCTGGTGGTGGTTGCCGGTTCCGCCGGAAACGGCAAGGAGGAGAGGCCTGCCCCGATGGTGGACGGCAAACCGGGTCTGGCAGGCGGCATTGTGATTTATCCCAAAGGCAATATCAGCCGTCTGAGGACGACGGAGCAGGTGATTCCCAATTAGTTTCTGTGATATAATACCGGATTTCCCATTTTATGTTGACCAAGTGTATGAAACAGTCTCGTGCCAAGGGGTTCACCCTGACGGAAGTGGTGCTTGCGATCGGCGTGGTGGCCGTGCTGATTGTAGTGTTCATGGCCATGTTTATTCCTGCCAGAAGGACGGTTCAGTCCGCCCTGACTATTCGTGAAGCGGACCGCATCGTCCACGCCCTGACGGCGGAACTTGGAGAACTCCGCAATTCCGAGCGTTCCGCGTCCAACGCCAGAAAGTCTTCCTCCTCCAGATATGTTTCCGCTTTTGACAAGGCGTTTTACTGGATGCAGTTCACGTCCAGGCCCGCTACGACCATTCTTGTTTACAATTACAGGGCGGATTTGACCAAGGGGGCCCGCAAAGACGGAACTCCCCAGCCCTGGCTGGAGGATGGGGGAAGCATTCCCGGCAAAAATACTGCGGTGGTGACAGGGGTTTGCCTGGCGAACAACAAAGAGCGTTGGGATGATTTCAAGGCCCTTGTCGGCCCCGTCTTCGCCGTGCGCATGACCCAGCTGGTGGTGGAGCGCATGGATTCCAGCTCCTACGGGTACAAGCTGGCTCCCAAGTATGGAACGATTTACAATCCTTACAACCGCGGCAAGGTGATTAAGGAACCTTCCCTGTATGTTTATACGCCGGAGAAAGGCGGCGGCCTGAATTTGCCGTGGGGGGCGGAAGTCCTGTACCAGGCGGAGTTCTTCCAGCTGTTGAATACGGATCCCGAGCGTTTACAGCATCTGACGTGGGAAAATTTAAAGACTCCCGTGTTTACGCGCAATCTCGCTTTCCGCCGTTAGCGGGTATTATCTGAAGACCTCTGAAAAAACATGAAGACATTTGCCAAAATCAAATCCGGCGCGTTCACCCTGATTGAGCTCCTGGCAGCCATGACCATCACTACCGTGCTGGTCCTGGTCATTGTGGCTCTGACTTCCCGCGGGGTGGATATCTGGAGATGGGTGTTGCAGGATGTGCGGACCACGACGCTTGCCCGCACGGCCATGGATACCATGACCAAGGATTTTGAAAGCATGCAGTTCCGTCCCGGGAATCCCTTTGAGTGGATGCTGGTGCAGCGGGACAGCGATTTGGTTTCCCGCGCGGGAAAGACCACGGCCTCCAGGAAAAAGGGCCGCTCCTCCTCCCTGAATGAAGCCCGCGTGAACCTGATGACCATGGGGCCGGAAGGCGCCAAAATTACGAATGCCTCCCAGTTGGTTTTCTTTACCACGGCTACGGACCGCAATCCGGCCAAGTCCAGCATGGACATGCGGAATGACCGCATCATCGGCGATGTGAATTGCGTGGGGTACAAGCTTCTTTACCGTGACCAGATTCTGGACCAGGACGCTACGGCGGAGTCTGACGGTTTTCCCGTTTATTCCCTGTACCGCAACTTAATCAGCGCGGAGGATACCGTGCGGAACCTTCTGGGTCAGCAGGATCTATGGTCCGCTTACGCACGGTACCAGCAGGATGAAACCGTCCCTTCCAACTTCCTGGTGGAGAATATTGTGGAAATGACGCTGATTTTTGAAGTGGATTACCAGAAGAAGATCGGCAATTCCGGCAGCAACAAATCGGACAAGGATGCCTCGCAAAGAGCATCCGTGCTGGTTCCGGTCATGACTACGGGAGCCAATCGTCTCGGCTCCTGCACCCAGATGGATGTGTATGGCAACCGCCTGGACATCATAGGCAGCAGCGTGAATATTGATGATTTGAAATCCGGCCGCGTTACTGCCGTGACAATTTCCATGACGGTGGTGACGGATGAAGGCATGGCTCTTGTGGACCAGATCCGGCAGAAAAAGCGTCCCGCTCCTTCTCCTGAAGAATTTTTCGAACGTTATACCCGGTCTTTCACCCAGAGGATTGCATTGCCGATGAACCGTTAGACCTGTATCCGGGAAACCGGGGAGGGCGGAATCGGCCGCTGTTGTTTTTTGTCTGGAGCGTTCCTGCCGTTAATTGTTCTGTAGTTGCCATATGTTGGGTTTCACAAATATCGTCGGCAATTTATCCCCTCTGCCGGAATTAGTGCTGTGGCGCGATCCTGTCGCCAGAAGCGGGGAGGAAGCCATGGCCGTGGACGAAGCTCTGCTGGAATGGGGCAGGGAGCCTGTGCTGAGGGCGTACCGCTGGGCGGAACCGACCGTGACTTACGGTTATTTTGATGAGGAGGCCACGGCGCGCGCCATTTTTCCTGGAGAGGAACTTCATTTTGTCCGCCGCTGGACGGGCGGAGGAATTGTAGACCATCGGCAGGATATTCCCTTTACTCTGGCCATGCACCGCAAGGGAGAAAAAGAACGCCCTTCCAGCGCGGTTTTGTACCGTTGGATTCATGGGGCTCTGGCCCGCGTCCTGAGGGATTGCGGCGTGGAGTGCGTGATGCTGGACGGGGATGCCCCGGACGGAGGTCGGGCCTGTTTTTCCAGCCCCGTAACGAGTGATCTTGTCCTTCCCAGCGGGGAAAAACTGGCTGGCGGCGGCCAGAGAAGAGTCCGCGGAGGCGTTCTTCACCAGGGGAGCATCCAGAATTGTCTTCTCCCTCCCGGATGGGATGAATTGCTGGCCGCCCGACTGGCGGAAAAGCATTCCCTGTGCGTGGACGCGGAATTGTTCCCCGGCATGAATGCCCGCGTGGAGGAACTGCTGGCTTCCAAATACCGTACGGAAGCATGGCGTTCCGGCGTACGGCATGGGCGTCCGTCTCAGCCACGGTAATTCCCCCTTTTTCTTTCCGATGAATTATCTTCCAGATTCCGGCCGCTACAGCCACGCAGCCTACCGCCGTTGCGGGCGCAGCGGGTTGTTGCTTCCTCCCGTTTCCCTGGGGCTTTGGCATAATTTTGGCGCTGCGGATGATTTTGAGAACGCCCGCCGGCTTATTCACGGCGCGTTTGATGCCGGTATCACGTATTTTGACCTGGCGAATAATTACGGTCCTCCTCCCGGTTCGGCGGAAGAATGCTTTGGCCGTATTTTCATGCAGGATTTGGCCCGTTTCCGTGATGAACTTGTCATTGCTACCAAAGCCGGGCATTTGATGTGGCCCGGTCCGTATGGGGACTGGGGATCCCGCAAACACATGCTTGCCAGCCTGGACCAGTCCCTTTCCCGCATGAAGCTGGAGTATGTGGATATTTTCTACGCGCACCGGCATGATCCGGAAACTCCGCTGGAAGAAACGGCCGGAGCCCTCGTTACGGCAGTTCGCTCCGGAAAGGCCCTGTATGCCGGTATTTCCAAGTTTCCGGCGGAACAGGCCAGGCAGATATGCTCCATGCTCGGGGAGGCCGGCGTTCCGTGCCTGGTGCATCAGATTCGTTACAATATGTTTAATCGGGAACCGGAGACATCCGTTTTTCAGGCTGTTCGGGAAACGGGTATCGGGTGCGTCGCTTTCTCTCCCCTGGCCCAGGGGATGTTGACGGACCGTTATCTGGAAGGCATTCCCGAAGATTCCCGCGCGGCAGGTTCCTCCGTCTTTTTAACAAAGGAACGTGTTCTTCAGTATGGGGAGAAAATTAGCCGTCTGGCCGCCCTGGCCCGGAGCCGGGGCCAGAGCCTTGCCCAGATGGCTCTGGCCTGGGTGCTGAAAGATTCCGTAGTGACTACGGCTCTGATTGGCGCCAGCCGCCCCTCGCAAATCAGGGATTGCCTGAAAGCTCTGGATAGTGCGCCGTTTACGCCGGAGGAGCTCTCTCTTATTGACGCAAATGCGGATAGATAGGTCTGCTTTCCCTGAATAAGGTTTTTTCTGTCCTTTTGGAATTATGGTCCGGTTTTCCTCCCTGCGTGGCTGGAATTCCTACGGCAGAGATGAATTACTGCAGAGGATATCATGGTTTTCCTCTGTTTTGCCGGCACTGCCGGAGGATGGGGAAGGGAGATGGCCATGTAAGAGAGAAAAGTCTCTGTCCGTGCTTCCGGGATACAGCTGGGGGTAATCGGTTCAGTACTTGTTTCTTCGGAAATTCCTCCGGCTTTTCTTGTGGTGCTGGTCTTTCTGCAGGAAGGTGAATTTTCCGTTCCGGACACAGGTTTTTTCTTGGAGTAAAGTGGAGCTGATGTTATGTTTCTACCACTTTAATTTAAAGTGTACTGACAATGATAACCATCCAGGATTTATTTTGGCTCATCCCATCGGCTTCCGTGCTGGCCCTCATTTTTGCGGGCATCTTTTTTTACCGCATGAAAGCGCAGGATGAGGGTAACGAAGTCATGAAAATGATCGCCCGGCATGTCCGCAGCGGCGCCATGGCTTACCTGCGGCAGCAGTATAAGATTGTCGCCATTTTCTTTGTGCTCATTACTGTTGTTTTCGCTTTTCTGGCCTACTGCCTCCACATTCAGAACCCCTGGGTTCCCTTCGCTTTCATTTCAGGCGGCTTTTTCTCCGGGCTGGCCGGCTACATCGGAATGAAAACGGCTACGTACGCTTCCGGACGCGTGGCGAATGCCTGCCGCCATTCCCTGGATGCCGGGCTGCAAATCGCTTTCCGCTCCGGCGCCGTGCTCGGCCTGACCGTCGTGGGCCTTGCCATGCTTGATATCGGCGTCTGGTACTGGGTTCTGGATTGGTTTTACGGGGGCATGGAGCTTTCCATGCGCCTGGTCGTCATCACTACCACCATGCTGACCTTCGGCATGGGGGCTTCCCTCCAGGCCCTGTTTGCCCGTGTGGGCGGCGGCATTTTCACCAAGGCGGCGGATGTGGGAGCCGACTTGGTGGGGAAGGTGGAGGCCGGCATTCCGGAGGACGACCCCCGCAACCCCGCCACCATTGCGGATAACGTGGGCGATAACGTGGGGGACGTGGCCGGCATGGGGGCGGACCTTTACGAATCTTACTGCGGTTCCATTCTGGCTTCCGCCGCTTTGGGAGCGGCAGCTTACATGGCCGTTCCTGAAATGGCGCTCAAGGCCGTCCTTACGCCCATGCTGATCGCCGCCCTCGGCACCATTCTTTCCCTGTTGGGCGTGTACGCGGTGCGCGTGAAGCGCGGCGCTTCCCAGACGGAACTGATGGCAGCCCTGAACCGCGGCATCAACTTGAGTTCCTTTCTGATTGCCATTGCTTCCGCATTCCTGCTCCAGCTCATCGGCCTGGATAACTGGGCCGGCATCTGGGGGGCCATCGTCACCGGACTGGCGGTGGGCATCGTCATCGGCAAGAGCACGGAGCATTACACCTCCCATGATTCCTATCCCTGCCGTAAAATCGCCCACAGCGCGAAGACGGGGCCGGCCACCGTCATTATTTCCGGCATCGGCATCGGCATGATTTCCACCTGCATTCCCGTAATTACTGTCGTCGTGGGCACTGTGCTGGCTTACGGCCTGGCTTCCGGGGACTGGCATTTCACCGGGGCGGAAATGAGCAAGGGGCTGTATGGCATCGGCATTGCCGCCGTCGGCATGCTTTCTACGCTGGGCCTGACATTGGCGACGGACGCTTACGGCCCCATTTCCGACAATGCCGGGGGTAATGCGGAGATGAGCAAGCTGGATCCGGAAGTGCGCCGCCGCACGGATGCCCTGGATGCCCTGGGCAACACGACTGCCGCCACGGGCAAGGGGTTCGCCATTGGTTCCGCCGCTCTGACGGCATTGGCGCTTCTGGCCTCCTATATTGAAGAATTGAAGATTTCCATCCTTCACTGGAGTGAGGCCACGGGCAATACCATTTACAAAATTAATGACGCCGTAAGCGTGGAGGTTTCCAAAATCGCCACTGCTTCCCTGTCTGATTTCATGGGCTATTTCCAGGTAACCCTGATGAATCCGAAGGTGCTTATGGGGCTCTTCGTGGGAGCCATGATGTCCTTCATGTTCTGCGGGCTGACCATGAATGCCGTCGGCCGCGCCGCGGAAAAAATGGTCAAGGAAGTGCGCCGCCAGTTTAAGGAAATCAAGGGAATCCTGACCGGGGAGGCGGAGCCGGATTACGTGCGCTGCGTGGAAATTTCCACGGCGGGAGCGCAGCATGAGATGATCTGGCCGTCCGTGCTGGCGGTCATCACCCCCATCTGCATGGGCATCGTCTTCGGCGTTCCCGGCGTGTTCGGCCTGCTGGCCGGCGGCCTGGCTTCCGGCTTTGTGCTGGCCGTATTCATGGCTAATTCCGGCGGAGCGTGGGACAATGCCAAGAAATATATTGAGCAGGGCCATGTGGGCGGCAAAGGCTCGGAAAGCCATAAGGCAGCCGTTATCGGCGATACGGTGGGCGACCCCTTCAAGGATACGTCCGGCCCGTCCCTGAACATCCTGATCAAGCTCATGAGCATGGTGGCTATCGTCACCGCCGGCGTGAATATAGCCGTGACCCTGTTCTAAACAGAAAGATTCTTTCACGGAAAACGGAGGGAGTCCGCAAGATTGGCGGACTCCCTTTTTTTCTGGCTGACGGGAACCGTCTACTGGTGAGCGGTTTTTTAATTTCCGCTTCTTTCAAAGGCTTTCTGAAAGACTGTTCCTAATAGGGGGGAGGGGGGTAAGTATGATTTTTTAACCATATTTTTATTTGCATTAGGTTTTATTCTGGTTTATATGGAAAATAGCAAACTGACTGACAGAATATGCAGGACCGATTTTTTCCGTTTCTTTCTTTCTTCCGGTTTTTATTATGCTGTCTGGCAATTTTTTCTGGCGTTGCTCCCTTGTTGGCATCAAATGGCCAGGATGATGACATGAAGGAGACGGAAGAGGAATCCTATGGCCCTCTCCGGATTAAATCCCAGACACGGCTATGTTCCGCAGATTATTACATCAAGGGAGGAAAAGAAGAGTCCAGGGAAGAAGACAGAAAGAGGAAAAACATAGGAATCGGGGAGAACATTTCTTTTCTTCTGATCGGCAAACCCAAGGGAAATATCAAGGAGCTTACCTGGAGTATCAAAGGAGACGGTTTCCAGCAGACAGATACTGAATCATTCAAAGGTTCGCAACAGATCACTTTGACTGCCAAGGAAGATTTAACCAAAGATGCCCGTGTCACCATTACAGCCAGAACCAGTGAAGACAAAGAAGCTAAAATCACCGTCAATATCAGAATCCCCAAGAAGATAACGAAGGAAAAATATGAGGGACAAATGGATCTGGGAGATGGCTTTTCCGCCAATACGGCTGATTTTAAAATACCCAAGGGGGAACACGGCGTCTTTGGGTTTGTTAAGGTGACCATTTTCCCTACTGATGTCAGTTTTAAGGAAGTCAAGGTGATTGAGCGGGATGGGGGACTCATGTGGGAAGGAAAGAACGGGTCTCCCCCGCGGCCTCAACCGGAACTGGCAGTCGAACACGTAACCTGCAACATAGCTGCTCCCATTCAGGATAAAAATAATTTTTATGACATGGTAGGGGACAATCGCTATATTGAGGAAGTTCTTCAAACGATTCGCGAATCCGGTCACAATCCACAGAGATTCTGGTTTGTATGCAATGTTCATATTCATTGGGGAGAGGGAGGGAAAGGCAGCGAACAACAGGATTCCATCTTTTTAAGAACGACAAATCAGAAATACCATATTGAAGCCATTGATCAAAATACCACAAAAACGGTTGTTGAGAAATTCGGCATCACCTTTACAAGAACCAGCAATGAAGACTGAAAAATGATGAACCGGTTATTGACTATATACATGGGCGCCATCTGCCTGATGATCGGGGGGGGAGGCAATGGGTTCTGTTCCGACGCATTTCTGGAGAGTCCGGCGTGTCTTGAGCAGTACAAACAGCCCTCTGCAACCATCCGGGAACTCTCCGGGTTTCTGAAGGACATGCGGCTCAAATCCTTCTATAATGAGGCCAGAGAACACACGCTCACTTTCGGTTTGACGACGGAGGATAATGCGGATACCGAACTGAAAGAAAAAATATGGCATTGTTATCTGGTTTCTTCGGCTCCCCTCTTTACCTACAAAACGTACCGGGAAATCGAACCGGATATTGATATGCGGGATATGGAAGATATCGACCGCAAATCCAGGGTATGCCTCCTCATGGAAAAATATATCGGCCTGGTCCGGGATACGCCCAAAATCAAGGAACCCGTTAAAAAGCAGATCATCCGTCGCCTGTTTCTTCCCTATTATGCGCGCATCCTGAAACAGTACAAAAACGCGCAGGAGCCCAATCCCTACCAACGGGATGCCGAAGGAAATCCTGTCCCCCCTCTTTCCGACAAGGAAAAGGAATTCCGGAAGCGTGAGATAGAAAGAATCAAACGCCTTCCCGTTCATGAAATTCTCAAGACTGTGCGGGAAGGATCGTTCCGCCGTTCCTTTATTGAGACAAGAAATGACGTATTTAAGGACGAAGTCAAAGGACTTGAAAAGTCCTTCATGAAGCTGCTTGTTTCCGAATTCCCCGGCCAATACGGCAAGGTAGAGAATTTCATTCTGGAAGCCGGATATTCAAAAGAAGACATTCCCGGTCTGATTGACCGCACCGTGGGCAGGGACGAAAAGACGGATTTCCTTTATAAAGGGAAACATCGTCAGAAACATGACAAGCTCTACAGGAAAAAGAAGTGATGGTATCCAGCCCCAAATGTTCAAGACGCTCTTTCTCCCTTTTCTTTTTGTGAAGAAATATGCCGGAAGCCGGGGGGAGCGAAGAAGGCTCGAGTCCGATGACAAGGCTTGCCATAACCGGTTTCTGGAAAGGGAATTCTGGATTCGTAAAGAAAGAAAAGAAAAACGTGCTGCTCCAGTTGGCAGCTTCGTTCCGCCGGTGGGAGTGGGGCGGGCGGTTCCTGGGGAAGTTTGGATGCGCCGGAGAGGTGTCGTGTTTTCTCTGGGCCGATTGAGAAGCCAATACGGTTTTTTCGCCATTGACGGAAAGTTTTTTTGACAAAGAAGGGGCAGAGGAGTAATAAACGCGCAGATGCATTTCAGCACTGTACAGCCCTTTTTTAGCAAGAACCGTTATTATGGCAACGGCTATTGGTGGCGCGTACCCATGTCCGGACGGGGGAATCCCGAGGTGCAGTAATAGCATTCAGTTATGACCATTTTTCAAGAACTGCTTTGATTCCTCCGAGAGTCAAAGCAGTTTTTTTATTTTCAACTTACATCATCATCCATGCAAACACCATCCATGATCACTCTCCAACAGCGCAGCCGCCGCCTGAGCGCCGATCTGGAGACCCCTATCAGCCTGTTTCTGAGCCTGACTCAGAACAAAATTCCCGGACTTCTACTGGAAAGCGCGGAAGTGGACGGCAGATGGGGGCGCTACAGCATCATCGCCTGCGATTATCTGATGACCGTTTCCTGTGTAGACGCCAGGCTGTCCCTTTCCATCAAAGACGACCGTCTGGCTTCCCTGAAGGAGCTGGAAGGCATGCCTTACCTGGATGGACTGCGCTCTCTGATGCAGCGTCTGGAGCTGGTGGGGGACGATATGAGGCAGGCTCCCATCACGCGGGCTCTGTACGGCTATTTCGGGTATGAAACCGCCGCCCTGTTCCAGCCCAGGCTGGCGCAGGCCATTCCGGCTTCTTCCGCAGAATCCTGCCTGGTGCTGGCCGGCACCGTGATTGTTTTTGACCATTTGTACAATCGCCTTACCCAGCTCAGCCTGGGTGAACACCGTGATTTGTCCCATGCACCGCTCCATGGGGCGGAGGAGCCTTCCGTCGGGGAAGTTTCCCGCACACCGGACCAGGCAGCCTACATGAAGGGGGTGGAGCATATCAAGGAGCTGCTGCATGACGGAGAAGCCATCCAGGTGGTGCTTTCCTCCCAGGCTTCCGCGGAGTTCCACGGAGACGCTTTCATGCTGTACCGCCGCATGCGCAGCATTAATCCTTCCCCATACATGTTTTTCATGCGCCTACCGGAGGTGACGCTGTTCGGCTCTTCTCCGGAACTGATGGTGCGCTGCACGGACGGCAAGCTTCAGCTTTCCCCCATTGCCGGAACGCGCAGGCGCGGCAGGGATGACGAGGAGGATGCCGCTCTGGCTGCCGATCTCCTGAAAGATCCGAAGGAATGTTCGGAACATGTCATGCTGGTGGATCTGGGCCGCAACGACCTGGGCCGTGTCGCCAAGCCCGGTTCCGTGAAACTGGAGCGCCTGATGGAGATTGAACGTTTTTCTCACGTAATGCATATGACTTCCCGCGTGACCGCCCAGGTGAACGACGGGTTGGACGTCTTGGACATTCTTGGCGCAGCCTTCCCGGCCGGGACGGTTAGCGGAGCCCCCAAGGTGCGCGCCATGGAAATCCTGGCGGAGGAAGAGCCTCTGCCGCGCGGACCGTACGCCGGATGCATCGGATGGCTGGGGTTGGACAAAAACGGCGTCCATATGGATTCCGGCATCACCATCCGCAGCATGTGGGTGAAGGATGGGCGCATCCACTGGCAGACGGGAGCCGGAATCGTATATGATTCCGATCCGGCCGCTGAATGGCAGGAGTGCATGAACAAGGGCAAAATTATTGACGTTATTTTGAAAGGAGAAGACCATGTTTCTATTCATTGATAATTACGATTCTTTTTCATGGAATCTGGTACAGGCGTTTTACGCCCTGGGACGCAAGCCCGTGGTGCATACGAATGATGATCCGCGTATTTTGGAACTGGCGACCAGCCCGGAGCTGGAGGCCGTGTGCATTTCCCCAGGCCCCAGCCATCCGCGCAACGCCGGGCTGTGCCTGGAGTTCCTGAAACGCCTTCCCTCTTCCGTCCCTGTGCTGGGCGTGTGCCTGGGACACCAGCTTCTGGGTTATTTCGCCGGGGCGGAGGTGTCCCGCGCTCCGTATGTCATGCACGGCAAGAGTTCCGACATCATCCATGACGGCGCGGGGCTGTTTTCCGGGCTTCCCAATCCCATGACCGTGGGCCGCTACCATTCCCTGGTGGTCCAGTCCAAGGAGGACGAGCCGAATCCCCGCTTTACCGTTACTTCCCGCGGGCCGGAAGGGGAAGTCATGGCTCTGCGCTACAATGACCGTCCGTGGGTGGGCATCCAGTTTCATCCGGAATCCATCCTGACGCCGGACGGGCTTCAGCTTCTGGGCAATTTCCCGGATAACGTCGTGCCTTCGGGTCAGAAGGAGAAGCGCATCAGCCGCATTCTGGACGCCCTGGCCGCCGGACAGGACCTGACGGCGGAGATGGCCGCCGCAGGTTTTGCGGACATCATGGATGGCCGCATGACTCCGGCCCAGGCGGGCTGCTTTCTGATGGGGCTCCGCATGAAAGGGGAAACCCCGCTGGAAATGGCCCACGCCGTGGGCATTGCCCTGGGCCGCGCCAACCGGGTGGAAGGCTTGGAGGGCGACTGCATTGACGTGGTAGGCACGGGCGGAGACGGACGCAACTCTTTCAATTGCTCCACAGCCACGGCTTTGACGCTGGCCGGAATGGGATACAGGGTGGTGAAGCACGGCAACCGCGCCGTGTCTTCCTCCTGCGGTTCTGCGGATGCTCTGGAAGGCCTGGGATTCCCGCTGGACGTAGCTCCGGAAGATGTCCGGCGCCTGTTGGACGAGCGGAACTTCGCTTTCCTGTTCGCGCCTAATTTTCATCCTTCCTTCCGCAATGTGGGACCCATCCGCCGGGAGCTGGGCATCCGCACCCTGTTCAATCTGCTGGGCCCCCTCATCAACCCGGCGCGCCCCACGCACATCCTGCTGGGTGTGGCCCGCCCGGAACTTGTCGAGCTGCTGGCGGAGACGCTCCGCCAGTCCCACATCCGCAAGGCTGCCGTAGTGTATGGCGCCGGGGGATATGACGAGGTGACGCCGCTGGGACCCACCAAGATGATGATCATCCATAACGGCAAGTTGACGCCCATGTCCCTGGATCCCCTGGATTACGGCATCCAGTCCTGCAACCCGGAGGAACTGGCCGTCCATTCCAAGTCGGAAGCCGTGGACGTGCTGAAGAACATCCTGGCGGGGAAAGGCCCGCGTGCCATGATGGACATGGTGATTCTGAATGTGGGGGTAGCCATGTTCCTGCTGGAGGAGCACATGGACCTGTCCGTCTGCATGGCGAAAGCACGGGAAGCCGTCTGCGCCGGCATAGGAAGGAGAACGCTTCATGCTGCTTGACCGGTTCCGGGAAGCCAAGGCGGAGGAAATAGCCCTGCTCACGGACATGGCCTCCCGACGGGAATTGCCGCGCCCGTGGAAGGGGCGCCGGCCGGATTTCCTGAAAGCCATTGCGGAACCGCCGGACGGGCAGCCTGTGGCGGTCATTGCGGAGTTCAAGCAATCCTCCCCGTCGCGCGGTGTCATCGCCACCGGGCTGAAACCGGAGGAAGTGGCTGAACAATACGCTGCGGCAGGCGCCTCCTGCATCTCCGTATTGACGGAAGAACAGTTTTTCGGCGGCCGCATCGGATATTTGGAACGCATGAGCCGCGCCGGGCTTCCGCTCCTCCGCAAGGATTTCATTTTTCATCAGCTTCAGGTGATGGAGACGGCTTCTACACCGGCTTCCGCTTTGCTGCTCATTGTGCGTCTGACGCCGGATGCACGAACGCTCCGTGTTCTCAGGGAGCAGGCGGAGGCTTACGGCATGCACGCCGTTGTGGAAGTGTTTGACTCGGCGGATTTGGAAATTGCCCGGGAATCCGGCGCGCGCATCATCCAGGTGAATGCCCGTGACCTGGATACCTTGAAAACGGACAGGCAGGCCTGCCTGGACATGGCGAAATTCCGCCGAGGGGATGAGGTGTGGATCGCCGCCAGCGCCATGAGCGCCGGGGCTCATCTCAGGGAAGCCGCAGAAGCGGGGTTCCAGGCTGTTTTGATGGGAACAGCCCTGATGGACGGAGGGAAGCCGGGTGAAAAACTGGCATCAATTTTAGAAGAAACAATATGAAGAAGCATTCATTTGCAATCAAGGTGTGCGGAATTACCCGCCAGAGCGATTTATCAACCGCCATGGGGATGGGAGCCCATTTCTGCGGCTTCATTTTTCATCCCGGAAGTCCGCGTTATATTGCGCCGTCGCGCGCTGCAGCCCTGGACTCCGCTCTGATCCGCCGTGTGGGAGTTTTCGTGAATCAGAGTGCAGAGGAAATCATGGATATCATGAAAACGGCCCGTCTGGAATTCGCCCAGCTCCATGGCGCCCATTCTCTGGATTGCGCGCGCCGCATCGGTCCGGAAAAGGTAATCCGCGTATTGTGGCCGGAGCGGCATGAATCCGTGGAGGCCCTGCAAAGGGAAATGGATTTATGGACGGACAGCTGCGCCTGGTTTCTGCTGGATGCCGGCAGCCAGGGCGGCGGCCACGGCGTTTCCCTTGACTGGACCTCCCTGGCGTCTATGAGTTCCCCCCGGCCCTGGTTTCTGGCGGGCGGCCTTTCTTCCGCCTCCCTGAACAGGGCGCTGGAACAATGCTCCCCGGACGGCATAGACCTGAACTCCGGCGTGGAAGCCATCCCTGGCCAGAAAAGCCCGCAAAAGCTGCTGGCGGCCCTCAAACCTCTCATCCCTTACACTCCTTACCACATCGCATGAAAAAAGAAGGATATTTCGGCAATTTCGGCGGCCGCTTCGTACCGGAAGCGCTTCGTCCCCCGCTCATGGAACTGGAGGAAGCCATGGACTCCATCATGCCGTCCCGCGAGTACCGGGACGCGCTCCAGGATCTGCTGGCCAATTATGCGGGGCGTGAAACTCCCCTCACGTTCTGCCCCCGCCTTTCGGAAAAACTGGGCTTCCGCCTGTGGCTGAAACGGGAGGACCTGCTGCATACCGGAGCTCATAAAATCAACAACGCCCTTGGCCAGGCCCTTCTGGCCAAAATGATGGGGAAAACGCACCTTATTGCGGAAACCGGGGCGGGGCAGCACGGCGTGGCTACAGCCACAGCGGCGGCCCGGCTTAACATGGGCTGCACCATCTTTATGGGTGCAGAGGACGTAGAACGCCAGTCCATGAACGTCATGCGCATGAAACTGCTGGGAGCGACAGTTTTCCCGATTGAGAGCGGTTCCCGCACGTTGAAGGATGCCATCAACGAGGCTCTCCGCTACTGGATTTCCCATCAGGCGGATACCTTGTATTGTTTCGGTACGGCGGCGGGGCCCCATCCGTTTCCCACATTGGTCAGGCAGCTTCAATCCGTCATTGGGCGGGAAGCCCGTGCCCAGATGCTGGAGCGCGCAGGCAGGCTGCCGGATGTGGTGGCGGCATGCGTGGGCGGCGGCTCCAATGCCATCGGCATGCTTCACCCCTTTGTGGAAGATGAAAGCGTCCGTCTGGTGGGGGTTGAGGCGGGAGGCACCGGTGAGCCCGGCTGCTATAACTCCGCACCCATTAATCTGGGCAGTCCCGGCGTGCTGCACGGTCATGTGACCATGCTTTTACAGGATAAAGACGGGCAAATACAGCCGTCCCATTCCATTTCCGCCGGGCTGGACTATCCCGGGGTAGGCCCGGAACACGCCTATTTGGCGGAAACGGGCCGCGTTCATTACGGTGTGGTTTGCGACGCCTCTGCTTTAAACGCTTTCCAGACGCTCACCAGAGAGGAAGGAATCATTCCTGCGCTGGAATCCTCCCATGCCGTGGCCTGGGTGCTGGACCATGCGGAAGAATTGCCGCAGGGAGGGGACATTCTGGTCAATCTCTCCGGCCGCGGAGACAAGGACCTGGGAATCGTAAAAAAATATTTGAATCTTTAAGCCGCATTCTTCCATGAATAATATGCAGAAATCACCGTTGCAGAAAGCCGTGGAGAGGGCCCATGCCCTCGGCAGGCGTGCCGTTATTCCTTTTATCACCGCCGGATTCCCGGACAAGGATTCTTTCTGGAACCACCTGTCCCGCATTGATGAGTCCGGAGCGGACATTATTGAAATAGGAGTTCCCTTCTCGGATCCTGTGGCGGACGGCCCGGTTATTGAACAGGCATCCCGGGAAGCCCTGGCCCGCGGCGTCAGCCTGAAATGGATTCTGGACGGGCTGAAAGCCCGCAAGGGCTGTTTTTCTGCCAAACTGGTACTGATGGGATATGTAAACCCCTTTTACCAGTATGGCCTGGAACAGCTTGCCCGGGATGCGGATGAGGCAGGCGTCAGCGGTTTCATCGTACCGGATATGCCGCTGGAGGAATCCGGAATGTTCCGGGAAGTTTTCAGCCCCCGTGGACTGGCGCTCGTCACTTTGGTGGCTCCAAATACTTCCGTGGAACGCATGCGGGAATACAAACCCTATACTTCCGGCTTCGTTTATGTGGTTTCCGTTCTGGGAACCACCGGAGGGAAGGCTAACCTGGAACAGAGCGTGACGGAAACCATGCGACGTGCCCGGTCAGTTTTTGATGTGCCGCTGGCACTGGGCTTCGGGCTTCAGACGCCGGACCAGCTGGAGACGCTGCCTGAAGATGCCCGGCCGGATGCCGCCGTGCTTGGGAGCGCTCTGCTCAGGCACATTGGAGAAGGGAAGGACGCCGGGGAATTTTTGGAAAAATGGACCAGAGGTTGAACTGTACGTTTCTCCTTAACCTTTAAGGATGGGCCTGCATAACTTATTGTGCAGGCCCATCTTATTTTATCTGGTAATAGTCCGTGAAAATACGGATTCGCAATCCGCTTTACTTTTATTCACATATTATTCAATTTTTTAAAGAAAAGCTGTATTGACAGTTAATGCGTTATATATTTTCGACATAATCTGTTGGAGGGAAGCCGGGATTTTTTTGACGGAAAGAACCTCCCGGATATTCCGGAAAACCATTGTAACTGATTCTTTTCCTTTGACAGCGGATTGCGAATTCCTTATTTATATTCACAATCATATTTCCCTTGCCGTGTTGTGGGAAAGGCTCTTATTTGTTCATTAAATACCTAATTATCAAACGTTTCATGAAATTACACCTCCCTTTGAATTTATTGGCTGCTCTGATGACCTCCTTTTCCGGAGTAACGCTTGGCACCGCCACGCTGGCAGGAGTTTCTGGTCTTTTGGTGACAGCATCACAGTCTTATGCGGCGGATGTTGCCTTTGACGGAACCCAGGTGAATGTGGCGGCGGGAGGTGCGGCCTCCTATGACGTTGGTACTGTTACGGCTTCCACCACGTTGAGTTTTGCCGGAGCCGGCACGGCCACCATTACCAATTTGAACGGGGCGGCTCCGGAAGCCATACTGACGGTAAACCGCGTGGCCAGCGGGGGCGCCAGCCTTTCCTCGCTGACGTTGAACGGAGCAGGGACCTTCAACGGAATCATTTCCCTTTATTCCAACACGACGGGAGGATCACAGAATAACATCCTGAACCTTAACCACGCGCAAGCCGCTCAATACGCCACGATCAAGCTGGGCGGCCACGGTTACACGACGGGAGCTTCCGTCCTGAAAGCCGGCGTGAACACTTCCATCAGCAAGCTGGAGCACAACAATACCGCGGCTCTGATCACCGGGGAGGGAACCACGCTGACCATCACGGGGGATTCTTCCTCCTACGGCGGAAGTTTCGGCGGGACCGTGACAGTGGACTATACGGGAGGAGGAACTTTCACCCTGGGCAATTCCAACAAGGATACGGCGCTTACTCCCGCGTCTTCTCCTGATGCCACTCTTAAAATCAGCAGCGGCACTCTTTCCCTGTTCTCCGGCAATGTCACCTGGTCCCAGAAACTGGTGATGGGTGACGGCACCACGCTGAACGTACAGGACGGCCCTTCCGTGACGGGGTATGCCGGCTATAACGCCACTTCCGTCAACAGCGGCGGTTTTAACTTTTCCGGAGCGGCGACTTTCGGCAGCGGCGTCAATCTGACTTCCAGCTGGGGCAAGAACGTAAAGTTTTCCGGTGTTCTTACTGCGGCAAGCGGTTTCTCCATCAGCGGCGGCGCGAATGAATACACCTATTACAACCTGCTCAATGTCTCCAATGAAATTGGAGGGACGATTGCCGTTACGCGTAACTCTACCTCCTTGGGTATTAGCGCTTCCGGCTCCCTTGGGACTGCTGCCGTTACTACTTCATCCAGCTCCCAGCATCTGACGTATTACGGCACTGCGGGAGATGTTGCGGATGTCATTGACAACTCCATCACCGGAGCCGGCAACTTCGTCGCCCAGTCGGGCTGGGTGCATCTTTCCGAGAACGTAGCGCTTACGGGAACCTATACCGTCAATTCCGGCGCCGTCCTCTCCAGGGCCGGTTCCATTAACGCCGCTCTTGCCGGGGGAAGGCTGGATGCGGGCGTCGGAACCATGACCGTGACGGGGTTGACGGGAAACGGCGTCCTTTCCGCCTCTGCGGGCACCATGCATTTCCAGGACGCCTTCACGGTAGGGGAAACGATGGGCATCCTTGCCAACGGTTCCGGGGAGATCACGGGCAATGTGACGGTGGATGGAGGCCGCCTGTATTATACTTCCATGGACAATGTAGGCAGCGTGCTGCAGAACGTGACGCTGACTTCCGGCCTCATTGATTTCTCCGGTTTTCAGGAATTCCAGGATCTGTTCGGTTCTGAAGCCCTGGTGAACACCTCCTATAACCTGGGCGTTGATTTGGGGAACGGCTTTACTCTGGCGGATGTTGACGAGTCCCTGTACACAATCAGCACCGTGGACGGAAAAACAGTCATCACGTTTACGGCTTCCGGCGCCCATGAGACCGTCTGGGACCCTGCCTGGGGGCTGGAAGAAGCTCCCTCTTCCGCAACAGGTACACTGGCGAACCAGCAGTCTTTGTCCCTGTACGGTATCCGGTCTTCTTCCATGCAGGAGGGGTTCGGTTCCGTGAATGCCGTCACCGGAACGGGAGACCTGACAGGAGTGACCCTGGCCGGCGGCTACTACAATACTGCGTCCAATGCCACGGCTACGCAAATCACTACCGGCATCTGGACGGATGTGCTGGGGGGCAATTATAATCTGATTATAGGCGGCAGCTACGCCAACAACTGGAGCGGTTCCGGCAAGTGGAATGTTACGGGAGACGTCCATACCCAGATTCAGGGGGACACCTCCGTCAACTGGGTAGTGGGAGGCAACTACAAGGACGGCCAGGCGGCGGGCATTACGGGAAATGTTTATGTATCCGTGGACGGGAATGCCGTGGTCAAGGGCAGTTTGATAGGCGGCGGCACAGCAGCCCATAATTCCGTAAACAACCTTGACGGCAGTACGTACGTCGTTGTGCGCAGCATGCAAAGCGTCACGGACGAAACCATTTCTCTCAACTCCGTTGTCCGGGGCTTCATCATCGGCGGCAGCGCTTATGAAGCCAATTCCGCGTCCCGCGCCGCCATTACCGGAAGCACCAATGTGACGATTGATTTGGGAACGGCCTCCGGCAGTTTTGTCAAGAGCATTGTGGGCGGTTCCTACTCAGGAGGTTCCGGGGCGTATACGGTAGGAGGCGATTCCAGCGTCAGTATTACCGCTGCCAGTGACGCCGTCTTTACCGGGGCTGTCTATGGCGGCGGCTACGGCGCCTCCGGAACGTCCACCGTCAGCGGCAATTCCAGCCTGACGCTGGATGGCGGCGCTTACACGGGCGCTCTTTATGCGGGCAGCGGAGGGACAAGGTCCGCTGTGAACGGGGACGCCACCCTTACCGTTAAGAAAGCAGTATTCCGTACGGGCAGCACGCTGAATGCATCAGAGGGGACGGTAGGAGGCACTTCATCCTTGCTTCTGGGCGGTTACGGCAATACGGCGGACCATGCCATTTCCTTCTCCAATACGGCTGTGACCGGCTTTGACATCGTGACCATGTTCCAGAATTCCTTCTTTACGGGGAACCTGAACGTGGACGGTTCCAGCGTGCTGGCGCTGGCGGGAGGGGCCGGAACGGGAATCAATCTGGACGGCTCGTTCGCTCTTTCCGCTGAAGGGGAACTGAACCTGGATCTTTCCGAATTCGGCTCCCTGACTGACGGAATGTCTATCCTTTCAACCGCAGGGCTGTCCAATATATCTTCCATCAAGGCTTCCTTTGCTGACGGAGTGACGGGGTCCATTACCATTTCCGACAACGGTAAAGACCTTGTTTATACGGCGGAAACCCTCCTTTTGTGGGCGGGCGGTGAAAATGGCGTCTGGAGCGCGGAAAATGTATGGACGGATGGCGGTGCGCCCGCCACTTATGCGGATGGCCTGGCGGTTTCCTTTGCAGACCAGGCCGGAGTCGCCGCCTCTGTCGTACAGTTGGACTCCGAAGTTTCTCCAGATTCCATGCTTGTCCGTAACTCCACTACTCGTTATGAACTGACGGGAACGGGAGAAATAACCGATACGGCTATCACCAAGGAAGGCACGGGAACGTTGGTCCTCGGAACCTCTTCCATACTCGGCGCGGGTACTACTGTAGCCGTGTCGCAGGGCGTTTTGGCGTTTGGCTATGATACGGCCCTGCCTGGCACGGGAGTAACCTGGGGGGCCGGTTCCTTTTTGGGTGCGGCCAATGGAGCGACGGTGGCGGTGGATTTGGGAACCGTCACCGACCCGGTATTCTCCCTCTCTCCGGATTCCGGCTCATGGATTACTCTGGCAACTCCGTCCGACATTGTTTTCGGCAATGCCATCACCGGGGAAGGAACTGTCCGGAAAACCGGCACGGGCTTGTTGAAACTGACGGGGAGCAACTCCGGCCACATCGTGGTGCAGGAGGGTTCCCTCCAGATAGGGAACGGAACTGCAGCCATCCGCTGGGGAGGCACCGGTTCTTCCGTCACCCTGGAGAACGGCACGTCCCTGATTATTGCCGGCAACAGTTCGGGAACCTCCCACCACACCATCGGTTCCGATCTGATTCTGGGTACGTCCGCATCTGACGCCGTCTCCCTGAAATGGGTGGACGCCTCCCAGGCAAACGCCACCAATTACCAGCATGACTTTACGGGAACCGTTACCGTCAACGGGGCGGTCTCCCTGGTGGGCAGGGACAACTGGGCCAAGGAAATGGGCTTTACCGGAACGCTCTCCGGAGCAGGTTCTCTGACCTACAGCCGCGGAGCGGGAGACGGCAGGTACAATTCCAATGGCAAGCTCATTATCAGCGGAGACGCTTCCGGATTTACCGGGATGATCACCATGAATGCCTCCAACGGCTATAGCGCCGGGCTGGATTTGCGCACTTCCCTTTCTCAGGGTGGCGTCACCCTGACATCCGGAACGGACACTACCGGATTCGCCTTCATGCGCGTGCTGGGGGATGTTGAAATTGCTTCTCTGGACGGAACGAACAATTCCCAGGTAGGCGCCGTAGGCGGCGCACGTACGCTGACGGTGGGGTCCGGCACGTACAACGGCACGCTTACAGACCGCGGTGTTGCTCTTGCGTACGGAGCCACTTCCATTGCGTATGACGAAGCCGGCGTTCTGTCCCTGACCAAGGTCAGCGATGAGACGTTGACGCTGGGAGGGACGGTCAGCTACACGGGGCTGACGAATATTCAGGGGGGAACGCTCGCTCTTACTGCTTCCGGGGCTACGTCCCTGGGGAACATTACGATGGGGGCCAATACGCGGATGACGACTGCGGGCGCCCTGAATCTGGCGGCCAACTCCACGCTGACTCTGGATATCAGCTCCTCCCTTGGAGTGGGGGGGGCTTTCGGGGCCGGAACGTTCAACCTTACGCTGAATGGACTTGAAGGCATTACGGAAGCTGGGGAATATACCCTGATTTCCGCCGCCAGCGGTCTTGATTCCGCCAGCGCCGTCTTTAACTGGGCCGGATATACCGGAGACGAAGCGCTGATTTACGAACTGGAGCAGACAGGTACCACTCTCAAACTGGTAGTTACTTCAGCCGGGGACGTATGGATCTGGCAGGGGACGGAAGGCTTGGTCTGGAGCGATACGAACACGGGTGCCCAATGGGGCATTGAAGGTTCTGCGGAGACGGCCGCCGGGAAAGACTTGATCTTTAACAACACCGGAGCGGGAACCGTCACCCTTTCCGGTGCGGTGACTCCGTCTTCCATCACGGTCAACAACGCCGCCGGCAGCGACTATGTCTTCGTTTCCGACGGCACCGGAAAAATCGCCCAGGGGACGTTGACCAAGCGTGGCGAAGGGAAGTTGACCCTTAATTTGGACAATACTGGCTGGGACGGAGATATTTTCGTCCAGCAGGGTGAACTGGTAGCCCAGGTCGCCAACTCCCTGGGGTCCGGGGCCATTACTGTTACAGACGGCATGCTCACGCTGGCTACGGCAGACGTTCAGCCGGGAATGGGCATAATCAACCTGCAGGGAGGCAGCCTTAATCTGGCTTCCGGCTCTTTTGACACAGCGTTTACGGCAGACAACATGACATGGACGGGCGGTTCCATGATACTGGGAGAGGAAGTGGCTGCCACCGTCGCCAAGGCTCTGGCCAATGGAAAAACTGTGGAATTGGCGAACGGTTCCGTACTGACGGTCAGCGGTGCTAATGACAACTCAGCTCTGAACCTGAATGTTTCCGGCACCGGAACCGTTTCCGTGGGGCTGGGAACCAGTTATGGGGCCAACGTCCTGAATATGGGTGAGGAATTCCAGGGAACCCTGTCCGTGACGTCCGGCTATTTCCAGTTGAATAACGTAACGATGGGGGCGGACGGCACCCTGAAACTGGCGAATTCCAATGTCCGTACGGAATGGAACGGCACAGCCGGGGGAACGTTTGCCAATGACATCGTCTTTACGGGCAATCAGGTCTTTGCCACTAGGGATTTCATCCTTAGCGGCGATTTGAGCGGCACGGCGTTTTCTACCCAGGGCACGGGCAATATTACCCTGGCGGGAGGCGTCAACCTGGATGGACAGCTCAAGGTGCACCGCGGCACGGTTACCGTGGATTCCGCCAATGTGACCAAGCTTGGGGACAGCATTGACATCCAGAATAATTCCACGCTGGCTTTTGCCCGTGATTTCTCCTACGAAGGCGTCATCAGCGGCACGGCCGGCAGCACGGTATCCGTAAACGCCGGAACGCTTTCCCTGTCCGGGCGGAACACCTTCCTTGGCGCACTCTCCATTGCGGGAGGCGCTACTGCCCGGATTGATAATGGAGGCGCCTGGGCAGGCTCCCTTTCCGGAGCCGGTACTCTGGTCATTGACACTACCGGGGAGATAACGCTGGCGGGAGGAAATACTGAATTTACCGGTTCTACCACCCTCTCGGGAACGGGCACCGTTACTTTGGAAGGGGCTGACTCTCTGGGTTCCGGCCGGGTCACCGTTAACAACGGCGTTCTCGATCTGGCTTCTCTGGATGCGGCCAACGTTATTCTGATTACGAAGGGAAGCCTGGCAAACGCGGAAGCCAAAACCGCCGGAAACGTGGAAGTGGCCGCTTCCGCCGGAACGCAGGGAGCCCTGAATACCATCAATCTGGGCGGCCTGTCCGGCTCCATGGTCGGCTCCATCGTCATGGAGGATTACTCCCGGCTTACAGGCGTTTCCGGTGCTCTGGACATGACGGGCAAGACGGTGACGCTGAAACTGGATTCCGGCAGCCTTACAGCGGGCGGAACTACCGGACAGGGCGTTATTGATGCGGACAGCCTGACGCTTTCCGCCGCCACAACAACCATCAACCTCAGCAACCAGGGTGTTCTGGACCTGCTTGCCGCCAACCGGGATTCCACTGACGGCGTAGGGCTTGTACTGACAACGGGAACCTTGGCTGTGGATAATTTCAAGCAAATCGGATTCTCTCCTCTCCTGGCTTCCCTCGGCTATACCGTGACGGAAGTCCTGGGTGCGGACGGGACGCTGATGGTCAGCGGCAATACGGACCTTGTCTATCTGGTGGACACCACCCCCAATTCAGACAACCCCAATATCAGCGATTACGCCGCGCTGGATCCCTACAAGGCTGTCGGCATTAATGGCACCACGCTTCATGTGAGCCTGAACGGGGCTCCGGAAGCCTCCCGGAACGGGGACGGCCTGAAAGTCAGCAACTTGGTCGGCAGCGACGGCGCTCTGGTCGTGACGAATACGGCGGATGATGCGGCTTCCAACCACGCCGTGGTGGATCTGGTTCAGGATGTTGACGCCGGCGGCAACAGCTACGGCGGAACCATCAGCGGGGACCATGTTGATTTTGTCAAGAAAGGTGCGGAAACCCTCACCGTAGAAGGAAACTTCACCGGGAATGACTCCAGTCTCAGTTCCTCGGAGGGAAATATCATCCTGAACGGTGCAGGCAATAGCCTTACTACGCTGGAACTCGCGGGCGGAGACATAACGCTGGGCGGACGGAATGACGGCGCCTCCCGTGTAACCACGGTGGAGACGCTGGCTGCCGGCGCGGGAGGGGGAACCCTGAATTTGGGTAACGGAGCCCAGATGGTTCTTACCGGCCAGCAGGCCGGCAGCCATGTCACGGAAGTGACTATCTCCGGGGACGGTACGCTGACCTTGGGTGGTACGGGAACAGACTCCTCCCTGACACTGGGCAACGGCTCTTCCCTGAACGGTGTCCTGCTGGATATCCGTGAAGGGTCCGCCCTGTCCGCTGCAACCGGTTCCGTGAATACCGTTTCCGGACTGGAGGGCGGCGGAGCTCTAAAGCTGAGCGGTGCGGAAATGACGATCAGCTCTTCCGATTCCCATACCTTTACCGGTACTCTGGACGGGGCATCCGGAACGCTCAACGTCAAATCCGGCAACGGAAGCGTCCAGACTATCAAGGGTGCGGGCAATGCAGGTTATCACCTGAATGTGAGTGACGGCGGCGTGCTGACCCTGGCCGGAGCGGCAGGGGAGGGCGGCAATCCCGCCCAGGCTTCCTATCAGGGGATTACCGTGAACGGCGGCACGCTCAATATCGGCAGCGCAGACGATCCCAAAACCCAGCTGACGCTTGGCTCGGACGGCTTGAGCGTGACAGGGGACAGCACAGTGGCCATTACCACTTCCTCCACAACGGTGGACGGCTTGGGCAATCCCTTTGTCACCTCCAGCGGAAATATTACGCTGGGAGACGGGACGGGGGAAGTCACGCTGGTCATGAACAATCTGGATACCCTGGTTTCCGGGAGTTCGGAAACGCTGAATATGGAATTGTTCAAGACAACGGACGGCGCGCTGGTGTCCCTGGGTGACAATGTCACCCTCCAGGACATGATTCTTGGTTCCATGTATGAAAACCTGGAGCTGACCACCAATGACAGCATGACGGCCATCATCCTCACCGGTACGGCGCGCACGGAAAACATTTTCCGTGACTCTTCCCTGACGCGGAATGCCGCTACTGGAGCGGACATCCTTTGGAATTCCCGCTATCACATGGAGGAAGGCTCTGCCTTGCGCGATTTCTATACCTCTGTTCTTCTCTCCCAGAATTCAGGCGACTATTCCGGCGCCGCCCGCAAACTGGCCGCCGCCGTCGGCAGCACGGTTACCAGCCTGGGCATCGCCCAGCGCGACTCCCTGCGCGACCAGATGGGCTGGATACGCAACCGCGTGGCGCAGATGGGCGTTAACCCTGCATATGTCCATGAAGACATGCCCTACTTCCATATGTGGATGCAGGGAACCGGGTCTTATGCCAAGCTGGACACCAGGGGGGATGAAAGCGGCTACGAACTCACCACCTGGGGAGGCACGGTAGGCATGGACGTGGATATCAACGACCGCCTCACTGCGGGAGCTGCGTTTACTGCCAATTACGGAAGCCTGACGGCCAGCGCGGCGGATACGGCGGACGGAGACCTGGACAGTTACTATGTCAATCTGTTCGCCCGCTACCAGTACCGTAAATGGTCCCATCTGTTGATTTTGACGGGTGGCTGGAATGATGCCTCGCTGACGCGCACGGTGAATTACGGTACGGGGTCTTACCAGGCCCGCGGCAATACGACGGGAGCCGGTTTCGGCGCCATGTACGAGTTGGCATATGACATCGCTCTCAATGAAGACAGGAGCGTGATTCTCCAGCCTTTGTTTAACGCTTCCATCGTGACGACCCGCATGGACGGCTATCGGGAAAGCGGTTCTGCCGGAAATGCCGGACTGAAGGTGGAAGACCAGGAACTGACTACGGCTGCTGTCGCTGTGGGTGCCCGGCTCTCCGGACTCATGGGGTCCAATATCTTCGGGCGTGAAGCGCTGGGAGAAGTACGGGTGAACGTTTCCCAGGATATGGGAGACCGCCGCGGGCAGGCTAATGTGGGCTTCCTGGCAGATCCCTCCTATACGCGTCCGGTGTATGGCGCCAAGGTCGGAAGCACGGCCTTCCAGATTGGCGCGGGGCTGAGCGTTCCCGTGGGCACCCAGGGCGTCATTTTTGTGGACGGCAATGCGGATATCCGCAGCGGTTCCAGTTCCATCAACGGGAGCGTCGGCTACCGCTACAACTTCTAAAGGAAAAAACGCCGGTTAATCGGAAAGCCGCTGCGGAACATTCCGCAGCGGCTTTCTTCGTGAATAAAAGGGATGTTTTAAGGATAACTTCAGGCTTGGGTTGACTTCCCTGACGGCTGTTTACTTCCATTCCCATTCAATGGGCGTTTCCAGATCGGGCCGCAACGCCTGGCGCACAGGGCAGGACAAGGCGGTTTTTTCCAGCATGGCGCGGAGAGGGTGGCTGCCTTCCAGGGGCATGATTGCCTTCAGTTCAATTTTTTCAATTCCCCTGGATGATTCCGCCGCACGCGCCAGAACGCGCATGCCTTTCAAATCCACTCCTTTTCTGGCCGCGACCACGGAAACCAGGCTCATCATGCAGGAGGCGAGCGTGGAACCGAGCAAAACTCCGGGGGAGGGGAATTCTGCGCGGCCTTCAAAAGAAGCGGGCAGGTCCGTGGCAAAAGTGATGTTGGAAGGAATAAAGGTGGTTTCGCAGCGGAATTGCCCGACATTCTCCGTTTCGGAGGTGTAATGAGTATCAGTCATAGGAGTGGGACAGCTCAACCCCGATTTGGGTTCACCGGAATTTGGTAATTTTTTATCAAGGATATTGTGAAAATTTGGCTGGCTGTAGCGATGGACGATTAATGGGCTTTGCGCTCAAGGCTGTACTTCCCCCGGTGCTCTTCTGCGTTTTTTCGGACCATGGCTGCAATCAGGGAAAAATGTTCTGCATGCCGCCGGGCGGGAGGGAGATGAGCGTTCTGGCAAAGAAGGGATTTCTCAGGAACCTCTCCATGCCCGGTTCCGCGCTGGATTCCATGAATGAAGACTAATGCCTTTAGGCTCTGATAAGTGAAAGGATAGCTCCCGGAGAGGGATGGCATTATTGCTCTGGAGAGAGTGCCGGCTTTTCCATAAGCTTTTTCAGGACGGGTTTGATGGCCTCTGCCATCAGGGTGTGGCCAGCCGTCGAAGGGTGCAGGGGACCGCATTTTCTGCCCAGGAAGTTGACTTCCTGGGGATCGTAATAAAGCGTTTCATTGATGCTGCCGTCCTTGTTCAGAAAGACTTTTTCGAGATTGAGGCAGGTGACAAACGAAGAATTCGCATAAAAGGCGTTGATTTGCTTGTTAATTTCCTGATCCTTAAGCCATTTTTCTTTGGGGTCCTGGGCTCCCCTTACATGCCAGTCTCGTATGTCGTTCGGGAGGATGTTCAGCAAGAGGATGCGGGTACTCGGCAGTTTTTCATGTATTTTGTCTACGACGCTCTGGATGCCCTTGACCGTGTCTTCGACGGATTCTCCGGCTCCCGTATTGTTCGTTCCTATCATCAGCATGGCAACTCGCGGCTTTATGTGGTCGAGCATACCGTTGTTGATGCGGTTCAACACGTCGCTGGTCTTGTTTCCGCTCACTCCCAGGTTCAGCGCCTTGTAGGGAGCGTAATATTTTTGCCAGACCGGTTGAAATTCATGCAAGGGCTTTTTGTTTTGACGCAAATCGTTCGTTATGGAGTCGCCTATTAGAACCAACTGAACCTGATTGGCGGGAATGCCGTCGATGACAAGAGGCGCAGGGGGAGGGCTGGAGGGAACTTCTTCTGCGTGCAGGGAGAGCAGCCCCAGAAGGGGCAGGATAAACAGAGAAACGAATTTTTTCAGAAAAGGGCAGTTCATAAAAATAAAATGTCGTTGTTCTTTTATACGCGACTTTTAGCGCGAAAATTGTTGATTGGAAAATAAAGGATAAAATAAGGAATGATTTGAGTGTGGACTGGCCCCATTTCCATTTCCCTGATTCTGGACGCACTGCCGATGTAGTCCGGGTGGGCGTGTGTCAGGAAAATCCCTTTGGTTTCCTCCGGCCTTTGCCCGGTTTCCTCCATGTAGGAAAAAACGGCCTTCTCGCTTCCGTCCATGCCGGAATCAATCAGATAGCAGGCGTCTCCCTCAATAAATAAGTATACGCAAACCTCCTGATTTCCGGTGTCACCCGGAAATCAACCCTGAGCTGGTGCAGTCCTTCACAAAGTTTCATCATAATCCGTTCCTTTCACGATGATGGCATGGCTGTCCACGGAATCCTCCCGCAGCGATTTGAGCTGCCGGTACTCTTCCGATGCAAAGCAGCATTCTAGGCTTTCCCTGGAGGGAATCCGGATGACAATCACACGGTTCGTCTTCCAGCCAGAAATCAACGGAATGACCTCATTTGGTCCTGACCAGGTATTCTCCGCCGTGTTTTTCAACAATGGGCTTTTATCTCCCTGACGTAGGCATCATAAGGGGTATGCGCATCTCCGGTTAATGAAATCGTGACGATAAAATAACGGAACTATATACCTTAATCTTGTAACCTTCAAAAACAACACTTTGTGTAATAAATCTTGATGAAGAAATCAAATCATCATAGGACCAGCATAAGAATCAACTCTCCAATTGCATATCGAACATTTGTATGCCGAGCCATTTGTATGTGTCTTGGAAATAACACCCTTCTGTCTTTTCTCCATACAAGCGGGGCAAAGATAGTGAAAAGTCTCTTCTCCACGGAATTCTTCCTTAAGAGCATAAGCAAAAACACCCGGTTCAAACTTTTCAAGCTTATAGCGGCTCTTTGTCTTTTCCCAGTTGTCATACTCCGCGAGTCGTTGCTCGAGCTTACGATTAACATCGGACAACTCCGCATTTTGAGTTTGGAGAGAGAGAAGTTCTCCTTTCAAATCAATCAAGGAATCATAGACACTAATAAGCTCTTTTTGAAATTTAGTATCCGAGATATTCTTTCTGAGGGACTTAACAATGTCTATTGCGCCCTTGATTAGGGCGAAGCTTGTGGTGATATCTATCATGAAAAATGATTTTATCAATATTTTCCCAAATAGCAATTTGAAATTTTATTTACTTTAATCTTGTAACTCATCCATAATCCATTACACTACTCCTAGAAAAAGAAAGGAGTAGAACATGACGTACCGCGAATTCATTGAAAAATTCCCTGATGATGAGAGCGTGGCAAAATATCTCATTGAAAAACGGTTTGAGGGAAAAATAGTTTGCCCATTTTGCGGGAAAACGGAGAAGGTTTATCACGCTCACTATAATTGCCGCAATGCCTATTGCAACAACTGTAAGATGGAATTCTCTATTTTCAAGGGAACCATTTTTGAGGAAACAAGAATGCCTTTAAGACATTGGCTTTATGCTATTAATATGGTTTGTTTGTCTAAAAAAGGGATTTCAGCCATGCAATTGAAAAGGGAGTTAGGTGTTTCTTATAAAACCGCTTGGAGGATGGTTCACAAAATTAGAAGTGCTATGGCAAAAAGAGAGGTAGGAGAAACTTTTGAGGCGATTGTTGAGATTGACGAAACCTATGTTGGAGGAAAACCTCGGAAGAAGAATGAACATGGGGATGATGACGATTTGCCGAAAAATCCTAGAGGAAGAGGGACGGCTAAAGTTCCTGTGATTGGAGTCAGAGAAAGGGGAACTGGGAAAGTTCATGCCGTCGTTGCCAATAGGAATGAAGAGGGGAAACAATTGACGGGCAAACAATTGTTCAATGTCCTTAGCAAGGTTTGCAAACCTAATACCAAAGTCATGACTGACCAGTTCAAGGGCTACAATATTCTAAACTACCCTAACAATAAGAATCTTACCCGCATCATGATTGACCATAATGTCATGTTTAGTGCGGGCAATGGGGTTCACACTAATGGAATTGAAAGCTTTTGGGCCTTACTGAAAAGAGGTATTCATGGGATATTTCACCATGTTTCTCTTAAACACCTACAGAAATATGTGGATGAATTCTGTTTCAGGCAATGTTATAGGAACGAGAATGAAGCTTTTGAAGTTTTGATGGGCTTATGCTGGAAATGAAAAGCCGCCACCTTGCAAACAAGGTGACGGCCAGTCATGCGATTCCAATAAAAACTATTCAAATTTTTCTTAGATTATCAATCTTCCTCCATTCTGGTTTAGGATTCAATACTACGAATAAATGAGCCTGATTCTTTTGTTTGTTCTTGTTTTGGGCCAAACGACGACCGGGTACGAGTTGAGCTTGAACCTGGTCTGGACTTAAGACATATAAGCCTCCTGTACTCGCATCAACGGCCAATCCAATGATGCCTCCCATAAGAAGATTTCCCCATACCCAGCCGGAAACACTATGAGTTAGAGTTGCTGAATAGGGATAATAACCCGGAAGAGTTATTCTAACTGTGTGGTCTTCATCCCTTTCCAATTCTATAGTTATCGGAGTCCTTCCCCGTGGCATACCATCAATGGAAACGGTGGCTCCATCTGGAGAACTTGAAAAACCGACGCTTTGTTTGCTTCCATTAACAATAGAACCACAAGAAATTATCAACAGTGGAGATAAAAGAGCACAGATAGAACAGAGAGATTTCATAGCTATTAAAGTGGTTTAAGGATTATAATGCGCCCCTCTCCGAAGAGAGGGACGCCAGTTAATTCACCGCCGAAGAGGTCTAGAAGGTCCAGCTAATACCAGCTTGGATGACATGGTAAGGGTCAGTATCATGGAATTTGAGAAGTTCGTACCCTAAAATCAAATCTGTTGTATTGCCAATGGCAAAGCGGAATCCTAACGTAGCAGAGAATGTAAAATCTGCATTGAACTCAGTTGCACTAGCTCTACCTCTCTCTATTCGATAAGTAGAATCATATTGCCAAATTTTTCTATCAATCGTTGCTGTAGCTTTCAAAGAATTGAAAGTTACGCCAATTTTGCCACCTAAGAAGAAATATGCTTTCTCCTGAACCAAAGGAAGATTCAATGTATATCCTGCCAGTAGGGGGATAGATGTTTGGTATTTGATTTTCAAGTCAACATTCGTAATGTTTTTCTCATTTAGAAAATGTTGAATTTGAGCATCGGAATATCCCCATTCACGTCCAATATCGAAGGCATTGAAATGTTTAGCATCGGAAGACATCAATCCCGCCGTCAAAGACAATTCGTGAACGATATCTCCTGTTTCGGTATAGGAATTTAGGCTGAGTAAACCGCCGCCAAGATTAGGCATGTCGCTATCTCCTGCAATTCCATAAACGCCCTTGATACTCATTCCAAAGGTAGAATCGTATTTCTGCGTATAGGACGGAGAACTGTAAGCCCCCCCGGCTCTATAATAGTTCCAAGGGTCAGACGCTTGGACCGAAAAAGCACAGGTCAATAGTCCTAACGCACACGTTATAAATAAGTTTATCTTCATAGTATCTTGTTTGTAGGTTATAGATTATTTATAATAGGATTCGTATTTTTTTTCTTCTTACTTTTTTCTTCTGCGCGAAGAACTTGCTCTCGTTCGGTCCACGCAAATTTTTCTAAGCGAGTGTCTGTAATAGTCAATTTACCGAGTTGTGCTCCCGCTTGAGGCCAATACCAATTAGAATATTCAGCGATAATGTTAGAAGATTTAACTGAATATTTATCTTCCCTATTGTGTTTGTCCTTTGAGAACCTGATGCCTTCACAGAATTGCTGAATAAACTGTATGGCTTCTTCTTTTTTCAGTATGTCGTTATCCCACCCCTTTTCGACAATAATTTTCCAGCATAAATACTTTTTGGGAGTAAAGAAGACGGTGATATTATACTTCGCCTTTTTCCATTTGATGGTAGGGAAGCCCTCATTGTTTTTTCCCCTCTCTCCTTCTCTCCAACGTTTTGTGAGTTCTGATGGAGTTTCCCCAAGACGAGTACTCTCATTGGCATGAGAAGTTGTAATGAGAAAAAGTGCACTAAAAATGCTCCCAATGAGTATGTTTTTCTTCATGGTTGGTCGTTTATGAGTTGAAGTCATAATGAACACACGGTCATCAACGAAATGCTCTAATTTTGCGTCTAATTGCGAATCGCAATAATCATCATATGCGAGTTATTAGCATAACAAATGCGAACAACACAAGCTCTTTCTTTCTATGAACTGGGTTCTATCAGATAATCAAACCGCATGTTTACGAGCAATTCCAAGCCTGAACCGGACTATGTGGACACTAAAAAATTAGGCCAATGGCTCAGCGAACATTCCATTAGCCGTGCCGAAATAGCCAAGGCTCTTGGAGTCCAAACCACCGTGGTTCACAACTGGTTTGCCCGTCAAAGAATCCCTAAGAACGTGCAAGGCTCATTGCGTCATTTGATGAGTAAAGACTATCCTTCGGAACTCGAATCCTCTATAAGTGTGCGTCTCAAAAATTCCATGCTGAACGAAATAGCTCGACAGGCGGTGAAAGAGGGTTTATCGCTTGAAGAGTGGATAGAACGAATTATTGCGGAGAGGTTGGAAAAGTGTAAATTTTAAAAACGATAGTTTTTCTATTCTTTCATACTAAGAAATTAGTTTCATATTGAATAAATAATCAGCCTCATAGCAAATATGAATAATAATATAAACGATATAGTTGATTATATAATAAATAGGTTTGAGCGTGGTGGAAAAAATGATTTAACTATGCTCAAACTTCAAAAATTACTATATTATGCTCAAGCTTGGTATCTAGTTAATAAAGGGAAAAATAAAAGGCTTTTTATTGGTAAATTTGAGGCTTGGGTTCATGGCCCCGTTAATAGAGAAATTTTTAATAGATTTAAGGAAACTCACTCTCTTTATTCTCTTGCTCAAAAAAATGATATACTTCATACTTTTAATATAAATAATATACCTGAAGAAGATATAGATTTCATAAATGATTTTTTAGATAACTTTGGCGAATTTTCTGGTGCTGATTTGGAAAGGATGTCTCATAGCGAAAAACCTTGGCAGGAAGCTCGTGGAGACCTTCACATTTTAGAGAGTTGTTCTACTGAAATTGATGAGGAGACAATGGGAAAATTTTACGAAAAAAAGCTTATAGAATCTGGAAAAAGAAAAATTGAAGAAGCTCTATGGCAATGAATCATTTTTCGACTAGTACAGATAATGTAAAAAAGCCTCAATTTGCTCACCCTGGAAAAATAGGTTCTGGAGAAATTTCGTTTTCATTCGAATATTTCTTCCAAAAAACTAATTATGGCTTATCGAATGTTGATATTAGGTGGTTTGTTTCGTTTTTAGAGTCTTTAAAAATATATTCTTCTTATAATATTAACGAATTAAATATATCTCAAGGTAGATTGCATTGCCATCCGTTGCCTTTTAAAGAGGATTCTCCAAAGGCAACGCTAAGTAAAAATGATTTTGTTCATTTGCCTGTTAAACAAACGGATTTATTTCAAACAAGAATCCATAATAGTCATGGGCGAATTGTATTTTTTGTATATGAATATACTATTTATATTGTTCTAATCGACCCCCATCATAATATTTATTTGACAGATAAGAATCCTGATATTATACCATGTTATAAATTACCCAAGCAGGATTCCTACGCAAGTTTAGTGCTTGCTATGAATGATTTTCATTCTCGAGTGTGTCTTCATCAAAAGAATTGTCAACAACATGAGGAGTTAAGAGAATTAACTAACGGGTTAAATGAAACCATAGGTAATACAACCTATATAAGATGCTTTATTGTACAAAATAGGTCCCTCATAGAAGACATTGAATGTGCAAAAGAATTAGGAATTGGAGATTTTTCTGATATTCTAAAATCTGGTATTGATATTATTATTAACAAATAATATCAAACATATTTAAAGTTTTTTGAAGTTACCTTTCTATGAAATCGGTACTTACAAGACTAAAGTATATAATTCCGTAAAATAATAACTCATATCCTTTTTTCCTGATAAGCAGTGGATGTGGCAGCCGTCATGAAATGCGCGGTGGTGGTTGTCGGTTGGTTTCCATGCATTCCCCAGAATGCATTGATAGCCTTGACGGGAAGATTAAAGCAAGGATATCCTGCGTCAATCTGCCGGGACGATCAGGGGGAAAACCTTCTGGAGAACCGCACGCTCACCCCAGAGCCCTTCGGATGGGTTCCGCATAAAGTTCCGGCTCCAGCAGGAAGGAATCGTGTCCCTTGGTGGAAGCGATGGTATGGAACTCCGTGGGAATATGGGCGGCTTCAAGCTGCGCCGCGAAATCCTGCTGTTCCGCCGGGCGGAAACAGCAGTCTGTATCAATGGAAAAGATAAGCGCGGGAATCCCTGCGCGGCGGAAGCCTTCCAGGGCGGTTTGAAATGTTCCGTCCGGGGTGTGGTCGCGGATGTCGAACTCCGCCCACATATCCGCAATACGGATATAGGCGTTGGCGTCAAAGCGCTCCGCGAACTTGGTTCCCTGGTGAAGCATGTAGCTTTGCGTGCTGCGGGTGGGGGTCATCCACGTGAGCAGGCCGTAGTTGCCTCCCACCTCTTTTCTGGCGCGCTGTTCCAGCCCCTCCTGGTAAACAAATGATTTGTGGCCGATGATACGGGCGAACGCCAGCCCTTTTTTGGGCGCCGGTCCCCGGTAGTAATCCCCGCCTTGGAAATCCGGGTCAAGCTCAATGGCTAGGATTTGTTCAAACAGGGATAGGCGGTGTTCAATGGAAGCCCGGTAACCGGAGCCGATGGAGATGAAGCTCCGGACCCGTTCCGGGAACTGGCACGCGAAGCTGAGGGCAATCAGTCCGCCCACGGAGGGGCCCATCAGATGAACGCGTTCTATGCCCAGGCTGTCCAGCAGAAGGGCCTGGAGACGTGCCTGGTCTGCGGCCTCCACATGCGGGAAGCGGGAGCCGTAGGGCTGGCCGTCCGCAGGGCAGGGGGTAGCGGGGCCTGTGGTGCCGTAGCAGCCTCCCAGGTAATTGGCGCAGATGATGCAGAAGCGGTTTGTATCCAGCGGTTTGCCGGGGCCGATGATGCTGTTCCACCAGCCTTCGTGATTTTCCGGTTTCCAGAGGGAACCGATGCCCGGGACTTCCGGATTGTAACCGTAGGCGTGCTGGCTGCCGGAAAGAGCATGGAACAGCAGGATGGCGTTGTCTTTATTCGGCGTCAGGGTTCCGTACTGTTCGTAGGCGACGCGAACCTTGTCCAGCGTAGCTCCATTTCTCAGGGAGAAGGAGTTGGGAAGATCCAGGAATTTGGTTTGGACGGCAGGAAGCTGCATGGATGTACGGAAAGGGGTTTGGTCAGCAAAAAAAGACCGGCACCCGGCGGGCGGCGGTCTTCTTGAAATCTGTGCTGGGCCAGGGATTACTTGACGCCCTTTTTGGAAAGGCGCGTGCCTGCCGTAGCGCCCTGGCGGGCCTTGAATTTGGGATTGCTCTTGCAGATCACATACAGCGTGCCCTTGCGCTTCACGATTTGGCAGTCTGCGTGGCGGCGCTTCATAGAGGCTAAGGAAGAAAGAACTTTCATGGTGTATAACTCCGGTTTGGTGTTCGGTTCGGGAGACGAAATATACCGTTTAGTTAAGAATTGTAAAGTCATTTCTTTGCCAAAAGTAAGATGCCGTCTCCGCAGAGATGCTTTTATGAGGAAGATTCAGTAAAGCATGGGATGGCTTTGGATTCCGCGCCGGCGGAAAAATTTAGGGAAGACGTCATTTAGCCGGGAAAATAAAATGCGGGAAGGGACCTCTGCCGGGGGAATAAAGGGTTTGTGGACCGGAGGGGATTCGTATAACATCTTTTCCGGTTTTCCTTATGACTGATTCTTCCTCTCCTGATTCCTCCCCGGCTTCCCGGAATACGTTTGCCCATCATTTGGGAATGAAAGGGTTTCTGCTCATGGAAGGGCTGTTGAAGCTCGTGGGCATGAAAACGCTGTACCGGCTGGGGCGCACGGCAGGGGCCGTGGCGTGGCATCTGCTTCCCCAGCGCCGGAACATTGTGGAAAGGAATCTGCGCATCGTTTTGGATCCGGCCCTGCGCGGAAAGGAACTGCAGAAATTAAGCCGGGAAAATTTCAAAAGGACCATTGCCAATTTCCTGTGTTCCGCGAAGACGGCTACCCTGACGGATGAGCAGTTGAAGCATTGCGTGACGGTCGGAGGGCACGAACAGTTTGCCGCGCCCGTGCTGGAAGGGCGCGGGCAGGTTTGCGCCATAGCCCACTCCGGCAACTGGGAGGCGCTGGCGAGAATACGTGCGTTTTACCCGGAGGTGGAGCGTTACGGGTCCATGTACCGCCAGTTTGACAATCCGCTGATGGAGGAATACGTGTACCAGCGGCGCACGGAACGTGGAACTCAGATGTTCTCCAAGGAGGGAGGCATCAAGGCTCCCATGAAAATGCTCAAGGAAGGGGGGGCCCTGGGCGTGCTGAGCGACCAGTTCGTATGGGAGGGGGTGTATGTCCCCTTTTTTGGCAAGGTGACCGGCACGACTCCGCTGCCCGCTCTGCTGAGAAAAAGGGCTGGCGCGGACATGGTGGCCATAGCGGTGCGCACGGATGCTCCCGGCCACTGGATAGCGGATATGGGGAATGTGGTGGATTTTTCCAGGTCGGACGGTTCTCTGGCGGGGGACACGATTGAAGTGAACAGGGGGCTGGAAACGTTGATCCGGGAATCCGTGCTGGATGTGTTCTGGATGCACCACCGCTGGAAATCCGTTGACCGATTTGCCCCGCAGGATAAAAAAACGGCTGCGCTCCTGGAAAATATGGAGCTGAAGCCGTACCGCATTCTGGTAGCCGTTCCCAGGGCGCTGGATGAAGCCCTGGCGACTGTTCCCCTGATTCGTGCTTTGAAAACCGTCCGGTGCGACATGCAGGTGAACATCGTCTGCCCGTCTGCCCAGCTGGGGATATGGAAGACGGTGCCGGAAGTTACCCATGTGCTGCCGCACGACTCCCTGAAGCAGCTTCGGGAAGCTTTGGCGGCAGATGAATTTTACAATGACGGACCGCTGGATCTGGGCGTCATGCTGGATGGAGATATGGAAATCCTGAAAGCGCTGGAACCGTATGGCCCCATGATGTTTTCCGGGCTGGACACGCATCCCGGTGCCCGGAAGTACAAATTCCGGGTAAAGGCCCCCGTCCTGCGCGCCGCCCCCCCGGCGCACCGGGTGCAGCTTTATCTGCAATTGGGGGGGCTGCATGGGCTGGACGTCGGCAAACCGTCTTTGTTCCCTGTGAAAAAAGCGTCTCCGGCGGAAGGCGCCCCCATTTTAATTGCTCCGTTTTCCCGTCTGGGGAGCGCCAGTGAATGGAGCAGGGAGCAATGGACGGAACTGGTTTCCCTTCTGCCGGGCAGGACGGTGCTGGCGGCTCTGGAAGAAGACCGGGAGCGCGCCGCCGCACTGGCGGAACATTTGAATGTGGAACTGGCGGTGGGAGCGCCGGAGGCTCTGTTTCCCGTGATGGATGAGGCTGCGGCGGCAATAGCCGTGGATGGCGATTTTCCGTCCCTCTGTTCTTTCCGGGGGCTTCCGGTGGTGACTCTGTTTTCCACCCGGCTTCCGGATGTTTACCGCCCTATGGGTACATTCAACCGTTCCCTTTACAGCCACCAGTGCTGTTCCCCCTGCTTCCGGAAGACATGTGACCGGGATGTCCCCTGCAACCGCCACATTGCCGTGCGGGAAGTACTGGATGCCTTGCGGGAAATTTCCGGGAAAGAATAATTTGGGAAGGGGGAGAGGCTCTCTGATGTTGGCGGAAAAAACGGCCAGTATGCCGCCGTTTCCGTCAGGAATGACGGAATAACGGAAGGAAGCGTGGAAGTGCCGTATTCCGGAGCAATTCCAGAAAAGCTTTCTCCTTTTTTTGCAAGGGTTCTGCTGTAGAGAAGAGAAAAGCCCTCTTCCGGAAGGGAGAGCGGGGTGATGCCTGTATTCCGGTTTGCTGCGGTTGATGGGCGCCAGGGCGCGAAAATCCGGTTAATGCACGCAATCCGGAAAGCCTTCCCGCCGGAAGATGCCGCGGACCTGTTCCGCCAGTTCTGCGGGCGCTTCCGGGACATCCTTCAAGGTATAATCCAGCTTCAATTCATCCCATTTGAATCTCCCCATCTGGTGGAAAGGGAGCACGTCCACGCGTTCCACGTTGCCCAGGCGCGCCGCATGGCGGGAGAGTTCCTCAATTTCTTCCAGATTGTCCGTAACGCCGGGTACCAGCACATACCTCAGCCACACGGGCTTGCGGAGGGAGGCCAGGCGGTCCGCAAACTCCAGCGTGGGGCGCAGCTCCCCGCCTGTCAGGGCGCGGTACCGTTCCGGATTCCATGCCTTGATATCCAGCAGGACCAGGTCCGTATCCTCCAGCATTTTTCCGTCCGCATTCGCGCCCAGATGGCCGGAAGTGTCCAGACAGGTATGCAGTCCCAGCTTTCTGCAGCCTTTCAGCACGGCACCGGCAAAATCCGGCTGAAAGAGGGGATCCCCGCCGGAGAGGGTGACGCCGCCGCCCGCCGCCCGCAAAAAATCCCGGTAGCGGGCTATTTCCTGAAGGACATCACCCGCGCTTCTGGTCCGGCCCCGCCGCACGTAGGAGGTATCCGGATTATGGCAGTAGCGGCAGCGCAGGCTGCAGCCGGACAGGAAGAGGACAAAGCGGATGCCGGGGCCGTCCACGGTGCCGCAGGATTCCACGGAATGAACCAGGCCGGTGACGGAGCTTTCTCCATCCGGGTCATGGTTTTGTGGAAAAACCTGCGGCATCCGTTTGCAGTCCGGGTTAACGGGTGTGGAAAGTGCGGTTGATGACCTCCTGCTGCTGTTCCCTGGTCAGCTTGATGAAATTCACGGCATAACCGGAAACGCGGATGGTAAGCTGCGGGTATTTTTCCGGGTGATCCATGGCGTCGAGAAGCGTTTCCCGTTCCAGTACGTTCACATTAATGTGGTGACCTGTAGCGGCAAAGTAGGCGTCCAGCAGGGAGACGAGCTTGACGCGGCGTTCCCGTTCCTCCTTGCCCAGGGCCTGCGGAACGATGGAGAAGGTGTAGGAGATGCCGTCCAGGGAGTCGTCATAGGACAGCTTGGATACGGAGAGCATGGAGGCCACGGCTCCGTTCCTGTCCCTTCCGTGCATGGGGTTGGCACCGGGGGCGAACGGTTCCCCGGCGCGGCGGCCGTCCGGCGTGTTGCCCGTCTTTTTGCCGTATACCACGTTGGAGGTGATCGTCAGGATGGACTGGGTGGGCAGGGAATTGCGGTAAGTATGGAGCTTGCGCAGTTTTTCCATGAAATTGCTGACCAGGCTGCATGCTATGTCGTCCACGCGCGGGTCATTGTTCCCGTAACAGGGGAATTCCCCTTCCGTCTTGAAGTCCACAATCAGCCCTTCTTCATTGCGGATGGCTTTCACGGTGGCGTACTTGATGGCGGACAGGGAGTCCGCCGCCACGGAAAGCCCGGCGATCCCCGTGGCCATCGTACGCAGGATTTCCGGATCATGCAGCGCCATTTCGATGCGTTCATAGCAGTATTTGTCGTGCATGTAGTGGATGATGTTCAGCGCGTCAATGTAAGTTTTGGCGAGCCAGTCCTGCATTTTGTCGTACAGGGCCATCACTTCGTCATAGTTGAGAACTTCCTCCGTATAGCGGGGAGAGGGCGGGGCCACCTGCTTGCCCTTGAGTTCATCCACGCCGCCGTTCAGGGCGTAAAGAAGGCACTTGGCAAGGTTGGCGCGCGCTCCGAAGAACTGCATCTGCTTGCCGATGCGCATGGCGGACACGCAGCATGCGATGCCGTAGTCGTCGCCCCAGTGCGGGCGCATCAGGTCGTCGTTCTCGTACTGGACGGAGGACGTTTCAATGGAGACCCTGGCGCAGAAGCTTTTGAAAGCTTCCGGCAGATCCCGGGACCACAGAACGGTCAGGTTCGGTTCCGGAGCCGGCCCCAGGTTGTACAGGGTCTGCAGCATGCGGAAGGAGCTGCGGGTGACGAGGGTGCGCCCGTCTTCTCCCATGCCGCCGATGGATTCCGTCACCCAGGTGGGGTCTCCGGAGAACAGGTTATTGTAATCAGGCGTGCGGATGAAACGGACGATGCGCAGCTTCATCACAAACTGGTCGATGATTTCCTGAACTTCCTCTTCCGTGATGAGCCCCTGTTCCAGGTCGCGGGTGAAATAAATGTCGAAGAACGTGGAAACACGGCCCAGGGACATGGCCGCTCCATTCTGTTCCTTCACGGCGGCCAGGTAGCCCAGGTACGTCCATTGCACGGCTTCGCGGGCGTTTGCGGCGGGGCGAGTGAGGTCGCAGCCGTAGGAGGCGCCCAGCTGGGCGAGTTCTTCCAGGGCGCGTATTTGTTCGCTCATTTCCTCGCGCAGACGGATCAGCTCATCCGTAAGGGGGGAATGTTCACGGTTTTTGAGGTCCTTGCGGCGTTCGGCAATCAGCTTATCCGTGCCGTACAGGGCCACCCGGCGGTAGTCCCCGATGATGCGGCCGCGGCCATAGGCGTCCGGGAGGCCGGTGATAATGCCGGCGGAACGGGCCGCCCGGATATCGGAGGTGTAGGCGTCGAAAACTCCTTCGTTGTGTGTTTTGCGTATCTTTTTGAAAATATCCGCGGTTTTCTCGCACATCTTGAACCCGTAGGATTCCAGGGCCTGCTGGGCCATGCGCAGGCCGCCAAAGGGCATCAGGGCCCGTTTCAGGGGGGCGTCCGTCTGGAGGCCTACGACCACTTCCAGTTCCTTGTCAATGTAGCCGGGCTTGTGGGATGTGATGGAGGATACCACTTCTTCATCAGCATCCAGTACGCCGCCGTTGTCTATTTCCCTTTTCAGCAGGACTTTCAGTTCATCCCATAAACGGAGCGTGCGCTGGGAGGGGCCGGAAAGAAATTCTTCATTGCCGGAATAGGGCGTGTAGTTATGCTGGATGAAATCTCGTACGTCAATGGACTCCGTCCATGCTCCCGGCTTGAATCCCTGCCATTCCTTCGGAAGGGCGGTGGACTCCTTCAAGTCTTTTACTATGCTGATCATAAATAGGATGTAGTGAAGAAGACCGGAGAAAAACGTTCCGCAGCCGTTGAAAGGCCGGAAACGGCAAAACTCCGCGCCACGTAATTATATCGTGAATTCCGGGAGACAACAAGGCTAATTCTTCTGGGAGAGGGAACTGTTCTTTACCTTTTCTGGTTCATTTCGGAGATATGTATATTTTTTATGGAAAAACAGAATGGGGCCTTCTGAAGAGTCTTGTAGGGGGGCATCTTTTTTCATGGGAGCTCATCTGAAAACGAGAAAAATAGGAAAAGATATAAAAGAAAAAAGCAAAGAAATGAGTTGCCGATGAAGTACCAATCAATTGTTTTTCCGGTAGAGCTATCAATGAATACCTTTGTGAAAATATCTGTCAGAAGCTCTTCTGACAGTTTTCGGCAAAACGTATTCAAAGAGGTGTGGTTGTTTCCCATGTCGGCGGTAAGAATCCATGCTTTTTTGCCTTTCGTTGTCACGGTATTCAGGTTGTTTGATAAAATGGAAGGAGTTCTTCGTATTACTAACCAAATGTTTTAGGGAGCTCTCAAATCAATGGTGACAAGGGCGTATTTCCAATGTGCAAGTGGTCGAATGACTGAGCCGTACGGTTTCTCAAATGCAAATTCTTATAATGAAAACAAAATCAAGATACTTCTTTTCTAATTATTGTTCCGATGTTTTATGGCTTATTCGGATGATGTCTGTATATTTCCTGCTTTGGGGGACTATTTTCCCAGCGATGGGACGAGAATTGCTACCCCTGGATGGGTTATGGGAACTTTCCCTTCCATTCAAACAGGAAAAAGTTGCTGTTGTACTACCCGGAACTATGGATGAATGGGGCAAGGGGAATGTCAATAATAACCGTCAGGAGACAAAACATCTTTCCCGCGCCGTTACTTACGAAGGAGAGGCCTTGTACAGAAAGGAAGTTAATGTTCCGGAAACGTTCAAAGGTAAACGGTTATTTTTGCATGTGGAACGGACGAAAAAGACAACCGTTTTCGTAGATGGTAAAAAAATCGGTTCCTGTGATAATGTTCAAACACCCCATCGTTATGATCTGACGGAATTTCTTTTTCCGGGGAAACATACATTGACAATCTCTGTGGACAACAGCCGCAGGCATTATCCGGCAGGCGTTTTCAATTCACACGCTTTTACCGAGCATACCCAGACGAATTGGAATGGAATGTTGGGAAAAATATTCCTTGAGGCCGTTTCTGATCCCTTCGTTGAATCGGTTAAGCTGGTTCCTGAACCAGAAAAAAAATCCGTTACCGTTTGCCTGACTATTCGCAACAGTTATAAGCCGGAAACGGCTCGTATTACATTGGAGGCGGCTTTGCAGAATAACGGAAATAAGGGAAAAGTGGAGAGAAAAGTCATTGAGGTTCCTCTTAAACTCGGAGACCAACATGTGAAATTGAATTACCCCATGGGAGAAGAGCCGGAGCTCTGGAGCGAATTCTCTCCGAATTTATACAAAATGCACATCAAACTGGAATTGGCAGGAAAAGTCGACACAACCAGTAAAGTCTTCGGAATGCGCTGTTTTGCTGTTCAGGGAACTAATTTTACAATCAATGGGAAGAAGATTTTTTTAAGAGGTCGGCATGATGCCTGCGTTTTTCCCCTGACTGGATACCCTCCCATGGATAAAAAGGCATGGCTCCGCCATCTTGGTATAGCGGCGGCCTATGGATTCAATTATGTAAGATTCCATTCATGGACTCCCCCGGAAGCTGCATTTGAAGCTGCGGATGAACTTGGAATGTATCTTCAGCCTGAAATACCATTCTGGGGTGCCATTCATGAATCTCAAAAGAACGTGATGGATTTCTTTTTCCGTGAGGGTAGGGCTATTCTGGAGGCGTATGCCTCCCATCCTTCATTTGTCATGTTCGCCTTGGGCAATGAACTTCCCGGGACAGATCCGGCCATGAGAACTATTGTGGATTCATACCGCAAAGTGCGGCCCGACGTCCTGTACTCGTTTGGTTCCAACAACTATCTGGGCAGGGAAGGGTGGAAGAAAGGCGAGGATTTCTTGACGACATGTCGTGTTGGGGCTGATCGTCATTCTGGATATGACAATCACGTCCGTTCCTCGTTCGCTTTTGCAGATGCCCGGGATGGAGGAATACTCAACGCCTGTCTTCCGTCAACGAGGACCAGCTACGAAAAAGCGATCAGGGATTGTCCGCTTCCCGTGATCGGCCATGAAACGGGACAGTTTCAAATTTACCCGGATTTCAGGGAAATATCCAAATACACGGGCGTTCTTAAACCGTGGAATCTTGAAATCTTTAAAAAGCGCCTTCAGGAACGAGGAATGGGAAAACAAGCTGATGCTTTTCACCAAGCTTCTGGTGTCTGGGCCGCGCGATGTTATAAGGCCGATATCGAGATGGCATTGAGAACACCGGGATTTGGAGGATTTCAAATGCTGGATATTCAGGATTTTCCAGGCCAGGGGACAGCTCTTGTTGGACTGTTGGACGCATTCATGGATAGTAAGGGCATTATGGAGGCCAAGGATTTTTCCTCTTTTTGTCAGGCGGTAGTTCCTCTTGCGCTCTTTGATAAATATACGTGGACCAATACAGAAAATCTTTCCTTTGACCTTCAGGTAGCGAATTATGGTTCCTCTGATCTTTGTGCCCCATTGCAATGGAGGCTTGAGGATTCCTCCGGCAAAGTGTTGCACAAAGGTAGCAAGATGCTCCATGGCAGACAGGGAGAATTAAGTGAGACGTTAAAAATCAGCATTCCTCTGTCCGGGATCAAGGTGCCGGAGCGTTTGAAACTGGTTCTTTGGATGAAAGGTAAGGATAGCGTGAACACATATGATTTTTGGATTTATCCGGATCAAGAACCGCAAGAACTCCCGGTTGCCTTCTTAGCTCCCCGCAAGCTGACAGGTAAAACGCTCAGGCAGTTGAATGAGGGGGCTTCCATGCTCTGGTTTCCCAATCATCAGGACATCGCGCTGCGGTCAGTTGGTGGTTTGGTGACACCTGATTATTGGAATTTTGCGATGTTTAAAGGTATTTCAGAGTCGCTTCGCAGACCCGTTTCTCCTGGAACCCTTTCTCTACTGATGGATCCAGAGCATCCGCTTTTCAAAAATTTCCCCACGGATGCGCAGACGAACTGGCAGTGGTGGAGCGTGATCAAGTCATCACGTCCTCTAATTTTGGATTTGGCGCCTTCCGACTTAAATCCTATTGTTCAAGTAGTGGATAATATGGAGAGGAATCACAAATTGGGCCTCATATTTGAGATGGGGATCGGAAAAGGTAAATTGCTTGTTTGCATGGCTGATCCTGAAGCCCTTCGTAAGACTCCAGAGGGGAGGCAATTGTATTCGTCTTTGGTGAGTTATGTGCAGTCCAGAGATTTTAACCCGAAGATGATATGTTCCCCGGAAGAGTTCAAGGCGTTGTTCTCAGGCAATACCCTTTCGCCGAATATCAAAAATGTCGACAACGTAACGGATTACAAATAATTGGATCTCTTTTCCTTTTACTTGCCGAATTTCTATTGCAGTATCTTAGCGATTACCGGAAACCTCATGTATGCTTTTGTTTATTGCTGGCGGGAGTTTTTTGTGTCGTCTTTTTCTCCGGTGCCTGTGCTGGAGAACTGCTTCCTATGCTGAAACCCCAGGAGAACCAGCGGGCCGTGCATGACTGGAAAAACGCCATGAGGCAGTGATGGAACGGACCCGGACCGTCAAACGGGGGTATGTCGTTTTTGGTGAAAGCGTTACCCTCCGTTGGGGAGTCGAGCTTTCCGGGGGCAACAGGGCTCTCGGAACAGGAAAGGCCGGATGCGGTGTTCGCCTGGCCGCTGTTGCGGCGGGATTTGCCGGACGGGCAGTGGTCTTTTTTACTCTGCCTGCGAAAGTGGCGCCTGCGATCTTGATGTACGGCAGGATTGGCTTAAACTGGAAACCGGTTTCACTTTTTTATCATGAATTTCTTCTCCTACATGCTCGCCATATTGCTGGGGGGGGCCAGTGTGGCGTTTTCCGCACCTTCCATTCCTCCCTCCGCGTTGCCCGCAACCCTGAAGCCGGAGCCCCATCAGCGGGATCCGTATGATTGGAATGCCCGGCATGAAGCCGTTAAAAAAAGAAACCGGACTGTCAAGCCTGAATACGTGATGATAGGGGACAGCATTACCCACCACTGGGGAGGGGAGCCTTCCGGGGACGGAAAAAACACGGGGGCGGGTTCCTGGGAGAAATTATTCCGTCCGCATACTGCGACGAATATGGGCTTTGGATTTGATTATGTGGATAATGCCTATTACCGTGTGCAAAACGGGGAGCTGGACGGCATTTCTCCGCGGGTCATCATCGTGCTGCTGGGAACCAATAATCTGGGGCACCGCAAGGATACGCCGCAGGCATGTGCGGACAATATCAGGGCATTTGTCCGCCTGGTGCGCCGGAAATGCCCCTCTTCCAAAATTCTGTTGCTGGGCGTTCTTCCAAGGAAGGAGAGAAACCTGGCGGAACCGGTGAAGCAGACGAACAGGCTGCTGGCGGAGCTGCATAACGGAAAGAACATTTTCTTTGCCGATCCGGGAAAGGCTCTTCTTTCCGCAGACGGTTCTTCTCCGCAGAGTGAATTTATGAAGGATGTGGTGCATCCCAATGCCAGGGGATATGAGGTTTTGGAAAAGGAACTGGCCGTACTTTTGAAAAAGCTTGATGCAAAATACCGGGGAGGGAAGCAGGCGGGAAAGCATTCCTGATGATCGTCTTCTGATGGAAGGCAGGATTTTGCTTGAAGGGAAAGCCCCGGCTGAGGAAAATATACGGCATTTGATATTTAGTTTATGAAAAACCTGTTGTTTGCATTGTTGACCGGTTCCTTTTGTTGCTGTTATGCCCAACAGAAGGCAGCACCCGTTCCGGAGCCTGAAGTTGTCGCCACTCCGCCGGCTGATGCGGGGCGCGGCCTCATCCGTGTGGACTCCCGTGAAATACGCCATTATTCCGGTACCCGCAAGGAACCGGATTACCTGGTCAGCAGGGATAACGGAAAAACATGGGAAATGAAGGCCGCTCCGGCTGGCTACCCTCCCAACTACGGCGGCATTCCCAAGGAATCTCCGGCTATTGTGCGTAACCCCCTGACCAGGGAATTCATTCGTGTGCAGCCTATCGGAGGCTTTGTATTTCTTTCCAAGGGGGGGCTGGACGGCAAGTGGTTTGCCGTCACGAATGACGGCAAGCTGGAAGAAGACTGGAAAGATCCGGAAAAGAGGAAAAATCTGAAAAAACTGGGCGGCATCATGCGCACCCCTGTTTTTGTGAACAAGGGCCGCAGGGTGATTGTTCCGTTCCACAACATGGGCAGCGGTACCAAGTTTCATATTTCCGATGACGGGGGACTGACCTGGCATGTATCCAGGAACGGTGTTACTTCCCCCAAACATGAAGCCAGGCCCCCCCACCAGGGTGTCAGATGGTTCAACAATGCCGTGGAAGCCACGGTTCTGGAGATGAAGGACGGTTCGTTGTGGGCGCTTGTCCGCACTTCCCAGGACCAGGCGTGGCAGGCTTTCTCCAGGGATTACGGTGAAACATGGAGCAAACCGGAACCTTCCCGCTTTTTCGGCACCCTGACCATGAATACGTTGGGCCGCCTGGATGACGGAACCATCGTTTCCCTGTGGACGAATACGATGGCTCTGCCTGAAAACGCCACAGCCGGCAACGGAACGTGGGAAGACGTGTTCACGAACCGTGATTCCCACCACATTGCCATGTCCGGGGACGAGGGTAAAACCTGGTACGGATTCCGGGAGATTATCCTGGACGAACACCGCAACCATCCTGGCTATGCTACGCTGGATGGTCCGGAAGACCGCGGCAAACACCAGAGCGAAATGGTGCAGCTGGACAAAAACCGCATCCTTATTTCCCTGGGGCAGCATAAAAACCACCGCCGCCTGGTTATTGTGGACCGCCGCTGGGTAGGGGCCAAGACGCGTGCTACGCAGACGGGGAAAGATTTGGATTCCCAGTGGACCATTCATACTTATATTCCCCAGAAAAAGGGCCATTGCAGTTATAACCGCAAGCCTTCCGCAGAGCTGGTTCCGGATCCGTCCGGAAGTACGAAAAAGGTGCTGCAAATCAAGCGTCTGAATGATCCCGAACTGGTCAATGAAAAATCCAATGTGGATTACCGGAACGGTGGAGCTGCCTGGAACTTTCCGAACGGGACCACAGGGCTGGTCAAATTCCGCTTCCGTGCAGCGGACGGGGATCAGGCGGATGATTCCGGCCTTCAGGTCTCTCTGACGGATCGGCTTTTCAATGCCTGTGATTCTACTACGAAGGATTATGCCCTGTTTACCTTCCCGATCAGGCTGAGACCTGCGCCCCATCTGCTGTTGGGGATGAAAAAAGTGCCTTTCACGCCCGGCGCGTGGCATGAAATTTCCCTTCTGTGGCAGGGGGGGCAGGCTGTGGTGTCTTTGGACGGAAAGAAGGCCGGAACGTTGAAAATGGCTAATAAGTCCCCCAATGGAGCCAGTTATATTCATTTCATCAGCACCGGTTCCCAACCGGATGCCGGCATTCTGCTGGATACGGTGAATGCCCGTGTGAAATAAACGGCGGTATTCAACGGTTTTCCTTCTTCGGAAGCGGCGGAGCGCTCAATTCCGGCAGGTATTTCAGCACCATTTGGAGATGTTCGTTTGACCGGTTGCCTATCCGCTGGAGGGCTGTGCGTCCGTATTTGTCTCTCAGGGAGGGGTCTGCGCGGTGGTCCAGCAGAAGACGCGCAATACCCAGTTTCAGCCGGTCCAGGGAATTGTCTCCCAGCAACATTCCTCGGCAGCACGCCATGAGGGGAGTCTCTCCGGCGGCGTTTTGATGGTTGACGTCCGCTCCCTCGCTGATGAAGAGACTGACCAGCTCCCTGATTTGAGGGAGCTGGGACACATCAATGAAAGCCAGCTGGCGGCACAGGTTCAGCAGGGCCGTGTCCCCCGTGGTTTCCGGCAGGGTTGTGGACGCGGGCATGGCCGCATTCACGTCCGCTCCGTATTCCAGCAGAATATGTGCGATTTGCAGTGCGGTGTTCGGAGTGTTCAGGTTCAGGGAAAGAAGGGGCGGGGCCATCTCCCCGCGGAAATTGGGATCATACCCGGCTTCGCAAAGCTTGCGGACCAGCAGAGGGTATCCGGCGGCCGCGGCCCAGGTGAGAAGACTTGTTTTTTTACCTTTCAATTCAGGCTGGAGGGAAATATCCGCACCGCATTTCAGAAGAAACAGGGCCGCTTCTTCATAAGGTGCTCCTCCAATGCCGGATATACAGGCGATGACGAGGGGAGGCCAGCCCAGCGGTCCCGGTTTATTCACATCCGCACCGTATTGAATCAGGAGATTAAGGCAGGAGAGTCTGTTATGAACCGGCAGGGGTGTGGAGTCATCCATGCCTGGCTGGCAGGCGTAGGTCAGGGGGGTATTTCCCTGTTCGGAACCCGGAATGGAGGGAAAAGCCTGTTGCGGCAGGATAATCTGAACGTTCGGGTCTGCATGGCGCTGCAAGAGGCGGTTCAGCAACTGCACCTCTCCGAGCCCGGCGGCGAGATGCAACAGGGTTTCATGGGAGGGAGTGGTGCAGCGGGCGTCTGCGCTTTCCGCCGTGTCCCGTATCATCTGAAGCCGTTCCCTGATTTCGTCCTGCATGTATCGGCGCATGGAAACCTCGGAAAACATATGCCAGTCAATATGGCGTGAATTGAGGAAAAGACCTCGGAAAATGAAGCGTTCCGGGCTTTGGCGGGCTGTGAAATTCGCTGCGGTAATAATTTGTTCTTTTTCCGCTTTTGTCCAGATAGGGCTGAAATTCCATTCTGCGGGAGAAGAATCATTCCTGCTCAGCCAGAAAATAGAGAAACCTGCGGCAAGAGAAGCAAAAAAGCTCAAAGCTCCGAAAAAACAGAGAGTTTTCTTTCTTAAGGTCATGTGTATCATAAGCAGGGGAACTGCGAAAGGCCATGATGCAGGAATCCATAATTTCGGGCAATGAAAAAATAGTATGGGCAAAGGGCGCCCTGGGCAAGTGATGCGGGAATTCGGGTGGCGGATTGCGAATCCGAAGGAAGATTTTTTCCGCTTTATCCAGGAAAAGGGCTCGTGGATAAAGCGAATTATGAAGGAAACGGAAAATATGGTGTCATGACCGGGGCTTCACAAAAGTCATGAGCCTTATGGCGTGGATCATTCAATTCCAGTTGTTTGAATTGTATCCGGATTCGCAATCCGGTATGATATGTTAGATATTGCAGATGTGTGGCTGATTTCAAATTATTTGCATTTGCCGCTGTTGCAATCACAGTAAAATAAAGGAAACGGAGGTTGATGTGAAAATGGAGAATTTTCCGTAAAACGATGGGGAAAACTCTATCTCCGCTGCAGGTCTCCTGCTTTCTTCTTCCGTTGTCCGATCCGTGCTGTCTGAAGCTGCTCTTGCCTTGAAAGAGAGGACAAACGATGATTCTGGCAACGTTATGGATTCCGTCAAACTTATTGCGTCCGATATGGATGGGACGCTGCTTAATGGAAAGGGAGAACTGGACCCTGCGTTTTTCCCCTTGTTTAAGAAACTTGAGCTTCGCGGCATTCGTTTTGCGGCGGCAAGCGGACGCCAGTATGACGGGTTGCTCCGAACCTTTGCCCCTGTGGCGGACCGGATGCTGTTCATTGCCGAGAATGGAGCCTATGCGGCGGAGGGTAGGGAAGAATGGCTGCTTCTGGACATGGATCATGAAACGGTAGCCGGTTTGATTGCCGGGATCAGGCGCATTGAAGGAACCTGCATCGTCCTCGCAGGGAGGGATTCCGCATATATTGAGGACAAACAGCCGGAATTTGTCCGGGAGGCCCGCAAATATTACACACGCTGTAAAGAAGTGGGGGATCTGCTGGAGGTGCAGGGGGACAAACTTCTGAAAATAGCAGTATATGATTTCCTGGGTGCCGGGGAAAACAGTTATCTCCGGCTGAAGCATTTGGAACATGGTTTCCAGGTAGCAGTCTCCGGAGAGAAATGGATGGATATTAGCCGGAAGGAGGCCAATAAGGGGGCCGCCCTGGAACTGATTCAGCGGAAACTGGGAGTTTCTCCGGAGGAGACGATGGTTTTCGGGGATCAGATGAATGACGCTCCGATGATGCGGCAGGCGCGTTGCAGCTATGCCGTGGCGAATGCCGTGCCGGAAATCCGTTCCATGGCTGTGTTTGAGGCTCCGTCCAATGAGGAAAACGGAGTGATGCAGGTACTTGAAAAGATGTTGGCCGTCCGTTCTCCGCAGGAAAGGGAAGGGGATTGCGGGAGACCCCGTTTCTAATTGCCGGGGAATGGAATAAAATCAGAGTTATGTTGATGTTATTGTCAGATTTTTTTGATATGCTGGCGATGGCCGTGTTTGCTTGCATAGGCGGTGTTTTTTTGGGAATAGGCTTTCTGCTGCTTAAATTGGCGGGAATTCTTTTTGGAATATTAGCGGGGTGTATTATCCTGATGGAAGCGGCCGGAAGATGGATTTTCCATTTGATGGGAGCATGAGTCCGTTGCTGGCTGATGCCGTTGCCGGTTAGTCGGCGAATGCTGAAACGGAAGGCTGTACCCTGCCTGAGCGTAGCGTTTTAAAAGCCGGATAGAGGAGTCCTGCGATAAATGAATGTTTGTTGAGAGGTGCTCTGGAAGACAAAGACCATAGAAAGGAATTCCCAGGGGGAAAATCTTGGTCTCTGCCGTGTTTTTGCCGGAAAATGCCCGGTTTGCCTTCTGTACGCGGGGGAATTTTTTCCCTCAGGATTCCGTTGGCATCCCCATGGAACGGGCTGTTGCCTCTGTAATATCTGGCAGGGAGGGTGACGGGATTTCCCCTTCCCTCCCGTCAGCATGAAAGTTGCCGCCCTTTTAGTTTTGCTTTTCCGTAATGTCTGTGGTACATCCATGTCAGACGTCATGAATCAGGAATTTTTTTCAGTGCTCGTGCAGGTGGTGGCCGCCCTGGGGCTGGCCGGCATGATTTTGTTGCTCAGTATCTTGATGGGCAAGCGTTCTTCCGTGCGCAAACCTGCGGACGTTCCCTATGAATGCGGGATGATTCCCATGGGGGAAGGCGCTCCCATGTTCTCCGTAAAATTCTATATGGTGGCCATGCTCTTTGTCATTTTTGACTTGGAAGTGGTATTCCTCTATCCTTGGGCCGTCAATTTCCGGGACTACATTATGATGAATCCGGAATCGTTCACGGCCATGTGCATTTTCATTGGCATTTTGCTGGTGGCCTACCTGTATGCGCTGGGCAAGGGTGCCCTGAACTGGCACCACGATCCCCGTTGACCATTTTTGTTCCCTTTTACCAACGCCGTGTTCCATGAGGAATACGGCGTTTTTTATGTGAAAGAAAAATTGCCTTGGAAAATGGCAGGGGAGAAATATCCATAAATCCTGTCCTTTTTCCGGATGCCTTTTTGCATGTAAAATCTTATTGTACAAAAGATGATTTCTCTTGCCAGGAGAGGGGAATAGGGATAGCGTTTGCGCGGTCAGGAAATTCATCATGAATGTGCCTCTTCCCAAAACAACGCAAGGTGTTTACCGTCTGTCGGTCAGTACCTTTTATTTTCTTCAGGGTTTGGTATTCGCCAGCTGGGCATCCCGAATCCCGGACATCAAAGGGGCATTGGGGTTGAATGATGCCGACTTGGGGTCCGTGCTCTTTGCTGTTCCGGTGGGGCAGATGTCCGCCATGGCGCTATCCGGTTACCTGGTTGGCCGTTGCGGCAGCCGGAAAATACTGATGGCGGCATCCGTCTTTTATCCTGCCGTGCTTGTATGCCTGGGAATGGCGGGGTCTTTCTGGGGGCTGGCGGCCGGGTTGTTCTTCTTTGGAGTAGCCGCAAATCTGACGAATATATCCGTCAATACGCAGGGAGTGGGAGTGGAACGGCTGTACCGGTGCAGCATCATGGCCCGTTTTCACGGTTTATGGAGCCTGGCGGGTTTTTTCGGAGCTTTGCTGGGAGCAGCCATGGTGGACTGGCATATCTCTGCGGAGACGCACTTCATCGCCATTTTCCTGATATGCATGATTATTCTGGCTGCTTTTTCACCCTATCTTCTGCCGAGAGATGCCCGGCGTTCCTCCACTCAGGGCGGCGGCATGTTCCGGAGCATGGATGCCTATGTACTGGTCATCGGACTGATCGCTTTCGGAAGCATGGTGAGCGAGGGAACCATGTTTGACTGGAGCGGCGTGTATTTTGAAAGCGTGGTAAAACCCGGCCCGGGGCTGGTGCAGATGGGGTATGTGGCATTCATGAGCACCATGGCCCTGGGGCGTTTTACGGCAGACCGCCTGGTGATGCGCTTCGGTCCTGTACGGGTTCTGCGCGCCAGCGGCATCCTCATTGCCTCGGGGTTGCTGGTCTCTGTCCTGTTCCCGATGTTGTGGTCCGCCACGCTGGGCTTTCTGCTGGTGGGCTTTGGCACCTCTTCCATTGTCCCGCTCTGCTACAGCATGGCCGGGAAATCCCGGAAAATGATTCCCAGCATGGCGCTGGCTTCCGTCTCCACCATTGGCTTTCTGGGGTTCCTGATGGGCCCTCCGGTCATTGGGCATATCGCCCATGCTTCCTCCCTCCGGTGGTCTTTCTCCCTGATTGCCCTGATTGGACTGGGGACGGCTCTTATCGCTCCTTTACTCAAAAAATATAGGTAACCACTATTAATGATATGCCTCTATTATGAAATGGTGCGCCTGGCAGGACTCGAACCTGTACGCCTTTCGGCACCAGATCCTAAGTCTGGCGCGTCTACCAATTTCGCCACAGGCGCGACGAACGGACGAACGCACTTTATCATATTGCACCCTGATGTCCAAGATTAAACAGAAGATTTTGCTCTTGACATTTTTTAAGGAGCCAGTAGGTGTAAAAGTACATGAAAAATGTAATTACCCTATTGAGTATCTGTACTTTGGCCGTTTCCTGCCATTCATGGGCGGATATCAAGCTTCCCAAAGGCACATTTGCCTCGGAGCGGATGGAAGAGGCGTTGAAAACGGCTCAGGAACAAAAGAAACCCGTGGCTTATCTTTATACGAATACGGCTACGACGTGTCCGCTTGCCTCCGGAGCGACGAAAGGTTTTCTTGACGCTGTAGGAAAAAAATGCGTGCTGGTCTATCTTCCGGTGAAGGAAGGCGGTAAGTCCGCGGCGCCCGCTCCCGTGAAGGAAGCGTTGAAAAAGGGGAAATTTTTCCCCAAGCTGGTGTTGACCGCCAACGACGGTTCCGGAGCGCAGTGTTTTACTTATGAGGCCTATAAGGCCGACTCCAAAAAGACAGCGCGAGAGATTAAGAAACAGGTTGCCGCCCTGTCTAAAAAGCAGTCCTGACCCGGTTCGTGTCCTGCCCGGATGTTTTCCCGGGCGGGCTTATCCCATGATTTGTGCCGGAAAGGGAAATAGTTTCACGAACAGAAAGTCCAGCATTCCCAGGCACAGGGCGATGCAGACGGCTTTTTTAGGGGACAGTAGAGGCGTTGTTTTCAGCCAGGCGACGATGCCGGCATGAACCGCCAGAGAGATGCCCACAGACCACCAGAAGAACGGAATGCCCGTCATGGAGAAGAGGGCCGCCAGCGGGTAGGTGAATGCCAGAAAGAGTTTCATGACAGCTTCCCATTCATGCCCGCGCACCATCATCAGCTGTTTGGACAGAAGAGAGACGTACAGGCAGGAAGGAACCACGACGCACAGGATGAGGGAAACAAGCCCTTTTTTTGCATATCGTTCTTCCTGTGTGGGAATGTACATGCCGCATATACTGGGTCAGGAGGGGGAAATTGTCAAACATTGTCCTAGCCCGGCGGGGAGGGGGCATTATACTGACGGCATCGCGTATGTCGTCTTTTGAATTGAATTCCTCCTTCAAGCCTTCCGGAGACCAGGAGCAGGCCATCGGCAAGCTGCTCAAGTCTCTGGAGGCGGGTAACAAGCACCAGGGGCTCCTGGGGGTGACCGGGAGCGGCAAGACATTCACCATGGCGAATTTGATTGCCCGGATGAACAGGCCCACGCTGGTGATTTCCCACAACAAGACGCTTGCCGCGCAGCTCCATTCGGAGCTGAAGAGCTTTTTTCCGAATAACGCGGTGGACTACTACGTTTCCTATTTCGATTATTACCAGCCGGAGGCGTATATCGCCAGTTCCGATACCTATATTGAGAAGGATTCCGCCATTAATGACGAGTTGGACCGCCTGAGCCTGAATGCCATGAATTCCCTGATGACGCGGCGGGATGTGATTGTGGTGGCATCCGTCTCCTGCATTTACGGCCTGTCCACCCCGGAGGATTACAGGAACCTGACGCTGCGCATGCGCGAGGGGGACGTCATGGACCGGGACGTGTTTTTGAAGCAGCTGGTGGAACGCCTGTTCGAGCGGCAGGATTTTGATTTTACCCGCGGCACGTTCCGCGTGCGCGGTGAGGTGGTGGAGGTGTTCCCCGCTTATTCGGAAGGTGAGGCAATCCGCGTAGAATTTTTCGGCGACGAGGTGGAACGGGTTTCTTTGATTGACTCCGCCACCGGGCGCGTGAGGGAACGGCTTGGGAGCTACACTTTTTTCCCGGCCAAGCAGTATGTGGCCGCTCCGGAGAAACGGGCGGCGGCGTTGAAGGCTATCCGGGAAGAGTTGGAGGACCGCGTAGGCTGGTTTGAGAAGCATGGGCGTCTTCTGGAAGCGCAGCGGCTTAAATTGCGCACGGATTATGATTTGGAGCTGATAGAGGAGCTGGGTTTCTGCAAGGGGATTGAGAATTATTCCCGCCATTTGTCCGGCCGCCTGCCCGGAAGCGCTCCGTCCACCCTGCTGGATTTCTTTCCCAAGGATTCATTGACCCTGATTGATGAAAGTCATGTGGCGGTGCCGCAGCTGGGAGGCATGTACGAGGGGGACCGAAGCCGTAAAAATATTCTGGTGGAGCATGGTTTCCGTCTGCCCAGCGCCCTGGATAACAGGCCTTTGAAATTCCATGAATTTATGGAAAGGCAGAACCAGATTGTGTATGCTTCCGCTACCCCGGGGCCGTTTGAACTGGTAAATTGCCGTGCGGATAATAGAACGTATATTCCCGTGCGCCGTGCCGCCAGATCCGGAGAGAAGGCTCCGGAAGGGTTCAAAGGAATCTTGTTTGCCTCTCCCAAGGACATTCGAGTCACTCCCAGCCCATCCACGGAACCGGTGGAAAAATTTGACCCTACCAGGCGTTCTACCCCCCTGATTGTAGAGCAGATTATCCGGCCTACCGGGTTGCTGGAGCCGAAGATTACCATCCGTCCGTTGAAAGGTCAGATTGATGAGACGATCGCCATGTGCAATGAACGCGTTGCCAAAAATGAACGCGTTCTGGTTACGACGCTGACCAAAAAGACGGCGGAAGATTTGACGGAGTACCTGAGAGGGGTGGGGTTGAAGGTGTCCTATATTCATGCGGATGTGGATGCGATTGAGCGCGTGGAGATTTTACGTGCCTTGAGAGCCAGGAGGATAGATGTTCTGGTAGGCATTAACCTGCTCAGGGAAGGTCTGGATTTGCCGGAAGTTTCCCTGGTGTGCATTCTGGATGCGGACAAGGAGGGGTTTTTGCGTAATGAGACGTCCCTGGTGCAGACGGCGGGCCGCGCCGCGCGGCATTTGAATGGAGAGTGCGTCTTGTTTGCGGATGTGATGACGGATTCCATCAAACGGCTGATTGAGCTGACGGATTACCGCCGGGGCATTCAGGAGAGATACAACCGGGAACACGACATTGTTCCGCAGACGGTGAGCCGTTCCGAACAGGGACAGTTGAAGTTGTACGCAGAGGATGATGAAGAGTCTTTCCGCGTGGCGGAGGATGAAGCCGGGTATGGGATGGAAGAACGCATTGCCAGGCTGGAGGCGGAAATGAAGGAGGCTGCTTCCCATTTGGAATTTGAACGGGCCGCCTTGATTCGGGATGAAATCAGAAGAATGCGCAGAGACGGCAAAAAAGCATGAAGGAGGAGTGTTTGTCTGAATTCAATTTCCGGCAATACGACTGTTCCATGCTTCTTTCCTGCTCTTCGCATCCCTGTTTTTTGGGGACGATGTGATGTTCGAGTGATCGCTTAATTGCTGAAAGAGATGTGAGGGTGTGACGCTAACGCAGATTAGAAATCCGTTGTTATCCGCAACGCCTGTTCATATGCTAAAATCGTTTATAATGAGAAAAATACCTCTGATCCAGGAATAAGCAGCAACATTTTCATGCACGCTTGAATATGCGTAAATGGCCCTTTTAGAACATTTTACCTTGACAACGGATTTCTAATCCGTTAGCAAATAGACGGCAGTTTTGCCCCCCCTGTTTGCCATGTTCTCTGTTTCGTTTGCCCTGATCATCATCTGCTCTCTGTTTGTTTTATGGAAAATGCCCGTAAAAGAACACGCCGTCCCTTGGCGATGGATTGTTCTTTTTGCCGCTCCTGGCGCCCTGGTTCTTTTCCCTTTATCTTATGTGTTCAGCGTGGAAGGATTCTGCTTTAACGACGCGAGGGCAATTTTAAGGAATGCGGGTGTATTCTGTCTTATGTTTGCGGCGCTGTGTCTGTCTCTTCAAGCTTTGAACAGCATTTTGTGGTATGGCGCAGAGCATCAGTCAAACTGGAATCAACGACAGAAGTGGGGCGTTGCGGGGCTGATTGCGCTCGCACTGGCGCTCGTCTGGATACGCACAGGGACAGCAACTTGCTGGGACTTTGAACATTGTCAATATCCGCAGATCCTCAGCGGACATTATGGCGTCACCCACACGTTGACCCACACATTGTTTTGCGAGGGAATTTTAGGAATTTGGCATCATATTCATGCAATCGTTCTAGTCCAGTTATTACTCTTTCTGTTTGTTCTGTTGATGATGCTTTCCTGGGGGATCCGTGAAAAAATTCCCGCATGCATCGTGCTTGCTGCGATTCTGTTCAGCATTTACCAATTCAATCTGGTGACGACCGTCATTAAGGATACGCCCTATGCCATTTCCGTGATGACTTTGACTCTTGGCCTTTGCATGGAGATGCTGGAGACGAGAAAATCGTCCCTGTGGATGATTGCTCTGGGTCTGGCGGGAATGGGGTGTTTTCGCTACGACGGAAGCGTTCCGTTTTTCTTTACCATTGCTGTGCTTGCGTGCTGCATGCTGCGTCAGAAAGAGGTGCGTTGTCGCCTGTGGATTCCTTTATCGGCTGCTCTGGCATGCTGGCTGTTTGCCTCTGCCGTACTTCCTGAAGCGTTGCATGCGGATCAACAGAGAACAGGCACAAGGTATGCCAAAATGGCGCATGTCATTTGCGATGTCGTTGCGGAAGGGGGGCATGTGAGCGAGCAGGATATGGAACTTATTGAACGGGAAATCATGCCCAGGGAAATGATTCTGGAACGTTATCATCATTTTCATGATTCCCTGCACCCTGTTGTGTCGACTGCGCGCGGCGAGAAATATCTTTGGAGCGGTCTGTTCCCTTCCTTGGAAATTGGGGCCAGATATTCGTTCAATACAACCTTGACGGATAAAGGGGAAATGATCACCCGCTTGTTTTTCTCCGTCGCTGTCGATAACCCTCTGAAAGCGGCAAAGATCCTCCTTTTGAACAGCCAGATGGTATGGAACATGTCTCCCAATGCCTGCGTGAGACGGTCTCCCCAGCTGTGTCTGTATTATGGCTGTTTCATCACTTTGCTTCTTGTCTGCATGTTCCGGCGCTGGAAATATCTGATCCCTTTCGTCCCTTTTTATGGGACCGTTCTTGTGATTGGAGCGGTTGCCACCACTTACGAGATCCGCTACCTGTTGCCTGTCATCATGACGCTCCCAATTTTGTTTCTTTATGCAATCGCCTGCATCAGAAGGCGACGGACAATATGCGACGCAGATACCGTCTGATGTAGTCTGACGGAAAAAATCATAAAAATACTTGCGTATTTGGAAAAAGCCTGTAATCTCTTTCCACCATGACCCGCAAAGGTGGTATCAATAAAACCCGCAAGGCAGTCGCCAAGCGTTTCAAGGTTACCGGCACGGGCAAGGTACTGCGCCGTAAACAGGGCAAGCGCCACATCCTCCAGAAGAAGTCCAGCAAGCGCAAGCGCCAGCTTGGCAAGGTGGCTCTGGTGGACGAGACGCAAGTCTGGGCAGTCAAGCAGAACCTGCCTTTCGCCTAAACCGCGGAAACGCTCGACTAATGCCGAGCTTTCCCCCCGCTGAACGGGGGGCCTTCATGCAGCCTTCTTCCGATGAGAAGATAAGAACAGGCGAGACTGCAGGGAGGTGAGGAAGAACAGTCTGTTCAAGATAGAAATAGAAATAAGCTATGCCACGTGCCACTAATGGACCGGCCTCTCGCAAGCGCCGTAAGCGCATTCTCTTGCGCGCCAAGGGTTTCCGCGGTTTCCGCAGCAAACTCTTCCGCTACGCCAAGGATGCTGTTTACAAGGCTTGGCAGTATGAATACCGTGACCGCAAGCGTCGGAAGGGACAATTCCGCCGTCTTTGGATTGCCCGTATTTCCGCTGCCGTCCGCGACCGCGGTCTGACCTATTCCCGCTTTATGGAAGGCTTGAAAGCCGCCAATATCGATTTGGACCGCAAGGTTCTTGCCGATTTGGCCGTCTCTGACGAAAAGGCTTTTGACGCCATCTTTGCTCAAGCGAAGAAAGCCATTGAAGCCAAGGATGGCGCCGCTCTCCGCGCCTGAATGTGCGGGAGCATCCATCTGTTCAGTAAACGTTAACCGACAGCCTCCGGAAAATTATTTCCGGAGGCTGTTTTCATGTCCGGGCATAACGGTGCTGGTCGTCGGCATATTTTGAAATCCGTTCGGAACATCAGCATTCACTTTGTCATTAGGACATCTTTGAAGCTTGTTCACAGGAGCGTTCTGTGGCAACCTGAACAGCAAAAACTACCATGGACAGCATTCTTTCCGTTCTTACCACCATCGCCATTATTTTCGGCGTGGTGATGTTGTTTAACTTCATGATTTTTATTCATGAGCTTGGTCATTTTTTCGCTGCCCGCTGGCGCGGTCTGTATGTGGACAGGTTTCAAATCTGGTTTGGCCGTCCCATCTGGAAAAAAACGGTGAACGGCGTACAGTGGGGGCTGGGCTGGATTCCGGCCGGCGGCTTTGTTTCCCTGCCACAGATGGCTCCTATGGAAGCCATTGAAGGGCATGCGGAGCTTCCCAGGGATTTGAAGCCGGTCACTCCCCTGGACAAGATTATCGTTGCCGCCGCCGGGCCTGCCGCTTCTTTTCTGCTGGCTGTGTTGTTTGCCGTGGCCGTCTGGATGGTGGGCAAGCCGGATGTGGAGATGGGCGTGACTACGGTCGGTTTCGTTGCGCCGGACAGTCCTGCGGCGCAGGCCGGCATTCTGCCCGGGGACAAGATTGTGAAGGTGGACGGCCATCCTGTGGACAAGTGGGCTGGCAATATGGAAGGCGTGCGGGAATTGATCATGCTGGGCGAGCATGACCGTGTGGTTTTTACGGTGCAGAGGCCCGGACATGAAGGAGAGATGGAAATTTCCTGCGGATTCCGGATTCCGGAAACGTCCTGGTGGCAGCGCTCCGGCATGCGCCAGGTGGGATTGATGCAGGCCATGCCCTGCGTGATTGGGGAAGTGCTTCCCAATTCTCCTGCCGCTCTGGCCGGATTGAACCCGGGCGATAAGATTACGGCCGCCAACGGAGAACGCCTCTGGAACCCTGCCGCGCTGGACGCTCTGCTGAAGAAGAATGAACCGCTCCTGCTGGATGTGACGGACAGGGATGGGGGTGCAAGGCAGGTGAATATCCAGGGGAAGCTGCCTGAGAATTGGCACAATAGTGCGGACGGCTCCCTGCTCAGGGGAGCGCAGCCTATTCTGGGCGTGAGCTGGGACTTGAGCTCCGTGGGACGTGACGTCACCGTCCATCCTTCTCCGTGGGCGCAGATCAAGCAAAGTTTGAAATGGATGGGGGATACCCTGGCGAAGGTGGTGGCCCCCGGCAGCAGCGTGGGCGTGGAGCACCTTTCCGGGCCAGTGGGAATTGCCAATCAGTTTTACAAGATGTTCTCCCTGGATGAAGGGTGGAAGCTGGCCCTGTGGTTTTCCGTGGTGTTGAACGTGAACCTGGCGATTCTGAATATTCTGCCTCTTCCGGTGGTGGATGGCGGCCATGTGGTCATGAATGCCGTTGAATTGATTTTCCGGCGCCCCCTGAATGCAAAAGTCCTGGAATTCGTCCAGTTCGGCTTTGTGTTCCTGCTGATGGGGTTCTTCCTGTTCGTGACATTCAAGGACGTGGGGGATTTCTTTGGCAAGAAGCCGGACAAGCTGCCCACTCCGGTATTCAAGGCCGTCGCGGATTAGTTGCGGACGGCATTTTTATTCCGGCTTGTTCCATGAAGCAGTCACTGGCGGCGCGTTTCCTGTTCCGGGTGGTGGTGCTGGCGTTTCTTGTGTATGCCATGCTGCTTACCTGGTGGACTCCTTTCACCGGGGATAGCTTGATGCATTCCGTGTTCGGGGCGGACCACCGCCTTGCCTTTCAGCCCGTGCTGGAGCGGTGCTGGTGGTCATACATGCACTGGAATCCCCGGCTGGGGGAATTCCTCGCTATTTTTACGGCTACGGCGGGAAAATGGCTTTTTCTGGCCGTCAATCCCTTCGTGCTTCTTTCCCTGGCTTTGATGATGTTTTTCCTGGCGCAGGGAAGAAGGGTAAATTCCGGAAACTGGCGGGATGTGCTGCTGTTTGTCGTGGGAGCGCTTCTTTTGCTTACATCTTCATCCAGGCCGGGTATTACGATGTTCTGGCTGTCCGGGGGAACCAATTACGCATGGGCGGCTGCCATCTGGCTGGGTTTCCTGTGCCTGTACCGTTCCTTATGGGCAGGAACTTCCCGGATTCGGGACACTCCTTTTTCCTGGTTCTGGATAGGCATCACGGCTTTTGCCGCCGGCATGACGAATGAGAACCAGGTTCCCGCTTCCCTGGGCATGCTGTTCGTGTACTGGCTTTACGCTCGCGGCCGGGGAACGGTTCTTCCCCGCTGGTTCTTCATTGGCTGGGGATTTCATGCGCTGGGAGGAGCCTTTCTTCTGCTGGCTCCGGGCAATGCGGCCCGCCTCCATTCGGAGACGGCGGGCGGAGCTGCCGTTCTTCATTCCTGGGGGGAGCGTTTCGGCGCTATTCCGGAATTGGTAAACGCCTTTTATGAATTCATGCCGATTCCTAAAATGTTGCTGGCCATTGCCGCCGCCGCTCTGCTCCTGCTGGCTGTGGAGGCGGGGATGAAAACCTGGCGGGGAGAGGCCGGACGGCGCATGTGCGCCTCCCTGCTGTTTATTCTGGTGGCCCATGCCATGGCAATCAGCTTTTTTGTACGTGTGATTCCGGCATGGCACGCCATGTTTTCTGCCACAGTATTGATGATAACGGGAATTCTGGGTTTGTACGGAGTATGGATGGATACTGCGCGAAAGCGCTGGATTCCATTATGCGTGCTGCTGGCGGCGGCAGGCCCGGCCCTGTGGGTATGCTCCGGCTATCTGGATGCTTTTCCCCGCATCCACCGCCAGTGTGAGGAACGGAGGATGTTCATCCTCCATGAATTGGAACAGGGCAAGAGAAATATTACGGTTCCTCCTTATGATTCCGTGCCGTTGGCTCCTTATGTTTCCGTTATGTGGCGCATGAGCAGCGGTGATCCGGATGAATTCATTAACCGTTCCGTGGCCCGGTATTTGGGGATTGAAAGCATCCGGGTGGCTGTTCCGGAACCTTGACGGATTATTTTTTTACCGTTTTACTGATCCGTCCCCGGGCTTTTTTCTTTATTCTGATACGGGCGAATGACCGCGGATCAACAATCCGGTGTCAATGGAAATCATGAAAACTTAATCATATATTATATTTATTTTTTATGGAATAAACCATCTTCTACCAAGATGAAGACAATATATAATATTTTTGATATGAATAAAATGCATTTTTATTAAGATATCCCGGCATTCAGCAGATTGTTGAACCGGTTTACTCTCTTTTGTCATGAAGAAATCCTTATTTTCTTTAGCTTTGATCGCGAGTTCCCTGCTTGCAGTACAGGCGGCGACGGTACAGATTGATTTCGGACGTAGTGACGCCACGACGGAAGGTGCGCTCAACATGAATTATGATAACGCCTCCGCCTCTTTGGGCAGCATGCCGGGAAGCGTTTCTTTGGCGTGGAGCACGGCCGGAGGATATGTATCGGAAAATGGTTATACCACCACCAAGACGGCTGAGGAAGAAGCCGATTGGAAAAATCCTTTCAATGGCAGCATGCCTTTCAGCCTGGGGGACACCTTTCGTGACGGTCTTTTAACGCAAACGGCCGATGGTTCCGGTTATTTCACCGTAACGTTCAGTGGTCTTGCCGCCGGGGAATACGCCTTGTCCATCTTTGGAGGTTTCACAGGCAAGGACGTGTTTGCCGGTCAGACTTGGACGATCGGAAACGCCGATGCTTCCAATGCCGTGTGGACAAGCTTCGGTACAGATGCCAGCGGGAACTGGGCCGAAATTTCTTCCGTGACGGGAGATAAGTCCGGCGTTCTGACTCCGGGAAATTCTGGAACTTCCAGCGCTACCGCCAATAAAGGGCTTTATTCCTCGGTGGAGAACATTGTCGTGGGGGAAGACGGAACGCTTACCCTTACGATTCAGGGGAATGGTTCCAGCTCTTACGGCCGGACGGCCCTCAATTATCTTGCCCTGACGCAGGTTCCGGAACCCGCTACGGCAGCATTGAGCCTGCTGGGCGCTGCTGCTCTGTTCCTGCGCCGTCGCCGGGCTTGACCGGGAAATAACAAACCTTGTTATCAGCGCCGCTCCGTAATTTATACGGAGCGGTTTTTTATTAGGCGTTTTTCCTTTCCCTGTCTGTGTAGCAGATTGTTTCTATTCCTGCCCGTTCTCCGGGGCCCCCTTTTTCCATACCGGAGATGAACCGGAATTGAAGTGAAACACGGGCAAAAACAGGGAAACGGATTTGCCCGGAAAGAAAGGCTTATTGGATGGGAACGGTTTCCTTTAAGCAGGTGGAAACAATGATGCGCGTTATGCGTTCCAGCGGTATTCCGGTGATTCTGGACACAATGCGGGCATAAGCATTCAATTGGTTTGAGTGGCGCTCGCGCAGTTGTTCCGGGGATTCGGCATGATCCGTCTTGAAGTCCACGATGACGGCGGCTCCGTCATCAAGAATCAGCCTGTCAATGATGCCGGAAATCCAGTTGTTCCCGTCAATGGCTTCAATACGCTGTTCCTTCATGATGCGCGCTGTTTCCGGAGGCGTGAAAAGTTCCCGGATGGATGGGATGTCCATGCACTCCGTTACGATGCGTTCCGCCTCCGTAGCAGGGTGGAGAGCCCACTCCGGCTTGTTTTCACCATCCCAGCGGGTAATCCGTTCAAACACGGCGTGGACGGCGGAACCTAGCGCGGCGGCCTTCCCTGCGCCCGCGTGTTTTTCTCCCTGGAGCGGGGAGGCTTCCTCCGACAGGCCGGAAGGGGATATCCGTTCTCGGGCCAACGGTTTTTGCTTCGGCCATTTCAGCGCGCTTTCCTCCGCGCGTTTTTGTATGATTTCCGGGAATTCCGCGTACCACCCTTCAAGACCGCGGGAGTACAGGCATGACGCTCCGGATTCCGGAAGTATGTCTTCCGTTCCCCGGTTGAGGGACCGGATAGAGGAACGGACCACTTTCCACATGGAATCTGCCGTCTCTTCTCCCTTGTCTTCCCGGTACGGGAGGATAACGTAAGTAGCCCGCTTGGCCCGGGTAAGCGCCACATACAGCTTGCAGAATCCGTCAAATTGCTGCCGCGCGCGCCATTCCCCGTAAAGTTCCCGGAATTGCGGAATTTCTTGATAGATTTCTTTGGGCGGTTTGATGACGATTCCTTCTATTCCACCATCCCTGTTTTTTTTGACGAAGTGAGTCAAATGCGTGGCGTTTGCGAAAGGAGTATCCCTGCCGATCTGGGGCAGGATGACGATGTCAAATCCCAGCCCTTTGGATTTGTGGATGGTCATGATGCGGACAATTCCCGCGGCGGGATCTTCCCGCCGGGTCAGGTCCTCCATGCGCCTGATCCATTCATCCAGGGAAACGCCCTGTTCGTCCACCTGTTCCGCCTCATTCTGCCAGACGGCCAGTCGGTCGCGGTGGAAGTCCGTCAGTTCCGTCCCTCCCCGGAGCAGGCGCCGTTCCAGTTCCTCCATGACGGCGGCGTAGCCCTCCCGTTCCAGCAGGAGGCGCCATTCTTTCCACCCCATGCTTTCCGGGCATCCCGGCGTGATGAGGGGGCGGAGCGGGGAATGGGTAAGCAGACCGACGACAAAGGGATCTCCCGGCATCAGCAGCCAGCGGAAGAAGTACAGCAGGTTTTTCCCCAGCGGAGAGTCCACGCCTACCGGAACGTCGTCACACACTTCTGCGGGGATGCCGTGATCCGTCAGCCATCCCTTGATGACAAGAGCCTGGTTCTTCGTACTGACCAGTATCGCTGTTTCCAGGCCGCGGCGCAGGGCCCCTGTACGCTCCAGAATATCAGCCGCCGCCTGGCATACCAGGTCATTGGCGGAGACGTTTTCCGCCTTGGGCGCCTGCCAGATTTGGGAGGCGCCGGGGCGGCCTTCCAGATGGGGGGCACACCGGTGCTCCGGATATTCCCCCCATTGTTCCAGGGCGGCGGGTTCGCACCCGGGCGCTGTCCGGGCATAGTCGCAAATATCGTTGACCAGATCCAGCACAGGCTGGACGGAGCGGTAGGAAGTGGACATGCCGCGTTGTTCCAGTTGAAGCTGTGAAGAAACGGAGCGGAACAGCTCCGGGTCTCCGCCGCGCCACTGGTACACGCTCTGCTTGATATCCCCCACCACGAAAATGCTGCCTTCATTTCCGGCCTTGGATTCCGCCAGGTCATCCAGGAAAGGCTTGATGACGCGCCATTGGGGCTGGGATGTGTCTTGGAATTCATCCAGCATCCAATGGTCGTAACGGCAGTACATGCGGTATTGCAGGTCCCGTTTAAGTTCCGGCGTAATGGTGCCCCCTCCCAGCATGCGCGTAACGTCATGGAACAGGAACCTCCCCCTGTTGCGGACCAGGGAGGAGTATTTGCCCTCAAACAGGAGCATCAGTCCGTGCGTGGCGCGGGTGCGGCGCAGTACCTGCAGCGTCTCCATGCGTAGCCAGCTCTGGATGAGTTTTTCCAATAGCGGAGACCAGTATTCAGCAAATTTGGCACGAGCCTTTTCCGGGGAGATGTCCGCCTTGGAACCGCTCTTTCCTCGGAACCAGACTTTACCCAGAAACGTGTAGGTGTTGAAACTTTTCAGATAACTGATGAAGTCTTCCCGCGTATTCGCTTCTCTTTTTTTCTCCGGTATGGGGGTGGCTTTGGCCTGTTCCAACAGGTCGTGCAGGACGGAGTCAAATTGTTCCAGGGGGACGGGAGGCGCCAGCTCCTCCGGTGTGAAGCCCAGCGTGACGGGGTTTCCCCACATCCCGGCATCCGGCACATCCAGAAAAAGTTCGTGATAGGTGCCCAGGCGACGCATCATGGAATTCTCAGCGTCCGCGGCTTCCGCGTCAGAATCCGCCCCGGAAAGGAAGGCATCTTCAAAGTCCTTCCTTCGCTCCCTGTTTACGGAGCATTCCCGGTACAGGGAGAGCAGGGCTTCACGGCGCGCCAGTTTCTCCGCCGTGGGGTCAATCATATTGAAGCCGCTGACTCCCAGTTCAAAGGCGCTGGCAGAGGCAATCTGGGCAAACAGGCTGTCAATGGTGCAGAGGTTGAGCCGCGCCAAATTCTGCACCAGAATGTGCAGTAAATGGAGGAAGCGTTCCCTGTGCAGGTTTTCCTCCTTCCATGCCTCCGGAGCGCCGGGCCAGAGGCCGGGCTCCCCGTCCGTTCCCTTAATGACCGCCCAGAGCCGTTCTTTCAGCCGCGCCGCGCCTGCTTCGTCCGCGGCCCCCGCGGCCAGGTCTGTCAGAATGCGGTCCTTGAACTCTCCCGCCGCTTTGCGGGTGAATGTAATGGCGATGAGGCGTTCGGGGTGGTTGCCGCCGTTCAGCGCCAGCAATCCCAGGAAACGCAGGGAGAGCTGGTAGGTTTTTCCCGTTCCGGCGGAAGCGGAGATCAACATGTTGGTCAGGGGCGGCATCTTAGAAAGGCAGGTGGGGGGTGAGGCGGAGGCCCAGCAGATCCTGCAGGCTTTCCCTCCGGGAAGTCATCAGGTCCTTGAATACGTCATAAGAGGGCGGTGTCCAGCCCAGTTCCTCCGCGGTGATGAGCCCGCGGCCTTCATGAAGAAGCTTCATCAGCTCCACCGTCCAGGAACGGGCGCTGTCCAGCGCGCATTCCTCATACCCGGGCATGGTGTCGTGGAGGGAGTCCCAGGCGGAGATTCCGATGTCCATGGGATTGGCGGGAAGGGCGTAATAAGCCGCAGAGGGATGGCCCCCGTAGGTTTCCGAGGCCCACAGCACATAAACGGGCAGCTGCAGGTCTTTCCAGCGCGCGTGCGCCAGCTTCCCGTTTTTCTGGCGTTTGGTGTAGGGATGCAGGGCCGGGGAAAGAAGGGACAGGGCGTCCGGCCGTCCGAGCGGTTCCAGATGTTTTTTCTCACAGGAGGAGGCCGCTCCCGTTTTGTAGTCAATGACCCGTATGCGACCGTCCGCGTGGCGGTCAATGCGGTCAATGCGGAATTTCATGGGGAATCCGCCCAGTGCCCAGTTCTCTACCTGGCGCTCAAAGGCAATGCAGGACCATCCTTCCTGAAGGGCCTGCAAGTGCTGAACGGCGTAAACGGAAAGTCTCTGTTCCATGGAACGTTTTTGCAGCAGCAGGGGCATGAGGGGGGAGGGGCCGTATTGTTTTCGGAAGGTGTGTTTCAGTATTTCCGTGATGGCGTCCTGAAGGGAGGCTGCGTTCATGCCGTCTTTCAGGACGGCGTGCTCCCGGCAGAAGCATTCCAGTACGTCGTGCAGCATGGTGCCCAGTTCGTTGACGGCCATGTCCTCTTTGTCCGGCAGGAATTCTTCCTCGTTCATATGCAGCGCCTCCCGCATCCAGAAGCGCATGGGGCAGGCCAGGAACCTTTTGAGGACGGAGGGGGAGAAGGGAAGTCCTCTTTCCTTCCACGGGTTTTTGTAACCGGGCGCCATCGCGCCGATGTCCGCAGCGGTCTTCCAGCCTTCCGCGGGTTGAAGATGCCAGTTCCCGCGCTGGTAGGGCAAGGGCGCGGGCGCATCGCTGATTTCCTGGAAAAGCAGTTCTACGCGGCGCGGCAGCTCCGCCTCCGGGCAGCGCATGAGCAGGGAGGAAGGTGTCAGAGGATCGTTCCTGCTGTTGGTCCGGGAAAGAAGGATGGTGAGGCTGCCTTCCCGTTCGCGGGAATGGAGCAGGGCGGTCAGCAGAAAACTGTCCCGGGCCTTTTTCCGGTTAAAGGAATCAATGCCCAGGGTCTCCCGCAGCTCCTCCGGCATAAACTGGTCGGAAACGCCCCCTTCCGGTACGGCCCCTTCGTTTAGTCCCGTCAGAATGAGGTGTTTTTCCGGGCGGAAATGGACTTCCATCCAGCCCAGGGAATCCAGAGCCGCATGAGCTTTTCTCCTGTTTTTGACGCGCAACGGCTGGAGGCATTTCATCAGGAGCAGGAGGGCCGCCCCCGGGCTGGAGAACTCGGTGGAGCGCTGTTGCAGCCGCATGAGTCCGGAAAGGCAGGAATGGAACATTTCCATGGCTTCCGTCTCCGGGCCATAGATGGTTGCCAGGGCCGGAAACCATTCCATCAGCCGTTCCCCCAGCATTCCCGGTTCCGCCATCCGGTTCCGCCATTCCAGAATGGCCTGGATAGCAGGAAAGGCGCCGGGATAAGCCTCTTTCAGCCTGGAAAGCAGGTATTCTTCCGTTTCCGGAAGGAATTTCTGCTGGATTTTGTCCAGCGCGGCGCAGCAACTCTGCTGGTCTTTTATTCCCAGGGAGGCGCAGAGCAGGGAGGAGCGCGCCAGGGAATAGACGGGGCGCGCCGTCCCTTTTTCCTCCAGTGCCCGCCGAAGGTTGCGGAGCAGGTCCATGACGCCGCTTCCGGCAAAAGGCTTCCCTTCCGGATTGTGGAGGCCCCAGCCGTATTGGCGCAGGGCTGCGTCCAGGGCGACGTTCATGTCAGAATCGCAAACGCCCAGGGCGATGTCCGGCGTTCCTCCTTCCGCTGTGCGGGCAACGATGCGGCACGTTTCTTCAGCAAGCCGCGCCGGATTGGCCGCAATTTTGATTTGATCGTCGCGGATTTTGATGGGGCGCCGGGACCACTCTTCCGGCAGAGGGCATCCCCAGGAATCAAAGGAGGCGGCTTCTTCTTCCGGCGCGTGTATCCATATCTGGACGGGTACGCCATTGCTTTCCGCATGCCGGAGGGCATGGCGCAGAGGGGCCGGAACCTCCGCTGCGCAGGCCAGAATAATATTTCCACCTGTTTCCCTCAGGGAGTTCAGCAGCCGGGGTGGGGCTTCCGCCTTCATGGCGGTCCTGTCTTCAAGCTTCCAGCTTTCCAGTTGTTGCGTGCATTGTTCTTCCAGCCTTTCCATGTCCTTCCAGCGTTCGTCTCTGCCCGCACAGGCATGGTGGGCCATGATGCAGGAAATGCCCTGGTTCGCCATGGCGTGCCTCAGGTTTTGCAGGCTGCCGGCCATTTCCAGCATGCTGGAAAAATCCTCCGGCATGGGGCGGGGAAACAGGCGGGGATAAAGGCGGTGAGGCGCTTCCCCCAGGGCCAGGAGCCACCCGGCCAGTTCTTCCGGAGCGGACGCCGTTTCTTCCTTTTCTTCCATCCGGGGAAACTGGTCTGCCGGAATGACCTGGGGAGCAAAGATTGCCTGTGTACGGGAAATGGAGGCGAGGAATTCCCTCAGCTGCCTCCCGGATTCCCGTGTGGGAACCAGCACCAGATGCCGGTGGAAGTCATTTCCCAGGGAAAGCAGGCGTTCCGCCACGGCCCGGCAGGCCGGTTTGTCCCAGGATAGAAAGAATCGGTTCATGGCAGGGAAGCAGGAATCCCCGGAAAGGGGAAAAGTTGAGGGCTACATGGGAATGCTACATCAGGATGGAGGGATTTCCCATCTATTTTTTCATGATTGCCGGGGCGGCGCATAGCGGGCCGTGAGGTGAGCGGGCTTTGGCCGCATGTTGGCGGAGAAGGGAGGAACTTTTTTGCCTTTCCGGCAGGGCGTGGCGGCGGAAATCCGGAGGAATGGCGTGTTTATTGTTCCTGGACGGCCCGTTTTCCCCCGGTTCCGGTGACCAGAAGCACGCCTGTGAAGACCAGCAGGACGGAGAGGGCTTTCATCCATCCGAAGTGGTCCATGCCCCACATCACCGCCACGGATGAGGCAATCACCGGCTGGCAGTAATTGTACATGCTGACGGCGGTGGGTTTCAGCCGCTGCTGGGCGAAAGACAGGCAGATATAGCTGACAAAGGTAGCCAGAGCCACCACGTAGGCAATGCCCAGCCATGTTTGTGCGGGGAGGGCGGAATAGTGGATGGCCCCCACTTCCCGGAAGGTGAAGGGGAGGCAGACGGCGGAGGCATACGTAAACATCCATTTCAGCAGGGTGACGGGCGAGTATCTGCCAATCAGGTTCTTAAAGAAGACAAAGTAAACGGCTACGCTGCACTGGGAAGCCAGGCAGAGAATGTCCCCCAGCAGGTTGTTGTCTCCCGGGAGGGCTGCCGCACGCCCTCCGCTGCCGGAAACCAGCAGAATGGCTCCGATGGCGCTGGCGCAGACCCCGATGATTTTTTTCCCCGTGACCATTTCCCGGAGGACGAAGGCCGCCAGAATCATGGTCAGTATCGGCGTAATGGTGGTGATGATGGCCGCATCTGCCGGGGAAGTGAACCCTACGCCCACCGTGAAGGCCATCTGGTTGAAAATGATTCCGAACAGGGAGGCGTAAAACAGAGGCAGGCGGTGCTTCCTCTCTATGGGTTCCCTTGGCACGAAAGCGGAGGCCAGCCAGAACAGGATGGCCGCTCCCAACAGGCGGAATGTGGCGAGAGAAGCGGAACTTACTTCTCCCTGCTGCATGACCAGTTTACTGACGGGAGACATGAGGCCCCAGATGACGGCCGCCGCTCCCATCGCGATATGTCCTTTCAGCGTTTCTGACGGCATGGTGCGGCCCGCTGCGCGGCGGGCCGCATATTCTCCGCTTCCGCAAGCGGATTGCAAGAGTTTTTAGTGCGGGAAGGAGCGTGGAATACAGGGAAAATATGATGATGCGGAACGTTCGGAAGGATTCGTTATTCTGATGCCCCTTGCCCCGTCTTTTCGGCTTTTCCCCGGAATGGAAAATAACGCTTCCATGTTGTTTCCGGCATTAAAGTCCATTTTTATTACCTCCTCTAGGTTATGCGGAGAATTGGAAGGGAGAGGTACAGAAGTAACTCCCCCTGGGATTATATCTGCCTTTTTCCGGGAACGTGTGGATCGTGGCATTTCAGCCCAGTGCTATTGCGGATGAACATTGTTCTGTGCAGCAGGCATGGAAATGCCGATTTTGTGTTCCCGGCTGTTGCCGCGGAGTTCCGGGGCGTACATGGCCTCAATGACGGCCGGAAGGGCGCTGAAGCGTCCCGGACGTTCCGCGCGCAGGCGGTGGCTGATCTGGTACTGGCCCATGGGCAGGGAGGAAAGGAAGAGGCGTATTTCTTCATCCCCTATTTCCCTGTAGCCGGAAACGGTTCCCAGCCGGGCGTAGCCGCTGGCGGTTTCCCGGGATTCGCAGCCTGCGGGCTTGGGGTCCAGGAGCATGAGGTATTCCACGTCGTTCTTCGTTTTCACGGTCATCACCACTTCAATGATGTCGCCGCTGGCGATGACGTCCCCGTCTTTCAACAGCGTGCGCCGTGTCAGGTCTCTGCCCTGGGAGACGAGCTCCCCTGCATCCGTCTGGGAGTCCTTCACGGAACCGTCTTTCACCGTTTCCTTCCGGATGCGGTAGTAGGAGCGTTCCACAGTAACGGCATTCCCCGCGGCGGGAATGGGATCTTCCAGAGAGAAGTAGCTGAGGGTGGCATTGGCATAGATGTTCCCGCTGCCCTTCTTCCTGCGGATGGTGATGACGTGGCTGCCGTCCGCCAGGTCTTTCCCGCTCATGCGGAAGGCGTTGTCAAAGGTGAACAGGGTTTCTTTCGTACTGGCGATTGTTTTAACCGGAACGCCGTCGTAAAGGATTTCCGCTTCCATGTCCTCCATGCCTTCCCTGGTCTGGAGAAGGTAGGCGGACAGGGCTTCCAGACAATCCGCCGTATCTTTGGTGGAGTCCCAGTAGGAACCGTTGGCGCGGTTGTCGAGCAGCCATTTGGCCAGGCGCGCCGTGACGGGATTGCCGGGGTCGCTCTTGGCCATCAGTTTCAGGTAGGCCGCCTGCGTGGCCGCTCCGCTGCCGTACCACCGCCACCAGTAGCCTTCATTGGGAAGGCGCAGCCAGGCGGTTTGCAGGGAGTCGTCCTGCTGGAGGAACTGGGAAATGATGGGCATTACCTTCTTGAAGTCGTCCATGCGGTGGGCGTCCAGCAGGATTTCCGCCAGTTGAATCTGGCTGATGACGGGAAGTTCCAGCTTGTCACGGAACAGGTAGCGTTCCATAGGCAGGTTTTTCACGCCGCATTCCGCCAGGACGGAGTAGACCAGGGTATCCGTCGCGGAGGCCGTCAGGCGGTAATCCCCCAGCTTGCGGATGGCTTCCTTCTTCTTCGGGCCGTCCGGCAGTTGTTCCAGTTTCCTGTATTTGTCTCCTTTTTCAAGAAGAGCTGTCTGGCGTTCCTGATAGTTTTTCAGCCAGCGGACGGCTTTGGAAAGCATCCCCTCCGGGACATTGACCGTGTTTGAAGCAATTTTCAGGCCGTGCGCCACATGGGCCGTCATGACGGGGTCTCCCTCTCTGGCTCCTCCGAACCATCCCCAGGAGCCGTTGGAGAGCTGTTTCTCCCGGAGGGAGGAGATTCCCCTGGCGGCCATCTTCTTCAGCGCGGCTTCATCATAAACAGGGTTGCGTTCCAGCTTCTTCATGACGCTGTCATGGAAAGCCTTGTCCCTGATGTCCCGGGGATTCAGGCTGCGATGGCTTTTCAGTGCCGCTCCGGGATTCAGTCCGAGCTGCTTGAGCGTGTCCATGACGACAAGAGCGGGGAGGAAGCGGTTGAGCGTCTGTTCCACACAGCCGTAGGGGTATTCCGCCAGATAGGGCAGGGCTTCCACCATGCTGAGGGCGATGCTGGGGGAGACCTTGACGATCAGTTCGCTTTCCCCCCTGCGCCGTTGCTGCGGCAGGGAAATGGAGAGCGTCTTTTCCTGTTCTCCGGAGAGTACCGCGGCGCTCCCCGCATGGAGCTGTTTCATGCCGTGCACCAGTACGGGGAAGTTCATCTGCATGGCGTCTCCGGTAGAGCCTGCCGACGCTTCCATGACGACGGCGGCGGTTCCCTCCCTGACGGCGGCAGCCCACCAGTTGACGACTGCCTGCCCCTGGGCAGGAACGTCCACTTCCCGCATGGGGGAATTATCCGTATCTGCGGAAAGCCCCTTCACGGCCGGAGCGTCAGCCGGGATAAGTTCCAGACAGCCGTTTTTCAGGGAAATGGAAACGCGGGCGCGGACGTTTTTGTCCGTCTGGTTGCGGATCAGGGCGCTGAGCATCACTACATCTTTTTCCACAAAGAAGCGCGGAGCCTGCATGCTGACCATGAAATCCTTTGTGGTCAGGAATTCCGCGGAAGCCTGCCCTACCTGCAATCCGGGGGTGATGGCCCAGGCGGCGGCTTTCCAGGTGGTCAGGTTGTCCGGCATCTCCACAGGAACGGTAACGTTTCCTCCCTCATCCGTCCTGAGCGTGCCGCACCATTTGATGCAGTCCGCAAAATGGGTGCGCAGTTGAATGTGCGGGGTGGCGTTCTCCTGCATGTCTGCGTCTCCCTGTCCGGCTGCAAAGGAATCACTTTCCGCGCTTTCTTTGTCCGCAGCCATAGCCATGACCGGAACGGCGGCGGGGGCGGCCGCTCCTGTAGCCTGTACGCGGCTTACGGCAGTATCAGCACCGGAATAGAGCTCTGCCTTTGCAAGGCCGTTAACGGTTCCTTTGGCCTTTCTCACCATAGGGCCGTAATTTCTGTAAAGCAGGGACTGGAAAGAGGGCTGGTCCGGACCTCGGTCCTGCTGCGTTCCGGAAGCCGTCATTTTTTTCAGACTGAGGAAGCCGGTTTCGTTCAGGCTGCCCCATACGGTTTTGGCGATGTCCGTAATATTGGGGCGCGCGATGTATTCCAGAGCCTTGTCATAAATGGCCAGGGCGACGATGCCGTTTTTGACGGGTTTGCCGTCCGGCCCCTTGACCTGAATGGTGACGTTGCCTTGTTCACCGGGCCGGTATTGGGGGTTGCCCGACGTTACGGAAGGAGCCAGAATCTGTCCGGCGGGCGGAATCAGCAGTTCGGCGGAAGCCGTATGAAGTTCTCCGTTTCTGACGGTGAAGGCGTTGACGCCCATATTGGGCATGTCTTCCCTGGTCAGGCGGCATTCCACAAGGGCTGTCTGTCTGTCCAGGGATACCAGGCGGCGGGATTCGTTTTTCCAGGAGTTGCGCAGGAAGGTCCAGACGCGGGCGTCCGGGTAGTCAGAGGTGACGAGCAGCCTGGCCGTATCTCCCGGAGCGTATTCCTTTTTGTCCGGAGTGATGGAAAGGGGATTGATTTTAAAAGGATTCTGTTTGCCCTTGCCGTAGGAAAGGAACTGGAAGGTCTCTTCTACCTTGTTGCCGTGCCCGTCCTCCAGGGTTGTGGAAAGGGCATACAGGCCGGATTCCCCGGTCTGGAAGGACAGGGAGGCTTCCCCATCCTCCCCGGTAGCGATGTCCCAGGTTTCCAGAGTTTCCCGCCTGCCGTCCGCACGGATATGCTGCAGGACGCAGGTTCCCCTGGCATGGGCAATTTTGGCGCCGTCCGCCGTGGCCGCGGTAATGGATGCCCGAACCGGCGTACCGGTGGGGGCATAGCCGCGGTTCAGGGTGGTGAAGATATTGAACGGGCGGGAGGTGGCAATGACCTGTCCGGAAGCGGAAACTTCCCGCAGGGAGGCGTCCGTCACGCTGACGGAAATGCGGTAGGTGACGTTGCTGGAGGGGAAATCCCGGGCATCCTGCGCCGTAGGCAATTCTACGGACGCTTTTCCGTCCTTGTCCAGAGGCACCGTCTTTTCCAGAACGGTCAGAGGCGCATCCGGGGAAAAGGGAATGTAGTACGGGCTGAAAGACCTGCCGTACAGCCAGCTCCATTTCCAGTAGGGCGTCCAGATGTCCGCCCCCAGCGTCCGGGTAATCATGATGGTTGCCTTACCCTCGCTTACGGGGCCGCCCGCGTAATAGTCCGCCTGAATGGCGACGGGAACGGGCTGTCCCAGCCGGATGGGTTTGGCGGGGGCCTCCATGTTGACGGAGAATTCCGGCTTCTTATACTCTTCCATCCGGAAAAGGGGGGCATACAGCCGGAAATTCGGGTCTGCGGAGTCGTGCAATTTCAGCTTGGCTCCGTATTGGCCCAGCGGGGCGTCCGCAGGAATAAGCAGTTCCAGTTCAAAGCTGCCTGTAGAATCCGTCGTGACGGTTTTTGGCGGGAAAATGCTTTCATCCCCTGTTGGGGAGGCAATGGTCAGCGTCAGTTTTTTCCCGGCGCAGTCTTTTGTTCCGGGATTCGCGATGTCCGGGCGGAAGAGGACGCCTTTGAAACGGGCCGTCTGTCCGGGGCGGTACACGGGCTGGCTTTCCAGGAAAAAGCAGGAATAGGAGTCGGAGGCCTTGTTGGCCGTATCCATGAGGTAATTGCCGGATTCCCAGCCGTAGTCAGATATTCCCGCCAGCACATAACTTTCCCCCTTGGAAGCGATGCCCAGGAACATGTTGTAGGAAAAGGCGCTGGAATCGCGGGGAGGTATTGTTTCCAACATGGCTCCGTCCTTGTCCGTGATCCCCTTTACCTGGCGTTTTTGGAGCGTTTTATCCTGCCGGTAGCGGAGGAACCGCAGGCTGCCTCCTTCCACGGGCATTCCCGTTCCGGCATCCGCCAGGAACCAGAGATTGCCTTCCGGAACGGAACGGCGTACCAGCACCATGTCCGACAGAGTGAGAAAGCGATGGAACCGGTAGCCGTTTTCCAGAGTGACGGAGAGCAGATACCAGCCGGGTTTGCGGGTGGGAACGGGAATATGGGCGATGTGGTTCAGGTGCTGGTCCCCGGGAGTCAGGGCTATTTCCTCCCCCTTGATTTCCTCCCCCAGATAGCGGGCATAGGATGAGTCATGCAGCAGGCTGAAAAGCAGGTTTCCCATGTTGGAATATCTGTTTCTGTAAGCTTTTCCCAGCGTTTTGGAGGTCTGGACCTTGTCCATGCGCTCCTCCTGCCACCGCTTCATATCCACGGGGCGGACCGCTACGCAAGCCCTGGAGGCGTTGCGGTAGGAGAAGGAGACGGCCACCGGTTCTCCTGCCAGCAGCGTTCTTTTATCCGTATCAAATGTTCCATTGGGTTCCGTGATGGAGGCGATGCGTTTCTTCAGGTTGTCCGCCACGTCCAGAAATTCTTTCCTGTCTTTCTTGTCCCAGGATTGCGCGTTCCAGTTCTGAAGGGCCTTTCCTAATAACTGCGCGGTGGCGGGCCTCTGGTTGCGGGCCAGGAACTCGTCCGCTGCCAGATTGGCGGCGTTAACGTAATAATCCGGCTCCGGAGTTATCCGGACGGCGGAAGCAATCCGGATGAAATTATAATCCGGGGGAAGGGTGATGAGCAGGAATTGACCGTTGCCCGTCCGGTCGGTTTTAACGACGGTCTGGTTCGTTTTTAATTCCGCCGGGTTGATGCCCGCCACCATGCCTGCGTTGCCGGGGCCGTACACAAATTCCTGGTCCGGTGCCGTATTGGAATAAGAGAATAGCCGGCGGCACCAGGATGCGGTGAAATAATTGACCTGGTTGGCCAGTTCCGGACTCGCCTGAATGGCGGCGGCCAGCAGCCAGCGCATGCGTTCTCCGTCGTTTTTAGCCGTCTCCCAGGAGGAAGAGGCATGGTAAAAGACGACTTCCGGCTTCCCCGTTTTGGCATTGACCTCGACGGGCACGGTGGCGACGTTCCGGAACGGGGGGGCTTCCTCCCTGGCGACGTACCCCGGCAGTTTTTTCAGGCTGGTGAGGTTCCCCAGGGCGGCGTAAGCCTGGAAGGGGGAATGGGAACTGTAGCGGCCGTCTTTCACCAGCAACGCCTGAGCCGCCATGAAGCGCAGTTGTCCCAGAAGCTTCATGTTGTTGTCCTTCTCCGCCAGCTGCATGGCCTTGACAAGGCACCGCAGGGCTTCCACACGGTCCCTTGCTTCTCCGGAATATTCCCCATCCCATGGTCCGGCGCCGCGGATATAGGCGCCGTCCACCAGTTTGAACGTATGGCAGGCGTTCTGGTACAGGAGCGCGGCGTCCATCAGGAAATAGGGGTTGCCGCCGTGACGCTTCATCTGTTCCTGCAGAATGGAATCCAGGTTGAGGGAATCATCCAGGGCATTGAGACGTGTAAGAGCCTGGTAGTAAAGAAGCAGATCTGTCCCGCTGTATTGGTCGTCATATTCATGGAGTTGTTTCAGGGCCTGTTCCGCCGCTTTCTTGAACAGTCTTTTATCCAGAAGCTTTTCAAGGTTTTCAACAGCTTGCTTCCTTTGCTGCGGGGAAACAGGGGAATTTTTACCCTCCGCAAGGGCATGTTGTTGCGGAGGGGTGGATGCGTCCGCCGGGGACGGCATTCCGGAGGCCAGCAATCCTGCCGCCAGGAGGAGAGCGGAAAAGAACCTGTTCATTCTGCCATGCTACTCCCAGGTAAAATCTTTGGCAAGTTGCAAGTAGGTTACGGGAAAAGGGAGAGTGTCTTAACGCTGTTAACAATACCGGGAATGCTGGAAGGCCGGGCACATCATGAACGGATGTTTTACCCCTTTCGTCATGCGTGCTGAAAGTTGCTGCAACCCAGCCGGTAGATGGCCTGGACGTCCCGGATATCCAGCTTTTCCAGGCTTCCGACGGGACCGCGCACACTAATGGCCTGTTCCGCCATCAGGGGGAAATCTCCGGGGAGGATGTTCAGTTCTTCCATAGTCGTCGGAAGCCCTAATTCCCGGTAAAAGCGTTCCAGACGGGAAATACCTTCCCGGATGATGGCTGACGGTTCCCGGAAAGACCCTTCCACTTTCATTACATTCACGGCGAACTGAACGAATATTTCCTGGTGTTTGGGGGAAACATATTTCATCCATGCCGGGGTGACGACGGCCAGGCCTGCGCCATGGTCTACATGGTGCAGTGCGCTCAATTCGTGTTCCATGGCGTGGCAGCCCCAGTCCTGTTCGCGGCCTACGCCCAACAGGTTGTTGTGGGCGATGTTTCCGGAAAACGCAATCTCCGCCCAGGCGTTGTAATCATTCAGGTTCCCGTTCAGGATGCGGGCGTTTTTCATGATAGTGCGCAGGGTGGCTTCACAAAGGCTGTCGGAAAGGTCCGTATGCGGGGTTCTGGTAAAATAGCGCTCAAAAATGTGGCTCATCATGTCGCTGACGCCGTTGGCCATCTGGCGGCGCGGGAGCGTGAAGAACAATTCCGGATTGATAATGCTGAATACGGGGCGCAGTTTGGGGGAACCGTATCCCAGTTTTCTTCTGGTCTCTTCATTGGTAATGACCGTATTCGGGCTGCTCTCGCTGCCTGCGGCGGGAATGGTCAGCACGGTGGCGACGGGCAGAGGGTCGGACTGAGGCTGTTTTTTGGAAAGGTATAGTTCCCATACGTCTCCTTCATAGGGAACGCCCAGCGCAATCGCTTTGGCGGAGTCAATCACGCTGCCTCCTCCCACGGCCAGCACGAGGCCCAGACCGTGTTCCCGGCATAGGCGGATGCCCTCATACACCAGGGGAAGCGTGGGGTTCGCCTGGACGCCTCCCAATTCCTCATACTCCACGCCGGCGGCTTTCAGGGACGCCGTCACGGCATCGTAAAGACCGGAACGTTTGATGCTGCCGCTACCGTAATGGAGCAGGATTTTTTTGCCTAACGGCTTGAGAAGGGGCCCCGTTTCATGATGGGTGCCTTTTCCGAAAATAAGAGTGGTTTTGTTATCGTAAACGAAATTGAGCATGGCGGGAATGATACGGCCACGCTACGGCCCTTCCGCTCCCTGCTCAAGATTTTTGTATGGCCAGTTCCCTTTCCAGGGAGGGATGCCGTTCCGGAGGATGTGCTCCTATGCAGGGGGGCGGTTCGCCTCTGTTTTTCTGGAATTGGCTCATCTGGACGGAGCTTTCTGGGGGATTGTTTTTTCCCGTTGTTTTTTGACGATAAGATTCAGCGGAAATGATTTTCTGCGGGAGCGGCGGCGCATTCCGTCCCCGAGGGGCAATCTGCAAACGGGCATTTCATTATTCTGGGCTCTTCCGGCAGGTAATCGGAGCAATGGCTGTATTCGGCCAGGGATGTGCGGAGAATGGCGGGGAAACGGGAAGTTGCGGAAATCCGGGAAAATAGTCCTGGTGAACACTGTTCAAAATCACGATGCATGGCATATTCATTCTGCTTTTTGCTTGAGCGCGGAGACCTTCCCGTTTATTGTCACCCCCGGGTCATGTACGGTCCCCGTAGTTCAATGGATAGAACGGGTCTCTCCTAAAGACTAGATGCAGGTTCGATTCCTGCCGGGGACGCCACCCAATATTGTTCAGGGCCTTGCATCAGCATTAAAAACGCAGGGATTTTGCCTCTCTTGTGCGAGGCATCATCATGGTTGATTGAATGGGGAATGGTTCAAGGGGGAAGCCGGTATCCGGATGATCGGCGCCCGGCAGGGGAGGGCGAATAACTTGGGATTTATGTCCGATTGGAAACAAAAAGCAAATGCGGAAGAAAGATTGCAGACAGCAGGGAAATGTGCTAAAGGCTGCCGGAGAAGATCCTTTGGGGCGGAACATTGTGCTTCGGGACATGAGCAGGCATGGAGCAATGTTTCCCAGCCGTACAAGGGGGATGAAGGAGCGTTATGCAATAACAAGGACAAGAAGATGGAGGCAATTAAAATAATCCGTTATCTGTCGCCCGTTGGAGAAATGATGATTGGCTCATATGGCGGCAATCTTTGCATTTGCGACTGGGCGAAGGAAAAACGCCGCGGCACGATAGACCGCCGCATTTGCCGGCATCTCAACGCTGAATATGAAGAAGGAACTTCCGAGGTTATTGAACAGGCGGTAAGCCAGCTCCGTGAATATTTCCAGGGGGAACGCAGAGGCTTTGATATACCCATTGTCTTTACGGGATCGGAATTTCAAAACTCAGTCTGGCATGAACTGATGAAAGTTCCTTACGGTTCCACCATTTCCTATGCAGAGCTGGCGCGCCGCATTCATCATCCAAGGGCTGTCCGGGCTGTAGCGTCCGCTAACGCCACCAATCCCATCTCCATTTTCGTGCCCTGCCACCGTGTCATCGGCAGCAATCAGACACTGACAGGTTACGGCGGGGGACTTGACGCGAAGCGTGAATTGCTTGCCCTGGAGGCGCGGGTAAGCGGAAGTGCGCTGGTCTTGTGACCCGTGATGTGAGGAAGACAGGCAAGGACGTGTCAGGCAAGGCTGTTTTGTGAGGCATCTCTTCCGGGGTATTCGGCGGGAGGGCGTTAAGAAGCAGCCGCGGTTGCACCGGAATTTCCGGCTGTATTCGTTTGAATGGATGCTCCTTGTGAGGCGTTTCACCATTTGAGGAGGGTATTGCCTCCCTGGGCGAATCCGGAGAGCAGGGTGCCCATTGCTGAAGTTTTCTGGGCCCTCGCATTGGCGCGGCCCATGTATTGCTCCATGTTGGCGCGGTTGTACAGGGATTGGGCGTTCCTCATGGCTTCCGCCGCTTCGTCCTGAATCCGGGTTTGCAGCCGTGTCGCCAGAGCCTGTTCCCTGATTGGGACGGAACCTTCCCGAAGCAGGGAGGACTGGGCGGCGTCCAGCCGGGCTTCTCCCATTTGGCGCGCAGCGTCCTGCTGCATGCGTTTGGCATTTTCCATCCCTGTCTGTTTTTGAAGTTCCGCTTCGTTCCTGAGGGTGGCGGCATTTGCCTCCGCCGCCCGTCTGGTGGCTTCCGCGCTTTTTTTCTGTGCAGACGCGGACGCCGCACCTGCTGCCGCTGAAGTAGCGGCCAGTGTTATCATTCCCAATGATGCTGGATCAAATCCCATGCGCGCATTCTGGTATGAAAAACGGTTCAGGCGCAAAACGCCTGAACCGTTTGACATGAATCAGGGTTTGGCACAGAAGGGGTGTTACTCAATCACGATGCTTTCAATGTTCAGCACCGGACGTTCCGGAGTGGAATGGGGATCAATGGTTCCGGTAATAATGACGGCGTCCTGTTCTTTCAGTCCGTTCACGCCTTTGGCGGAGTGTTTGATGGGCTGACCCTGTTCATCCACGAACTGGACGGTCATCGTATTGTTTTTCCGTATTTCCACCGGTACCGTACCGGCAGCCCAGACACCCTTCTCCTTCATATTGACCAGAAGCTGAGCCGGATCTCCGATGGTGAAAGAGGCAATGTTTTTTGAAAAGACGGGGTCATCCCCAATCACCGCTCCCTTGACGGTGACTTTGTCGCCCGGAGCCGCTTTTCTCGCATCTGAAACGACCAGAGCGCGCGGCAGTCCAACCATATTTTCCGCGAATCTCACGGCCATCTTCTGGGTAACGTTCTGGTCGGAAGTGAGGGCGTTTACAGTTTCCTTGGGATTGCAGCCCATCAGGGAAACTGCGGCCATCGTCAGAATAATCAAGTGTGTGGTGTGCATGGAAACTCCTTTCTGTCGAAAGGTTGGATTCCTTTTCTACTTATGCCGTTCATCATTCCGTGTAAGGAAAGAATATTTTTTACAGGAACAGCCCGGCAGCCAGCATGGCGAGGTCCCTGAGAACGTCCCACAATTTTTCCGCATTGTGGATGCAGTCCGCCAGAAAGCGGTGAAGGCTTACGGCGTTGAACAGGCGCAGGAGCGCCAGGAAGAGAAGAAGATTGGCAAAATATACGAGAATCAGGGAAAAGAAGGTGCCGTTGTCCGCCAGGTCCGGCTGGTCCTTGGGAATGATCCATGCCGTCCAGAACAGGTGGAAGCACCACCAGAAGCCCAGGCCGGAGTAAAGAATGGCCTGGCAGGTGACTGTAGGCCAGAAGAGGTACGTTACGCCCCATACCAATCCCCACAGCATGGCCCAGAGAGGAAGGAAGTAGGGGGAAAGGGAGATAAAGATGTTGTTTTTGTCCGTCTGGATGTACCCTCCGTCCAGATCCGCTTTGAAAGCATGGATGGAGCCGCGGCTGCAAATGACCGCCAGAGCGTGCGTCAGTTCATGCCCCAATACGTACAGGTACAGCAGGGAGGATGTGAACAGCCTGCTGCTGCCCAGCACCACCCACACGGCAGCTCCCATCAGGGCATACCATACGGGAATGGAGAAGAGAATATTGAGGCTGCCGGAGGCATGGGCCAGCTGGTCGCACAGGGACATGGCCGTGATCAGGGCCAGCGGAAGCAGGATAAGGGTGGCTACGGCATGCCTGATGAACCGGGTTCTGCGCGGGAGATCCATGAAGGAAAATTCCTGGCATTCGTCCTCCCAGTATTCAGAGGATACCTGGGCGCGGTAAGTCTTGTTCCAGGCGTCCCGGTTGCATTGCCGCATCATGTCGCCGAGGCTTGCCGCGGATCTTGGTTTCCGGGCGGTTTCTGCATACCGGCGCCAGTCCTGGCGCGGCGGTGTGTGTCTGGGAGCCTTGGGCATGCGGTGTGAGGTCTGGAACCAGCATAAAGGGACTTGAGGAGAAATGCGAACCAAATTTTCCTCTTCCGGAAACCGGAGGAAAAAATGTTTTATCCACGCCGGCTGTTCCTGTATAATCCACCGCATGCAAGATGTCCTGCTGGTTCTGGAAACTTCCTGTGTGCAGTCTTCCGTTGCGGCTTGGAGCGGGGAAAGTCTGCTGTGCCAGGCGGCATGGAGAGCGGAGCGCAATCATTCCTCCGCTATTTTCAAGGCGGTGCGGCAGGTTCTGGATGCTTTGGAAGGGCGGCGTTTGAAGGAAATCGTGGTAGGTTCCGGTCCGGGCGCTTACGGCGGAATCCGCGTAGCGCTGGCCGTGGCGGATGGTCTTTCCCTGGTGCACGGTTCCCGCGTGGCGGCTTTTTCCTCCTGGAACGGACTTGGTCTGCATCATGGTGAGGCCTGCGTAATGTCAGATGCCCGGCGTGGCGGCTGGACGTGGGGGAGGCTGGAAAACGGCGTTCTGACGGATGTGCCGGCAGTGCTGCCTGCGGAGCAGGCCCGCGCCTGCGTGGCGGAGTGCATGGGAAAAGGCGTGCCCGTTTTTTCCACGGAAACGGCGGAACATCTGGCCGCCCGGGAAATGTCGGGGATTGTCCCCGTGTGTCCTTCTGCGGGGGCGCTCGGGGCCGCGTGGCTGTCCCTGGCGGAGGCCCGCAGAGAAGAACTTCTGGAAAGTCCGGCGGAACCGCTGTATGTGAGGGCTCCGCACATCACCCGCGCCAAACGTCCCGCATGGGCCGTGAAGGCGTAATTAAGGTTTGACTTTTTGGAAGATTGTTAGACTTTTAACCGGTAATCTTCACCACCAGTAGCATTTTTTAACATGAGCAATGACACTTTTTCCGAGCGCCTCGCATATCCCAAAGGTTTAAAAGGAATCATCGCCAATGAATCCGCTTTGAGTGACGTGCGCGGCGAGGAAGGGCGTCTGTTGTATCTGGGCTACGATATCGATGATCTGGTGGAGATGTGCTGTTTTGAAGAAGTGGTTTATCTGCTTCTTAACAAGCGTCTTCCCAACCGGGAGGAATTGGAGGGCATCAAGAAACGCCTCCGTTCCGACCGCGACCTGCCCCAGCCCATTCTGGATTTCTTTAAAACGGCCACCAAGTCCGCCCGGCCCATGTCCGCCCTCCGGACGGCTGTTTCCATGCTCGGCATGTATGACGACCGGACGAAGGACGCCGGGCAGTTGAAGGAAATAGGCCTCAGCCTCATTGCCAAGGTTCCCGTGATGGTGGCGTATTATTACCGTTTGTGCCAGGGGCTGGAGCTTCCCCCCGTTCGGGAGGACCTGAGCGAGGCGGAACATTTCCTGTGGTTGCTGAAGGGTGAGGAACCGGATCAGTATGAAGCCCATATTCTGGAGGTAGCCTACATTTTGCACGCAGACCACGGCATGAATGCCTCCACCTTTGCGGCGCGTGTCTGCATCGCCACGCTTTCGGACATGTATTCTGCCATCACAGCGGCCATCGGCACGCTGAAAGGGCCGCTTCATGGGGGCGCCAATGAGGGCGTGATTGAAATGCTCAAGGAAATAGGCACAGAGGACCGGGTGGACTCCTACATTGAGGACAAGCTGGCGCGGAAGGAAAAAATCATGGGCATGGGGCACCGCGTGTACCGTGTGCTGGATCCCCGCGCCCCGCATTTGCGCCGCATGGCCATCCGCCTTTCCTCCCGGATCGGAGAACCCAAGTGGATACGCATGTCGGAACGCATCGCGAAACTTGTCAGGGAGCGCAAAGGGTTGAATGCCAATGTGGATTTTTATTCCGCCACGGTTTATTACAGCATCGGGATTCCCACCAGGCTGTTTACCGCCATTTTCTCCATTGCCCGCTGTAGCGGCTGGGTGGCCCAGGTTCTGGAACAAATGGAGGATAACACGCTGTACAGGCCGCTGACTCTTTACACGGGACCCAAGGACCGTATTCCGGTGCCTACCATTGACATGCGGTAAAAGTTTTTTAACGGAAAAGGCGACGGAGGTAATCTCCGTCGCTTTTTCTATGTCGGCTCCTGCGCTTTTCCGCTTCTCCTCTCTCCCTCATGAAAAATTATCCTTTTTACCTGCTGGCGGTATTCGCCGTGCTGTTTATTGCCCTTGGCATTTCCCCTTCTTCCCGTTCCGTCTGGGTGGCGGAGGTGATTCCCGTGGCGCTGGCGGTCGTCCTCCTGGCGGCCGGGTTCCGGAGATTCCGTTTCAGCAACTGGTCCTACACGCTGATGTTTTTCTGGCTGGCCTGCCATACGGTGGGGGCGCATTACACGTTTGCGGAAGTGCCTTTCGAGTGGTTTCGGGAGCTGATGGGAGCCCACAGGAACTCGTTTGACCGGGTGGCCCATTTTACGGTGGGGTTTTATGCGTTTCCCGTAGCTGAGTATCTGGTGCGCAAGCAATATGCGGGGAAAGTGCTGGCGGGGATTTTCGGTCTCTTTTTCGTGATGGCTGTAGCCGCGGCGTATGAAATCATTGAATGGCAGTATGCGGTCATTGTGGGCGGGAATGACGCGAATGATTTTCTCGGCTCCCAGGGCGATATATGGGATGCCCAGAAAGACATGTTCTGCGATACCTGCGGCGCTGTCGCCTCTCTGATTCTCTTTTATCTGGTGCGCCCCTGGCGGTGGAAAAATGCGGAAACCGTTTCTCCATGACCCTGTATTCTTTTGCGGTGTAGATTACCCGGGCAGGATATCCATAACCGGGGTGGAGCGGAAGAAGGACTGGAGCTGTTTTCCGGTCAAATGCCGATCTGGCGCAGCCCTTCGTAAAGGACAACAGCTACGGCTGTGGATAGATTCAGGCTGCGGGCTCCTTCCCCGGGCATTGGAATAGTCAGGGCGGTATCTGCGTGTTCTTTCAGCATGCTTTCCGGCAATCCACGGGATTCCGGTCCAAAAACCAGATAGTCCCCCGCATGAAAAACCGCATCCCAATGGGAACGTGGCGCCTTGGTGCTCAGATACCAGAACTGCGCGCCGGGGGCTGCCGCCTGCTTCAGTTCCTCCAGGCTGTCCCAGACATGCAGATCCACTTTGGCCCAATAGTCCAGCCCCGTACGGCGCACATGCTTTTCATCCAGGCTGAACCCCAAAGGTTTGATCAGATGGAGCCTGGAACCCGTTGCCAAAGCCAACCGTCCGGCAGCTCCCGTATTATGCGGAATTTCCGGATGAAACATGACGATGTGGAAACGGGGCTGCATGCGCGTATTCTCATCACAAACAGGCCTCCCGTTCAAGTGGGACTTGTCCAAAAGTGGCAAATAATGTACGTTTTCACCCGATGAGAGACATCGTGTATTTTGATTTGGAAACCCGTCATTCCGCGGCGGAGGTGGGCGGCTGGCACAATACGGCCGAGATGCGCCTTTCCGTGGGCGTGACTTATTCCACGGCTTCCGGCAAGTATACGATTTATTCCGAGGAAATGGTGGATGATCTCATCCGGCAGCTTTCCCAGGCCGACCTGGTGGTGGGTTACAACCACGAGCATTTCGATTATGGCGTGCTCCAGCGTTATACGATGTGGAACATGATAGATATCACGAACAACCTTGATTTGTGCAAGGATATCGAACAGCGCGGGGGCGTGCGCGTCAAGCTGGATTCCGTGGCGGCCGCATCCATCGGTTCTTCAAAAACGGCTGTGGGCACCCAGGCTCTCAAATGGTGGGCGGAATACGTGCAGACGGGAAATACGGAGCTTTTAATGGATATAGCCCGTTATTGCTGTTTTGACGTAAAGGTGACGAGGGATGTGCACTGGTACGGTGCGGAGCACGGTTTCATCCGTTATGATGATAAAAAGGGCGGCCAGGTGGAATTGCCTGTAGATTGGAAGTTGTAGCTTTGCGGGCATGCCCGGACGGTTGGGGCCGTTTTTTCCCCGGGCGCTGGAGTGTGCCTGGTTCCCCGCTTTTGGCGGCGCTGCCGTTTATCCCGGACGGATGCCGGTTATTAAGGAAATGGCAGGGGAAGGGAAAAAGCTTCCGGCAGGAGGCAGACGGCAACCGCGTGGTTGCCGCTTGGATTACCGGCGGTTGATGCGGGCCACTTCCCGCTGGGCTTCGCGCATTTCCACGCGGGCTTTCAAATCGTAGCGCTGGTCGCGGTGGGTTTTGCCCTTGCCCAGGCCAAGAGCCAGTTTCACCTTGCCGTTTTTCCAATACAGCTTGAGAGCTACCAGGGAACAGCCTTTCTGGGAAGTCTGCTGCTCCAGTTTGAAAATTTCCCGTTTATGGAGAAGAAGGCGGCGGGGCCGGCGTGCCTGGTGCTGGAAGAATTCTCCGGCTGTTTCCCAAGGCTGGATGTCGCAGCCGTACAGGAGCATCTGGCCATTTTCCACCCTGGCGAAGGAATCGGCAATATTCACCTTGCCGGCGCGGATGGATTTGACTTCCGTGCCCTTGAGCTCCATGCCGCATTCGTAGGTGTCCAGAATTTCGTAATCCCGGCGGGCTTTTTTGTTGGTGGAAATATCGGAGCTCATGGCACGGAGGGGAAGAAGGATGAAAAAGCCCCGGGCTGGGAAACCGGGGCCTGGCTGGATAGGAAAGATTCCGTACGGAATTCCGATCCGGAACGGAAACAAAGGGAATGTATTGTTACTGGTTGTCTTCCTGGAGGCTGCCGGATTCCGCATGATAGACAAGCTTGCCTTCAATGATCTCCGTCAGGGCAATGTTCGCGTTGCCCATATGGGGCGTGGTGGGTACCAGCGGAGCGCGGCCATTATTAAGCTGGGCAACGCGGCGGGAAACCACGTTGATCAGCATCTGGGGCTCGGGAATGATTTTGGAGGCTTGTTCGACGAGTTCGGCTTTCATGTAAAAAGGTCTAGGTAGATATCCTGATGCGGAAAGACATATAAGAGCGGGTTCTGCCCGGAATCAAGCCTATATTACGGCATGAGCTGCCTTCGCTCGCGGGAATCCAGCTCTTTCCATGTGCCGGGTTTCAGCCCCGACAGGGAGAAATTTCCGATTCTGGCGCGCAGAAGCCGGAGCGTAGGAAAGCCGATGGCGGCGGTCATGCGCCTCACCTGGCGGTTTTTTCCTTCCACCAGTGTCAATTCCAGCCATGAAGTGGGGATGGAGGCCCGGTAGCGGACGGGAGGGGTGCGGGGCGGCACGTCAGGTTCCCTGCGCATGAGGCGTGCCCGGCAAGGCAGCGTGCAGTGCCCGCGGATGCGGAGGCCCCCGAGTTCCAGAGGGAGCAGGTCCGTTTCGGAAGGAGTGCCTTCCACCTGGCTCCAATAGGTTCTGGGATGTCTGCCGGAGGGGTTCAGGAGACGGTCTGCCAGGCCCTTCTCATCGGATAAAAGAAGCAGACCTTCCGAATCCGCATCCAGCCTTCCTACAGGATACACGCCGGGAGGAAAACCGAATTCTGCCAGTGTCCGGTGGTGGGGAGCCTCTTTCGTAAACTGGGAGAGAATACCGTAAGGTTTATTGAACGCCAGAATCATGCCGTGCCCGGCAAGGGTAACATGAAACGCCGGCTTTGGCACGGGAAATTGAAGCGGCTTGACTTGTCTGCGTTGGGGAAGGAAAGTATCTGCATGAATGGAAAGACGGCTGGTTGTGTTCTGGTGCTGGCGTGCTGTGTGCCTGCCTGGGTTCAGGCGGAGCCGGATACGGGAGAAGTGAAGGCAAAAATCGCGCGGAAAATCTGGCAAAACGAATGTGCCGGGACAATAAGGGGGCTGGTTTCCTGGAACCGGGGAGAGGCATTTCCTTCCCTTGGCATCGGACATTTCATCTGGTTTCCTGCCGGAGTCACGGAAAGGTTTGAGGAAAGTTTCCCTGCTTTCATTCAGTTCTGCCGCGTGAAAGGAATCCGGGTTCCGGAATGGTTTTCCGGTGCGGCTCCGTGGCGGACCAGAAAGGAATTTGAAGCGGCGGACGTTCGCGGCGGTCTTCCTGAACGGATGCGCCGGTGGTTGTCCAGCCCGGCGGTTCTGCAAATGCAGGCGGATTTCATTATTGCCAGGTCTGTGGCCGCTCTGGAGCGTATCAAGGGCCAGTCCCGCCGCCCGGAAGAGATGGCGGCCCGCTATTACGCCGTGGCGTCGGTTCCCAACGGCATGTACGCCCTGATTGACTACGTGAATTTCAAGGGAGAAGGAACCAATCCGGCGGAACAGTACCGGGGGATAGGCTGGGGGCTCAGGCAGGTGCTGGAGGAAATGCGCTCCGTTTCTCCCGGACAGCCTGCGGCGGTTGAATTTGCGGAAGCGGCCAAAAGGGTGCTTCAGCGCCGCGTGGACAACAGCCCGCCGGGCCGCGGAGAAGCGCGCTGGCTTGCCGGATGGCGGAACCGGTGCGATTCCTATAAGAGGAATTTGTGACTGATTCCTTTCCCAGCAGAAAAGACCAGTTGTGCAATTATCCTTGACCTGACGGGGATTAGGGTGTAATTCCCTCACTCCATCCTGAAACTTCGCTGATTTTATGCCAAACACTCAAGAAGAAACAACGCTGATTTTGCTGAAACCCGACTGTGTGCGGAAAAACCTTTCCGGCACCATTTTGAAACGTTTTTTGTCCGAAGGGTTTCGCCTGCGCGGCATAAAGATGATCCAGCTTGACGAACCGGTGCTCAGAGAACATTACGCCCATATTCTGGATCTGGTCATCAATGGGGAACCGCTTTTCCCGAAGCTGCTTGATTTCATGACCAGTTCTCCGGTCATCGCCATTGCCCTGAAAGGGCCCGGCGTTATTGTGCGCGTGCGCGAACTGCTGGGGCCCACCAATTCCCAGAAGGCGCAGAAGGGCACTATCCGCGGCGATTTTGGAACAGACAGCATGATGAACATCTGCCATGCGTCCGACAGCCGTGAATCCGCCGCCGTGGAGCTGGCAAGATTCTTCCGGGAAGAAGAGTTGTTTGACAGCCTTAATTAAGGAAAGACCGTTTTTTCCCATCCGGTTCATTGCGGGCCGCAGCTGTGATAACGGCTGCGGCCTTTGCCGTACCAGGGCTCGTGCTTCCTATGGGATGGCGAAAAAGGAACGCTGCGGCTTTTCAGGGAAAAGCAGAAAAGAACAGATTACTTTTCCCAGGGGGTGGTGAGATAAAGGAAGGCCTTTTTCATGCGGTAGGCCTCACGCATGAAACCGTCCATGATATTGTTGCAGCTGTGCTTGGAAAAGGAATAGCCGTAAATGCGCTTGATGGCGGCATCCTCTCCGTGTTGCTTTTGGCGCTTTAACTCCGCGTCCATGTCCCGGCGTTCGATATTGGGGGCGCTCAGATTATCGCCATGCCAGCGAAAATCCGCCAGCAGCCTGTTGTAATGCACGAATTTCTTTCCGGCACGGCCCAGGCGCGCGTAATATTCCCCGTCCATGTCATAGTGAAAACGCTCGTCCAGCAGGAACCCCTCTTCAATAGTAGTGCTCCGGCGCAGAAACAATGCCGTGGAGGCCAGATAAGTTCCGTACCAGATGTGCATGTTCAGACTGTAGGGCAGGGCTTTCATGGCGCGTTGGATATCTCCGTCCGGCCCGATGAAATTCCATGCGCCATACACAATATCCGCATCCGGGCGGGAATCTGCAAAGGCTTTGACCGCCGCCAGAGCCCCCGGAAGCAGGCGGTCATCCGTATTCAGCCACATCACCCATTTCCCGCGCGCCTTGCGGAAACCGCGGTTGATGCCTTCCGACATGCCGGAATCCTTCTCCACATGCAGTTTCAGGTGAGGGTAGGAATGCAGGATATCCAGGGTGCCGTCCGTGGATCCTGCATCCTGGATGATGTGTTCAAATGTGGCTCCTTCCTGATTGTTGACGCTCTCTATGCATTCCCGCACGTAGCGGGCGTAATTATAGCTGGGCGTAATGATGCTGAAGTCCGGTTCTGTGTCCATGGGCAACGTCAGTTGAAAGGTTTGATGGAACGTTCCCTGGCGATGTAAATAGGGCGTTTTTTAACTTCCGTATAAGTCTTGGCTAGGTACTGGCCCAGAATGCCCAGGCACAGCAGCACGATGCCGCCCATCATGCAGAAGACGCATACCAGAGAAGTCCACCCGTAGGCGGAATGGGGCCAGATCAATTCGCGGACCGTCAAGATAATGATGGAAAGGAATGAAATGAAGGAAAGAAGCACTCCCATGATGGAGGCCAGAGCCAGGGGGGCGGTGGAAAAAGCCACAATACCTTCAATGGAGTACAGGAACAGTTTGAAGAAAGACCACTTGGTTTCTCCTGCCACACGTTCCACATTTTCATATTCAAACCATTTGGTCCGGAACCCCACCCATTCGTACAACCCCTTGGAAAACCGGTTGTACTCTTTCAGGGAAAGCAGAGCTTCCAGTACGGGACGGGTCATCAGCTTATAGTCCCGGGCTCCGTCTACGATGCGGGTGTCTGATATCTGGTGAATTGTCTTGTAAAAGGCGCGGGCGAAAAAGGACCTCAACGGCGGTTCCCCCTGCCGGGTGACGCGTCGTGTTCCCGCACAGTCGTACCCTTCCTGCTCAATGGCTTTCACCATATCCGGGAGCAGGGAAGGAGGATCCTGGAGATCCACATCCATGACGGCGGCATAATCCCCTGTGGCCGCTTCCAGACCCGCATAGATGGCGGCTTCCTTTCCGAAATTGCGGGAGAAGGAAATGAATTTTACTTCAGGGGAATATTCCGCCATTTTCTTAATCATTTCCAGGGAGCGGTCCGTGGAGCCGTCGTCCACGAAAATAAGTTCCGGGGAATAGCCCTCCAGGCGTTCCTTGAAAACCCGGTCTACTTCTTGCTTGAATGCCGGAATGGCCTCTTCTTCATTCAGGCAGGGAATGATCAGGGAAATGCGTTTCATATCAGTGCGCGAATCATACTTTAGAGGCCGTACGGATACCAGAAAATAGTCCCCGCATGCACAAAGCCTTCCTCCACCTTTCAGCGGAGGAAGGCTGCCGGAGAAAAAGCCGTGCGCGGCAAAATACCGGTAAGGTCAGAACTTCGGCAGGTTGCCGATGTCATCTTCGTTTTCGGGGGCGTGCGGGTCTTTCAAATCACTATCTCCGTCTTTTCCGAAAGACCAGAAATCATAATCCGGATTCAGGCCGTTGCCCATTTTCAGGTTTCTGGCCCTGTCGGTTCTGGTGGGAATGGACTGCTCGCTGCCCAGGCGGTAGCGGTAGGGAGAACCCCATGGATCCGCCAGAATATAGAGGGTAACCGGCCTGCCGTCCTTGCTTTTCACATGGACTTCCCGGACGGTCGGATTGCTTTTGGGCTGCGTAGAGGGATTCAACTCGTCATTGTAGATGGTTGTATCCCTGGAAGGAACACCCTCATTCTTATGGTCGCCGAACAGAGCCATGTAAACCACGTTGGAACTGTATTCCTCCCCGTTGGCCACGGCTACGCCGTGATTGTTGAAGGGAGACTCCGTGCCGTAGGGGTAGCGGTCATGGTCACTATGGTAGCTCTCCAGCCCCATTTCAATTTTGCGGACAATAGACTCCGCAGCCTGTTCGTTCTTTCTGGTTTCAAGCCAGGTGTAAATGGAGATGGTCAGTGTGGCCAGCACCACGATGATCACCATCACCACCAGGATTTCCATGAGGGTGAACCCCTTTGCTTCCCGGAGCCGACGGTATGCGAAATGATTTTTCATCTGATTCTGCTTGAGTGGGTTACCCCATCTTTTCAATAACCTGCAGGAGGGGCAGGAACATGGCGAACACAATGCCGCCCACGACCACGGCCAGGAAGACGATCATGATGGGTTCCAGCATGGAGGTCATGGCTCCCACGGCGTTGTCCACTTCATCATCATACACATCCGCGATTTTCAGGAGCATGTCCGGCAGCTGACCGGTTTCTTCCCCGACGTCCACCATGGAGATCACCATGGGCGGGAAAAGCTTGGAGGAGGACATGGGCGTTACTACGGATTCGCCTTCCTTGACGGAGTCATGGATGAGGCCGATGGCGTCTCCCACGATCATGTTGCCGGCGGTATCCTTCGTGATGGTAAGCGCCTGGAGGATGGGAACGCCGGAAGTCACCAGCGTGCCGAAGGTTCGGGCAAAGCGGGCGATGGCGCTTTTACTCTGCACATTGCCGATGACCGGCATTGTCAGCAGAGCGGAGTCAATCTTGCGGCGTCCGTTGGGCGTCTTGCTCATAGCTGTGAAGACTGCGTACAGGATGGCGACCACCGCGGCCAGAATGAAGGCATTGGGCACAAAGAAGGGGGCGGCCATGAACCAGTCGCTGATGCCGAACACAAACTCGGAAATACCGGGGAGCTCCTGATTCTGCTCTGCGAACATCGCCTTGAATTTGGGCACGATGACCAGCATCAGGAAGATCACAATGCCTACGGCGATGAACAGGACGATGGAGGGATACACCATGGCGGAGATCACCTTGCTTTTCAGTTTTTGAGCCTTTTCCTGGTATTCCGCCAGACGGTTCAGCACGACTTCCAGCACACCGCCCAGTTCCCCGGCCTTTACCATGTTGACAAACAGGCGGTCAAAGATTCTGGGGTGTTGGGCCAGGGCTTCCGAGAAGGTGGAGCCGCCTTGGACGGAATCTCCCAGAGCTTCGATGGTTACGCGCAGATTGGGGTTTGCCTCCTGTTTGGCCAGCACGTTCAAACTCTGGAGCAGGGGAAGCCCTGCGTCAATCAGCGTAGCAAGCTGGCGGGTGAAGATCATCAGAGCCTTGGCCTTGATTTTACCCCCCAGCTTGCCCTTTTGCTTCTTGGCCCCCTTGGCCTTTTTCTTGGCGGCAGGCGTCTGCGGAATTTTGCCCTTGCCCGCTTCTACGATCTGGGTGGGGTACAGGCCATGCGCCCGGATGGCTTCCATGGCCTCCGCTTCGGAATTGGCCTCCAGGGTACCTGTTTTCTGGTCGCCTTTATGGTCAAGTGCTGTATATTGATATTTAGGCATATATGTTGTGTTTTAAGTGTTTTTTCTTGGTGGTTGAAATAAGGGGGAAACAACAGGGTCCGGCTATCCATTAAGTATATTTCAGCACTTCTTCAATAGTAGTGTTGCCGTCGTAAATGTTCCTCAGCCCGTCTTCCCGCAGCGTGGACATGCCCATTTCAATGGCCTTCTGTTTCAGCACCACGGAGGGAGCGCGATCCGTAATCATGTCACGCAGGGTGTCGTTAATATCCAGGAGTTCATAAATTCCCTTGCGGCCCCTGTAGCCGGAATTGGAGCATTTATCACAGCCGCGGCCCGTGAAAAAGTGCTTGTCCCCCAATTCATAGGGGGATACGCCAAGCTGGGAGAGGATGGTGGATGAGGGTTCATACGGCGTGCGGCAGTCCGGACAGATGGTGCGCACCAGGCGCTGGGCAAGCACACCCTCCAGGGAGGCCGCCACCAGGAAAGGTTCGCACCCCATGTCCACCAGCCGCGTAATGGCTCCGGCGGAGTCGTTCGTGTGCAGGGTGGAGAGAACCAGGTGACCAGTCAGGGATGCCTGGATGGCGATCTGCGCCGTGGCCATGTCTCGCATTTCCCCCACCAGAATACGGTCCGGGTCCTGTCGCAGGAAGGCGCGCAGCACCATCGGGAAGTCCAGGCCGATAGCTTCATTGATAGGAATCTGGATGATGCCGTCAATGTCGTATTCAACGGGGTCTTCCGCCGTCAGCACCTTGGAATCAATGGTATTGATTTCACGCAGGGCGGCATACAGCGTGGTTGTCTTGCCGGCGCCGGTGGGGCCGGTAACGATGAAAATGCCGTTGGGCTTGTGGACTGTATCCAGAATATATTCGTGGATATGCGCGGGAAGTCCCAGATTGTCCATGTTCAGGTTGACGGAAGAACGGTCCAGGACGCGGAGCACCACGGATTCTCCGTACTGAGTGGGGAGGGAGGAAACGCGCATGTCCACGGAACGGTTTCCTATCTGCTTGACGATGCGGCCGTCCTGCGGAATGCGGCGTTCCGCAATGTTCATGTTCGCCATGACCTTGACGCGGGAAATGACCGGCACGGACAGGTGAACGGGGGGCGGCTGCATTTCATACAGGGCGCCGTCCACACGGTAGCGGATTTTGAATTCCTTCTCAAAGGGCTCGAAGTGAATGTCGGAGGCCTTCTCCTTAATGGCCTGCGTAATGACGAGGTCCACAAAACGGATGACGGGAGCGGCGGCGGAATCTTCCGTTTCATTGTTGACCTGCATATTGTTCAGTTCCTGCATCAGGTCGGACATGGCGGCGGATTCGCCTCCATAGAGCTCGTTGATGCGTTCGGAAATCTGGTAATCCGGCGCTACCAGAACATGGATGTCCTGGCCGAGGGCGAAGCGCAGATCCTCCACCGTCTGGGGATTCAGGGGATCCACCAGGCAGACGTACAGGCCTTCCGGACCGTGCCGAACAGGGAGTGCCCCGTGCAGGCGTACGAGCGTGGCCGGCATCATGTTCTGCACATTCGGGTCAGGCTGGAAGTTGTCCAGCGTAATGAATTCCGTCCCCAGGTCGCTGGCAATCATCTGCCAGATGTCGTCCTTGCTGCCGATGATGCCGAAGTCTGCAAGCACTTCCGGCAGTTCCTTGCCGGAGGCGATCATTTCCTCCTTGATGTCCTTTGCCAGGGATTTGTCGATCATTCCCCGGCCGATAAAAAGTTCCAGTGTGAGGTTGGTGTCCATAATAAGCAGAATGAATAGCGGGGAAAAATCAGTTGGCGTCTCCCATGGTGACGTTCAGCACTTCTTCCGGAGAAGTAAGTCCGGCCAGCACTTTGCGTACGCCGTCTTCTCTCAAGGTTCTCATGCCCAGCTCCCGGGCGCGCTGGCGCAGCTGGGGGGAAGTCAGGTTCTCGTTGATCATGCGGCGCACCTCGTCGTCGATTTCGAAAATTTCAAACAGGCCCATCCGGCCCTTGAACCCCCCGCCTCGGCAAAAGTCGCAGCCGTGGGGCGCCTTGATTTGGCCCTGGGCAAGGCGGGACATGTCAATGTTCAGCGTATGCGCCTGCTTTTCTGTCAGAGTACCGTCCACCTTGCAGCGGTCGCACAGCTTGCGGACGAGACGCTGGGCCATGATGGCGCGGACGGAGGAGGCGATCAGGAAGCGTTTGATGCCGATGTCCGCCAGACGGGCCACGGCGCTGGGAGCATCATTGGTGTGAAGGGTGGAGAATACCAGGTGCCCGGTCAGGGAGGCGTTGATGGCGATGCTGGCTGTTTCCATATCTCGAATTTCCCCGATCATAATGATGTTGGGAGCCTGGCGGAGCATGGCTCGCAGGGCGGCGGCGAAGGTCATGCCGATATCCGCTTTCACCATAACCTGGTTGATGCCGGAAAGTTCATATTCCACAGGGTCTTCCACCGTGATGATTTTTTTATCCGGGCGGTTGATGTGGTTCAGGCACGCGTAGAGGGTCGTTGTCTTACCGGAACCGGTAGGTCCCGTTACCAGAATAATGCCGTCCGGAAGGGTGATGAGGCGGTCGAACACAGCTTCATCATCCGAGAAAAATCCGAGCTGGGGAAGGCCCAGCACCAGGGCGGATTTGTCCAGAATACGCATGACGATGCTTTCCCCATGGTTGCTGGGGACGGATGAAACACGGAGGTCGATTTGCTTGCCTCCAATGCTCATCTGGATTCTCCCGTCCTGGGGCATGCGTTTTTCCGCAATGCTCATGGTGGTGCTCATTACCTTGAGGCGTGCGATGATGGGGCTGAGCAGTTTTTTGGGATGCGTGGCTACCTCCACCAGCTTGCCGTCCACGCGGTAGCGGATGCGGAGCCTGTTTTCCATAGGTTCAATGTGAATGTCGGAGGCCCTCATTTTGAAAGCGTCCGTCAGCATCTGCTGCACCAGCCGGATGATGGGAGCGTCCTCCCCTTCCAGACCGTCGGTTTCTTCCGGAACGCTCAGGTCCCGGTAAAATTCATTCAACCGATTTTCCACTGCACTGCGGGTGGCGACGCTGAAAATCACGTCTCGCCCCATCAGCTGGGGCAGACTGTCCATGGTCTCCAGATTCAGGGGGTCGTCAATGGCAATGTTGATGGAAAAACCGTCGTCGGAAATAGGGATGGCCCGGAAACGCCTGGCAAGTTCCGGCGTGATGAGTTCGCGCACCTCCTGGGGGATGTGCATGGAACCCAGGTCCACCACGGGGAGAAGTGAGCTGGACGCCGCCACCTGAGCGATGACGTCTTCCGTAAGATAATTGGCCTGGATCAGAAAATCGACCAGGTCCTGGGTGGGAGATTTTTGACTGCGCGCGTACTGAAGAATTTCTTCATTCAGATAGCCGGCCTGCGTAAGAAGTTCGATGAGATATGATTCGTTGGAGTACACGTCGATCTCTGGATGCTATTGTTGGAAGTCTGCCGAAATGGAGCGGCAGGATACTCCCCTATTTCTGACAGGTTCGGAACGTAAAGTCAACTTAGCTTCCCTCAAAATGGCATTTTTTTTCAGGCGTGTGCGGAGGAGGGAAGAACCTCCAACCCTCTCCGCCGCTTTCCAAACTCCCGGAAGGCGGGATTTTCCCTGTTTTCAGGGCTTCTGGAGGGGGAGATGGGAAAGCAGATCTTCCAGCTCCGGCATGCTGGATACGCGCACCAGGCGGGAGCGCATTTCCTTGGCTCCGGGAAATCCCTTCGTATAAGCCAGGATTCGTGACCTCATATGGCGCATGGTGTGGAGTTCGTCTCCATAATGGCGGGACTCCAGGGCCATCCGGGCATGCCGCAAAATCAGGGCCGCCTTTTCCTGCGGGGCTCTGGCCGGCGGCATGGTTCCGTGCAGCAGATAATACTTGGCGTCTCCGAAAATCCATGGGTTTTCCATGGCCGCCCGGCCAATCATGACGCCGCTGACGGCCGTATTTTCTTTTGCATAAGCTACTGCCTGAGGAGTGGAAATATCCCCGTTCCCGATGACCGGCACGGACATGGCCCGCGCGCATTCGTCAATAATGTCCCAGTTGGCCGTTCCGGAATACTGCTGGGAGCGGGTGCGTCCGTGAATGGTAATCATGGAAATTCCCTCATTCTCCAGCAGGCGGCATGCGTCCATGGCGCACAGGCTCTGAAAATCCCAGCCAATGCGTATTTTGGCTGTGACGGGGATTCTTTCTCCTACGGCTTTAACTACGCCTCCGGCCACGGAAGCCAGCAGGGGAAGATTTTTCAGGAGGGAGGAACCTCCATTCTTGCCAACCACCTTGGGAACCGGGCAGCCGAAGTTGATGTCGATAAAATCCGGCTTTTCATGGTCCAGGATAATTCTGGCCGCCTCTCCCATGTGGTTCCCGTCCGCTCCAAAGAGCTGGATGCCTATGGGACGGTGGGCTTTTTCTATCTTTGTGTACCTGCGGTTTCTCTCCCATGCCTGGAGAATGCCTTCCGCGGATACGAATTCCGTCACCATCACATCCACTCCAAGTTCCTTGCAGATGGTGCGGAAAATAGGATCCGTCACTCCGGCCATTGGAGCCAGGAACAGCGGGAAATCCGTTTTGAAGAACGGGAGGGGAGCGGGGCGGTTGGAAAAAGTCATGATTCCTTAGGATGAGGCTAGCACGGGTTCCCGTCCCGTTCAAGCATCTTGCCTGTTTTGGCGGAGAAGGGAAAGCGCAAAAGACGATACTGTGCAGCCATCAGAGCTTTGGAAAAATATGGCGGTCAATAAAGAGGTACAGTGTTTCGCCCGGTTTTCCGGAGGGAATAGCAGGTGCGTTGGAGTATTGTTTGTTTTCAGGGAGAAAAAACGGCTTCACTTTTTGAGTGAAGCCGTTTGGGAAAAGTTGAAAGATTGTCTTAGTGGTTGCCGCAGCCGCAACCTCCGTCCTTATGGTCGTGGTCGCACTTGCCGTCGCAATCACAATTTTCCTTGTCGCACTTGCCGCCGCAGGAGCAGGAGGACTGGGCGCTCATGGCGCGCTGGCGGGCTTCCTCTATTTCTTCAGGAGTGGGAGCGCGGCCAAGGTCAATGGACATGCCCAGATAATGATTGATGGTGTTCAGAAGTTCGTCAATGGTCTGGCGCGCTTCCAGGAAGCCGCGGGCCGCGTCATTCTTGATGACGTTTTCACGCAGGGCGTCGAACTTGGAAATTTCCTCTTCGGTAGGAGGCATTCCGGCCAGGTGCTTGTTGCGCAGTTCTTCTCCGTAAGCGTTTACTTCTTCAAAAAGCTTGGTTGCTTCCGGATTTTGGAAAAAGAGACCTATTTTTGCCTTGGAGGCCACAACCTTGTCTTCCTTGGCGAGCAGGTTGCAAAGGGCTTCCGTGGCAGCGCGCAGGTTGTCGTTGAGAACGGGGGTATTCATATGGGATTTATTTAATCATGCCTTTTCGTGCAGGGCAATCCGGTTGCGAGGCATGGCGCGCATTTCCTTGCAGCAGGTTTGTTGCAGACGGGAAATCCGGAAGAATAAAAAGGCGTTCCGCTTGATGTGGAACGCCTTTTTATGGTGGCGACGTTTTTTAATGCGCCTTGCAGAATTCTTCAAAGCGGTCCAGCGCTTCTTTCAGAATGTCCAGCGTGGTGCAGTAGCTGATGCGGATGGCTCTGTCATTGCCGAAGGCGATGCCGGGGACGGCCGCAACCTTGTAGCGTTCCAGAAGTTTGTCACACAGATTCAGGGAGGTGAGTCCCAGCTTGCTTGTGTCCACAAAGAAGTAGAAAGCGCCCTGCGGCTCCACAACGCTGATATTCGGGATGGCGCTGAGGCGGGAGTAAACGTACTGGCGGCGCATGTCATATTCGTCGCGCATGTCGCTGATGAAGCTCTGGTCTCCCGTAAGGGCCTCAATGCCGCCATACTGGGCGAAAGTGCAGACGTTGGACGTGGTATGGTCCTGAATCATCTGGATGGCCTTGGCAATGGCGGCCGGCGCTGCGGAGTAGCCCAGGCGCCATCCGGTCATGGCGTAGCCCTTGGAAAAGCCGTTGATGGTGATGGTCAGGTCATACAGCTCCGGACTGAGGGAGGCGATGCTGACGTGTTTGGTGTCTCCATATACGAGATGTTCGTAAATTTCATCAGCCAGAATGAGGATGTCTTCGCTCAGGGCCACTTCTCCCAGGGCACGCAGTTCTTCTTCGGAATAAACGGCTCCGGTCGGATTGTTCGGGGTAGTGAGGATGACCATTTTGGTGCGGGGGGTCATGGCTTCCTCAAATTGTTCGGCGGTAAGCTTCCATCCGTTGTCCGCCGTAGTTTCCACGATGACGGGAATGCCGCCGCACATGCGGACCATTTCCGGATAGCTGACCCAGTACGGTGCGGGGATGATGACTTCGTCCCCCTCGGATATGGTTGCCATGATGGCGTTGAAGCAGGCGTGTTTGGCTCCGGCTCCCACGGTGATCTGGGTGAAATCGTATTCCAGGTTGTTTTCCCTCTTGAGCTTTTCAGCGATGGCCTGGCGGAGTGCGGGCAGACCGGCGGAAGGCGTATATTTGGTGGCTCCGTTGTTCAGGGCCGCGATAGCTGCCTGCTTGATGTTTTCCGGGGTGTCCATTTCAGGTTCACCGCCTGCCAAACCGTAAACTTCTTCACCGGAGGCTTTCATAGCCTTGGCCCGGTTGGTCACCTTGAGGGTCAGGGAAGGGGTCAATGCCGCAATGCTGGGGGAAATCATATCCATTGTTGTGGTGCAGTCGTAGTTTTTGATGCCCTGGCGGAAAACAGGCTGTTCTCCGCATAGGCGGAAAAACTTTACTCATTGAGCGCACCCCTGGCAAGGAGAATGCTTGCGGCGGCCATTCTTTTTCTTGCGAAGGGTGTTCCTCCCTTCGTGGAAGGGAATTTTTCCGTCAGCGTTTCAGGAATTTGGCGCGCACCGCTTCCAGCTCCGGCGTCTTCAGCAGGAAAGCCGCTGCCAGGTAAACAATGCCGGCACAACCGCAGACCAGGGATATCCCCAGCACCCTGGCCGGGAAGGGCCAGTTCAGGAAGCCCTGGAGGAACCATGCCTTGCCTACCCAGCATACGACTCCCAGCAATACTCCCGCCGCCATTATCCTGGCCAGTCCGGAGAGCAGCGTCCGTCCGTCTACGCCGCCCAGCTGGCGGCGCAGGTAAACGAAGTAAAAGAGAAAATTGAAAGTAGTTACCACGGAGGTGGTCAGCGCCAGCCACGCCGCGTTTTTATGCAGGATGTAGACGAAACAGTAGTTGAGGCCGATGCTGATAGCCAGAGCCACGGCGGCGGCAATCAGGGGAACCCACCGTTTTTCAAGAGCCAAGAAGACGGGCTGCACCACCTTGGTCCCGGCGTAGCCCAGCAGGCCCAGGGAGTAGGCTCCCAGCACTTCCCCCGTGTAACGCACGGCCTCCTGGTTAAAGCGGCCCCACTGGTATACGGAGGAAACGAATTCCGTTCCCAGGATAGATAGGATGAGAAAAGCGGGTACCGCAAAGAATGCCACCAGCCGCAATCCCTTGGCGATGTGGACGGCCACTTCCTTTCTGCCGTCTCCCACCATCATGCGGGAGACGGCGGGCAGCACCACCATGCCCGTCGCTACTCCGAAAAGCCCCACGGGAAGCTGCCAGAGGCGGAACGCCGTAGTCAGGGCTGTGACGGAACCTTTTTGGAGATCCAGAGCGAACCCCGTATTGATGAAGATGGTGAATTGCGTCACGCCTGAAGCCAGCACGGAGGGAAGCATTAGCCCCCATATCTTGCGCATGCGGGGATCGTCCCAGTGAAAATTGGGTTTCCAGCGGAAGCCGGTTTTTCTGAGTTTGGGAAGCTGTACGGCAATTTGGGCCATGCCCCCGATGGTGACGCCGCACGCAAAACCGTACAAAGCTTTGGGGCCGAAGGATGGATCAATGAAATATCCGATCATCAGGCCGAGCAGGACGGAAGTAACGTTGAAAGCGGCGGAAGCCAGCATGGGCAATCCGAAAACCCCCACCATGTTCAGCGCCCCCATGATGAGGGCGGACAGCGAGGCGAAGCCGATGAAAGGCCACATGATGCGGCTCAAGTCCGTGGCGAACAATTGCTCCGCCGGAGAGTGATCCCCGCTGTAAAGAGCTTCCATGACGGGCCCAGCAAACAGAATCCCCAGCGTTACAATAGCGATCATCAGGGTGGAAAGCTGGGTTGCTACCTTGTTGGTCAGTTCCCACGCGGCCGCATCGCCCTGCGCCTCCCTCGTTTTGGAGGCTACGCTGGTATAGGATTGTGAGAGAGCTCCTTCCGCAAACAGGTCCCTTAACAGGTTGGGGATACGGAAAGCCGTGTAAAAGGCGTCTAAGGCCCCAGTAGCCCCGAACAGGGAGGTGTACACAATTTCCCTGACCATGCCTGTCAGGCGGCAGGCAAAGATGGCGCCGGAGGCAACCAGGCTGTTCCTCATCAGGGACATGAAAGAGGGAAATTTACTTGAACAGCTGGCGGCAGTACGGCTCCACCTGTTTCATTGCCGGGTTGTCCCTGACAGCCTGATCGCGATCATCCCGGCAAGGGAAAAGATACAGGGCATATCCTCCGTAGCCGCCTCCCAGGTATTTTTTGGCAAGGGCATTGGGAATATCCGGCAGGGGCCGCATTCCTTCGTCAAGCTGCACGCTGTAATACAGGGCTACGCCTGCCGCCAGGGTATTGATGTTTCGTTCCAGCACTCCAGTGCGGGCAATGAGGGAGGATTGGGAGATACGTACGTAGTCCCGCTGTTCATCCGCCATTTTTGGTGTGTCGTGTTCCTCTCCCGTGTATAAAATGGCCATTCTGCCTTCCAGAAAGTCGCCCGTGCCTTTGACGTCCAGCACTGGAGAACTGCCGGAGCGCCATACGCACAGCCCCGTTTCTGCGATGACGGCGGGATCCTGCCAGCCGACGCCCAGGGCGAGTTCGGAAGCGACCGGATCGCGCCCTTCCAACATGGCCCACGCTCCGCTGCCTCCCAGCCCGGAACGTTTTTCATACGGCCATTCGCAGAGGGAAACCATGGGGGTGATGGCGCAGTTAATCACATAGGAACCTTTTCTGGCGTAGCGGGGCACGTCCAGCCATCCCCCGGCAAAGTCCACGCGAAGGGGTACGGAGGATGGGGCCTTGATGCGGTTCACCAGCATGGTGGTGGAAACGGGGGTGAATTTGGGAGGCGTCTTGGGAAGCACTACATAATTGGCCCCGACGCGGGCGCACAGCTCTTTCTTGATATCGCTGTAAAGGTCATCTTCCGTGACAGCCAGGATATCCGGTTTTTCCTGAAGAAATTCTTCTTCAAAATCCAGTCCCTTCTTCATGCCGGTGCCCAGAATAACCTTGTCAACCATGCGCAGGCTTTCCAGCAGAACTTTTTTGTGTTCATCCGGAATGGACGGCTTGCGCTGCTTGTGGTGCCACAGCACGGGTTCCGAAGCAAAAGAGACGATCAGATAGTCGCCCAGAGCGCGAGCTTCTTCAAAAAACTGGATATGGCCAGCATGGACGATATCATAGCAACCGGAGACGAAAACTTTTTTCATGCGTGTGATGATAGATAATTAGTCTGCGGCAGTATGCCCTATTGCCGTGCCGGATGCAAGAGCGAGATGAAAGAACATCAAAAAACGGCACGGGCTGCAGGGAGCCCGTGCCGCCAGAGATAAGAAAAGCAACCTCTGCAAAGAACGGTCAGGAAGCCATGGCTTCCTGGTAGCGGCGTTCCACATCGTCCCAGTTGATAAGGCGGCAGAAGTCTTCAATATAGTCCGCCCGGAGGTTCTGGTGCTTCAGATAATAGGCGTGTTCCCAAACGTCACAGACGAGAATGGGGACAAGGCCGGGAATTTCCAGATTCTGATGTTTTTCCGCCCCGCAGATTACCAGCGTCTTGCTGATGGGATCCACGCCCAGAATACCCCAGCCGGAACCTTCCACACCCTGGGAGGCCGCTTTGAATTCCTTCATCATGGCTTCCAGAGAACCGAATTTTTCTTTGATGGCATCTACCAGAGGCCCTTGCGGCTCTTTTTTGGGGGCAGGCGTCATATTGGTCCAGTAAATGGTATGGAGAACATGGCCGGAAGCATTAAAGGACAAGTTACGCACCCAGTTGGTGGTGGCGGATGCGTCCAGTTTCCCATCCGCAATTTCGCGGAGCTTTTCAGCCGCGGCGTTGGCGCCGGCGACATAGGCCGCATGATGCTTGTCGTGGTGGATGCGCACGGTCTTTTCATCCAGCATGGGTTCAAGCGCGTTGTAGGCGTACGGCAGGGGAGGTAATACATATTTGCCGTCGGCATAGCCGATCATAGAGGGATCTTTCTGTTTAGTCATCTTGTGCTGTGGTTGTATGAACGGCCCTGTTGCCCGGGCCTGGCTGATTGTTCCCAGCGCCGCCAATGAGGAAAGAGCAATGAAACGCCTTCTATTCATGTCCGCGCCATGGGAATCCATGGGGGCTTGGACATGTATTGTTTTGGAGGCGTTCAAAAAACCTGAAACCTCGGGTGTTTTATTCTTCTCCCTGTGGGGGCGGTTGGAAAAGAGCTTTTTTACCTTCTGACGGCTGCTGCCGGGCCCTGGGCCCCATAGGCGCTGACGCCCCTGACGGCGACGGATCCCGCATCCCCCAGGAAAGATTTGGGCAGGGTTACGCGGGTCTGGCTGCCCGGAAGGAGGATGCGCGTGGCCCACTGGCTGCCGTAACGCGCCTGGACGGCCCATTTCCGGGAGGGATTACCGGACGGCTGCCAGGAGAGGGTTACGGAGGAACCGTTATCCGCCACGTAAAAATTCTGCGGTTGTCCGGGGGTGCCGGTTCCGCACCAGGGCATGGCGGGAGGAACAGCCATGGAGGGGTACAATCTGTTCAGGTATTTCTGGATGCCCCCGGCATTCCTCATGATGGATTTGATGCTCCAGAAGCATTGCCCTGGAGCGGTTCTGGCAAGGCTGCGGGAATAGTTGACCTGCGCCGCTATTTCAGAGGCGGGGCGCCCCGGGTCTTCGCTGCTCATGATGCGTGCCGTGGCAATGCCGGGCCACACCGGGCGTCTGGAGTTCTGGGCGGCCCACCATTGCATCAATGCGGGAAAGCTCTGCTTGGCCGGGCTGCAGCGCCAGTAAAGCTGAGGGGCCAGGTAATCCACCCATCCGCGGGAAAACCATTTGCGGGCGTCGCAGGCCAGGTGTTCGTAGGCGTCCACTCCCGCTTCAATGCCGCCGGGAACGCCCGGCCTCCAGATGCCGAACGGGCTGATGCCCACCCGCACCCAGGGTTTGGAAGATTTGACGGATTTGTACATATCCTGCACGAAGTCGTCAATGTAGCCCCGGCGCTGGGAGGGGGATTTCCCGTCTCCAAAGCTGGCGGAAGACCAGGCGCGGCCGGGAGTGGGATAGGGGTAAAAATAGTCGTCCAGGTGTACCCCGTCAATGTCGTAGCGGCGCACGACGTCCATGATAACTTTCAGCGCGTGGTCGCGGGAGGCGGAAGCGCTGGGGTTCATCAGCAGCACGGAGCCGGTTCGCTTCATCAGATCGGGACGCGTGAGGGAAATATGGTTGCGGCCTACGGCATGCTTGACGTTGGCCTTCGCCCGGAAGGGGTTGAACCAGGCGTGCAATTCAATGCCGCGGCGGTGAGCCTCCTGAATGGCGAAAGCCAGAGGGTCATACCCCGGATTGACGCCCGGGCCGGAGAGCCACTGGCTCCATGGCTCCAGAGAAGAGCGGTACAGGGCGTCGGCGTTCGGACGCACTTGAAGAAACACGGCGTTCAGCTTTAACTGTGCGCAGGTGTTCAGAATTTTCAGCAGCTCCGCGCGCTGGTCTGCTCCGGAGAGGCCGGAACGGGAGGGCCAGTCAATATTATGAACGGTGGATATCCATGCCGCGCGGAATTCCTGAGGGACTGCGGGGACGGATTCTCCGGAGGTCTGCCACCCAAGCGCCTGGGAAGCCAGGGCAAGCAGGGAGCAGGAAAAGGCATGGAACAAGGGAAATCTGGTCATGACGAGGGGATGGAGAGGGGTGTTTCCGGAACATTTAACGCCCATTCGGCGGATCTGTCCATGACGGATGCCGGAGGTTCCGTCATGGAGAAGCGGCCCTCAGCTGGGCCGGGACGCCAGGCTGTTGATCAGGTGGGCGTTGAATCCGGCCCCGAAACCGTTGTCTATGTTGACGACGGAAACGCCGTTGGCGCAGGAATTCATCATGGCGAGCAGGGTGGTTACCCCTCGGAAATTGGCTCCATAGCCCACGCTGGTAGGCACGGCGATCACAGGGGCTTTTACCAGACCTGCCAGCACGCTGGGGAGAGCGCCTTCCATGCCCGCCACGGCCACCAGCGCAGTAGCTTGGCGAATGGAATCCAGATGGGAAACCAGGCGGTGCAGGCCGGCCACGCCGCAGTCCCGGTACCGGATTACCCGGCTGCCCAGAAATTCCGCAGTCAGGGCGGCTTCTTCCGCTACGGCTTGGTCCGAGGTTCCAGCGCTGACGATGCCGACGAAGCTCTCCGTCCGCAGGACAGGATTCGGAGTAATGCGCATGAGACGGGCTTCCGGATGCATATCCGCCGCCGGAAAGGCGCGGTTCAGGTGGTCCATGGCTTCCCCGCTCAGGCGCGTAGCCAGAACATTTTGTCCGGCGGCAAGCAGACTGCGGGCTATTTCTTCAATCTGGTCCGGCGTTTTTCCTGCGCCGTAAATAACTTCCGGGCATCCGGTGCGTTCCAGGCGACTGTAATCAATATCCGTATGAAAAGAAGCGGGTACGGTGCAGGCTCTGATTTTTTCCGCAGCTTCCTCCGCAGAAAGGAGTCCTTTTTTAAACTGATGCAGAATGGATGTGATGTCGTTCATGAGGGTTCGTTCATACTCCCTCTGGAATATCCTTCCAGGTCCAGGGTGATGTGCCGGAAGCCCAATTCCCGCAGTCGGCGTGCCGCGGTGGCGGCAAGCTGTCCGTCCCGGAACAGTTTACGTTCCTTTTCCGGCAATTCAATGCGGGCCAAGCTGCCTCCGTGAACACGAACGCGGCAACCTTTCAGCCCCAGAGTCCTCAGGAAAGATTCCGCTGCGTCCACGCGTCTCAGCAGAGCTTCCGTCACGGGGCGGTTGTGTTCCAGCCGGGTCAGCAGGCACGCGTAGGCCGGTTTACCGCTGACTGATTCCGGAAGGCCCAGCCAGCAGGCCAGACGGCGGATATCCTCTTTATTCATGGCTGCTTCCAGAAAGGGGCTCGGGATGCCGAGCTCCTGCAAAGCTTTGCGGCCTGGCCGGTAATCGTCCAGGTCGTCGAGATTGGAGCCGTCCGCCAGCAGTGGGAACCCCATCTCAGCCGCTCTGGCTGCCAGGGAGGAAAACAGGGCATGCTTGCACAGGTAGCAGCGCAGGGGCGGATTATTCGCAAGCGCGGGCAGGATGGGAAACGCCAGTTTTTCCTGATGGACGCCCAAACGGAGGCATAACGCCGCGCTGTCCCGCACTTCCTCCTCCATCACGTAGGGCGTTTGCGCGGTCAGGGCAAGGCAGTGATCCGCTCCCAGGATCCGGACGGCGGCGGCAAGCAACACACTGCTGTCCAGCCCTCCGGACAAGGCGACGGCTATGCGCTCCCTGGGGAGAAGGACGGCGCGCAGCCGTTCAAACGGAGTCTGTGGCGTCGTCGTCATGGGAAGGTGTGGGAAAAAGCCCCATCATCTGGCATTGTGCCAGAGGCAACCCGGTCTTTTCCGCGAGGGTTCTGCAATCTTCAAATTCCGCTTTCCGGTGATGGGGACGACCATGCATAAAGGAAGTTTTGACATGAACCGTTCCATGGGGCGTATGGACGGGAGCGTTTTCCCTGCGCAAAAGATGGCGGAGCATGCCATGCTGCCTGATGCCTGGCGTGCTGCTGTGCAGGAAGAAAGCTTCCCGTACGCGGTCCGTCTGTTCCGGAGCGCACAAGGCGCAAACCTTGACTGCCAGACGGCCTTTTTTCATGCAGACGGACTCCTGCCAGGCATCCAGAGCGCCTGCCTCCATCAGTTTTTCCGTTAGGTAGGCGGTTTGTTCCGGCGTCATATCATCTATGTTGGCGCACAGCTCCGTCAGCAGTTCCGGGGAAGTTTCCTCTTCTTCCGTTTCTACCAGCATCACCCGGAGAATATTCGGTATGGGCAGTCCCTGGCGGTGGCCGATTCCATAGCCGGTTGCGGTAATACGGCCTGCCAGCGGAGAGGGGACGGGCTGCGCCAGGGCGGCAATGTAGGCGGCTCCGGTGGGTGTGGTGGCCTCATGGGCGGTCCCATTCAAAGTAGCCCGGAAATGTTTAGCCAGCAAAGCCGTTGCCGGCGCAGGAACGGGCATTGTTCCGTGCTGGCAGGTTACAGTGCCAGACCCCAGCTCCACCGGTCCGGTAAAGACGGCATCCACCCGGAGCATTTCCAGGCAGATGGCTGCTCCCGTGATATCGATGATGGAATCCACTGCGCCCACTTCATGGAAATGTACTTCTTCAGGAGTAGTGCCGTGTACGCGGGCTTCCGCCTCCGCCAGCATGGTGAAAATAGAAAGGGCCGTCCGCTTGACGGTGTTGGAAAGGGCGCTTGTCTCAATAAGTTTTTGTATATCCGCCATAGTCCGGTGATGGTGCGTATGGCTGTAGCCGGAATGCCCTTCTTCCTCCGTCAGCACGTCAATCCGGGTTCCCTGGATGCCATGCTGCTGGGTCCGGCGACATTCCAGCTTCCACTCCCCGTGCACATGCAATTTGGACAGTTCCCGTTCCAGATTTTTCCGGTCCGCTCCCAAATCAATCAGGGCGGCCAGATTCATATCTCCGCTGATGCCCGCGCAGCAATCATAGACCAAGGCTCTCATGATGGCCCAGTGTAGAAGGAAAATCTCCTGGCTCAAGGTCAAAATGAGACCTATCCCTGTAGGGGGGCGGTGCCTGGCTAATCGGGTTTGGCGGATTGCCGTCCGGTTATGAAAATATGTCCTGTGAAATACATTGCTAGGGAACTTTAAATATGCCACAATCCCTGCGGCGCTGACCAGCGCTGCCCCCGTTCTATATCATGTCCATTCCGTTCTTTTCGAAATTACGATCCCAGAAGCACTATCTTCAACTGGTTAAGCCGGAATTGAAGCAGGTTTCCGAGTTTGTTGAAGCGCAATCATCATGTTTTGACCCGGAAGTGGCCGATTACATGGAGACGGTATGCCAGTCCAAGGGTAAAATGCTTCGTCCGGCCTTGGTTTTGCTGGTTGCCGGCGCTACGGGCGGCATCAAACCGGCCCATATCCGGCTGGGCGCTCTGCTGGAAATGGTGCATCTGGCTTCCCTCGTGCATGATGACGTGATTGACGAGGCCGATAAACGCCGGGACGAGGCTACGGCGAATGCCCTCTGGGGCAACAGCCTGGCCGTACTGTTGGGGGATGTTCTGTTTTCCCATGCCATGGTGCTGGGTACGGAATTTGGCAGCACGGAATTCTGCCGCAGGCTGGCGAATACCGTCAGGAACGTATGCCAGGGGGAGGTGGCCCAGTCCAGCCGCCTTTATGATCTGAGCATGACCCGGGAGGAATATTTTGAAATCATCCGGAAAAAAACCGCTTCCCTTTTCTCCGCGGCTACGGGGGGGGCTGGCTGGATTTCCGGAGTAACCCCGGAAGTGGAGGAATCCCTTTATCAGCTGGGGGATCTGCTGGGTGTAGCCTACCAGATTTACGACGACTGCCTGGACATGGTGGGGGATGAAGACGACGCCGGCAAGACGCTTCATACGGACGCCACCAAGGGTAAGCTGACCCTGCCCATCTTCAATTTACTGGAATGCGGTGACAGGAATGTGGAAGCGACCCTGCGGGACGCCATTGAAAACCGTGAAGTAGTGGATTACTCTGCCTTTCAGGATAATCCCGTTTTTGCAGAGGCTCTGGACAAAGCGATTCAGGTAGCGCTGGAGAAAAACGAAGCGGCCCGCGAAATCCTGTGGCTTCTCCCCCAAACGGAATACCGTGAAGCTTTGGCGGAAATGACTTTTTATATGGACGAGCTGCTTAACGACTGCCGTATCTCCTGACCTTCTTCAGAACTTTTGCCTGCTCCTGCCCTTATGTAATTTGTGTCTTCCGGCGCTTTTGCAAAAGGAAACCTGACGGTAGGAATGACCGGGCCGCATGTTGGTTTCTTACGGCCCGATTGTTTTTCAAGACATGATTAAACCCGGCCATACGCCTGGGAACGGCAGCGTCTTCTTTATTCCGTTTTTCCGTACCTGCGCGCCCGGAAGGAGTAGGCTACCGCCACCACGGCGGCTAGTACGGCGTACAGGATGAAGCGGTCCGTGGAAATGGCGTTGGCTGATTCTCCGTTGGACAGGAAAAAAGTAATTGCGGCCACCAGCATGTTGCCTGCAAAAATAGTGAGATTCCAGAAGCTGGTGATGAGGCTTTTTAAATGTGCCGGGGCTTGCGTATAGGCGAATTCCAGACCAGTGGTGCTGACCAGGATTTCAGAGATGGTGAGTACGCAGTAGGGAATCAGCTGCCATGCGATGGACATGGAGGCTCCTTCCTCCAGCCGGTATTGCAGGAAAGCGACAATCAGGAATGTGGCGGAGCTAAGGGCCAATCCCGTTCCGAGGCGCACCAGGGGCTTCGCCAGTGTTACCGCCCTGGGATAAACAAATACGGTGATGAGGGGGATAAACACCATGACAAAAATGGGATTGGCCGCCTGGATTTGGGCCGGCCCGATGGACCAGGAACCGCCCGGCAGCGGGATGGAAAGAGGAATCATCCTGCTGCCCTGGGCCACCCAGGAGGAAGCCGTCTGTTCGAAAATGGACCAGAATGGGATGATAAAGGCAAAGATGGAAAGGATTTTCAGGATGTGCCGGGTGTCTTCCACGGCAGAAATTCCGCAGCGCTGTTCCGCGTTTTTCCAGCCTCCGTGGAACAGGATGATGAAAAGAACTTTCCAGAAGCCGGCCTGGTTGTTGTTCCGGTCCGGAGGCGTTTTGTGGTATTTCTTGCGGCCCAGCCAGAAGACGAAAGTGGCAACTCCCATAAAAAGGCCCGGGACGGCAAACGCCCAACTGTACCCGTAATGCTGTTCCATGGCCGGAATGACCAGGAAGGAGAAGAAAGAGCCAAGGTTGATGGCCCAGTAGAAAGCATTGAAAGCCTTGGTCATTAACTGAGGGGACTTATTGGGAATCTGGTCTCCCATAAAGGCGGAGACGCATGGTTTGATGCCTCCGGCTCCCAGCGCGATGATGAACAGGCCCGTCATGAGAATGTAACGGCGCGCTTCAATGGTATGAAAAAGATCCGCCGTCGCCAGAACTCCATGTCCTACGCAGTAAAGCAGGGAAATATAAAGAATTGTTTTATATCGGCCCCAGACCTTGTCCGCCAGCCATGCCCCCGCCAAGGGAAGAAGATAAACCATTGCCACAAAAATATGGAGGGTGGAGGTGGCCCAGTTGTCGCTCATCAGCAGGTGCCCCGTCATGTACAGCATGAGGATGGACTTCATACCGTAGAAACTGAAACGTTCGCAGGCTTCCGTTCCGATGATGTATCTGGATTGGGAGGGCAGGGCGCTCATTGGATGACGAAAAGGCAGGAGGTGAAGAAGGACGGAGAAGAAATAATAAAAATGATGGCCTCCGGGCGGAGGCCATCATGGCGAATGTGTTCAGACGGCGTTCAGGGCCTGTGAAAAGGAGACGGGCGCACTGACGGTTGTCATGAAAAGGAAAATGTTAGCGTTCCTGGTTCAGGATGGGGGCAATTTCCACCTTATATTGGGTGATGCACGCTTTCAGCCAGTCCAGCATGATCATGGATTTTGCCTGGGCAGTCAGAGCGGGAGCAATTTGCTGGGTGGCTTTAATCTGGAATTCCGGCGTATCCTCCAGTTCGCGCTTGACGAGCTGGGTCAGCAGGATACCGTCCCCCGTGTTGATGGGCTGGGCCATCTGGCCGGGGTTGATGACGGAAACCGCCTGGAATACTTCTTCAGGGGCCGGGAGTTCCTTGGGAGGAGCCAGGCGGGAATTCATGGCCCGTTCCAGAGTTTTGGCGTTTTGAAGATTGACGCTGCTCAAGAGTGCGTTCGGATTAATAAAAGGGCCGTAGGCGCCAGTTTTTGCACCGGCTTTCCCGGCGATGGCATTGAACTGTTCCATGGGTTTCTCCGCCTTCTGCAATTCCGTATTGAGTTCCGTGGCGGCCTTGTTCATGGATTCAATGGTCATGCTTTCCAGCAGGTCGGCGCGTGCGCTGTTGCGGGCAGTCTCGTAAGGCAGGGCTTTTACCGGGGTAACGCCTTCCAGGCGGATCAGAACGACTTGCCCGTTTTCCAGCACCTGCATGGTGCTGATCTGTTCGGCCCCGGTTTTGGCGCGCGCTTCTTCAATGGCCTTGGCATCCGCATCCGCATTCAGGGCGGGGGCTCCCGTCAGGGAGAAAGCCACATCCAGCAGATTAGCGCTGCGTCCGTCAGAAGCAGACTGGTTAATTGTCTGGTTGATTTCCTGAGGCGCGTTTTTGCGCGTTACGGCCGTGTAAGATTTTTTCTCCATTTTGCAGACACCGGGAGCCTTGGCCAGGGCTTCGCTGATGGCTTGATCCATGTTCCTGCCGTTGGTGGCGTTCAGCGGTTCCCAGATATCATTTTCTACCAGATTCATGGTCTCCATGGTGGCGTTGGAAATGTCGCCGGGCTTGGGGGCCAGGGCATTCCCTGCGGGGATGAAGGTGTAAACGGTGAAGAAGCGCGCTTCCTCATTCTTGTAATTTTCCTTATGCTTGTCCCAGAAAGTTTTTATTTCTTCTTCTCCGGGATCCGTCTTGGGACGGAAAGCGCTTTTTTCCAGGAAAGCGGTATTGATTGTAATCTGCTGGCTGTTGGATTCCGCTACAGCTTCGGCAAAACCGGACTCCACGGAAATACCCCCGGTCAGCACATCCCTGATGCGCTCCAGGCTGATGGTGTCTTCCATCAGTCCGCGCAACAGTTCCTCCTGCAGCTTTTTACCCATATTGCCGCGCATGGAAATGAAATTGTCGTATTTTTTTGGGTCAAAAACGCCTTTGTCGTCCTGAAACTCTGGAATCTTGCAGATGGCATCGTCAATTTCCGTGGTGCTGGGCGTCAAGCCCAGGCGTCCCGCCTCCCGGCGGATAATGCCGCGGTAGGCCAGAAAAGCCGCATTGGGATTATTTGTTTTCAACAGGTGGCAGAGTTCGCGCAGATTTTTTTCCGAGCTGAAATTGTCCTGAAGCAGCGGACCGAAGGTGGAAGGGAAAGAAAAAGCCACGGACAAGCCAGTTCTGCCCATGTTGTTATAATCCTTTTCCCCATAAGATTTCCCGTCCACGGAAACGAAAGTCTGCTTGAACATGCCGGTCAGGGAGCCGCCGCTCACGTCCCCGCCGACGAACATGAGGCCCACAAACACCAGGGCCATGGCTGCCATGATGACAATTGTATGTTTACGTAAGTAATCTAGCATGGAATGTCAGGTTGAAAATGCTCGTGTGGCCGGCCATAGGCTGACGGCAGCCCGGACAGCCCGAACCTTTTACACTTTTTCCCTCCGCTAGGCAAGAACGAAGCTCTCCGCTTCCGGCGGCTTTTCCAAAACATGGCGGCATGCTCTTTCCTGTCATGGAGGGTTTTCCCGACCGGGGCAGAACAGTTTTTGACCTCGACGGTGATGCAAATACGCCGTATGTTGCTCCTGCGCGAAAGGTTCCGGGAACCATGAGGCGGTTCTGCCCCGTGGCATTCGGATGTGTCCGGCACGTGTCCGTAGTCGGATGTTCCTTTAATTGCAAGTATTTATGCTGAATCAGGTAATAGAACTCAAAAGAGAAGTGACGGCTGTCCAGATCCCCAGCGGGGATGTGCTCACCCTGCCGGAAGGGGAACGCGTGTATGTCACCCAGATACTGGGCGGTTCCTACACCGTGGCTACGGACCATGGCCTGGCCCGTATTTCCAGGGAGAACGCGGATGCCCTTGGTGCTGGAGCGGAAGAATCTTCTCCGGAAACGGCTGTGCTGGATGATAACGCCACTCTGGAAGAAAGGGTCTGGGATACGCTGAAATGTGTGTATGACCCGGAAATTCCCGTGGACATTGTCAACCTGGGCCTGATTTATGATGTGACCGTCATTGAGTTGGAGAACGGCCTTCACCATGTAGCGGTAAAAATGACTCTCACGGCGCCCGGCTGCGGAATGGGTCCCCATCTGGTCATGGAAGCCAAGGACCGCATTGAAGCGTTGGAAGGGGTGGAGGCCGCGGATGTGGAGATGGTGTGGGATCCCCCCTGGAACCAGGACATGGTCAGCGAGGAGGGCAGAATGAAACTTGGATTGATCTGATTTTCCATGCCGGTGACGTTGAAATTATCCGACGAGGAAGCGCGTGATTTGGCGGAAATGCTTTCCACTGCCGCCACGGTGGCTGCCTCCAACCAGCAGGATGGGGCGGAAGTGCGCCTGGCGGCGTGGGGACATTTGGTTTCCCGGCTGATGAAGGAGCTTTCCGTCACCTCTAAATTGAAAGGTCGCATTGCCTATGCGGATGACCTGGGCGGCTATGCCTTCACCCGGGAATATGAAGAAAACGCCTTTTTTCAGGATTGCCTGGATGAATACCGGGACAACTCTTTCTGGGCGGATCTCGTGACGCGTATGGCGGACAAGGCCATCAGCGAGCACCTGGGCCCGGAATATTTTGAAAACATGCCGGAGGAGGAACGCCGCCGCACTGCGGAAGCCCTGGAAAAATCCCTGTGGCAGGAATGCGCCAGGTACGGTATTGACCGGCTGGGTTTCATCCTGCCTCCGTCAGACGGATAAGGAGAAAAACCGGTTAAAAAATCCTGCGAACCGGTGCGGCCCGAATGGTTCGGGCGGGATTTGCATGCATACCCTGGGGAACACCGGTCCGTGTCGCCTGTCTGCCGGGAAAATACTTTCTTATATCCGCCCTGTTTCAGGTCTCGGGACGGTATGTGCGCGTTCTGGATGCGGCAGGATGATCTCGGGGGATTATTCAGTCCGGAGTACAGCGGTTCATCGAATTGGAACCTTATTCCTCCGAATTTTCAGGCAGTGGCGGGGTAGGGCTGCCCAGGTGTTCCGTTTCCTTGGGAATGGAGAGTACCTTGTAATACGCCCATGCGGCGGCGGCCAATACGCCGCCGATGGAAACAATCATGGTTAACCAGCCGGTGGGGGACATAATTAATTAATTAATGTTCTCCTGAACAAGCCTGGTAACGGTCTTGTCAGGCAGGACAAGCTCAATATTCTGGGGCAGGGGACGATTTTGGAACAGCTTGAAATCCGTCATCTTCGTAGTTCCCCCTGTCTGAAGCAGAACGGAGCCGTTGGGTTGGATATCTGCCATGACATTGGTGGAGGGGGTTGGGTCGCCGGTGAACGTCACGCTGGTATTGGGATGCCATTTGCCGTCCTTGTAGGCGAAGCTGGGGCCAAAGAAGGCTCCGCGGGCCTTCTTGGCAGATTCAAAATTACGCATGAAATCCTCCACGAATCCGACGGAGAAGGAGAGTTCCTTTTCCGAGGAATGCGTTTTCCATTTGGAAATAAGGTCCCAGGACCTGCTTTTATTATTAAAGTAATAGCCGCTGATTTCCTTGAACTTGCCCATTTTTTTGACGCAGACGAGGAAGCGCATGTTCTCCCCGATTGTCCAGGGATAGTCCACGAAGCTTTGTCCTCCTGTCCCTTCACCGCCAAAACGTCCGGAGCGTGCATCTTTGCCCAGCTTTACCAGCTTGGTACGTTCTTCTTCCGGCACGTCGTTGGGGTTATCTCCGTGTGCCACCGGATCCCAGATGGAAAAGATAATTACTTTTTTACCGTTGGATTGTTCCTGAAAACCGATATAGCCGTCGTCAAAGTTCATGGCGCAGAAGTAGGTGCCGGGAACGGATGTTTTGGCTTTTACTACATTGTACAGGGCGCTTGCCTGGGCGGGATGCCCCTGTTGGTTGATATGGACGGAACGGCACTGGCGCTTGGCCAGCAGTTCCGGGTCCTGTGCATGCAGGATGGTTCCGGAGAACAGGGCGGCGCAAATGACGGCGGTAGAGGATAAAAGACGCATGGCTTTGAATGATTGATGATTGTCTGCTTAATGCCCGGAGGGGTGCAGGCAAATAATTAGAACGGACTAATTACGTTTATCCTGGGGGAAATCTCGCAGACAGGCCGCATTTTTTTCAAAATTTTTCCGGCATGAATATGATAAAAGAAATGCCTGGCTCAGGCGAGTTGCTCAAGATCCTGAAATGGCTGAAATCGTAAGTCCGGGCAGCTGCATTCTCTCCTTCCCCATCCGTTTTCGGCCAGCCGGTACGGAACATGCGGCTTTTCCTGAATGGAGAAAGCCGTTCTGCGAACAATTCGGGGAACGGCCTTCGGAATAATGGGAGGAAAGGAAGCGTTTGTTACCGGATGGGATTCAGGAACAAGGGCATCAGACCCCCCAGCACGATGAAGATGGAGAACGCGGCCAGCATGACTCCGGAAATGACCGGTACCTGCACGGGTTCTGCGTTTTCTGCGGGCTTGTCCCAGTACATGGAGCGGATGACCTTGAAGTAATAGTAAAACCCGGATGCTGCGCAGATGATCATGACGGGGAGCATCCAGCCCAGGTACAGTCCCGTATTGATGACATGCACGAAAGAAATCATTTTTGCGAAGAATCCGGCCGTCAGCGGCACGCCCGCCAGGGAGGCGAACATGATGGTGACAGCCAGGGCCAGCCGGGGATTGGTTTTGCCCAGACCGCGGAACGCGGCAATTTCCTCGCTCCCGCGCTGGATGCGGATCATGGCAAGGGCGAAAAAGGCGCCGAAGGTCATGACCAGGTACACAGCCAGGTAGAACGGAGCGTTCGGAGCCAGCTGCCCGTCCACGGTACCGATAAACAGGGGAAGAATGAAGCCTGCCTGCGCAATGGAGGAATAACCCATCATGCGTTTCAGGTTCGTCTGGGGAATGGCGCCCAGGTTGCCCACCAGCAGGGTAGCGGCGGCCATCAGGGCTACGACGAATTCGACGGGTGGCAACACGGCGAATGGGGCCAGGATGATGCCGAGCAGGGCGAATCCGGCTACCTTGGAGGCTACGGAAAGGAAAGCCGTCACCGGAGTGGGTGCGCCCTGGTACACATCCGGAATCCACAGCTGCATGGGAACTGCGCCGATTTTGAATGCTGTGCCGAGCAGCAGCATGGCGAGGGCCAGGTACATGGCGGGGGCTGTCTGGCCGGCCAGGGCGTGGCTGACGATGGTTTCATTATAAATGAATGTTCCCGTAATGCCGAAATACCAGGCCAGGCCGAAAACGAGGAATCCCGTGCTGACGGCGCCCAGAATCAGGTACTTGATGCCCGCTTCCGTGGAACCCAGGTTCCGCCGGAAATAGCCTACCATGATGAAGGAACTCAGAGTAAGCACTTCCAGGGAGACGAACAGTTCCACCAGGTTGGAGGCCTTGCACAGGGAGGTGATACCTACGCAGGCCAGCAGGGGCAGAATGTAGAATTCCCCCGTGCCCTCCTGGGATTTGGAGTCATTGGAGGAAAGATTGATGACGGCCCGGAAATCTACGGAAAGCAGCAGGGTGACTGCTGTGGCGACGAGCGCCAGGATGATGTAGATATTATCATAGAGCCCTTCCATGTAGAAAGGAAGCATCGCCAGGGTTCCCGCCGCGCCAATCAGCCCGAAAATGAATTTGGGCGTTTTTTTGCAGAAGGTCTCCGCCAGAAGCAAAAGCATTGCCAGGCCGGCCAGGATGAATTCCGGAATATACGCTTGCATGGGTAAAAGAGGATCAGGTTAGACTAGGATTGTATTCGGAAGGGGGAAATCAGGAGAAGAACTGAAGCACCAGCGTGGGGAAGAAGCCGAAGACCGCCAGGGCGATGACCAGGAAGCAGTTGGCCGCCCGTTCGGAGGGTTGCAGCTCCGTGGCGTAGGCGGAGGCTTTGGACAAGTCTCCCTGGAAGATGTTGCGGTAGGCTCTCAGCATGTACACCGCGCCGATAACCAGTCCCCAGAGGCACAGGATGGTGGCGATTTGAACGGGGCCGAAGCCGTTGCTGAAACCGGCGAACCCGGAGAAGAAGACCATGAATTCCCCCGGGAAATTGGCGAGGCCGGGGAGGCCGATGGAGGCCATGCCCGCCAGGCCGAAAACGAAAGCCATGCGCGGCAGCTTGGTGCCCAGTCCGCCCAGAGAGTTGATTTCCAGTGTGCCTGTCTGCTTTTCAATCTGTCCGCACAGCAGGAAGAGAAGGGCGATTGTCAGGCCATGGGCCAGCATCAGCAGAGCAGCCCCTTTCAGCGCCCAGGGATTGGCTTCCGCGGAACCGGAGACCACCAGGGCGGCGAAAGCCAGGAAGATATAGCCCATGTGCATCACGGAGGAGTTGCCCAGCAGCAGGTCCAGCCTTTTCTGGTTGACGGTCACGTACCCCACCCAAATGACATTGCAGACGAGCAGGACCAGCAGGATGTTTGTCCAGGGAAGGAGTCCTGTTTCCATCAGAGGCTGGAACATGAAGAGCCCGTACAGGCCAAATTTTTTAAGCACTCCGGCATGCATCATCGCTACCGGAGCGGGAGCGGATGCGTAGGCGGGGGCTGCCCAGGAATGGAAGGGGAAGAGGGAAATCAGCGTGCCGAACCCGGCGATGAGCAGGGCCCCGATAAGTTCCGCGTGGGCAAGTTCGCGCCCGCTGGCCATGAAGTCTTTCAGTCCGGAGAAGGTGAAGCCCGCCTGCGTGCCGATCATCAGCAGGGTTGCCAGCAGCACCATGGAGGCAAGCCCCAGGTAAAGCGTGGCTCGCCAGGCCGTGGTGCGGCGGTCGCCGCGTCCATACAGGCCTATCATCACGAAAGTGGGGATAAGAGCCAGTTCATGGAAGGCGAAGAAGGAGATTATGTTGTCGGACAGGAACGCCCCGGTGGCGCCTGCGGAAATCAGGAGGGCGGAATTGTACCAGGAGGCTTCCCCCCCCTGGGGAGGGTTGGTGCCCAACACGGTGGCGAAGGTAACCAGGATGGTCAGCAACAGCATTACTTTGGACAGGGCCGGAGCCAACGTGAGCTGGAGGTCCATCCCTTCAAAGCGGGACCAGCAGGAAGAACAGCTGTCAAAGCTAACCAGGGCCCAGATGCCGAGGGCCAGCGTCAGGGTGGCGCTGAGCAGGGCTGTCGGGCGTGCGGGCGCCTTGCACAGACCGATGAGGGCCGCGGCAATCAGAGGAATGAGAACAAGCCAGATAAGCATGGTATGTGATTGGTTGGTTAGGTTAGCAGGAATAGAAGACGGTAAAATAGATGACCAGGAGCAGACCAATGCCGAAGAGGGCCGTATAGGCGGCCATGTTGCCGGACTGCAGGCGGCGCAGCAGGGAGCCTATGGCGGCGGTCAGCCGCGCCAGTCCTCCCACGATGAGGCCGGAGATGATGAACTGGTCCATAAAGTCGATGATGGCGGCCAGAACGCCCTGGACTCCCCTGACCAGCACTTTATCATAGAACAGATCGATATAAAGGCGGTTGGCGAGGGCCCGGGAAACGGCATTGCCGGAGAGCTTGTCAGAAGCCGGGGATCCCGCGTAGAAGGCAGCCGCCAGCAGGATTCCGAGCACCAGCGCCCCCATGGAGACGTAGAAGGGCATGCCCATGTGGAAGCTTTCGGAAACGAATCCGTTGAAAGGAACCAGCCTGTCTGCGATGAACCCGTAGCCGGAGATGAGAGCCAGGACAGCCAGAATCAGCAGGGGAACCAGCATGAGGCCGCCTACTTCCGAGGCGTGTTCCGAACTGTGGCTGCGGCTCTTGCCGAAGAAGACCACAAAAATGACGCGCATCATATAGAAAGTAGTCAGCAGGGCTACTCCCGCGCCGATCCAGAAGAAGACCGGGTTTTTGCGAAGGGCTGCTTCCAGAATGGCTTCCTTGGAGAAGAAGCCGGACGTGAACGGAATGGCAACCAGCGCCATGGTGGCAATGATGAAGGTGAGGGAGGTCAGCTTCATGCGCTTCATGATGCCGCCCATTTTCCAGATGTCCTGTTCATGGTGGCAGGCGAAGATGATGGCACCGGCGCCCAGGAAGAGCAGAGCCTTGAACCATGCGTGGGTGAAGAGGTGGAACATGGCTGCCTCCCCGGCCAGAAGTCCCAGGGCCATGACCATATAGCCGAGCTGGGAGAGGGTGGAGTAGGCCAGAACGCGTTTGATGTCATTCTGCTGGGTGGCCATGAAGGCGGCGATGACGGCTGTAATGGCTCCGATGCCGGCAATGACATTGCAGGCCAGGGCGGGGAAGGCCTCAATGCCGATGGAGTATTGGACGCGCACCATCATGTAAACGCCGGCGGCTACCATGGTGGCCGCATGGATCAGGGCGGAGACGGGGGTGGGGCCTTCCATGGCGTCCGGAAGCCAGACGTGCAGCGGGAATTGGGCGGATTTGCCCACCGCTCCGCAGAAGAGGCACAGCACCGTAATGTTCAGCAGGTTTTCACTGATTCCTGCGGGTATTTCCATCATGCCGAAATCCAGCGTATTGGTCAGCGCCCAGAGGGTCAGAATGCCGATCAGGAAGCCGAAGTCCCCGACGCGGTTGCAGATGAAAGCTTTTTTGGCGGCATTGGCGGCAGTGTCCCGGGTGTACCAGTGGCCGATAAGCAGATAGGAGGAGAGGCCCACCAATTCCCAGAAGATAAAGGTCATGGCGATGTTGTTGGCCAGGACGATGCCCGTCATGGAGAACATGAAAAGGCTCAGGCACGCGAAGTAGCGCGTTTTCGCCTTGTCGTCCGCCATGTAACCCAGAGAGAAAACATGGACCAGCAGGCCGATGCCCGTGACCACCAGCATCATGCGGGAGGAAAGGGGATCCAGCACGAAGCCCAAATCCACGGAAAAGATGTCGGAAATCGGAAGCCAGGAGAAAGAGTCAGACCCGGTCCGGTCCAGCAAACCCAGGGAAAGAACGAAAGTCGCCAGGCAGGAGAAGGTGGAGGTGAGGGCCGCGACGTCAGGACGTTTGGTCAGCAGGAACCAGTCAAAGGCGGCTACGACCAGCGGCAGGAAGAGCAGAAGCCAAGTGTATTGAATATCAATATTGAACATGTTCGTGGAATAGTGTGTTGCTCTTAGTCTTTCAGCGTGTTGAGATCTTGCGTGCTGGCCGTGCGCCTGGCCCTGTACAGGGAGACGATGAGGGCCAGACCGATAGCCACTTCCGCTGCGGCAATGGTCAGGATAAAGATGGAGAGGGCCTGGCCGTCATAGTTGGGCAGGCCCATAGTGCCCTGGGCGCGTGAAAACGCTACCAGGGACAGGTTGGCGGCACTGAGCATCATTTCCAGGCACATGAAGATGACGATGATGTCGCGCCGGACAATCACCCCCATCAGGCCGATGGCGAACAGGACGCCGGAGAGGATCAGATAATGCGTGAGAGGTATCATGGCGATGGCTGTGGTAAGGAGTTCTTTATTTTCCGGAGGGGCGGCGGCTCAGCACGACGACGCCGATGGAAGCCACCAGCAGGGCCAGGCCGGCGATGACCAGGCTCCGGTTGTATTTGTCAAACAGGGTGCGGCCCAGCAGGGCGGTGTCCGGGAATTCTCCGTTGTCTATCTCCGTACGGATGGTGGTTCCTTCCGGATAGAGGTGGGCGGAACATTGGGGAGAGAGAGGGGGGAGAATGACGGAAGGGACGCCGTTGTTGCGAAGGCCGCACGCGGGAGTTCCCGTTCCGGTTTTGGAGGGGGCTGCGTTCTCCTGCCCGATTTTCAAATCGTTCCAGGCCTGTTCCGCACTGGCCATCGGGCAGCGGTGCGTTTCTTTGGCGCCGGGCAAAGAATAGATGATGCCAATAAGCTGGCCGAGGAAGAGGCCGGCGATGATGACCCCGATAGCGACGGGGAAAGGCCTGCTGAAGGGGGATCTTTCCTGCTTCACATTCAGCAGCATGATGATGAACGCGAAGAGCACCATAATGGCCCCGGCGTATACAAGGATTTGGAGAATGCCCAGGAAGTGGGCTCCCAGCCCGATCATGACGGCGGCGGTGGCTCCAAAGGAAAGAGCCATCATCATGGCGGAGGAGACGGGGTTGCGCATGAAGACGACCATCAGGGACAGGACCACGGCCAGGGCCCCGAAAACGTAAAAAAGTATGTCGCTGGCAAAAATGTTCATAATGTACGGGAAATGGAGTGTTCGGGGGTTATTTGTATTGGTTCCACTTGTTGACCAGACCCTTGCGGGTGCCGCCCAGTTCGTAGAGCTTGGCCTTGTTGTGGATGGCCTGGGTTTTATCCGTGGGGGTGAACAGGTAGTTATGGCTCATGAAGATGGCCTGTTCCGGGCAGGCTTCCTCGCACATGCCGCAGTAGATGCAGCGCAGCATGTCAATCTGAAATTCCCTGGGGGCTTTTTCCACTTTGCCCCACGGTCCTTCCTGTATGGGGCCGGGGGTGATGGTGATGGCGCGGGCCGGGCAGATGAATTCGCAGAGCTGGCAGGAAACGCAGCGTTCACGGCCGTCTTCGCCTTTCACCAGCACGGGAGCTCCGCGGTAATATTTCGGCAGATGTTTGTCCCATCTGGCTTCCGGATACTGCATCGTGACGCCGATGCCGGAACCGGCCAGTTCTTTTTTGTTGCGGGATTTGCCCAGCAGAGCCAGAACGAGGTGCTTGATAGTGAGCCAAAGACCGCCAAGAATGGATTGCAGATAGAACCGCTCTCCGAGGGAAATCTTCGGGCGCTTGATCGTTTTGAAGGCCATAATAGTGATGTTGTCGGAATGAAGAAAGGGGGTTACTTGACGAAATACAGGATGGCGGCTGTCAGGAAGATGTTGATGACGGCCAGTTCAAAGAAGACCATCCAGCCGAGCTTCATCACCTGGTCATAGCGGAAGCGGGGGAGCGTCCACCGCACCCAGACGAAGAAGAAGGCGAAGAAGAGAAGCTTGAGCACATATGCGATGAGCTGGCAGATGACCGCCACCCAGTTGGCTACGTGTTCGTTGAGCCAGCCGTCCAGGCCGAAGCCGATGGACCAGCCCCCCAGGAACAGCGTGATGACAAGGGATGAGCCCACCACCATGGCGGCATATTCCCCCATGAAGAACTGGGCGAATTTCATGGAAGAATATTCCGTATGGTAGCCGCCCACAAGATCCGTTTCACATTCGGACATGTCAAAGGGCGTGCGGTTGGCTTCCGCGAAGATGGAAGTGAGGAAGATGATGAAGCTGATAGCTACGGGCGCCAGCAGTATCCAGCGCTGCCAGCTCAGGCCCTCGCCCCACACGGGAAGCAGGAGCCAGCCGTTGGCGGCCTGGTATTCCACGATGTTGGACAGGTCCAGCGTGCTGTAAATCATCAATACAGGGATGATGGACAGGCCCATGCTGATTTCATAGGAAATCATCTGGGCTGAGGAGCGCACGCCGCCCAGGAAGGGGAATTTGGAGTTGGATGACCATCCGGCCAGCACCAGTCCGTACACGGAGAGGGAGGAGATGGCGAACATCCAGAGGGGGCCTACGCTGAGGTTGGCCACCGCCATGTTGATATTTCCGTAAGAGGTTTGAAGGTCTCCGGCGAAGGGAACCACGGCCGCCGTCATCAGCGGTGGCGCAAGCACCAGGATGGGGGCGATCCAGAAATATACGCGGCGTACGAAGGGGGGGGTGAAATCCTGCTTCAGGAACAGTTTGCCGCCGTCCACCATGGGCTGCACGAGACCGAAGATGGGGATGTCGCGGTCCAGGCGGAAAAAACGGCACAGGTTGGCGATTTTGCCGTCATGGGGCAACCCGAAGTAGTCCAGCGTCTTTTTGAACGGCAGGTCGGATTTCATGCCGAAGCGGCGGAAGATGCTTAACGGAATGCCGGCGCGGTTGGGGCCCACGCGGTCCTGGATCCAGGCGGCCACCCGGCGTTCAATGTACACGCAGACCGGAATGAACAGAATGGTGATGGCAAAGCAGATGACGATTTTGATCAGCAGAGTGATGATATAAAACCACACAGGGTTGCTGAGCACCTCGTCGCAAAAAGTTAGAATCGAATCAATCATGGCGGATTAACAGGTTGTATGCGTGTGAAGTGTGATTAGCGGCCCTGGTTTTTTTCGCGTTCCACCACGGGAATGGTAACGCCGGTTTCCAGAATGGGCTGGCCCCCGTCTCCGATGGAACCCCAGGAGACTCCATTGAGTGCGCCGTATTCCGTGCTCATGGCGGTGAGGATGTCCAGGGCGGAGTTGAAGTCTTTCAGTGCAGGGTTGCCTCCCAGCAGGAGGGTGATGTCTCTGAAAATCTGCCAGTCGTCCCGGGCGTATCCTATGGGCTGGATAGCGCGGTTCAGGCGTTGAATACGGCCCGTGACATTAATCATGGTGCCGAATTTTTCAGCATAGGTGACGCCCGGCAGAACCAGGTCCGCATGGCGCGCCGTTTCATTGGCGCTGTGGGCGGTCATGAACAGGTAGTCCAGCTTGTCCAAGTCTTCCGCCGTGAAGCCTGCTTCCGGGGAAATGAGGTCTTCCCCCAGGGAGAGGATGCCCTTGACGGAACCGTTGCGAACTCCTTCGCGAATGGCGTTCAGTCTGGCCCCGGGTTTGATATCCAGCACCAGCCTGGCCCCGTTCGTGTTCGGGTTGCGGTCCGCAGAAATAAGCATGCCGTCGCTTTCTCCCATGCGGGGAACGATGTCCACCATATCCGTGCCGATTTGGGCGGCCAGATGGCGGACCATGTAAAGCTCTTCATTGGTCATGCGCCCGGAGGCGATGATGGCGAGCTGGTTCGGAGCGATGCGCTTGACGGCTTCCGCGGCGGAAGCCAGAGCCGGTTCCCAGGTGGAGGGGCGGTGAGGCGCTTCCGCATCCGTACGGATGACGGGCTGGGGAATGCGGGTTTCCGCATTGATGTATTTGTAGTTAAGGCGGTGAGAGTCCGGCATCCAGCAGGAGTTTACGGCATCATTCTGGCGCGGGGTAATGCGGTACACCTTGTCTTCCCTTGTCCAGAGGGTGATATTGGTGCCCGTTCCGCAGTCCACGTCAATGGTCTTTGTTTCTTTCAGGAACCAGACGCGCATTTTAAAGCGGAAATCCTTGGAGGTAAGGGCTCCTACCGGGCAGAGGTCCACGGTGTTCATGGAGTAGTTGCTGTCCAGCTCGCGGCCGGGGTAAACCGTGATGGCGTTGAAGGTGCCGCGTTGGGACATGGTAAGCACCTCATCGTGCATGATGTCGCGCATGAAGCGCACGCAGCGGCCGCAGAGCACGCAGCGTTCCTGGTCCAGGTTCACGCGCGGGCCAATGCTCAGGTTTTTTCCTTTTTTGGTCTTTTTCTCTTCAAAACGGCCTTCCACCTGGCCGTAGTCGTTGGAGTATTCCTGAAGCTTGCATTCCCCGGCCTGGTCGCAGATGGGGCAGTCCAGAGGGTGGCTGGTGAGCAGGAATTCCATCACGCCGCGGCGCGCTTCACTGGCCAGGGGGCTGTCCGTACGGATACCCATGTTTTCCGCCACCGTGTTTGCGCAGGAGATGATGGGGCGGGGCATCCACTGGATGCGCTGATAGCCGTTTTCATCATAGGAGGGTGTCTGCCCCGGAGCGAGCCTGGGCGGCATCCCCTGTTCCACCATGCACATGCGGCAGGAGCCGGCGACAGCCAGCTTGGGGTGGTAGCAGAAGCACGGAATGGGCACGCCCACGGAACGGCAGGCGTCTGCAATCCGCGTGCCGCGCGGGAACCGGTGCCACGTTCCGTTGATTTGGACGTTCACCTTGCCTTCCGCGGCGGCAATGTCTTTGGGGAGTTTGGAAGCTTCTTCACTCATGATGACGGATGGGAGAGGGATGGTTTTGAGAACTGGTGTTGCGTGCTGCTGTTTAGCGGGTGAGGAAACGGTTTTGTTCCCTGCCTTCCTCCGTGTGGGGCAGACAGGCGTTGAATGGATCCGTCAGGGCTACGAATTCCTCTTTGAATTTGGAGACCATGGCCTGGGTGGGCCAGGAAGCGGCTTCACCGAAGGCGCAGACCGTTTTCCCTTCAATCTGGTTGGCCACTTCAATGAGCAGATCCACGTCCGATGGGGCGGCTTTTCCTTCCAGGATGCGGGTGCTGAGTTTCATCATCCACGGGCAGCCTTCCCGGCAGGGAGTGCACTGCCCGCAGGATTCATGGGCGTAGAAACGGTTGATGTTGTTCATGGCCCAGGGCATGGAGCGGGAGTCGTCCATGACGATGACCGCGCCGGAACCGGACATGGAGCCGTGCCGGGCGATGCTGTCCAGATCCAGCGGAATGTCGAAGAAGGTGATTTTCCCCATGGTGCCGTCCGGATTCTGCACTTTGTATTCCGCATCCGTGCGCATGACCTTGGAGGAGGAGCCTCCGGGTATCACGGCCTTGAACTGGCGCCCGTCCCGCGGGCCGCCGCAGATGTCATACAGCAGTTCGCCGAAGGTCATGGAGCCGGAGATGATTTCATAGAACCCGGGACGTTTGACGTCGCCGGAAACGCCGATGATGCGGGTGCCGGGGGAACGTTTGGCTCCTTCCTGGCTGTAGGCTTCTCCTCCCATGGCCATGATGTGTTTCACCTGGCAGAGGGATTCCACGTTGTTGACAATGGTGGGGCATCCGTACAGGCCGATGGCGGCCGGGAAGTAGGGGGGCTTGATGCGGGGATAGGGGCGATCCCCTTCAAGGGAGTTGAGCAGGGCCGTTTCCTCACCGCAAATGTACGCTCCCGCTCCGCGGTGCAGGTGGATTTCCAGATTATAGCCGGACCCCTGGATGTTGCTGCCCAGGAAGCCGCGTTCGCGGGCTTCCTGAAGGGCTTTGAGCATGATTTCCGCGGCGATGGGAAATTCTTCGCGCATGTAGATGTAAGCCTGATGCGCCCCCACCGCGTAGCTGGAGATGACCATTCCTTCAATGAGCTGGTGGGGGTCCTGATGGACAATGTAGCGGTCCTTGAACGTGCCTGGTTCGGATTCGTCACAGTTGCAAACCAGATAAACAGGCTTCGTGTTGTTCGGCGGAATGAAGGTCCATTTCACGCCGGTGGGGAACCCCGCGCCGCCACGGCCGCGAAGGCCGGATTTTTTCACCTCGTCAATGACGGCCCTGGGCTCCATGCCGAGCGCCTTTTTCAGTTCTTCATAACCGCCGTCGGCCAGATAGCAGTCAATGGAGGTATTCCAGCCCTCGCGGTTGACGTTTTTCAGAATGCGGCGCGTTTCCCTGGGGTGGGGTTCTTTACCGGGAAGATAGGTGATGCTCATGGCGAAAATCTGGTGCGGGGATGGAAAAGAATTAGGCGTTCTGGTATTTGGCGATTACTTCCTCCAGCACTTCCGGAGTGACTTTTTCATACAGGAGGTCATTGACCATCATGTTGGGGCCAAAGCCGCAGTTGGCCAGGCATTCCACTCCTTCCACGCTCCACAGGCCGTCCGGGCTGACTCCAATGGGGTGATGGTGGTCGATGCCGTTTTTGTCAATGCCCAGACGCGTGCAGATGGCGTCGAACAGGCTGTCCGCTCCCGCCATGGCGCAGGAAAGAGTGCGGCATACGCGGATGTGGTTTTTTCCGGGGCATATCTGGCGCAGGCCGGGATAGAAAGTCACCACGCCCAGAACATGGGCGGCGGAGATATTCAGTTTTTCTCCCACCCAGGCGATGGCGTCTCCGCTGATGAAGCCGAATTTTTTCTGTATTTCATGCAGGATGGGCAGCACGGCGGATTTCTGCTTGCCTTCCGGATAATGCGTAACGTATTCGCTGGCGGCGGCGTCAAGTTCCGGCGTTACTTCAAAGGACGGGTAGAACCGTTCGCCCGGGCTGGGCTGGTGGGCGATAGTCGCGTCGATGGCGTTTTCAGCGTAATCGGACATGGGGAGAAAGTTTGGTGTTTGCGTTGAAGTGGATGAAAGTGGCGGGGGGGTTAACGGTCGCATTCGCCCATCACGAAGTCGAAAGAGCCGAGGATGGCCGGAACGTCGGAAACCAGGTGGCCTTTCATCAGTTCCGGCAGGATGGACAGGTTGCAGAAAGAGGGGGAACGCATGCGCAGGCGGTTGGGAAGCCCTCCTCCCTTGGAGTCCAGGAAGAACCCCAGCTCTCCCTTCGGGTTTTCCGCGGCAAAGTAAACCTGCCCGGCGGGGGCGTTCACCCCCATGGTCGTCGTCATGAACTGGCGAATCAGGGATTCCATATCCGTCAGAACTTTTTTCTTTTCAGGCAGCGTGCCTTTGGTGTCCACCATGTTGATGGGGCCGTCCGGCATGGTTTCAATGACCTGGCGGATGATGCGCAGGGACTGGCGCATTTCTTCAATGCGCACGGTAAAACGGTCGTAGCAGTCTCCGTGCTCGCCTACGGGGACGTCGAATTCGTAATTTTCATATCCCAGATAGGGGGTGAGTTTGCGCAGGTCCCGCTTAATGCCGCTGGCTCGCAGGTTGGCCCCCGTAATGCCCCAGGAAAGCGCTTTTTCTCGGCTGATGACGCCTACGCCCTGAAGGCGGTCAATGAAGATTTTGTTCTTGAGCAGAAGCGCTTCCGTTTCATCAAGAGTTTTGGACGCTTCATCGCAGAAGACGAGCACTTCCTTGAGCATTTCATTGGGAACATCACGCGTCTGGCCGCCGATGCGGGTGTAGGAGGAAGTGAAACGCGCCCCGGTAAGCTGTTCGTAAAAATTATGGATTTTTTCACGTTCCTCATAACAGTACAGGAAAACGGTCATGGCGCCTACGTCCATGCCGTATACGCCCACCCCCAGGATGTGGGAGGAAAAGCGGGAAAGCTCCAGGGCCAGTACGCGCAGGGCCTGTCCGCGGGGCGGCAGTTCCCATCCCAGCAGTTTTTCCACCGCGCAGGCATAGGCGATGTTATTGGACAGGGGAGCCAGGTAGTCAAAGCGGTCGGTGTAGGGAACAAACTGGTTGTACTGGATGGTTTCGCCTATTTTTTCCATCCCGCGGTGCAGATGGCCAACCACCGGATCACAGCTGATGATTTCTTCACCATCAAGTTCCAGCACCAGGCGCAGCACGCCGTGAGTGGCGGGGTGGGAGGGGCCCACATTCAGGGTCATCGTTTCTCCGAGCGGTTCGGATGTATTGGTAAGATAGTCTGCGTTAGCGGCTGTATCTGCAATGGCGAAAGTTTTAGTGCTCGTCTTCATGTGGATGTCCGTGCCTGGCTGAACCTGATAATGGTGCCGGATGATTATGCCACTTCACACCATGCGGGCAAGCCAAATGTCAGTTTTTTTGGCATTCCGGGGAGATGGTGCGGGAGTCTCCTCAATTGATGAATGTTAGTCTTTTCTAACAATAAGCTTTTATATGGAACCTGCCGAATATGGGAAAAAGCGGATTTGGAATCCGGAGTCAACCTACAAATTTGAGAAAAAATAATTTAATGCAAATTTGCACAGTTATTTCCGCGGGCCGGATGCCGGGAAAACAGGACAGTAGAACCTTATGGCTGAATGTACTCAAACGCAAGGGGGGAGGGAGATAGGGAAGATCCCCTTTCTTTGTGGTCGATTCCCGGTATATCCCTTTTCAGGATTCACTTTATATGCGGATTCCAAATCCGTTAGAAAAAACATGTTGCACGACGAGGTGTATTGCAGATTAGTAAGAAAATAAAAAGGAGAAATCTATATAATATTATGGCTATCAACTTACAAAAGGGGCAGCGCATAGGTATCGGTCTTCAGAAGGTTGGTGTAGGTCTTGGCTGGGATCCCAATACAGGTACTGGTTACGATTTCGACCTTGATGCTTCCGCATTCATGCTTGGAGCTAACGGTAAACTGCCTCAAGACGAATTCTTCGTATTCTACAACAATCAACATTCTCCAGATAATGCTGTCGAATCGTCAGGCGATGACTTGACCGGCGGAAATAGTGATGGTGGAGATGATGAGACTCTAACCGTGAATCTAGCGGAAGTGGATTCTCGCGTGCAGGAGATTTTGTTCACCGTGACTATTCACGATGCTGAACAACGCCGCCAGAATTTCGGCCAAGTCCACAACTCCTATATTCGCATCTACAATGCGCTCACCAATGAGGAGATTGCAAAATATGAGCTTGATGAGGATTTCTCAACGGAAACAGCAGTAGAGTTCGGCCGTCTTTATCGACACAATGGAGAGTGGAAGTTCGAAGCTATGGGAAACGGTTTCAAAGGCGGCCTTCAATACCTTGCTAATAAATATGTAGGGTAAAGGAGGCTTTGAAGAGCTTGTTTCTAAATACATGTATTCATCATGGCTATTGTACTTGAAAAGAGCGGTGACAAACATCGCATCAACCTTGATAAGGCAATACGTACGCCGGGGGAGATTAAAATCAATCTTGATTGGAGTAAAGGCAGTTTCTTCAAACGAATGTTCGGTGGCGATATGGACTTGGATCTCGGCTGTTTCTATGAAATGAGAGATGGCTCAAAGACGCTCATCGATGGGTTGCAGTTTTCTCACGGTAGAGGAGGTCGCAGAGACCAGCAAACGCGGCAGGGATGCTATACACAAGCCCCTTATATTTGGCATAGAGGTGATGACCGTGGAGGCGGCGCAGAGTCAGGTGAGACAATTTTTGTCAATCCTCAGGGTATATCGCAAATTAGGAGAATTGTGGTTTACACTTTTATTTACGATGGAGTTGCCAAATGGGCCGACACCAATGCTGTAGTAAAAGTTTCAGTTCCCGGATGTGAGGATATCATAGTGAAGATGGGGCAACAAAGCAGTATTAAGAAATTCTGCGCTATTGCTTCCATAGAAATTGGTACAGACAACTCAATGACTGTGCAAAAGCTTGTGACATTTCATGACGGGCATTCAGACTGCGACCGCAGATATGGTTGGGGATTCAATTATTCTCCCGGAAGCAAGTAATTAGTTGCAACTTATAGTATTTTGAGTTTTTGCCGATGGTAAAATAGTGCTTTTGCAAAATTTTAAAAAATTCTTAATTATGCGCTTAGAAAATTACCCAGATGGAAAACAGAGAAGATCAATGAAACAAAGCTGAAGTAAACAATTCCGTTTGATTTATTTTTAGATGGAATTGATATAATAATTCAAAAATTAAAAAAATCGCAATGATTAATTTGGAAAAAGGGCAAAGGATTAATGTCGATTTTCAAAACTTTTCCGTCGGATTGGGATGGGATACCAACCAGTCTGATACAAGTCAAGACTTTGATTTGGATGCATCAGCATTCATTCTTGGCGAAAACAAAAAAATTCTCAGTGACGAGTACTTTGTATTCTACAATAACCTGAAATCGCCTGATGAAGCAGTAGAGCATACCGGAGATAATCTTACTGGAGAAGGAGATGGAGATGATGAAAGCATCCGAATCGATTTAAGTAAAATCAACTCCCGTGCTACTGAAATTTGTTTCGTGGTCACAATCCATAAGGCAGACGAACGTCGTCAGAACTTCGGCCAAGTTCGTAACTCGTTTATCCGAATTTACAAAACCAACACAGGAGAAGAAATAGCCAAGTACGAATTGGAGGAAGATTTCAGTGTGGAAACAGCTGCAGAGTTTGGCCGTCTCTATAAGCGCAATGGAACATGGAAATTTGAGGCTGTGGGTATTGGTTACAAACAGGGGCTTGAATCTTTTCTCAACAAATACAGCTAATAATTATGGCAATACGATTAGAAAAAGGCCAGCGAATCAATTTAGAAAAGAATAATGGTGCGAAACTTACACAGTTTTGTGTAGGTTGTAACTGGGGGAGTATAATAAAAAATGGATTTCTTGGACTTGGCAATTCAGTACAGGATGTAGACCTTGATTTAAGTTGTGTGATGCTTGATGCCAACGGCAATCTCTGCGACCACATTTATTCGCCTCTTTACCGTAAAGAGTTCCTTGATCAATATGGTATGCCTCCCGGCAAAGTCGATTCCAATGACCGTGCATTACATCATTCCGGCGATGATCTTAAAGGCGACCAAGACGGTGACGATGGCCTTGATAACGAGATTATCACAGTCGACCTTAACAAAATATCCTCTAGTGTTGAGCAAATTTTCTTTTTCCTCAATAATTGTGGAAAGGAAGACTTCTCCCAGATACCTTATGCTTCAATCAGAATGTATGAAGGAACACCTGAATGGGTGAAGGAGATATTCGCGCAATATGATGTTGCTGCCGAGTCTCAATACCAGGATAAAACCGCCTTAATTATGGGCAAATTATATCGCCGTGGTGGCGAATGGAAATTTTCTGCCATAGGAGATGCCTACCCTGATGGGAATCTCTGTGAAACCATAAAAAGAATAATAGCGAATTACAAATAATCCATCATGAGAAAACTCCCTGTATATCTTCTCCTCGATACATCCGGCTCCATGTACGGAGAACCTATTGAGGCTGTTAAAAACGGTGTTCAAGTCCTTGTCAGCACTCTTCGCAGTGATCCCTACGCGCTTGAAACGGCTTACCTCAGTATCATTACATTCAATAATACAGCACAGCAAGTTACACCGCTGACTGAACTTGCCAATTTTCAGCAGCCTAACATAGATGCCAGCGGTTGCACGGCATTGGGGGAGGCTTTAAGTCTTCTTGCCAACAAAGTGGATCAGGAGGTAACCAAGACCACTGCCGATGTCAAGGGTGACTGGAAGCCGCTTGTATTTATCATGACCGATGGTGTTCCTACCGATGATATTCGCAAAGGGCTTGACGAGTTCCGCAAACGCAAATTCGGCATGATAGTAGCATGTGCTGCCGGACAAGGGGCAGATACGACCGTGTTGAAACAAATTACTGAATGCGTAGTATCGTTGGATACCGCAGATTCAGCAACAATCAAGTCTTTCTTCAAGTGGGTTTCCGCCTCAGTTAGCGCAGGCTCGATGAAAGTAGAAGAGACTGGTAAAGAAATGGGGACGCTCAGCGAGCTTCCGCCGCCACCGCCAGAAGTTAACATCGTAGTTTAACTTCAAGATATATTCTGAAAGAACTTGAAGAACTACTTGCCCGGAAACAATAAGTCACTTCAGGTTCTTATCTGACAGGAGGTGTATTTTTGGTTATACGAAGACTTTCTGTTGATTGCTCATTATCCAATGTGAAGTGATCTGATAGAAGCAGCCAAATGTGAATCCAATGAGTTAAAGCAATCATTGAGTCCGGGGACTTATGTGTATAAAACTGCATTCTCAAGTATAATAACGTACAATACCGAAGTGCGGCAGTTGGTTCCTCTTATTGAGATATATCAATTTCGACTCCTTGAATTAGAGGCAAAAGGCAGATCAGCTCCCAGATGTGCGATCGACTTGCAAGAGTCACCTCATCTTCCAGCAGGGATAATGATATATAACCCGACAAAATATTATGTCACGTAGACTACCAGTATATTTACTTATAGATACTTCCGGTTCAATGAAAGGGGAACCTATTGAGTCTGTGAAGGTTGGAATTGAAGCGATGCTTAGTACCCTGCGCACCAACCCGTATGCGTTGGATACTGTAAGCATAAGTATTATAACATACGACCGCGAGGTGAAACAAATCCTGCCTCTCACGCCCATAGACCAAATACAGATGCCAGAAATAACAGTTCCGGAAAGTGGTCCAACTTTCACTGGTGCTGCATTGGAAATGCTTTGTAAGAAAGTTGATTCGGAAGTTCAAAAAGGTACACCCGAGCAGAAAGGTGATTGGATGCCAATCCTTTTTGTTATGACCGATGGAAAACCGTCAGACATACAAGTTTACAAGGGTGTATTATCACAAATAAAACAACGACAATTTACAAACATTGTTGCACTCGCAGCCGGACCAAAGGCCAAGACGGAAGAATTGCTTTTGCTAACTGACAAAGTGTTTCAGATTGACGCGATGGACAGTACTGCCTTTATGAAATTTTTTAAATGGGTTAGTGGCATTATTGAAGAAGGCGGCAAGTCGATGGGCGCTACAGAAGATATAGCCCTTCCTCCTCCTCCAGATGAGGTCAATGTTGTAATCTAATAATTATGAACGCCAAACCAGTAAGCAATTTTATCCAGTTCCTTGAATTTGAGTTGTTATCCGGTAATGATTACCGGTATTGCTTACGTTAGCCTTGTTTTATTTATTTTCTCCGTTGTTCATTGAGCAATTTACTGAGTATCAATAACCAGAATTTTTGAAAATTTTACGGCAATATTATTCTATATAATTTCGAAATATAATATGAGAAGACTACCAGTATATTTTCTTATCGATGTTTCCGAGTCGATGGTTGGACAGCCAATTGAGGAGGTCCAAAACGGTATGCGTACTATCATCCAAGAGTTACGTGTTGATCCGTATGCATTGGAGACCGTGTTTGTATCTATTCTTGCCTTTGCGGGAAAAGCCAAAACTCTTTCGGAATTGACTGAATTGTATAAGTTCTATCCTCCCATATTCCCGGTAGGTAGTGGCACCTCACTCGGTGTGGGTATGAATTATCTGATGGATTGCATGGAGCGTGATATTCAAAAGACAACGATGGAAGTTAAAGGCGATTGGAAACCTATTATTTTCCTGTTCACTGACGGTACTCCCACCGATGATTATCTTGCCTCTTTCCAACGGTGGAATGACAAGTACCGTCTCTTCTGCAATCTCGTGGCAATCTCTATCGGTGATAATGTGAATACGTCCATTCTTGAACAACTTACCGAAAATGTGCTGCTTCTTAGAAAAACTGACAAGGAATCTTTCCGCCAGTTTTTCAAGTGGATAACTGCATCAATCAAGGCCACAAGTATGTCGGTAAGCGAACAGCATAGTGACGAGATGCAGTTTCCGGAGACTACTGGTATAAGTCTTGAAAAGGCCAATTCCAGCGAATCCAAACGTATTGATGAGAATTTTGCTGTTGTGATGGGAAAATGTCAAACAACCAACAAGCCTTACCTCATCAAATACGCTCGTAATTCCAAAGATATGGAAAATCTATTTATGGACGGTTTCCGTCTTGTTGGAACTTATCCAATCGACGAGAAACAATATCAGGAACTATCTGATGGGAGGAATTTAGGCAAGAATATCAATACTAATCAGCTTTATGGCCGTCCTACCTGTCCATGTTGTGGAAATCAATTCGGATTCGTGATTTGCGAGTGCGGAAATATCTTCTGTGCCGGTAAAAATGCAAACGATCATTGTCCCTGGTGTGGTCTGCACGGAGAATTGTCGTCAGTGAGTGGAGGAGGAATAGATGTATCACGTACACAGGGCTAATGCACAATAATGATGAGTCAGCATAAGAAGAATAAAGAGTTCTGGCGGTCGAAAAATGACCTGATAAAGGTAGATATGGGCCGACAAATAGCCGCTCTATTGACTTCGAATCAAATATTAACTTCTGCCGCCGAAGCGTCTGACTTTATTAATTGGGCGGTCAGAGATGCTTGGGACAGATACCAACAATATGTCATGGATCAAAGAAAAGTTATTGAAAACGAAATAAACGCGCTCCCTTTGAAGATATCTAATGCAACAAGGGGGAAAGAATACCTTTCAGAGAACATTCAACTTCCTTCTGACAAGGTCACTGTTGTGAGCATTGAAGGTCTGGACGAAGTCGGCCTGAACGCGGTGACTACGGATGACGGTATCATCAGGGTACAAGGTATACCAACTGAAGCGGGGGATTTTATAATAACCATTCTATATAAATATATTGGATGGTTTGACGGTCAGCCTTTGCTTGAACGAAAGATTCCATTTGCCGTAAATCACAACCCCCGTGATTTATGGAAAGATATTCCGACTTCAAAAGATGTGCCATACTTTAAGGAAGATAAAGTGTGCGAATATGTCAAGGTTGAGGCCGGACCTGACGGGACTCCACTAAAGGATATGGTTGCAGCTTCTAACCGTGGCCGCAGTCATGCACAGGAGGGGAAGCCACGCGATGACCACTTCCAGCTTTTTCATTCCAATGACAATGGCTGGTATATCATAGCCGTGGCCGATGGTGCTGGTTCCGCAAAATTTTCCCGTAAGGGGTCAGAAATCGCCTGTCGGTCTGTTGTCGATTATTGCAAGGAAAAACTTACGGGCGATTCAGACTTGGAGGAAAAAATCCAGGATTACTATGGTGCTGAAAACGAAACATCGTTACGTAAAACCGTTGGTGATGCTGTGTATGGTATTGTCGGCAATGCTGCATACTCGGCGCATAAAGCTATTGCTGAGGCGGCTAAACAGGCAGAAGATGCCAACTTGAAAGATTTTGCCACTACACTTTTGCTTTCTATCTGCAAGAAGTTTGATTTCGGTTGGTTTGTTGCTTCTTTCTGGGTTGGTGATGGAGCCATGTGTATCTACAATAAAGAGGCACAGACATTCAAATTACTTGGCACTCCTGATGAAGGAGAGTTCTCCGGTCAAACTCGTTTCCTCACAATGCCGGAGATATTTGCCGACACAGCATCGCTCTACAAGCGCTTGCGCTTCGAAATTGTGGATGATTTCACAGCTTTGATGATGATGACCGATGGCGTGAGCGACCCGATGTTCGGTACTGATGCAAATCTTAATGACATTAACAAGTGGAATGAGTTTTGGGACTCTCTGCAAACCGGTTTTGCCGAGGATGAAATTCCTGGCGTTGAGCTCACTGACAATAACGAAGCCTCAAAAGACCAACTGCTGCGTTGGTTGGACTTCTGGAGCCCGGGCGAACATGATGACAGAACAATAGCAATACTCTACTGATATGGCGCAGACAATCACACTCACGGCGGTTGACGGCTCCACTGTGCAGTTTGTAGACGAAGTGATTGGTTCAGGAGCGATGAAAGATGTGTATTTCAGCCTGGACAAAAGCTACGTTATCGGTTTCTTTCGTACCTCGCAGGATGCTAATGCAAAAGATCGTCTTCAAAACATCACAGGCATCTATCGTGACCGTATATTCAACCAACCGGGGGGCGACTATTGGGAGAAACTCTTTTGTTGGCCAACAAAACTGGTCGAATGGAACGGCAAACTTGGTGTGGTAGTGCCAACATATCAGAAGCATTTTTTCTTTGAAGGAGGTCGCTTTCAAGGGAAGGAGAAGATTGGCAAATGGTTCGCATCAGCAAAACTTCGTAACAAATTTGTGGAGTCGGAGTTCAAAGGCTCATGGCTGACACATTTCCATATGCTGATACAAATAACCCGTGCCGTTAAGCGTCTGCACGCGGCAGGATTGGCACATTCTGACTTATCGTATAACAATGTGCTTGTAGACCCCAAGAGTGGGACGGCGTGCGTCATTGATTGCGATGGACTTGTGGTGCCGGGCAAATACCCTCCGGATGTGGTGGGAACACCCGACTTTATTGCTCCGGAGGTGCTTGGTACACGCGCTTTGCAAATTGGAGATCCCAACAAGAAGCTTCCGAATATACAGACTGACCGCCATGCTCTTGCCGTTATGATATATATGTATCTTCTGTATCGCCACCCTTTGCGCGGCGGTAAGGTAAACGACCTTGATCCGGCGAAGGATGAGGAGCTCTCAATGGGGAGCAAAGCCCTCTTTATTGAACACCCCGCAGATAAAAGCAATCGCCCGAACGTGGCAAATATGGCTCCGTCCGAGTTGCCGCAAGGAGATGTGTCCAAATTGCCTTATTCTATCTGTGGACCCTATCTGAAGCAGCTTTTCGACAAGGCTTTCATTGAAGGTTTGCATAATCCCCCTATGCGCCCGACAGCTGACGAATGGCTGACTGCATTAGTGAAAACGACCGACCTCATTCAGCCGTGTCAAAATCCGAAGTGCGAAGCCAAGTGGTTTGTGTTTGACAACTCAACCAGACCGCGATGTCCGTTCTGCGGTACGGAATATCACGGTCAACTTCCCGTACTAAATTTCTACTATTCTCCTAAAACCGGTACGTTCAAACCAGAAAATTACCGTTTGATGGTATATAGTAAGCAATCGCTTTATATGTGGCATGTTAACCGGTTCATTTTTCCCAACGAAAAACTTACTTCAGAAGAGAAAAAGCCGGTGGGCGATTTCCATTTCCATAATGGCAAATGGATACTCATCAACCGTCGGCTTCCCGGTCTTTGGGATAAAGACTCTGATACCAAGATAGAGATAGGGCAAGCCGTGGAGCTAACCGAAGGGAAAAAGATTCTTCTCGGCAAAAATGACGGCGACCGCCTCATCATTGTGCAACTCGTCAGCAACTGATCCACAAGACCATTAACTATACCTTAGCATTAATTATAAATATCCAACAATCATATGTCACAGCAAAAGTATGAAGGTTTAACCGACGTGCAGGTTTCGGAGAGTCGAAAAAAGAATGGCGTTAATGTCTTGACGCCTCCTTTGAAAGATCCCTGGTGGAAGGAGTTTCTTGAGAAATTTTCTGACCCGCTCATCATTATCCTTTTGGTTGCCGGAGTCTTTTCAATCGGCATTTCATTCTACGAATATTTCGGATTGGAACAGGACTGGAAAGTGTTTTTTGAGCCTATAGGCATCTTTGCTGCTATCGGACTTGCTACCACCTTGGCATTCATTTTTGAACAACGTGCAAACAAAGCGTTCAGGATTCTAAATCAGGTTAATGATGATGAGCAGGTGGAAGTGATACGAAATGGTTCTACGACTACTATTCCTCGGAAAGATGTGGTTGTGGGCGACATCGTTATACTAAACACTGGCGATGAAATTCCGGCTGATGGTGAATTGCTAGATGCTGTAATTCTCAGCGTTGACGAGTCAACGCTGACAGGTGAGCCTTTGTGCGTTAAAACAACAGAGCCGGCACATTTCGATGAAGACGCTACCTATCCTTCTAACCAGGTGATGCGTGGCACTAAAATTATGGAAGGACACGGCGTAATGCGGGTATTGAAAGTAGGCGATGTCACCGAAATGGGCAAAGTCTATGAGGAAGCTCAAATCGACGATTCTGTCAAGACTCCGCTTAATGAGCAGCTTGACGGTCTTGCCGATTGGATCACCAATGTCAGCTATATCTTTGCCGGTTTAATTATTGTTGGACAATTGATCCACTTCTTTGGATGGGCTTCATGGCCGGCATATTCTCTCATCATCCCGGTTGTTATATTCTTTTGGATAGTCATCAAAAAGTTCCCGGAATGGGTAGGAGATGAGGAGGAAAGATCACAGGCGGAAATAGAAGCGCAAAAGAATAATCAAGGCACAGCTAAAGTAATCACCAGCATCATCGTGTTTGTCATCGTATTTTTTGCGATGGTAATCGGAGTTTTTAATCTCCTTAATCCCGGAGCAGATGAAGCCGCGTGGCTGGCGCTTCTGGGTCATACGTTGAAGACGATGATGGTTGCTGTCACTCTTATAGTTGTTGCTGTACCTGAAGGCCTGCCTATGGCAGTCACCCTCTCGCTTGCCTACAGCATGAGCCGGATGCTCAAAACCAACAACCTCGTGCGCAAGATGCATGCTTGTGAAACAATGGGAGCAACAACCGTTATCTGTACTGATAAAACAGGTACTCTCACGCAAAACCAAATGCAGGTCTACAAGACCAACTTTTTTGGCAAGCCATCCGACGAAATACTATATGAAGGCATTGCTGTTAATTCTACAGCTCAACTTGATTTGTCGGGCGACAAAGTACAAGTGCTTGGTAATCCCACCGAAGGAGCTCTTCTGCTATGGTTGAAAGCACGCAATGCTGACTATCAAGTTTTACGGGCAAATGCATTCCGCATTGAAGAACTGCCATTTACTACAGAGCGTAAATATATGGCTACCGTTGTCAGGTCTGCCACCGGCAAAAATATCCTATATGTTAAAGGTGCTCCGGAGATTATATTCTCAATGTGTGAAAACACATGCGGCGTGACAAAATCGGAAATAGATAATCAACTTTTTGAATATCAAAATGAAGCAATGCGTGTTCTTGGGTTTGCTTATCAGGAACTCAATGACGGTGATGCCACAATCGCAGATGGCAGGATTGTGGCAGAGAAATTGACGTTCCTTGGAATTGTTGCCATCTCAGACCCTGTTCGCATGGACGTGCCTCCTGCTGTAAACGAGGTGATCGCCGCTGGCATCAAAGTCAAGATTGTCACTGGCGATACTCCCGGCACGGCAAAGGAAATTGGTCGTCAGATCGGACTTTGGAATGACGCGATTGACGGAGACCAAAACATCATAACGGGCGCTGAGTTTGCCGAACTATCCGACGGTCAGCTTCGTGAGCGTGTAGGCGACCTCAAAATCATAGCACGAGCTCGTCCTATGGACAAAAAGAGACTTGTTGAGGCTCTTCAGGCTAACAACGAAGTAGTGGCTGTGACAGGAGATGGAACCAATGATGCGCCAGCGCTCAAAGCGGCTCATGTGGGTCTTTCGATGGGAGATGGCACATCCGTGGCAAAAGAATCTTCTGACATCACAATCATTGACAACTCATTCTCTTCCATTGGACGGGCAGTGATGTGGGGCCGTTCTCTCTACAAGAACATCCAACGTTTTTTGCTGTTTCAGCTCACCGTGAATGTAGCGGCTTGCTTCCTCGTGCTGTTCGGCTCGTTTATGGGTTCGGAATCCCCTCTCACGGTGACGCAGATGTTATGGGTTAACCTCATCATGGACACATTTGGTGCAATGGCGCTCGCTTCGCTTCCCCCTTCTTCGGAGGTCATGAACGATAGTCCTCGTCGTCGGGAGGCTTCAATACTTACTCGCCCCATGCTGAGTGAACTGTTTGGCGTAGGAATTTTTTTCTTTGCCCTGACACTCGGTTTCTATTGGTTCTTCAACCACGCTGAAGTGACGTCAATTCCACAAATATTCCACGCAGTCATAGGCTCAACCGGCACAATGACCGCGTATGAGGCCACTCTATTGTTCTCAATATTTGTTTGGACACATTTTTGGTATATGTTCAACGCCCGTGTGTTTGAGACCAGCGAAAGCGTATTCCGCATAAAAATGAGTCGTGGATTCTGGACAATTGTCGGAATAATCGTAATCGGACAGTTATTCATTACCGAAATCGCTTACGAGTTCTTTAACGTTGAGCCGATGCTCCATACACTTGATTGGGAGTTCAACCCTTCCGGCACTCTGGATTTATTGATAATCATTGGTACATCCTCTCTTGTCTTATGGATTCGTGAACTTTGGCACGCAATAGTCGAAACTGCAAAGTAGTTTTGTATGGCAGGGGCGTTTGAGCCTCTGCCATACGCAAATTTCTATTAAGCATTCTATATGGATATAAAAACTCTGTTAACTCTAATCATATTTGTGGGCTCTGTCGGCGGTGTGGAGTTATGTCAGCGGACTGTTGGACTTGAGGTTGGGCAAAGAGGAGTGCGCTGTCATCACCTCCAGGGAGCGTATTGAACTGAAGGAAGAAGGCTCTACCAGGTCTTGAGGTCAGCAAGGGTAGGCTGTTGCTTCCATCACGGAGAAAGATTGCTTTCCCCCTTGGGATGACCGAGCAAAATTGATTCCTGTAGAAGAAAACGCGATGAGGGTAAATATCTTATAAAAAAACACCCTTTTTGTCGATGCTAGAATTTAACAAGAATATCTTCTGAAAATGCGGTTAACGCTATATTTAATAACAAAGGCAATATTTATTCTTTCTGCCTAAGAGTATTGCTTGAAGTAGGGATAATGTGGTTATTGTTTTCAGAATTTCGGCCGGAGTTCGATAAGGGGATTGCCTGATTTCAGGAATATGTTAATGAAATAGAAAATATTGAAATACTTTTAAAATGTATTTATATTTCCAAGTTAAATAATTCTAAAATGGGCGATGTCTCCGGTTTGTGTTGTAAAAAGGTTATTGCCGATCTGATTCAGGATGGATTGATTCTAATTTTTTTATCGAACAAGGGTTGGAAGGAATACATGAATATTGGTATACTTAATCACGGATCTGATTTTACAAAAGTATATCTTTGGAAATTGTTAAGAGATTAATTCCAATGAATTCATTTTTTCAATAGTAAGCGTCTTATCATCTCAATTAAATTTGAACTGAGATTTTCAAAAGTGCGCGAATATATATTATAAATGATAAGCCTTGGTTTTGGAATTTGCCGGAATGATATTGGCGGAGAGTTATTTTATGACGTTCCGGGGAGTGAAGTGCATTTCCTGTTCCTCAATGCCGAATTGCCAGGTGGCCGTTTGCCACATGTTGACAGCAGGATTTTTCCAACGGACCTGGACGGTTACGGGGCTGAGGCGCAGGGGCCGGGAGGGAGTCCATTTCAAAATTTTCTCCTTGGCGTCGTACCGGGCGTTTACCAGGCCGAAGCCGGAGACGCGCATTTCCATTTGCTTGGGATCTAGGGAGGGTTCCCCTGCCAGGGAAATGGATATATCGGGGGTCTGATTTTTCACCACGGTATTGGCGGCCGGATAAACGGGCTGGGCCGGAGCCTGGTAGGAATTCAGCTTTTTCCCGCTGCTGTTGCCATGGGGGGCCGCCGGGGTTTCCGGAGTGGAAGGAACGTTGAAATTCAGGGCTCTGGTAAATGTCTTAGGGTCTTTGCCGAAGACCATGTAGCGGTGAATCCGCCAGCGGTCCGTGTCCTTGGTCACTTTTTTGGGGATTACCGTAAAGGCCGCCTGGAATCCGGCTTCTTCCGCCTTGGAGATCATTTCCGGCAGGATGAAGCCGCCCGGATAGCAATAGGCCTCCACGGAAGAACCGGGGAATTTTTCCTGAAGGATTTTCCGGGAATTGCCTATTTCCGCCGTTGCCAGATCCAGAACCGCTTGTGTACCTTTCCGCTGGGCGGCGCGCCAGGATCTTGGGTACAGGTGGCTGACGGAATGGCTGCCCAGGGTGGCGCCGTTATCCAGCATTTCCTGAATCTGGGCGGGGCTCATGGCTGAACCGCGGCCCGTGATGAATTTGGTGTATGGGAAAATGGTAAAGGGGAACCCTGTTTCTTTCAGGATGGGATAGGCGTCCGTGTAGACGCTCTTCCAGCCGTCGTCGATGGTGATCATGACGCATTTGGCCGGAAGCTGCCTGTCCCCCAGTTTCCATTCCAGGAATTCCTTCATGGAGATGACGGGCACTCCGGACGCCTTCAGCGCCTGCATCTGGGAGCGGAATACATCCGTATTCATGCGCATTTCCGTAGCGGGAAGGGTGCGGCTGAAATCATGGTAGCCCAGAATAGCTACGCGGGTTTCATGCTGAGGAACCGGAACGGGGGAAAAAGCCGTGGAGGGAATGGCAAGGGGTGCCTCCGCAGGTTGTACCGGGGCGTGCAGGTTCGTTTCCCCGGGAATGGGTTCCGCGTTAGGGATGGCCTCCGCCAGGGGAGCGGAAGAGCCTGTCTCTCCGGGAATGGGTTCCGCCATGGGGATGTATTCATCCTTGCGGTTGGCTTCAATCAGGTCTTTGACGGGAACGATGCCGGCGGCCGGGTCTCCCTTGATGGTTCCCCCGATGACCGGGCCGGGAGCAAAGGGAAGGGGAGATGCCGGCGGCAGGTCGGGCGGAAGCTTCGCACATGCGGCACCGGCTGCGATCAAGAAAACGGAAAGGAGGCCTGGGACGGAGCGCATATCTGCAACTACTATTTTTAAGTTTTCTGTTCAACCTTAAACTCAGGCAGGCATGACAGCCTGTTCCGTGCCGCGCGCGTTTTTTCCGGGGCATGTCTGGATTTTCCCGTTTGAATGCGTTATCGCTAAAAAGCATGCAGACTCATTTTCCGCTCGCGGAAGAAAGGAGAGGCGTTTAGTCTGTCTGCAGACATGAGCTGTATTTGTCATTTCTTCAAAGTTCTGGCGCGCCGTGCGGGTCTGCTCACTGCCGTAGCTGCCGCCGTTTTTTTCCTGGGGGCTCCCGCCGGTGAAGCTTCGGCCCGCACGGCGGCTCCCGCCTATCCGGCCGCGGAAGTGGGGGGGGAATCCCAGTACAGCCATTTTCCCATTCCTCTCAATCAGTACAATCCGGTGCCGCCGGATGCCAGCCTGTACCAGGTGCTTAGTGAACGCAACAAACAGTCCGGCGGTTTCAACCTGGCAGTGACGCTCGTTTTCTTCGGCGCTATTATCCATACGTTTCTGGCCGGCCGCTTTGAGCGTTATTCCCATAAGCTGGCCCTGCGCTACAAGGAAAAGCTCAAGGAAACCAACTTCCGCGTGATGCATCCGGAAGAGCGCCTCCCGGTTTCCTTCGCGTCCGCCATTTTCCATTTTCTGGGAGAAGTGGAAGCCGTGTTCGGAATCTGGCTTATCCCCTTCATGTTCGTGTGCTGGAAGTATTATTCCTTTGAGGATTTTTCCGCCTATTTGAATTATGACTGTTCCTTCACGGAGCCGATGTTCGTGATGATTATCATGATTATCGCTTCTTCCCGCCCTATTTTCAAGCTGGCGGAATATGTCGTGAACTGCGGCGCCAGGCTTGGGAAGGCCACGCCGGGCGCGTGGTGGATTTCCGTGATGTGTCTGGCTCCCCTGCTGGGTTCTCTGATTACGGAACCCGCCGCCATGACGATTGGAGCCCTGATCCTAAGCAAGAAATTTTACGACCTCAAGCCGAAGAAAACCTTGATGTACGCCACTCTGGGGCTTCTCTTCGTGAATATCTCCATCGGGGGCACCCTGACGCACTTTGCAGCTCCGCCCGTAGTGATGGTGGCGGAAAAGTGGGACTGGGGGCTGGCTCACATGATCCAGCATTTCGGATGGAAGGCCGTTTCCGCTATCGTCATTTCCAATTTGGCGTATTTTCTCCTTTTCCGCAGGGAGTTCGCCCGCCTGGCTTCCCAGCAGAGGGAGTTCGACGAGTTTGACGACGCCATTCCCCAGTCCTGGGAAGACCGCAATGACAAAATACCGCTGTGGGTGACCCTGGCGCATGTCTGCTTCCTGGTCTGGACGGTTCTTTTCGCCCATGAGCCAGTCATGTTCATCGGCAGTTTCCTGTTCTTTATCGGTTTTACACTGGCTACGCCGCAATACCAAAACCAAATGTCTCTGCGCGTGCCCATCATGGTGGGTTTTTTCCTGGCGGGGCTGGTCATCCTGGGCGGCGTGCAGGCCTGGTGGCTGGAGCCGGTGCTGACGAGGCTGGGGGACTACGCCATGGTCGGGGCTACGCTGCTGACGGCCTTTAATGATAATGCCGCCGTCACTTTCCTGGCGTCTACGGTTCCCAACCTGCCGGAGGCCGTCAAATATTCCGTGGTGGCGGGTGCTGTGACGGGCGGCGGCCTGACGGTCATCGCCAACGCCCCCAATCCGGCCGGGCAGGCCATTCTGGGTAAATATTTCAAGGGCATCAATCCCCTGTGGCTGTTCGCCTGGGCGGCTTTTCCCACGGCCATCGTGTTTATTTTCTTCACCTGCTTCGGCCATTAAGGGCCGGAGCGGAATGTCACTCTTATGTTTACCGGACTCGTTGAAACAACAGGAACTGTGGAAGGGTTTGCGCCTATTAACGGCGGAGCCAGGCTGACGCTGACCATTCCGTTCGGCCGTGAACTTTCCCTGGGGGATTCCGTTGCCGTCAACGGATGCTGCCTGACGGTGGATGCCCTGGAGGGTGAACGCATCTCCTTTGATCTGCTTTCCCAGACTCTCCGGGTCACCAGCCTGGGAAACCTCAAGCCGGGGATGCTGGTTAATCTGGAACGCGCCATGTCCGCCATGGACCGTTTCGGCGGCCACTTCGTGATGGGGCATGTGGATCATACCGGCACGATTGCCGCCCTGGAGCCCGTAGGGCAGGACCACCGTCTGGAGGTGCGCATTCCGGAGGAACTCACCCGCTATTGTATTGACAAGGGTTCCATCACCATTGACGGCATTTCCCTGACCATAGCCAATTTGAACGGCTCCCTGCTGGAGTTCTGGATTACTCCCCATACTTTCGGCCGCACGAATCTGCAGAATGCCGTTCCCGGTCAACCGGTTAATCTGGAAGTGGATATGCTGGCCAAGTATGTAGAGAGACTGTTTTCTGCCCGTGAACAACGTGCGGAGGGATCGTCCTGCCCGTAAGGAGAATCACATGCCGGGCATGCGGGCTGGTTTTTCCTGCCGGACAATGAAAGTGTATTCCCGTTTTCTGCAGCAGGGTTGGCGGGCTGCGGAGCCTTTTGAACAGGAAGCCGGGAATTGCTGTTTCCGGTGAAGGACGGGCCGTGGGGTGGTGCCGGAATAGAAATGCGGAGCAGGTCTGTTTGCTACCGGGCCATTCCTCCCTTTGCCGTAATCCATTTCCCGCGTTTGACGACCCGTTCAAAGAACAGACCGTGACGTTCCGCTGCCGTTTTCGTTTCTTCCCACTGGGAAGCCAGAATGCCGGAGATGACCAAAGCGGCATCCTTCTTCATGGCGGCGATGATTTGTGGAAAAGCCTTTTGCAGTATGGTTGAAAACAGGTTGGCGACGACAAGGTCACCCTGCTGGGATTCCGAAGGCTTCCATTTGAAGACGTCTTCCACAAACAAGTCCAGCTGTTCCGCCGTAACGGCGTTGCGGACCATGTTGTGCCGGGCCACTTCAATGGCCATGGGGTCAAAATCGAAAGCCGTGGCGTGCTCCGCCCCCAGCTTCAGCGCCGCTATAGCCAGCACGGCGGTTCCGCATCCTATGTCCGTCATGCTCCATGATGTTTTTTTGCGGGATTTGGCAGCGTCGCAAATGAAACGCAGGCAGGTGGATGTGGTGGCGTGGTCTCCTGTTCCGAAAGCCATTTCGGCGGGGACGCTCAGGATGCAGCGCGAGGGGAACTGTTTCCGCAGGGCGGCCAGATTCTCCGGAGAACTCTGCTCCGTAATGACCAGTGCGTCTCTTATTTTAAGGGGAGGGCGTTTTTCCCGCTTCTGGGCCGCTACCCAGTCCTGCGTTTTAATTTCCCTGACAGTTCCTCCAAAATATTTTTTCAAGGCCAGGGCGTCTTCTTCATCATCGCAGTAAACGGTGATTCGGACCGTTTTCCCCCCTTTGATTTTTGTAATAACGGCGTTCGGATTGCCGGCGATGCGTTCGCTCCAGGCGTCTTCCCATTTGGCGGCGGAAAGTTTGTTCCAACTCCATGTCATGCAGAGAGTATGGGATTTTTCCGGCAGGGAGGCAAGGATGGATTGATTGTAACTGCATTCCCGCTGTTTTTGGGGCTGTGGGGCTTATTGTTGAAAATTTGATTTATTCAAAAAATTTTAATGAGGGGGTTACCCTAGATTCTTTGATGGGGTGTCTTTATTGGGGCAGGATATTCCGCTCCGGCGAGCGTTCCCTGTGGACGGTGAAGGCCAATCTTACTTGGAGAATGACTGATACCTGCATGAAAAGCCGGTTCAGCGGCGGTATGGACGCCCTTGGAGAATGGAACAACAGAACGCGGCTGGCCCGGGCGGAAGTTTCCATAAGCATTCAGTGTGCCGGAGGCTTCCGTTTACGTCATATACAGCGGCATTTCCTGGAGGACCCGTGGTGTCAAACCTGCCCGCCATGCCGTATGCGTGGAGTATGATGCCTCCTTGCTGTGGAATGGCCGCCGGATGGTTTATGCCGTTCATAGGGCATGGAGGCACGGGTAAACTCCGTGTACTACCGCACAAATGCAGGCACATCCAGGGTGTTTTAGGAAACGCCAGCTCGCCCTTTTGATACTGCGGGGAGGATATCCCGGCAGGGGGGATGGCTACAATGTTTTGCCGTTCGGCCACATCAGCATCCGTTTCAGGAAGCGTTCGTTGTTGACGGTGATTTTCGGGAAGATGCGTTTGCTGGATTCCTTGAGCGCCCTGATGGCGTCTTCACCCTGCAGCGGCGTGCGCCCGGATTCGTCGATGACGGTGCGCAGCCACGCGGTCTGCGGCATGCCGCATGCTTCCACGGCCTTGAAGGGCATGCGTTCCCTCCAGTTGGTCCCTCCCGTAGTGCCGGGAATGTTGAGGCGTTTGTTGATGCCGAAGAGGGCAGGCCAGAGAATGGCCGCATAACGGGAACGGGAGCGGAACAGGGCGTTGTACATGGCCGTCTTGATTTCCTGGTTCCAGTAGGAAAGCCAGGTTTCAGGCTGCATGCCGGAGAAATCCGCAAACCATTTCAGCAGGCGCGCTCCGTCCTCCGCCTGGCGCACGATGTTTTCCTGTTCCGGGCTGGACGGCGTTTTAGGGGAGCCGTTCTCCCACAGGCCCAGTTTGCGGGCGCGTTCGATTTTCGCGTAGCTGTCGTTCCATGTCTGCATGATGGTTTCGAAGTCATGCGTTCCGAACGCCGCAAAGGAACATTCATGATACTCCTTTCCGGACGTAATGGTTCCGTCCGCCTTGATTTCCCAGTGGGGAATCTTGAAGCCGGGGATATCCAGCTGGCGCATGTTCGGGCGCACGTAATCCGGAACGCAGCCCAGGTCTTCCCCCACCACGCTGACGCCGGGAGCGGCGGAAAGCAGAAGGCGCAGGTACAGGTCCCCGTCCGCCAGGTTCATGTTGCGGTCCGCAGCATTGTCATCCCCGCGCGGTTTGAAACCGGGCAGCCTTCCGCCCGTTCTCTGGGCCGCCTGGTCGGGAGAAAGAGGCAGGAAGTCCCCGTTTTCCGTGGGTTTCCACGGGAAGGAGTAAATGCGGTAAAAGCCCAGGATGTGGTCAATCCTGTACATGCTGAAAATCTTGGTGCAGTATTTTACCCGGCGACGCCACCAGGAGAAGTTGTCCTGCGCCATGACATCCCATCTATACAGCGGAATGCCCCAGTTTTGTCCCCATTTGGCCGTGAATGGGTCTTCCGCATAGCTGCCTTCCGCCGGGGCTCCTCCGCACCATTCCGTGTCAAACAGGTGGCGTTCAAAAAAGACGTCGGCGCTGGAAAGGGAAACTCCAATGGGGATATCCCCCATCAGCTTCACATTGCGTTCATCCGCGTAAATACGGATGAATTCCCACTGTTTTTCACAGAGCCACTGGAGCCAGCGGGCAAAATCCTTTTCCTCCTCGTAATCGGCGGCAATGGCCTTGGCCCGCGCCGGATCCTGTTCCGGCCAGTGCCACCAGATTTCCGTACCGAACAGGTCGCAGAGAATCTGGAAACAGACAAAGTCTTCCAGCCAGCTCCCCTGTTCTTTCACCCATTCCCTGAATTTGGGCATGATGCATTCATATTCCGGCTTGGTCTTGAAATTATTCCAGGCTCCCCGCAAGATCCACATTTTCCAGAATCTGACCTTGGGGTAGTCCACCAGATCCGGGCCGGAGGGCTGTTCCCACGGCAGCGTGTCCCCCGTTTCATTGAATACGCGTTCTTCCAGGCCGGGTATGGTCCAGGGTTCCAGGGAGAGGTACAGGGGTTCCAAAGCTACGGAGCTGATGGCGGAATAGGGGGAGGGGCATTCGTCCCTGCCCAGGGCATTGACGGGGAGCAGCTGGAGGAACCCCACATGGGCATCCGCCGCCCAGTCAATCCATTGGCGCAAGGCCGTCAGGTCCCCGATGCCGTGGTCATTGTTACGGCGCAGGGAGAACAATGGCAGAACTACGCCGGCTAATCTTTTCTCATCCATATCAGAACGCATTACTTGAACGGTTCCCCCGGATGGACCTGCGTCAGCCGTTGGAACAGTAAGCACCAGAATAGCATTTCCGGCAGGAAGGCGGCAAGCTTAATACGTTGTCTTTGCGCCATGCTTTGCGGTTTTTCCTGGGAAGCGGAGCAGGGGCGGGTACCGGTAGGGCAGGTTGTTTGTTTTCCGCCGCAGGAATCAATTTCTTACCGGGATGCCCGGAAGGCGGTCCGGGAGCGGCATGGTTTTCTCTGCGGGAAACAGCATGAACCGGAGGGAAAGCCGGAATTTTTCTTTTAGAAACAGAGCCTCCGGCGGAAACAGGCGCAAATTCTGCTTCCATCCGTAATCCGCGGCAATTAAGATAGCCGGCAAATGAAATTGCTTTTTCTCCCTTCCGCTCTGCTGGTGCTGCTGGCCTCCTGCGGGCCGAACAAGCATGTGAATTCATGGGACCGCCAGAGTTCGGCATTGGATCCCGTGGGAATCACTTCCAAGAAAATGGCGGCCAAAAACAGGGCGGAGCAGGCATTTTACAAGCCTGGGGAAGCCGTTACGTTCAAGAAGGACAGAATGATGGTGTTCGAGCAGAATCCGGAAAATAATTTTTCCACGAGCGGAACCGTCAGGGGTGGGGTGAAAACCGGGAAGGTGCTGGTCTGCGGGGATTTGTTCGCCAAAGTCGAGTTTGAAGACGGCAGCCAGGGCTACGTGAGCCTCTCAGAGATTGTTAATCCACAGGAAATGATGGGTTTTTATCCTGTTTCCGCCTCCGATATGATTGGGCCGGACGGGGCTTTGCTTCCTTTGCCCTCGAACATGGGCGCCGTCAGTCCGGAAGCCGCTGCCGCTTCCCGTGAACTGGATATATCCCGGATGAATACCTCTCTGGTTCCTGTTCCGAGTTCCGTTTCTCCGTCGGGTGCTGCGCCTCAGGAGGCTCCTCTGGAAAACGTTCCCCTGCCTGAATCCAGCGTGAAGCAGTAGGGCTTTTGCAGAAAATCCGGAAAGCCGGGTGGAAAACAGGAGGCAATATACGCCGGCCTATGCTTCGTCTGTATTTTTGTTCCCGGGTTCTTTCTGACAGGCACGGAAGTAATTTTATTCCGCCGTCAATTCATACGCAACGGCATCCGTTACGGTGACAGTGGCGAATTGCCCGACGGGGAGCGTCAGCGGAACGGAGACGGTTCCGTCAATGTCCGGAGCATCCCATTCCGTCCTGGCGACTCCGGGAGCATCCACCAGTACGCGTATTTGTCTGCCGATTTGCTTCTGGCCCGTTTCTGAAGCGAGACGCGCCAGCAACAGGGTGGCTTCATTGTAGCGGCGAGCCTTGGTGCGGTGGTGCACCTGGTTGGGCATCTTGTAGGCTTTTGTCCCTTCCTCCCGTGAGAAGGTGAAAATGCCGGCGCGTTCAAAACGGAATTCCTCGATAAACTCCATCAGCTCCTGATGGTCGTCTTCCGTTTCTCCGGGGAAGCCGGTGATGAAGGTGGTGCGGATGGCGATGCCCGGAACTGCTTTCCGGATCTTCCGGAGTAACGTGCGGATATAGTCTCCGTCCGTTACGCGCTGCATGGCGTCCAGCATGTTATCGGAAATGTGCTGGAGGGGGATGTCTACATAGCGGGCCACTTTGGGGCATTCCGCGATGGCCGCGGTCAGTTCGTCGCTCCAGTGGGCGGGGTGGGTGTAAAGCAGCCTGATCCAGAATTCCCCCTCAATGGAGTTCAGGGCGCGGAGCAGGGAGGCCAGGGACTCGCCGCGGGAGGAATCCACCGCACTGCGGCGGTTGGGGCGAGCATCCGTCCATTTATCCATGCCGTAATAGGTGATGTCCTGTGCGATGAGGCAGATTTCCTTCACGCCGGACCGGATAAGGGTTTCCGCTTCACGCACTACGTCCTGCTGGGAACGGCTGCGGTGGCGTCCGCGGATCATGGGAATGATGCAGTAGGCGCAGCCGTGGTTGCACCCTTCCGCTATCTTGATGTAGGCCGTGTGCGGCGGGGTAAGGCGGTAGCGCGGCGTGTTCCAGTCAGGAACGTACCTGCATTTTCCTTCAATGAAGTTCCGGTCCTGTATGGTCCGGTCCATCACTTGAGTGATGATTTCCGGCAGTTTGGTGATTTGGTCCGGACCGATAAAGGCGTCCACCTCCGGAAGCAGGGCGGGCAGTTCCTTCCGGAAGCGCTGGGACAGGCAGCCCGCCACGATGAGTTTCTGGTTTTCCGGATAAGCCCCGTTTTCCCGGGCGCGCACGATGTCCAGAATGGCGTCGATGGCTTCTTGCTTGGCCTGGTCAATGAAAGCGCAGGTATTGACCACCATTACGTCCGCAAGTTCCGGTTCCGGAGTCATGGTCATGCCGGCTTTTTGCAGGTGGCCGATCATGATTTCAGAGTCAACCAGATTCTTGGGACAGCCCAGGGAAATGAGTCCAACAGTGAGAGGCATGGCAGTAGATAAGAAGCGTGATGGCGTCAATCCCCGGAGGGGGAGTCGTCCTTGACGACGACGAGGTCGAATGGCCGGATGTCCACGACGCGCACAGGGGTACCCTTAATCAGTATGCCTTGTCGAGAGAAAACCTCGCATATTTCGCCATGAATCATGGCTTTTCCGTTGGGTTTCAGTTCCGTGACGGCGTTCCCGCGGTCTCCTACCTGAACGCGCGCGATATTGACCGCTTCACCGGCGGAACCTCCGCTGACCGTGGCGTTGGTGACACGGCGCATCAGGATGGAATCCGGGAGGTATTTCATCAGCAGGGCAATCAGAATGGAGCCTCCGGTCAGGCCCAGGGCCAGTTTCAGGAGGGGAATGCCCAGGACTGCCGCCAGCGTGTTGACGTCATTCCACTGTCCGTCCCGGATGATATGGTCCCATTCCCAGGAGCTGACCATGCCGCCGAACAGGGCCAGAAAGATGCAGACGCCGCCCGCAACGGCAGCAATGAATGTGCCCGGGATAACGAAGAATTCCACGCAAAGAAGGATTATGCCCAGAACGAGCAGGGCCGCCGTCTCATAGCCGGCCAGATTCCCGGCAATGTTGTTGCCGAAGAAGAACAGGGCAAACGCGGCAATGGCCACAATACCGCCGATGCCGAATCCCGGCGTTTTAAATTCCATGTAAATGCCGCCGATGCCCAGCAGGATCAGGATGGGGGAAGCCCACGCAATCCAGAGGCCGATGCGCTCAAACGCCGTAGGTTCCGCCGTGACTACGGGGGCATTTACTTTCTCCTGGGCCAGCAGATCCGTGACGGAAGAGGCTGTGCCCTGGGCCAGCAGGGGCCTGCCGTCTTCCAGACGCGCGGAGGCTTCCTTGCCCGTCAGGGTCAGAAGCGCGCCTTTTTCCAGTTTGACGGGGCCGAACTGCTGGTCCTGGTCGGACGGGATCATCATGGCTTTCACCACTTCCGGGCGGTAACCCTTTTCCGTCACGACGGAGCGGGTAAAGGCCCAGAAGGCGCTTTCCGCTTTTTTGCGCATGACGGGATCCATTTCCTCTCCGGATGAGGTGATGATGCCCGCTGCGCCGATGGATGAGACGGGTGCCATGTAGATTTTATCGCACGCCGCGGAGATGAGCGCCCCGGCGGACATGGCCCTGGGGTTTACGTAGGCGTAGGTGGGAATGGTGAGCGGCTGGATGCTTTTCATCATCATTTCGCTGGTTTCCCAGGCCAGTCCCCCGGGCGTGTTCAAGTCGAATACTACTGCGCGAGCCTGCTCCTCTTGCGCCCTCTTCAGGATGCGGTTCATGAAGCCGAAGCTTTGTTTGCTGGTCAGGGAGTCTTCCCCTACGGGGATAATGACTACCCTGTCGCGGAAAGTGTCCTCCGCGGCCGCCCGGAAGGGGGCGCCGGCAAACAGGGCCAGCAGAGCCAGCAACAGAAGGTGAATGCGCTTCATGCGGACAGGCTAGCATGTTCCGTTCCCGCGCTCAATGGGGAAATGTGTTTCTCCGGGGAGGAAAGCCATTGGTGCGGCGCCATTTTTTCCTGCCTGCGGAAGCATTGTTTTTCCGTGCATGACGTTCCGGTTCTGTCTTCTTGTGCACCCGGCCCCCTTGTGATAGACTGGTTCCGCCTTATGGGAAGGATTGATGAAGACAGCATCCGGCGCGTTCTGGAGGCCACTGACATTGTAGATGTAGTGGGCTCCTATCTTCCCCTGAAAAGGGCCGGTTCCCGGTGGAAGGCGTGCTGCCCGTTCCACAATGAAAAGACGCCTTCCTTTATTGTGGACCAGAGTCGGCAGAATTTCAAATGCTTTGGCTGCGGGGAAGGAGGATCCGCCATTACTTTTGTGATGAAGATGGAGAACCTGGGGTTTGCGGATACCGTGCGAAGGCTGGCGGAAAAAGCCGGAATCTCCATTGTGGAAGAGGTTTATGACGCCGCGGAAGAAAAACGGCGCAAGGCACGCACGGCCTTGCTTGTGGCCCACAAGAAGGCAGCTGGTTTTTTTCACAGGCTCCTGCTTTGTTCCCCGAAGGCGGCGGAGGCCAGGGCTTACCTGAATTCCCGCGGCTATGGGGCAGACATGGCGAAACGCTGGCAGGTGGGATGGGCTCCCGATTCCTCGCGGGAGTTTCTGGCCTGGGCCCGCAGGGAGGGGATTCCGGACCAGGTCCTGATAGATTCCGGTCTCGCCAACCGCGGAGAACGGGGTGATTTGTACGCCCGCTTCCGGGACAGGCTGATGTTCCCCATCAACAATGTGTACGGAGAATGTGTGGCGTTTTCCGGCCGCATTCTGCGGCCTCAGGAAAACGTAGGCAAGTACGTTAATTCCCCGGAGACGGCCATTTTCAAAAAGGGGGACGTGGTGTTTGCCCTGGACAAGGCGCGCGGCCCTATGGGAAAAAGCGGCAAAGCCCTGTTGTGCGAGGGGCAGATTGACGTCATTGCCTGCCACGAGGCGGGTATTTCTTTTGCCGTAGCCCCTTTGGGGACGGCGTTTACTCCGGAGCATGCCCGGATTCTTTCACGTTATGCTTCACGGATAGTGTTGTGTTTTGATGCGGACAAGGCGGGCATGGCTGCGGCGGACCGGGCTTTTCGTGAACTGGCCCCCTTCGGCAAGGATATTTACCTGGTGAACCTTCCTGCCGGGGACGATCCTGATTCTTTCATGAAGAGGGAGGGGAAAGAGGCTTTTTCTGGGATGGTGGAGCGGGCCCGTTCCTTCTTTGAGGTTCGCATTGAGCGGGCCAGGGAGAGCGGTTTGTTGGATGACGCCGCTTCCAGCGCCGCTTTTGCCCGTGAGATGACGGCCCTGCTGGCCTGCATGAGCGATCCGGTGGCCCGGGACCTGGCTACGGCTGACATAGCCACGCGCATGCGCATGGCTGCGGATAATTTGCGCGGCGCCGTCAGAATGGCCGGACGCCGGAAGGGGCAGGAACAGGCCCAGTCCGCAGAGCGTAAGACGGCTGCGGAGGTCCCGCGGCATCCTCCCGTGAAAATGGATCGCGCCGTGGCCGTGCTCTGTGAACTGGCCCTTCAGAATTCCCGTGCCCAGGGGCTTATCGTGGACCGTATTGAAGAATTGCTGGAGCCGATGCGGCTGCTGCAGGGCGGAGGCATCTTAAAAAAAATTCTGGCCAGGCTGCCTTCTCCGGACAGCCCCGCGGCCGTTCAGGCTTTTTTGGCGTCCCTGCCTCAGCCGGAACGGGATGCCCTGGGTATGCTGAATCTGGAGCCCATACCTATTCCCGATGTGGACAGGAGCGTACAGGAAGCCTGCTCCGGCATTGCGAAGGCCGCTTTGGAGAGGCACATCGCTTCCCTGATGGCGGAACTGGCGGATCCCTCCACGGATGCTGCCAGAAGGCTGGAATTGTCCAAACTTAGTGTTGACTTGAAGCGTTTGCTGGGTACAATGTAGTGCCTCGATACCTCCGGGTATTGATATAATGGTGAATTGTGCCCTCTTCTTTTCAAGATATGTCCAAATCCGGTGACCCATCCCCCTCTTCTCCCAAGAAGACTTCCGCCAACAAAAAAGCTTCTGAATCCAAGGAAAAAATAACGGCCCGGCCCGCCGCAAAAAATTCCAAAACCGCTCCGAAGGCGGCTCCAGCCAAAAAAAACTCCGCCAGGGTTGCCGCTCCGGCTGCGGAAAAGGCCGCCGCCAAACCCGTTGCGGAAAAAAAGGCCCCGGCAAAAAAAGCGTCTCCGGCTTCTGCCTCCAAGAAGGCGGCGCCGGCCGCCAAAAAGACTCCGGCAAAGGCGCCTGAAGCTGTTCCTGCCAAGAAAGCTCCAGCCAAGGCTGCGGAGAAGAAGCCGGCTGAGAAGAAGGCTGCCAAACCTGCCGCGAAGGAGGAAACGCCCAAAAAGTTAAGCGAAATACTGGAAGAGGAACGCAAGAGGGCTGCCAGCCGCAAGGTCACGAATCCGATTGACGCTCCGGAGATTCAGGAAAAAATCCGTGAACTTATCAAGCTCGCCAAGGAACAGGGATATCTGACTTTTGACGATATTAATGACTCCCTTCCCAACGACATCGTCGATCAGCAGGATTATGAGGCCATTATGGACCGCCTGCGCAGCATGGCATTTGACATTATTGACGCGTCCGACGTGGACAGCTACACGGACCGCACCCGCATCAGCACGGAAGAAGAGGATGAAGAGGAAAAGCTCGAAGCCAAGATGGACATTCTGGATGATCCCGTCCGCATGTACCTGAAGCAAATGGGCCAGGTTTCCCTGCTTACCCGTGAAGAGGAAGTAGCCATTTCCAAGAGAATTGAAGACGCGGAACAGAATGTCCAGCGCTGTGTGCACCGCTTCGGGTTCATTGCAAATGCCTATCTGGATGTCGCCTATCGCCTGCTCGACAATGAGGAACGCTTTGACCGCGTTATCCTTGACAAAAAGATAGACTCCCGCGAGCGCTATATGAAAGGGCTGGCCCAGCTCTGCGCCCAGATACAGCAGACCCATCAGGACGCATCCGGTTCCTTCCGCAAGCTGTACCGCAGCAAGGAGGCGGCCAAGTCCGTCAAGGCCCGCCAGGCCGAATTCGACAAAGTTGCCGGTGCTTTGGTGAAGTTCTTCGGCCGCCTGTATTTCAAGCACAAGGTGATTGAGGATTTCTGTTCCATGATTGACGAGGCCCGCGACCGCGTGCTCCGCATGCAGAAGAAGGTTGCCCTGGATCCGGACAACAAGGAACTCAAGGAACATCTGGCAGAGCTGGAGCTTCGCATGTGGATGACTGCGGATGAGATGGGAGAAGCCTACCAGGAACTCCGCAAATGGCTTCGCGAAGCCCGCAGGGCCAAGGATGAAATGGTAGAGGCCAACCTGCGCCTGGTTATTTCCATTGCCAAAAAATATACCAACCGCGGCCTCTCCTTCCTGGATCTGATTCAGGAAGGCAACATGGGCCTGATGAAGGCGGTGGAAAAATTTGAATACCGCCGCGGCTACAAATTCTCCACCTATGCCACCTGGTGGATCCGCCAGGCCATCACCCGCTCCATTGCAGACCAGGCCCGCACCATCCGCATTCCCGTGCACATGATTGAAACCATCAACAAATTGATGCGCGTGCAAAAGCAGCTGGTGCAGGAGTACGGTAGGGAACCCACTCCGGAAGAAATCGCGGAAGAAATCCATCTGCCTGTGGAACGCGTGCGTTCCGTTTTGAAAATGGCCCAGCAGCCCATTTCCCTGCAAGCCCCCGTGGGGGATTCCGACGATACCTCCTTCGGTGACTTTATTGAAGACAAGGCGGCGGAAAATCCCATGGAGGAAGCCTCCTTCTCTTTCCTGAAAGAAAAAATCAAGGATGTTCTGGACACCCTCACGGACCGTGAACGCGAAGTTATTGAACAGCGCTTCGGCCTCCGGGACGGCAGTCCCCGCACTCTGGAGGAAGTGGGCCGCCAGTTCAGCGTCACCCGCGAACGCATTCGCCAGATTGAAGCCAAAGCCCTCCGCAAGCTGCGCCATCCCACGCGCATCAGCAAGATCAAGGGATTCCTGGAAATGACGGAATCCTGACCGGATTTGCGCCGCATGCCGTGCTACGCTTCGTGGTCATGAAGACTTGCGTAGCTGCGGTATGCGGCATGTTCATGTTACTGGTTTCCTGTTCCGGCAGCAGGGAATTCAAACCGGCATTCAATCAGCCCCTTCAGCCCGTGATGCAGCCGGGCTTTGTGTATGTGGACCAGGTGGCACCCCTGGTAAAGACTAATTTGAAATATGCCGGATATGACAATTTTGTAGGGCGTCCGCTGGACGGTTACCGCGGCCGGCGCGCCATCCTGCGCACCCAGGCGGCGCAGGCGTTGAAAAAAGTCTCGGAAGATTTGTACAGTCAGGGTTACCTGCTGGAAATTTATGACGCCTACCGTCCCCATACCGCCGTGCTGGACATTTGCAAATGGGGAGCTGACGAAGGGGACCAGAAGATGAAGTCCCGGTATTATCCCCATATTGACAAGGCCAAGGTGTTCGGAGACCACTATGTGCGCGATTTCTCGGAACATTCCCGGGGCGTGGCTGTGGATGTTTCCCTGCTGTACGCCAGGACCGGAAAGCCGGTGGATATGGGCGGCCATCATGACCTGCTGGATCCCAGTTCCGCCACGGACTCCACATTAGTGACTCCGTCCCAACGCAGAAACAGGATGATTTTGAAAAAGGCTTTTGAAAAACAGGGTTTTGCCAATTATGCTCCGGAATGGTGGCATTACCGCCTGTTGAATGAGCCTGAACCTACCCTGCATTATTACTTTCCCGCGTGGGACGGCATGACTTCCGCAGGCAGGCCATAAAAGAATTTTACATATCAAATTTTTGTAAAAATTTGTTTGTTAGTTGAGTGGCCGACCCCGTGCTGATTCCTATCAAGCAGAATGTAGAAGATCGTACTGACACCTGGAAAAGATACATTAGAGTAGAAAAAGCAGAACGGCATTATTTCCGCATCGACGGAGACGATGTTCTGACTCTCTAATGGTGTGAGCCATCTATGCGGAAGCCGATACGAAGGTTGCCGAGATGAGGGCGATTGCATCGGTGATGTTGAATCGTCTCGGCAACACGAAAGGGAATGCCTATCGAAATCCATTGTTGAGTATGTTGACGGAATTTGGAGAAATCAAAGACGGTAAGAATCCTGATTGGGCCTCTGTAACAGATCAGCAATATGCCAAGGTTGAAGGGGAGAAGTACAGGGATATTGACAGGCTGAGTTGTGAAAAACCGGAAGAAGCCAGAAAGGCGCTTCTTGAGGTTCTGAGCGGTGGCGTAACCATTCCTTATGATGGATTTAGAACGGCAGGCACTACTCCCAAGCCTCATGTTGCTATTGGAGGAACTGACTTTTTGACTGAAAAACAGTACCGGATCTGCTCCGTCAAACCAGACGGATGGGATAATTTGTCTGTCTGGCCCGGTGGCCCTTTGGATAGATAAATCATTCTGAAGCATCATCAGGCGGATCAGGTGATTGAGACTTGAGCCGTCTTTTTGATGAAGTAATATCCGGAAGATGAATGCCTCCTTGAAAACGTTTTTTTTCTCTTGCTGCAAGGTTCCCCTTGTTGTGGCTTCTGACGCGCCTTCTCCTCTTGTCGATCATCCTCCGGTAGATGGCGCCGCCTTGCGTTTTCACAAGCAGGAGATGGCTTTTCTGGAAAACTGTTTCCGGGACAATCCGGATAACAAAGTAATCTGGCAGGCGGACCATGAAGCCGCTTTAGTGTGGAGAACGCCTAGGGGCGCCAATTTCAACAGTTATGAATTTAAAGCTTTTCTGCGCCAGCAGGACGGTTCATTTAGAGAAATAGGAAGATATTCTGTTATGTCCGGTTATGGATATTGGGATGAAAAAAATATCCGGTTTTCCAATGAAGGTTTTAAGATTATTTTAATTGCGGATGGAGGGGCAACCCGTGCAAGCCATCAGTTCCATTATTCCCAACCTGCCGCTACCTTTGTTTTCCGGTTGGGCCGGGAAGAGGGCAAATGTTCCAGCGAGGACGTGAGGATGAATAATGATTGTTGATTTCCAAACCGGTTTGTCCGCAATATAGGAGAGGGAAAGCGCAGTTTGGACAATTCCTGGCTAAAGAGTTTTTTTGTTGCGGGCGTCTTGGCCGTCCGTATTGGGAGACCGTGAATACGGATTTTTAATTAAAAGGCCGTTCCGCGGAAACGGCGGAACGGCCTGAAAAGCGTTTATGCGCAGGAGATGTTAATGAGGCAGGCGGAAGTTGCGGTTAAACGCGGAAACTTCTTCCTTAAGCTGGGAGAAGCCGTCCGGATTCGGGCATACCTGGTCACCTACGTACAAGGCCAGCGCACGGGCAATGAATTCGGCCACCTGTTCCACGTCTTTTTCTTTCATGCCGCGAGTGGTTACGGCAGGCGTGCCGATGCGGATGCCGGAGGGTTTCATGGGAGAGCCCGTGTCAAACGGGATGGCGTTCTTGTTTACGGTGATGCCTACGCGGTCCAGGGCTTCCTGCGCGTCTGCGCCGTTAATGCCTTTGTTGCGGAGGTCTACCATGAAGACGTGGTTGTCCGTACCGTTGGAGACGACGCGGAAGCCGAGTTCTGCCATTTTGGCCGCCATGGCCTTGGCGTTTTTGACAACCTGGGCCGCATAGTCCTTGAATTCGGGCTTCAGAGCTTCCCCGAAACAGGCCGCCTTGGCGGCAATGATGTGCATGAGGGGACCTCCCTGCATTCCGGGGAAGACGGCGGCATCCAGTTTTTTTGCGTATTCCTCCTTGCAGATGACGAAGCCGCCGCGGGGGCCGCGCAGGGATTTATGCGTGGTGGAGGAGACGAAGTCCGCATAGGGAACCGGATTCGGGTGCTGCCCCCCTGCCACCAGGCCCGCGATGTGGGCCATGTCCACGAACAGGTAGGCTCCGCAGGCTTTGGCAATCTGTCCCATGCGTTCAAAGTCGATTGTGCGTGAGTAGGCGCTTGCTCCCGCCGTGATCATTTGCGGCTTTACCTCCAGAGCCAGTTTTTCCAAAGCATCATAGTCAATAGCTTCCGTTTCCTGGGATACGCCGTAGTGAACCACATTGTACAGTTTGCCGGAGAAATTGGCCCGGTGCCCGTGGGTGAGGTGGCCGCCGTGGGAGAGATCCATCGTGAGAATGGTGTCGCCCGGTTTCAGAACAGAGAAGTAAACAGCCATGTTGGCCTGGGAACCGGAGTGGGGCTGCACGTTGGCATGATCCCCGCCGAAAATTTTCAGCACGCGGTCAATGGCGAGCTGTTCCACTTTGTCCACCACCTCGCAGCCGCCATACCAGCGCTTGCCGGGATAGCCTTCCGCGTATTTGTTGGTCAGCAGGGAACCCTGGGCTTCCCGGACGGAGGGGGAAGTGAAGTTTTCAGAGGCAATCAGCTCAATGTTGTTGCTTTCCCGGCGCCCTTCTTCCTGAATGAGGGCCGCCAGTTCCGGATCCGTCCATTGCAGGGGGCTGCCGGAGGATTTGACGACGCGGCGTTCATGGCGCCCGCCTTCAAAGTCAGCATGCAGCCAGGCGTCCAGGACATCTTCCACACTTTCATTGTCCACATAGGCGGAAGCCAGGCAGAGCAGGTTGGAATCATTGTGCTGGCGGGAGAGGGCCGCAGCAGGGGCTGTGCGGCAGAGGGCGGCGCGGACGCCCACCCAGCGGTTGGCGGCAATGCTCATGCCGATGCCGGAACGGCAGATAAGGATGCCGCGGTCGTTGGTGCCGTCAGCAATGCTGCTTGCGACTGCATTGGCATAGTCGGAATAATCACAGGAATTTTTGGTCATGGTTCCCATGTCGGTCACTTCATGACCCCATGCCTTAAGGAGTTCTGCTACGGTTTCCTTGAGATCGACTCCGGCGTGATCCGCGCCGATGGCAATTTTGTATGTCGTATTCATGGTAATGCTCATTGCTGACGGGCAAAAATACTGCCTTATTTCCCCCCGGCTGGCAAGCCCCGGATTCATTCCAGCCCGTTCGGAGGGCACTGCTTCCGGGGTTGACCCCGAAAAAAAGGACCCCGGTCCCTGAATGGGGGCCGGGGCGGTAAGAAGGCAAGCGAGGAGCGAGCCGTTATTTTCCGGAGGATTCCAGCTTCAGCATATCCTGGACGATGTTGATGCCTTCACGGAGTTCCGGATCAAGGCCGGAGGGGTATTCCGGGGAATCGTCCAGTTCTGCCGTGGGGTCTTCCGCCAGGTGCATGAATTGTTCATTGTCCTTGTCAGGATCCGCCAGGGGCAGCTCCTTGGCGTTGACGTCGTCCAGCGTCAGACGGTAAATTTTGTATTTGGTGGCGTCTTCCTTGGCCATTTCCGCGAAGCGGATTTTGCGTTCCTTGTTGATGGATTTGCGGCGTTCTTCCAGGGCGGAGTTTTCCTGTTCCCGGATTTTTTTGTTCAGGGAAAGCTTGTTGTCCTTGATGCGCTGTTTCATCGTGGCGATGTCTTCCCTGGCGATCTGGAGGTCGCGGTCTTTTTCCACGCGCTTCGCGCTGGCTTCTTTCAGCACGGGCAGCATGGCCGCGATGGAGGGATTTTTTTTGTAGTTGGTGCAGGGCGTGATCTGGTCATAGGGCATCGCGTAGTCCAGAATGTCTTCTCCCAGCTCAAATGCCGCCGTAGCGGTGGGAAGCTGGATGTCGCTTTCCACGCCTTTGAGCTGGGTGGAGCCGCCTGCCACACGGTAGAATTTCTGGGTAGTGACTTTCAGCAGGCCCGCACGGTCCCTGGCCGCGAAGAAAGGCAGGTACTGGCCGATGTCCACAGGCTGCTGCACAGACCCTTTCCCGAAGGTGGAGCCATCCCCCACGATCACGGCGCGGCCGTAATCCTGGAGGGCCGCGGCCAGAATTTCAGAGGCGGACGCGCTGAGTTTGTTAATGAGCACCACAATGGGACCGTTGAAGAGTTTCTGGCGGTTGTGGGCGGATTTGATATCCACGTTGCCGCGGGTGTCCTTGATTTGCACCACGGGGCCGTTTCCGGTAAAGAAGCCCGTCATCAGGCGCACTTCCTCCAGGGAACCGCCGCCGTTGCTGCGCAGGTCAATTACCAGGCCGTCCACGTTTTCCTTGTTCATCCGTTCCAGGATTTTTTTGACATCCTTGGCGCAGCGGCGGTCTCCGCCTTCCATGTCTGCGTAGAAGGAGGGAAGGCTCAGCACGCCAATGCGGTTCCTGCCTTCCGGTGCTCCGGTAAGTTCAATGATTTCACCTTTGGCAAGCTCATCCTTCAAAGGAACCTTGGAGCGGGTCAGCGTAATGATTTTGGCCTGTCCGGGGGCATCCGCCGGTTCCACTTTCAGGCGCATCTGGGTATTTTCGGCTCCGCGGATCATATCCACCACCTTGTCCAGCTTCATGAACAGGATATCCACCATTTCTCCGGAGTTGTCGGAGTCAATGGCAACGATGCGGTCGTTCAGCTTCAGTTCTCCGGATTTGTCAGCCGGTCCGCCCACGACGATACCGGTAATTTTGGTGGAACCGTCGTCTTCACTGCCCAGCAGGGCGCCAATGCCGGTGAGTTCCGTACCCATGGAAATCTTGAAGCGGTCCACCTGGCGCGCACCCATGTAATCCGTATGCGGGTCATACGTCAAAGCCACAGCGCTAAGCAGTGTTTCCGCTACGTCTTCCAAATCCGTTTCCTGGATATTGCGCTGGATGCGTTCATAACGCATAAGCAGCTTTTCCTCCGCAGGTTTTTCATTGGCCAGGGGATCGGGCTTGTTCTGTTCCTTGGCCAGGCGCGCTACGGTTTCACGGCGCAGGATTTCAGACAGGAGCTGTTCCTCCACCATGTCTTTCCAGACCTGCTGCATTTCCGCCTCATCCTTGGGCCACGCGGCCGTTTTGCGGCGGGAACGTTCGATGGACTTGTCTTTGTCAAAGGTGAAGCCTCCCTTTTTCAGCAGATCCCGCGCGTAGGAGATGCGCTGCATGGCGCGCTGGCGGTACAGGGCGTGCATGGCCTGGGCAGCATCCATCATCTGGCCGGACATCAGGTAGTCGTCCAGCTCCTTACCGTATTTTCTTTTGAGGGCGTCTACATCCTGCTGGGTGAAGAATATTTTGTTGGGGTCTACCTTGCGCAGGTAGGTTTCCAGGAATTTGGCGGATAATTCATCGCTGAATTCCTTGCGGGAGAAGTGGAAATTCTGGAGCAGCAGGGACATTTGCTTGCCTACCTGGTTGAAGTCCGTAGCCGCAGAGGCGCAGGAAGTAATGGCGGCTGCGGCCAGGGCCGAGGAAGCGGTGAGTCTGATCCAACGGAATGAGTGCATGTTCATAACGGAAAAAGGTGCGTTTTTTCCCATTTGGGGAAAAAGCTGGCGCCGGGATGTAAGTGTTACTGATTTGCAGGTGATTGTCTATCTTATAAAACGTCCACATGACGCTATTTTGCTCTCCTTGTTTCCGGAAGGGGGAAGGAGTAAATGGAACCCGGTTTATCCGGAAATATCTGACGGCGGCAGGGGGAGGAAAGAAGAGAATTCATGGGTGGATAAATCCACCATAAAGTTTGAAATTTTGTGCGGAAGTCCGGCATTTGTCATATTGAAATTGTATGGAATGGCTTTTCCTCCGGAGGTTTTCCCCGCATGCCCTTCCGCCGCTTGTTGTTGAGCGCTTTTTTGTTTTCCGTTGTTGCGTCCCTACCGGGGCGGGAAAGGTGGCGGGATGATTGCTTTCCTGTCCGCAACGGGAGGTGGGGAGGGCGGAGAGCAGGCGTTTTCCGAAGAGCCTCCGCAGGAAAGGAAGCATTTCAGGATTGAGGTTGCAACGGTTTTCTGTACACTTCGCGTGATGATGAGCATACCGAATCGGGACAAGAATTTTTCCGGAAGCAAGTTGGGGGTTCTTCTGCAGCGTTCTTTCAGCACCGTGGTTTTGCTTGGGTTGCTGGCCGGGGCTTTGTGGTGGGACCGCGAACTTGGGTATTACGGTCTGGTTTGCATCTTCTGCATTTTGGCTGCCTGGGAATGGCGGCACATGCTGTTGCGTTCCGGAAAAGCCTCTCAGCCGAACTTGGGCTTTCTTTTCGGGGCGGCGTATCCCGTGTTGTTGTCCTGGTCGTGCTACATCACCAAATTCCGGGAAAGCGCCTTTGCGGAAGAGGCTCCTTTTCCGATACCCCTACCTCTTCTGGTGGCACTTGCCGCTCCGGTCCTCCTGGTAGTGGTTTCCTTCATCCGTGAGATGAATCATCCGGTGGATGGAAGCAGGGCGCTCCGTTCCGTGGGTACGGCGCTGCTTTCTTTTATTTATCCCGTCTGGCTGTTCTCTTTTGCCATTCTGGCCCTGCATCTGGCGTATATGAGGGAGGGGTATGTTTATCCGGCCATTGTCATGTGTGTGCTGTGGGTCATTCTGGTAACGAAAATGGCGGATATTTTTGCCTATGTGAGCGGGTTCCTGCTGGGCGGCCGCCTTTTTTCCCGCAGGCTTATTCCGCACATCAGCCCCAAGAAGACATGGGAGGGCATCCTCGGTTCCTGGGTGCTGACGAATGCGGCAGCCATAGGTCTGGTTTTCCCGATGTTCAGAATTTCCGCCCTGTCCATAAACCAGGTGCTGGTGCTGGTGGGATGCGCTTCCTTCATTTTCCTGCTTTCCGTTTACGGGGATTTGGCCGGGTCCCTGGTTAAACGCAGCCTGTCCATCAAGGATTCCGGTTCCCTGCTGCCGGGGATAGGAGGAATTTTTGATTTGATTGACAGCCCTTCCTTTACCGTGCCGTTTTTCTGGTTTCTGCTGGCCTGCATCGGCTGAATGTCCCCGGCATGAACGGATTCCCTGTAACCCGGTATGGTTTTTTCTTCTCTTCCCATTGAGGAAATCCGCGGAGAATTGATGGAGGCTCTGCGGGTTCCTTCTCCGCGCATTTTGTTGAAAGCTCCTACCGGCTCCGGCAAGTCCACCGGCGTTCCTCCGATGATGGATGACGCCGGTCTGGGAGACCGTGGCCTAATTGTCGTTGTACAGCCCCGGCGGATGGCCGCTCGCCTGCTGGCGCGGCATGTGGCCCGGCTGCGCGGGGTGGAGCTGGGAAAAGAAGTGGGGTATGCGGTGCGTTTTGAACGGCACATTTCTTCCCGCACCCGTATCGCGTATGTAACGGACGGCATGTTGGAGCGCTGGCTGACGGAACGGCCCTCCCTGGCAGGGGTGAGCGCCGTGGTGTTTGATGAGTTTCACGAACGGAGCCTTTCCGGGGATTTATCCCTGGGGCGTGTGCTGGATCTGCAGGAAGGGCCGCGCCGGGATCTGGCCGTGGTCGTGATGTCCGCCACACTGGAGATATCCGGTCTGCGGGAATATATGGGAGATTCCTGCCGGGTTCTGGAAGCGCAAGGCAGGCAGTATCCCGTGGAAGTTGTTTACCGGGCTCCCCGCCTGGTCAGTGACGGACGCGGCAGGGTGGCTCCTCCCCCCATATGGGAGCAGGCTGCGGATGTTGTGCGGGAGGCGGTGAGGGAGGATGACTGCGGGGATGTGCTGGTATTTATGCCGGGCGTGTATGAGATACGGAAAACGGTGGATTTGCTGGCAGGAAAGCCGTGGATGAGCGGCCGGGACATTTTTCCCCTTTACGGGGCTCTGACGCCGGAGCAGCAGAATCGAGCCGTGGAGCGGGGAGAGATCCCCCGTGTTATTGTTTCCACCAATGTGGCGGAAACTTCCCTGACGATTGAGGGAGTGCGCACAGTGGTTGATTCCGGACTGGTCCGCCGGTCCGGATGGGATCCGTACCGGGGGATGGATACGCTGCATCTGGTGAAGGTTTCCAAGGCGTCCGCCGCTCAGCGCGCGGGCCGTGCCGGGCGCGTGGCTCCGGGGCGCTGTTTCCGGCTGTGGAGTGAGGCGGAACAGGCCCGGAAGGAGGATTTTGACCCGCCCGAATGTTTCCGGGTGGACCTGGCTGGAGCCGTTTTGAATTTGGCTGCCTGGGGCGTCACCGTGCCGGAAAATTTCCGTTGGCTGGATGTTCCTTCCTCCCTGGTGATGCAGCGGGCCGTGAATTTGTTGGCTGCCCTGGGTGCGACGGAAGAGGACGGAAGCCTGACGGATACGGGAAAAAGGATGACCGCTTTTCCCCTGCCGCCCCGACTGGCCCGTCTGATGGTGGCCGGCCAGGATGAGCAGTGCGCCGTGGAGCTGGCTGCCGTTGCAGCCCTGATGCAGGGAGAGGGTGTTGCGGTGAAGGGAGGGCTGAACGATCATTTGCGCGATTCCGCGGATTACACGGATTTTCAGGCGGAGTGGCGCGCGGTGGAGAAGGCTGTGGATGCCGGTTTTGGGGCGGCGGCGTGTACCCGCTGGGGCATCTCTTCCCGCGGGGCGCGGGAGGCATGGATGGCATACCGGCAGCTTCTGTCCGTCGGCAGCCGGGGAAAAGCCAGGGAAACGCCGGAACCGGATTTTACGGCGGCACGTTCTGCCGTAGTCCGTGCGATGATTGAGAGTTTTGCGGATCATGTGGGGGTTCGAAATGGCGTGGCCTCCAATACATGCCGCATGGCTGGCGGTGTGGGCGGCAGACTTTCGGAAGGAAGCGTGGTGTTTCATGGGGAGCATTTCGTGGCCGCAGAGGTGGCGGAATTGTCCGGAAAGGCGGTGGAAACCCGTGTGGGACGCTGTACGCTTATTGCGCCGGAAGATTTGCGTTCCATCTGGCCGGAGCGTTTTTCCTGCGGGGAGGAGGCCGTCTTCGATGCCGCTTTGCGGCGCGTGCGTCTGCGCCGGAAGCTGATGTATGAAGATCTGGTGCTGGAGGATCGGGACCGCGGAGACGCCCCGCCGGAACTGGCCGCCCCGGTTTTGGCGGAAAAGGTAGTGGACGGCACCCTGAAGCTGGTGAAATGGAATGATGCCGTGGAACAGTGGATACGCCGTCTTAATGGTTTGAGCGTTTGGATGCCGGAACTGGAGCTCCCCCGCTTTTCAGAAGAGGACAAGCTTGTCGCCATTTCTCTGGTCTGTGAGGGGGCTGTGGGTTATAAGGACATCAAGGAAAGGGAGATTATTCCCGTATTGAGGGATTGGCTTTCCGGCTGGCAGGCGAAAGCGCTGGATGATTATGCCCCGGTAAGCCTCACGTTGCCCAACGGCCAGCACGCCAAGGTCAGGTATGGGGAAGACTCCTCCCCGGTGATCGGTCTGACGGTGCAGCGCCTGTTCGGCGTGGCGGTCTCCCCGCGCATTGCCAACGGGGCCGTACCCGTGATTGTGGAGGTGCTGGCTCCCAGCCAGAGGCCGTGGCAGGTAACGGGATCCCTGGAAAGTTTTTGGCGGAACGGATACGGACAAATGAAAAAGGACCTGGCGGGACGTTATCCCCGGCACCGCTGGCCCGACCCAGAGGAGCTGGATTTCCTTCCCCGCTCCCGTTGATAAGGAGAAAGGATTTTTCTGTAACAAAACAGTAGCAAAATTGACCGTTTCCGTGTAAAGAGGCGGTGGTGCAGCTCGCGGACGCCCTCCGCCCACCATTCACAAGAGACAGTTATGGACTCAATTTACTGGATTATCATCACAGCCCTGCTGCTTCTGGCGGCATTTGACTTGATCAACGGCGTAGCAAATGACGCCGTCAACTTCCTCAATTCCGCCATTGGTTCCAAGGCCGCCCCCGTGCGGGTGATCCTGACCGTGGCTTCCATCGGCGTGCTGGTGGGGGCCTGCTTCTCCGGAGGCATGATGGAGGTGGCCCGCAACGGCATTTTTCACCCAAACATGTTCAGTTACCATGAAGTAATGCTGCTTTTCCTGGGGGTAATGATCAGTGAGGTGATCCTGCTGGATACTTTCAATACTTTCGGATTGCCTACGTCCACCACCGTTTCCCTGGTATTCGGTATCTTGGGGTCTGCCGTAGCGACGGCCCTGTTCAAGATTTCCAAGCTCCGCCTGGTCCAGTCCGTGTGGGATTTCATTAATACGGACAAGGCCTTTGAAATTGTCACCAGCATTCTTCTTTCCGTAGCCATCGCCTTTACGGTAGGCACCATCGTCATGTGGATTTCCCGTCTGGCGTTCACCTTTAAATACCAGTCCCGGTTCAAATGGTTCGGCTGCTTCTGGTGCGGCATTGCCATGACGGCGATAGCCTATTTTGCCGTTTTCAAGGGCTTGAAGGAATCTACCCTGATGGAGCCCTCGTTCATCCAATATATTGACCAGAATCTGGGCATGGCCCTGCTTACAGCCTTCGGCGGATTTTCCGTGCTCATGTTCCTGCTCCAGCACTTGTTCATGACGAATATCCTGCGCCTGACCGTTCTGGCGGGGACCTTTTCCCTGGCCCTGGCCTTTGCGGGCAACGACCTGGTGAATTTCATCGGCGTTTTCATGGGCGGTCTGGATTCCTTCCAGTATGCCCGCAGCGTGGTGGCGGCCGGAGGCTCTCCTTCGTCCATCACCGCCATGGATTGTCTGATGCCGGGGCAGGGCGTACCGGTAAACCATTACATTCTGTTCGCCGCAGGCTGCATGATGATTTTTGCCTTGTGGTTCTCCAAAAAGGCAAAAACGGTGATCGCCACCGGCGTGGAACTTTCCAGACAGGGTGAAGGCGGTATTGAACGTTTCGGCTCCGTTCCCCCCGCCCGCGCCATCGTTCGCAGCGCCATCGCCCTGGGACGCGGAGTGAAAAGGCTTATTCCCGCCCGCATGCTGGTACGCATGAACCACCAGTGGGATCCCGCCCCCCAGCCTTTGAATCCCAAGGACAGGGTAGCATTTGACCTGATTCGCGCTACGGTGAACCTGACGGTTGCTTCCCTGCTGATTGCATGGGCTACGGGCAAGCAGCTTCCCCTTTCCACCACGTATGTGACATTCATGGTGGCCATGGGCTCCTCCCTGGCGGACAAGGCATGGGGAAGGGAGAGCGCTGTGTATCGCGTGACCGGCGTGCTGACGGTGATTTCCGGCTGGTTCATGACCGGGCTGGCTGCCTTTACGCTGGCCGCCGTCATGGCTACTATCCTGCATTACGGGCAGGTATACGCCATCTTCGGTCTGCTGGCCCTGGTGGTGATCATTCTGGTGAAGTCCACCATCATGCACCGCAAGCGGGAGAGTAAGCTTTCCGTAGAGCGTTTTGACCAGATTACGGAAGAAAATATTCTGGATGTATGCAGCCACCAGATTGTGGACAGCACGCTCAAGCTGCGGGAGATTTACAATGACACCGTGGAAAACTTTTTCCAGGGAGACAGGAAGGCCTTGAAAGAACTGGCGGATGCCGCAGAACGGCTGGCCATGACCAGCAGCGAGCATCACAAGTATGATATTCTCCCTATCCTGTACAAAATGCAGTCCCGCTCCCTGGATATGGGGTACCACTTTGTGCAGGCCCTGGAGCATTTGAACGAAGCTACGCAGAGCCTGTCGCAATTTTCCGAGTCCATCTTTACATATGTGGATAATAACCACACGCCGTTTACGATTGACCAGGTGGACGATTTGAAGGAGGTGCATACCGCTCTCATCAAGCTGCTGGATGAATATTGCAAAATGCTTCAGACGGGGACGTACATTCAGTTCGATTACACGATGGTGGCCCAGGAACAGCTTCTTCAACTGGTGGCAAAGGCTACCAAGCGCCAGATTAAGCGGGCTCAGCGCAACCAGACGCGCACCCGTTCCTCCCTGCTTTATCTGAACATGCTTAATGAAATGAGGTTCATGGCCGTGCAGGTGCGGGCCCTGACCAATGACGAACGAAACTTTGTAGCGGCCTGAAGCGGCGGTTCTCTGTTTTTTTCATGGAAGGTAAAAAATTCTTGAGCGTTCAGTTCATGAGGGTATTTTGAATGAACAGGGATGTTCGATAAGGGTGGAACGAGAGCTTCCCTTGTCACTAAGAATAACCCTGATTTCATAGGTAGTTAGTTGGAGCGGCTACGGGAGAAATTCCGTAGCCGCTTTTTTGTTCCCCTGGGGCTTGTGTCATACAAAAGAAGTAATGTTTGAACATATTTGCCGCGCGTTTGTCTTACCCATAACGGTTATGATCCGGATGCAGTGAAAGAGAGAGCGCTTCATCCATTTAAGGACTCGACCGTCTTCATAGGTAGTTAGTTGAACAGCAGCCCCGGCGAAGGGATTCGCCGGGGTTTGTTCATTTCCGGAATATGTATTCCGGGCCGTAAACAGCTGGGAGGGAGCGGGAAAGAAAAAATAGGCAGCGTTTTGCCACGGGGTTTGATTGACGTGTGGGATGCGTCAGGGCATAGTGGCAGGGTATGAAGAGAGCGTTTTGCGTGATAGCCGGTGCGTGCATCCTGACTGGATGGGTTCCGGCGGACGAGACGGGCATGAAAAATGTGCTGGAGGATTGGCGGATGAGGCAGTCCGATTGGGAATCCGCATTGAAAACGGCTGAAAGCGGGGAAAAAAGGGCGGAATTGATGGAGAACCGCCCGGATGCCGTTCCGGTGGCTCGGGAATTATGGAGGCAGGTAGGAAGCGACCTTCAGAAGCCCGAAACTCAAAAACCCTACCTTCTTCCGGCTGTCGTCTGGTTCCTGGATCATCCCCAGGCTGTAGCGCAGGCGTTCCCGAATGGAGATATGGCCAGGAAAATTGTCGTGTTTTGCCTAGATTCCCTGGAAAATACGCTGTTCCGGGAACAAGGAGCGGGGAAGGCTGCGTATGCCCTGAGCAATTCCCGTGACCTGCGCTGCCGCGTTATTCTGGAACAGATCAAGGATTACAACCAGTTCCCGGAGGACCAGGGTCTGGCTTCCCTGGGCCTGGCCATGGTGATGAAGGAAACGACAGGGATGCTTCAGGATGACGTCAGGCTGGTGGCGGCCCGCGGAAAATTGCTGAAAGACGCCATTATCAAATGCTATGATTCCAGTTTTGGTCCTGTTCCGGTTCAAGATATTGTGAAGGAGGAATTATATGAAATACGTAATCTCAATATTGGGCAGACCGGGCCTGAAATCAGCCTCCCTTCTACCGCGGCGGCCGGAAAAGTGACGCTCCCTTCGGGGGATAAGCCCGTGCTGGTGGTTTTTTGGGATCCGCAGGATATGCGTTCCGTTCAGTTTTTGCAAAAAGCCGCGTCTCTCCAGAAAAAATTTCCCGGTTTGACGGTGATGCCGGTGGCTCCCGGAAAGAGAGAGAATGTAGAGAAGGCCCTGTTAAACTTGAAAATGGATATGCCCTCCCTGGTGGATGAAAAAGCTGCGGCATTTAAGGATTACCGGGTGAGGCTCACCCCGCGGGTGTATCTGCTGGACCCTGCGGGGAAAATCCTGATGCGCGGCACGCCGGATATGCTGTTTGACGCCAACCTGTACGCAGTCATGGGCAAACTTGAGGGAAAAAAGAAAGAAAAACCGGATGGGAAAAAGTCTCCCTCCTCCCCTGCTTCCTCCAAGCCTGTTTCTCCACCGGCCAGGATTAATTCCCCGGATACGCGCGTTCCCTCTGTTTCCCGGCCTGACAGGCCGCGGCCCGCATTCCCTTCCGCCCCCACTGGTGCGGAGGTCCATTCTCTTTCCGCTCCTCCTTTGAGGCCCATGCCTGAATGATCCGTTTCATGGAAGGGATTCTGTTGAGAAAGGCCGCGGAGGACGTGGCCCGGGTTCTTTCCGGAGCAGGACACACCGTATATTTTGTGGGCGGCTGTGTTCGGGACAGGTTGCTGGGGTATTCCGTGAAGGATATCGATATTGCCACCTCCGCCCGTCCGGATGAGGTGTTGCGCCTGTTTCCGGATGCCTGGGAAGTGGGCGCCGCCTTCGGCGTGGTGCTGGTCCGCCGCGAAGGTTTTTCCTTTGAAGTGGCGACCTTCCGCAGAGACGGCAGCTATAGTGATGGACGGAGACCGGAATCCGTATGCTTCACGGATGCGGAAGAAGATGCCCGGCGGCGTGATTTTACCATGAACGGCCTCTTTGAAGATCCGTTTTCTTCGCCTCCGGGCCGTGTGGTGGATTATGTAGGCGGAGTGGAGGATATCAGGGCCCGCGTGTTGAGGTGCATCGGGGAGCCGGATCGTCGTTTTGAAGAAGATTCCCTGCGGCTGATGCGCGCCGTACGTTTTGCCGTTACCAGAGAAGTTCAAGTGGAGAAAGAGACTTGTTCCTCCATTTTCAGGAACGCTCCGCTGCTGGCCCGGATTGCCCCGGAACGCATCCGGGAGGAGCTGGACAGGATTTTATTGTCTCCCGGCAGGAAACGGGGCGTGAAAATGCTGGTAGAGACGGGATTGATGAAGCATATCATTCCGGAAATATACGATATGATGGGCTGTACGCAACCTCCCCAATGGCATCCGGAAGGGGACGTATATACCCATACGCTGATGATGCTGGACGCGCTGGGAAGGGACGGTTCCCCCGTGTCTTTGGAGCTGGCTCTGGGGGTTCTGCTGCATGACATCGGGAAACCTTCCTGCCGTCAGGTGGATGAAACGGGGCGCATCCGTTTTTCCGGTCATGACAAGGAAGGCTCTTCCATGGCCAGGGTCATTTTAAGAAGGCTGAAATATTCCAATGCCGTGGTGGATGCGGTGTGTTCCATGGTGGAGCGACATATGCGCTTCATCAATGTGCGGCAGATGAGGAAATCTACGTTGCGAATGTTCATGAACACTCCTCATTTCCGGGATGAACTGGAACTCCACCGCCTGGATTGTCTTTCCTCCAACGGACTGATGGACAATTGGCAATTTGTCAGGGACTTCATGGATTCCTACCGGAATGCCCCTCTGGTGCCCCCTCCTTTGGTGACCGGGCGAGATCTGGTGAATCTGGGATTGTCCCCGGGGCCTGATTTCGGGAAATGGCTGTCCCGTCTGCAGGAGCTTCAGTTGGAGGGAGCGCTCCGGACCAGGAAGGAAGCCCTGCTGCAGTTGGGACAAATTGCCCCGGTGGAACAGAATGCGCTTGCAGAATACCTGAAAAAGTTAGCATTATAAGCGTCAATATTTGATCATTTCAACTCATGCGTCCTGTCATTTATCAACTATTTGTTCGTCATTTTTCCAATATGGAGACCCATGGAGTTGACTGGGGAAGCCGGGAAACGAACGGGTGCGGAACTTTTAATGGCGTGACGGACAAAGCATTACGTGAAATAGCACGGATGGGCTTTACACACATCTGGCTGACCGGGGTGCTGAGGCACGCTACGCAGACGGCCCACCCCGGGCTGGCTGCCCAGCCGGAATCCATCGTAAAAGGTCTGGCCGGAAGCCCTTATGCGGTGGTGGATTATTTTGACGTGGATCCGGACCTGGCCTCCTCCCCGGAGAAGAGAATGGATGAGTTTAAGGCTCTGGTAAAGCGTTGCCGGACGGTGGGGCTGCTGCCGATGATCGATTTTATTCCCAACCATGTTTCCCGCGCCTACCTGGCGGACTGGGACGGGCATGACGATTTTGGAGAAGGGGATGATCCCCATACGTTTTTTTCTCCGGAGCAGGGGTACTTTTACCTGACCTCCAACAGCCCTGGGGATGGTCCCCCCCTGCGTCTGCCGGACGGCCTGTTTGAAGGGGAAATGACGTTCGGCCGTGTGACGGGCAACAATGCCGTTACATGGAATCCCGGCAAGTACGACTGGTATGAAACGGTTAAGCTCAACTACGGCTATAACTTTATGGCCGGTCTTCCTGCCCTCCGCCTGCTGCCGGGGTGGACCAGCCCCAAGCAGCATGTGCCCAAGACATGGCGCATCATGGACGATATTCTTTCCTTCTGGCAAAGCCTGGGCATCGGCGGTTTCAGGTGCGACATGGCCCAAATGATCCCCATGGCTTTCTGGAAATGGGCCATTTCCCGTTCCCGGGTGCGTCTGCCGGACGTGTTTTTCATGGCGGAGGCATATAACGACCACATGAAAACCACACCCGGCGATCCTTGCGCCGCCCTTTTGGATGCCGGATTTAATGCCGTTTACGATTCCGACTGCTATCATCTGGCGCTCCATATGTACACGGAAAATAACTGGGCCAATGACTTCGACCGGCTTTTCCGGAGTAATCCCATATACATGACCCACGGTGTCCGCTACGTAGAGAACCATGATGAAACGCGCGTGTGCTCCCCTCTTTCCTGGGGCGGAGTGGGGCATGTCGTTCTGCCGGCAGTCATGACGCTGGTGTATGCCTCCGGGAGCGGTCCCGTGCTGGTGTACAACGGGCAGGAAGTGGGGGAACGGGCGGAGGGGCCCGGCGGTTTTGGCGGACATGACGGGCGCACCAGCATTTTTGACTATACCTGCCTCCCCCGGCTCCAGCCCTGGGTGGCGGATGGCCGGTTTGACTCATCCCTGCTGCCGGAGGAGTCTGCAGAGCTGAGAAATTTTCATCGGAGGCTTCTTCCCCTGATGCAGCATCCGGCTCTGGACCGGGGAGATTTCTACGGCCTGAACTGGGCTAATATGAAAAACACCACTTTCGGCAGGGAACCGGCGGAAGACACTTCCGGCCACTGGGTGTATGCCATGCTCCGGCATGATGCCCGCGCCAGGGCTACCGTGCTTGTGGTGGGAAATCTTTCTCCAAATATTAATTTCTACAACCTGCGCATTTCCATTCCCCAGCATGCTTTCGGCTGGTGCGGCATCCAGACGGATCGGGTGCGCGTCAGAAACCTGATGGACGCAGAAGATGCGGGCAGGATTTTTGAGCGGCGGGAATTGATGGACTGCGGGCTGTCCCATCCCCTGAAACCGGGGCATGTGGGCGTGCTGGAACTATCTGCCGTTTAGAGAAGCATTCTCTCCGGAGGGAAGCTGTTGCCTTTGCCGATATTTTTTGCTCTGCTGGGCGTTTTTATAATGACGGGCGGTTTTTAATTCGGTATAGTCTCGGAAATTCCTATGACTAGACGTTTCCCTCACTCCATGTCTGCCATTCAGCAAATTGCCATGGCGCTTGCCTTTGCCGGTATTGGTGCCGGCCAGGGACTGGCCCAGGAAGGGGCAGGGGCCGCACGCCGGGCTGCAGCCCGGATGGAAGAGCAGGCCCAGGCATCCATGCTGCTGTTGGGGCAGGCGCGTCAGCTATATTCAGAGGGCAAGTACCAGGAAGCCCTGGATAATTACCGCAGAAGCCTGACTGCGCTGCCCAAATCCCCCAACATGGAGAAGCGCCGTCGTTTCCTGGAAACCAGCATCGCGGATGCCTGCGTGGCCGTGGCTCAGGAATATATCAAAGCTGGGCGTTATGATGAGGCCGTCAAGCTGCTGGAGGATGCCCTGAAAGCTACTCCGGATCATGCCCTGGCCAGGCGCACGTTGGAAATAGCCCGCGACCCGGTGCGTACGAATCCGGCATTGTCTCCGGAACACGTCAAAAATGTAGAAGAAGTCAATCGCCTGCTCCACCTGGCTTTCGGTTATTATGAACTTGGCCAGTACGATGCGGCCCTGAAGGAATTCACGTCCGTCCTTAAGACGGACCCTTACAATACGGCGGCGCGGCGCGGCATGGAACTGGTTAACCGCGCCAGAACTGCCTACTTTGGCGCTGCCCGGGATGAAACCCGCAGCAGTGCCCTGGCGGACGTTTCCAAACAGTGGGAAATGCCCGTTCCTTTGACGGAGACACCGGAGGAACCTGCTTCATTCTCCCGTCCTTTGGACAATCCGGTGGTGAATGTGGACCAGAAACTGGGTATGATCCGCCTGCCCCGTGTGCAACTGGACGGAGCGACGGTGCAGGAAGCCGTGGATTATTTGCGCAGCCAGGCCAGGACGCATGATGTTGCTGCCATGACTGCGGCGGAACGCGGCGTGAATATTTCCGTGGATCCCGGTCCTGCAGACAGCGTTTCCGCCAGGGACGCCGCGGCCAAGAGAATAACGCTTAATCTTCAGAATGTACCGCTTCGTGAAGCCCTGGAATACGTAGCGCGCGCATCCGGCCTTATTCTGCGGACGAATGCCTTTGGTGCGGAGCTGGTATCCAGTTCAGACGGAACTTCCTACATGGTCACCAAGTCCATTACCCTTCCGCCGGGCTTCTTCTCCGGATTGTCAGAGGCTTCTGACGCCGACAATTCGGACCCCTTCAGTTCCGGTGATTCCGGTTCTTCCGTCATGACCCTGAAACGGGTGGATCCGCAAAAGGCTCTGGCTTCCATGGGGGTGAAATTCCCGGAAGGCAGCTTTATTAAATACAACTCGGGCAACTCCACTCTTCTTTTTCATGGCACGCCCAGAGATTTGAGCATGCTGGAAGAGCTGGTAGCGGCCAGGACTGCGGAACAACCTCTCCAGGTGGTGGTCAGCGCGACGTTTCTGGAAGTCAATCAGACGGATTTGGAGGAACTGGGCTTTAACTGGATCGTCAATTTGAACCTGGATCCTACCAAGTGGTTCATGGGCGGTGCGGGAACCGATAAAAATGACTATAACAATTCCGTGCTGGACAGCGCCGCCAATGTGGCCGGAACCGTCGCCCCGGCGGGGGTGGTAGGCGGGCTGCGTTCCGGCAACCAGGTTTTTACGGAAGATAGTATTGACAGCATGATTGAACGCGGCACTTCCGCCAGAAGCTCTGATGCGACCTATGTTCCCGGCGGTGCTCCCAGTATCGTCACTCTGCGCGGCATGTGGAGCCATGCGGATATCACGATGATTATGCGCGGACTGAGCCAGAAAAAAGGCACAGACATTATGCAGCATCCTTCCGTGATTGTGCGTCCCGGTGAAAAAGCCACTTTCTTCAGCGGCAGGGAACTGATTTACCCTACGGAATATGATCCGCCTGAAGTTCCCAACAGCACAGGCAATAACAATGACTGGGGCGACAATGACAATAATGGCGGCGGTATTCCGGTCATGCCCATGACTCCTGCCCACCCTACTGCCTTTGAAACCAGGCAGCTCGGCACGATCTTCAATGTGGAAGTGACCGGCATCAGCGATGACAAATCCATCGTGGAAATGACCGTGGTGCCGGAAATCGTGGATTTTGACGGCTTCATCAACTACGGCACATCGCTTTTCGTTCCCATGGTCTCCCAGGAAAAGGATGCAAAGGAAGATGTCGTCATGGTGAAAACTTCAGACAACTTCATCCTTCAGCCCGTGTTTTCCACGCGGCGCCTGACCGCTCCGGTGCGCATAGCTACCGGCAATACGCTCGTCATCGGCGCCTTGAAAAAATCCACTTCCATTACGTACGAAGATAAAATTCCCGTTCTGGGGGATATTCCCTGGGTGGGGCGCCTTTTCCGTTCCAAGGGCTCCAAGGAACAGCGCAAGGCCATCATTATCATGGTAAAGGCGGAAGTGGTGGATCCGGGCGGCAAGAAGCTTTACACGCCGGATACTTCCATTCCGGACGAGGAGGCTCCGGCAGGGGCCGCTCCGCTCCCCGCCCTCAGCAATGTCCAGTAACCTTTAACCGGATCGAGACCATTGAAAAACAGCGATTCCGATTTTGAATCTTCTCCTGCCCAGGGGGCCGGCAATATCATGCGTCAACTGCATGCGTCGGATTCTCACGGAGTAGAGAGGAGAAGGGAAGTCGTGGTGCGCCCGGACGGCAGCAAGGTGATCCGGGTGGAAAAGCGTCGGCGCGCTTACAATGACGACCAGCGGGATTCCAAACAGGCCGTGTTGAAAAACAAGCGTTTTTTAATAGGCCTTTGTATTCTGGTTCTTCTGGTTGCCGGTGTGCTGGCGGGGACATATATGTACCGTCTTTCTTCCTTCAATACGGAGGAATTTGCCGACCGTCTGCAAGCTGATCTTTCCGCCGCCTGGGGCGGGGAAGTGAAAATTTCCGGAATGGCGATGGATGGCCTTACCATGAAAGCTTCACGCATCAGAATCTCCTTTCCGGAAGATTCCTGCCTGTCCTTTGTGGCAATGGAAGGCATCTCTGGAGAAATTTCCGCCGTGTCCTTATTCATGGGGAAAATCAAGGGGGAAGGGCTTAATGTGTCCAGGGCTGTAATTGGACTGCGTCCCGGGTTCGTTAAATTTGCCGTGCCTCAGACGAACCGGGAACTGCCGTTCATTTTCCGGCGATATACAGCTCCGCGTCTGGAAGTGGGTTATGCCCACGGGACGGAAGAGTTTACTCTGGAGAGGAATGACGCTCCCTTTTATATGACGGCGGAAGCCTACATCCGCACGTCCGGAAATGGAACTGAACCGGAATACGTGCTGGATTTGTCACAGCAAAAACTGAAAATCAAGGGCTGGCCTCTGATGGGGGGTGATTCCGGTTCCGTCATTCTAAACGGAAGCGGCGTCAAGCAGCTCACTTTTTCCGGTTTTCTGGACAAAGGGCGTTTTCTCAACAAGCCTACGGATCTCAGCCCTTTCATGATTACGGGGAATTTCCTTCTGGGTACGGATTTTCGTCATCAGGCCTGGACTTTGACAGGAAGAAATTTCGATCTCGCCTCTCTGCTGGGAGATGATTTCTCTTCCGTTCTCAAGGTGCAGACGGGAGAGCAGGAAGGGGATGAGAAGCATGAATTGAAGCTGGATTTTGCTCTGCCTGTAACAGCTGAACAGAAAAGGCCCTCTCTAAAAGGATACAGCGGTTCCGTTATCAAGGCGACCATGATCAGGCTGCCTGTTTTGCGCCTGCTGGCGGCCATAACTGCCCGGAATACGGAAATAAGGCTGCCGTATTCCTCTCCCGTCTTTACGTCCGGCTCTTTCCTTATGGAAAGCGATGGAACGGGACATTCCGCCTCCCTGAAGGAGATTTCCCTGTTTGAGCAGGGCTTTCTGGGGGTGACCGGAGCTTTGTACAGCAACGGTGCTTCCTTGACGGGAAAACTGGTTTTTAAAATCCCTTCCTACATGGTGGACAGCCGGAAACTGCCGTCCGGCGTGACGCAGGAAGGGCATGAAATTATTCTTTCTGTAAAAATTTCCGGCACTCCGGCGTTTCCGCAGGATAACTCCGCGGGAATGCTCCAGGAAAAAGCGCCGAGCACGGATCGTCCGGAAATGTATACCGTTCCTTCCCGTGGGGTATCCCTTCCTGCTCCGTCAAATCCCCCTCCTTCCCGGATTACAGTGGACGGGTTCATGTGATATTGCCAAGATTCCATGTTGCTGCTCAATCCCATTGTTCGCAAAACATCTGAAAAGCGGTCCCGCTGGTGGACCAGGCTGGCCGGCTTTGGCCTGTGGTCCATACTTCAGCCCATCTGCATGAGCCTGAATATCCGTTCCATCAAGGAGGAGCATGATGATGTTTATACGGCGCCTTTTCTTGTGGCTCTCTGGCACAATCGCACAATGGTGCCGGGTTATGCGTGGTCTTTGGCCCAGAAGCCGCTCAGGATGTGTGTGCTTACCAGCGCCAGCAAGGACGGTGCCCTGGTGGAAGCCGTATGCAGGCACTTCGGCCTGGGGGCAGTCAGGGGGTCTTCCGGCCGGCGCGGGGCGTTGGCCTACATGGAAATGATGCGGAAGGTTCAGGAGGGGGATGTCTGCTTCTGTCTTACTCCGGATGGCCCGCGGGGCCCCCTTTACGAGGTGCATCATGGTATTGTCAAAATGGCCTCTCAGTCAGGGCTCCCCATCGTTCCCGTATGTATCGAATATGAAAGCTGCTGGCGTCTGAACAGAACCTGGGACCGTTACGCCATTCCCAAGCCATGTTCCAACGTAAATATTCTATGGAAAAAGCGCCTGTTCGTTCCCCCGGACGCAACAGATGAACAGGTGGCGGATTATGCCCGTCTTCTGGCCGGGCTGCTTGGCGAGGGGCTTCCGGACTTCCCGCCTCTTAACCAATCATTATTATGCAAATCATCGATGGAAAACAAGTAGCCTCCCAGGTGCTGGAAGAGGTTGAAAGGGATATTGCCCGGCTCAGGGAACAGGGAATAACGCCCGGTTTGGCCGTAGTTCTGGTAGGGGATGATCCCGCCTCCCAGGTATACGTGAATTCCAAGGTGAAAAAATGTGCGGAACTGGGGATGAATTCCCGTAAGATAGTTCTCCCTTCCGACGCCTCCCAGGATGAACTGCTCCAGGTTGTCCGTGACTTGAACGCGGATCCTTCCGTCCACGGCATCCTGGTGCAAAGCCCGCCCCCCCCACACATTGACGAGGCGGCCGTGGTCCTGGAAATAAACCCCGCCAAGGATGTGGACGGTTTCCACCCGGAGAATGTCGCCAAGCTGGTGCTGGAAGATGAGACCGGTTTTGTACCCTGTACCCCTCTGGGCTGCATGAGGTTGTTAAAGGCCGCCGGCATTGAAACGGCGGGGGCGAATGCCGTGGTCATTGGCCGCAGCATGATTGTGGGCAAACCGATGGCGCATCTTCTGATGTCCAAGCAGGCAAATGCCACCGTGACTGTGGCCCATTCCCGTACGAAGAACCTGCCGGAACTTTGCCGTTCCGCAGACATTATCGTGGCGGCCATCGGGCGGCCTGCTTTTGTGACGGCTGATTTTGTGAAAGACGGCGCCGTAGTGGTGGATGTGGGCATCAACCGCGTGGAAGATGCCTCCGCCAAGCGCGGCTACCGGATTGTGGGAGACGTGGCCTATGACGAGGTGGCGCCCAAGTGTCGGGCCATTACTCCTGTGCCTGGCGGCGTGGGGCCGATGACTATCGCCATGCTGATGGCCAATACGGTCAAAGCGTGCCGCCAGCAGACGGGAGCCTGACAAAATGCCGTGACATCCGTTTTTCTTGTCAAATGAAAGAAAGTAAGGCAGTATCCATTTACCATTATGTCAAGTAAATTACTCGAAGGCAAAGTTGGTGTCGTAGTCGGCGTGGCGAACAAGCGCAGCATCGCGTTCGCAATTGCCAAGGCGTGGCATGAAGCGGGCGCAAAGCTCATCTTCAATTATCAGGGAGAACGTCTCAAGGACGGTGTTCTCAAGCTGATCCATGAAAACTTCGGCGAGGATGTTCCCGTTTATGATCTGGATGTCAGCAGTGATGAGTCTGTTAACGCTTTCTTTGAAAGGGTTCGCCAGCATACGGATAAAGTAGATTGTCTGCTGCATTCCGTGGCTTTTGCCCCGAAAGAGGCTCTCGGCGGCAGTTTCCTGGAAACGGGCCGTGAGGCATTCAAGATTTCCCTGGATATCTCCGCTTATTCCCTGGTAGCCCTTTCCCGCGCCGTGGAACCCATGATGTCTGACAATGGCAGCATTCTGGCGATGTCCTATCTAGGATCCGAAAAAGTGGTTCCCAACTACAATCTGATGGGCGTTTCCAAAGCTGCCCTGGAAGCCTGCACCCGTTATCTGGCTTATGATTTGGGCCGTTCCCGCGGTATCCGTGTCAATTGCATCAGCGCAGGTCCCATGCAGACGCTTGCGGCGCGCGGCGTTTCCGGTTTTAACACCATGTTCAAGGTGTATGAGGAGCATGCCCCTCTGGGCCGTTCCTGCACGGGTGAGGAATTGGGAGCCACCGGCGTTTTCCTGGCCAGTGACGGCGCAGCCGCAATCACCGGGCAGGTAATTTACGTGGACGGCGGTTATCAGATTATGGGAATGTAACGCGTTACTTGCGGAAGCTTTCTTCCTGTTCACAAGCCGTACCGGTTTTCCCGGTACGGCTTGTTTACGGTTTTATGGAGAAGGCAAGGAGGGGGCCTGGCTTTTGTCAAAAGGCCCTGTTTTCACGCTGCGTTTCAGGGGACGAACACTTTCAGAGAGCCGAGTCGAGTGATGCGGACCGGAGTGTTTCCTGCGTAATCTCCGTCCAGTTCGCAGGCGGCCTGTCCGGCGGAAGTAACGGTTCCCGCCGTCATCCGGATGTATTCAAAACTGCCTCTCCTTCGGGAATGAAAGCCCCCATGAACTGCGGCCGTCAGGAATTCCCCGATGATGGAAGTAATGGAATGCCTGAATACTACTGCGTCCAGAAGGCCGTCACTGTTGTCCGCTTCAGCAAAGAAGTTAAGCGGCCCGCCATACTTGCGTCCATTGCCGAAGATGATGGAGCGGCCTTCCAATACCCGGCCTTCATCTGTGGTCAGGGTGAGGTGCGGCTGTTTTTCCGTACAGACCCGGGCGCCGGCAATTACGTAGGCAAGGGCTTTCCACTTTTTTTTCATTTCCCATGTGGTCAGTTCTACGGCTCGGGCATCCGCGCCGATACCTGCCATTTGGAGAAAAACTTGCCCGTTGAATGCGAACAGGTCCACATTTTTGGAACGCCCCGTGTTCAGAATGTGCAGGGCGTGGTCGAAATCCGGGCGGATTCCTATTTCCCGTGAAAAAACATTCATGGTGCCCGCAGGAAAGGGGGCCAGCACCGTTTCCGTATTGCAGAGGGCCCTTGCCGCAATTCCCAACGTGCCGTCCCCTCCCGCCACAGCCACGGCAGGCGTTCCGGAATTCGCCTGAGAAACCAAATGGTTCAACATGTCTTCCCTGCTTTCCGGTTCAATGACGTCAAAAAAATCCCGGTGCCGATCCAGCCAGCGGCGGAATCGTCCGGCTCTGGCACTGCGCGCCGTGTTGTTGAAAAACAGGGGAATTTTCATGGAGCGGACACGAAGAAGTTCAAAATCTGAACCGGGGCTTCCGTGTGTGCCACAGGTTCATGGCGCACGGTTCCGTCAGGCAGCCTGAACTCCAGCATGCCGCGGGAAATATTGTCCGGCAGGAGTACCTCAAGAAACTTCCTCATGTCGTCGGACGGTCCGGGAGTAATGCCTTCCGCCAGAACTTTCCCTTCTTCCGATTTGAGGACGACGTGCAAGGGAAGCCTTCTGACACCGTTTTTTCTCTCTTCCCTGATGTCCAGCATCAGCCGGCTGCCGGGCACATATTCCGGTTGGGCAGCCACCCATTCATTCGCCAGTTTCATGTAGCGGTCCGTGATATTGACGGCGGGGACGGTACGGCTTTCCGGAGGGAAAGCCAGAGCGTGCCGTTTTTCGTCGTAACGGGCTTCCCATATCATGGGAAAGAAGGTTCCTGAAGGTTCCTTTTTCCAGGAGGTGGCATAAATGGCGTTCTCCGGTTTGCGGGGATCCAGCATGCTGATGGCGGACATTACCCACGGGGTGTTGAAGTCCTTTTCATTGTATTCCAGCATTTTCCATTCCCCGTCACACCAGGCTTCCACCCAGTTGTGGTTGCCGCGCACGTGGTTCCAGGTGAGAACGCCCGCCATGCGGGCCGGAATGCCCACGGAACGAAGCGCGCAGATGAGCAGGATGCTTTGGCCCGTACAGGAGACCTTGCCGGATTGCAGGGACTCCCTGACTCCCTGGTGGGGAACTCTTCTCTCTGTGGAATAGCGTACGTTCAGGGTTTTCTGGATACTGGAGGAGATGGCGAGGGCTGCTTCCCGCCCCGTCTTGCATGGGGAAACAAGCGGTGCGAAGAGGTGATGGAACTGCTCCCTCCATTCGTCACGCGGTTCGTTGACCACGGCATAAGGGAGAACGTTATTTTCATAAAGTTCCCACGGAACCTGGGCGGCCCAGGGGAATTGGTTCCGGGCTGCCAGGGCGATGCGGACTTCCCGGACCAGCCTTTCTTGCGTAACCGTTTCCCTGTCCTGCGCGGGCATGTAGGCACGCAGAAATTCCACCCCGTCCTGAATGGTGTCATGGGCGGCGCAGATAGCGGCGGTCAGGCCCGGGAGAAGGGAGAAAGGCAGCAGATTCATGAACATTGAAATTCATACCTGAATTCCGGGAGGGAGACAAGCTTCCTCTTGCCCAAGGAGGGTATGGAAATGGGCAAAGAGATGCGTGTCTTCCGGCGGAGTGGGGGCAAAGGGAGCGTCGTTATCCAGAATGTCCTCGCAAATGCGCATGAAATCGCGGGCGGTTTTCGCCCTTTTCATGTAATGGTCAAAAGTGTCGGGAAGTCCCCGCGCGGTATAAACCAGGTATTTTTTCATGCGGTGGATGTGTTTTTCTTCCACGTAATGTTCCTGCATTTCCCGCGTGCGTTCATAAAGGAGGCGAATATAGTGCAGCACGTTCCGGAAAGTGAGGTTTCCGGCGGCATGGCCCCGAAAACGGGCATGAAGCTGGGAAAATATCCATGGATTGCGCAGGGCCGCCCGTCCGATCATCAGCCCTGCTGGCCGGGCCAGCCGCACCCATGCCTCCGCTGTGGCCGCATCCACAATATTGCCGTTGGCGACTACGGGACATTTCAGCACTCCTGCGGCCCATTTCACCCATTCCGGGTGCACCGGAGAGCGGTAGCCCTCGCGGACGGTGCGGGCGTGAATGCACACTCTGTCCGGGGAATGGGAGGCAATTACTGGGAGGATCCGTTCAAATTCGTCCGGAGTTTCGTATCCCAGGCGGCATTTAACGGTAAAGGCTCCGGCAGGCAGTACGTCCCGGAGCGCTCCCAGGGCCGCATCCATGGCCTTCAGGGACCGCAGCATGCCGCCCCCCGCATTTCTCCGGCATACGATGGGGGCGGGGCAGCCCATATTCAGATCCACGCCTGCACAGGCGTGTTCCATCAGGGCCTGTGCATCCCTTGCCAGGTATTCCGGTTCATGGCCCACGAGCTGTCCGTAAATGGGGCGGCCCGTGGGATTTTCATCAATGGAGCGCAGAATGTATGGCGACATCTTTTTATGATGGGCCACCGTCCGGAAATACTCCGTGATGAAATAATCCGGCAGGGAATTCAAGTCTTTCAATGTGTTGAGGAAAGCCAGATCCGTCACGTCTTTCATGGGGGCCAGGGCCAGGAGCATGGGTGTGTGCATACCGTGAAAAGCTCCGGTTGGCAAGCTGTGATTGTCTTGACGAAAGAAGGAAAGTGTGGAAGCTGGGAGCATGAATCAGGACTCAACCCGCAAAGCCAGAGTGAATGTGAGACGGGCCGAAGTAATGGAGCAGGTGGAGAAGGAAATTCAGCAGCATTACCAAAGTGAATTGATTTCCCACATCCGTTCTGCGGGCAATGTGTACAATCTGGGCCATACGGAATTTTTCCTCGCCCGGGAATTTGGGTTTTGCAACGGCGTACGCCGTGCCATTGATATAGCGTATGCGGCACGCAGAGTGTTTCCGGACCGGCGGATTTTTCTGATCGGGGACATTATTCACAATCCGGAGGTGAACCGGCAGCTGGAGGAGATGGGCATTCAAAAACTTCCCTGGAAGCAACTGGATTCCTCCTATGACCGGATTGCTCCGGACGATGTGGTGATTATCCCCGCGTTCGGTGTTCCCACTCCTTTCATGGATGCTCTGGAAGAGAAGGACGTGCAGATTGTAGATACGACATGCGGGGACGTGATGAAGGTTTGGAAAAGAGTCAAGAATTACGCGGCCATGGGGATTACCTCCATTATCCACGGTAAGGCTACCCATGAGGAAACCAGCGCTACGGCTTCCCGCGCTCTTGGGGAACGGGGAAGGGGAAAATACCTGGTGGTTTACGATTTGGAGGATGCCCGCATCCTGTGTGACTATATTCTGGGCCGCGGAGATCGCGAGGCGTTCCTGAAACGGTTTGAAGGCTGTTATTCTCCGGGGTTTGACCCTGACCGTGATCTGGAGGAATTGGGTATCGCCAACCAGACTACCATGTTGAAAACGGAGACGCAGACGCTTCAGAAAATGGTAAAGGATGCCGTTGTTCAGAGAGACGGAGACGATGATAATTTCTATGTGTTTGACACTATTTGCGGCGCTACCCAGGATCGCCAGGATGCCCTGTATGAATTGTTGAAGAACTCTCTGGATGTCATGTTTGTGGTGGGAGGCTATAACAGTTCCAACACAACGCATCTGGTGGATATTGCCAGGGAGCATGTGCCCACGTATTTCATTGAGTCCGCAGAATGCATCAAGTCCATCCAGTATGTGGATGCTTTTGACACGAAAACGCGGGAAGTGCGCCGCATGACCACGGAACCGGTAGTGCAGAATCTGGGCAAGGCCCTGAAAGTGGGAATTACGGCGGGTGCTTCATGTCCGGCCAACCTGATTGAGGCTACCATCCTCCGCATTGCTGATCTGCGCAAATAGCAAAACGCCTCCGGTTTGGCGGACGAGAAAAAAGAAGCGTTCTTTTTCAACGGTGGTGCTGCCGTTTTTCCGTAACACGGCGCAGTAGGCTGGGCCGTGGAAGATGGTATGGGAAAACCGCCGGGGCGCGTTTCCTAAATTTCCAGATCTTCCGGTGTAACGGAACGTTGTTCCCGGGATGCAAGCAGTACGGCTTGTTCCACGACGTATTCCGTATTGGAGTCAAAACGGTAGGCGTTGCAGTTGGGGCATACGGACGTAGTCAGGGATACGATGGAACCGCAGGCTTCGCAAACCTTGAAGTCCCCGGGACGGTCAATAATCAGTTTGGCTTTATCCAGGCGGGATTGCTGCATGGGAGTAGAAAATAAAACAAGCCGCTCAGAAGAACAGAGCGGCTTGCCATAAAGAATCGTCAGAAAACCGAAGTGAAAACTCAGGCGATTTTTGCGATGGCCTTGGCGGCCTTGCTCTTGTAGTTGGCAGCGCGATTGGCGGGGATAGTGCCAACCTTGGCGGCTTTGTCAACGGCTGAGGAGAAAGTGTTATAGGCTGCGGCAGCGGCTTCCTTGTCGGACGTTTCCACCGCAGCGGCAATTTTTTTGCGAAGAGTTTTTAACCTGGAGGTCACGGCGCGGTTGCGGGCGGTACGGGTTGCTGTCTGGCGGATGCGCTTGAGTGCGGATTTGGTATTGGCCATGTTTAAAAAAGGTTCGGTTTCCGTTTCGAGGTGGCAGAAACATTAGAATAACAGGACAAAATGTCAAGCTCTTGATGTATTTTTTAAGGCATTCCTTTTCCGCACGGGCTGACTGCGGGCTTTACCGGAAAAGGAGTTTGTGGCACTATATCCCCCCGTTATGAAGAAACGCGTGGATTTGCCTGAAAAAAAATATGAAGGATATATTTTTGATTTGGACGGCACCCTGGTGGACAGCATGCCGCTCCATTACAGGGCATGGCGCGAAGCTTTGGCCCGTGCGGGGGCTCCGGACCATGTGTTCCGGGAAGATGAATTTTATTCCTGCGGAGGAAAGTCCGCCAATGATGTGGTGCGTTTTTTAAATGAACGGCACAGCATGCACATGGATGCGGCATCTACTGCTGCGGACAAGCGCCGTATTTATCTGGAAATGCTGGAAAAGGAAGGCATGCAGCCTATCCGGGAAGTGGTGGAGTTCGTGCATTCCCTGGGAGACGCCCCCAAGGCGATAGCCACCGGGAGCGCCATGCCGGGAGCGTCCCGGACTTTGGCTGCCGCCGGACTTTCTGGCCTTTTTGACGTGATTTTGACACCGGATGAGGTAGAACATGGCAAACCTGCGCCGGACATGTTTCTGAAGGCGGCGGAGCTTCTGGGGGCTTCCCCGGACCGTTGCGTGGTTTTTGAGGATGCCGAACCCGGTATGAAAGCTGCCGAGGCTGCAGGAATGGATTGTGTGCAGGTTCGGCGTCCATCCCTGGACTGATTCCTCTTTCTAGATTTGATATGTAAGGAGATTCCGGAATTTTTCTCCTTTCTTCATGCCCTTCTTCCTTTTAAGGAAAAGGCTTCACATTACGTCCGGAATGCGTTAGAACCTTTTTTCCTATTGAACAAATAAAATATTATTTGCACATGAGCACAAACGACAAAACATCATCCGCCCCGACGAAAACCCGCATGACAGGAGCTGAAGTGCTCGTGGAATGCCTCGTGCGTGAAGGTGTAGACGTCGTCTTTGCCTATCCCGGCGGCGCCAGCATGCCGATTCATCAGGCCCTGAGCCATCAGCCCAAGATACGGACCATCCTGCCCCGGCATGAACAGGGCGGGGCATTCGGCGCGGAAGGCTACGGCCGCGTTACGGGCAAGGTGGGCGTTTGCATTTCCACCTCCGGCCCCGGCGCCACTAACATGATTACCTCCATTGCGGACGCTTATCTGGATTCCACGCCTCTGGTTGCCATTACGGCGCAGGTCATGCGCTCCCTGATCGGGCGTGGCGCCTTTCAGGAAACGGACGTATTCGGCATGACCGCCCCTATCGTGAAGCACAGCTATTTGGTGACGGACCCGGAAGAATTGCCCCGCATCATCAAGGAAGCTTTCTATATCGCCTCTACGGGGCGTCCGGGCCCTGTGCTGATTGACATGCCCAAGGACGTACAGGAATCTGTGTTTACGCCGGATTTCGACATGGAGATGGATATTCCCGGCTACAATCCCGTGCTGCCCGTTCCTACGGAAAAGCTGGAAGAGCTCATCCCGTTGATTGAAAACGCCCAGCGGCCTGTCATTTACGCCGGCGGCGGCATCATTTCTGCGGAAGCCTCCGGAGACCTCCTGGAATTTGCGGAACGTTCCCAGATTCCTGTGGCGACTACCCTGATGGGCATTGGCTCCATGCCGGAAACCCCCCCTCTTTCCCTGCGATGGCTGGGCATGCACGGAGCCGTGTTTGCAAATAATGCCGTGAATGAAGCGGATCTGGTCATTGCCCTGGGTGCCCGGTTTGACGACCGCGTGACAGGTGCCGTCAATATGTTCTGCCCGGAATCCACGATCGTTCACATTGACATTGACGCCAGCGAGATCAATAAAAACAAGAAGGTAGCGTATCCCATCCGCGCAAACGTGAAGGATGCCCTCCAGGTGCTTAATTCCGCTCTGGCCGAGAAAGGCTGGGAACGCAAATCCTCCGGCTTCACCCGCACTCCGGAATGGTTCGGCGTGATTGATGGCTGGAAAAAACAGTACCCCTTCTCCTATGAAGACCGCAAGGGATATATTGCCCCGCAGGCCGTCATTGAAGAGCTTTACCGCCAGACGGTGGACAAAGACCCCATCATCTGCACGGGGGTGGGCCAGCATCAGATGTTTGCCGCTCAATTCTTCAAATTTGACAAGCCCCGCCGTCTGGCTACTTCCGGCGGTTTGGGAACCATGGGCTATGGGCTTCCGGCCTCTATGGGGGCGTGCCTGGCTTATCCGGATAAACTGGTGGTGAATATTGACGGGGACGGTTCCATGCTCATGAATATTCAGGAGCTGGCCACCATTCATGTGGAGCGTCTGCCCGTCAAATGCATTATCCTGAACAATCAGCACCTGGGCATGGTGGTTCAGTGGGAAGATTTGAAATATGATTCCAACCGGGCCCAGACTTTCCTGGCGGATCCGCACGACAATTATGACCCTACCCATAAAACGGAAGATGTCATCTACCCGAACTATCCGCTTATTTGCGCCGGATTCGGCGTCAAGTGCGAGCGTGTGCTTCGCATAGAGGAGCTTCCGGCGGCTATTACCCGGATGATTGAATCCCCTGAGGCCTATGTCCTAGACGTTATGGTTCCCCATGATGTTCATGTGCTGCCGATGATTCTGGGGGGGATGAGCTACAAGGATGTGATTCTGGAACGTATTGCCGGGGATGGTTCCGCCAAAAAGGCGTCTGAACTGGGCAAGGAAATTCCGACTGCCTTGTAAAAGCGAGGAGAAGTTCTTCCATTGAGCCTTAAGCTGGAGCCGTCCGCAAGGGCGGCTCCTGTTTTTCATGGCGGAGCAAGACAGATCAATTTACTGCCGTTAGGGAAGATTTTTTCTACAGCAAGGCATGTATATATACCCGTATATTCCTGTTTTCCGGGAGGTGGATGTCTGGTTTTGTCAGAGAATAAGGAAGATGTTTCTGATCGCGGCAGAAAAGAAGGGTTAGCATCAATGAAACAAATTAAGTGCAAGCTGGCTCGGACGTAAAGAAACGGAGTTTTTCTGAAATGATACCGCTTCGGACTCTACCTTGCGCCAACCTCAAGCTCACAGGAAATTTCCGGGAATCCGGCGCATGCTGTAAGTGATTGGGAAATGTATCTTGACAAAAAATCTCCTTTGATCAGGCCTGACTGCATCCGTTTTTTTTCATCAGGTTGGCGCAAAATCTTTGTTGCATGTTTGATGCTCAAACCGTATTAGTCTGTCCGTTGTACCCTCACGGGTGCGTGATTCGTACACTCTTTATCATCAAATAATACAACCTGGTGTATAAGTCGTACCCTCACGGGTGCGTGATTCGTACACCCTGCCCTTCCGTGTGCAGATTGGAGCGCAACGCGTCGCACCCTCACGGGTGCGTGATTCGTACACAACCGGCGCCATCTGGCCGGCGGCGGCAAGTAGTCGCACCCTCACGGGTGCGTGATTCGTACTCCGCAAAGAGGACTTGCAATTCGTCCCCTCCAAGAGTCGCACCCTCACGGGTGCGTGATTCGTACTCGGATTTACATTGCTGAATGAGCCGGGATTGCTGTGCGCCCCATGTATCTGCACTATAAGGCGTATGTCCAGTACCGCTTTCTGAGCTCAAACCGAGTCTCCGAAGAATCACCCTCTCATATTGAGACGTTCTCCAGCCATAGAAAGTGCTGTCGTGATTCGGTCAAAATGGTCGATAATCCAATCGAATATTTTCGGCTGTTCTGTCGGATTGAAGTCGTCTGCCTTCTCCTCAGCGATAACTATCGATCGTGTTGTTCCCGTCGGTTTTGAGCATTCCCAATTCAGGCTCTCTCCAAATTCGGTCTCAATCTGTTTTTTTAATTCTTTCAAGCGGTCAAAGGTTTCCGTGTTATAGGTGTAGATTACCATCTTGATTCGCTTGCCATAAGGAATAGAGAAGAACAGATGGTAACCGTGCGCACCAATATGCACATCATAATATGTACGATTGGAAGGCTTTTGCTTAGCAATATCAGTTGATCTACCGTGTTTTTCCGCGTACTTCGCGAAAGCCGTCCAAAATTGAAGTTTCTGGTCATCTCCGGAGTCTTCCGTTCTTTCCTCGGATTCTGGTACGTTTGACGATACTTCCTCTAACTCTTCCGGAATTTCTCGTCCATCCTTAACGAAAGAAATGCCGATCAGCTTTTCCAACTGTTCCTCGTTGAATTGCAGGTTCCAGCGTTCCTGCATGAAGACGAGAAGCTTTTCAGTCCTACTGTATATCTCAAATGCAGTCCAATCCTGCATTTTGGATACCTCTATCTCTGAGTGAGATCCATTCTCGTACCCACGACGCCCCGTGGTTTTGGAATGTTTCTTATCCTCAAAACTATCATTCTGCAAAGCTGAGTTTACACTCTGAGACAGCGGAAGAAGGTTCCCAAGCGCTCCGGAAAGCATATGGATTTCAGAATTCTTAAACTGCCGGAACATATTACGCCAGTAATACTTCGTTGGTGTCTGAGGGAGAATATGCTCAATAGACACTTTATCCTTCTCGGACTTTGTAAACATTGACCATGTGCAGAACCGATCTATATTATTTTTCTCTACCAGCTTGGCCTCATATTCATAGAAGAAGTAACGCAAACTGTTCCAGTCGTAGTAGCCATTTCCTGTAGAATAATATTTCTCGATTCTGGCAACGAAGTTCTGCGTGGCAAAATCTATATCGTTCGTAGTCCGATTATAGATTTCTTTACAGAGTTCATCGACATCTGTTTCTTTCACATACACCTGACGCGCAGCACGATAATAATCACTGCTGCCGTAGGACGCATTGAAATTACCCAAGCGAAATACTATAAAGATAAAGCGCTCAATAGCTTCAAATATTTTCACTCTGCTGCTCACAGAAATATCCCGCCGACTGATGACTGCGGTAACCAGCGGTCTGAAATGTCCGATTCCGATACGGTTGAGCCTTTCAGCTCGTTTTTGCTCTTCAGGGTTAAGATTAACACTTTCGGATGGGAAGTAGGTGTCATACCAGTACTTCGCCATATCTTTGAGGCTATTGACATAGTCCTCGATTTCTTTTGGCTGGAGCTTGGAAACCTCTATGATTTCCTGTTCTTCTGCCTCAGCAGCTTCAATGTCGTCTGAATCGGTTACATCATCGCTGATAACAGGCCCCACTTCCGACTCAACCAGAACGGGTGCTTTTTCAAAAATGCCCTTTGATGAGAATTTGTTCAGCAGGAATTTGATGTAGTCATCGCCACGTTTACGGGAATATCTGAAGTAAATAATCCAATGGGCACGCAGGAAGTCATCATCGGAAAGAGGAACACTTTTGTTCCTTCCAAGCTGATAGTAGACTTCCTTCCAAGCGTCATTTATCTTCTTGCGGAGAGCAGATTTGTCCTTCTCGTCAAATACGTTATCATCGTAAAGCGTCGTCAGATAGATCAACCTGTTCTTCAACAGTTCGAGATTTGTCAGTCTCTTACCACGATTATTCATGGTTTCGAAGGCTACAAATACATCGTAATCATCGTCGATCTCATGGAGATTAAACATTAGGCGCTGGGTGAGCTTTTTGTACAGAGTATTTACTGCCTCAAGGCCACCTTCTCCGGATTTCTCATATAGCTTTTTGATGTTCTCGGCAAAAAAGTTCTTAGCAAACTTCAGGTTTTTCGTATAGTAGGTTTCATTTACAGTGCCGGCATACTGCTCATCGAACACCTTATATTTCATGTATTCCGCGCTGGGATTGTCAACCTCGTAGCCAAAAAGGTATGTTGTTATTATTCTGTGCGGCGGTTTTTTTCGACAGATATATTTTGAGACGATCTCCTCAACTGTTTCATAGCCGAGGGTAATCTCCTTATCAGACTTATCCTTGTTCTCATCCAAGCCGCGCACAAAGCCCACGATTTCATTCAAAAGGATAATGAACGTGGTAATGCGCTGCTGTCCATCGACTATATGGCACGGTTTATATCCGTTACCGATCAGCCATAAATCCTCACCCCAACTCAATGTTTCCTTGCTTTTCAGTGGTTTTAGAGATAGGAGACCTGTATAGTGATAACGATCTGGATGAAGATTTACCAGGTCATCCCAGAAATCTACCAGTTGTTGCTGCAGCCAAGCATAGCCGCGCTGATAGTCCGGTATCCGAAATAATCTATTTTGAAAGAGCTGTGATAACGACTGTAACTCGTTTGCCATAGTGGAATTCCCCCTTACTTGATAATTCTATCCGTATCAAAGATATGATCAAGCTCATCTATGTTTATTGCATGGGGGACTTTGTTGCGGATGGCTGTCTTAGACATATCCAATCTCTTGATTTTGTGGTTTCCGGCAGCATTTTTACTCATGCGAATAAGCTGAATTCTTCCCTGGGGCAGAGTTATTTGTACAGAAGGGGATGGGGCTGAGGGCAAAGCGCCCGTGCTGCATACTGGAAACGGGAAACAGGGATATTCTTTCGGCTGGACAAACGGAGGGGCGGAAGACACTCTAACGTTCCATGGAGGACATACGCTATTACAACCGCTATACGGGCAGGGTGGAACGGGAGCAGGTACTGGGGGAGAAGTATATGCAATGGATTTACGGCACTGCCTCGGGGAAGGCGGCGCTGCATGTCCTGATTAAACGAGGCGTTTTTTCCCGTCTGCTGGGGTGGTTGAAGAACCGCCCTTCCAGCGCCCGTTCCATTCCCTCTTTTGTGAAGGAGTACGGCATTAATATGGAAGATTCTCTCAAGGGGATGGGAGAGTTCAGGCATTTCAACGATTTTTTCTACCGCCGCCTGAAACCGGGCGCCCGCCCTCTGGCCGGTGGAGAGGATACGGCCGTTTTCCCTGCAGATGCCCGGCACATGGGCTGGGAACGCGCCGACCGAATTAAGAATGTTTTCGTGAAGGGGCAGAGTTTTGACCTGCCTTCCCTGCTGGGGAGCAACACCCTGGCTGAGCGGTATGCGGCAGGCGCCGTCGTCTTGTCGCGCCTGTGCCCTACGGATTACCACCGTTTTCATTTTCCCGTGTCCGGGGTGCCCGGTTCCTGGACGAAGCTGGGAGGCCCGCTGGCAAGCGTGTCTCCGTATTGCCTGCGCAACCGTCTGGCATGGCTATGGACTAATAAAAGGAATTTGACCCTGATCCAGTCGGAGTTATGGGGAGAGGTCGCCATGCTGGAGGTGGGGGCTACCGGAGTTGGGCTGATTGAAGAGACGTATGTTCCGGGCGCTTTCTCCGCAAGAGGGGCGGAGAAGGGGTATTTTGCCTTTGGGGGCTCCACGGTAATGTGCTTTTTTGAACCGGGCAGAGTCAGGCTGGCTTCCGATTTGTTGGAAAAGACGGAGGATGGTTTGGAGCTGTTTGCCCGGCAGGGCGACATGATGGGCACGGCAGCGACATAGCGTTGAGGCTGGCGTGTCTGTCCCGCCATGTTTTGAATAGGGCTTTCCCTTAAAGCCTGATAGCAGGAGGCCGGAGATGGAACTCCGGCGTTTCAGGGCGGATGTTCGGATTTTTGGTTTCCCGAAGTGCCAGGCGGGTTATTTCATTTCCGCAATGGCTTGGGCCATATCTGGAGTTTTGAAGGTAGAGGAGCCTGCCACCAGCACGTCCGCCCCGGCCAGAGCGCACTGGGCTGCGTTGTTTTTGCCAATTCCTCCGTCCATTTGAATGAGGAAGGAAGCGCGATTTTCCGTGCGCCATTCGACGGCTTTTTCCACCTTGTCCAATACGGAGGGCATGAAGGATTGGCCGCCGAAGCCCGGCACTACGGACATGACCAGCAACAGGTCTATTTCCGCCAGGTAGGGTTCTACGGTTTCAAAGGGAGTGGCCGGGTTGAGAGCCAGGCCGTTTTTTACTCCGGCTTTCCGGATTCGTCCGAGGGTGTTGCGAATGTAGTAAGGGTCGCCCAGTTCCACGTGAAAGCAGATGAGGTTCACGCCTGCCCTGACGAAGCGGTCAAAGTAGTGGTCCGGCCGTTCTATCATCAGGTGGGCATCCAGAAAGCGGTCCGGCCCCACAGCTTTTCTGACGGCGGCGCAGATTTCCGGACCAAAGGAGATGTTGTCCACAAAGTGGCCGTCCATGATGTCCAGATGCAGCCAGTCGGCTCCGGAGTCAAAGGCGCGGCGCGCTTCCTCCCCGATGCGGGAGAAGTCGGCGGCCAGCAGGGACGGGGAGATCATGGTCATGATGGCAGGGTCTTTCCGGGGTTGTCAGTTGGCTACGATGTTGACCAGGCGGCCGGGCACGACAATTACCTTGCGCACGGTGACGCCGTCCAGGAAGATGTTCACCTTGGCGGAGGCCAGGGCCAGCTTTTCCAGTTCTTCCCGGGAGATGTCCTTGGGCACTTCCAGCTTGTCCCTCAGTTTGCCGTTCACCTGGATGACCATGGGAACGGTATTTTCCTCCAGCAGGGCTTCCTCCCATTCAGGCCAGCTTTTCTGGCAAAGCTGCGTCCGGGCCAGAGCCGGGAAGGCTGTTTGCAGGCGGCTGTGGATTTCTTCCGTAAGGTGGGGGGCAAAGGGATTCAGCAGGGTCAGGAAGGTGTCATAGTCCTGAACGTCCACCACGTCCGCGGAGGTCATGGCATTGGTGCATTCCATCATTTTCGCGATGGCGGTGTTGAAGGACATGCCATTGATGTCCTCCGTCACTTTTTTTATGGTTTTGTGCAATTCCTTGCGTACGGAAAGCACCTCGGCTTCCGCAGCGTTCTCCGCCAGTTTGGAGTTGATTTCCCATTCTCCTTCCTGATTTTCCCGGAAGGCCACGCGCCAGACGCGGGCCAGAAAGCGGGAAATGCCTTCCACGCCTTTGGTCGCCCAGGGTTTCACGTCCTTGAGAGGGCCCATGAACATTTCATATAACCGCAGGGAGTCCGCGCCATATTCGCGGACGATGTCGTCCGGATTGACGACGTTGCCGCGGGATTTGGACATTTTCTGGCCGTCTTCCCCCAGGATGAGCCCCTGGTTGACGAGTTTCTGGAAGGGTTCTTTGGTGCTGAGGTAGCCGAGGTCAAAGAGGACCTTGTGCCAGAAGCGGGCATAGAGAAGGTGGAGAACGGCGTGTTCCGTGCCGCCTACGTACAGGTCCACGCCTCCGGGGGTGCCGGCGGATCCCATCCAGTATTGTTCCGCTTCCCGGCTGACGAAGCGTTCCGTGTTGGCCGGATCCAGGTAGCGCAGGTAGTACCAGCAGGAGCCGGCCCATTGGGGCATGGTATTCGTTTCCCGGTGGGCCGTGGGCGTGTAGGCTATCCATTCCTCAGCCTTGACCAGAGGGCCGCGGGGGTCTCCCGTGGGGGCGAAGTCGTCCAGATCCGGCTGGAGTACGGGGAGTTCGCTTTCCGGCAGGGCATGGTGGCGGCCGTTTTCCCATACGATGGGGAACGGTTCCCCCCAGTAACGCTGGCGGGAGAAGAGCCAGTCGCGCAGCTTGTAGTTTACTTTGCGGCGTCCCTTGCCGTTTTCTTCCAGCCAGAGGATCATTTTTTCCTTGGCTTCCGGAGTAGGCAGTCCGGTCAGGAAGCCGGAGTTCACGCTGGAACCGTCATAACCGCAGAAGCCGCGCCAGTCCATGTCTTCACTGGGCGGCTGAACTACCTGGAGAATGGGCAGGCCGAAGACCTGGGCAAAGGCGAAGTCGCGTTCGTCATGGGCGGGGACGGCCATGATGGCTCCGGTTCCGTAGCCCATCAGCACATAGTCCGCAATCCAGACGGGGATTTTCTTTCCATTGACCGGATTGACGGCATAGGCTCCGGTGAAGACCCCTGTTTTTTCCTTGGAGAGGTCTGTGCGTTCCAGGTCGCTTTTGGAGGCGCATTGGGCGCGGTATTGTTCCACGGCATTTTTCTGTTCCGGCGTGGTGACGGTATCTACCAGCGGGTGCTCCGGGGAAAGAACCATGTAGGTGGCTCCAAATAGGGTGTCCGGCCTGGTGGTGTAAACAGTGATCGTTTCTCCGTCCAGGGTAAAGTCCACTTCCGCACCTTCCGATTTGCCTATCCAGTTGCGCTGAAGCAGTTTAATGGATTCCGGCCAGTCCAGGGGCTCCAGCTCGTCAATAAGGCGTTCCGCATAGTCCGTGATGCGCAGCATCCACTGGCGCAGGGGGCGGCGTTCCACGCGGTGTCCCTTGGATTTCCATTCCTCCACTTCCTCATTGGCAAGGACGGTTCCCAAGTCCGGGGACCAGTTGACGGCAGCTTCCGCTACGTAGGCCAGCCGGCGCTGGTCGATTTCTTCCCGGCTCAATCCCTGTTCCTCCAGTTCGGAGACGGGGCGCGCCTTTTTCAGTTCCTTGTTGTAGTAGGAGTTGTAAAGCTGGAGGAATATCCACTGGGTCCAACGGACGTATTCATGGTCCGTTGTTGCTATTTCCCGGTCCCAGTCGTAAGAGAACCCCAGCATTTTGAGCTGGCGGCGGAAGTTGTCTATATTCCGGAAGGTAGTGACGGAGGGGTGCTGTCCGGTTTTAATGGCGTATTGTTCCGCCGGAAGGCCGAAGGAGTCCCACCCCATGGGATGGAGCACGTTGAAGCCGTTCATGCGTTTGAAACGCGCTACAATGTCCGTGGCGGTGTACCCTTCCGGATGGCCCACATGCAGGCCCGCCCCGCTGGGGTAGGGGAACATGTCCAGCACGTAATATTTGGGTTTGGACGCATCAAAACCTTCTTCTCCGGGGTTGTTTACTTTAAAGGTTTTCCTCTCGTCCCAGATCTGTTGCCATTTAGGTTCAAAAACGTCAAAGGGATATGGTTTCTTGCGCTCGGACATGACGGGAGGGAATGTATACTCCGCCCGCGGGTCAATCAAGTCTAAACCCGGCGGAGTGCAGGCGCTTCCAATGTCTCCGGGGGCATGATGCCGTTTTTCGGAGAGAATGGGAAAGGGCAGAGGGTGTTTGCGCGTATTTTTAGATGAGAGGTTTTTGTTAATCGTATTAAATGATTGCAACCATGAAGTTTACTTCCTGTATTATGTCCGCCGTCTGCGGCGCATGTTTCCTGTTTGCCGGGGTATCCGCCCTGGGCAACGGTTCCACCCCTGTTTCCGGAAAGAAGCCCAATATCATCGTTTTTCTGGTGGATGACATGGGCTGGCAGGATACGTCCCTCCCTTTCTGGTCCGACAGCCAGGGCAATCCGAAGAAAACTTTTTTGAACAGGCGCTACCGAACGCCGAATATGGAGAAGCTGGCTTCCCAGGGCATGACGTTTACGGATGCGTATGCCCATCCCCTTTGCACGCCTTCCCGGGTGAGCCTGATGTCCGGCATGAATCCGGCGCGGCACCGCGTGACCTGCTGGGTACGGGAGCAGAATGGGACGACGGACGCCAACAACAGGAGCCTCCAGCCTCCGGACTGGGCGCTGAACGGCCTTCAGCCGGCCGGCACTCCCGCCAGGGGAACGACGAAACGCCCCATTTCCGGGGAGGATATGCGCTATCATATGACGCGTCCTTTTGCCACGGCGGTTACGCTGCCGGAGATGCTGAAGAAGTGCGGTTATGTTACCGTCCATTGCGGGAAGGCCCATTTCGGCACGCAGGGAACTCCGGGCTCCAATCCGTTGAATATGGGATTTGATTATAATATCGCAGGTACGGAGATCGGCCATCCGGCGGATTACCGCGGTTCCAGGCATTACGGGAAGGGGTTTAACCATGTGCGCGGACTGGATGAGAACAATTATTACCAGGACGATGTTTTTTTGACGGAAGCCCTGACGAGGGAGGCTATTAAACGCCTGGAAGCCATCAGGACCAGCCCCAGGGAAGCAGGCAAGCCCTTTTATCTGTACATGGCTCATTACGCTTTGCATTCTCCGCTGGATGAGCGCGCTTATGACAAGAGGTTTGCGGATGCCTACAAAAATCCGGAGGACGGCCACAAGTGGTCCCGGACGGAGAAGCATTATTCAGGGCTGATCGAAGGGATGGACAAGAGCCTGGGGGATATCATGAAGTATCTCAGGGAGCATCATTTGGATAGAAATACCGTATTGGTATTTATGTCGGATAACGGAGGCCTGGCCATCTCCGGCAGGCTGGGCAATGAAGAGGCCAATTATCCTCTTTCCTTCGGCAAGGGATCGTGTATGGAAGGCGGTATCCGGGAGCCTATGATTGTTTCCTGGCCAGGCGTGACGAGGGGCGGTTCAAGGTGTGCCGTCCCGGTGGTTATTGACGATTTTTTCCCGACCCTTCTGGATATCGCCGGATGCCGGAATGCAAAGGTTCCACAGAAGCTTGACGGCTTAAGCCTGGTTCCTTTGCTTAAAGGCGGCCGGTTTCCTGAAGACCGCCCTCTTTTGTTCCACCAGCCGAATAATTGGGGGGAAGGCAGCCGGCAGGCGCCGCAGTATACTTCTTCCACCGCATTGCGCCAGGGGGATTGGAAATTGATTTACCGCCACTTGAGCCAGAGCTTTGAGTTGTATCATTTAAGGAATGATATCGGCGAAAAGGAAAACCTGGCTTCCAGGGAGCCGCGGAGAACCAGGGAAATGGCTGCTGTCATGGGCAGGTTGCTCCGGGAGAGGAAGGCGCAGATGCCGACCTATAAGCAGGACAACGAGCTGGGCGCTCCCGCCGGGAGTTCCGTTCCGTGGCCCGACCAGGTGAAGGGGCATGGTTTTTGATGCTTCTCAATAACGTTTTTCCAAAATTTTTTCATCATTCCCTGAAGGATTCGCCTCCCGCCGGACGGAGCAGGTTGAGGCCGGGGAGTCTGCGTCTCTTCCGTGAATAAAGACCGTCATCGCTTTTTCCAGAACAAGGGAGGTAATGAGGGCGGGAACTGGTTCGGAAGGGATAGAAAAACGCCCCGACGGGTATGGCGTCGGGGCGCGGCAGGGGGGTAAATAACGAAGTTCCCGGAAAGGGTGGGTTTAAAAATCGTCGGTGACAGCGGCATCATCCGTTGCCGTGGCATCTTCGCTTTCAGCAGCGTTGTCCGCGGAGGGAGCTTCTTCCGTTCCGGCTGTATCGTCAGCAGAAGTTTCTTCCGTAGCGCCGGTTTCAGAAACGGCCGTTGCGGCAGATTTGGAGGCAGGTGCTGCGACCGGAGCAGTTCCCTTGGGCGGAACGACTACTTTCATGGCCGGAGGGACAGGAACGGGGGTTTCCAGGCCGTCAGCCTTGCGGGTGCTGACGCGGAGACCATCCGCATAAGCCAGGTTTTTCAGGATGGCATAGCCCAGGGCGGGAGCCCGGTCCGTCGTGTTGACCAGCATCTTGAAGTGGTTGTTGACGGACATCTTGCGGGCGTCCTTGCCATTGCGGAAGGGAATGATGCCTGTCATGTTACCGTCATTGTCAATGCAGATTGCCCAGAAAGAGCGGTCTACCTGGATAAAGTACTGCGGGCGGATGTAGTCCATCGTTTTCCATTCAGCGCCCTTGATGTATTCTTCCATGGCGCGGCGCGCATTGGCCGGCATGCTGCCCCAATCGGCGTAAACCCGGGAAGTCAGCGTTTCACGGCCATTGTAGCCGTGCACGGATACGTGCTGGGCAGTAGCAAATTGACGGGCATAGCTCTCGGGAGAGGCAGGTTGGCAAGAGCTGGTGAAGAGCGCTGCTCCGGCGGTCAGGATGCAGGCTGCTGCAGTAGTGAAGGGATGAATGTTAGTCATGGCAATCGCAATGGTTACGTTATAAAAGAGGAAAATACATCCCATTTCAAGGAAAAGAATGCAGGAGGTGCCGTTTTGTGGCGTTTTTTGACGTTTCCGTTTGATGCAGGGAGCTGGCGGGGGGGGGAAGGCGTTCTCGTGCCCGTCTTGCAGGTATGATGGTAAATTACTAAAATTTTTCTCGCAAATCGTTCTGAATCGCTTAGGTTGTCGTTGCTTTATGTCCGCCTTTATCGTCAGCCTGCCGGCCCTGGAACGCAACGCTCTTATCCTGAGGGATGTGGCGGATGCCGCAGGGTGCCGCATCGTTTTGGCGCTGAAGGGGTTTTCCTGCTGGCCCTGTTTTGAGGCCCTGTCCCCTTGGCTGGACGGCTGCTGCGCTTCCGGCCTGTGGGAGGCACGGCTGGCCCGGCGCAGGTTCGGGAAGCATGTGCTGACTTATTCTCCCGGTCATGCCCCGGAGGAAATAGCGGAGCTGTCGGAGATTTCCAGCCATCTTGATTTTAACAGCCTGACGCAGTGGAGCCGTTTCCGGGAGGAAGTGATGCGGCATCCCCGTTTTGCTACCGGTGAATTGAAATGCGGCCTGCGCGTCAATCCCCAATGTTCCACCGGGCATACGCCCATATATGACCCCTGTGCCCCCGGTTCCCGCCTGGGCGTGACGCCGGACATGATGCAGGGGGCGGACCTGTCCGGCATTTCCGGTCTTCATTTCCATACTTTATGCGAACAGGGAGCGGATGACCTGGCGGTAACGATGGATGCGGTGGAACGCCACTTCGGCCATCTTCTGAGCCGCCCGGAGATTTCCTGGCTGAATATGGGAGGAGGGCATTGGATTACCAAACCCGACTATGATCGGAAGCTGCTGGCGGCACTTATCCGCCGCATCCGCGAACGCTACGGCGTGGAGGTATGGCTGGAACCGGGAGAGGCCGCTGCCATTCATACCGGGGTGCTACGGTGCCGGGTGCTGGACCTTTTTTCCGCGGAGGGGGTGAATCATGCCATTCTGGATGTTTCCGCATCCGCCCACATGCCGGATACGCTGGAAATGCCTTATCGGCCGGATGTGTTCCAGATTGTAGGAGACGCTTCCCTTCGTTCCGCACAGCAGCCCGCCGTACAGATGGAAGGGGAGAGCTATGCGCTGGCGGGGAAGGCCGGGGAAGAAGCTTATACGTACCGGCTGGGCGCACCCACGTGCCTGGCGGGAGACCGGCTTGGAGATTATTCCTTCGCGGAGCCCCTGGCGGTAGGTGACGAACTTGTGTTTGACGATATGGCGCATTATACGATGGTGAAGACCACGTTTTTCAATGGCGTTCGCCATCCGGACATCGCCATTCAGAGAAAAGACGGTTCCGTGGAGACGGTGCGCCGTTTTTCCTATGAAGATTTTGAGGCCCGCCTGGGCTAGAATATTTGACCAGACAGATTGACATGGCAGCAGCTAAAGAAGGCATCAAGCAGAAAGTCCGCGGGTGGAGTCACCATGATTCCGCAGATTTGTACGGCATCGACGATTGGGGGAACGGTTATTTCCGCATCAGCAAAAAGGGAGAGGTTACCGTACGCCTGAATGACGAGGATGGAGGAAAGAAGGATGTCAGCCTGTGCGATCTGCTGGAGGGGCTGAAGGAGCGCGGGACTACCGTTCCCGTTCTGTTCCGGTTCCGGGATTTGCTGCGTAGCCGTATTGCGGAGCTGAACGACAGTTTCCGGAAAGCAATCAAGGAGGCGGGGTACCAGGGTAAGTACCAGGGCGTTTACCCCATCAAGGTGAACCAGCAGCGCCAGGTGGTGGAGGAGATTGCGGAGTTCGGCACCAAGTATGATTACGGTCTGGAGGCCGGTTCCAAGCCGGAGCTGATAGCCGCCATGGCCCATATGCACAATCCGAATGCCTATCTGATTTGCAACGGGTACAAGGATGACGAGTTCATTGACCTGGCGTTGACGGCCCAGAAGATGGGGCTGAATATTTTTATCGTGCTGGAAATGCCTTCCGAGCTGGACGTTATTCTGGAGCGCGCCAGAAGGATGGATATCCGCCCCAATCTGGGCGTGCGCGTCAAGCTGGCGGCCAAGGGGTCCGGTTTATGGCAGGAATCCGCGGGGGATAAGTCCGTTTTCGGGCTGAACGCAGCCCAGGTGGTGGATGTGGTGGATAAGCTGAAGCAGGTGGATGCGCTGGACTGCCTGAAGCTGCTCCATTATCATCAGGGGTCCCAGATTCCAAATATTTCCGTGGTGCGCGAGGGGCTGACGGAGGCGGTCCGCATTTACGTGGACCTGGTGAAGGAGGGCGCCCCTATGGGCACGCTGGACATGGGCGGCGGCCTGGCCGTGGATTATGACGGTTCCAAGACGAATTTCCATTCTTCCTGCAATTATTCCATTGCGGAGTTTGCCCGTGACGTAGTGGAGGTTGTGGGGGACATGTGTTCCAAGTACGGGGTTCCCCATCCCACGCTGGTGACGGAGTCCGGACGGGCCGTAGTGGCCTATTATTCCGTTTTGGTGTTCAACGTGCTGGATGTGACGAGCGCTCCGGGCGAGGAACCTCCGCCCGAACTTCCGGAGGACGCTCCGGAGTTGCTGAAGGCTTTTGCGGATACGGACAGGACGCTGGCCAGGAAGAATATGCAGGAGTGTTACAATGACGCCTGTTATTACCGGGATCAGCTGCGCGCCCAGTTTTTTTACGGGAACGCCACCCTGCGGCAGCGCGGGCTGGGAGAGGCCTATTATTGGCATATCCTGAGCCGTATTTCCCGCATGCTGGCGGAGATGGAGACCATTCCGGAGGATCTCAGGGAGCTTTCCTGCTCCATGGTGGACTTTTATTACGGCAATTTTTCACTGTTCCAGTCTCTTCCGGATTCCTGGGCCATCCGCCAGCTTTTCCCCGTGATGCCTCTGCACCGTTTGAATGAACGGCCCACGAATAAGGCCGTGCTGGCAGACATCACGTGCGATTGCGACGGAAAGATAGACCAGTTTATTGACCGTGAGGACGTGGCGACCGCCCTCCCCCTGCATGCCATCAAACCCGGCGAGGACGATTATTACATAGGAGTGTTCCTGGTAGGAGCCTATCAGGAGACCCTGGGGGATTTGCATAACCTGCTGGGAGATACGAATGTGGTTGGCGTGCATCTGGAAGGCGGCCGCCCCGTTTATACCCATGAAGTGGAGGGTGACACGGTGTCCGATGTTCTTTCCTACGTGGAGTATGATCCCAAGGAGTTGATCAACAAGTTCCGCACGTTTGCGGAGCAAGCCGTGGCCGAAGGGAACATATCTCCGTCCGAACGCCGGAGAGCCTTGGAAGTGTTCCGTTCCGGATTGAATGGATACACTTATTACGAGTTGTAGGAAACAGTCCTGTTTTTTGCTTCATCAGGGAGTGTTTGTCCCGTTCCGGCGCGTTTTCCTTTGTTGCGGATCAGGAGACCGGCGGTTCTTCCGGCGGTTTTGTTTCCTCAATGACCTTGGCTGGCGTCAGAGCCCAGAAACGTGTAGCCGTTTGCGGGGAGATGCCTTTCATGTTCAGGTACCGCGTGCGGAGCAGGGAGGAGGAGCGGTGTCCCATTTCCATTTGCAACAGGTTATAGTCCTTGAAGTGCTTGGCGTGGTAGCTGGCGTAAGTGTGACGCAGGCAGTCCGGAACCCATGATTTTTTTCTTCCTCCCCAGCCGGCTTTTCTCCGGATTTTGCGCCATTTGATGGTCCACCCTTTCGGGCAGATGGGTGAGCCGGGACCGGGTTTGGTCCTGTCACGGCAGAATTTGAGCCATTTGGCGAGTACGGGCAGGATGGTGACATGCCTGGCGCCTCCGGTTTTGGTGTGCTTGGAGTTCAGAATGACGCAGCCGTCGCGGATAGCGATGTTTTCCCAGAGCAGGCGTTCCACTTCCTGAGGACGGATGCCTGCAAAGATCATCAGAGCAGCTCCGGCAGCGCAACTTCCGTCAAATTCTTCCATGGATGCTTTGAGAAGCCGGGTAATTTCTTTCAACGTCAGGGCGGGAATTTCCTGTTCCTGCAGGAAAGGCGTGTCCACGCGGAGGATGGGATTCTCGTCACACCATCCGCGTTTGACGGAGAAAGAGAAGATACCGCTCAAGATGAGCCTGGCCTTGTGCCTCTGCCGGGATGTGGTGAAAGTATTCATCAGGATGTTCTGGCATTCCTCCACGCCCAGGCTGCGCAGGGAGGTATGTTCCAGTTCCGGATTGCTCTTCTTGAGTTTATGGATGATGCTCCTGATGTCCGTCAGCGTTCGGGGACGGCGGTGGCTTTTGGAACGCAGGCATTCCACGGCTGCCGTGCCGAAACTGACGGTTTGATGTTTGTTTTTAATGGCATTCAGCCCCAGCGAGACGACTTCCCGGCACCGGGTAATGGTGCAGATTTCATCTCCAAGGGCTTCCTTGATTTCCAATACCAGCCTTGCAGCCTGGATCAGGGTGACTGATTCCCCTTCCAGAAGTGCGGCTCCGACATATTTCAATTTGTTTGTATTCGGTGCTTTTTTCATGTTTATTTCTCGTGTTTGTCCAAACACGGTTTTAATGAAAAAGGCTATTCTTATAATGAGGAAAACTTATGCTTTCCACTAGAAAAAGCGTAACCGTCAAGGATATGTTGTTACTTATGTTTTCTTTGAACCGGGCGGAAAATCAAAGTTTCTGATGGTGCAGGAACCGAAAATGTTAGAAAGCGCGACTCCCTGCGTTGAGTGTCAAAATGGGCGTGGCTTGTCCGGTATGGGCAGGTTTTTGTTGGAAGAGGGGGAAAGAAACGGCGGGATGAAATTATTTTACATGGTTGGACGTATAAGATATACTAATCACCCATACCATGAACATCAGAATTCACTCTTCCAACGTATCATATGCCGGCCTTTGCTGCGTGCTGGGGTCTTTTTTAGCGGCGGACGCCCGCGAGGTTTATCCCCTGAACGGTTCCTGGGATTTCAGTTTTAACGGAGGGCCAGCTGGGAAAGTGGCGGTGCCCCATACATGGAACGCAGAGGATGCCGCCAACGGTGTTCAGGGGAAGCGTGAAGACGCCAAATCCGTCAACAGCGGCGCCTACCGCCGCGGTCCGGCCGTTTATTCGCGCACGCTTCCGGTGGAGCCCAAGCCGGGCAAAAGGTATTTCATCCGCGGCGGGGGAGCCAGCATCGTTTCCGAGGTTTCCGTCAACGGGAAGGCAGCCGGCAGACATGAGGGGGCATTTACGGCTTTCTGTTATGAAATCACGCCCCTTTTGAAAAAAGGAGCCAATACGATTTCCGTTCTGGTGGATAATACGCAACAGAATCATATCGCCCCCCAGCGCGGGGATTTTTCCATGTTCGGCGGCCTGTACCGGCCCATTGAACTGATTGAGACTGACGGCATTTGCATAGACCCTCTTTTTTACGCTTCTCCCGGTATTTTCGTCACGACGAAGTCTCTAAGCGAATCCAGGGCCGAGGTGGAAGTAAAGGCCCTTCTCAATTCGGACGGAAAGGCCGGGGAAGTGGATGTTGCGGTGGACATTCTGGACATGAAGGGCAGGAAGGTAGCCGGGAAGACGGTAAAGGCCGCCGGGGAAAAGAATAGACTGGAGGTTCCCGTAACGCTGGCAATCGCCAATCCCGTACTCTGGAACGGAGTGAAGAATCCCTACCTGTACCAGGTGAAAACTTCCATCAGGACGGCGGACGGCCAGACGGATGAAATGGTGCAGCCGCTGGGGCTGAGGACGGTTTCCGTCAATCCCAAGGAAGGTTTTGTGTTGAACGGAAAGGCCATGCAGATCAAGGGAGTCAGCCGTCATCAGGATATGAAGGGGAAGGGGTGGGCCCTTTCCCCGGAAGACGAGGCGCGGGATATCAGGCTGATTGCGGATATGGGAGCGGACGGGGTGAGAACGGGGCACTATCCCGCGTCCACCAACGTTTACGATTTGTGCGACAAGGCGGGGCTGGTTGTCTGGTCAGAGGTTCCCAACGTCAACCTGGTGTGGGATACGCCGGAATTCCGGGAGAATAACCGCCTCCAGGCCCGGGAGATGATTTTCCAGCATTGGAATCATCCCTCCATTTGCATGTGGGGCATTTTCAATGAGATCGGCCACCAGCCCGAGGCTTCCACCAAAGGTGTGGACATGGAAGCTGAGTTGACGGCGTTGAACAAGTTCGTGAAGGAGACAGATCCTTCTCGCATGACGGTGGGGGCCAGCAACCAGCCGGGCCGCAAAAAGCTGAACAATATTCCTGACCACATTGCGTTCAATACGTATCCCGGCTGGTACGGAGGAGGCCCCGAAACCATGAAGGGCAACCTGAACAGCTACATCCGCGATTATGGCGGCAAGATGGGCATTGCCGTCAGTGAATACGGCCACGGAGCCAGTGCGGGAATGCATGAGAATCCGGCCAGAAGGCCGTCTCCTACCGGGTTCTGGCATCCGGAGGAATGGCAGTCCCATGCTCATGAGGTCAATTACAGGTGCATCAGGGAAAGGCCGGAGGTGTGGGGGGCTTTTGTCTGGAATATGTTTGACTTCGGTTCCTCTTCCCGTTTTGAGGGGGAGAGCCCCGGCATTAACGACAAGGGACTGGTAACCTATGACCGTAAGACGCCCAAAGACGCCTATTTTTTCTACAGGGCCAACTGGAGCCCCCGTCCTACCGTGTACATTACATCCCGCAGGTTTGCGGAACGTACGGAAAAAACGGTGCCCGTGAAGGTTTACTGTAATGGTTCCGTGGTGAAGCTGAGCGTCAACGGGAAGGCCGTCGGGAGCGTCAAGCCGGATGACTTGAAGCGCGCCGTCTGGCCTGAAGTGACTCTTAAGCCCGGTCTCAACACTATTACGGCCACGGCCTCCATAGGAGGGAAAACGTACACGGATTCCTGCAAATGGACTTTGAAACCTGCCGGAGGTGACGGGAAGAAGGATTCAGAGCGTTATCAGGATCCGTCCCTGAAAAAGTATAAGTAAGCAATTCTATATTCATTCGGAGATGAAGACGGTACGCTTGTTTCTGTTTTCCGTGATGTGCCTGGCTCCGGCTTTTCCCCTGCTGGGGAACGTTCCGGATTGGGAAAATGAAGAGGTGACGGGAATCAATAAGGAGGCTCCCCGCGCCTCCGTTTTTCCGGAATCAGATAAAACATTGAGCTTGAACGGAGATTGGAAGTTTAAATTTTCCATGACTCCGGACGGGAGGCCTGCCGATTTCTTCAATCCCTCCTATTCCGTTTCCGGATGGGATACGGTCAAGGTTCCTTCCAATTGGCAGCTTAGCGGTTATGGAACGGCCATTTACACGAATGTTCCCTACCCCTTCAAGCCGAATCCCCCCAAGGTGATGGGGGAGCCGCCCAAGAACTGGCCGGCGTACAGGGAGCGCAATTCCGTAGGTTCCTACCGCCGGGATTTCAATTTGCCCCTTTCCTGGAAGGGAGAGCAGGTGATGATCCGGTTTGACGGGGTGGAGTCCGCCTTTTATGTGTGGGTAAATGGCCGTAAAGTCGGCTATTCCGAAGATTCCTATACAGGGGCAGAGTTTGACCTTACTTCCTATGTCAAATCGGGCAGGAATACGATTGCCGTGGAAGTATACCGCTGGAGCGACGGTTCTTACCTGGAGGACCAGGATTTCCTGCGCCTTTCCGGCATTTTCCGGGACGTGACCCTGTTTGCCCAGCCGCGGGCGCACGTGCGCGACCTGTTCCTGAAGGCCGGACTGGACAGGGAGGATTACACAACCGGGGTACTGGACGGCACATTCACCATCCGCAATTCCGGCGAACAGGATATTCCCGCCGGCATGAAGCTGAATTATTCCATTGACGGGATTTCCACTGAGTTGAACTGGGAGGGGGGGAACGGTTCCGGCCGCGTGCAGACGGACAACAGGGGTAGGCTGGATTCCGGCACGCTGGAGGTTCCCTCCATACCCTCCGGAGGCGAGGTGCAGGTTTCCCTGAACAGGAAATTCCCCGGTGTGAAGCCATGGACGGCGGAAACGCCCAACCTGTACAGGGTGACTTATTCTCTGAATGGAAAGGATTCCCGTTCCGTCAATATCGGGTTCCGTTCCGTGGAGATTGCGGATAACGGCGCCGTGCTGATCAACGGCAGGGCCGTCAAGTTCAAGGGGGTCAACCGGCATGAATCCCATCCCGATTACGGGCGCGCCATTCCGCGGGAAGTGATGGAAAAGGACGTGCAGATTATCAAGGCGCATAATATCAATACCATCCGTTGCTCCCACTATCCCAATCATCCTTATTTTTATGAGTTGTGCGACCGCTACGGCCTGTACGTGATGGACGAAGCCAACTGCGAGGCCCACGGCATCCGCAATGGCAACATGGATATTTCCCGGAAGCCTTCCTGGAAGAAAGCCCATGTGGAGCGCAATATGAGCATGGTGCACCGTTCCAAAAATCATCCATCCATTGTTTTCTGGTCCCTGGGCAATGAATCCGGCAACGGCCCCAATTTTGAGGCGGCAGCGGCGGCTATCAGGGCTTATGACACTACGCGGCTCCTCCATTACTGCGAATTTCCGCACGGCCACAAGGCCGTGGATATGGATTCCGCCATGTATCCGCCCGTGGACCGGGTGGAAAACTGGGGGAAGCAGAAAACTTCCCGCCCCTTTTTCGTGTGCGAGTATGCCCACTCCATGGGGAATGCCCTGGGTAATTTCAAAGAGTACATGGATGCTTTCGAGTCTTCCCCGCGCATGGTGGGCGGGGCCATCTGGGATTTCGTGGACCAGTCCCTCCGCGCCAATCCCGTCGGAAACGGCATTTACAAGCCCGCTCCTTTCAAGGGAGTAACGCAGGCTTACGGCGGCATGTTCGGAGACAGGCCCAACCAGGCCAATTTCTGCGACAACGGCATTATTCTTGGCAACCGGAACACCACGGCCAAGACGAAAGAGGTGAAGAAAGTATACCAGTACATGGCTTTCGAGCGCAGGGACGGTTCCCTGTCCGTTCGCAACAAGTATTTCCATAAGCCTTTGAAAGGTTATACGCTTTATCTGGTGTCCCTGGCTCCCGGCGGCGGTCATGCCGTGGAGCGCATGGTTCTGCCGGAGATCCCTCCCGGAAAATCCGCAACGGTGAATTTGCCTTCCGCCGCCATGAGGACCGGTTCCCTGATGGTTCTGGCGGATGCCCGGTTCAGGCTTCCGGAAGGCGTGAAGGAGCTTTCCGCCAAACAACTGGAACATGTAGTGAATGAGTGTGAAGCTTACGAGTGGTTCCCGGCATCTGCGGAGAAGGTGGTTTCCGTGTCATCCCCGGCGGTTCTGCCTGCCGTTTCCGTGCGCCAGGGGGATCCCGTGATCGTGCAGGGGAAGGTTTTTTCCGCATCCTTCAAAAACGGGATGCTTGCCTCCCTCCGGTATGGCGGCCGGGATTTGATTTTGCCCGGCTATCCGGTGGAGCTCCAGGCGTACCGCTCCCCGGTGGATAACGATGCCTGGATCAGGAGCAAGGTTGAAGGGAAAATGAAGATGCAGAATATGAAGGCGGAGTATTCCGACGTTCAAGCTGCCGTCATTTCCCCCGGCGTGGCCCGTATCTCGGCACAGTTCCGGACGAAAGGTTCCGAACTTGCCTTTTCCGGGGAAGTCGCGTGGACGGTTTTCGGCAACGGCATTATCAATGCTTCCGTCCGAATATATCCCTCCGCCAAGGGAGAAGAACTCCTCCGGCTGGGCGTCACTTTCGGGATGCCTGCCGCGTATGACCGGGTAGAGTACCTGGGGCTGGGGCCGTGGGATAATTACCGGGACCGCCGCACGAGCTGCTGGAAGGACATTTTCCGCACTTCCGTGGACGATATGTTTTTTGCTTATTCCCGGCCCCAGGATATGGGCAACCGTATGGAAACGGACTGGATAGCCTTGTCCAAACCCCAGGAGGACCAGGCTCTGTGGGTGGGAGCCGCCTCTCCCAGGGCTCCGCTGGAGGTTTCCGTCCTGCGTTATACGCCGAAGGAGCTTAACGATGCCAGGAGCCTGGACAGATTGCCGGAGAAAAATAAAGTGATTGTGAATCTGGATGCTTTCCAGATGGGGCTGGGCGGCTCTTCCTGCGGGCCCCGCCCGCTGGCCAGGTACCAGACGCTGAGCGAGGCCACAGCCCTGGGGTTTGTGCTGGCACCCTCATCCGCCCTGCTGAATATGGCGCGCACGGGTCTTGCCGTCCCCCATTCCCCTGTCATTGAACGGGATGGGGACGGCATGGTCCGTCTGACTTCCTCTACGCCCGAAGCGGAGATAACGTATTCCGTCAACAAGGGGCCGGAAAAGACGTACCGGAGTCCCTTCAAGCTTCCCGAAGGGGAAGTGAGGGCCTGGGCCGCTTCCGTAAATTCCGGCAAGGTTCCTCCTACGTCTCCCGGAGTGAGGAAATTCCCCCTCGTCAAAGGGCAGGACGAATGGAAAATCCTAAGCGCTTCCTCGGAAGAGCCGGATACCGGTTTCGCCCACTTCGCCATTGACGGGAATCCGGATACCTATTGGCATACGTCCTATACGAACGGCCTGCCGGGGTTCCCCCACTCCATTGCCGTGGATATGGGAACGAGAATGAAGTTTACCGGATTTATCTGCACGCCCAGAATGGACAAGGACAAGGGCCTCATCAGCCAGTACACGTTTTCCGTTTCCGATGACGGGCAGAATTGGAGGGAAGTGAAAAAAGGCCGGTTTACCTACCACTATATCCGGAAGGATCCGGCTGTTCAGCGCATCGACTTCGGCAGGCCTGTGGAGGCCCGCTACTTCAAGCTTGACGCCCGGTCTCCGGTGAGGGGCGGGGAACAGAGCGCCACCGTTGCGGAGCTGGATATCATTACCCAATAACGGAGCGGCAGGCGTTTTGCTCTGCTTCCCGGATGGAGAAATTTTCCAGCCGTGCGCCCTTTCCGGGGTGCGCGGCTTGTTGTTGCGGGCTTTTCAGGGTGCGGAAATGTTTTTTTAATGAAAGAAAGAACATGGCGGAATGGTAACATACGCATGCGCAAGATGATGGCCTGCATGCTGGGCGCTGCCCTGTGTTTTTCCATGGCCGGAGCGGAAACAGGCGTTTCCTCTGCGGAAAAAGTTTCATCCCCCTGCGGGAGGATGATCTGGAATCGCGGCTGGGAGTTCCGGCTTGAGGAGGAGCCCGGAAAGAGCGGCTGGCAGACGGTTCATCTGCCCCATACGTTCAGTCTGCCTTACTTTATGTCCGATTCCTTTTACACGGGGCTCGGCTCCTACCGCAAGAAGCTTGTCATGCCGGAGGAATGGCAGGGGAAGAAGGTGTTTCTGGATTGCGGCGCAGCTTTCCAGGTGGCGGAGGTGAAGGTGAACGGGAAGGCCGCGGGAAGGCATGAAGGGGGATATACGGCCTTCCGGTCGGATTTGACGCCTTTTCTGAAACCCGGCGAGAATTGGGTGGAGGTACGGGTGGATAACCGCTGGAGTCCCCGCATTGCGCCGCGGGCAGGGGAGCATACTTTTTCCGGAGGCCTGTACCGGAACGTGCATCTGCACGTGTGTTCTCCCGTGTATCTGCCCTCGCACGGAGTATGGGTTCAGACGCCGGAGGTAACGGAGGCCCGCGGGAAGGTCCGGATTTTGACGGAAGTGAAGAATGATACCGGGATAGTGAGGAACGTGACGGTGCGGCACACTGTGCGGGATGAGCAAAACGGCTGCGTGGTGCTGCGGGGAGAGAAGGATGCGGAACTGGGTGCCGGAGAAGAGTCTTGCGTACAGGCTGACCTGCCTCCGCTTGCTTCTCCCAGGTTGTGGAGCCCCGCAGCCCCCAATATGTACCGCGTGACGACGGAGTTGTTGGACGAGAAAGGGAAGGTGCTGGACCAGGTTGAGAACCCCCTGGGTTTCCGTACTTTGGAACTGACGGCGGACCGGGGCATGCTGATGAACGGGAAACCTGTTTATCTGCAGGGGGCCAATGTGCACCAGGACCATGCCGGATGGGGGGATGCCGTGACGGACGCCGGGGCCCGCCGTGATGTGCTGCTGATGAAGAACGCCGGGTTTAATTTCATCCGCGGCTCCCATTACCCCCATTCCCAGGCATTTCTGGATGCTTGCGACCGGGAGGGCATGTGCATGCTGAATGAAGGCATTTTCTGGGGAATGGGCGGGTTCAAGGAGCATGACAGGTACTGGAATTGCGATGCCTATCCAACGGAAAAGAAGGACCGTACTGCGTTTGAGGAAAGCTGCATGCGCCAGGTGAGGGAGATGGTGCTGCAATTCCGCAACCATCCTTCCATCGTCATCTGGAGCATTAGCAATGAACCGTTTTTCACCAGGCATGGGCCGGAGGCCAGGGCCTTGTGCAACAGGCTGATTGCCTTGGTGAAAGAGCTGGACCCGACGCGCCCCGTGTGTGCCGGGGGAGGGCAGCGCGGAAGTTTTGACAAGCTGGGGGACATGGCCGCCTTTAACGGGGACGGTTCCCATGTGAAGACGCCCGGCAGGCCCAGCATGGTGACGGAGTACGGTTCCGTGAGCTGCAGGAGGCCGGGGGCGTATGCGCCGGGCTGGGGGGATATGAAGAAGGATAAGGAAGCGGGCATTCGCTACCCCTGGCGCGTGGGAGAGGCGGTCTGGTGCGGCTTTGACCACGGCAGCATCTGGCCCTCCGGGGGGCGGATGGGGATTGTGGATTATTTCCGCATTCCCAAGAGGGCCTGGTATTGGTACAGGAATGAGTTGAGGAATATTCCTCCTCCGGAGTGGCCCGTGGAGGGAACTCCGGCACAGGTGAAGCTGTCCGCGGACAAGGAGGTTATCTGCCCGGCGGACGGCACGGACGACGTGCATGTGACCGTGAAAGTGGCGGACGCCGCCGGAAGGCAGATAGCCAATGCCGTGCCGGTGACGCTTACGGTGGAATCGGGACCCGGGGAGTTCCCCACCGGCAAAAGCATCACGTTCACGCCCGGAACGGATATTGATTTGATTGACGGCTGTGCGGCGATTGAGTTCCGGTCTTATTATGCCGGGAAGACAGTGATCAGGGCGTCTTCTCCCGGATTGAAGGGGGATAGCCTCCAAATCGTTTGCCGGAATGCTCCGGCTTACGTAGCGGACAGGAGCGCGGAAACGCGGGAAAGGCCCTACAGGCGTTTTACTGCAAGGGAGAGGGATATCCAGCTGGCGCGGTACGGACGGCCCGAATCCGGAGAGAAAGCCAATTTGGCTGTATTGAGGCCCTGTTCCGCTTCCTCCGGATTTCAGGAGGCGATGAAGGCTTCCGACGGTGACGATGTTTCCGCGTGGCATCCGTCCGTGGAAGACAAAACGCCGTGGTGGCAGCTGGACATGGAGTTTGAATTCCGCCTGGACCGGGTGGAGGTGAAGGCCGACGGAAGCTGGAAGGGGCCGGCCCCCACAGTTCAGGTCAGCAGGGACGGAAATAGCTGGAAGGACATTAAAGCCGTTTTGCGCAGGGATGGAACGGAGCTGGCCGCAATGTGTCCGGAAGGGACCGGCGCCAGGTACGTACGCATCCGTCTGTCTCCGGGGCAGGGCATTGCGGAAGTGGCCGTATGGCCGGCGGATGCGTCATGAAGGCTCCTGCTTTTCCGGAACAGGAGGCTTTTTCCAGTTTCTGCGCGTACCGGAGTTTCCGGCGTCCTCTTCCGCCCGCTGGCGGCGCAGTTTGTCCCAATAGGCCAGGCGTTTGTTGATTTCCCGTTCAAAACCCCGTTCCGGAGGCCTGTAGAACCGGCGGCGGGGCATGTTGTCCGGAAAATAGTTTTGCCCGGAAAAAGCGTCCGGCGCGTCATGATCGTATGCGTAATTTTTCCCATAGCCCAGTTCCTTCATTAGTTTGGTGGGCGCGTTGAGGATGTGTGCCGGGGGCATCAGGGAACCGTATTCCCGTGCCGCTTTCCGGGCCGCTTCCCACGCGGTATAGGCGCTGTTGGATTTGGGGGCGCAGCCCAGGTAAATGACCAGTTCCGCAATCGCCAGCTCTCCTTCCGGAGAGCCCAGGCGTTCATAGGTGTCCCACGCGGCAATGGCCATTTGAAGCGCGGCAGGGTCCGCCAGACTGATATCCTCCATGGCGAAACGGGTCAGGCGGCGCAGGAGGTAGAGAGGGTCCTCCCCGCCCTCGAGCATGCGCGCGGCCCAGTACAGGGCCGCGTCCGTATCCGACCCCCGCAGGGATTTATGCAGGGCACTGATGAGATTGTAATGGCCTTCCCGGTCCTTGTCGTAAACCGGGGCCCGCTGCTGGACAATTTTCAGCAGCGCGTCCGTGTCCAGCATTTCATCGGGCTTGCAGAGGTCAAAGACGCTTTCCATCAGGTTAATGAGGTAGCGGCCGTCTCCGTCTGCCAGTTCTGTCAGGGTGGCGCGCGCCTCCGGCGCAAGCGGCAGCTTGCGCTGAAGAAGGCCTTCCGCCCGTTCAATGATGCTTTCCAGAGCCGGGGCGCCCAGGGAGTGCATGACGAAGACCTTGCAGCGCGAGAGGAGGGCGCTGTTCAGTTCAAAGGAGGGGTTTTCCGTAGTGGCCCCCACCAGCGTAACGGTTCCGTTTTCCACATAGGGCAGAAAGCCGTCCTGCTGGGCGCGGTTGAACCGATGGATTTCATCCACGAACAGGAGGGTTCCATGGCCGTATTCCCTGCGTTTGGCCGCTTCGTCAAAGGATTTTCTCAAATCCGCCATGCCGGAGAAGACGGCGGAGAGAGCTGCGAAATGCATGGCCGTGCGCGTCGCCAGAATGCGCGCCAGCGTGGTTTTTCCGCAGCCGGGAGGCCCCCACAGAATAAAGCTGGTCATCTTGCCGGAGTCCGCCATGAGCCGGAGAGGGCCTCCTTCCCCCGGCAGGTGGTCCTGGCCCATGATGTCTTCCAGTGCGGACGGCCTCAGGCGGTCCGCCAGAGGGCGGTCCGCGAAGGCGGAGAACAGGCCCGGGGTGTCGTCTTTTTTCATGATGCCCATCATACGCCGCCGGCAAAAGGAAGGCAAGGGGAGCCTGATGGCATTTCAGGCGTTCCGGGCAGGACGGCACGTCGTGGAGAGGATGTTGCACCCCGGTTTTGACGGGTGGAAGAGAAGCAGGGGAGAAAAGGAAAGATTCCTGGGAAAAACAGTGTATATTGAACATGATGTTCAGACATGTTTCCCATGTGTTTCTTTTTCTGTTTTCCGGCTTATGCGGCGCGGTCGTGAATGCTCAGGATCAGATAATACCCCGGCCCGTGTCCGTGAGGGTGGAGGCCAAGGGGGCGGCAACGCCCGTGAAGCTGGATGAAGGAATGCGCATTGTATGCAAGGAGAAGGACGGGGAGTTCCGGCGCCAGGCGCGCTTGTTGCAGCAGTTTTTGTCACGCGGAACCGGATTGGCTCTGGACGGGGCTGGCGGTACGGGAATAATCCGCGTTGTGAAGGACGCCGCCCTGAAGCAGTACGGGCCGGAGGCATACCGTTTGGAAGCGGCTCCCGGAAATATCGTCATCAGCGCCGCGACTTCCAAAGGAATTTATTATGCAGGGCAAAGTCTGGCTCAGATGCTGCCTGCCGCCTTTTTCAACAATGGATCGGATAAAAAGAGCGTAAGTTGGAATGTGGCGGAAAAGCCTTTCTCCATATTGGATTATCCCCGTTTTGCCTGGCGAGCCTTCATGCTGGATGAAGCGCGGCATTTTTTTGGAGAAGAGGAGGTGAAGAGGCTGATTGACCAGATGGGGCTCCTGAAAATGAATGTCCTGCACTGGCATTTGTCGGATGATGCCGGATGGCGCGTCCAGATTAAAAAATATCCCAGACTGACTTCCGTGGGAGGCAAGAGGAGAGATACGGAGATCGAGACATGGGGAAGCGGCAAGTATGAAGGAAAGCCCCATGAAGGTTTTTATACGCAGGACCAGGTCAGGCGCATCGTCCGTTATGCGGCCGACAGGAATATAACGATTGTTCCTGAAATAGATGTTCCGGGCCATTCCGCCGCCGCCATCGTTTCCTATCCGGAGTTGAAATTATCCGCCAGGCCTCTCGCGGAAGTGCCAGTGAGTTTCAATGACGGAGCGGCGTTTGACCCCACCAGCGAACGTGTCTACCAATTCCTGGGAGATATCATGACAGAGTTGTTTTCCCTGTTTCCCGGAGGCATCATTCACATTGGCGGTGACGAGGTGCGGTACAAAAAGTACTGGGAAGGCGTGCCCCACATTGAAGAGTTCATGAAGAAGAAGGGAATTAAGACTTTTCCGGATCTTCAAATCATGTTCACGAACCGGATTTCCGGCATGCTGGCGAAAAGAGGACGCCGGATGATGGGGTGGAATGAAATCCTGGGATCCGACGTGCACAATGACGGCGGCCGGGGAGCGGCACTTGGCAAGCTGGATGCAAGTGCTATTATTCATTTCTGGTACGGGTCTGATAAAATTGCCGTCAAGGCAATCAGGGAAGGCCGCCAGGTGGTGAATTCCACTTCCCACATGACTTACATCAACAAGGGGTATGACGAGCTCCCTCTGTCCAAGTCCTATTCTTTTGAACCCGTTTTTGCGGGATTGACCCCGGAACAGCAGCAGAACGTCATTGGGCTGGGCTGCCAGGTCTGGACGGAATGGATTGCGGACGCGGAGAAACTGCACCGTCATGTTTTTCCCCGTATTGCCGCTTATGCGGAGACAGGGTGGACCCGGAAAGAGGATAAGAATTTTCAGGATTTCCAGAGGCGTTTGACGGGGTATGAAGAAATTCTGGATGCCCTGGGCATCCGGCATGGGGAAAAGCAGCAGTTAAAAAATCTGCGGCACGATGACCCGCGCCATTTGCCGCCAGGGATGAAGCGTTCTGGCTGATTTAACAGTAAGCTCTGTTGGTTATTTGGTTGAGGATTCGGGAGAGTTCCTGCCAACGGTTTCTTTGAAAAGTTCCGGCCGTTTCTGCATGTTCTCCATAATTTTCAGAATATAAGAACGCATTGTGTTCGAGTGTTCCGCTCCGCGCACGAAGGAAAGGCCACGGTACAGTCCTACCGTTTCCAGGCGGAGATTCATATCTTCTCCGGACAGGTCTTCACAGGCAGGAGGGGGATAATTGGAGGCTGGGCCGCTCAGGGACTTCATCTGCATGGTATCCATATTAAGCAGGCAGCTTTGTATTCCGTTAGTGAAGATCAGACTGCCCTGATGACGCTTGTCCTCAGGCCACAGCCTGTAAACGGTAACGGAGCTTCTTCCCCCGGGATTGATCAGGATAGCGGGGAAAACGTATTTGCCGCCTCCCTTTTTCCGGACGGTCACGTCAAAGTCGCATTCTCCGGAAAATCTGGTCGTGACGCGGGAGGAAATGCATACTTCGAAAGGCACTTCCGGCGGCAGGGGAATCATGGTGGCGGCAGACAGCGGCGACCCCGGAGGGAGTTCCGGAATCGGGAAAGGGAGAGTAATGATGTCAATGGCGCAGCTGATGATGCCGATGATTGCGAACAGCAGGATGCCTTTGTTCCGGAGGTGGTCTGACAGCGTTTTCCCATATTCCCCCGGATAATGCTTGTCTGCGGATGGCTTCTGCCGCAGGAAATAGCCGGTCAGGCGTGAAATGACGATCAGAGCGGCAGCCATGGACCCCAGCCATGCCAGGGCAAAAGCCAGATTTTCCGCTATGGGAATTGTGGTGAAGAAACCGAATGTTCCGATGATGAAGGCCGTCAGCAGGAGAAAGACGGCCAGGAAAGTTATGCAGCCTAAAGGGGCCGTGGAGATGGGAATCCAGAAACTGCCCCGCTTGCCGCAGGCTCTCAGAATCAGGATGACAATGCAGAAAGCGAGGATGGCCAGCGTTGAATAAAAATGTTGAAACAGATAATCGAGCATGGCATGCGGGAAAAACTCGGATAGGCAAGCGGGAAGCGATTCCATGCCCGTTTCCTGAAAAATATCCGGAAGCAAGCAGTTTTGCGCCGCGAAACGATAGAAGCCGAATGTTGAACTCCTTTATTATTTTAGCCTTTTTCTATCCTTGCCTGCAAGATTTTTCGTTTACCTGTTTCTTTCTATTTGTTTTTGATATGTTTGAAAAGTATTGTCCCCTAAGCAAATATGGGAAAAATCGAGTCCATTTCTATTCAGTGAAAAAGATGCGGTTTTCTATAAGATGAGGATTCCGAAATGGTAAAACCGTGTGTTATGGATAAGAGATAAAGACGGAAAGGATCTGTCAGAGAACAGGCAGGCTTTTCCCGTGTTGTCCGTGCACGTCCAGGAATCGGATTGAAAAAATGAAAATCAGTAGGGAAAAAAAGAGTATTCCTGCCATGGAAATGTTTTTTCCCGTTTATGAATGAAACCGCTGCGCCGGCTTTCCCTTCATTCCTTTCAAAGAAACCGGGAAAGGAGAAGAGCCGTGGCCGGATTGTTACCTGCAAGAGCGTGGGGCAGGCAACTCCGGCCGGGTTGATGAGGAAAAACGCTTTCCAGAAGGAACAGTTACCGCTGTTCCGGCTTTGCCGGCACTTTCCTGAGTTTCGCGAAGCGGGGCAGGGAACATTCCTTTTGCATGGCCGTTTCTCCCTGGATCAGAGGAAGAACGTAGTCAATGAACGGCTGTTCCACGCCATTGCCGCGGGCGTTGATCCATTCGCGGGGGACAAGTTTTTCCACATTGGCTACTTCTCCCAGGCCTATCAATTTGGTTTTACAGGAGTAAATGCCGTTTTTCGTGATTCGTTCAAAGGCTACCATTTTATCCGTCTGGCCGGAGACGGCTGCTTCCACGGCGGCTTTTCCCGCCATATACGCTTCATCAATATCCGTCCTGGAGGCGACATGGGAGGCGCAGCGCTGGAGGAGTGAGAGTTCTATGCTCCTGACTTTGGCCCCGGTTTGCCGCTTGACGGATTCCGCAAGCATGGCTCCCAGTCCGCCCAGCTGCGTATGGCCGAAGACGTCCCTGTCTCCGGATTCCGCGACAAAGCGGCCGTCTGCATACTGCACGCCTTCCGAGACGGCGACCATGCAGCTGCCGTTCTGTCTGTAAATCCGGTCCACATCCTGCCAGAATTCCTCCATGCGGAAAGGAACTTCCGGCAGGTAAACCAGGTCCGGACCTGCTCCCGCATACGTGGCCAGGGCTGCGGATCCGGCCAGCCAGCCGGCGTGGCGGCCCATGATTTCCACAATGGTGACGCGTCCCTTGTCGTACACGCGGAGGTCCTGGTGAACTTCCATGCAGGAGGTAGCGATAAATTTGGCGGCAGAACCGAAGCCGGGGCAGTGGTCCGTGCCGTGAAGGTCATTGTCAATGGTTTTGGGGATTCCGATGACGCGGCATTCGTAACCGGACTGCTGCATGAATTTGGATATCTTGTTGCAGGTATCCATGGAATCGTTGCCTCCGTTGTAGAAAAAGTAGCGAACGTCGTATTTTCGGAAAATTTCCAGCAGACGGCGGTAATCCGTATCATCCGCGGATGGGGCGGACATCTTGTAACGGCAGGAACCCAGGGCCGAGGCCGGAGTATATTTGAGCAACTCCAGTTCTCCGGGATCCTCCCGGGCCATGTCGAACAGGCGTTCCTTGAGCACTCCCTCAATCCCGTTGGCGGCTCCCAGCACACGCGTGATTTGTTCGCTTTGCAGGGCGGACTGAATGGCTCCCAGTGCGCTGGCATTGATGACGGCGGTGGGGCCACCGGACTGGCCGATGATGCATGCTCCTTTCAATGGGTTCATGGGCAATAATGGATGAGAGAGTTGTGTTGCGCCCCCTTTCAACAGGTTGGAGGCAGGGAATGAAATGATAGTCAACCCTATCCGCAGCCCTGGGAGATGTCAAACATTATCGGTTTTCCGAATGGGGCTGGCAGGGCCGGACAAAGTAAGGGAGAAAAAAGAGGCCGGGTATCCCCTTTCCTGTTTCTTGATTCTTTCCTTTCCGGAAAAAGGTATTATGCGGAAGGGGAGTGCCGGGAAACGGATTGGCCGGGGTATATTTCCGGAATGACGGAGATGCTCTTGATATTTTTTCCGGCTGTCAGGGAGCGGAGCATCCTTATGAGTTTATGAACCGTTTTTGTCTGGTTCTCCTCATAATAGGTGATAGCGGGCAGCAGGCGTTCCATGAAGGGCTCATACGTCAGGCTGACCAGGCTGAGCTGGTCCGGAATGCTCAGGGAGCGGGCTTCCACCCAGGAAAGGATGGGAACAACCTGATTGCCCCGTGTGGCTACCAGGGCGGACATATCAGGATGTTCTTTAAACGCTCTGGCTAGGTATTCAAAGAAGAGAGGCGTCTCAAACGGAGTGGGAACCAGGACGGGATTCCATCCCTGTTCCGCAAAACTGAAAAAACCTTTTTGCATGAGCTGGTGGCCCTTCAATGGATCAGGAGGCAGGCACAGGCCTACCGTTCTGTGTCCCTTGTTCCAGAGGTGCTGCGCCGCATGATGCGTGGTGGCCGCCCAGTGGCGGTCCAGATAGGGCAGGTTACTGCTCTGGTAGGAGGTGCCGCGCACAATGCAGGGGATACGGTGCGTTTTGAACCAGAGCTGTGTTTGTTCCGAGGAACGGTGAAGTATCCAGCAGACGCATTCGGATTTGGTAACCAGCTTGGCAAGCCTCTTGTCCGGATTGTTGCCTAAAATCCAGGGAGCTTCAAAAATGCGGACGCTGATGCCGTCTTCCTCCAGAATTTTGGAGATAGTGTATATTTCCGCCAATACGCTTTGAGCCAGCCTTTTGAGGGGTTGAGGCGTCAGAAACCCGAGAATTTCCCTTTTTTCCTGAACCGGATGGCAAAAGATATTTTTAACCGTTTCTTCTTCCGTAGTTTTCAGGATACGCCGCGGAACCTTGATGCGTGCGGGGGCAATCCATGCATCCCTTTCCAGAAGGGCCAGGGCCTTTCTGACGGTTTCCCTGCCTACGGATAACCTGTGCCCGAGTTCCCTTTCTCCGGGCAGGATATTGACCAGGCTGCCGCTGAGAATCATCTGTTTGATTTTATTGGCTACTGTTTCAACCAATGAAGATGCCGGCAACGAAGTCATACTCTTCTATATACGTATTGCACTGCGTGAATTCGAGCCAATTGTGGGGATTGCCTGTTTCTCTGAATCCGAAGCAAATGTTGATATTGTTGTAAATTGTTGATTATGTGTTTATTGTTTGATAATTTAAACTCCTGGTCTTTTTTGATGAGGTGAAACAGGCGGATAATGTATATATGATATTTTATTATCAATGCATTATATTCCTGCGCGATACGGTTGAGATTGGTTTTCAGCTATTTGATAATATATTTAATATAAATGTTTTGTTAGGTGGGGTCATTTCTTGTCTTTCCTTTTCTCCATATTCCCCGGCAGGAAATGTGCACGTATCGGCATGGATGACTTTTTTTCATTTCCGGCACTAAATCTGCTTGATGAAAGTGAATACCATACCGGGCGCATCCTATGCGCTGACTTGTACGGCTGCGTGTACTGTCCATGCGCTTCTTAGCGGCGATGCCTTCCTGATTGTTCTGGAAACGGAAAATTCCGGACAATATATATTTATAGCTCCCACTGATGCAATAGAGGTATCAGACGAACACGCCCTGGTAACACAAACTTTTAAAGCGGCCGCCCCGGGATCGTCTGCCCGCGGCGGCATGAGGCCGGGTGTAAATGCCGGTTTGAAAAATCCGACGGTGGAAGTTTCTGGGCTTCCTTTACGCTTGCGGCCGGAGTTTTCAACAATCGGCTTCGGAGCAGGCCGCCAGGCCGGTTATGTCCGTGCCGGGGATGCACCAGGCGAACGGAACCGTTACCGCTCTGGAAGGGGGATGCGTCAAGACGGAACGTACCTGGGCAGATTGGATCGGGCTGTCCTGGCTGGCTCATATTGACGGCGCACAATGTGTCCAGGCCAGGTCTGCCGTTGCCTGCACCAATTTTCTTTTTTCTTATCATCCGCAACTAAGTAAAGCACTCATGAGAAATCCAATCAAAAGGCTATTCGCCGACGGATTTTCGAGTCTCTACAGAGGAGCGGGAACGGACTCTGTCCGCCAAGATCATTGTCTGGCGCAAACCGGGCGTGGGCCCGTCTCCTTCCGTTTTGGGATTATCACGGGGAGTTTCTTTGGGAAATGAAGCGTTATCGGCTGATCATAGAAAACCCCGGGAGCGTTCAGCTACCAGGGTTTATTAATTGGTACCGCCGGTGGGACTCGAACCCACACTCTTTTGGAACTCGATTTTGAGTCGAGCGCGTCTACCATTCCGCCACGACGGCACGTGAGGTGAAAGAATTAAGCGGCAAGAGGGCTGGAGAGTCAAGAATTTCCTGTGGAATATGGTGAGCTGCTGAAAAAACGGAGGGAATTTCCTGCGGATTCCCTCCGGAATATTTTCAATTGGAAATAAGTGTTTGAGATGAGTAGCGCACGTCAGCGTTAACGCTCTGGTTGATTATATATTCCCTCTGTTCCAGTCGGTAGAAGGTTCCGGCCTCCACCAGGCGCTGGAGATGGCCCTGTTCAGATCAAGGTATGGCATCCCGAACGAATGCCGGATTCTTCATTTAGTTCCTGCTTGCGCCACGGGCTTCCCGGAAGCGTTTTTCATGGATGATGAAAGGTGAGCCAACGTGGCACAGGGTGATGATACGCTTAATCTACGGCATACTTCTTTGTGTTAAATGCGTGCAAGCTGCTGAAATTTATGTCCGGCATTTTCTTTCCATGACCAATGGGAAAATAGATTTCCGGGCGTTTCAGCCTTTTTTCACGGTCAGGGGCAGTCCCGCGACCATGAAGTAGACTTCATCCGCGCATTTGGCAAGGAGCTGGTTGGCGATGCCGAGACCGTCGCAGTAGTGGCGCGTTTCCGCATCTGACTGGCTGATGCCCATGCCGGTTTCAGAAGAAACAAGCACCCATGGCACGGGGGATTGGCGGATGAGCTTTTTCAAAGCTTCTATTTCCTCAATCAGCGCTTCCTGGAACGGCTCGTAGTCTGTGGGGTCCTTCTGGGCGTACAGGGTATTGGAAGCGAGCAGGGTGACGCATTCCAGAATGACGCCGTCCACCCGGTCCAGCATGCCGGATTCCCGGACGGAGGCTGCCACATGGCGGGGGCATTCCAGCGTAAGCCAGCTTGCCGGACGCCGTTCCCGGTGTTTGCGCACGCGGTATTCCATGGAACCGGCTCCGGGCCAGACTTCCGCCGTGGCGACGTACAGGATGTTTCCCCCGAATCCGGCGGCTATTTGTTCGGCGTATTGGCTTTTGCCGCTTCTGATGCCGCCCAGGACGAGCGTCATGCGTGCAGAATGGGGGTCAGTGTTTAGAGATGTAACGTTCATGGGATTCCAGCATGGCCTGGTGGGAGTTCAGGAAGTCATCCAGACTAAAGACTTCCAGCGTAATAAGGGGGGAGAAATGGAGGTCCCACATGGGGTGCAGAATGGCGTCCAGCGTAGCGGCAGGCATGTGGTGCAGGGATTTGTGGTCCCGTTTTTCCAGCCCGTGCAGGTGGCACATGCGTATGTCCGGCAGCCAGAGCGGCAGCAGTTTTTCCGGCTGCAGGCCTTCTTTCCAGACATGGCCTATGTCAAAGCAGCGGGAATGGTGTGTAGAGGCTACCAGTTTGTCCAGATAGTCGGTCGGGTGGCGTTCCAGATTTTCCAGGGCCAGGCATTCCGGTGCGGGGAGGTGGGGCGTGATTTGTTCCAGGCTGCGGAGGATTCGTTCCGTTTCGCATTCCGTAAGATGGGGGCGCATATCAGGACCGGGGATATGGTCCGTGACCACATGCATGACCCAGGTGTGGGGTTCCAGTTCCCGTGTCAGGTCAATGGTGCGGATGATGTTTTCCGTATAACGGCGGCTTGATTCTTCCGTGGCGAAGCCGCCGTCCGTGGGCAGGTGGACGTTCCAGGTAACCCCGGCATCCGCGGCGATGCCGGCCAGTTCCCGTATTTCCGCAGGGGTAATGAGTTCCTTTCCGCATTCTCCGGCTTCCAGCAGGAGCAGAGCGACATCATCCGCGTAATGGACGCATTCCCTGATGGCGGGCACGTAGTAGTCCGGGATGATGAAGGAGGTGCATCCGATGTTGAGGCCCGGAACGCGGCATTTGTGCGGAGTTTTCATAAGGTGCAGAAGGTGAGAAGGACGATCCATTCCGTACATTCTACGGTGCATCCGAACACATCCCCGGTAACGCCGCCCAGGCGGCGGCGGGCATACAGGAGCAACGCCGTGGAACCGGCCAGGGCGGTGAGCAGGGCGTACAGCCCGTGCCACCCTGCCAGCGCACAGGCAGACAGGGTGACGGCGGCGGCTATCAGGGCGTGGACTGGACGCGTCCCCTGCTTGAAAGCTTCCCCCATGCCGCCGGGGCGCGCGCCCGGAAAGCGCATGGCGATGAATATCTGGCAGCGGGCCAGCAGCCCGGCCAGTGCGCATGCCGTGAGCATCAGTTCCCATGAACCGCAGGCCGCCAGCGCCGCCAGCGCAGCGCCTTTGAAGGCCAGGTTGAAGAACAGGGCCGTGCCGCCGAAGGTTCCCAGGCGGGAGTCTTTCATGATTTCCAGCCTGCGTTCCCTTGGCACTTCCACGGGCAGTCCGTCCCCGCAGTCCGCCACTCCGTCCAGATGCAGTCCGCCCGTGACGGCTACCCAGCAGGCGCAGCCGATGACGCCGCAAACCAGCGGGGGGAAGAGCAGGGTGGCGGCCCAGGTCAGGATGCCTGCCAGCCCTCCCACGACGAGTCCGACCAGCGGGAGCCATGCGGAGATGCCGTTCAGGTCGTTTTGCAGCGGCCACGGCCCTACCGGAAGCCGGGTCAGGAAGCCGAAAGCGGAGCGGATGGTGGTGATGACAGCCATAGATACAGGGGAGAAATGGTCAGCGGGGAACAGTGATGTCCAGTTCCGGCAGGGTTTTCATTTCAGACAACACGCGCGTAGCGGCGTCCAGCAGCGGAAAGAACAGGGCCGCCCCCGTGCCTTCCCCCAGGCAAAGTCCCAGGTCCATGTACATAGTGACGCCGATGTGGTCCATAATGAGCTTATGTCCCGGTTCCGCGGAGTTGTGGGAGCCGATGAAGTATTGCGCCGCTTCCGGGAGAATGCCCTGAGCGATGGCCGCGGCCGCCCCGGCAATGAAGCCGTCAATGACGATGGGAACGCGCAGGGAGGCCGCGCCCAGCATCAGCCCGGCCATGGCCCCTATTTCCGGCCCCCCTACCTTCGCCAGCACGTCGATGGCGTCGGAAGGGTCTGGCTTGTTCAGGGCGATTCCCTGTTCGATGAGTTTTATTTTTTTGCGGATGACTTCTCCTCTGACGCCGGAACCGCGTCCCGTCACGGTTTCCACGGGGGTGCCCGTGAGCACGGCTACGATGGCGGAAGAGGGGGTGGTGTTGCCAATGCCCATTTCTCCGGCAGCCACGATGTCCAGCCCCCTGGCTTTTTCCTCCCGGGCCATGTCGATTCCCACTTGCAGGCATTCCAGAGCCTGTTCCTTTGTCATGGCCGGGCCCCTGCTGAAGTCGTTGGCGCCGTGCATGACTTTTCTTTTCACCAGCCCCGGCAGGTCGCCAAAGTCGTAATTCACGCCTACGTCCACCACGGAGAGGCGGGCTCCCGCGTTGCGCGTGAAAGCATTGATGGTGCCGCCTCCTTGAAGGAAGTTGCGGGTCTGGATGTAAGTGACGTCTGTGGATGTCAGGCTGAGGCCGTGGTCGGCTATGTGGTGGTCCGCGGCGAAGAGGACCACGGCTTTGTCTTTCAGGCGCGGCGCGGGGTTGCCGGTCATGGCGGCAATCTGGATGGCTACGGGTTCCAGCTTCCCCAGGGCGAGGGGGGGCTTGGCCAGTATTTTCTGATGATCCAGGGCGGCTTTGGCCGCCTGTTCGTCCAGGGGGGGGATATGCAGTCTGTTCATGATGGTCAGAAGCGGGGAATGAAAAAGAGGATGAGGGAAAAGATCGCCGTGCCCGCGGCGGCGGTCATCCACATGAGGCGTATGGCCAGGGACAGGTCTTTGACGGTGGCTTCCGTGCGTCCGGCCCCTATCCACGGGTAGTCCGCAGGAATCCCCTTGTAGGAGACCGGGCCGCCGATGCTGAGGCCCAGCGCTCCCGCGAAGGCAGCCTCGCTCCAGGCGGAGTTTGGGCTGGCATGGGCGCGGCGGAAGGTCCAGCCCGTGGTGAACGCCCTCCGTGCGGAAGTTTCTTTCACGAAGAGGGACGCCAGGGAAATGCATGGCAGGATGAGGCGAGCGGGGATAAAATTGAGAGCATCGTCCGTGCGGGCGGCCAAGGTGCCGAAGTGTCTGTACCGGTCGTTCTTTTTTCCCCACATGGCATCCAGAGTATTGAAAACGCGGTGCGTCAGCGCGGCAGAGGCCGCGCCGAAAGAGCCCCCTGCCAAGCTGCCTGCTGTAGCCCAGAATAAGGTGGAAAAGACGCCGTCCGTCAGATTTTCCGCCACGCTTTCAATGGCCGCTCTGGCCATGCCGTGACGGTCCAGCCGTTCCGTATCCCGTCCCACGATCATGGAGACGGAGCGCCGGGCCTCTTCCTCGTTCCCGCTGCGCAGGGCGTTTTCCACGTTCCGGGCATGCTCGGCCAGGCTGCGCGGGGCCATGCAGATGTAAATGACCAGAACAGACGGAATCCAGGATGCCCAGGGGGAGGATAATAAGGAAAATGGAAGGAAGAGAGCCACGCATCCGGACCATGCAGAAACGCAGGTAGCCAGCGCCGCAGCCATTCCCGCATGAAAAGTTCCTCCCCACCTCTGCCTCGCCAGTGTTTCCATGCGGCGCGCGCACCGGCCGATCAGACAGACGGGATGGTATCTGTTGGGCGGTTCTCCCGCCAGAATATCCAGCAGGAAGGCCGCAGGCAGGATGAACGGGCACGGGAACATGGGTCAGCGTTTCAGTTGGAGAGCTCGGTAAATGGTTTTCAGGTCCAGATGTTTCCGGACCACGTCCGCCAGGCGGTCCAGCGCTCCGTCCAGGTCATAGGCGGTGTGCAGGGCCGGGTTGACCTTCAACCCGGAATCTTTCCTGACCATGTTGATGAATGCGCGGCGGAACTGGTCTCCGTCCAGCATGCCGTGCAGGTACGTAGCCCAGATACGGCCTCTGCCATAGCCGCAGGGGGAACCGTCTTCCCGGAACATGACTGGAGGGCTGGACTCTTTATGGCTGGTGACGCCGTGGTGGATTTCATAGCCTGCCGCGGGGACGGGCAGCGGCGTACTTGCCCGGCGCACGTTGATCAGGGTTTTGGCTGAGGCGAAAGTGGTGGAAAGTTCCAGCAGCCCCAGTCCCGGCGTACGCTCCTCTGAGGATTCCATGTGCAGCGGGTCCAGAATGTCCGTTCCCAGCATTTGCAGTCCTCCGCAGACGCCCAGAATCCACTTTCCCTTTTCGGCATGACGGCGGATGGGTGCTTCCAGCCCGGCGGAACGGAGAGAGGCCAAATCCGCAGCCACGCTTTTAGTGCCGGGCAGGATGACCAGGTCCGGATTTCCCCATTCCTCCCGTGTCCGCACCTGGCGGAGCCGGACATCCGGCTCCGCCGCCAGCGGGGCGAAGTCCGTGAAGTTGGAGACGTGGGCGGGCATGACCACGGCCACGTCCAGGCAATCCGCATGTTTCCCGTGCTCCCCGTGGCCAGGGGGCAGCGTGGCGCGGTCTTCTTCCGGAATGTTGATGTCCCGCATCATCGGGATGACGCCCAGCACAGGCTTGCCCGTACGGTTCCGCATGTAGCTGTGCGCCGGGGCCAGCAGATCCGGATCTCCTCGGAATTTGTTGACCACGAACCCCGCCAGCAGTTCTTTTTCCCACGGGGCGAATGTCATCCACGTTCCCAGAAAGGAGGCGTACACGCCGCCACGGTCAATGTCCCCGGCGAGCAGAACCCTGGCACGCGCGTAGCGGGCCATGTTCATGTTGACCACGTCTGCTGATTTAAGATTGATTTCTCCGGGGCTTCCGGCCCCTTCTAGGCAGATGAGTTCATATTCATCCGCCAGGGAATCGTATGCTTTGCATACGTCCGGCCAGAAGCGCCTTTTGGCCGTGAAGTATTCCCGCGCGTCCATGCTGCCTACGGGCCGCCCCATCACGATCACCTGGGAGCCGGTATTGGAATGGGGCTTGAGAAGAATGGGGTTCATTCTGGCATCCGGATCAATGCGGCAGGCCTGGGCCTGTACCATCTGGGCGCGGCCCATTTCCTCTCCCAGAGCGGTTACGCCGGAGTTGAGAGCCATATTCTGCGCCTTGAACGGAGCCACCCGGTAGCCGTCCTGAAGGAAAATGCGGCACAGGGCTGCCGTGAGCACGCTTTTTCCCGCATCGGAGCAGGTGCCCTGAATCATCAGGGCCGGTCTGGGCGATTTACGGATAATGGAAGGGCCGTTTCCCGCCAGTTCGGCGCGCAGAGCTTCTGCCAGCAGGGCGTGTTCCTCCGGCGTGTGGACGCCGGAGCGGAACCAGCCGCCCGTTTCCAGTCCCGGATAATTGGAGCAGTCGCGCAGCGCGATGCCATATTTTTTCAGGAGCCGGGTTGCCAGGTCATGAGGCGCTCCCGACAGGCGGAAGAGCAGGAAGTTGGCTGCAGACGGGAGTACGGCGGCTCCCGGCAGGGAGGAGAGTCTGCGGAACAGGTCTTCCCGGCGTTCCCGGTTCCGGGCGCGTTCCCTGTCCGCCCAGGAGGAAGGTTGTTCCAGCACGGCCCTCGCCGCAGCCGCCGCAAAGGCGTTCACGTTCCAGGCGGGCAGGGATTGCCGCAGCCGCTCTGCGAGCGGAGCGGCACAGATGGAAAAACCGCACCGGATGCCGGCCATGCCGTAAAACTTGGTCAGGGAGCGCAGAACCACCAGGTTGGGAAAATGGGATGCTTCACGGAGCAGCGATTCCGCTCCTTGTGCGTAATCCATGAAAGATTCGTCAATGATCCAGAGGACTTCGGGGCGGCTCTGGACAACCCTGTGCAGGGCCGCTGCGTCCAGCAGGCCGCCGGACGGATTGCTGGGATTTGCCAGAAAAACAGCGCTTCCGTCTGCGGCCTGTTCCTCCAGACGGCAAAGAGACGGGAGGAAGGAATTCCGTTCCTCCGTCCGGATGGAAAGAACATCCGTGCCGTGGCGCAGGCAGGCCAGCCTGTATTCGGAAAAAGCGGGTTCCGGAATGACGGCCTGTTTAAGGTTTAATGCGCGCGGAAGAGCGTGAATGAGTTCATTGGCCCCGTTTCCAAATACGAAGCAGCCGGAAGGAAGCCCGTAATGAACCGCCGCCAGTTCCCGCAGATCCGCCGCATCCGGAGAAGGGTAGGGTACTGCGTTTTCCATGGCCTTCCACAATGCTGAAACGATGAACTCCGGCATACCTTCCGGCCTCAGGTTGACGCTGAAGTCCAAAATATCCCGTTCCGGGCGGCAGGCCTCCTCCGCCAGGGATTTTAAATCTCCGCCATGTGAAAAAACGTTCATGCCACAGTAATTGGAACCGGCGTACCGAAGGGCTGCCCGCGCCGGAGAAAAAAAGGAAGCGCCTTGCAAGTTCGGAATTCCACGTAGCCGGAAGCTTCGCCGGAGACGGGAAATCTTCCCTGTTGCGGGAACGTGGGAACAAGGAGCGTCATGAGCGCATCATGTCCTGTATGCGCCGGGAGTGACAAGACAAAAATGGAAAGCCCCGTGAGGAAAAGAGGGATGGAGAACAATACGCTGAAAAGGGAAAACGACTGCAATTCATCTGGATGTTCAAAGAAAAATTTTTTTGTCTTGTCATACCGGTCTCTTTGGTATTTCATCCGTCCCATGAACCCTTATGGGAAGGGTTACAGACCTCAGGGACGCCCGTAGCCGGGCAGGAAATAAATGGGGAATACCGGTGTGAGTCCGGAGCGGTACCGCCACTGTAAGCGAGCCTGCCTCGCAAGCCAGAAAACCAGCCTGTGAGGTTGTCCAACTGTTCGGCGAGTTACCGAACGTAAGGCACTACAACCATGCTTTATACGAAGAAAGCCCTTCAAATGGGCGCAATTGCTGTTGGCCTTGCCGCATTCGCAGGCCAGTCCTCTCTTGCCGAGTCCGCTAAAAAGGAAGACTCCAAGCCCTCCGTCAGGACGGAAACCATGCAGGTGATGCCGGAACTGACTATGGCATCCCACTTTGTGGGCGTGCCGTACAACCGGTCTGGAGTGTCCGTTTCCATCATCAATCCGGAAGAATTCCAGAAGGTGGGCATTGAAACCCTGACGGGAGCCCTTTCCCAGACGCCCGGCGTTTTCACGCTGGACGGAGGCGGCACCTGGCAGCGCGGTTCCGTGAGCAACACCGTCATCCGCGGGATGAACAAGGATACCTACACTCTGACCATGGTTGACGGCATGCGCATCAGTGATGCCAACATGTCCGGCAACAAGCTGCTGGGCATCACCAATCTCTTTACGGTGGGCAATGTGGAAGTGGTGAAAGGAGCGCAGGGCGCCGTTTTCGGTTCCGGCGCCATTGGAGGCGTTGTCGCGATGGATACTCCGGAGGGGGAAGGCGATCCCGTAACCAGGATTTTTGCGGAGGCCGGTTCCTTCGGCTCTTTCAACAGCTATGTCACTTCCTCCGGCAAGATCAAGAAGCTTTCCTATTTTGTAGGCGTTGGGTTTGAAACTACGGAAAACGATCCGTCAATCTATCCGGCCATTTATGACAACAGGACAGGCATGAACGATTTCCGCCAGTGGCAGGAAGCCGTGCGCCTGGGCTATGATATCAATGACAAGGTGAAGGTGAGCTTTACCTATCGCCGCCTGGATTCCTACTTTGAATATCCCACGCCGTATGTGGATTATAACCAGTGGCCTTCCGTTCCGGATCCCCATCTGTACAATACGGAAGACAAGAACCGCAGCAACCTGGTGACAGGACGTGTGGATGCGGAAATTTCCAAGCTGTGGTCCACCAGCTTCATGGTGGGGCATTACAACATGGACTATTCCTGCCATACTCCCGGATTTGACTTCCAGCCCAACGTGATGCGCAACCGCCGCTTCCAGGCGGAGTGGCGCAATGCCCTGACGTGGAACAAGGAATGGAAAACCATCGTCGGCATGGCCTGGGACCGTTCCGACTACATGAGCGAAAACAATTACGTTGCCAAGGATGAATGGCAGAGCACGCTTGCCTTCTTTGCGGAGCAAATGTGGTCACCCACGGACAGCTTTGACGCCAGCGTGGCCCTGCGCCTAGAACATGATTCCGTCTGGAACAATCATTTTACGTGGCGTTATTCCAATTCCTGGAAAGTGACGGGCAAGGATTCCCCCACCCGTATTTTCGGTTCCGTAGGGTCCGGTTTCCGCGCACCCACCTGGTTTGAGCAGTATGCGGCCAATTACGGTTATGTAGGCAACCCTGATCTGGATGTGTCCAAGTCCCTGGGCGGCGACCTGGGTGTGGAACAGCGTCTGGCGGACGGCCATTATGCTTCCGTGACGGGCTTCTGGACCCGTATCGACGATGAAATCGGCACCAAGAGCGTAGGCACCTGGCCGAACTCCTATACCACTTACGCCAATTATTCCCACTGCACTTCCTACGGTGTGGAAGTGGCGTTCAAGGGGCAGTTCAAGGACGCGTGGAACAGCGGCTATTATGCCAATTACACCTTCACGATGCCCAAGCGCGATTCCATCGGCAAATACGAGACCATTCAGATGGCCAATACCGCCCGCCACACCATCAACGCGGAAGTTTATACCTCCCCGGTTGAAAAGCTGACGGTCGGCTTCGGCGTAACGGCCGCCATGGGACGCACGGATTACAATTATGCCCGTCTGGACAATTTCTTTACGGCGCGCCTGTTTGCCCGTTACCAGGCAACGGACAATGTGTCCCTCCATGTGCGTCTGGAAAACCTGTTTGACCAGAAGTTCATCATGACGAATGATTATAACTTCGGCCCGCGTGAAGCCCGTGGATTCGGAATCTTCGGCGGTGTGACGGTCGAATTCTAAGTTCCTTTCAATATTAATTGTTGATTGCTCTCCCATCTTCCGCCTTGCGGACTGTTTCAGGCGAAGTGAACGGTTCCGCGCGGAAGATGGGTTTTCTGTTTTCCGTAGTTTCCGGAATCGGTTAACATGTGGCGGCCATCTGAGTTGTGTTGCGCTGGATATCCATACTGGGGGCATTGGCCCTTTCCGTCTTTCTGGGAGGTGTCTTCTACTTTTCCCAGCGTGAGAAGAATGTTTGGCATGAATTTTCCGGCCGGATGGATGGCAGGGGGATGCCTGCCGTATTTGACGGTTTTGTGGAACGCTGGAACAGGGCCGTGGAACGGGAGCTGCGCCGTGAATTGGCTGAAGGGGAGAGGAAGGAAAAACTTCTGGTCGTTTCCCGTGGGGAAGGGGACGGCCGGCGTTTGGCGGAACAGTCCCGTTCCGTGGAACGCATCAGGAAAAGGCTGTTATTGAAAGACCATATCCGCCTTCTTCCTCTGGAAGACGTTCCGGACGGATTGGAATGGCAAACCGGAATGGAAGAGCCGGATGTGGGTGATCCGCGCGCCGTCAAGGGTGGAAGAGTCCGGTTGTGGATCAATACTCCGTTTCCCGGAACTTTACGCGCTTTCGGACCGGGAAGTGAAAATTTTTTCAATTACTCCGCCATTGACAACGTGTGGCTTCCCCTCGTGGGACTGCATCCGGAAACCTTCCGTCCCATTCCGGGCCTGGCGGACCGCTGGGCCTTGTCCGCAGACGGAAAAACCGTTTTTTATCATCTGGATCCGGAAGCGGCCTATTCGGACGGACGCATCGTGAAAGCGCAGGATTTTCTGCTGAACATTTGCCTCCGTACGTCCGGTTTTGCCCGGGATCCGTTCTGGACTACCCTGTTCCGTTCCATGTATGATCAGATTACGGTATACGGGGATTCCGTCATTGCCCTTACGCTGCCGTCCCGCGGGCCGCTGCTGCCTTACATGGCCTGTGCGGATTTTCATCCGGCCCATCCCGGTTTTTACCATGATTTCAACGCTCTATTTCTGGAACGCTACCAGTGGAAAGTCCCTCCAAATACGGGTGGCTACATGGTTGTTCCCGCTAAAATCCGGATAGGAGAAAGCATTACCCTGGCCCGCGTGAAAAATTGGTGGGCGAAGGACAGGAAGTATTACCGCCATTCCTGCAATGCGGACCAGGTGGAACATGTGTTTGTAAACATGGAAAACAAGGCGGTTGAAATGTTCCGCCGCGGGGAACTGGACATCATGAACGTCCGTAAGCCGGAGGTGTGGGAAACGGGGCTGGAGCTTCCGGAAGTGCACCGGGGCTATATAGATAAATACAGTCTGGAAGCCAATTATGCCTGTCCCCCGTACGGACTGTATCTGAATTGCTCGGACAAACTGTTGAACAATCCGGATATCCGCCGAGGGCTGGCGCATTCCGTGAACATGGGCCTGGTGATTGATACTTTGTTCCGCGGGAATATGAGAAGGCTCGGTTCCTACATGGAGGGGTACGGAGACCTGACTCTTCCGCTGAAAGCTCCGGAATACAGCAAGAAAAAAGCCATGGAATATTTTGCCCGCGCCGGCTACCGGGAAATGGGGACTGACGGCGTGCTGAAAAATGAACGGGGAGAACGGCTGGTGGTGGAACTGACGTTTGCGGATTCATCCGTCCTGATGACCAACGTCTGTTCCATTCTCCGGCAGGAGGCCCTGAAGTGCGGGGTGGACCTGCGTCTGGATTCTCTTACCTACAGTGTCTGTTCCCGTAAGGTTTTTGAAAAACGGTATCAGGCGGCTCTGTGGGCGTGGCCGCTGCAGACGCCGTTCCCGCGGCTGTATGAAACATTTTCTTCCGAACTGGCGTATGATGCCCGCGGAAATCCCGTAGGCAATACGAATAATATTGTTGCCGTGTCGGACGCTGGACTGGATGCCGCCCTGGATGCGGAACGCAATGCCCCGGATACCAGTTCCCTGAAGCTGGCTCTTCACCGTGCCCAGCAGCGTCTTTATGAACTTTGCGTCTGGATTCCCGGCTGGAGGGAACCCTACACGCATGTCGCCTGCTGGCGCTGGATACGCTGGCCGGAATCTCCCACCCGGTTCTGTTCCCCCAGAATTTACAATCCGCTGGAGTCGCACCTGTACTGGGTGGATGAAGAAATGAAGAAGGAAACGCTGGAGGCTCGGAGCCGGGGCGTACCGTTTGAGGAAAAGCATCAAATAATATATCTTGAAAGACAGGATGGTGCCGTTCCGTAATAAAACCGGGTCACCGTCTCCTTTTTAAATTGAAAGGAGGAGGTTTTTCATCATAATCCCCTTCGCATTTACCGTAATTAATTATTAATTCCATAATCATGAAATTATCCTTTTTCTCCGTTCTGCTTCTGGCAGGGCATCTTTGCGTGGCTGCTCCCATGCCTCTGCCGGAATCCAATGACGGAGCCAAGCATGTCTTTTCCACTAATCAGGAAAATTTTTTGATGGACGGAAAGCCCGTCAAAATCATTTCCGGGGAAATGCATTATCCTCGCGTGCCGCGCCAACACTGGAAGGACAGGTTCCAGCGCATGAAGGCCATGGGCATGAATACCGTCTGCACTTATCTGTTCTGGAACGTGCACGAACCGGAACCCGGCAAATGGGATTTCTCCGGCAATCTGGATTTTGTGGAATTCATCAAGGAGGCGCAGAAGGCCGGCCTGTGGGTCATTGTGCGTCCCGGGCCCTATGTGTGCGCGGAATGGGAATTCGGCGGATTTCCCGGATGGCTGCTGAAAGATGAAGATTTGAAAGTCCGTTCCCAGGATCCCCGCTTCCTGGAACCGGCCATGGCTTATCTTAAAAAAGTCTGTTCCATGCTGGAACCTCTGCAGATTACCAAGGGAGGCCCCATCATCATGGCCCAGGTGGAAAATGAATATGGCTCCTATGGTTCTGACAAGGATTACGTGAAAAAGCATCTGGACGTTATCCGGAAGGAACTTCCGGGAGTTGTTCCCTTCACGTCGGACGGCCCGAACGACTGGATGATTAAGAACGGCACGCTTCCGGGCGTTGTTCCCGCCATGAATTTCGGCGGCGGAGCCAAGGGCGCCTTTGCGAATCTGGAAAAGCACAAGGGCAAAACGCCCCGCATCAACGGCGAATTCTGGGTGGGCTGGTTTGACCACTGGGGCAAGCCCAAGAATGGCGGCAGTACGGAAGGTTTCAACCGAGATCTGAAGTGGATGCTGGAAAATAACGTTTCCCCCAACCTCTTCATGGTGCATGGGGGGACCTCCTTCGGCTTCATGAACGGGGCGAACTGGGAAGGCGCCTACACGCCGGATGTAACCAATTACGACTACGGCGCCCCCATTTCCGAAAACGGAACCCTGACGGACCGCTACCGCACCTTCCGCCAGACTATTCAGGATTATTACGGTGATACGTACAAGCTTCCCGAACCTCCCGCCCAGCCGGAAATGATGGAGCTGCCCCCCATCACGTTTACGGAAACAGCCGGCATGTTCTCCCGCCTGCCGCAGCCCTCCATCCGTAAGGATCCCGTCCATATGGAAGCCCTGGGGCAAAGCCTGGGCTTCATCCTGTACCGGACAAAGGTGCAAGGCCCGGTGAAAGGGGAGCTGAAGATGAACAATATGCAGGATCGCGCCATCGTTTACGTGGACGGCAAAAGACAGGGGGCGGCGGACCGCCGTTATAAGCAGGATTCCTGTGACGTGGTGATTCCTTCCGGGCTTCACACGGTGGACATCTTTGTGGAAAACATGGGCCGCATCAACTTCGGCGGTCAGATCCAGGGCGAACGCAAAGGCATTCGGGGTCCCATCACGCTGGACGGCAAAAAGCTGGAAAACTTCCTTATCTACAACTTCCCGTGCAAGGGCGTGGAGCTTCTTCCCTTCTCCGGCAAGAAGCCGGCGGGCGACCAGCCCGTGTTCCACCGCGGATATTTCAACGTTTCCAATCCCAAGGATACCTACCTGAATATGCGGGACGGCTGGAAGAAAGGCGTTGTGTGGGTGAATGGACGCAATCTGGGCCGCTTCTGGTTTATCGGCTCCCAGCAGGCTCTTTATTGCCCCGGAGAATACCTGAAGCCTGGGAAAAATGAAATCGTGGTGTTGGACGTGGACGGAGGTTCCGGCACGGTAAAGGGTGTGAAGGAAGCCATTTATGAAGTCAACAGAGACCCCGCCATGGCGGATGTCTTCCGCGTGGGCAAACCTGTGGCTCCCGCTGCCGGCCAGCTGGTGCATAAGGGGACCTTCGCCAGGGGGGCGGATCAGCAGGAAATCAAATTCCGCGCTCCCGTCCAGGCCCGTTACATCGCCATTGTCAGTAAAAACGCCCATGACAACGGCCCCCATGCCGCCATTGCAGAGCTGAACTTCCTGGATGCCTCCGGCAACCTGCTTCCCCGCGAACAGTGGTCCGTGGTTTATGCGGATTCTCATGAAACGACGGGGGAAGCCGCCCAGGCGGGCCTGGTGATGGACAACCAGCCCACCACCTACTGGCATACCAAGTGGCAGGGGGACAACCCCCAGCACCCGCACATGATCGTGCTGGATCTGGGCAAGGTGCAGAAACTTTCAGGCTTCCGTTACCTGCCGCGCCAGAACCGGGAAAACGGCCGCATCAAGGACTATGAAGTCTATGCGTCTCCCAAACCGTTCAAGCCTGCCAGGTAAGATCCACTGAATTGCTGAACTTTCCAGGGCCGCTCCCTCTTGAATGAGGGGCGGCCTTGTTGCGTCCGGACATCCCGGAAGAAACAGTCCTCCTTTTTCCGGATAAGAGCCGTCCCGGTTTAAAGAGGCGTATCAGCTTTTCGTTCCCTTGTTTTCCGCTGTTGTGCGGGTTGGCATTTCATGCGCAAAAAAATACGGCTCCGCAGTGTAACGGAGCCGCCGGAAGGCAGTAAAAACTGATAGCTGGTTGTTAGAAGTTCCAGGAAAAGCCCAGCTTGATGGTGTGGTAGCCGGGATCATTGTAACCCTGAATCTGGTAGTATTCGTAGCCAATCAGGAAGTCCGCGCTGTTGGAGATGCTGAATTTGAAGCCGGCCTGGGCAGCCCAGGAAAACTTGGTAGAGGAAATGGTGCGGGAACGGCTGCCGTCTTCCAGGCCATGAATGGTGGTCTTCACGTCGCCGTAAGTGGCGCCGATTTTGCCGCCCAGATAGAACATAGTGTAGTCGCCGATGGGAAGGTTCAGCGTGTAACCGGCCATCATCGGAATATAGGTGGAACGGAGGCTGGCGGTATAAGGACCGCTGATGCCCAGGTCCTGCACGCTGGGATGGTGGGAACCGGCCAGGATGCCGCCGTTCAGGGAAATTTGATGAACAATGCTGCCGGTTTCAATATAGTTGAAAATGCTCAGATTGCCGCCGGCCACGTTGGGCATGGCGTCTTTGGTGGCGATTCCGTAAGCCCCTTCCAGGGACATGCCGAACTGGCCGTCGTATTTGTCGGCATGATAGGCGCTGGCGGAAGACACGGAGGCCGCAATGGCCAAACCTAACAGTATAGTTTTGTTCATATGGAGATAAATGGTGAATTTAACTGTAATACATTCTTGGCAGTTTTCTCTTTTGAAGTCAAACATGAAATATCAAATGGACGCGAAATCCCCAAACCCGGGGAGATGAAGTTGCCAGAACGCTCCCGGTGGGGTACATTCTGCTTCATGGAACAACAAGCGTGTGATTTGCTGCTGACCGCTTCCCGCATTCTGGGCGGGGCGGAACAGTCCGGCGCTCCCGGAGATGCGGCCGTCGCCGTCCGGGACGGGAAAATTCTGGAAACGGGGGGCGTTGCAGAGCTGGAAGCCAGGTGGACGCCCGCCGTCCGCAGGGATCTGGGAAATGTGCTGCTGATGCCGGGGTTGATTAATGCCCATACGCATGTCCCCATGACTTTTTTGCGCGGTTTTGCGGATGACTTGCCGCTGATGGAATGGCTGACCGGGCATATTTTCCCGGTGGAAGCCCGGCTGACGGATAAAATCGTCTCCCTGGGGGCCCGGCTGGGCATGTATGAAATGATGCGGACGGGCACCACGGCGTTTGTAGATTCCTACCTGTTGGAGGCCAATGTCCTCCAGGAAGCGGAACGCATGGGAATGCGCTGTGTTGGCGGGGAAGTCGTTTTTGCTTTTCCTTCTCCGGCATACGGGGGGTGGGATGGTGCGGAAGCCCTGTACCGGGAGCAGGCGGAACGCTTTTCCGGCCGCGGCAGAGTGCAGGTGGCCCTGATGCCGCACAGCGTGTACACTACCAGTGACGAAGTGCTCCGGAGTTCCATGAAGCTGGCGGAGGAACTGGATCTGATGCTGCATATCCATTTGTCCGAATCCGCCGGGGAAGTGGAGCAGTGCCGTTCCCTGCACGGGGGAAGGCGCCCCGTGGACTATGCCCGCGATATGGGGCTGCTGAATGAACGCGCCGTGCTGGCTCATATGGTGGACGTGACGGATGAGGAACTGGAGCTGGTTGCTGCTTCCGGGGCGGCGGTTGTCCATAACCCGGTCAGCAACCTGAAACTGGCGTCCGGCTTCGCCCGCGTGCGGGATATGGTGCGGGCCGGCGTTCCCGTCTCTCTGGGAACGGACGGAGCGTGCAGCAACAACAGTCTGGACATGTTTGAAACAATGAAGCTGGCCGCTATTCTTGCCAAGGGGTACAGCGGGGACGCTACTGTGCTTCCCGCCATGCAGGCGTTGAAGATGGCTACGGCGGAGGGCGCCCGCATTTTCCGGACGCCGGGGTTGGGAACACTGGTTCCGGGAGCTCCCGCGGATATGATCGCCCTGAACCTGGATGAACCGAATCTGTGCCCGATTTTCAACGAGACATCCCATGCCGTTTATGCATCTTCCGGCAAGGATTGCGTGTTCACCATGGTGGAAGGGAAAATTTTGTATGACCATGGAATTTACACGGATGGCCTGTATGCGGATACCGCCGCGGAAATGCGGGACCTGGTGGAGTGGGTGAAGGGGGGCAATGATAGTTAAGGGTTAATAGTGATTGGCTAATAGTTGTCGTGCTGTTGCCTGTTAACTGTTCTCCGGGAACGGCCCCCCTGAGTCGGCGCATGCTCATATTCCTTCTTTACCCGCAAGGGGGGATGCCTTTATAGTAATTTCATGCAATATGATCTCATCGTCATTGGTGGAGGCCCTGCCGGCTATGTGGGCGCCATCCGCGCCGCCCAGCTGGGGAAATCCGTGGTGTGCGTGGAACGCGAGCGGGTAGGGGGCACCTGTCTGAACTGGGGTTGCATTCCCACCAAGGCGCTTCTGAAGAACGCGGAGGCCTACCTGACTGTAACGGCCCGTGCCAGGGAATTCGGCATGACGGTGGAGGGCGTCAGCGTGGATTGGAGCGAAGTGATCGGCCGTTCCCGCAAGGTCAGCGACCGCTTGGCCGGCGGCGTGGGGTTCCTGTTCAAGAAAAATAAGGTGGATTCCGTTACGGGGGAAGCCTCCATCATTTCTCCCGGCAGGGTGGAAGTAAAGGCCGCCGACGGGACGGTGAATGTTCTGGAGGGAAAGAATATCCTGGTCTGTACCGGCTGCGTCACCCGCACGGTGCCCAGCCTCCCCCTGAACGGCACTACCGTCATCGGCTCCAGGGAAGCCATGGTGCTGGAAAAGCGGCCTGAAAGCATGATCATCATCGGTTCCGGGGCCATCGGCACGGAATTTGCCTACATTTACAATTCATTCGGCACCAGGGTAACGCTTATTGAAGCGCTTCCCCGCATGCTTCCCAATGAAGACGACGACTCCTGCATGACGCTGGAACGCGCATTCAAGAAGCAGGGCATCAAGGTGATGACCGGAGCCTCCGTGGAATCCGTTGCGGAAACCTGTGACGGACAGGTCAAGGCCAGCGTGAAAAACAGCAGGGGACAGGAAGAGGAAATCACGGCGGATGTCTGCCTGGTGGCCATCGGCGTGAAGCCGGTTGTTCCCGCCGCGCCCGGCCTGGACCTGGAGCTGACGGAAAAGGGATTCATCAAGGTGAATGACCGCTATGCGACTTCCATACCCGGCGTGTATGCGGCAGGCGATGTGATCGGCGGCGTGCTGCTGGCGCATACGGCTTCTTTTGAAGCTGTGCAGGCAGTAGAAGGCATGTTTAATCCGGACTATCAGCCCAGGCAGGTGGGCTTTTTCCCGAGCTGCACATATTGCTACCCGCAGGTGGCTTCCGTAGGTAAAACGGAACGCGCCCTCAAAGAGGCGGGCGTGGAATACAAGGTGGGGAAATTCCCCTTCCAGGCCATTGGCAAGGCTGTAGCCGCCGGAGAACCGGACGGTTTCGTAAAAACCCTGTACGGCGCCAAAAACGGAGAACTCCTGGGCGCCCACATTGTGGGGCCGGAAGCCACGGAGCTGATTGCCGCGCTGGGCATCGGCATTCAGGCGGAACTGACGGACGAGGACATCCATACCACCATCTTTGCCCATCCCACGCTGTCTGAGGCCATCCATGAATCCATGCTGGCTTCCGAGGGTATCGCCATCCACATGTAACGGTTTTCAATGGAAGGGCCCCCATCCGGGGGCTCTCATTGATTCCTTTGCGGAGAAAAAGCAGTTTCCCTGATTAAGGAGAAATTTCCCCCATGTCGGCTCGGTGTACGGGAAATATAAACATGATAGCGGAGCGGGATGGCTTCAATGTCAAAGCTAGTGAGTTCTCCTTTAAAGACAGGGAGGGGATTTCTTGTTGAGGGAACCCTTGGAATTGGGATTGTACAGCATCCTATAGAGGTCGTGCTTGACTTTGTTGACCGGGATAGTGAAATAGTCGTATTCCTTGGGAAGAAGTATTAGTGCCAGTTTTTTCGTTCTCTTGGACGAGAGGGAGGGTTCTCAACAAGTTCTCGGAGTCTACTGGCTTCACATCCTTTTTGAGCAATTCGATTTTCTCAACCGTTTGATTGATGATGATTGTTTTCGTAACATTGGGGTTGGCTACACTCACCGATTTATTATTTTTCAGAATTATGTAATAATAGTATTACCGGAAAATTTAAAAAAGATTCTGTTTTTATATTTAAAATATATAAATTATAAAATGTATAAAATAAATAATTCCGATTTTTATCTATAAAAAGCGCAAGGTGCTAGAATATGGATGATTAGCTATAACGGCAACAAAATGAAATTGCATTAGATACCCCCAATAACATAGCCTTTATTTTGGAAAGTTAACGCAGGTAGTGGATATGGATAAAAACGCATCTAGTGTATAAAGTAGTATAATCTGTGTACCCTATAGTTGAGCAATGATTCATGCGGTAAAAAGTGGAAAAATAACCAATTGGACTAGGAATGAGGATTCTCTCACTTCCTCTATTATAGGGAGTCTGTTATATCTCCCCTCCGAATTGATGTGGTCTATTTTACGTAATTCGTGTTTTGACGGGGAATATCTACCCACTCATTCAGGAACATTGATTGATTATGACTTCTGGCCTAAATGGGATTCATCAGGAACAAATAATAGCCGATATGTCGAACCGGACGTATTTTTGGATTTTCAGGATTTCAGCCTTATCATTGAAGCCAAGCGTTGGGATTCCTGTAAGATGCATGACATTTCCCAGTGGAGAAGGGAGATCACATCCTGGCACAATGAATATCAAAGAGAGGTAACGTCTCAGAAAAGGATTTTCTTTATTGCCCTGGGCTGGTCCGGAGAAAATAATTGTAAAAGTGAGGAAATCAACAATATTCCCATATTCAAATGCAAATGGACCAGTCTGCTCGAACAAGTTATTGATTCTTATAAAAGAATATGCCTAGCGGAAGGGATTACGTCCCATGCAAAAAGTTTGGAATTCATCCTTGGCGACGTGATCGACCTATTTTCCTTCCATGGCTACATTCTTACTCCTCCTCTACAATATCTTGATTCTCTGTTTGCCGATCAGTACAAAATTTCGTCATCAAGTTTAGATTTTTTCTTTTCATTACCCAACCGACATGAATGCATCTCGCACCCCACAACAGATTGAATGCGCATTAACTGATGTGCGGAAGGCTTATAGATTATTGGCTTTGTATCAAAGATGCATTTTGGATACTGTGATGTGTTTTCAAAAGCTACTGAACAATCGGCTGTTTTCGGGAGGATGGAGCCTATTTTCCAATGTTGCTCCTAGAAATGGTAGAGGTTCTTTGGATTGCTGGAGTTGGGACTGGCTCAATATGTATTGTTATGAGTTTCATTTCCCCGAAAAAAGCGATGACATAACCAAATTATCAATCGTCCATGTTGCTGATACAGGCTGGTTTGATACCAATTTCCAGGATCACAATACTAAGGCAAATAGCATTGACAAGTATGTGACTTCTGAGAAATCGAAATCGCTCTTCTTGTTTATTGCTCAATTGAAAGGTAGCCCGTGGAAAGGGACATGTGTAACGGAAATTCTCCGAAAGAAAGACTTTTATCCCGATATGCAGGCAAGACACAACGATTTGGTCATCTGCAAAGGTGTTCCGATTTCTGATTGCCTGAATGAAGAATCCTGTCAAAAAGTCATTAATCAGGTATCTGAATACTTCTATTCACAAGCCGGTATTGTTATCAATGCTCCGGATAAATTGGAAGATCAGTGCAGTATATAACAATCAGGAAATTTTTTAGAAATACTTGGATGTTCCATACGGATTCGATGGAAATATGCCAAGTGTGCCTACTGCCAATAATAATGCATGACGCTGATTGGAGATGTGGTTCCGTTACGGGCATGTATTGCGCAATACGTTTTCATGGAGATTGCCGGTCATCATCCATGTAAAATTGTCCCATTAACACCGGGTTTTCCACGGCATTTTTGACGGCAACGAGAAATTGCACGGCCTGCTTGCCGTCCACCAGGCGGTGGTCGTAGGAAAGGGCCAGGTACATCATGGGCCGGACGACGATTTGGCCGTCCCGGACCACGGGGCGTTCCTGAATGGCGTGCATGCCCAGAATGCCGCTTTGGGGAGGGTTCAGAATCGGGGTGGAAAGAAGCGATCCATACGTGCCGCCGTTGGAAATAGTAAAGCATCCGCCTTGCAGGTCCTGCATGGACAGGTTTCCGCTACGTGCTTTTTCCGTCAGGACGGCGAGTTCCTGTTCCAGCTCCGGAAGCGTTTTCCGGTCACAGTCCCGCAGCACGGGGACGACGAGACCCTTGTCCGTGCCAATGGCTACAGAGATGTCATAGTACAGGTTTTCCACGATGTCCGCGCCGTCAATTCTGGCGTTGACCTGGGGCACTTCCTGCAAGGCCTTGACTACTGCCTTGATAAAGAAGCTCATGAAACCAAGCTTGGTTCCGTGCCGTTCCCGGAATTCTGCATGGAATTGTTTGCGGAGTTCCATCACGGAGGACATGTCGCATTCGTTGAACGTGGTGAGGATGGCCGCCTGGTGCTGGGCCTCCACCAGCCGGGCCGCGATGGTGCGGCGCAGCGGACTCATGGGTTTTCTGAGGAAGCGCGGAGCAATTTCCTTTTCTGCCTCCCTGTCCTCTCCGGCAGGAACCTGTTCCGGGAGGGGGACTTTCCCGTGTGGCTTTTGTCCCGGAAATTCCGCAGCTGGGGCGGAAGGCGCGGAAACGGGGGACTTCCGTGTTTCCGGCGAGGTCGTTTTTTTCGGCTCAAGCGGTATGAGCAGAGTTTCCTTTTCCGGTGCGGCTGCGGTTCTGTCAGCGGAAGAAATGCGGCCAAGAACTGCGCCGATAAGGGCTTCTTCCCCTTCCGGAACGAGGATTTCCAGTACGCCGCTTTCTTCCGCCTCCAGATCCGTGGAAACCTTGTCCGTTTCCAGCGTCACCAGCGTATCGCCTTTGGCTACCGGATCGCCGGCGTTCTTGTGCCACGCGGCTACGGTGGCGGAGGTGACGGATTCTCCAAAGTTGGGAGTCAGGATGTCGCTCATGGGAGGAAGATGGGTTCAGGATTGCGCCCGCGGCCCGAAAGCGGTGGCGAGAAGTCTTTTTTGTGCGGCGGCGTGCAGGGCCTTGGCACCCTCCGCAGGGCAGGCCATGGGAGGCCGCCCCGCATAGCGGAAAGAGGTGGCGAAGAGGCGCCCCAGCCTGTTCCGCAGGTGGCCCCAGGCCCCCATGTTGGAGGGTTCCTCCTGGCACCAGACGAAGTCGCGCACTTTCTGGTAGGGGGCCAGCAGGTAGGTAAGCTGTTCCTGGGCCAGCGGATAGATTTGTTCCAGGCGGATAATGATTGTGTCTGAAATGTTCCGTTCCCTCCGGCAGGCGGCCAGGTCATAGTAAACTTTCCCGGAGCAGAAGACGGCGCGCGTCACCTGTTCCGGCGCGGGAGCGTCCGGGTCCGGCAGCACTTCGTGGAAACGGGAGGGGGCCAGAAATTCCCGGTGCGGAGAGACGGCCTCCGGACGGGAGAGCAGGCTTTTGGGCGTAAAGACGATCAGGGGCTTGTGCGCGTTCTGGTGCACCTGGCGGCGCAGGGCGTGGAAGTATTGGGCCGGGGTGGTGGGGTTGATGACCTGCATGTTGTCGTCCGCACAAAGCTGGAGGTAGCGTTCCATGCGGGCGCTGGTGTGTTCCGAGCCCGCCCCTTCATAGCCGTGGGGCAGCAGCAGCACCATGCGGTTCTTCTGGCGCCATTTGGCTTCTGCGGCAGCAATGAACTGGTCCACAATAACCTGTGCTCCGTTGGCGAAGTCCCCGAACTGGGCCTCCCACATGACCAGCGCGTCCGGACTTTCCAGCGCGTAGCCGTATTCAAAGCCCAGTACGGAGGCTTCCGACAGGGATGAGTTGTAAATGCGGAAAGCGGTGGTGCCGTGATTCAGTTTTTCCAAGGGAGTGTACAGGGAGCCGTCATTGAAGTCATGCAGGACGGCGTGCCGCTGGGAGAAAGTGCCGCGCTGGCAGTCCTGGCCGGACAGGCGCACGGTGTGGTTTTCCGTGAGCAGGCTGCCCCATGCCAGGGATTCCGCCATGGCCCAGTCCAGCAGGCCTCCTTCCCGGAAGGCTTCCCGGCGGCGGGCCAGGAAGCGTTTTTCCAGTGTGGGGTGGGGCGTGAAGCCGTCCGGCAGTTCCGTAAGGATACTTCCGATGCGCCGGAACAGTTCCGGACTGATTCCCGTCCGCGTGCTGGTGCGCGGGAGGGGCGTTTCATCCGCATCCTGCGCGGTGGCGGGCAGGATATAGTCCGCGGGATTTTCCTTCATTTGCAGGTAGGCCTGTTCCATGCCTTCCCAAAGGTCTTTCCGGATGTCCCGCTCCTGCTGTTCCGTCAATTCCCCGCGCTCTCTGAGCACCGTTCCATACAGGGCTGCGGCGGTGGGGCGCGCCTCTATCCGCTTGGTCTGCATGGGCGCGGTAAAGGCGGCCTGATCCGTTTCATTGTGGCCCAGACGGCGGTAACAGTACATGTCCAGAATGATGTCCCTCCCGAATTTCTGGCGGAACTGGAGCGCGAAGTCCGCCGCCCATGCCAGGTCTTCCGGACTTTCCCCATTGATGTGCAGGATGGGGGACTGGAGCATCTGAGCCACGTCCGTGGCGTAGCGGGAGGAGCGGGCTTCGTCCGGGCCGGTGGTGAATCCGATCTGGTTGTTGATGACGAGGTGAACGGTGCCGCCTGTGCGGTAGCCTTTCAGCAGGGAAAGATTGAGCACTTCCGCCACGATTCCCTGTCCAGAGAAAGCGGCGTCCCCGTGCAGGACGAGCGGCAGTACATGCTTGCGTTCCGCGTCTTGCAGGTTGTGCTGCATGGCCCTGGCCCTGCCTTCCACCACGGGATACACGGCTTCCAGATGGCTGGGATTGGAAGAAAGGCGGATATGGAGCTCTTTACCGTCCACATGGCGCGTGGCAGCGTAGCCGAGGTGGTATTTGACGTCGCTCCTGCCGATGGGAGATTCCGGCAGGTAGTCCGGCGTGAATTCGTGGAAGATGGTTTTCAGCGGTTTGTGGAGGATATTGGCGAGCACATTCAGCCTTCCTCGGTGAGCCATGCCCATTTCAATGTGAGAGACTCCGGCGGCGGGACAGCGCTTGATCATGGCGTCCAGCAGGACGATGGCTCCTTCCCCTCCTTCCAGGGAGAAGCGTTTTTCCCCCATGAAGCGCTTGCCCAGGAATTCCTCAAACAGTTCCGCCCTGCAGAGATGGAAGAAGGCTTCTTTCCGGGCTTCCGGGCCATAATCCACACCGTTTGCCCGGAGCTGGATTTTTTCTTCAATCCAGGAGCGGATTTCCAAGTTGTCTATGTGGTGGTATTCAAATCCAATGGCTCCACAATAGATTTTTTGCAGCCGATTGATGATTTCACGGAGAGTGAACATTCCTCCGTCCATGAAGGTGCCGATGTTGACGGACTGGTCCAGATCCTCCTCACGGAATCCCATATCCTCCGGGTTGACGGGAAAACTGGGCCGGTCCGGCGGCTCCAGCGGATTAAAGCGGGCGCATTGGTGCCCCATGACCCGGTAAGCCCGGATGAGCTGGCTGACACGTCCGCGGCATTCCGCGCTTTCCGGAGGAATGGTGTAGGGGGACGTATCCGCATTATTCCCTGTATTTTCTTTTTTTCCGGGGGCTTCTCCGCTCCCCAGTTCGTAGCCCTCGAACCAGGCTGCCCAGAGAGGGTCTACGGACAGGGGATCGTTTTTCCATGACTGATGGAGCGCCGTAATTTCCTCCGGCGGGAGTTTGGTGAAGATGGAGGCATTCATGCGGCAGGGCAGATGGTACGGGGCTTTTCCGGTTCGGTGATTGTTATTTTTGCCCGCAGGGCGTCAATAACTGTGTTCGTTGAGCTGAACCTTTCCCCGGAAGACCCAGTAAATGGCAGCGGAATAAGCCAGGACGAGCGGCACTCCCAAGATGGCTATGTATGTCATCACGACCAGGCTTTCCCGTGTGGATGAGCCGTTGACGAGCGTCAGGGAGTGTTCCGGATTGGGCATGGAGTAGAGCAGGTTGGGGAACATCGCTGTCCCGAAGAGAGCCATCATGCAGCCCATGGTGGAGCAGGAGGCGACGAAGGCCCAGCCCGGACGGTTCCTGTGGATGAAGATCCAGATGGACGCGATGGAAATGACCGCCAGGGCGGCGATGCCGTAAATCCAGGGGGAGCGTTCCAGGGCCGCCGCTACGTGCGGAACATACAGCAGGGTGGCAGCCCCGTGCAGGATGATCAGAACAGTGAAGATGATGACGCAGGGTCTGAGCAGTTTCCTGATTTGTTCCTGAAGGCTTCCCTGGGTTTTCATCAGCAGGTAGATTCCCCCGTGCATGGCGAACAGGGCGACCGTCGTCAGCCCCAGAAGAACGGAATAAGGATTCAGCAGACTGAGAAATGTTCCGGTGAAGTTTCCCTGCTCATCCAGAGGAATTCCTTTGGTGACGTTCCCCATGGCTACGCCGATGAGCAGGGCCGCCAGAAGACTGCTGATGGAGAAGGTGGCATCCCATCCCCTGCGCCACCATTTCATGGGCTGTTTGCTTCTGAATTCAATAGACACGGCGCGGAAGATAAGGGTGAGCAGCAGGAGCATGAAGGCCAGGTAAAATCCGGAGAAGACGGAAGCGTACACGTACGGAAAGGCGGCGAAGAGGGCTCCCCCGCCCGTGATGAGCCAGACTTCGTTCCCGTCCCATACGGGGCCCACGGCATTTAGTGTGAGTCTTCTGTTTTCATCGCCCTTGATGAAAAGCTGAAGGGCGCCGGTTCCCAGGTCAAAGCCGTCCAGAATGGCGTATCCGGAGAAGAGCACGCCGACGAGGATGAACCAGATGATTTGCAGGTCTGCGAGAGTGAGATTGTCCAACATGGTTTTAAAAGAGGGGTGAAGATTAGTCTTTGACGAAAGGAACCTGAAGTTTGCCTTCCCCGGCGCCGTTGTCTTCGTCAGTTTCCTGGTCCGGACCTTTGTGGATTTTATGGGTGATTTGATAGAGGAAGAGGGCCAGCAGCAGGGCATAAATGATAAAGAACATGCCCAGGGAGGAAAGGGCTTCCGCCGCGGTGAGGGTGGGGGATACGGCGTGTTCCGTTCTCAGGATACCGTACACAATCCATGGCTGGCGCCCCAGTTCCGCTACGGCCCAGCCCGCCTGGTTGGCTATTTGCGGGCCCAGTACGGAGAAAACAAAGCACCAGAGCAGCCAGCGCTTCTGGAAGAGCCAGCCTCTTTTCCACCCCCACAGGCCCGCCAAAAACAGGGCCGCCAGGGCGCAGCCGATCAGGATCATGAGATGGAAGGAGTAAAAGACGGGCAGGATGGGAGGGCGTTCGTCCTGCGGGATGTCGTTCATGCCGGTGATGGACGTGTCCAGGTCATGATGAGTCAGGAGGGTGAGCAAGTACGGGATGGAGATTCCCGTCACTTCATGGGTGGACGGGTTCATCCAGCCGATGAGATGGAGGTCCTGTGGGGCGCCGGATTCCATGACGCCTTCCATAGCCGCGAATTTGGCGGGCTGGTGGATGGAGACTTCTCGTGCGCTGGAATCTCCCGTGATGCCCATGCCTGCCACGCCGATGAGGCCGATGACCAATGCCACCTTGAAGCTTTTTTCCGATCCACCGGTAAAACGTTTTTTCAAAATATACCAGGCGGAGACGCTGAGGACGAGCGTGGCTCCCGCCAGCCAGCAGCCGGAGAGCGCATGCGTCAGGCGGTCAACGGTGGACGGATTGAAGACCACGTCATAGAAGCTGGTGATATGGGCCTGGATTTTTCCGTTTACTTCCACCAGCTTGTATCCGGCGGGCGTCTGCATCCAGGAGTTGGCCACAATGATCCAGATGGCGCTGAAATGGGCGCCGAGAGCGACCATGCAGGAGGAAAGAAAGTGCATTTTGGGGCCCACCTTGTCCCAGCCGAAAAGCAGAATGGCCAGGAAGCCTGATTCCAGAAAGAAGGCGAAAATGCCTTCTGCTGCCAGGGGACTGCCGAAGATGTCGCCTACGCAGCGGGAATAATCCGCCCAGTTGGTGCCGAACTGGAATTCCATCACGATGCCGGAAGCTACGCCAAGGGCAAAGATAATGCCGAAGATTCTGGTCCAGAATTTGGCCTGCTTGTGGTAGAGGTCATTTTTCGTTTTCAGCCAGAGGCCTTCCAGGGCGACCAGAACCACCCCCAGACCGATGGTCATCGGCGGGAAGATGTAGTGGAACATGATCGTGATGGCGAATTGGAGACGGGATAATAAGACCGGATCGTCCATGATTGATTGGGGATGAGTGGATGTTTATGGAACAGGAGGACGGCAGCCAAATACCGATACCTTCATACTTTATACATCCCAAAAGGGCCTTTGTTCAATTATTTTCCTTTTCCGAGAATAACTTTTTTAGATTGTGTCTAAAAAAGAACGGTTTAACATTGGATGAACACGTCCATTCCTTCTTCCGACAGAGCAAAAAGAGCCAGCATGTCCCTGGGAGAAAGGCGTATGCAGCCATGGGAAGCCGGGGTTCCCAGCAGTTCCGTATCGTTGGTGCCGTGGATATAAATATAGCGGCTCCGGGTATTGGCGTTGTGAGGTTCCAATCCGTCCAGCCACAGAATTCGGGTCAGAATGAAGTCGGAATGTTCATCCATATTTTTCGGGATGGCGGTGGGATAGCGGCCTGCCGGAAGACGTGAGATGAAAATAGTATCCTCCGGTTCTCCGTCCCCGATTTTTTTGCAGATGCGGAGATGCCCTGTGGGAGTTTTCCCGGAACCTTCTTCATGGCCAGCGCCCGCCTTCCCGCTGGAGACGGGGCATCGGAGCAGGACTTTTCCGGATTTTTCCAGCTCCAGTTCCTGACAGGACAGATTAATGCGTATGAAAGGGGAAGCCATGACGGGGGAAGGAGTCAAAGAAGAGTTACTCCTGTTGTTCCATCCGGGAGATGATGGCCTGAATGGCGGTTGTCAATTGCTGCGCTACTTTGTTGTAGGCTGCCTGTCCGCAGCCAATGGGGTCGGCGATGTCGCGGTTGCCCGTGTAGCAGGTGACCAGCCTGACCTTATCCGCATATTCTGGGAAATTGGCAAGCAGGGCGGCCAGGTGGCTTTCCGTCATGGCATAGACATCTGTGGCGTTTTTCATCAGTTCATCCGTAACAGGGCGGCTTTCATGGCTGGAGAGATTGACGCCATGTTCCCGGAGGACGTGAAGCGTTTCCGGGCTGGCCTCCTGACCGGGCCATGCGGCAGTTCCTGCGGAACCGGCCTGCCATTCCGGATGGTGAGCGGAAAGTTTCCGGAACAGGCCTTCCGCCATAGGGCTGCGGCAGGTGTTGCCGGTGCAGATGAAAAGGATATGCTTGTACTGTGTCATGAGCCGGGGCGTTCTCTTTTGGAATGATGGGGGATAGGTACTTCGTTGGGTTCCTGGTACAGGTTGTCCGGGGGCAGCACATGGCCGGCGCCGCTGCCTGCCGGTGATGGCGTGCTGTCGTCTTCTTCGTCTTCATCCTCTGCATCGCGGGACGGGGGGGAGAGCTGGGGGAACAGGCTGCAGGCCAAGGCTGCACACAGTATTGCCGTCACGGGAGTCATGACGGGGAACCATAGATCATGAGCGGAAAACAGGTACCATGCGATGAATGGAACGAACAGGATACAGAGGCCCCAGGTGATGAAGCGACCTCTGCGTTGAAACCGCAAAGCCCATACCGACAGAAGCAGGACGTCCAGTACGATGATCCACTGTACCCAGGCGGGGGCTATGGGGATCAGCACGGCAGGAGCGGGGGCAAGCGCTCCCATGATGCTGCGGACAGTCTGCGCCGCCAGAAGGGATTGCGCGTCCGGCGTGTCGGAAAGGGCGGATGGTTCGGACACGAGTACCGCATCCGCGGAGGAAAGCAGTTTTCTGACGGCGGTGGTATCCGGTGGACGCAGGCCGGACATGATGGGGACGATTACTTCCTTGGTGTCCAGAATAGTGGGGCTGCTGTTTGCAGCCAGGGGGATGCGTCCGTATTTATCTAATGGAATGGAGCGTTTGTCGCCCAGAAAAAGAGTGTCTCCCGGAATGATTCTGACGTCACCGGGTTTCAGATCCAGCGCATTCAGAGCGGCGACCAGAGGAAGTGTGGGAATGATATCTCCCCCCCAGCGGACGAAAAGAGGCGGGGAGACCCTGTTTTCCGGAGAAGGGGAAAACAGCCCGTTATTTTCCACAACGCTTCCCAGGGAGGGGGCTGATGTGGTTATCTGCGGAGGTTCCCCTACGAACCTGTCCGCGCGCGGGAACTGGTCTGTCTTTCCTGCGATGTTGGAGGCGGGAATAACCAGGTCTTTCCAATCCGGCGGGAGGGGGGTATGGCGGGAGGACTCGCTCATCTGACGTCCCATAGCCTTGTGGCGGAAGCGGTCCAGTTCATACCCCACAGCGGCTTTGACGATGCTGTCCGGCTTTTCTTCCCACGTCAAGGGTGACATTACGTAAACATTCTTGGCTCCCTGTTCATACAGGTGGCGGAAAAGCACCGTGTAATCCATGGGATTGGGAGGATAGGAGGAAAAACTGTTCAATGATGATTCCCGATGCAGGGAAACCACGGGAAGCTGGGCCGTCTGCCCTTTGTTGAAATAATCGTAGGGCTGGAGGACGATGCTGCTTTCCGTGTTCAGTCCTTCCGGGCGAATGGTCCGGTATTCCCCTGCCAGCAAACGTTCCGCCGCCTGTTCATAACAGAAAATGGTAGGAGGGAGAAGCACATACCCCAGAATCCAGCCCAGCCCCAGGGAAATCTGGAACAGGGACAGGACAAGCAGAAATTTGGGGGGAAGCGTCATTAGAGGGGCTGGGAACAGTCATGCTAGCATAGCAGCCAGCGGTTCTGCAAGCGTAGAGCCGGGCAGAAGCTTCCGCAGGTGTTCCAGTCCGGCGGGAATCTGAGCCAGATACCAGGTTTTTCCCTGGTTGTGGCCGATGTTGGCGTAAGCGCCCAGCATCTGCATAATCCGCTGCAGAGCGCAGGCGCGGAAAATGCGGTGATCCATGGAGTGTGCGGAAATGTTTTCCCACTCCCTGAGCAATTCCTCCGTTTGTTCCGGTTCCAGACGGGCGTAGCCGTCATAGACCAGAGAGGCCAGGTCATATTCCGGACGGCCTCCGCGCATGCCTTGAAAATCAATCAGCCAGGTTTTTCCTGCGTGGATATGCACGTTCTGGGACTGGCTGTCCCTGTGGACGGGGCATTCCGGAAGGGCTGCCAGAAACTGCGCCTGCTCTTTCAGTGCTGGATGGTTCAGGAAAGAAGCTGTTTCCAGACCCATGTGGGTGCCCAGGAAATGTTCAGCAAAATAGGACTGTTCCCAGCGGTACAGGGCCTCGTCGAAAGCAGGCTGGAGAGGAAAGTCCTCTGGAAACGGGCAGGAGTGGAGCAGGTGGAGTTGTTCCATAGCCTGGATGTAACGCAGGCGCAGGGAAGGCCAGGGCTCTTTCCGGAAAGCCAGCAGGTTGGTGTCTCCCAGGTCTTCCACCAGGGCGGCTCCGCAGCCGGGGCCGAGAGGTTCGTAATCGTAAATTTCCGGAACGTTTATACCGCGGGAATGCAGATACCGGGCTGCGGGAATGAAAGAATCATTGTCCGCACGGTCATTTCCCCACCGGATGCCGATGCATGTGCGGCCGCCAAAATGGATGCGGACGATCGTACGGCCGGAGGCGCCCAGAGCCAGGGGATGGAAATCTTCCTGACGCGGAATGAGGTGAAAACTCCGGTGAACCAGACGGGACAATTCTTTCATGGAAAGAAGGCGTGGCGGCGGTAAGAACCTTGCGTAAGGGGGGCGGATGAAAGATGACGGCTCCCTTCATCCGCTGAAAATGGGAAAAGCAGGCAATCAGGCGGGGAACTGATGATCTTCCCCATAGCCGTAATGCTCCACGACGTAATCCACATCCTTGTCTCCGCGTCCGGAGCAGTTTACCAGAATGGCGCCGCCTCTGTTTTCCCGTGCCCACTTCATGGCGTACGCGATAGCGTGGGAGCTTTCCAGGGCGGGAATAATCCCTTCGTAACGGGAAAGTTTGAAGAAGGCGTCCACGGCTTCCTCGTCTGTGGCGGTGACATAGTTAACGCGGCCAATGTCGTGAAGATAGGCATGCTCCGGACCTACGGAGGGATAATCCAGACCACTGGCTACGGAATGGACCGGTCCCGGATTGCCGTCTTCATCCTGGAGCATGATGCTTTCAAACCCATGCAGTACTCCCTTGCTTCCGTAGGAGATGGAGGCGGAATGATCCCCAAGCCTGGGGCCTTTGCCGAGGGGTTCTACGCCATAAATATCCAGCGGGTCTCCCAGAAAGGCGGTAAACATGCCCATGGAATTGCTGCCGCCGCCTACGCAGGCGCAGACAGCGTCCGGCAGAAGTCCCGTCATTTCCAGGAATTGTTCCCGGGCTTCCACGCCGATGCACATTTGGAAATCGCGCACCATTTGAGGAAAGGGGTGGGGGCCAACCACGGACCCGATGCAGTAAATGGAATCCTGGTAACTGTTCAGGTAAGATTCAAAGGCGGAATCCACGGCTTCCTTCAAGCTTTGGAGACCGTGCGTGACTGGCACCACCTTGGCGCCCAGGATTTTCATGCGGGTGACGTTTGGAGCCTGCTTGGCGATATCTACTGCTCCCATGTGGATTTCACATTCCAAGCCGAAGAAAGCGGCTGCCGTAGCCAGTGCCACGCCATGCTGGCCGGCGCCCGTCTCTGCGATAATTCGCTTCTTGCCCATGTATTTGGCCAGGAGGCCTTCTCCCATGCAATGGTTGAGCTTGTGGGCGCCTGTATGGTTCAGATCTTCTCTCTTCAGATAAATTTGAGCGGTACCCAGATGGCGGGAAAGGCGTTCGCAGTGGTAAACCGGGGTAGGACGGCCCTGAAACTGTTTGCGGATGCGCCGCAGTTCATTAATGAACTGGGCAGAGTGAGCTATTGTCTGGTAGGCTTCCGTAATTTCTTCAAAGGCGGGAACCAATTCGTCCGGCAGGTAAACGCCGCCGTATTCGCCAAAACGGCCCTGGGCATCTGGAAAATTGCGTAAATAGGTATGAAGATCCATGGTCTGTTGCGTTCGTGACTGCCAGTATTTAGCACGATGCCACAATTCAGGCAAAAACAATCTCCCCGGAAGCCCTTTTAAAAAAGAAAGGAAAAGAAAAAGGTCCTTCCCGGAATAGAAGAACGGTTTTTTCGTGAGGGCGCGGAAGGGAAAAAAGGAAATCAGGCCAAACGGCGCTTTCTGATGGATTTTCCTGTATCGGCAAGCGTCTGGCGTGCGTCCGGATCCGCTCCAGCCATCAGGGCTGCCAGATCCCGAACGATATTCTGGCGCATGCGTCCTACCAGGTCGCGCCCTTCCTGAGTGATGGCGACCATGATTTTGCGGCGGTCTTTGGCTGCGCTCATGCGTTTCAGATAGCCCATTTCCTGTAATTTATCCACCATGCCTGTAGCAGCCGCGGTAGAATGCCCCATTTTCTGAGCAATACTGGACATGCTCAGAAAATCTTCGCTGGCCAGATAAGTAAGCAGGAAAAACTGGGGGTAGGAAACCTTGCCCTCATTCAATTCTGAAGAAAGATTCAGAATGCAGGAACGTTGCGTGAACAGGATGAAATCCGCCAGCTTGTTTGCTTCTTCGGAAATGGAGCTCATGATCGTTGTGAATGTATGGGAGGGTTGATAGCGATACCCGTCCGGAGACTCGCCGGCGGTTCAGCCAACCTACCGCCGCGTTCTTCTGCGGGCAAGTCAAAAATATAAATTTTTATTAAAATTTTACATTTGCGGATAATAAGCATTTTGACGGTATTTAGAATACAATATGTTGAATGTTAATAGAATGGATATATTTTGAATATAGAATGTGAATAACATGTTAAAATTATATGTAAATCATTGATAAAGTATTATTTTTAACAAAACTTCCGGGAATCCGCAGCAAATCTGGCATAAAGAGGTGTTGCAGCATGACAAGCCTGGATTAGAAAGAGCTCTTGTGCAGAGGTTTTTCATGGGAATAAAGGCTTGTCAGAGGAAAATTTTATACAGCAGGAAGCGATATTTCCCTGTCCTTGAGACAGGCTTGGAATCTTTGCAGGACTGCTGATAGTTATGGAAAGGAAGTTTGCCGTCGAAAACTTCCTTTCATAGCCGCCTTCCTGCCGCGATAGTTGTGGTTCCTTGTTTTCGGCGGTATTGGGCCTATGACGCTCGTAAAGGCAGGAAAAACCTTTTTAAAAACGGTCTTGGAAAAGAACAAACGGAAAGTTAACCGCCGTACTATGGAGCAAGTGCTGTTATACAGGCCCAGCTTGGGAATTACGCTCTGCTTTTGGGAGATAAAATCGCTTCTTCCCCAAAAGTCAAAGGCAGATGGAAGCAATAAGGTAAGCGCTCAAGGATCTGGAAAAAAACTGCCGGATTTTTAAGAATCTATCTAAAAATTCTTATTATCTGGGCCGGCCTATTTTGAAAATAGGCCAGCGGAAAGAAAGGGCCGGGCGTATTAACCGCACTAATAAATGCTCCATTACAGAATGACGCATCATGTTTTATCGGAGCGGCGTGTAAAAGACCCATTGCGCCGTCCAAGCTCGTATTCTGAACACCCCCTCGCTATTCCGCGCAATGGAAAATTTTGCGGCCCGCCGGTCTGTTTTCTGAAAAATAAGAAAGACGGCGTTGCTTGCCGTCTCAGCCGCCGCAATACAGCAACGCCGGTTGCTTGCAGCATTACAGGCAGAAAATCGTGGAATAAAGCATTATTGCCGAAACACATTGCATGCCGCCAATAATGCTTATATCCGCAAGATATTTTATTCCTCCGCCATTCTCCGGTAAGTTCTTTCAGGGGGCTCCTTTCCAGAGAATGGGCGGAGAACGATAGCAATAATTAGTTGGCGGGAGGTGGCGTAAAGGTGCGGACTGACATATCCTTGTCCAGAAGCAGCATTCCCTGCCCTTCTCCCTTGATCATACGCAATTTGCTGATGATATCCTTGACGGTTTCTTCCTCTTCCACCTGTTCGGTGACAAACCATTGCAGGAAAATATCCGTGGCGAAATCCCGCTCTTCTTTGGCAAGGTGCACCAGTTCATTGATGCGGCGCGTAACTTCCTGTTCGTGGGACAGCGTTTCTTCAAAAATCTCAAGAATATTGGACCAGTTCGCGTCCGGAGCTTCTATGGAAAGCATTGTAACCTGGCCTCCGCGGGAAAGAAGGAAATCATAAAATTTCAGCGCATGAGCGGTTTCTTCCTGATATTGAATGCGCATCCAGTGGGAAAAACCCGTCAAACCGGCATCCTGCAGATAAGCGGACATGGCCAGGTAAAGGTTAGCTGAATACATTTCCCATTTGATTTGCTCATTAAGAGCAGTTGCCATTGTTGTACTGATCATATTGTAAAATCCTGTTGATTTTTCCCACTTCTACAAAACAAAGTCCGCAGGATCAAGATAATCCTGCGGACTGTATGACGGGAAGGGGGGTAAGGGAAAGCGTCAGGCTTTTGCTGGAACCTCCTCCGGAATATTATCTTCAGGGAGTTCTTCCGCCGGAACAGAAGGCAATTCTTCAGTTTCCGCAATCACGCTGTTCTCTTCAGACGCTTCCTCCCGGGCGGGCGCTGCCTCGGAAGGAGAGGCAACCGTCTGTTTCTCAGGTGCAGCGGAGCCCGTTGCCGGCGCGTCCTGTCCCTTCTCTTCCGGTTTCCGTTTTTCCTTGGGGGCTTTCTTGGGAGAAGGTGCTTGGGCGGAAACGGTTTTTGGTCGGCTGACGGTGTTATTGGAGAAAACCAGGATATAGCCCTGTTCGGACAGCCAGAGCAGGTCGCGAACCAAATTCTGCTGTTTTTCCATAGCCTGGGCTACTTCCTCTTCCGCAGCCTTTTCCTGTTCCGGGACGGGAGCCAGCTCTTTAAGCATGACGTCGACGCCTTTGCCGGGATTATTGGCAGCCCAGGTGGCAATGGACATCAGGGAATCCGATAAGACAGTGCCTTCTTCCATGGCCTTGGGGCGCGCCGGTCCGGTGTAATGGTTGCCTTTCCACTTGAAAATAGGCATATGATGACGTGCTAATCCGTGGCAAAGGTTTGGAATCAGCATGCTGGGATGGCGGCGGGTGGTGCCGGATAATTGGATCAGGTGCGCCCACAGGCCGGGGGAGAGATGGTTTTTCTTTACGGCGCCGTTGACGAATACCTTGTCCGTAACGTCATAGCACTCGTCAAAATGGTTGGATTCGAAATCCTGTTCTACTGCGGCGGGGGATTCCAGAAGCACCTCGGAGGCTCCTTCCCGAACGGGCTTCCAGGCGGTGCGTTTGGAAACGGCTGCCTGCCATGCCTGGACAGCTTCTTCGCTCTTGTCCGTCACAATCTTGGAACGGAAAGCCTCAAAAGGCATATTGGCAAATTTGGTGCGATGCAGGTTGAGCAGGGCGGACTGGTAGCCATGCCAGTTAACGGGACCTACCAGCTCGTTGTTCAAGGAACATTTGGCAATGGCTTTGAAATCTCCTTTTGGAGCTTCCACTTCCTGTTCTATGGATTCGTAATATTTGGACATCCAGGAGGACTGCCAGAGGTGCTTGACGGCCTCCTGCCGGGAAATAAAGCAGGCGCCGTCGCCATGTTTGCAATGGTACAGATCCGGGCCGTTTTCCTGCTTCATGAACACCAGGTCATAACGGTCGTAGGAACCCATGACAACCTTGGCAAGATCCAGCAGGGAAATGGTACGGCGGTGTTTCTGTACTTCCTGGTGCAGGGCGGCCAGACCGGAATCCACGGGACGCAACTCCACGCGCAGGCCTTCCGTCGGTTCCGCAATGGCGGAGCGGGGCGTCTGATCGCGGCGGTTGCGGAAGGAGCCGCGCGTGCGGTCTTCCCTGTTAAACTTTCTTTCGCCGCTTTGACCGTCAACACGACGTTCCCCCCGGAACTGGCGTCCTTCGCGGTTATCGCGCCGCGGGCGGCGGTCGCCTCCCTGCCTGTCGCCGAATCTGCGTTCCGTATAGAATGCAGTCCGTTCCTGACGGGCTCCAGGTCTCGCCCATGCCGGACCAAATTGAAAGTCGGCCAAGCCGGAAAGATCCGGAATTTGCTGCTTGGGATCTGTGGAGGGAGTTTCGTCGGTCATCATGTACGGGTTGTTTCAATAGCAACTAAATGAGGTGGATGGCAATCATTTTACGTGCAAACAGACCGAAAATTGTTCAAAATGTCATGAAAGGCATCTGGAAATGCAAAGATTTCCGGTGTATTCTTTCAATTCAACTTCTGTCAAATGCTCTATATGGATAAAATACGTCAACGACTTTCCGACCTTGGTTACGCCATTTACGATGCTCCCGCTCCCGTAGGCTCCTATGTGCAATGCGTACGCACGGGGAACCTGCTTCACCTCTCCGGCGGCATCTCCGTGAACGGGGACGACAAATACTTTGGCAAAGTAGGGCAGGATCTGACGGTGGAGGAAGGGCAGGCCGCTGCGCGTGCCGCTATGCTGAACCGTCTGGCTGTGATTGTGCAGGCGGTGGGTTCTCTGGAAAAAGTATCCAGAATCGTGGCCGTGAACGGGTTTGTGAATGCCGGCCCGGATTTTTATGACCATCCTAAAGTATTGAATGGCGCGTCCGACCTGCTGGTGGAAGCCTTTGGGGAAATTGGCCGCCACAGCCGCACGGCGGTAGGCGTATCCGCCCTGCCGCTCAATGTAGCGGTGGAAATCAGCATGGTGGTGGAAGTCCGTGATTAATATTTAAAAATCGGAAGGGATTCGTGCTTGAATCCCGGCGGCATTCCTGTAGAGTGCCGTCCGGTTAATGCCCTCGTGGCGGAATGGTAGACGCTGCAGACTTAAAATCTGTTGTCCGCAAGGACGTACCGGTTCGAGTCCGGTCGGGGGTACTTTGCCGGGAGTAAATGCACATAGATAAAAAGCCCGCCGTTAGCGGGCCTTTTTTGTTTGGCTCCAATCATTATTTACTGGCTGATTCCATCAATAATTTTTAGATTCACGGATGAATAAAAATAAGAATGGTGGTGTTTCGTGGCTATGCTTGTCATGAAATGCAAAAGGCAGAGAGAAGAATGTTGAAAGGAAACAGTCCTGAAAAAAGAGTTTGCACCAGGGTTCCTCTGGCTGAAAAATGGAAATACGGAGTATGAAGTTGTTGAGTATCTTCCGGTCTGGAAAATCAGACAGTTCATGGTTCCCTGGAAAAAAGGGAATGCTCCTAGCGTTGAAGATAGCAGGAGGCATTCTTGCGGCAACGGTTGTGATGTGCGTTGCCGCAGAATGGTACATTTATTCCGTTTCTGGGGGCAGGATTGTTGAGCATTCCGGGGATGTTCCCGTTCGTGCTCCTGTTCTGGTGTTAGGATGCTCCCCGACATTTATGGGCGGTCCTAACGGATATTTCCAGAACAGGATGGATACGGCCTCGGAACTTTGGAAAAATGGAAAAGCAGCGGTTTTCATCGTTTCCGGAGATAATAGTTCACATGCTTACAATGAACCGGAATGGATGAAACAGGCTCTGGTGGAGCGAGGCGTCCCAGAGGAGCGGATTGTATGTGACTTTGCAGGGTTGCGGACTCTGGATTCTGTCGTGAGGATGAAGGAAATTTTTGGCGTTTCGACGATGATTATTGTTTCTCAGGCATTTCACAATGAACGCGCCCTGGCAATCGCAGCGCATGAGGGGATGGAGGCCTGGGCTGTCAGCGCACCGGATGTTCCCAACCGCCGTTCCCGTATGAAAAGCTGGTTCAGGGAGCGTGCGGCCCGCGTATGGATGATGCTAGACTTGTGGGTTTGGAGTCGTGAACCTCGTTTTTTGGGTGAACCTGTGGTCTTGCCGGAAATAAAAGAGGAAAAATGAACAACACCCTATGCGGCAGGATGCGTCATAAGGTGTTTTTTCGGTGTGGTACGGCAAACCAGAAGGGAAGGAGTGTCCGTGCCTTGAATCATTAAATGCTGAATGAATCAATTATGTCGGTTACATGGGAAAATTTGCCATGAAGGTGGGAAAGGGGCCAGAAGGACTGAGTGAATAATTCGTCATGAAACACGTCGGGGGGAGTGAGTGAAACAGACTCTTTTTCAGGAAGGAAAAATGTTTCTGTTTGCAGTCCATGCCGGGGCGGCCGGGAGGATGCGAATCAGTCCGCGCACAACAGCACGGTCAAGGAATTCAGACAAGAGGCGGGATTGGCGGTGGAGGCCGTGCGTTTCATTGCCTTCCATGGTGTAAACAGGTGCAATGGTGTTTTGAGGCGGCTGGCGGCTTCTTTGTTTGATTAAAAAGAGAGAAAAATGCGGTAAAAATTATTGACTCTTTCCGGGGAAGTGCTATGCAAGCTGTAGCGGCTTGTGAGAAGCAGGCCGTTTTATTCCGGTGTCATGTTCCCTTCTTCTAGCGGTCAGGAAGGCCGTCTCTCCAACGGCAAAGGCTCGGTTCAACTCCGGCAGGGAATGCCATCGGTTGGCATGTTTTGTCTCTTGCCATGAAGAGGCGGCAAATTGCATCAGGAGAAGCAAGGCGCGGATTTATGATGGAAATACGCTTTCAATGACTTTCCCTGTCCATTCCGGTAGTGGCTTTCCTCCGAATAAATGAAGAAGCATGGGAGCGGTATTGGTGGTATTGTTCGGTTCGGAGATCAGGAAATCCCTCTTAATACCCGGGCCTGAAATTCCCCATGGAACTATCATTTCCGCTGCGCTCGTCCCCCCGTGGCCCTTTCCGATTCCCCCATGATCCGTCAGAAATAGAAAATGCGTATCGTTGAATAAGCCTTCCTGCCTCAATTTCTGAAAAAAGATTCCAATTTGCTGATCCGCCTCTTCAATAGATTGAAGATATTCACTGGACATCCATCCGTACTTGTGCCCCGCATGATCTGTATGAACGGAATAGAGGAAAACCACAGTCGGGATGTGGCGGTGTTTCATGATGAATTGAAAAGCCTGGTTATAATTGTCGATATAGGCGTCGTTTTTCAGATACTTGATTTCATCCAGATATTTTTCGTTGAACGGATAGGCGAGAGGTTTCCAATTATAATAAAAAGCTGTTTTGCAGGAAGGCTGGCATTTTTTCAAGTCCTGAAATACGGAAGGATAATATCCGTCTTCATCTTTCCGTACGGCGGGGTAGGAGGAATTCGCCAGCGTCCAGTTATTGTTGAAGACTCCGTGCTGTTCCGGGCCGCTGCCGGTTAAGTGGCTGGTCCAGTTGGGCAAAGTGACGGAGGGCATCACAACCCGCGTATCCAGAGAGAAAGCACCCTGTGACATCATTCCTTTTAAAGAGGGGGCATGCGCCTTTTGAAAACCTTCCACACAAACCCCGTCCAGGGAAATCATGATCACTCTTTTGGCGGAATTGTAGGAAGTTATGTCCGGTACGGAATTTTTAGGAATGCCGGAACCATATTGTGTGGCGGAAAGGGCTGTATTGCCCGTCGCCATTCCTGCCGCCGCCAGACCTAATTGATTCAGGAAATTCCGGCGGGTTGTTTGATGAGAAAAGTTTTCCATATAAAATACATACTGTCGGCTTGAAGTATTTTTATCAACTCTTACCAGCATCCCGGACAGAAGCGCGGGTTCAATTTGGACGTTTTATACGGGATGACATTTCCCGTGAGCGGGAGCAGATTTTCAAGGAAGTGGTGTTATGCGCCGCCGTTATTAAAATCAACCAATTAGCATAATTATACCATGAGAGAGATACAAATACAGTTTTCCAAGCCCGGTAACTGGCGGGAATTCACGCTGACAGCCATCTACCAGGATTCGGATGGATATACACGTATAGACCGCTATAAACAAAATGATATACCGGCCGATCAGGCCCCGGCTTTGAGCGCGGCTGTAGCCGTCATTGAGGACATGGAGGAGGACTGGCAAGCCGTCCAGGTATGGGCAAGGCTGGGAAATACCTCTGTTCTCAATCATTCCACAGGAGATAGTGAGGCCGTTGAGTTTCGTGAAGCTGTTCTGCTGACGATTGAGGCTGTCAATAGCCTCGGAGGCCGCCGTCTTCTTACCCCTGTTAATTATGCGCAGTTCATACTGGTGGATTTTGCCGCCATATCGTTCTTCAAGTATTTTACCATCAGAAAATAATAAGGATATTAGCAGTTAAGACGGCACTGACTGCATGATGGCGGCTGGCTGGAGGATATGTAATGCAGCGGCTTTTTCCAGACAAGGCGTTTCCGGAATTGTCTTTGCATTGCAACAATTTTAAATGGAAAAGATGTTCCGCCCGACAGGAACCGGAGAAAAAACTGGGAATGAATTGCAGTAACTCCATGGAACCGCAAGGCAATTCATTATCAACTTTGGGAACAGGAAGGCCTTGGTTTGTAATGGCGTCTCAAAGGCTTCAGCTTCCTGCATGTTCCGACGTTTATCAGAGAAAATCCCTGGATGAAGTATCGTCATGCGGTTTTAGAGCATGGGTAAGAGGGGGGGAATAGATAAAATATCTTATTCCTTATTAAGGAATCCTCATCCACCTCCTCTCCCGTCTAATGCCTGGGGGAGAAGGTTTTATAAAACAACAACCGCAAGTCTTATGTTTCAAAGACTTGCGGTTGTTTTGAGATGGTGGAGGCGACGGGAGTCGAACCCGTGTCCTGAAGGCCATTGATGACGGCATCTCCATGTTCAGACGCATGTTGCTGCTTTTGCGGCTGCTTCGCCATGCATCAACTAGGCAAGCTCGCTAGTTGCCTGTGGAAGTCTCGTGCGTTGCGCGGCAACCCCGCACTGCACCAGCCTGCTGTCTCTTCGTCGTCCCCTCTAGCAGGCGTTGAGGTTCTGACGCGGCTGAACTAATTAAGCAGCCAGAGCAAGGTCGTTAGACTCTGCATTTATTTTTTTAATCGGCTTTTTAGAAGGCCAGCCGATTAACCTTCACATGCAGCCAGCACCGCAGACTTCCAGTCGAAACCATGGCGCCCCCATATGTATTTACCAGTAGAGACAAAAAATCCCGCCGTGATGTTCAGGCAGGAATCATTTTATTTGCTGGTGGTGATGCAAGTGGCACGCCCGTAGGGATTCGAACCCCAAACCTTCTGATCCGTAGTCAGACGCTCTATCCAATTGAGCTACGGGCGCTTTAACTTGCGTCGTGTACCGCGTAAGCGGTGAGAAAAATATAGATTTTTCCTCGGGAAAGTCAAGATGTTTGTAAGATGATTTGAGAAAAAAATTCATTTTTCTCTTTTCGGGAAAATAAATTTTCAGAAAAGGACCCGTTGACTGCGGGATGGAGAAAGAGGGGAAAGGCGTTGCGTCATGGAATGGCCTGTGGCACACTAAACGGAGGAAATGAGCGAGTTCGAGGTGATCAGATCGCCGATGGAGGCATTGAAGAAGTACTTCGGCTTTTCCGTCTTGAGGGAGGGCCAGGACCGAGTGGTGGCTTCCATTATGGAAGGCCGCAATGTATTGGTAGTGATGCCCACGGGAGGAGGAAAATCCCTGTGTTACCAGCTTCCTTCCTTGTGCCGGGACGGGGTTTGCCTGGTTGTCAGTCCTCTAATCGCTTTAATGAAAGATCAGGTGGATGCTCTTGTCGCCAGAGGGATTCCCGCCGCCATGATTAACAGCTCCCTGAGTTTTCCTGAGCAAAAGGAACGTTTGGACGGAATGAAGAAGGGAGCGTTCAAGCTGGTGTATGTGGCTCCTGAACGTTTTGGTCATGAAGGATTCATGCGTGCTCTGGCAGAGGTGGATGTAAATATGGTGGCTGTGGATGAAGCGCATTGCCTGAGCCAGTGGGGGCACGATTTCCGCCCGGATTATCTGAAGCTGGGAAAAGCTATCGAGATGATGGGGAGGCCCCAGGTGGCTGCGCTGACCGCTACGGCCACTCCGCGGGTACGGGAAGATATTCTGAAACATTTAGGGCTGGATGACCCGGTGACGATTGTGCGCGGGTTTGCGCGGGAAAACCTGCATTTCCGCATTACTGCGTGCGATACACACAAAGACAAGTACAGGAGGCTGTATGAATTGGTGAAGCGTCACAAGACGGGTATTATTTATTGCTCCACCCGCAAAAAAGTGGAGCAGGTATATGAGGCTATTTCTGATCTTGGATTGAACGTGACTGCCTATCACGCCGGCATGACGGATGAGCAGAGGGAGGAGGCTCAGAACGCTTTCATGAACCGTCATGCGGATATTGTTATTGCCACAAATGCGTTTGGCATGGGCATTGACCGGGCGGACGTCAGGTTTGTGGCCCATTTTGAGATTCCCGGCAGTGTGGAGGCCTATTATCAGGAGGCCGGCCGAGCCGGACGAGACGGGGATGAAGCTTATTGCGAGCTTTTGTTCAACCATGCGGATTTGCGGACCCAGGAATTTTTTATTGAAGGAGTGAATCCGGGAATTCCATTGATTGTGGAGCTGTACGAGTTGCTCAGGAAGCATTGCAGTGCGGAAACCCACGATGTCATGTGGTCTCTGGAGGAAATGGCGGAGCGTCTCAAATGCCGTAATGCCATGCAGGTGGGGGCAGCTTTATCCGTGCTTATACGCAATGGAGCGATCAGTCGCCATGACGTTCCGGGACAACGTGTGAAGCTTACCAGAGTAACGGATCCTTCCGTAAGCGGTTTGAAGATTCCTCTGGATGAAGATGCCCTGCGGGAAAAGGAAGTGAGGGACCGGGAGAAACTGAAGGCAATGACGGAGTTCGCTTATTCCTCCGGCTGCCGTCAGCAATGGATTCTGAATTATTTCGGGGAGGAAGATGGAGTTCCGTGCGGACGCTGTGATCAGTGTCTGACAATGGGCGTTGAGGAGGGTCAATCCCTGGGAGAGGAAGAGACGTTGGTTGTACGGCAGGCGTTGAGCGGGATTGCGCGTGCGTCCGTGCGTTTGGCTGATGGTTCCTGGCAGGGAAAGTGGGGCAAGACGAAGATTATTCAGATGCTCAAAGGGGCGAAAACCCAGGAGTTGTTAAGGACTTCCCTGGTCCGGCTGAGTACCTACGGCATCCTTTCCAGATGGAGCGAGGACGATATACGCCAGTTGTTCCGTGCCATGCAGATGGCGGGATTGACCAGGATGAGCGGAGGGACGGACCGGCCCCTGATTACCCTGAGTCCGAAAGGAAATGAAGTGATGATGGGGCGCAAGGAGGCATCCTTGGTTTGGCCTTTTGCCCGCCGGGGAAAAATATCTGCATCTATGGGGCAGGCCAAAGTCCGGGCTACAGGAAATTTGACTGCCCTGGGCGAGTTTGACGAGGATTTGTTTTTAAAGTTGAAGGAATTGAGAAATGAGCTGGCGCGGGAAGCCGGGATTCCGGCTTATGCCGTGTTTCATAATTCTACGCTGGAAGGTTTGGCCAGGTTGAAACCTACCACCCGCCGCGGTGCTATGAACGTTCACGGCATTGGACAGCAGAAAGCTGTCCGTTATTTGGATGATTTTCTGGAAGTCATTGCCGAGCATTGCGGGGTTTGAATTTTCTTTCCGATTTTTTCCAATCAGGTGTACGCCGTTTCTGGAAAGTGGTGTTCATGCTGTACTGAGAAATTGTCTTTCATGGTTTACGGTGAAAATGTTCCACGCTATGCTGAATATATTTTCCTGGAAAATGAATATTTATTAACATAAAGTTGAGAATCTCCTTGAATCTTTCAAGGAGATTGTTTCTTGGCCTGAATGGAACAATACAATGAATAGAGTTATATCCTGATCCAGTGGAATCGAGAGGATTGCTTGATCAATATTTTTGACTGTATTATTTATGTGTTGACTTCATTTTGGGAAGTGTGTAGTTTCTTCTCCACACATTACCCAAGACGGAGCGGTGGCTGAGAGGCTGAAAGCACTCCTTTGCTAAAGGAACGTACTGGCAAAACCGGTACCGAGGGTTCGAATCCCTCCCGCTCCGCCAAAGCCTTTCTTTTTGAAGAGCCTGCACTTTAACGGTGTAGGCTCTTTTTTTGTAAATCAGGGGAGGGAGATGGTGGGGAATTATGTTCCGGTCTAACTGCCTTATTTTAGATTTTTTATTTTTTCATTTGAAATTGAATAACTTAGGCCAAAAACTCCGGTTAGAATGCCTAGCCAGCGTTTTTCCTAATATCCTTATTATAGGTATCAGGATAATGATAGGTGCATTTGGAAAAAGGTCTGGAGTGGAAGATATTTCTGAGGATATTTTTGCTCATGGTTATGTAAAAAATTGAATTTAAGTTGATTATTGAAGGAGAAAGGCGGGATGAAGTTGCCTGGTCTGGTAAAAGCGGAGAGTAACCGGAATTGAGTGGATGCGAAAGTGATCCATACGCTGGCTTTGGAGTGATTCTCGGTTACAGCGAATATTTTAACAGCTTCAGGATGTGGGGGAAAGCATGAAACAGCCACTCCAGAATGCTCCCTGTTTTTTTATAATTTGCGGAGGATTTAACGGATTCTGGAATAATCTGGTATTATCAATAATCAAGACCATGAATAACAATATTAAAGAACATCCTATCCGATTCGAAGCAGATATGATTCGGGCATTGTTGCAGGAATACAGCACTCCCGGAGGGTACAAAAATCAAGCCCGCCGAACGTGCGGCCTGAACCAATTTAATGATCTTCCTGAAGATTTGAAAGAAAGGGGGTGGGAGATTCAGGAATTCATAGAAGAGGCCGGCTTATGGCTGACTATTTCCGAAGATGGAAGCGGAAAGTTTTCAAATATTTTTACCTCGTGGATTGAATGTCCCTACGGGAAAGTTGGCGACCGTTTGTGGGTACAGGAGGATATTTGTCATAATAGCCGTTTTGGATGGCTTTATTCTGCTGATGGCGCTTGTTTGCCAATGTCATATCCAGAAGAATGGATATTAAAAGATGCTCACGAGCAGTTTATTCCTTCGATTCACATGCCGCGTTGGGCTTCCCGGATTTTACTGGAAGTTACGGAAATCAGAGTTGAGCGGCTTTTGGATATTACGCCGAACGATGCACGGATGGAAGGCATTGAGTGCGTTTGGTACGATGAAGAAACAGATGCCTGTTTATGGAGGGATTACACGGAGAAATCTGCGGGGTTGGCTCTTGCCCGGTTATCTTTCTTTTCCTTGTGGGAAAAAATAAGGGGAGCCGGTTCCGTTGAACTGAATCCGTGGGTGTGGGTTATTAAGTTTAAAGTATTAACTATTAACGGAAAACTCAGATAAGGAATGTTCATGCCCTTTGTGAAGAACAAAATAAGAGTATGTCTTGTACAGAGGGTTCGGCCTATTAAGCGGAGGGAATAGACTCTGTTGCAATTCAGATAAAATCCGCGTGATGTAATCAACTCCGTTTTATCATGAAAAAAGCGCCTTCCGGCAAGGGAAGGCGCTGGATATGAAAAGGTGAAAGAGAGGGGATTACATCCCCTTGTTTTTCATGGCTTCCGCCAGGGCGGCGCCCATTTGAGCCGGGGTTTTGGCAACCACAATACCGGCGTTATTCAGGGCTTCCTGCTTGGCGGCGGCAGTACCTTTGCCTCCGGCAACAATGGCTCCTGCATGGCCCATGCGGCGGCCCTTGGGAGCCGTGGCTCCAGCGATGAACGCGGCAACAGGTTTTTTGCAGTTGTTCTTGATCCATTCAGCGGCTTCTTCTTCTTCGGAACCGCCGATTTCACCAATCATGATGAAGGCGTCCGTGTTCGGGTCTTCCGTGAAGAATTGCACGGCCTGCTGCTGGGTCATGCCGTGGACGGGGTCGCCGCCGATGCCAATGCACATGCTCTGGCCCAAGCCCATGTTGGTAACCTGCCAGACGGCTTCATAAGTAAGCGTGCCGGAACGGGAGACAATGCCGATTCTGCCGGGTTTGAAGATGTAGGCCGGCATGATGCCGATCTTGCAGTTGGCGGAGGGATTGACAATTCCGGGGCAGTTCGGGCCGATGAGAGTTACGTCCTTGTCCTTCAGGAAAGTTTTCACCTTCTGCATGTCCTGTACCGGGATGCCTTCCGTGATGCAGACGATGAGCTTCACGCCCGCGTCCGCGGCTTCCATGATGGCGTCCGCAGCGAAGGGCGGGGGAACGAAGATCATGGAGGCGTTGCAGTCCGTGGCCTTTTTGGCTTCCGCTACAGTATCGAAGACGGGGACCTTGCCTTCAAAGAGCTGGCCGCCCTTGCCGGGGGTCACGCCGGCGACGACGTTGGTGCCGAAGTCCATGCAGTTTTTGGCGTGGAATGCGCCGGCGCTGCCGGTGATGCCTTGCACGACCAGACGGGTGTTCTTGTCAATGAGAGATGTCATTGTCGTAATAAATAGTGAGGGTTATTTGACTGCTGCCACCGCTTTCTGGGCGGCTTCGTCCAGGTTGTCGGCAGGGATGATGGCGATGCCGCTGTCTGCGAGGATTTTCTTGCCGATTTCCACGTTGGTTCCTTCCAGGCGGACGACGAGCGGGATTTTCATGTCGATGTTTTTCGCCGCGGCCACAATGCCCTGGGCGATGACGTCACAGCGCATGATGCCGCCGAAGATATTGACCAGAAGGGCCTTCACATTCTTGTCGCTGGTGAGGATGCGGAACGCGTTGGTTACCATTTCCTCCGTGGCGGAACCGCCCACGTCCAGGAAGTTGGCGGGTTCTCCGCCGTAGTATTTGATGATGTCCATCGTGGCCATGGCCAGGCCGGCGCCGTTCACCATGCAGCCGATGTTGCCGTCCAGGCCGATGTAGTTCAGGTCGTACTTGCCGGCTTCCACTTCACGGGGGTCTTCTTCCGTTTCATCCCGCATTTCCATGATTTCCGGGTGGCGGTACAGGGCGTTGTCGTCAAAATTGAATTTGGCGTCCAGGGCGCACACGCGGTCATCCGTGGTGACTACCAGGGGGTTGATTTCCACCAGGGAGCAGTCCAGAGCGGTGAAAAGCTTGTAAACGTTGGTGATAAGCTTGGTGGCCTGGCGGAGCAGGGGGCCGGTCAGTCCCAACGCCACGGCGATTTTGAGAGCCTGGAAAGGCAGGATGCCCAGCGCCGGGTTAATGTGTTCGCGGATAATGGCTTCCGGGCGGGTGGCGGCCACTTCTTCAATGTCCATGCCGCCTTCCGTACTGGCCACGATAACGGGGCATTCCCGGGCGCGGTCCTGAAGAATGGCGAAATAGCATTCCTTTTTGAGATCCACGGCTTCCGCCACCATGATTTTGCTGACCAGCTTGCCGGCTTCCCCGGTTTGCTTGGTGACCAGAACCTGGTTGAGCATTTTGCCGGCAACTTCTTCCACTTCCTCCACGGACTTGACGACGTGGACGCCTCCTTTAAAGCCGTTTTTGAAGGTGCCTTTACCACGGCCGCCAGCGTGTACCTGTGCCTTAACTACGTATTGGGAGAGGCCCATGTTCCGGGCCGTTTGTGCTGCTTCCTGAGCTGTGGAGGCGGAAATGCCCTTGGGGGTTGCCACGCCAAAACGCTCAAAGAGTTGTTTTGCTTGATATTCGTGAATGTTCATGACAGTGGGCCGTTTGGCCAAATGTTTGCGGAAGAAAAGCTAGGCCTATTTTTGATGTCGGTCAAGGGAGAATGGTTTGGTCTTTTGATTTTTTGTCCGGAGGCGCCGTGAAGCTCCGTCGGAAATCAAAGAGGACAGAAGGCTTGACTGCGTGCTTAAAGATTGTGAAACTCCCTTCCCGTTTTTCTGTAGAGACCTTTTATGAAAATTTACCGTCCTTCCGATACCTGCTTTGACGAGATGAAGCGCCGGATGAACCGCCGCGCACTTCCGGAGGATTCCGTAAGGGATACCGTGAACGCTATTATCCGGGATGTTTCCGCGCGCGGAGATGAAGCCCTGTTTGATTATGCCGCCAGATTTGACAAGGTGCATCTGGATTCTTCCTCCCTGTTCGTGACGGAGGCAGAACTGGCGGAAGCGGAAGCCGCAGTGGAAGGGACTGTGAAGGAGGCCATTGCCGTCTCTCTGGCAAACATCCATTATTTTTCAGACCGCAGCCGCAGGCGGGACTGGTCCGGCGTGAATGCACAGGGCGTGGAGGTGGCGGAGCGGTTCCTTCCGTACGACCGTGTGGGCATTTATATTCCCGGAGGTAAGGCTCCTCTGGTCTCTACTTCCATCATGACGGGCGGTTTTGCGCAGGCCGCCGGCGTTCGGGAGATTGTGGCCGCCACGCCCTGCGGGCCGGACGGCCGGGTGAATCCCGCGCTTTTGTATGCGCTGAAAGCCTCCGGCGCAACGGAGATTATCAAGATAGGGGGCGCTCAGGCGATAGCCGCCCTGGCTCTGGGGACGAAGAGCGTGAAACCGGTGGAGAAGATTTTCGGCCCCGGTAACCGTTTTGTGGTGGAGGCCAAGCGCCAGTTGGTGGGGGCCGTTGCCATTGATTTGTTGCCCGGGCCCAGTGAAGTAATGGTACTGGCGGATGATACTGCGGATGCGGAGTTCCTTGCTGCCGACCTGCTGGCGCAGGGCGAGCATGGGCCGGACAGCGTAGTTGTTTTTGTCACTACATCGGAGGCGTTATTGGAGCAGGTGGAGGCGGAAGTGGAACGCCAGGCCGCCCTGCTGAGCCGAGGCTCCATCATCCGGGAGGTGCTGGACAAGCATGCCTACGGTTTTCTGGTTTCTTCCATTCAGGAAGGGGTGGAACTGGTTAATGCCTTTGCGCCGGAGCATCTGGTGCTCGTCACTCGGGATGAAGAGGCCGTGCTGAATGGCATCAGGACGGCGGGAGCCATCTACGCCGGCTCCCTTTCTACTGTAGCCTGCGGGGATTTTCTGGCGGGCCCCAGCCATACGCTGCCTACCGGCGGCGCTGGCAAGTCTTTTTCCGGCTTGCGGGCGGACCAGTTCCAGCGCCGCACCAGCGTGGTGCGCATGGACCGCGATGCCGTGCTGAACTCCGCTCCGTATGTGGCGGAGTTCGCCCGGGTGGAGGGGCTGGACGCCCATAACCACTCCATTCAGGTTCGCGCCGCCCGCGTGAACCGGTAAGCCCCCTCTCCATGAGACAACAGTCAGGAATTAGGGAACGGTTGACGGTTGCAACGGGTCGTCTTTTGGCCGGACATGGCTATATGGGAGTTTCCCGGCATCATGGGGGTGGAATGGGGGCCGTTGCTGAGAGCATGGTAATCGGCTTGCCGACCCGTTTGCGGGATTTGTCGGGATGGAACGCCCGCCGGATGGGCGGGTTCATCCGTTTGCTCGGCAATCCCGCGTAACCGTTTCATCGCATTCCTCATGTTTAAGTCCCTCATCCGCACGTTTGCCATTGTGGCGGCCTTCATCGCGGGGTATATGATGCCCGGCCTGCATGTGTACAGCTGGACATTCAAGTGGATGCTGATTGTAATGCTGTTTGTAACTTTTCTGGGCATCCGCTTCAAACGGATGAAGCCGGAGCGGGCTCACTGGCTCCTGACGGGGGCCAATTTAATGGTCGCCCTGGCGGCATGGGGTGTGTGCCGCCTTGTTTTTGGGGACGGGTATCTGGCGCAGGCCGCTTTTTTTGTAGGAATCATGCCTACAGCCACGGCGGCGCCTGTGGTGATGGGGCTGCTGGGCGGCAGCGTGGAATTTATGCTGACCGCCCTTTTGTTGATTAACGGTATTATCTGCGCCTTGCTGCCTTTCATCCTTCCGGCGGTTGTGGGGCGGGGCGGTTTTGAGATTTACCTGAACGTGGCCCAGAATATTTCCCTGATCATGTTGCTGCCCCTGGCGCTGGCGCTGGCGGCGCGGCGTTTTTATCCGCGAGCCATTGCCTGGCCCAGAAAGTTGAAAGACGTCACCTTTGGCATTTGGGTGGTGATTCTGGTTTTGATAGCCGCAAACGCTTCTTATGATATTTCCTCCCGCGAGGGCATTTCGGAACGTGTTTTGGAACAGATCGGCGTGATTGCCCTGCTGGTTTGCGGGCTCAATTTCGGGCTGGGGCATTTGCTGGGGGGACGCGCGCGCGCTGCGGAGTGCAGCCAGGCCCTGGGGCAGAAGAATACCACTCTGTCCATTTATCTGGCTTTGACGTATGCCAGCCCCATTGCCGCTCTGGGGCCCACATTTTACGTATTGTGGCATAATTTATGGAATGCCTGGCAGTTATACCGGGCGTCCGAACGAAAGCGCAGGGATGAATGAGGGTGATACCAGCCGGTTCGGCGGTAGCGCCCGGCAGGATTATGGGAGTGTTCATGACCGGAAAAACGGATGGGAGGGTTCCCTTGAACCCGATTCCCAATGACGGACGGCAGACCGTTGACGGTTCTTTTTTATCCACTGTCAGGAACAGCAGAGGGTTTCTCCCCGTGCAAAAAGCTTGAAATTCGGGGAACGCCCGGTAACGTTATGCACTTGTTATGCAGGCATCTTCTCCTTTGCCCCCTCTGTCTCCGCGTACCAAGTGGCTGATTGCCCTATGTTTGTGCGTGCTTGTGATGCTACTGGAGTTCCTGACGTACCATATGGCGTACCGCATTGGTTATGATGAAGGGATGCTGACCACTCCTCCGGTGGTGGTGCAGAAAAGTGATGAAAAGGCCATGCAGAATTTGTCCCGCTTTATGGCGGATGTCTTTGCCTCGCGCGAGAGCCTGGCCGGCATTCTGGACAACCGGGAGGAACGCCTGGCATGGATCAGGGATCCGGAACTGCGGACAGAAACGGCCTGGGGCCTTACCCGCGAGTTGATTAGCCGTGGCGGCGCCGTTCTTGCTCTTCCTGCGGCCAGGGAATTAATTGACGCGGGATACGCCGCCGGACGCTGTCAGGTATGGGCCCCCCGCGCGGATGCCGTGGCAAAGGCCCTGTTGGCGGAGCACCAGTACACTTCCGCCTACGATTATTTGAAAACCGCAGAGGAGGGATATGAGAAGGAAGGAATGACCGAACCGCTGGTGCGGACCCTTCAGACTATGAGTTCCATTGACCAGATGCTGAACAGGAATGAGCAGGCAAATATGTTGCTCCAGCGTGCGGTGGATGCCGCCGCTCATCTGGGGCCGGATGCCCTCCCTGTCAGAGCCAGGCTTTTAGCCGCTCAGGGAAGGCTGGCTCGCACTACGGGGCGCATTCCGGAGTCGCGCGAATATTTCAGGAAGGCTCTTGCCCTGTGTTCCCAGCCGGACAAAACCACCGGAGACCTGGCCCTGGCCAGCATCAGTATGGGGGAGGCCATGCTGGAAGCCGGCAGGAAGGATGAGGCACGGGAGTTGTTTTTAAAGGGACTTTCCGGATCGGAAAATGCTTCTTACCTGTTGAACGACTGCCTCAATGCCCTGCGCGGTCTGGCCCGTATTTCTACAGAGCTGGGCAATTATGAAGAGGCCCTGGCCTATCTTTACCAGGCGGAAGGTGCCGCCCGCGGCGTGCTGCCGACGGACCATGCTTTTTGGGCCGGGCTGTATGATCAGAGGGGATGGGTCAACATCTTGCGCAAGGCCTCTCCAGAAGCCCGAACGGATTTTTTAAAGGCCATTTCCAACAGCTCGGCTTCTCCCGTCATTTCCGCACAGTCCCGCGAAGGGCTGGGCAAGGCGTGGCTGGATGCCGGGGAGGGGGACAAGGCCAGGGAAAACCTGGAAAAGGCTCTTCAGTTGCGGAAGACCCATTTCGGCTCAGATCTTCTGTCCCTGGGACGCGTATATTATTTCCTGGGGCTTGCCAGCGATATGGCGGGGGACAGGGCAGGCGCCTTGGTTGCTTATGCCGGAGCGGTGGATTCCCTGTTGAAATGCGCGGAGGGTGCGGAACGCAGGGATTTGCTGGTGCAGTCTTACCTGTGCAAGGCATACGCCCTGTGTGACGGAAAACAATGGAAAGAGGCCGCGGAGGCTTTTGAGGCGGTTCTTCCCATGCTGGAAGGGGAGCAGCGGTCGGAGAATTACAAACAGCTTGGACGCTGTTATGACGAACTGGGCATGAAGGAGAAAGCGGATGACTGCTGGAAGGAATCCGGTTTTCCCCGGGTGCGCATGGCATCCCCCGGACGCAGGGCCTCCGTGAGCACCAGATCTTCACGGAGGTAGAATGCGGGGAACTTCGTAAGACGTTGCGAGGCGTTTATTTTGCTTGATTTGTGCCGTCTTTTTGGCTCAATGCCTGCATGAGTTCCGAGCGCCATTTTTCCAGTAAGCCCTACCGCCCCGCACGCAAGAAAAAGTCTTATTGGAAGCCGGTTCTCTTTTTGGTTATCCTGGGAGGACTCTGGTTCGGCTACATTCAGTACTGGCCTACGATAGAAGGGTGGTTCAAGCCGACCATTCATGAGGTGCACAGCCAGACGCAGGCTATGGGGCATTTGCAGGATATGCTGGCTTCCTGGAACGGTTCCGACGCAGAGCTGGCGCAGATGGCATCTACCGTGGACAAACAGGTGGAATGGATGAATTCTCCCGAAGCCAGAGATTCCTTTGCATGGCTTTTAGCGGTGGAAATGGACAGGCGCGGCATGTTGAAAGAATCCGAACCTATGCTGGCTGCGCTCCTGGAAAAAAAGCTCGCTTCTTCCTCCTCCACGGCGGCAGAGGACAAGATCCGCTTCCTGGGCGTCAGCCTGAACTGGGCGCGGGAATTCGCCCGCCGCAAGCATGATGCTGTGGCGGAAAAGCTTTATGAAGTGATTTTGAAAAATACCCCGGAGGATCAGGTTTCCATCCGTTTAGCGTGCTTGGAGCCATTAATCCATTATGCGTATGACCAGGCCAGGTTTGAGCGTTTTTCCGCGTTGTGCAAGCAGGCTGTTTCTCCTGTCATGAGGAGCATGCTTAATCAACCGGAGGATGTGAAGAGCATGGTTAAAATCCTGTTGCTTCAGGATACCCTGCCTGACAAGGCCACCGGGTTGCCCAGCGGCACAGGGAGCGCGATTGCCCGGGAGCTTCTTACCAAATTCCGCCTGACTGCCAATCCTGATATGGGCCGCATTATCCTGAATGAACTGAAGATGCCTCTTAATACGCGCCGGAAATATTCCCAGGAAGAATTAAAAGCCATGGCCGACCAGCTGGAAGCAGCCCTGATCTGCTTCCGTGCAGCTGAAACGGAGATGGACTGCACGCCGGAGACAATGCTTGCCCTGGCGCGGGTAAGGATGCAGATGGGAGATTTGAGGGAGGCCTCCCGCCTGTTGTCCCGCGCGGAAGGAGCCGCCATGACGCTTGGCGTGGATGCGCCCCGAATTTTGAGCGGCTCCAGCCTGAGCCAGGATATTGCGTCCATGCGCTCCCAGCTTGAAAAATACAGCCAGGCAGAGGCTTTGGTGAAACGGGCGTATGAAGATGTGAATGTCGCTGCGGCTTTCCTGAAGGCGCGGGATTATGACCAGGCTGTAAAGTATCTGGAGCAGGCCATGAAAGTGGCTCGCGAAAATACCACGTTTGTTCAGGCGCTTCAGCCGGTTATTCTGAATCTTCAGGCGGAGATAAGCGCCGGCAGGGAACAGTGGGCTCTGTCGGAGGCCCAATATGGAAAGTTGATTGAGGAATGGGATGCGTTGACTCCGGAAGATAAGGAGAAACTCCGAAACAATCTGGCCTCCATCCAGTCGGGAGAACTTTACAATGAAATTCACCGCAACTGGGCTGGTGTGTGCCTCAAGCAAAAGCGAACCACGGAGGCCCGCAGGGTTCTGGGGAAGATAGGGGAAGTTCCGGCGGAAGAACCGGAGAGACCTGCCTCGCGCCGCCGCCGCAGATAGCGGCCACCGAAAGGGCTTTTTAAGCGAAATGCCGCTTTAATCTCCCATGGCGTCATAAAAGAGCGGTGGAATAGATTTCATTTCCCTGTTTTTACAGGTATCTCCGTATTCCGAAGAGAGGAAATGGATTCTAATCCCTTGGCAGGTTATATATTCCCTTTTTGGGGCGAATGTAACGCTTCCGGTATAGAACATGTCCTCAAGCAGAGCTGAGGAACAGTCTCCGCGAGCCTTTAGCTGCGGACTTTGGCTTTCTGCCTCACATGGCTGAGAGCCCTTTTCCCATGAACCATTTTTTCACGGCGATCAGCTGCGGACTGACGGCGAGAGCGCACAGTATATTTTGCGAAAATTTGGCTAACCGTGAGGTTGCCCTGTTCGAAAAGTTTGAAAATATTATCTCTTACCCTCATGGCTTCCTGAAGCGCGGCGTCAGCGCCCCCGTATTGAGAATCGGAGAAATAACGGGTGAATAAACGCTTGTTCTTACAGATCGCCAACCGATAGCCCTGAAAGGCCGTTGTTTCGTAAGTGTAACGGGTGATGTTTTTACAAGGCATATGAACAGAAGTTATGGGACCGGGTGATAGAAGCAGTGATAAGCTTTTATTAGGATAGGTTCCATTTCCTGTAAAATCCAGAAAAAACACAATTTGTTAGATTGAGTGCAAAAAATGCACTACTAGATGTTTGTGGACAGGTTATTGTGGTGTGTCATCCCTGACATAAAAACAACCGTCGGAAACACGGATTTTCAATTTTTCTCCTGCTTGCACCTGGTTTGTTTGCCGGATAAGCTGCTTATCTTGGTTTTCCACCAGGGCATATCCGCGGCGAAGGGTCTGTTCCGGGCTATGAGCTTCAAGACGTACTTGAATAAGAGTAAGTTGTGAAGATAAATCCATCATGCGGGCGGCGACTGCATGGGATAAGCCAGCTTGAAGGGAAGCAAGAAGCTGTGTGCGCTCCCGGTTCCTGTGGGCAGGGTGGCGCATTTGCAAATCGTGTTCCAATTTATTTATATTCAGTGAATTTTGGAATATGCGAGTAGCTGCGGCATGCTGCAGGGTTTCTTGCATATCGTCCAGGCGCTGGGAATAAGGGGAGAGCAGGGAATACGCATCCAACAGCTTCCCCCGCAGGTAAACATCCAGTTTCAGTTTGGAACGCAAGAGGGAATGCCGTGCGGATGCATGAAGAGTCTGTTCCATTCTGGACAGTTTGCGGAGCCATTCAGGTCCGTCCGGTGTGGCCAGCTCCGCGGCAGCGGTAGGGGTGGGCGCACGCAGATCCGCTACAAAATCCGCAATGGTGAAGTCTGTGTCATGACCTACTGCGGAAATCACGGGAACGGTGCATTCATAAATGGCGCGCGCCACCGTTTCTTCATTGAAATTCCACAAATCCTCGATGGAGCCGCCGCCGCGGCCTACAATGAGCACGTCTACGGGGGGAAGACCGTTGAAGGGAGCTCCGGACCAGGCGCGCACGGCAGCCGCTATTTCATGCTCCGCTCCTGTCCCCTGCACGCGCACAGGCAACAGATAAGCCTTCACCCATGGGGCGCGGCGTTCCAATACGTGTCGTATGTCCTGAATGACGGCCCCGGTGGGGGAGGTTACGATGCCTATGGCGCGGGGGAACGTGGGGATCTTCTTTTTGTGTTCCGCATCAAACAACCCCTCGCGCTGGAGTTTTGCTTTCAACTCCAGGAAGCGGGTCTGCAAATCTCCCTGTCCCGCGGCTTTTACCTGCCTGATGACCAGCTGGAGTTGTCCCCGGTCCGGGTACACGGTGGCGCTGCCCAGGACATGGACTTTCATCCCTTCCTGGAGCCGTATGGGACATTTGGAGGCCGCAGCCTTGAAAAAGGCGCAGAAAATTTCCGCTCCCTGCTCCTTCAGGGTGAAATAAACGTGGCCGCTGGTGTGATGCTTGACGTTGCTCAGTTCTCCCACCACCCACTGGGTGCCCACGGAGATGCTGACAGTATCCCTCAGGCGGTAAACGAGCTGTTTGACCGTGATGAGTTTGGGAGCGGCGGGCGTTTCCTCCGGGAATTCCATAAATTATGGTTCAAAGGGAATGTTCAGCGCTTCATACGCCAACATCCTGCATTGCTTGATATCCAGCTTGCCGGATGGGAGCACCGGGATGCGCTCTACGGGAATAATTTCCTTGGGGCACCAGAGAGCCGGCAGCCCCTGGTCAATCAGGCCATGCCTGATGAGGGTCCGCGCCTGGTGTACGTAATCCGTCACCAGAGTAGTGAGCAGGGCTACGGCCTCCCCTTTTACGGGATCCGGGATGGTGACAACGGCTATCCGTCGTTCTTCGTCAGCCGGATCCAGATTCCAAATGTTCATGATAGCGGCTTCCAGGGCTTCATGAGGCACCATTTCTCCGCCTATTTTAGAGAAGCGGGAAATGCGTCCTTCAATCTTCAAAAACCCGAATTCGTCTGCGGAACCTATGTCCCCGGTTTTTAGCCAGCCGTCCACGAAAATGTCGCGGTCTATTTCCGGACCGCCCAGATAGCCGGGAAAGATATTCGGCCCTTTCAGCCAGATCATGCCGGAGGTAGTGATGGGAACCACGCGTCCCGTGTGAGGGCTGGTGATGCGTATGGCGAGCCCGGGAAGAAGGGCTCCTACGGAACTCTTCTTCATGCCGGGAATGAAGTCTCCGGCGGCATTGGAAGGTGCCGGATCAATGAAGTTGACGGAACAGACGGGAGATGCTTCCGTCAGGCCGTAGCCCTCACAAGGAATGATGCCGAACTTTTCCCGGAAAGCGACGGAGAGGTCTTCCGGCAATTTTTCCGCGCCAACGATCAGATAGCGAACGGTTTTAAAGGTGTCCGGTTCACAACGTTTCATGAAACCGCGCAGGAAAGTGGGTGTAGTGACTACCAGACTAATCCCGTACTGCTTGATAAGGGCTCCCAGCCGTTTGGCCTCAAGAGGGGACGGGTAAGTGACCATGTCGTATCCGCCGATCATCGGATACCAAAGCCCGATAGTGATGCCGAAGCAATGGAATACAGGCAGGCTCCCCAGAAATCTGCTTTGCGGTTCCAGCGTAATGCGAGAGGAACATTGAGAGATGTTGGAAAGAAGATTGTGATGGGTCAGCGGCACGCCTTTGGGTTCTCCGGAAGAGCCGGAAGTGAACATTAGAACGGCTTCGTCTGCCCCTGTAGGCGCATCCAGCCCCAGCTTCCTGATCATGAAACCCGCTGTCAGGAATTTGATGGCGAGGCCCCAGCGTTTGGCGGAACCTTTAAGCAGGGGAATTTCCCGCTCCATGAGGATCAGATCCCGCTGGGGAGGCCACGGGAAATTCTGGAGCTTTCGCATGAAGGTATCCGCAGTAATGAACCAGTCCACGCCGGACTGCTTTACGGAGCTGGCAAAGGCTCCTTCCGAGGCGGAATAATTGAAATTTACCGGCGTTTTCCCGGCGAACAGGCAACCCAGATTGGCAATAGCCGCTCCCTTGCCCGGAGGAAGAATGATGCCGACCCGGCGGTTCGCGGTAATTTTTTTCAATCGCTTGGCAAAGGCTACGGAGATGGCCAGCAACTGGCCGTAGGTCAGCGTCGTGGCGTCAATGCCGTCGATGACACGGCAATCGGAATGAAGTTTGAGACTGCGGAAAAGGAGGGCGGACAGGGAACCGTGGAGCTGGGGCAGCGTGGCGTATGCCTGGGCTGAGCATTCCAGCCACGCGGAAGTAAGGCGCGCCGCCATCTCGGCTCCAGGAGCCAGTTTGGGGAGAATATGTATCTGGATATCCGCCTGGGCATCCGTATCGGCCTCCGCATCCAGCACGGAGTTCGTGTAAAAGCCAGTATAGACCGGCACTGGGGAAATGTGCAGGGCTTCCAGGGCCTTGATGACCCGCGGCGGAATTTGGCTGATGGAACCTTTCACATGGGAGACGGGACCGGGCAGGAATACTACTCTTCTGCCTTCATTAAGGCGTTCCATGATGGCGGAACGCAGCGCGATAGGGTCGCTGCCTCCGGCCTGGAACAGGATGCCGTCCGCTTTAGTGGATTCCAGATGGGAGGCGGTGGCTGTATCCGGGGGAAGGCTTTCCTCCACCAGGTAGGTCATGCGGTCTCTGCCCAGTTCTTTTTCGAACATCAGCAGGGTTTTATAAGATACTTTGTTGAAAATCAACAGATCACCTGATTCGGATAAATTGGAGGAACCAAAAATGGCCATGGGAAGAGGATAAAAAACTTGCTTGGAGCATTCTAGCAAGTTACAGGGCCGGGAGCAAGGAGGAAAGATACACCCCAGGTTGCTTTTCCTTCAGTCAGACCTGTATAGGAATCTTTCCTGGTTTGTTTTGTTTTTATGGAAAATGTTGTTTTTTTGCAGGGCTGTCTGGATTTGGCATTTTTCTCCTGCGGAAGCGTTTCCGAAAATCAGTTGTTCCGATATTTCACTTGCTGATTGACAGGTCCCGCGGGCGGCGACCTCTTCGGGAGGGAAGCGCTGGTGGAAATCCGCGTGAACGCGGCGCAGGACCTGGGAGACCGGAGGGGAGAAACAAATGTATCGCTGCTGGGCAACCCCGGCTTCTCGCAAAGAGTGAGGGGGGCGAAAGTGGGAACGACGGCGCTGCAGCTGGGAGCGGGACTGAGCGTGCCGGTGGGAACGAAAGGAACCGTCTTCGTGAACGGAAACGCGGACATCCGGGACGGATCCGGCTCAATCAACGGAAGCGTCGGCTATCGCTACGACTTCTAATTTTTGCTCTGAACCTGCTGCAGGAAAACAGTCCATTCTTTTTTACTTATGGTTGCAGCGGATTCCTTTCAAAACCGTAAGTATTTTATGTATAGCAAGTAAACTTCACCAAAGATCTGTTTTGCTACATCATTTATTCAGGTATGGGGCGGGGATAAAAATAGTTTTTGCGTCCATTTTTGTTTTCATGTGAAATGTTGCATTGCGGATTAGCAATCCGCAGAATCGTTATCCGGAAAATAGACCAGAATCAGTTATTTTTAATGTTTATAATGAAAGAGATATGAAATATGTTTTTTGAAAAATCATGAATTGGTTCTTAAGAAAAAGATGGGTTCCGGGTATACAACGCACATTGGATCAATGTTGAATGTTGACGGCGGATTGCTAATTCGATAATAGCTATATTGCAAGCAGCCAATCAGGACGGTTGGAGAGCTTTATTATTTACTCATATTTGAAAGTTATGAAGTTACGTCTACCGCTCAATTTGTTATCCGCCTTATTGTCGTTTTATGCCATATCCGGTTTTCATGCGTCCGCTGCAACGGAGTGGGACGGCAACAGATATTCCGGCAATATCTATACATGGGTAGGGAGCTCATCCAATAATTTTCATAACGGCGGCATCGCGCTGACCAATCCGGATGGGACATACGGTCCTATCAATACCAATTGGGGTTCCGTCTCCGAAGAGGGGAGTATTTGGAACCTTTTTGCCAATGAGACGGGATTGTCGGAATACAACACATTGCGCTTTGTCGCATCTGGAACGGAAGTGGGCGATGTTACCGTATCGGCGGCCAATAAAAACCCATCCTGCTCCTTTACGCCATTTACCATGGGGGGATTGATTGTGGAGGAAGGGGCAACGGGTTTCTCCCTCGTCCCTAATAATAATGCCCAGAGGACTCTTATACTGGGGAGAGCCGGCACGGAAGAACCGGTATTATTTACGGTTCATGAAGATTTTTCCCTGGGTTCTTCCTCCAATGCGTGGGGGGCGGTTAATGTGAATGCTGACTGGAATGTCCTTGTGGCAAATGGCAAGACGCTGAATGTTTACGGTTCACTAAATTCTTCCGGACGGACCATTACGGTGGGCGGGGAAGGATTCGGCGGCACGCTGGTTTTAAACAATGCTGCCAATGCATCCATGACCGCTGAATGGGTCATCACCTCCGGTTCCACCGTAAGGTGCATGAATAATTCCGCTTTGGGAAGCGGCCTTGTTACGTTGGATGGGGGGACGCTTGATTTTAACTCACAAACGATCGGCTCAACTATTACGTTGAATATGAGCGGTACCGGCACATTGCAGAATGTGACTGTCGATGGCGCTATTTTATCTTATACGTCTTCATCGGGAAATGATGGAATTACTGCTTCAAATACCACGTGGACGTCCGGTAAGATAGATATTGGACGTTTGTTGCAGGAATTCAGCGCCGAAGGAGTCAATACCGTTGATTTGGGAGGTGAGCTAGGCGAGGGTTTCAGCGTCCTTGGCCTGTTGGAGGATCAATACAGGATAGAAGGCAGCGTGCTGACGATTGACGAAGGAGCGATAAGCAGAGTGACGTGGGTATCTGCGGGAGCGGGAGGGGAATTGGAAGAAACGGACAAAAACGCCTTTACGCTGACGCTTGGGACTGAAAGCGCGGCCAATGTCAGCCTGGGATATCTGGACGGCACCCTGACGGGCAGCGGGGACAAAGTCTATCAAATCACCAACACCGGCGGGACCAAAATCAACCTGAACGGAGTATACAACAGCGGAGCGACGCTGCCGGCCGGCAACCTCAACTACCAGGGGGACATCTGGATGGACGTCAACGGAGGAGCGTTCGGCATCATCTCCGGCGGCGTAACCAACGAATGGGGGAGCAACCTCCAGACCAGCACGCTGACGGGAGACACCCATGTGCAGCTCTCTGGAAACGCCACGGCGGAACACGTCATCGGCGGGAACAACAAGGGAGCGAGCACCACCCTGACGGGCAGCACAAACGTTACCGTCAAAGATAACGCCATCGTGGCGGGAGCCATCATCGGGGGAAGCACCTCCGCCCACAATGCCGTCACCACCATCACAGGAAACACGAGCGTCCTGGTCACCAACATCCAGTACAGCAACAGCGCGACCGTCAACCTGGGAGACTTCGGCAACGTCATAGGCCAGAACTTCATCACGGGCGGAAGCGCGTGGACGGCCAACCAGGTTTCAGGAACGACCATTCAGGGCGACACCTCGGTAACAATCAATATAAGCGACGCGGCCCTCTCCGAAACGGAAGGACACAACAACTTCGTCAAAAACATCTATGGGGGCAGCTACGCAAACACGAAATCCGAAAGCAACGGAGCCGTACAAAAAGTGGAAGGCAGCTCAAGCGTCTCCATCACCGGAAAAGAAGGAATCACCTTCACGGGAGACATCATGGGCGGCTCCTTCTGGAACTGGGGCAACGGCACGACGCTGACCACCAACGGAAACACCGGCGTCTCCATTGACGGAGGCTCCACCTTCACGGGCAAAATCGTGGGCGGCTCCTGGAGAGGAAGCACGTGGACGGCGGAAGATCCCGCATCCCTGCCCGTCAGCATTGGCGGCAACGTCACCGTCACCCTTGGAAAAGGCACCTACCTGGGCGACATCTACGGGGCGGGCAACTGCGGCACGGTAGGAGGCGACGTCCTCGTCTCCCTGACGGGAGGAAGCGTCTTCGGGGCGGAAGGACAAGACGGAGGCATCACCGTCGGCGGAAGCGCCGGAGCGGCGGTAGAAGGAAACAGGACGCTGGAACTCAAGGGAACCTTTGGAAACGGGGACTTCCAAAACGTCACCTTCACCCGGTTTGATGAAATCAATATCGCGCAGGAAGGAGCCTCGGCCACCATCTGGGCGCTGACCGACAGCCCGTCCCTGACCAAAACGGGAGCGGGAACCCTGACACTCGGAGCGGACGCGGCAGGAGCGGAAACCATCCTTGACGGAACCACGGAAGGAATCTCCATCACGGCAGGCAGCCTGAACCTCTCCGGAGCCGACGGCAGCCATATGAAAGGAACGTGGAATATCGCCTCCGGCTCCCGCCTGACCGGAGTCAGCGGAACCGTAACCGTAGGAGAAGGCGGCCTGGACGGACTGACCATCGCCCTGGGAACGGAAAACATCGGCCGGGACACGCAGGCATCTAACGCCGTCATCAGCAACGGCAGCGCAACGGGAAGCGACCCGAACCTGACCATAGAGGGAGAAGGGCTGACGCTGGACCTGAGCAACGACGCCGTCGTCAACCTCCTGCTGGACCACAAAACCGACGACTCATCCAGCTACCTGACCCTGACCAGCGGAACGCTGACCGTCGGCGACCTGGGAGACATCGCCTTCACGACCGACCTTCTGGCCAACTACGGCATCCGGGTCACCGGAACGGACGGAGGCAGCCTGGTGCTCAGCGGAGCGGCCACTGGCCTCTACCGCGTGCAGGCGGAAGGAGGAAACGCCCATGAAGTCAACTCCTATCAGACACTCTCCGGCTATGCCGGCGTCGTCATCGGCGGCGGCCAGACCCTGACGGTCAACCTGGCCGGAGCGCCGGGCGAAGCCGACGGACAGGGAGCTAAAATCAACAACCTGATGGGAGCCACGGGCAGCAGCCTGGTCGTCAACAACACCGGAGACGGCACAGCCGTCGTCATCCTCAACAACAAACAAATGACGACGGGAGAAGACGACATCGACCCGGCCGGCCAGGACACCGTCATGGGCGGCAGCATCACGGGCGGCAGCAACGTCACCTTCATCAAAGAAGGAACCGGGACGCTGACGGTCGGAGGAACGATGAACGTGGAAACCCTGGCCCTGCGCGAAGGAAACATCATCCTCAACGGCGCGGAAAACTCCCTGGACACCCTCACGCTGGAAGGAGGAGGCCTGACCATCAGCGGCAACGCCGAAATCGAAACCATAACCGCTACGGAAGCCGGAGGAACCCTGGCCATTCAGGGAACTCTTGACCTGACCGGAACAAGCAGCATCAACAACGGAGCCATCACCGGAACCGGCTCCCTCCGCATCCGGGAAGGAGCGGAACTGGCCCTGGACGGAGAAGCCCGGCTGGACGGCCCCGCCATCACCGCCGACGGCACGCTGAACCTCTCCGGAACGGAAACCGCCGCCATCAGCAGCCTCTCCGGCGCCGGAACCCTGTCCATGAACGGAGGCCGCCTCGCCATCTCCTCGGCGACAACCTCCGCCGGAACCTTCTCCGGCACGCTGGAAGGCAGCGGCGCCCTGGACATCTCCGGGAAAACCACCCAATACCTGCAAACCGGCAGTGAGAACTACGACCTCGCCGTCCGTGACGGAGGCACCCTTGTCCTGAAAGGCGCCGCGGACACCCCCACGCTGAACTACAACAACATCACCGCCGGAAACAACGGCACCCTGCGTATTGAAGCCACCGGGGACGCCCAGGGCAGCGCCAACACCACGCTCAACGCGGAAAGCGTCACCTTCCAGAACGGCTCCACGACGGAACTGATCTACAACTTCAACCAGGACGCCCCCTTCGGCGCCCCCATGCTGACGGCGGGCACCATCACCGTGCAGGACGGAGCCGGCTTCCTCCTCTCCAACATGGAAGGAAATGCCGCCATGAACGCGGGAAGCGACCTCCATGACATCATCCTGATGAGCGCCACCGACAGCATCAGCGGCCTGGAAGACGGGCAGAGCCTCGCCGCCCGGATATCCGGACTCTTCGCCGTCTACTACCAGGACGCCACCTTGAGCCGCGACGGAAACGACATCCTGCTCAATGCCACCCTCCGGCAGGAAAACCTCTTCTCCCCCGCGGCTGACACGTGGAACTCCGCCGCCGGAGCCAGCCTGCTCTGGGAAGCCCGCAAAAACCTGGACTCCGACTCCCAGCTGGCCCAATTCATGAACGGCGTCAGCACCATGATCAGCAACGGCGACCTCTCCGGAGCCTCCCGCGCCATGGCAGCCGCGGCTGGGAGCACGGTCAACGCGCTGGGGACGGCGCAAAGGGACGCGCTGCGCGACCAGATGGTCTGGATCAGGAACCGGACCACGCTCATGGGAGTCAACCCGGCCTACGTCAACGACGACCTCCCCCGCTTCCACATGTGGATGGAAG
>CAJKMG010000001.1 GCA_905200945.1 uncultured Akkermansia sp. | reverse complement strand
CCCAAAGGCCTTCCTCCTGACCCTCCAGGGCCGTTCCGGACAACTCCGGAACGGCTTGGTAACGTCCGGGCGCGCCGGCAGGGAAATGGAAGCCGCCCGGCGTTTACTCTTCCAGCAGCCGTCCCCCGTCGTGCCATTCCCCGTACATCCTGTTTTCACGGGTATTCTTCAGGAATTTTTCCAGGCGTCTGCGGAACAGTTCCGGCTGGTTTTTTTTAATTTGAATGGTATCCAGGCGTACATGGCGGTATAACCGGGGAAACGCCAGGAAATTGGCGTAAATAAGGGGATCCTGTTGAAGGCTTTGTAAAATAACCGGGTCAATACGGAACGCCTCCGGATTCATTTCCGGCAGGCATTTTTCGCCGTGGGGCGTCATTAGTCCCAGTCTGAACAGGCGGCGGACGCGTTCCTTGTTCAATTCGGACCATTTACTCTTCCTGGATCGGGGAGTGAGCCTTTGAGCCAGGAACCCGGAGGCTGTTTTCTTGCGGGTGCTGTCAATCCACCCGAAGCACAGGGCTTCTTCCACAACATCCAGGTAAAGGAGGGCATGTGGGGAGGGCTTCCTCGTCGTGAGAACCCAGCAGCAGGAGGAAGTGAGGTGGTTTTTTCCCAGCCATATTCTTAATTCCTTCCGTGTGGTGATGGGAAGAAGGTTATGTATTTCCATGGCGTTTCCGTGAATGCCGCTCTTCTCTGCGGCAGTGCGAAGATGAGGTCAATTACAGGCGGGTCTTCCCCTGGCATGCTGAGGGCTGGACCAGTTGCCGTCCAGGGTGATGGTATTCCTCCGGAGCCTGCGTTTCCAGCACAGATATATCTTCTATTCGGAAAATATCTTCAGGAAGGGGGCTTTCCTGGGAACCGTCCTTCTTTTCATCCTCCGTATTCTTTTTCTCCGTCTTTCCCTTTTCCTCCTTCGGAAAGGGCTGGCCGGTTTTCTTCTTGTCAAAACAAACGCCTCCATTATATATGGTTTATGAAGAAGGGTATAGCCCTGTCCTTGCTGGGGCTGCTGGTTTCCGCCGTAGCGGCTTTCAATATGGCATGTGCAGAAAAATCCTCCAACCGTGCGGATATCGCGCGGAAACGGGTAACGCCCGTGCTGAATTCCTTTCTGGAGCCGTGCGGCGCCAGGGTGGGAAGTCCTGTGTTTTTACGGGCCGTAAAGGAAGACTCCGTCCTGGAACTGTGGGTGAAACCGGACAAGGCGGAATGCTACATGCTTGCCAAGCGCTATCCGATTGCCGCATGGTCCGGAAAGCTGGGCCCCAAGGAGAAAGAGGGGGACAGGCAAACGCCGGAAGGTTTTTATGAAGTGAATCCGTCCGGACTCAATCCCCGGAGCAATTACCATTTGTCTTTCAACATCGGATATCCGAATGCCTATGACCGCTCCCTGAACCGGACGGGGAGCTTCATCATGGTGCATGGCCGGGATGTTTCCATCGGTTGCCTGGCGATGACCGATTCCGGGATTGAGGAGATTTATACCATGGTGGAACAGGCTCTGGTTCATGGGCAAAAAAACGTTCCCGTGCAGATTTATCCTTTCGTGCCTACTCCGGCGCGTTTGTCAGAGGAAAAGGATTCCCCCCACGCCGCTTTTTGGACGGACATGGCCCGCGCATGGGACTGGACGGAGCGGACCCGTACTCCGGCCCGGGTGAATGTCGTCAATGGAAGGCTGGTTGTTGTGGAGCAATAAAAATCCTCCGGCTGCGGGCCGGAGGATAAAGGAAAGCTTGCGGAACAGGGGCGGAAGAACTGCCCCGGATGCGTGTGTCCGCAATGCTCCGGATTAGACCAGCTGGGCAATCAATTCTTCGCGGTCGCCCGGCAGAAAATCCATCGGGGCTATTTCCGGCAACGTGTAGCAGCCTGCAGCCAGTTTCATGCTGGCGCGGGCGGAGGCCACCATGACCTGGGCGGTCAGGGCCGGATTATTGATGCGCATTTCAAACGTGAACATCTGGTTCTGCGTGGAGCCGGAAACGCCCTTGCGTTCCATCAGCACACCGTGGCCCATGTCTTTCAGCACGTCAATATCGGGTACCTGCAGCACACGGGTGTCGTCATGGCTGAAGTAAGAATCGGATTTGATGGCGAATTCCACGTCGGAGAATTTGGCGCCTTCCTTCAGCACTACGTAAACCATGCGGCGGTGTACGCCGGAACCCGTGGGGATGGTGAGGGAGAGCGCGTCCGCCACTCCTTCCTTGGAACGCGCCACGACGCTGTGGCCCATGCTCATGCCGGGACCGAAGTTGGTGTACGTAATGCCCTTGGGGGCCATGGCCTGCATCAGGGTGCGGATGACGGAGTCCGTGCCGGGATCCCAGCCGGCGGAGATAATGGAGACGGCGTCATGTTTGATTGCCTGGGCTCCCAGGGAACGGCGCAGGGCCACGATGTCCCCGTGAATATCGAAGCTGTCTACCGTGTTGATGCCGCGGGCGAGCAGGGGCAGGGCCGTTTCTTCCACGCTGCGGGTGGGGGTGCAGAGCAGGGCCGCGTCCACATGACCCAGTTCCTCCATGCTGCTTACGGTCTTGATGCCGTGCACAGGTTCGCTGCCGGGGCGGCGCACGATCCCCGCCAGTTCCATATCGGGAGCGGCGCGCAAGGCATCCACAGCGTATTTCCCGATGTTGCCGTATCCTACGATGGCTACTTTAATCATCTTGGTAGTAAATAATAATGGTTCCGGGAAGCGGGGCGGATATCCGCCCGACATTTTCTTCCGTTGACGCATGTTTTTTAAGTGTTTCGGGTACGCATGGCAAGAACGGAGAATGACAGGGGGCTGTGTGGCATGATGGCCGGTTCTTTGAACGGGGAATGGAGGAATGGAGTCTGATTACTCGGAACTCTTCCAATAAAATGATGAAAAGCAAATTGATTATTCTAAGTATCGCCACCCTTCTGGGGTGTGTTTCCTGCAATACGATCGGCGGGGTGGGCAAGGATGTGGAAGCGGTCGGCAGCGATATTAATTCCGCTGCCCGTTCCACCAGCCGGGCCATGTAAAGATCCCCCGCAATAACAATACGACCGCTTCTCCGGGAGAGGAGAAGCGGCTGTTGATTGAAGAAGATTCCTGCCGGTATAAATATCGGCTTCAGGTTCCTGCCGGGATGAAAATACCGGGAACCTTTCCTGCTATTCCATGGCCCGGCTGGTCGCTTGGGAAGCGTCGTTTATTTTACTCCCCATGGATTCGACATCCTTGCCGATTCCACTAATGGTGTTGCAGGAGGGGAGTCCAAAGGCTGCCGCAAGGATGAGGATGGCTAATTTTGTGTTCATTGATGATGGTGTAATGGAGTTGGAAGTAGACATCTCATACTATCCTTCTTTTTCCTCTCTGTCAATGGAGCCATGGCCTGGCAATGGCTTATAGCACTTATCCTGTTGCGGAAAACGGAATTATGAACAGTTTTCCGGCGGCGCCGAATTGGAGTTGTACGCTCTTGGTGAGTTGTTACGTCACCGGCTGGCTGGAAACGTATTCGGAAGAACTATCCGTCTGAACGATTTGCTGCCTTGTCCGGCAGGCACATGCGGCATCAGCTGAACAGCCGGGGCGCTTTCGGTCTGAGGTTTATAATGAAGTGCGTGAAAATACCCAGGATCAGGAACATCATCATGCCGGTGAAGAAAGCTTCCGCCAGGAAAAAGGACATTCCCCGGACGAAGCCCGGAAGCATCCTCCTTCGCATCCGCGCCGATTCCGGCGGCAGGGCCGTTAAATCCTCCCCTGCCGCTATTTACCGCTTTCGGCCTATTTCATGTCCACGATGGCTTTTTCTCCCTTTTTGAGTTCCAGTTCCCGGAGCAGAAGGAAGTCGTTGGTCAGGAGGCCTGCTTTTTCAACGGGAGTGGCGGTTCCGCCGATGGTGACGGTGGCTTTGCCGGCGCTGATTCGATTGGGGAACCAGACTCCCAGGCGACCTTTGGCGTCTTTGTTGGCTGTGACGGTGAAGCCTTTGGAGGCATCTGCCGGATCATTCCAGTCGATATGCCAGGGGGACGGAGTGCGGGATTCGTCAAGACGCGCCGTCCATGCAGGGTCTCCGTAAAAGGCCACGGTATCCCGGTCATGAATAAGCCCCAGTTGATCCTTGCCCATGCCGTATCCGGCGGAGTTCATGCCCCTGGCAAAGTCCGGATCGTCTTTGATTCCATTGATATCCGGGGCGTTAAAGTGAACATCCATGAGTTTGGGGAAGCGGGTCATGGTTTCGTCCAGAATGAACTGGTTGTTCAAGTACCAGGCTTCCGCCAGGCTGGAGGCGTCATGATTGCTGAACAGAAGGCTCAGCGTCCCCCAGCCGCCCTTGCCATACCAGGAAGGGACGGTGTAGCCTACCAGCTGGTTGAAGCCGTAGCGGCTCAGAGCGGTGACAGCCATGGAATTTTTCGTTTTCTTGGCGTCTCCGATCAGACAGTTCCCCGCCGCGACCCAGACAGCCGGAACCGGCTTGATTTCAATCACCGGAGCTTTAATTCTCTTAAGGAAGGAGAGCAGGTCATCTTCCTTCCCGTTGAAGATTACTCCGCGCAGGAAAGTGGTGAATTCCCTGAACTGTTTTTTGTCCAGAGCGTGGAAACGGTTGTTGCCGGAAACGATGAGCCCCTTGCCGAAAGGCATTTCCAGATTAAACTGGGTTGCGTGGGAGGCCGTCACAAAGAGCTGCGGGGAATAACGTTTCCAGTATTCCATCAGCTTGGGCGTTACGCCCAGCGTGGTTTCATCCCCCTTGTCCTGTTCTTTCAGCCCTTTTGTGTAGAAAGCCGGCGTCACCCTGCCCTTGGAACCATGCTGTTCCAGATATTGGAAGGGCTGCCAGTCCGTGATGCTCATGCTGTCTTTGAACCGGGAGGAATCCACGTTGGTAGTTCCCATGGCGCGGCTGATGACGAGAGGCTTCGTTTCAGAGGCTATTCTCATGGCGGCCTGCGGGGTGTACCCTGTGACAATGCCCCAGATACAGTCTCCGTAGGGGTCGTCGTCCAGCCGGCGGCTCAGGCGGTGCAGGTCATTCACCAGCACCCGGTCTATTTCCTCCGGGCGCGCGACGACGGCCATGAAGCGGGGGGCCATTTTTTTGAGCGTGTCCAGCTTGGAGAATACGGAATCCTTCACGGTGATGATGGTGCCTCCGTGTTTTTCGGACAGTTTGTCCGCCACGGCCTTCCAGGCCGGCATAGCGGCTGTTTCTTCGGAAATAATGATGGCATATCCGTTCTTGCCGGAGTCTTTGTTGACAGTCTTTACGACGGTGGCGCGAACGCAAAAAGCCGCCGGTGAGACGGCGGCCCGGGGAGAAGCGGCTTTGTCCGCCTGCTTTTCAGCAGGCGGAGCTTCCGCGGCCGGATGATCCGGCAGAATGTTCAGGTTGAGGTGCTCTCCCTTGCCGAAGATATCTTTGGCAAGTTTGTTGACTTCTTCCACGGTGATGGCTTTTACATCCGGAATGCTTTCCCTCTGCTGGTTCAACCGTTCCGGCTTGGCCTGGGAGTCTTTCAGCAGGGATGTCCAGTAACCGTTGTCGCGCTGGGCACGGTCCATGGAGTTGAGAATGGGATTGCGGGCACGGTCCAGTTCCTCCTGGGTGATGTTTCCTTTGCCGAGGTCGTTCGCAATTCTGGCAATGGCGTTGCGTACAGCCTCCTTATTACGCATGACGCCGGAACTCATCGTGATGATATAGCCGCCGTCCGGATAGGTTTCACTGATATTGAGGCCGGTGGAAGGGGAGTAGGTTTCTCCCATGTCTTCGCGCAGGCCCTTGAATACGCGGTCATAAAAGACGGCCTTGAGCATATTCAGCCTGCGGGCCAGCTTTTTATTTTCTCCTCCGGGCGTTTTCCAGAAGAGGCAGACCATTGTTTTATCAATGGAGGAGTCATAGGTCAGATCCTTGGAGAAATTGAATTCCGCCATGGACGGATGGCGAAGTTTTTCATCCAGCGCGGCCGGAGCTTCCGCCCGCTTGGGCACCGCGCCTACGGTGCGTTCCAGCAGGGGGATGATATCTTCCGTCCTGAAGTCTCCCGTAACGGTCACTTCCATGTAATTGTTCTTCAGCGGTGCGTCCACCCAATCCTGCACGTCCTTGACCTGGTAGGAGTTCAGCTGCTCCTGAGTGGGGAAGGTGAACCGGGGATTGTTTTTGTACAGGATGGCCGGAACCTGCTTCTTCATGGCTCCCTGCACTTCATGATCCATCTTGTTATAAATCATGGGAATGGCCCGCCGGAGCAGGATGACGCCGTCCTGGCGGTAGCCGGGGTACATCAGGTAGGCCGTCTGGAGCTGAAGCTGCGTTTCCAGGTCTTCCCTGTTGGTGTTTCCGGAAAGCAGGAAGAAGCGGTCCGTCATGGAAAAGCCCACACCGACCTTCTTGCCCGCCATGATGGCGGCCAGTTCGTCATTGGAATGGTCTTTCAAGCCTCCGCCGTTCATCACGGCGCCCGCAAAGAGTTCCAGCCCGGAGGCCTTTTCCGGTCTGCTCAGTTCTCCGCCGTCCACGGCAAAGGTGATGTTGATGGAATCCTTGTCAAATTCCGTGGGTTTCAGGTTGACGCGCACGCCGTTGGAAAGGGTGAGCTGGGTGACTCCCAGGTCAGCAGCTTCCGCGCGGGCCGTCACCTTGCCGGGTTCCCCGAATTTATAGGAGAAATCCTTCCGGCTGTCCGCCTGGTAGGGCTGTACCTTGGCGGTCCGGGACTCCCGGTACGTTTTCATGATTTCAGCGCTTCCCTGGGCGTTTTCCTTGTTGGATGTGACGATCACGCGGGGAAAGGCTCCGCTCCAGGCTTCCTTCAGGGCAGCCTGGCATTGTTCGGGCGTCAGGTTTTCCACGACTTCCCTGGAAATGGCCCAGTCTTCCTGCGGCGTGGTGAAGACCTTGTCCTGCGCGGCGCTCTGGGCGATGGCGGAAGCCAGGTCTTCCGATTTGGCGGTGGCCCAGGACTTGATGGCGTTTTCCGCGGCGGCGGTCATGTTGCTGCGGGCTTCCGCCAGTTCTTCCTTGTTGAAGCCGAATTCGATGGCCCGGCGCAGTTCCTGTTCAATGGAAGCCAGAGCCGCTTTCCAATTCTTGTAGTCCGCCTGGGTTTGAATGGAATCCACTTCCGCCGCTTCCACTATGTCCGCGCGGCCTCCTTCCGCGGAGATAAAGGGGCAGTCCGCATTCTTCGCCATCTTTTCCAGACGGCGGTTCAGCATGGCGTAAGCCACGTTCAAGGGAATATTTTTGTTGCGGTTGGCGATGGTATCCGGCTTTTTCACGTAGGGCCGGGCGATGTTGATGCTGGCTTCCGTGCTGGTGGCCTCCTTGTTGGTGATCCAGTGAGCGGTGGTTTCCGTAGCCGTTTTGAGCGAGCCCCGATCCGTCTGGAAGGAGTAGCTGTCCTTCTTCATGGAGCCAAAATATTTTTCCACCCAGGCTTTTCCCTGTTCCGGCGTGATGTCCCCGGCGATGACGAGCTGCATTTGGCTGGGAACGTAGTGGGTACGGTAATAGTTGATAAATTTTTCCCGCGGCGCGGTGCGGATTACTTCCAGCGTGCCGATGGGGTAACGGTCGGGAATGCGGGTACCATCCAGCATGATGGAGAAAACTTCTTTCATGACCCGGTAGCCGGCGGAATCGCGCACCTTGTATTCACTGGTGATGATGCCGCGTTCCGCGTCAATGGCGCTTTCTTCCAGCAGGGCCCCGTCCGCAAAATCCCTCATGATGGTGAAGGCCAGGTCCACGGTGGATTCCTTCATGCTGGGCACGTCCATCATGTACACGGTTTCGTCAAAGGCGGTGTACGCATTTGCGTCCCCTCCCAGGCCCAGGCCCTCTTTCTGCATGGCGGGAATCATTTCCCCGCGCTTGAAGTGGGTGCTTCCGTTGAAAACCATGTGTTCCAGGAAGTGGGAAACGCCCTGGATGTCATCCGTTTCATTCAGGGAACCCGTGTTGACGCGCAGGCGGATACTGAACCGGCCCTTGGGTTCCGCATTCGGGCGGATGAAGTAGGTCAGGCCGTTGGCTAGCTTTCCCTTGATAAGCTGAGGATCCTGCTTGGGAATACCTGCCGCCGTCTGCATTGAGGCAGCCTGAGCTTTGGTTTCTGCTGCGGCTCCGGCCGGAGAATAGGACGGGAACAGGCACGCGGCAGCCAGAATAGAGGTGATGGTAAATGCCTTCATGGAAAAATACTGCCCTCTTGTTTCACACGATTTTCCGGGCAAGTCAAGCGGCCTTCTCTGCATAAAAGCGGCGGATTTCCGCAGACTTTCGGGAAATGTAATTCTTTCCGCATGCAGGCGGCTATGGCAGGATGTGAACAGCAACAGTAAAAGAGCGGGATTCTTCACTTACGGAGTGACATATCCGCCGGGGATTCCAATAAATATAGACTGGCTTCATGCCGTTCGCCGTCAAGGTCCTGCCGCGTTCCTGTCAGGAGGGCGTAAAAACCGCATTTTCGAGGAAACTGCCTTTTTTCAGGCCGCGGGAGGCTCTTTCCTGGACTTTTTCATAAGAATGACGCCCCATGTCGCTGCATAGAGCAGAATGTAGATTCCAGAGAAGGCCAGGATCATTATATTCTTTTGCCGGAGTTTTGCTGTATAGCTTTCTGCTGTCTCTTCCGATTCTATGGTGATATAGGAATGCTTGTCGGCAGGGATGCTCAGCACCCGCCGCTCTACGGCAATTCTCTGATTCACGATTTTTTGTCCTGTTTCGCGGGTAGCTGCCTGGAATTTCCACTGATAGCCTTTTCTGCTGGTATCACGGTAGTGAACCACGTAAACGGTTTTGGTGGGGTTCATGCGGCGGGTTCTTCCGGTGGCCCCGGTATTTTCCACCTGAACGGGAAGCACCCGAACAGGTACGAAGGAATAAACGCCTTTATCTTCATAACCGGATGCCGGAATGATGGAAAACAGCCTTTGAGCGGAGAAATAACCCATTGTCGCCGCCGTGAGCAGAAGCATGATGCCGACCACCGTGATGAATGGTTTTAACTTTTTGATTCTCATTTCAGGAATATTATAAATAAAGAGTTAAAAAATAAAAGGCAGCGTATTTTTAAATACTTCTCTTCGAGAGAAAGTGCAACGCATGTTCACGATTTTCTTGATGTATCGCCTCAAGCTTCTGCGCTCTCGCTCAGAAAGATGAGGAAGGTTGCCATTCATCCCGTGGGCGCGGTTTTGAAATTCCGCAGATGCGGTCTACACAACGTTCCCATGCCTCCCGGCCCTGGTAGATTTCCACCTCAATGCGCAGGAAATAGATGGGTACCTCCGGGGCTTCCTCCGGTTTTTCCAGCCGCACGGCATCCTTCTCCGTGGTCACGATCATGTCCATGGCCCGGTCTGCGCAACGGTCGTAAAATTCCTGCAATTCCGTTTGTTCAAACCAGTGGTGGTCCGGAAACCTGCGGCAGATTTCCACGTGGGCGCCCAGGGAGCGCAGGGAGTTTTCAAAACTTTCCGGGCGCGCGATGCCGCTGAGGCACGCCACCCATTTTCCCTGCAGGGCCTCCAGAGGAAGGCGTTCTCCCGTGAACACGTTTTCCAGGTACCGGGGGCCGTGGTCGCTCACGATGATATCCGCCACGGGATTGTACTTCCTGATGGAGGATATCAGCTCATCCTGTGGTTTCCCTCCGCATTTGGTCAGGATGATATAACTGGCGCGCGCCAAACTGCTTCTGGGCTCCCGCAGGGTGCCGCGCGGGAGCATGGCTCCGGTGCCAAAGGGCGCGCCGCAATCCACCAGCACGATATCCAGTTCATGCGCCAGTTTCAAATATTGCATGCCGTCGTCCAGCAACAGGGTGTCGCACCCCAGATGCTCAATGGCGAAGATGCCGGACTTGATGCGGTTTTTATCCACCAGCACCGCCACGCCGTCCAGATTTTTGGCAAGCATGAAAGGTTCATCACCGGAATACAGGGGGCTCAGGTAGCGCGTTTTCCCGTCGCTGGCGATCTTGGGAAGATTCTCCGGCAGCCTGCCGTCCTTGTCCCTCCATTCCTGAGGTTTATCCAGCTCTGCGCTCTTGTAGCCGCGTGTCAGGATGGCTACCTTGCGCTCGCGCCGGGTGAGGGTGCGGGCCAGCAGTTCCACCACCGGGGTTTTTCCGGTCCCTCCCACGGTGATATTGCCCACGCTGACCACCAGCATTCCCAGCCTGGCCTGCCTGGCGATGCTGGAATGAAACAGATACAGCCGTGCCAGAACCACCAGCCTGAACAGCCAGGAGGCGCCGCGCAGGACCATGCGCATCATGGCGGCGCGGAATCCCTTGGCGCGGCCGAAGATGACTTCCGTCCCCCACTCTTCAAACTCTTCCGATCTGGATTTCATGGCAAGCCCGGCGGCGTTCCTGGAACTTCTTTCAGTGGAGGATGCGGTGGCAGCTGTCGCAGTAAACGGTTTCGTGGCCGCTCAGCACTTTCATGCGGGCGTTGTCCGTGATAACCATGTGGCAGCCGCCGCAATGGCCTTTTTCATCCATTGGCACAATAACCGGAACACCCTTGCTTCTGGTCATCCGTTCGTATTCCCCCAGGGAATCTTCCGGCACGGCTGCGGCCAGAGCCGCGCGCTCCGCATCCAGGCGGTTCAGAAGCTCCTTGTCCGTCTCTGCCGTCCGGTCAAAGCGCGCGAGCGTTTCCTCCAGTTCGCGCTGGGCGTCCTGTGCACGGCGGATTTTCTGCGCCATGTCCGTTTTTGCTGTTTCCAGGCGCTCCATCAATTCCAGCTCTGAGGTTTCCAGAGAGTCAATAGCGGCTTCCGTTTTTTCCACCTCCTGGATGCACCTCTGGTATTCCTCGTTTTTCCGGGTGTTGGACTGGAGGGTTTTCATTTTGCCGATGTAGGCGCGTTTGGTTTCAACGGCGGCCTCCACGTCCCGTATGCTTTTTTCAATGCCTGCCACTTCCTGTTTGGCGGCCAGGGCCTTCTGCTTGATAGCCTCCATCTGCTTCAGCAGGCGCGTTCTCTGTTCCGGCAGGGAAGCCAGCTCCTTCCGGAGTTTGGAAATCCGCACATCCTTTTCCTGAAGGATCAGCAACTGATCTAAATCGGCATGATTCATCGCCTGCCACCCTAGCATGCCCTGCCGGGAGGGAAAAGATTTTTTCTCGGCTCCGGGGCGGCGGTGCCGCCGCCTGATGACGGTATGGGGAAATCTGAGAAATATTTTTCTGTTCTCCGCTGAGTATTTCAAGCAGGGCCTTCTGTTGTGCCGGGGTGCTTCCCCGCGAGGGCTGCGGCATGGGAAATTCCGCGTACTGTCGCGCTATCCGGTTTTTCTTTTCCTGGTTCCGCCAGTAAAGGAAAGCGCACATGGCAAGAGCGCAGACGCAGACGATTGCCAGGACCATGTATGAATGGCGGTTGGAAGGCATGGTAAAAGGGGGGACCTGCATTATAGAAAAAACGGTCTTCTGCTTTCCAATAAACAGGCAGGTAAGGAAGAATGGCAAATGATGCTGGGCGAATGGGGGAGGAGGGGCGACAGAATTTTTGAGCCATGGCTCCTCCGGCCGGATGTCTTTCCGCTGCAAAAAGAACCGTTTAGAAACCCAGGGCTTCCTTCTGCCAGTTCAACAGGGTGGAAACGCCTTTTTCCCTGTCTTCCGCAATAGCTTCCAGAGAGGCCCGGGTAATCAGGAAGGAGCCTTCCATGCCCAGTTCTTCAGCTTTTTCATCCCTGAGTTTGCACAGGCGGGCCAGATTGTCCTCAAATTGGTCGGAATGCTGCCGGCGCTGAATACGAGGCCGGCATGGGTAGTCCTCTTCATCCAGCAGGTAGAATTTCTGGAGCGCATTCATGAACCGGCTGCGCCTGTGGGCATGGAAACGCGGCGGGGGAGCCACGGTGCGCTGTTCCTGGAGAGCCACGCTCCACTGGATGAGGTCGGCATTGGAGCAAACCATGAACGCGGGTTTGTCCCACGTTTTGGCTTCCGCATCGCGCCAGGTCCACATTTCCCGGAGGGCGGCCAGCCCCTTCCTGTTCAGTTTGCCGCAGCCCTGGATGCGCCAGGGGTCCTGATGGCCTGCCAGATGGCGTTCCCGGGCTCGTTCCATAGAGTGCCTGCAAATTTCTTCAAACCAGCCCATGCGTCCTTTTTCCCGGAGGGCGGACGTCAGTTTATCCGCCATGTCCAGCATGTAATTTACGTCGTTCAGGGCGTAGGTGACCATGGTTGGGGAAAGGGGGCGCCGCGCCCAGTCCGCCTTTTGGGAAGATTTGCTCAGGATGATGCCGTGGAAGTGTTCCACCAGGGCGGCCAGTCCGAACTGGCGGAAGCCCAGCAGGCGCGCCGCCGTCTGCGTATCCCAGATCATGGCGGGCAGCGTTTCCCAGGCGTTTTGAAAGAGGCTCATGTCGTAGTCCGCTCCGTGCATCCAGACTTCCGTTTCCTTCAGCCAGTTGTAGAAAGGCCCCATGTCTTCGATGGAGAGAGGGTCGATCAGGCAGGAACCCGTTTCGTCCGCGTATTGGATCAGGCAGATTTTTTCCTGATAGCGGTGCAGGCTGTCTGCCTCCAGATCCAGGACTACCCGTCCCGCAGGCTGTGCGGCGGCGCGTTTGCGCCATTCCAGTAATTCCTCTTTCTCGCTAATCATCTTATTGCAACGGAGCGGGATTGAACCATGTATCCGGACGCCGGGCAACTGGAAATGCAAAAAAAGTGCTGATGGGGCAATCATGTATTGCCTATTTCCCGGAAATAGGGCACGAAGAAAGGCGTATGGACGAGGAAGCCACAGCAACCGGACGCAACCACGGAGAACAGCCTTTGGAGGAACTGATGAAGCGCTGGCATCTGACCAATCACGACTTGGTGGAGATTTCTCCGGAGCAGCTTACCCACAAGCAGGTCCAAAAAGCCCGGCAGGGGCGCCAGCTTACCCTGAAAATGATGCAGAAGGTGTGCCGGGCCTTGAATGTAGCCATCTGGGAACGGCTCACCCCCATGCAGAAAGAGCAGTACTTCGAATACATGCACAAGCATGTGTTCAGCTACGCCAAGGGATATGATCCGGCCTGGAAAGACCCGAACATGGACATGATGGCCTGACCCCGGCTTTCGTTACCGGGTGGATTTTGCCTGTTGCCAGCGTTCCTCCATGGCATCCGAGGAAGCTTCTTCCAGGGAAAGACCGTCTTTGGCAAGCAGCCGTTCCATTTCGTTGAAACGCCGCTCAAATTTTCTGTTTGCTCCGGCCATGGCCGTTTCCGGGTCGATTCCCTTCTTCCTGCACAGGTTGACTACGGAAAACAGAAGATCCCCCAATTCTTCCGCGACGCGGGGGTCTTCCTCCGGTGCGGCAAGAACTTCCCCGCATTCCGCGGTTTCTTCCTTCACCTTGTCAAAGGCGCCTTGGGCATCCGCCCAGTCAAATCCTACTTTGGCGGCTTTTTTCTGGAGCTTCCATGCCTGGAGCATGGGCGGCAGCCCCTTGCCTGTTCCATGCAGGTACGGGGTTGTTTCCGCCCCCTTTTCCCGGCGTTTGATCTTGTCCCACTGAGCTAATACGGCATCCGTCGTGTCCGCCTTGGACTGGGCAAATACGTGGGGATGGCGGCGGACGAGTTTTTCGCTTACTTCCGCAGCCACGTCATTGAAATCGAAACGCCCGGCTTCCTGGGCAATCTCCGCATGAAAAACCACTTGAAGCAAAACATCTCCCAATTCTTCCCTCAGCTGCGTCCAGTCATTCCGCTGAATGGTGTCCACGACTTCATAGGCTTCCTCAATCATATTGGAAATCAGGGAATGGTGGGTTTGCTCCGCGTCCCAGGGGCAGCCGTGGGGGGCGCGCAGACGTTTCATGATGGCGATGAGGCGCTGCATCTGAAGGGCAGGCTCGCGGCATTCGATCATTTCAGTGTCGTTCATGACGGAGCCATACTAATCGCGCAAGGGCGGATGACTAGAAAAAATTCCTCTTTACCCGAAACGCTTCTTCCTTACACTCGCCTCCATGGAAGTTCACACGTGGAAAGAACGCACGGAAGAGGGAACCCTGGTGTACAGGGCATGCCACCATGCCGGCAAATGGAAGCTGGAGTGCGCCCCCAAGGTGGGCCGTGCGGAACGTGACGATGTGGAGTGGGAGCACGTGGAATTAACGCGGGCGCACTGGGTGACCCTGCGTGATGTGCTGTGGCGTAAATACCAGCGCAAGCGGTGCCCGTGGCGTTTCATTGAAACCATAGACAAGCTTCTGGAAGAGATGCCGGAAGAGGAGGACGCCGATTTCCCCGATGGGAAGGGCGGACGATAGGAGCCTCTTTCAACTTTCTGCCGTGCGGGGAATGCTGAGGGCGGTTGCCAGGGAATGGCTTTCCTGGGTGTATCCTTTTGTCTGCGAGTTATGTGGCCGCGGCGGCCTGGATGGCTGCCATGTTTGCCCGGACTGCCGCGGAAGTTTCGTGCCTGTCGAGCCTCCCTTTTGTGCCGCCTGCGGGGAACCGGCGGAAGGTTCCTTCATCCCGTCCGGATTATGCCGCCGTTGCGCGGCGGCTCTCCCCTCTTTTGAGGAAGCCCGCGCCGTGTATGTGAATACGGGATCATTGCGAGATCTTCTGCTGGCTTTCAAATACGGGGGAGCCGTGCATCTGGCCGGCTCCTTCGCGCAGATGATGGCAGAGGCTGTGCGCGGAAATCCTCACTGGTTCGGCGGAAAAAAACGCCTGCTTGTTCCCGTGCCCATGCACCGCGGCAAACAGGCTCGGAGGGGGTACAACCAGGCGCAGGAACTGGCGGTGCTGCTGGGAGAGGAACTGGGTTGGCCGTATGCCGGCGTGCTGAAACGCCTGCCGGATACGCTTCCCCAGGCCAGCTTGTCGCGGGAGCAGCGGCTCAGACATGCCCGTAAAATTTATGCGGCGGATGAAAAAAGGATGAAACGCCTCCCCGTCAGGGACAGGGATGTGCTGCTGGTGGATGATGTTTTTACGACCGGAGCCACGGCAGACTCCTGCGCCCGTCTGCTCCTCCGCGCCGGGGCTTCTTCCGTCTGTGTGCTGACGCTGGCGCGGACGCATCATGCATGGCGCGGCTGAACAGGAATTTTCTTTCAGACCGCCTGTTTCCTTTTTACAATGACTGGCATGAATCCGGAGCTGATGTTTCATACGGAGGATGAAGTCATGTTTTATGATACGGACTGCGGCGGTGTAGTTCATAACCTGGCCTATTTGCGCATGATTGAAGCCTGCCGTACCAAACTTGGCGCTAAATTGGGAATGGATTACAAAACCATGAGCGATTTGCAGCAGTTTGCCGTGGTAGTGCGCCATGAGATCGACTATGTGCGTCCGGCCGTTCTGGGAGACACCATTCTGACGACGGGGTGGCTTCAATCCGTGGACCGGGCCCGCTTCTGGTGCGATTTTGAAATGAGGCGCGCTTCCAATAATGATCTTCTGGTCAGGGCTCATCAGCAGCTGGCCCTGGTCCAGATGCCGCAGGGTCGTCCTGCGCGCATTCCTGCCGAATGGCGTGCGAGATGGCTGGAATGCATGGGCTCCTGATCTTTTTTTGTCCATCTTCCATTTTGCGCTTGCCATGAAAGGGGGTATGGTGTTTACTGTCTGCGCCCTTCCAGCAAGGGTAAGTGCTTGGGTAGCTCAGTTGGTAGAGCAGTAGACTTTTAATCTATTGGTCCCGGGTTCGAGTCCCGGTCCAAGTACCATTCCTTTTTTGAAACCCTGTAGGCTCAATAGTTTACAGGGTTTTCTCTTTTTTTGTTTCGGATGCTGGAAATGGCCCCGGTGCCATGTGTTTCACTTGGAGGTTGACAGCATTATATGGAGGTAACCGTTCTGATTAAAAATATGGAAGTAGTTGATTGTAAATATTCCGGAATATATCCCAGGAAATTTTTAAAGAATGTGAGAAAAAGATCCGGGGATGAATATGTCTTCATGGGATGGATATGGCACCGGACGTAGCAGGCTATTCTGTCCGTCCATGCTCCGTCATGGAAATCCGTCCCGGCCGGCGCGTTCTATTTCATGAAACAACAGGAAATGGTCTTTCAAATGGTACAGCCATGATTTGACGTCAGCCAATTCATGGGCTTCCAGCATGGTGACGGGAGAAATGAACGGATTCTTTTTAACGGCGATTTCGATAAGCCCGATGATTTCATTTCTCTTGCTCAGGACGGGAATGGCCAGATATTGCATGTATTTTTCTTCCGGAGGCTGGTTGCGCTTCCGGAAAAAGCTGCGTTGCACTTCTTCCGGGCTGGAAAGAACCAGAGGGCTGAGATGGCGTTCCGCGAATAATTGTTCATCCAGCATGGAGGGTGTTTCAGTTACGGGCCGCGGAGGCTGCGCCAGCAGGGAAGGGATATCGTTATTATGCTCTCCCTGTGCATAGCCTGTAACGTGCAGCAGAGTTTGGTCTTGCCTCCGCTCTGCCTGAATATAAAGAACTTCAAAGATAAGAGAGTTTTTATACTCAGCCAGTGCTGCGGCGATGGTGGAGCACAGGAACAGGCAGGCTCCGTTGAAGCTTTCCGCCGTTCCCTTTGACCCGTCCGTCTTTGTCTTCCGGCAGCTTTCTCCGTTCAGTTTGTTGGCGAAGTTTTCGTATTCTCCGCTCAGGGCGGCATAGGTTTTTTTGTAAAGAGCCGCACTGCGGTTTTTCAGGGCGCAGGCATGTTCCCTGGTTTCCCGGTTCCTGTTGAGCAGCCTCTGGCATTCCACATGCCATACGATGAAAGCGGCGCCCAGAATGATCAAGAGGACTATTTTCCCCGTATTGGCTCCTTCCATGGGAGTTCCTCCGATGATGGAGATCACAACAACCAGAATGGGTTGGAACAGATTTGCTTTTTTGAGGAAAGAGGGCTCTTTGAACATAAAAAGACGCTGTGCAAGTTTTGTTAAAGGTGTGTTATGAATTGAGTATCAAAAATATTCCATATCAGATGTGGCGGCAGTAAAGAACGGGGGTAAGGGAGAGGAAAGTTTTTTCTTATGGCATTTTAAATTAAGTTTATTTACAATCAATGAGTTTTTTACTAATTTAGAAATATTCTAATACGATATTTCTTTGAATGATAAGGGTTCTTTTATTCCAATAATTGTTAGGAAAAAAGAAGAGTTTTCCTTTTGGGAAATGATTTGGTAAGCGGCAGTATTTTGACTAGTTTTAAGATTATAAAGGGATTATTTTTGATTACAGGGTAAAAACAGGGCGTAGAAAATTCCGAATGAAGAAGCGGATTTTTATGCAATTTCCCTCCATGGGAAAGGAGGCGTGGAGTGTAAAATAATGAATGGCTCCCGGAATGCCCGGAGAGGCAGGAAAGCTGCCGCGGGCGGGAAGAACAGTTATTTCCTGCTTTTTCTTTTCCGGTAAATCACATGTAATTTTCCGTTCTTTGGGGAGACGGAGATCAGAACTTTCTTCCGGCAGGTGATTTCCATAGAAACGTTTAGGGGCATATGACCCTTTCCTGCCGTGTTACGTCATTCGGCATGGTTTTCTGCCGCCCATTTCCTGTACTGTTCGGACAGTTGCTCCACAAGCGTCTGGTGCCTGGATGCCAGATTTTTCTGCTCCGTCCTGTCCCTGATGTCGTACACCTGCCAGGGGCCCCGGTTGGGAGCCACCAGCTTGAATTGGCTTGTCAGGGCAGCCCGGTTTCTCTGATGTTCCCAGAAAATGATGCGGGATGGGCAGGTATTGGGAATGAAGTCCCACACTTTGGCCGGAGGAAGTTTCGCGGGATTGTTCCAGTAGGTGTTGAGCGGTTTGCCGTCCATATGGGCCGGAATTGGGAGAGCGGCCCATGCAAGGCAGGTGGGGGCGATATCCTGAAGCAGGAAAGGCGAGTGGTAGCGTGATCCGGGACGAATTTTGGAAGGATAGCGAATGATGAAGGGGGCGGACAGCCCTCCGTCAAAGGTTTCTATTTTATACTGGCGGTAAGGGGTATTGGACACAGCCGCCCACATGGGGCCGTATCCGTCCCTGCAGCCGATTTCTCCCAGAGGGCCTATAGGAAGGGTGGTCTTTTTGTTTTTATTGTTCTGGGGCATTTCCGCTGTTGCGCCATTGTCTGACAGAAACATGACGATGGTATTGTCGTTGAGGCGGTGACGTTCCAGGGACGCAAGGATGCGGCCTATTCCACGGTCCATAATAGCGATTTGGGCGGCGTAGGTGGCCATGCATTCGGCAATATAATCCTTGCGCCTTGCGGAGGCTTTTTTGTAGCCTTCGGGATTGAATTTGCCGGCCATGCCCAGTGTGGCGGCAGGCGGGACGATTCCCAGCAGCTTTTGTTTTTCCAGTCTTTGGGAAGCAATGGCATGGGGGGATTTGCCGTTGTAGAACGGGAGCATTTTTTCTATTTCCCCCCTGGGGGCCTGGAGGGGAGTGTGCGGAGCCGTATAAGCCACGTAGAGAAAGAAGGGCCGGTTGCTTTTGGCGGCATCTTCAATATAGGCCAGAGCCGTTTTGGTGATATCATCCGTCATGTAGAAGTCCTTCGGCAGATCCTCCGGCCGGAGCAGTTTCCCGTTTTCCCCGAAAGGCCGATCCGGCATGGGTTTGTAATAATCCGCCGCTCCGCCCAGTAAACCGCGGGAATGGTCAAAGCCGCGGTCCCATGGATAGGCTCCCCGGACTTTTCCAAGATGCCATTTCCCGGAAAGATAGGTACGGTATCCCGCTTTTTTCAGAAGTTCCGGCAGGGTGGGGATATCCGGATTCAGGCGGCCGCGGTAGCCGGGACGCCCGCTGTCGTCATCCAGCAGCCCTACGTCCGCCTTGTGAGGTTCGCAGCCGGTCATGATGGAGGCCCGGGAGGGGGAACAGCGGGAAGCGGTATAGAGCCGGGTTGCCAGCATTCCCTGTCTGGCCAGGGAGTCCAGGGCCGGAGTGGGTATTTCCGAGCCGTAGCAGCCCGGATCGGACCATCCCATGTCATCGGCCAGGATAAGGACAATATTGGGCCTATTCGCCAGGGAAGGGGCAAGGGAGAGCAGCCAGAGGGCTATGCTGGCCAGGATGGAGGAACGCAGGATAGAGCGCATGAAAGGAATATGGAATAATCATATATTATAAGCGGAACTGCTATTGATTCTTGCAACGGGAATGAGAAAAAACAGGCCGTTACGGAAAGGGCCGCCCTGAGTATGCCTGTTTTTGCCGGAGACTTTCTCCGGCTGCTGAATGTATTTTCTGCGTGATGCTGCGGTGCCGGAAAGGATGGCTTTCCTACCACCACAGGATGGCGCAGAGCAGAATGGCGGCTCCATAGGCCATGCCTCCCAGGCAAAGAGGCGTCCACCAGGTGGGCCTGGAGCATATTTTGTTGACCATGTCACGGTACAGGTAGGGCTTCCCTATCCAGATAATCGAAAGGAAAATGACGATGTAACACCAGATGGGAATGAGGAGTCTGGTCAATGGTTCCTGAAGGAAGGCGGCGCTGAGCAGCGGAGCCGCCACCATCAGGCCGAAGATGCCCAGCGCCCGTGGAAAGAGCAGGTTTTTCACCTGCGTGACCATCAGCACCAGAAAGACAGGGCATGCCAGCTGGAGCAGCCAGCGGATGCCTTCAAATTCCGCCAGCCCTACCCGGAAGCGGCTCAGCACGCCCAATCCTTCCGGAGCCACCAGCAGAAAGAACCAGAACAGGCCGACGGCCAGCAGAATCTGGGCCAGCAGATGGTTGCGTGGAGACGCCAGCAGAAAAGCCTGCACCTGCTGCCTTTTTACCAGCGCATACAGGTGGACCAGCAACAGGACGAATCCCAGGATATACCCTGCCACAGACAGTGGTATCATTCCATCATACGGATGCAGGAAAGGTGCATGCTGGTTCATCTGGACGCTAACCTTAATGATTATCCCGGCTTCGTAAAGACGAATCAGCGGTAGTAGGAAGAAAATTCCATTGGATTACCGGCAACGGTCCGTCGGCTTTCCTCCCGCGCCGGGCGGAAAAACACGGGGCTCAGGAGCCTTGGGTGACTTTGTTAAGCGTAGGATCCTCAACGGGGGATATTTTCCCGTCCGCATAAAGCACCATGATCCCTCCCTGATGACGTTCAAGGGCCGGGACTACGATTTCCTCAAAATCCTGTTCCGTGATGACGCTGCGCCCGTCAATCGGGACGCCGTCGCTGATCCAGGGTTTGCCCCGCAGGGCCTGGCCGCGCGCCACATTCATGGGACGCCCCTTCCGGTTGTCCAGCCAGCTGGTGTAGGAAATAGTGTTTGGGCCGGCGGGAAGGTTGGCGTCCTCCGCTCCAAGGATTTCCGGACGCTTGTCGTTTTTGCAGCGGAACGTGTCCGGAAGCATGTTGGGCTCTTTGGCGTTCCGGGCAATCAGGTCGGGTTGTTCCGCATTGACGATGGGCGCCAGGGCGTCCCACCAGTTCCGGCATTCCCTGGCGCTCAGGAGGCTGTCTTTCATGCCGCTGGAGGGCAGTTTCCCGCCGTTCTGGCCTGCGAATTCCTTGCCCCAGTCACTAATGCGGCGCAGATTGTCCGTGCAGCGCGTTCTGGCCGCCGTTTCCGTGGCATGGGAATAAATGCTGTAGGAGACGCCTGCCAGCAGGGCAATGATGGCGATAACTACAAGAACTTCAATAAGCGTAAAACCTTTGCTGCGTGGGGTAAGTAAGCGGGTTTTCATGATTTCCCGCCATTATGCACGATTGAGGCCGCTTGAAAAGGCAGAAACTGCGCTCTTGGGGGAAAAGAGCCTGCCCTGTGTGCCGGAGATGAAAAAGGCCGGTCCCGTGAAGGACCGGCCTGTAGAAAGGGGGGCGTCGGATTCCGCTTATTTGGCGGAAGTTACCAGAGCAGCGAAGGATTCCGGCTTCAGGGAAGCGCCGCCCACCAGAGCACCGTCAATGTCCGGCTGGGCCATGAGTTCCTCCACATTTTCCGGTTTTACGGAGCCGCCGTACTGGATGCGCACCTTGGCGGCGGCGTCTGCTCCGAAGACGTCGGAAATAACCTTGCGGATAAAGGAATGGGCTTCCTGAGCTTCCTTGGAAGTTGCGGTCAGGCCGGTGCCGATGGCCCAGACGGGTTCATAGGCGATGACCAGGCTGGATACCTCCTCCGGGGTGAGATCCTTGAGGCCGCCCTTGAGCTGGATTTCCAGCACGGGTTCCAAAATGCCTCCCAGGCGTTCGTCCTTCGTTTCGCCGATGCAGAAAATGGGGGTAATGCCTGCGGCGATGGCCTTCTTGATTTTGGCGTTGATGATAGCATCCGTTTCTCCGAAATATTGGCGGCGTTCGCTGTGGCCGAGCACCACATACTTGAGCCCCAGTTCATTCAGCATGCTGGTGGAGATTTCCCCGGTATAGGCTCCGTTGTCATACTGGGAGACGTTCTGGGCGCCTGCGGCGATGCAGGAGCAACCGCCCAGGGCGTTCTGCACGGAGGGAATGGTGGTGAAAGGAGGGATGATGACTACGTCGCACGCGACGTCTTTCCCGTTAATGAGGTTTTTGAAGCTTTCGATGAACTGGGCGCCTTCAGCGGGGCCGATGTTCATCTTCCAGTTGGCGGCAATGATGGGTTTGCGGGACATAATGGAATGATATGAATCAGGAACACACATTGTTGACAAATTGAAGCCGAGGTCAAGCACAGATCAAAAGGACCGCATACGCGCCGTCCGATTTTTCCTTGTGGGGGAGGATAAGTTTTTCTTCTTTCAGCGTCCATTCCGGGTGGTTCTGCAGAAAGTCCCTGACCAGCAGTCCGTCTTCCTCCGCGTCAATAGAACAGGTGGAATAAACCAGTCTGCCGCCCGGCTTGACGGCGCGGGAGGCATTTTCAAGGATGGTCTTCTGGAGAGCGGCCAGACGGCGGATTTCCGCCGGAGTCAGGCGCCAGCGGACGTCTACGCGGCGTTGGATGACTCCGGTATTGGAACAGGGAACGTCCAGAAGCACGGCGTCAAAGCGGCCCTCCCATTCCGGTCGGCAGGGGAGGGACCAGTCCGCCTGCGCCGTTCTGACGAAGGAAGAACCCTGCCTGTCCAGGTTTTCCTTCAGGGTGGGCAGCCGGTGTTCGTGGAGATCCGTGGCGGTCAGGCGGGCTTTGCCTCCGGTAGCGGCGATGATGGCGGCGGATTTACCGCCGGGGGCGGCGCAGGCGTCCAGAATTTCCTCCCCGGCCTGGGGGGACAGCAGGTCAATGGAGTAACGGGTGGAAGGATCCGCCACGTAAAGGGAACCTGCTTTGATTTCTTCCAGCGGCAGAAGGCCTTCCACGGAGAACCAGCCGGGTGCGCGGTCCAGCGGGGTGAGGGATGCCGGAATATTTTTCATGGGCTTCAGAGGATTGGCGCGCACATACAGGCGCGGCGTGGTGTTGTTCCAGCGGAGCAGGTCCCGGGCCGTCTGCGGCCCCATTTGTTCCATCCATCTCCGTACCAGCCACGCGGGGGTGGAATAATGAGTGGAAAGCGGAAGCTGTTCCCGTTCCTCCAGAATGGTTTTCTCCCGCCGCAAAGCATTGCGCAGGATAGCGTTTACCAGCCCTCTCAGACGTGCGGGCGCAAGATTTACGGTTTCATATACAGCGGCGTAGTTCGCCATGCCCAGCAGGAAAAGCTGGCACAGCCCCAGTTGGAGAATAAGACGTGCTTCTTCATCCAGTCTGCCTTTCCGGAAGGTTCCTATTACGTGATCCAGCCAGGTCCGGTTGCGCAGTACGCTGAAGACCAAGGCCTGTACCAGATGCCTGTCTGCCGGTGGAAGCGCGGCTCGTGAACATTCCCGGTCCACGAGGGTCTCCGCGAAGGAGCTGCCTGCATGCCAGCTTCTCAGGCAATTCAGCGCTGTCTGGCGGGGGGAGGGGGGATTGTTCTTCACCGGGGAACTCTACATGCGGAACGCTCAGGTTTCAACCTGCAAAAACGCCCGGCGGAAAAAGGGGGGGCAGACCAGTCCCGGTTTTTACCTGTCTTTTCTGGGGCTGCCCACTTCCTTCCTGTAAATGGCCTGGAGTTTTTCCAGCTGGTCTTTTCTTGTTTCCGCAAGATTATGCCTTTCTTCAGGGTCTTTGCCTGTTTGAAAGAGGAAAGGTTTGTTCCGTTTTTGCGTAAGCTTCCAGCCGTCTCCCGTGATGACGGTGTGGTCCACGATTACATAATCGCGCTGACTGGTAGTGTTGCCGAACAATATATCTGTATAGGAAACGGCATCTTTACCTTCCGGCATGCGGACTCCCGCCAGATCGGCAAAAGCGGCCATGTGGTCGTAGTTGGCTACCAGGCTGTGGCAGACCTTTCCATGGGGAAGCGTGCCGGGCCAGGAAATGATAAGGGGAACACGGATGCCCCCTTCATGACTGGTCCATTTCAGACCGGCCAGATTGGCGATGGAGTTGTTTGGCCCAACGCGGCCGCGGCTGCCGCGGAAAACATCCAGCAGTTCCCCGGTGCCGTCCAGAACGCCTCCGTGGCAGTCAAGCCCGCGGCCGCGCCCCTTGTCCGTACGGTAGTAAAGTTCATGCCCGTTGTCGGAACTGAAAATAATAATGGTGCGTTTGTCCAGGCCCAGCCTGCGCACCTGCTCCACGATGGCTCCGACCTGCCTGTCCAGCTTGTCCACCATGGAAGCGTATTCTTCTGCCGCTTCGGCGCATTCCCTGTTGGTTCCATTGGCATTGTCATAGGCCTGGCGGATGGCGGTGTTGCCCGCGTACGTGTTTTCTTCCGGAGGAATATCTACCGGACCATGGGGAAGATTGGTGGAAAAAAAGATAAACATGGGCCTGCCCCGGTTTTCCTCCATGAAGCGAAGGGTTTCCGCCAGCATCACGTCCGGAGCGTAGGTGACCTTGCCTTCCCGGTTGCCTCTTCGTTTTTCTGTGGCTCCCGGACTGTAGTTTTCCGGGGTTTTGCCTCCGTCGGCGTGGGTATTGCCTTTCAGGGGGAGACGTTTGCCGTCTTTCCAGAGAAAGGAGGGATAAAATCCATGGGCCCGCTGATGGTCCATGTACCCTGCATAGCGGTCCCAGCCGTGTCTTTTCAATTCTCCGTGCCAGGTGGTGAATCCCCATTCCAGCTTGCCGAACTGTCCCGTGACGTATCCGGCCTTTTTCAGCAATTCCGGGAGGAACACTTCTCTTTCGGCTGCCTTGATCTGTGCTGCCTGTGCCGCTTTCTCTTCCAGTTTCTCATTGGGCCAGCCTTGCCGTTCCGCCATGATGACCAGGGCTCCCTCTGTCTGGGTGTAGGAATGGGAGTGGCTGTCGTGCACGCCCATAAGCAGGGAAGCGCGCGCCGGGCAGCAGTATTGGCTGCTGTAGCACCGGGTGAACATGATGCCCTGGCAGGCCAGGCGGTCGATATTGGGCGTCTTCACGATTTCCTGGCCGTAGCAGCCCAGCATGCCCATGCCCAGGTCATCCGCGTAAATAAGAATGATATTGGGTTTGAAGGCAGCGGCAGACGCCAGAAACGGAGAGAGCGAAAATGCAGCCGCCAGGAATGCGTGTGAAAGAAATCCCATAACGGTTACTACGCGGGAAAGAAAAGGGGTATTGCAAAGAAAAAACCGTCCGGAATACCTTTTCCGGACGGTTTGATAAAGAGTGGTACCGTTACGGGCGCTTAATTGCCGTAAGGTTTGTTGACGCGGCTGAATTGCTTCAGGCGCAATCCGTTGAGGTGGATAAAGCCTTCTGCGTCATTCTGGTTGTACAGTTCCTCGTGGCCGCCTTCCATCGTGGCGATTTCTTCGGAATACAGGGACTGCGGGGAACGGCGTCCGGCGTACATGACGTTGCCTTTGTAAAGCTTCAGGCGTACTTCCCCGTTGACGGTTTCCTGGGATTTGGTCACCAGGGCCTGGATGGCCTCGCGTTCCGGTGCAAACCAGAAGCCGTTGTAAACCAGCGTAGCGTATTCCGGGATGAGGGAGTCGCGCACCTTCTGAACTTCCCGGTCAATTGTAATTGTTTCAATATCGCGGTGGGCCGCCAGCAGGATGGTGCCGCCGGGAGTTTCATAAATGCCGCGGCTCTTCATGCCCACAAAGCGGTTTTCCACGATATCCACGCGGCCGATGCCATGCTTGCCGCCCAGGGCGTTCAGCACGTACATGACGCCCAGAGGGCTGAGCAGGGTATAACCGTCGCGTTCTCCTTTCGGGGTGACGCCCAGTTCTTTCAGGAGGGCGTCAAGGCCATCGTACTGGATGCCGATGACATTGCCCTTTTCATACAGGAGCTGGATGTATTCGGCCTGGTCCGGAGCGTCTTCCGGGGAAACGGAAAGCTTGTACATTTCCCGGTCGGCGGGGGTGGTGCCGTCGTACCAGGTATCTTCCAGCATCCCTGCTTCAAAGGAAATGTGGAGCAGGTTGCGGTCCATGGAATAAGGCTTTTTCAGAGACTGCCGGATCGGGATGCCGTGGGATTCCGCGTAGGCGATCATTTCCGTGCGGCCCGGGAACTGCCGGCGGAATTCGGGATCGCGCCACGGGGCAATGACCTTGATGTTAGGTGCCAGGGCATTGACGGCCAGTTCAAAGCGGACCTGGTCGTTCCCCTTTCCGGTAGCTCCGTGGGCGATGGCGTCCGCGCCTTCCCGGATAGCCAGATCCACCATATCCTTGGAAATGCAGGGGCGGGCGATGGAGGTTCCCAGCAGGTAGCGGCCTTCGTAAAGGGCATTGGCCTGCATCATCGGGAAGATGTAGTTGGTGGCGAAGTCTTCCTTGAGGTCGCCGATGAAGCATTTGGAGGCGCCCGTCGCCAGGGCTTTGGCCTCCAGTCCGTCCAGTTCTTCAGCCTGGCCGACGTCTGCGCAGTAGGCGATGATTTCGGCATTATATTTCTCCTTGAGCCACTTCAGAAGAACGGAGGTGTCAAGGCCGCCAGAGTATGCAACTACGATTTTCATGTACGTCAATGATTAGTGTGCGGCGGCATGATGCCCCATTCCCCCCACGGAGAAAAGGACAAAATCATGTTTCGCCGCGGGCTTCTCCCCGGAGCCTCCGGAGACTGCTTTGATGAAACGGTTCCGAGCGGAGATGAACCGGCCTTTCCTGGAAAAGCAACGCTCTTTTCTCCCACAGATTTTTCCGGAGTTTACTAGGATTTTTTCCGGAACCCATTGGAACATAGCTCTCCGTGCAGAGCTGCACATTTTGTCCCCTTCCGGGTTCCGTTCATGTATCCGGCAAATGATTCGTCCATAATCCGGAACAGGAATTAAAACAGCCGCTCTCCTCTATTCCTCTATAAGAGGTAGAAGCATCTTGCGTTCTTCTTCATACTCCCATGGAAATTCTCTGTTGAGGCATATCCGGTGAACGGTTCCGCCGCCAATCTGCGTGGATGGTACCAGTTCCCGGCCCTGTCTTCCCTAATAATGGAATGTCGATTCCGCAAAGGATTGGAAACAGGCGGTGCGTGCAGGTAGAGCCCTCCATGCCTTTTTTCAATCTTCCTTGCAGGCGCCGGAGGGGAGGGCCGTCTTTTTAACGGCAGATATCCCTGTCCGGCCGCCGTTTGCATGCCGGGATGATACACGCGCCCATTGCCTACGCAAGCGGTACATCCGAGGTGCGGCTCATTATCATGACCATCTTATTTGCTGGGATATTTCTAAAAAATCAGAAATATCCTTCGCGCCCAGAGAGTTGGCGTGTTTTGCATGGACTCCTTCCAGATATGTTTCCATGGGGTGTTGGAAATAATGGTTAGGAAGAGTTAAATAAACAGGCTTCTTCCATCCTGTGGCGAACGCTCCGGATGCCTCCTCGCGCGGTATGTTTGTGAAAGAAACAGGTATTCAATCCCATGCGTGAAGGCCGGCGGAAAGGCCGGATGACATTGAAAACGGCTTGAATTTGATGAAATCGAAAAAAAGCGCTTGATTTTTCATTCCCGTCCCTCTACTTATTCCGCCGAACTTATGGCTAAGAAGAGCTGGATCGCAAGAGACAAGAAAAAGGCTGAAACCGTCAAGCGCTATGCAGAACTGCGTGCGCAATTGAAGGCTGAGAAGGATTATATCGGTTTAACCATGCTGCCCCGCAATGCAAGCCCGACCCGTACGGTCAACCGCTGCCTTGTTTCCGGCCGCCGCCGTGCATTTATCCGCCGTTTCAAGCTTTCCCGTATTTCTTTCCGTGAACTGGCCAACGCCGGCATGATTCCCGGTGTGACCAAGTCCAGCTGGTAAGGACAGGGAAAGGTTGCAGCCTTATAAAGATTTTGACGCTAGGCTGATTTTTATTTAGCCTAGCGTTTTGCTATGCCCATATACGAGTATATTTCCGAAAACCCTGACGACCCCGGCCTGTCCTGTCCGGTGTGCCGCCGCGGTTTTGAGTTGAGGCGTCCCGTGGACCGTGCTCCGCTTGAAAAATGCCTGGTGTGCAAGCATCCCGTGCGTAAGGTCATCAGCCGCGTTAATGTGCCGGAGATAACCAGGCCTCTTTCCGTTTCAGACGCCAAGGCTGCCGGATTCACCGTGCTGGAACGCCGGGATAAGGGCGTTTATGAAAAACTGTGATGACAAAGTGCCGGGCAATATCTCTGCCTTCTTCTCCGAATATGTTATTTGAATCAGAATGAATGATCCGGATCCTCTGAGTATTCTTGCGGCCTTCGGGGCCGCTGAAGCGCCCGGTGCAGGCCCGGCGCTGGATGGGATGATGCTGGCAGTTGCCGGCTTTGTCCTTTTTTTACTGTTGAATGCGTTTTTTGCGGCGAGCGAGTTCGCCTTGATGAAAGTTCGTGAAAGCCAGCTGCACGCCGGGGAAGGCGTTCCGGCCCGAACCCGGAAAAAACTGGCCCGGGCGCGAAAGGCGGCCAAGCATCCCGATCTTTATTTAGCAGCCTGCCAGGCGGGCATTACTCTTTCTTCCCTGGCACTGGGATTCCTGGGAACGTTTTTTGTATCGGAACTGACAGCTCCCTTTCTGGCTTCCGTGGGGCTGGGAGGCATGGCTTCCGTTTACGGAATCGCTCTGACCGTGACATTTATTTTCTTTGCCTGCTGCCAGATGGTGTTTGGGGAATTTATCCCCAAGGCTATGGCGATGCGCCATCCGGACAAGGCTGCCTTGGCGACGGTACCCCTGCTGTATTTCTTTTATACGGTGTTCAGATATACAGGTATTCTGGGGCTTACGGACGGAATGACCCGGTTTGTGCTGAAATACCTGCTGGGCATTGATCCCCGCTCCACGGCGTGCACGGTGCACAGCACGGATGAATTAATGTATCTGGTGGAAGAAAGCGAACGTTCCCGCGAGCTGACGAAGCAGGAGGCGGAAATTTCGAAAAATGCCCTTGAACTAAACGATATGTGCGTCAAGGACGTAATGACTCCGCGCTCTGAAGTGGATGTGATGGATTTAACGGCTCCTTTTGAGGAGAACTGGGAGCTTGTCCGGAAATCCCGCCACACCCGGTTCCCGCTGGTGGAAGGCGACCACCTGGATGAAGTGAAGGGATGGGTGCACGTCAAGGACCTGCTCAAACTGGTGGGACGGGAAAATCCGGATCTGATGAGCGTGCGGCGTGAATTGCGCGTGGTGCCGGATACGATGCCCCTGGACAGCCTTCTCACGTTCTTTCTGAAAGAGCATGCCCATTTTGCCCTGGTAGTGGATGAATTCGGTGATTCTATCGGCCTGGTATTCCTGGATGATGTGTTGGAACAGATTGTAGGGGATGACATTCAGGACGAATTTGATCAGGAGGAGATGCGGGAGTTTGTGAAAACCGGCAAGGATACATATGCCGTCAATGGGGCTATTACCCTGTTTGACCTGGCCGATTACCTGCCTGAAATGGATTTGGATTGTCCGGGCGTTACCACGTTGGGCGGTTACGTGATCAGCCGGATGGGTTATATTCCGGAAGAAGGGGAGGAATTGCAGATTGGCCGCTACCGGGCTGTGGTGACGGGGTCTGACGGCAGAAGAATCACGCAGATTCTGCTGACCCGCCTTCCGGAGGAACAGGAGGAAGAATAGCGCCATGAAAGAAAAAACGCATCCGGATATGAGTTTTGAGATGGAGGCCCGGAATTCCGGTTTTCTTTGCGTGGCTGGAGTAGATGAAGCCGGTCGCGGGCCGTTGGCCGGTCCCGTGGTAGCCGGCGCCGTTATTCTGCCTGCTCTGGCGGAGGAATTGGCCGGTTTGAACGATTCCAAGAAGTTGACTGCGGCAACAAGGGAGCGCCTGTTTCTGGCTCTTCTGGAGTGCGAACAGGCGGTTTGTTCCGTAGGAGTGGCTTCCGTGGAAGAAATAGACCGGTTCAACATTTTGAGAGCCACTCATCTGGCGATGGCGCGTGCGGTGGAAGGCCTGGCTCTGCGCGCGGATTTCTGCCTGGTGGATGGATTGCCGGTCAAGGGTCTTCCTGTTCCGCACCGCGCCATTGTGAAGGGGGACGGCAGGAGTCTTTCCATAGCCGCCGCCAGCGTTCTGGCCAAGGTGACGAGGGACCGCATGATGACGGAAGCGGACGCTTCCTACCCGCAGTACGGTTTTGCAAAACACAAAGGATATGGCACGAAAGCCCATATGGAAGCTCTGCGGCGGCATGGGCCCTGTCCGCTCCATCGCCGCTCGTTTGCGCCGGTTTCACAAATGGAACTGTCCATCCCTGAGCAGGGGTAAGCGGGATACGGCATGGCTGGGAATGTACGGGGAACTGGCTGCGGCCTCCTTCCTGCGTGCGGAAGGGTGCGTTATCCTGAGGAGAAATTGGCGTCCCGTCAGAGGCGGAGAGCTGGACATGGTGTGCCGGGAAAAGGAGTGCCTGGTTTTTGTGGAGGTAAAAACCCGTACGGGAAATGGTTATGGAGGCGCCCGCCGTGCCGTGAACGCCCGCAAAAGGGCGCTGATACGCCGGGGAGCGGCGGAATGGCTTCGCCTGCTTCCGGAAGAGGTGAATTTCCGCTACGATGTTGTGGAAGTCCTGTACAGGGAAGGGAAGCCACCGGAATTCAGGCATATCCGCGGAGCATTCGGGGCGAAGGATTTGCCTGTTTCATGAAGACGCTGGGAAATGCGGGATGGAAACGCGGCGGATACGGAGTTCAGGGCACGAAGCCCAGCCGCAGTAACGGTACAATTGCTTCACCTCCGCATTTCTCCATGCGGATTCAGATGTTTTTTCTATTATAATATAGCGGGAGTGGAAACTCATTCCGCCCGGAGAGCCAGAATGGCCTCCATGAAATCCTGGGGAATATCCATGCGGGCAAGTTCATCCTGGAGAAGAACGCCATTGGCTCCTGCATCCAGCATGCGGCGCGCGTCTTCTACGGTGCGGATGCCCCCCGTGGACAGGACAGTGACGGAGGCGGGTATTTCTTCAATGAGTTTTTCCGTGACTGCAGGATCGGCTTGGAGTGTGTGCGGGTCTGCATTGTTGATGCAGATGAATTCCGCTTCCAGGTCCATGACGGTTTCAAGCTCCTGCAGGGTATGGACCTCCATCATCACGTCCAGGCCCAGCCCGGAAGCCATGCGGTACAGATCCGACAAATCCTTTGCCGGCAAGGCGGCCGCCACCAGATTGACGGCATCCGCTCCCGAAACGATGGCCTGGCAGATCATGGCGGGATGAATGAACACGTCGCGCGCCATGACGGGAATGGAACTGATTCTGGATACAGTGGAAACCATGTCCCAGGAACCTCCGTATACTTCAGGTTCCACAGCGATGGAAATGCCCTGCGCTCCGCCCTGGGTAAACATGCCGTACATGTGCCGGATATCCTGGGCTGCTTCCCGGAGGTGGAGAACGGGGTGTACCCTGGATATTTCCGGAACTACGGAGAGGCGGGTTTCCCCAAGGTCTACCGCGGTGCGGAATCCCGCATAGTCGTTCCGCTGGATGGCGGAGGCCCGTAATTTCCCTTCCAGGGGAAGAAGTTTTTTCAAATCGGCGCGTTTGCGCTCCAGAATGCTATTTAAATAATCCATATATTACTTTTTGGGCAGGAAGTAGGAACGTTGTTTTTCAGAGATGGGCAGACCGGCCTGTTCCATGACACACAGCATATCCTCCCAAACCTTTCGCTTTTCTGAAATATCTTCCGTACGGAGAAGATAACTGGGATTATAAGTAACGCGTACGGGCGTGTTGAAAGCTGTGTGGAAGGTGCCTCTCAGGGCGGAAAGAGGCGTCTCTCCTGACTGGAGGATGCCGCGGGCTGCGATTGCTCCCAGTGCTACCACAACTTTTGGGCGCACCAGCATGATTTCCTCCCGTAAAATGGGTAGGGAAATTTCTATCTCCCGGTCTGTAGGCGGCCGGTTGTTGGTAAGCTGCCGGGGGAGGGCGGGGCGGTATTTGACCAGATGGGTCAGGTAAATATCGGAACGGGAAATCCCCATGGCTTTCAGCATGGCGTCCAGTTTCTGCCCGGAAGGACCAGCCAGGGGAAAGCCCTGTTTTTCTTCATACAGGCCGGGAGCGTCCGTTACCATCATGATATCCGCTCTGGGATTGCCGGAGGAGAAGACGGGCGTTTCCCTCAAGGAATCCATGTTCCGGAGCGGCGGCCAGTTAACGACCAGCTCCCGCAGGGAGGACAGTTTTTCTTCCTCCGTTTCGCCTTCCAGATCAAAAGAGATATGGCGGGGCACCGGAGTTTCCTCCTCCGTCCTGTGCGGCTGTACTCCGTTGAGTATATCCCGGAGTTCATTGCCGAAGGATGCTTCGTCCACGGAGTCAGAAGGCGGCTGATCCGGAGAGGGCTGTTGCGGCCGTGCTTCACTTGCGGCAGGATGGGCGGAGACGGAAGAGTGGAGGGGGCTTCCGGATTCCCGGCGCGCGTCCATGACCCATTTTCTCAGAACCATTCTGGCTTCCTCCGTGACGGTGGTTTTCTCCACGCCCCGGGATAGCAGGGCGCGCAGGTAATCCAGCGTGAGGTGTTGGGGAAGGCCGGCGGGCATATTCGTTCCGGAGTTTAATCTATTTCCGGACGGATGCAACAGCCCATTCGGTATGTGCCCGTCTGCCGGGTAAAACGCTGGGGCCTCTTATGGAAGGCTGCCTGGAAGTGGAAAGAGATGAGGGCCATAAGCGCTCCCTTCCCGTAGCAGCGCCGCCAAACGGAGAGAATGCCTTTTCTCTGGCTGAACTTGCTTTTTCTGGTATGAGCGTTATCCAGAATTTGGAAGACAGCGGCAACAGAGAGGGGCTCTTTTTCAACAGGGCTGGAGCATCTTTTCCCATAGCGCGTTTCTGCGGCTGGAACATTGCCTGATAAATCCGGATTTTTCCGGGGCCCCCCCTTACAAGGAAATGCCCATTCCAACCTCTTCTTGAACTCCTCATTCTGCCGCATGGGAAGACTGTGAAAATGCGGAGGTGGCAGGGAAACGAGTAGGAATTTGCGTGGAACCTTGAACGGCAAAGGGAAATTCGTTCAACGGAAGACGCGTTTTTCTTGTCCATGATGCCTTTGCGGAATATCTGCCCTTGATCTTTTTCAGGAAATATTTTTGAGTGACTGCACACTTTTTGAGGGTATAATGTTTTTATTATAAATGAAATGCGATAAAAATAAAAAAGTGTGTCGTGATGTGATAGAAAAAAGTGTTTCGGGAAGTATATTATTTGTCATGATATGACAAAAATGTGGCATGTTTTATATATTGTTTATTTTTAGTGATTTGCATTAATAGGTTTCCTTTGTTTGGGAGGGGGTGGGCGGAAAAAAAGGATTGCCAAGGCAGGGATTATTTCGTACCCAAGACCCGCCGTTGCCGATTTTCCGGCTTCCGCACATGGCCTGAAGGTTTTGCCGGAGTGACTGCCATGTGTATGGCGCCTAACCTCGTACCGCATGAATTTAAGAATAATTGCCACCCTGTCTTGTGCCGTCGCGGCCATGTTTGTCAGCAGCTGCTCGACAAACGGCGCCGTAACCGGCATGGGGAAATCCAGCAGTGACGCTCTTGTTTTAGCCCGTGTAGGTGAAACTGCCCAGGGGTTCGTCCAGCCCCTGGCGCCCAGTCGCTCGGCAGCGCCTTCTTCCAAACTTCCCAAGTTGGGGCGCGACAAGCACAAGATGCCGTTTTATCATCCCGCTCAGCGCACCCGTGTGGTGCGCACCACGGCTTATACCCATTCCGAACGCGACCATTTGGCTTACGGCCCCCGGAATGCTGTTGGGACGACGCTGAAATACACATCTTCCGTCCGCAGCGCCGCTGCGGACTGGTCCGTTTATCCCCTGGGGACGACGTTCCGCATCAAGGGCCAGCCCTACCTTTACGTTGTTGATGATTACGGAAGCGCCCTGGTCGGCACCGGAACCATTGATATTTACCAGCCCAACAAGAAGCTGATGAAGGAATGGGGCCGCCGCTATGTGGAATTGACTATCGTCCGCTGGGGAGATCCCGCCAACAGCTTGGAAGTGCTCGGCAGCCGCCGCGGCTACAGGCACTGCCGCGCCATGTATGCGGCCCTGCAGCACCGCGTTTCCAAGGGGTTTTATGCCAAGGCTGATTGACCCATGTTTTCCATCCCGGCGCCGCCATTGCTGCATGGCGGCGCTTTTTTATTTTCCGCCATGCGGGCGGAGTGGTAATCTGGCGGCATGAATACGAAAAAACGGGCTTCCATTGTCCGGGAAGAACTCATGTCCCTGTACGGGGCCCCTCCCATTCCCCTGGTGCACCGTGACGCTTACACGCTGCTGGTGGCAGTTCTCTTGTCCGCCCAGTGTACGGACAAGAGGGTGAATCTGGTGACTCCGGCGTTGTTCGCCCTGGCCTCCACCCCGGAGGAAATGGCCCGGCAGGATGTGGCCGCGGTTCGGGATATTGTGAGGCCCTGCGGCCTCTCGGAAAGGAAGGCGTCCGCTATCGTAAACCTCAGCCGCATCCTGGTGGAAAAATACAAGGGGGAGGTGCCTTGCGACTTTGCTGCTTTGGAATCTCTTCCGGGAGTGGGGCATAAAACGGCTTCCGTTGTCATGGTTCAGGCTTTCGGCGTTCCCGCCTTTCCGGTGGATACCCACATTTTCCGTCTTTCACGGCTGTGGGGTCTGAGCAGGGGAAAAACGGTGGAAGCCGTGGAACGTGATTTGAAAAGCCTTTTCCCTGAAAATACTTGGGGAGATCTTCATCTGCGTATGGTCTTGTACGGTCGTGAATATTGTCCTGCGCGGGGGTGCGGGGGGCGCTGCCCCATCTGCAGCCGGCTGGCCCGGGAGGACGGTTCCGCAGGAGTCTGAATTTTTTACAAGGTCTAAAATGAATGCTTGCAAGTCTGAATGGGCATGCTTTAATACACCAGTATCTTTTTGAACAACCATATAACTTAAATTATGAAGAACCTTTTTAGACTGGGCTTCCGTTTCGTTGCATTTGCTTCCGTCCTGATGGCTGCGTTTTCTACATCCGCTTTCGCTCAGGAAGCCGCCGAAACTGTTGCTCCGCAGGAACAGACCATGCTTGACAAGTGGATCATCGCCGGTGGTTGGACCATGATTCCGATTATGCTGGTGGAAGCTTTCATCATTTTCCTGGTAATCTACAACATGGTAGCCCTGAAAAAGGAAAAATTCTGCCCGGAAGATCTTAAGGTCACCCTGTTGCAGCTGATGGCCGAATGCCGCATCCGTTCCGCCATTGAGGTGGCGGCCGGCAGCCCCACCTATCTGGGCCGCCTGGTTGCCTACGCCCTGCCGAACGTGGATGCCACCCGTCCGGAAGACCTCGGCAAGGATGCTATTGAAGACGCCGTAGCTGACTTTACGGCCAATGAAAGCCGTTCCGTGTTCAAGTGGATCAACATGCTGGCCCTTTGCGCGCAGATTTCCCCTATGCTCGGCCTGTTCGGGACGGTGCAGGGGATGGTGGGCGCGTTCGGTACGCTGGCTACTGCCGGCCAGGCGGATCCCACCCAGTTGGCTGGTGATATTTCCGTGGCTCTTCTGACGACGTTCTGGGGCTTGATCAACGCTATTATCGCCACTCCGTTCTTCTTCTTCCAAAAGGGCATAGCCAACGCCCAGATTGCCGAATGCGTAGGCACCGTGCAGGAAATGGTGAACACCTCCATCAACGTGGTGAACGCCGAAGCCCAGCTTGCCCGCATCCCCGAAGGCCTGGCCTGATTGCCGGAACAGGCGGTCCGGCCCGGAAGCATCCGCTCTGTCGGAACCGGGCCGGAGAACCTCAACGAAATGTAGCTTATGGGTAAGAAAAAAGCTAATTTAACGCCTGAAGAAGAAAATGGGGAAATGGATATGTCCCCCATGATCGACATGGTTTTCCTCCTGTTGATTTTCTTCGTGGTGAACGCTACGGCCATTACCGTTAAAAAAGATAAGAACATCCAGATGCCTACGGCCAGCAGCTCCGGTGAAGTGAAATCCGCCAACGGTTGCATTGTGGTGAATGTTTATGGAGAAGGCGCGGGCAAGCGGCCGCCCGGCGTAGATCCCAGTGTTCTCTGGTCCTCCGATGTAGGCACTCCGCTCAACTCCTCCGACGAACTCAAGGAATATATCAAGAACCTTGCGGAACGCTTCAAGGACAGGCAGGATTTTGAAACGCGCCTGTATCTGCGCGGCGACCAGCAGGCCCTCTTCAAAGGGTCCCGGGAGGTAATCCGCGTGGCTGCGGAATGCGGTGTCATCAAAGTGATTTTTGCCGTGCTGCCCGCCAAAAATTCCTCTACTGCAAACAAGGCTGAATAACTTTACGCGCTATGGCAAGACACAAAAAACTGGAGACGGTTGAGGATGAAGATCCCAAGCTGGATATTTCTTCCCTCATCGACGTATGTTTCCTTCTGTTGATTTACTTCATTGTGGCGACTTCCTTGATTCAGGAACGCAAACTGGATATGTCCATGCCGGGCCAATCCATGGGCGAAAACGCCTCCCAGATTGAGCCGGCGCTGATCCGCATCATCAAGGACGGCACTATTTACTGGGGCAAGGACAATAGCCTGATGATTGACAATGACATGAACAACCATAACCTGGCGACGCTCGTGCAGCAGCTGGAAGCCAAAAAACAGGAGGCCAGCGCTGTAGGCACCAAGCCGGTAGTGCAGTTGTGGGTGGAAGGAGATGTTCCCCACCAGCGTGTTATTGACGTAATGAACGCGTTGACGGAAGCCGGGATTACAACGGTGGCTCTGACCGACCTTAAGGACGACTGAAAATAAGCTGTCTTTATTTTCTTCATTGACTCTTAGCTTCCGCTCCCTTTGGGGAGCGGAAGTTTTTTTGTTATTGCCGGGAAAAACAGCGGCTTGCATACGGTACATTTATTTTCCGTGTGTGGCCGGGATGAGGACGAGTGGCCCTGAAGAGGCGGATTCAGGATCGCGTTGGAGGGTCGGTTCCGGGAAACCTATTCATTCAAGGAATGAATTAAAATATATAAGAAGGGGAAGCGGATAAGGAGGGAAGACGGTTTGGAACCTTTACCTGATTTGCGCAGTAACCGGAACGCCCTTGTTGATGATTCCCGGAAAGTGATATTTGTTATTGGGGTGTATGGGAGGGGAAGTTTGTTTTTCCATTCCTTCCGTCGGGAGGAATGGCTGCTTTTTCCATCTGGAAAGACGAAGGCGTTGATTCCGGCCCGTTTTTCATGATATTTCCTTCCGGTTTGCAGATGGAACTTCATGTTGAAAAAAGAGAACTGGGAGGGATGGGCTGCCCGTCTCTGGAGAAAAGGCTGGCACGGCCGCGGATGCCGGAAAAATGGAATTCCGGTTCGGTGGGCGATATTTTCCGCCATGTTAAATATGCTCCTGCTGTTTTGCCGGACGGAATTCGGGGGGCCTCAAAGGCATGATGAAGCCGTAGGCCGTGTTCCGCCGGGAAATTGTAAAGATGGAAAGCGTGTATTCCTGTGGCTGTGGGGATGGTGCAGCGGGGTATTGGAAAAAACCTTTTTATGCCGGGAGAAGCAGTATTTTCCCGGACGTCCGGAGACAGCCTGTTCCAACTCTGGAGAAACGAGGGCTGAAAGAACTTTCTTGCAAGGATGACTAAAAAGGTAAAACTTTCTTCTTTAGAGTTTGATACATCCTGTTAAAATGACGCAATCCATTACAGACAGGCGCATTCCGTGTATTTGCACAGATATTGCGGCTATTTTATTAGCTCTTCTGTTTCAACGAATTTTAAACACATGATCAAATCAAACTATACTACTGCACTGGCTGCAGGCCTGGTTTCCGTGCTGAGTATCGGGGCGGCTCTTCCATCCGGCGCCCAGCATGGCCCGCGTGATTACCAGCGCACGGCCCTGACGGCCATAAAGGAGGGGAAGTGGCAGGAAGCCCTGGATGCCGTGGAGCGTTGCATCCGCGTTTATGAACCCCGTATCAAGATGCTGGGGCTGGATGACGGCTTTGGCTGGTTCTATTACCAGAAGGGCGTTTGCCTGGCCCAGTTGAAGAATTACAAAGAAGCGGTGGAAGCGTTCAAGGCTTGTTACACCAAGTTCCCGAGCGCTAAAAACCAGCTCGTGAAAATGGCTCTGTTCCGGGAGGGGGAAAACTACTGCCGTCTTGGCGATTTTGCCAAGGGCGCGGAGCTGCTGGAGAAATTTTTGAAAGAATACCGCAGTGACCCTGTCGCCAGGAACGTCAATGCCGGAGAAGTGCAGGGGCTTCTGGCCCAATGTTATTTCAAGATGTCCCCGCCTGCTTTTGAAAAAGGGCTGGAAAACCTTACCTCCTGCGTCACGTCCCGCTACAAGGGCCGCCGCATTACGGATGCCGTTATTACCAATGGTTTCCTGGCGATGGTGGATGCCGCCATCAAGACCGGCAAATGCAGTGAGACGGTGAAATTTGTGGAAAACTATCCTTCCGTGATGAATATCAGCCCCACGCGTGTGGCGTTGTACGCCCCGCGGCTGGTGAGCTATATTGCGGAAGTGCTGGAGAAATCCCGCTCCCTGCTTCAGGATGGAAAGCAGAAAGAGTCTGAAGATTATGCTTCTCTGGCGATGGTGCTGATGGGCCTTCTTCCCGATCAGGCCGGAGTCATGGCGGACGCCAATTATTCCCTGGACCGTCTGGGACGCTCCAACGGGGCCGTGCCTGGCGTGACGGATTTTTCTCATACGCTGGACAGAGCGAAGGTGACTGCCCTGATCGACCAGTTCAACAAGATGAAGGAGGAAGGAAAGGTCATGGACGCCTTCACGTTCAGCTTCATGGGCAACCAGGCCCTGGTGCATGGTTCCCAAAGGGTTGCCCGCGCAGCCTACCAGCTTATCAATGAATCCTACCCGGATGCCCCAGGCAGGGAGGATAACCTGTATTACCTGGCGATGACCACCTGGCAGCTGGGAGAAGCGGACAAGGGAGGGGAGCTTGTGGCTCAGCACCTGAAGGAATTCCCCAATTCCAAATATGCCCCCATGCTTAATACGCTGTCTCTGGAAGGGCTTCTGAAGGAAAAGAAATTCGATCTCTGCGTTCAGCAGGCGGATAAGGTCATGGAGCTGCACAAGGATGACCCCACCCATAAGTTTTATGAATTGGCCCTGTACTGCAAAGGAGCCTCCCTGTTCAATCTGGGGGCTGCCGACGCTTCCCGTTACAAGGAAGCGGTTCCGGTGCTGGAACGCTTCGTGAAGGAATACCGTGACAGCACCTACCTGAAAACGGCCATGTACCTTCTTGGTGAAACCTACACGAACCTGGGCAATACGGATGAAGCCATCCGGGCCTTTACCAATTACATTGCCCGTTTCCCGGACAAGAATGAGGCCAATATGGCCGCTGTGCTTTATGACCGGGCTTTCAACTATCTGAACCGCAAGAATCCCGGAGACGAGGAGCTTGCTGTGAAAGATGCGAAGGAAATTGTGGACAATTTCAAGGACCACCGCCTGTTCCCATATGCCAACAATCTGCTGGCTAATCTGTATGCCGGCAGTAAGGAACATGAGCAGGAAGCGGAAGGCTATTTCCTGGCGGCACTGGAGTCCGCCAAAAAGCTGGGCGACAAGCGTCCTGCTGCGGAAGCCGTGTACAACCTGTTTATTAACGCTACCAAGAAGCCTCTTCCGGTAGAACCGAAGGAAGCCGTGGAAACGGCCAGGACGGCGCGCCGGGACGAGGTCAAGAAATGGTATGACGAGTACTGGAAAGACAGCGACCAGCCCGGCAGCCGCTACAGCCTCCAGCTGGCCGCCGCCGCCATGGATTTCTTCAAGGATGACAAGGAGATGTTTGACCCGGTATCCGTCAAAATGCAGGAAGTTATTGTAAGGGAAGGCAAGAAGGATGATCCCAAGATGACTGTTCTTCTGGAGGAAGCCGTCAATTCCTACACCAAGACGTACATGGCCGGCAATCAGGCCCTGGGCCGCAATCTGGATGCCAATGCCATGCGCAGCCACTTCTACCGGTTCCCCGGCGTGGACAATGATAAAGACAAGACGCTGAGTGCCATGCTTCGGATGGCCGTCATTGCCCAGACTCAGGAACGGTATGAGAAGGCTCCTGTGGAGACGGACGAACAGCGTGCCGAGAAGGCCGCCCTGGAAGGCCTGGTCAAGCAGCTCTTCGTGGAGCTGAAGCGCGACTTCAAGCCTTCCGACCTGCCTCCGTATACGCTTGTGAAGCTGGGCATGCACCTGGCCGGCACTTCCCAGCCTGAAGAAAGTATCGCCTACTTTGATGAAATCCTGGATCCGTCGGAACCTGATCCGGTGCGTAAGAAAGCCCGCATCAACGGCATGTCCAAGTACCGCAAAAATGCGGTCTTCGGGAAAGCCGTGGCTCTGGGGCGCAGCAAGGATAACGCCAAGGTGGATACCGCCATCAAGATGATGAGGGATGAACTGAGTAAGGAAGAATCCAGCTCCAATCCGGACCGCAAGGCCATGGAAGACGCTCAGTACAACCTGGTCAAGTTCACCTCCGCTCGCCAGGATTGGCCGGCCGTCATCGCCGCTGCCGACAAGTACCGCGAAAACAAGACCTACAAGAAGAATCTGCCGGAAGTCCTCTATCTGCAGGGTGAAGCCTACCTGAAACAGAATGAGCTGGACAAGGCCTTGATCAACTTCATGAACATCACGGGTACGTACAAGGGGCTCGTGAAGTGGTCCGCCCCCGCCGTGCTGGCACAGATGGATACGCTGTGGAAGAGGAATACGATGTCCCAGGGCGCAGGCAAGCAGCCTTCCGACAGGTACGTTGCCTGGAAGGCCGGCAATCAGTACGTGCAGCTGCTGGATACTCCCTCCAACCGCAAAAAGATGACGGCGGAGGACAGTGCCCTGGTCAATGAGGTGAAGGATAAGACGGCCAAGTTTGGTTCCGATCCTGCCGTCAGCCAGGAACGGGCGGACATCGCCGCCTATGAAGCAGCCATACGCGCCGCCAAGGGCCAGAAATAATAACAAGAGGTTTAATAATCAATCATATGAAAGCACTTTCAGTAATAGTGGTATTGGCCGGCTTGTCCGCCCTGGTTCCGTCCATGGCCCAGAATGCCCAGAATCCCCAGCGCCTGCGCGCCAGAGTTGCCGCACCGGCTATCAAGAATGGCCGTCCGACGGATATTTATATTCTTTCCGCCAATGGATCCACGATCCAGTTTGTGGAGAGCAGGGAATCCCAGGAAGTCCTTCAGCAGATGGCCAGCGCCTTCAAGACGCTGTATATTTTTGAAACGGATGACTTTGTGGATGCCAAGGTGGCTATGGAAAACCGGAAGTACCAGGAAGCCCGCAATAAGTTCCACGCTCTGGTGAATAAGTATGCCTCAACGCTTTCCATTAAAGACAGTCTGTCCGCCCGGGCGGCCGTCTATGAACTGGAGTGTGCCATGCGCATGATGGACTGGGCCGGAGTCAAAGGGCTGGCAGCCAAGTTCCCCGTCAGAGGGGCCAATCTGTCTCCTTCTGCCCAGAATGACCTGGAGGTGGCAAAAATCATGGCCCTGATTCCGGATAAGGACTGGAACGGTGTGAAGAGCCGTGCCGGTTCTTTTCTGGCTGCCAGGAAAAATGCCTCCCGCCTTCAGCAGGCGAGGATGAAATATGCCCTGGGTGCGGCCTCCATGGTGGCTCAGGACTGGAATAAGGCGCTGGATTATTTTGCGGAAGCCCTGGTTTTGCTGCATGGTTCTGATGAGGAACTGGCGTCCGCCTGCGTGGTCCGCTCCCTGGATGCTTACCTGCGCATGCCGGATGTTGTCAAATTCTTTGAAAATCCTGCCGTTGCATCTGCCGTGGAGTCCAGGAAGCATCATCCCGAAGCCGTGATTCCGGATTCACGGATGAAGTCCCGCCCTGTTCCTGTCAAGGAAGCGGCCGCCCTGTACCGTCTGCATGAACTGATGTTCCCGGACAGGAAACTGCCGGCCAAGTATGACGGTTTTGCGGTTTCCTATAAGCATCCCGCCGCTGTTGCTCCCGCCAAAGCTCCTGAACAGGCTCCCGCGCAACCGCAGAAAAAGCAGTGATGAACTGATGCGGCAGGTTTTCCGCCAGCCGATATTTCTTTAATAAGGGCCGTCTCCCTCTTGCAGGGAGGACGGCCCTTATTCTGTGTTCCGCCTTGTTTCTGCAGGCGGAAGACTCGCCCGGTATCCCCGGAAAGGAAGCCGCACGTACTCAAGGAGAACATGAATAACCCATCAAGTTGGAGCATGCTTCTCTTGAAAGCCTGAAACGGATTCTTTCAAGCCCGTTTCCTGAATGATAGGACTGATGTCAAAGGTTCTGGAACATCCCGGAGAACGGTATTAAGCCGCTGTACGCCGGAAACAGGGGGAACTAAGATGGGCGGGGCGGCAGGACAAGGGGAGGGGGGACTGCCAGCATCACAGCTGTGCCATGAAAGATGCGGTGCTTTCGTAACGGCATCCGCGTGAGTTCGGAAGGAAAAGCTGTTCGGACAGGGGAAGACTGCCGGGGGGGCAGGCGTGAAGAGGGGAGTTACTGGAGAACGGGGGCTTTTTTTACTTCTTCCATCCATTTCCTATACAGTTCCGGAGAAATCTCGGAAGGCTTGATTTCCGAACGTTCGCCCCAGAAGACGGCCGTGTGGAGGATGGGAATGCCGGAGGCCTCCAGATGGCGGTCAATCGCCGCCTTGTGTTCCAGAACGGCATTTTTTTCCAATCCATGTACCACGCCCATGATTTGCGCCCCGCCGAAAATATCTCCGCCTGTTCTCCAATAACAATGGGTCATGCAGATATGGCGCCCGCATTCCGCTCCTGCCCGGATTTCCATGCCGGAGGGAACCGTCCAATGGAACAGGCCGTTGTATTTGGTGACGGGGCAGTCGTCCGTTTTGGCTCTCACATGTTCCAGAAAAGCGGCGAAACGGCCAATGACCTGCTTCCGGTCCAGTTCTTCCGCCGTGCGGCAGTATTCTTCCGTTCCCAGTCCTTCCCGTGCGGCACGGATGGACCAGGGATCTTCCACCATTTCCTCAGGCTTGAGCTGTTCCTTGACGGAGAGGAGTACTTTCCATTCCAGTTCGGAGAGAGAGACGGTTTTTGTTTCCTGCATGGAGGCCGGCTCCGGGGTTTTTTCTCCAGGCCTGAGTCCCCTGCGGCGCATGTGCCCCACCCCCAGCGCAAAGACGCCGCGTGCCGGCAGCAGAACATAGCCGTCCGCTCCGATATGTCGTTTCAGGATGCCGCAGTGTTCCTCCGGCGTGCCGCATCCCACGGGCACCTTGATCGTGGTCCAGAGCCTGTAGTTGGAGCCGGGGTTGGCCGCATCCGTGTTGCGGAGCACCACATGGCCCGTAAAAGGGTCCTGCTCTTTCATCCAGTCGAAAGCGGCATCCAGGTTCTTTTCCGGAAGGGACCAGGCCACCAGGGCCCCATGGGCCAGCTTGGTCGCCAGCAACGTCTGGCGGACGCGGCGCACAACTCCGGCCTCCATCATGGCTTTCAGCCGCTGGATAACTACTGGGACAGGATGGCCGCATTGTTCGGAAATGGCGTGGAAGGGCCGGCGGCGGAATCCTTTGATGCGGTCTTCCGCCACCAGCAGAATGTCCGTGTTGACGGGATCGTTCGGAGAAGTGGGGATGTTGTTCATGGCGGCGTAAAAAAGGCCGGGCGAGAGTGTCGCCCGGCCCCGGAAAGCCGGATTTGATTTTCAGGCTATTGCCCGGATTGATAGAGGGGTTTGTTGTCGTACCGGGCATCGTAAATGGCGAAGGATTCACGATGCTGGTTGTGGTCGCCCCGGAAGATCAGCCTTCCGCTGTGCTGGCGTTCCAGTTCCATGAGCAGGCTGGCGTCTTCATTCTTGAAGCGGGAGAGCACTTCCGAGTTGACGACGATGACCATGTCTCCGATGGTGTCCCGGTATTTCTGGATGCAGGCGTAAATTTGCCGCTGGATTTCCACGCTCATGGTCATTACGGATTTGACGCGTCCCCTGCCTCCGCAGTACGGGCACGGATCATGAACGGATTCCCGGAGACTTTCGTTGAGCCGCTGGCGCGTCATTTCCATCAGGCCGATGGGCGTGATCTGCAGTACCTGGGTTTTTGCCTTGTCCCGTTTCAGGCGGTCCTTCATGGCCTTGTAAACGGCCTGCTGATCCTTCCTGTGGCGCATGTCGATAAAGTCCACCACTACCAGACCGCCAATGTTGCGCAGGCGAAGCTGGCGCGCGATTTCATAGGCGGCTTCCAGATTGGTGTCCAGAATGGTCTTGTCCAGGTCCTTGGTGCCCTTGTTACGCCCGGTGTTGACGTCAATGGCGATCAGCGCCTCCGTTTCGTCAATCACCAGGTAACCTCCACAGGGCAGGAGCACCTGGCGCTGGAAAGCTTCATTGATTTGTTTTTCAATTCCCAGTTCTTCAAAGATGGGCGTGCGCACGGGGAAGTGCTGTATGTGGCGCTTGGCGCGTCGGGAGATTTTACCGGCAATGGCGCGCATGTGTTCCGTGGTTTCCGCGTTGTCGCAGATGATGTTGTCCACGGTGTCCGTGAGGAAATCCCGTGCCGTGCGTTCAATCAGGTCCGGTTCCTTGTACACGCAGACAGGGGCCGGGTTAGCCTCCTTTTTTTCTTCCACGCTGTACCATTGTTCCAGCAGCATGGCAAGGTCACGGACAAAGTGGCGGTAGCGCTGGCCCTGGGCCACCGTGCGCATGATGATGCCCATTCCGTCCGGAACATTCAGTTTCTGCATGATCTGGCGCAGGCGCAGGCGCTCTTTGGGATCTTCAATTTTACGGGAAATGCCGAACTGATCCGTAAAGGGCATCAGGACCAGATAACGGCCCGCCAGGGAGACGTTCGTCGTGACGCGGGGACCCTTGGTGCCAATGGGCCCCTTGGTGACCTGCACCATGATTTCAGAGCCGATGGGGTAGATGTCCGGGATGTCTTTGGATGTGATTTTACGCTGCTGTTTTTTCGGACGTCCTTCACGTTCAATTTCTTCCAGGCTGGAGTCCAGTGCGGCGGGAAGAGCGTCCCAGAAATGCAGAAAGGCGTTTTTTTCCTGGCCGATGTCCACGAACATGGCTTTGAGGCCAGGCTCAATGTTTTTGACGCGGCCTTTAAAGATGCCGCCTACGATGTTGTCTTCGCCTTCGCGCTCGATGGTGTATTCTTCCAATACGCCGTTTTCCAGAAGGGCCACGCGGCGTTCGAGCTTTTCGGCATTAATGATGATAGTGGAGCCTTCCATGGGATCACAGGATCCAAAGCCGAAGGCCCGTTTGATTTTTTTAAGCATTTTTGTAAACACGGGGTGAGAATAAGCTAGGGTGTGCTATTGCCCGTAATGTTCCCGGTGGACCGTCTCCCGTCAGGAGAGGCTGGAGTGGAAGCTGTAGAGATGGCCGGAAAGGAATCATGCAGGCAGTTGCGTTGATGTGATGCGGCAGTACGGCAGACGCAAAGCCGGAGCGCTTGCTCCGGAGATTCCGCCTTTAGTCTTCTGCATCAGTAACATTGGTGAAGAAGTCCAGTTCCTGGAGGGCTTTCCCGGTACCTTCCGCAACGGCGCTCAGAGGGTCTTCCGCGATGTGGATGGGCAGTCCTGTCTGTTCGTGCAGGAGCTGGTCCAGCCCGCGCAGCAGGGCTCCTCCTCCAGCCAGAACGATCCCCCGGTCCACAAGGTCGGCAGCCAGTTCAGGGGGACAGCGTTCCAAAGTCGTCCGCACGGCGTCAACAATCGTGTTGAGTTGTTCCGTGAGCGCTTCACGCACTTCTTCTGATCGAATCGTCACTGTCTTGGGCAGGCCCGCGACCAGGTCACGGCCCTTGACCTCGATAGAGAGTTCCTGAGGCAGGGGATAGGCGGAGCCGATGCGGATTTTGATGTCCTCGGCGGTGCGTTCCCCGACCATGAGATTGTAAGTTCTCCTCATGTAGGAGATGATGGCGTCGTCCAGTTCATCCCCGGCGCAACGGACGGAACGGCTGTAAACGATACCGGAAAGGGAAATAAGCGCTACTTCCGTGGTGCCGCCGCCAATGTCCACGATCATGTTGCCCGCGGCTTCCTGAACCGGGAGGCCTACGCCGATGGCGGCGGCCATGGGTTCTTCAATCAGATGTACGCGGCGGGCTCCGGCCGCTTCCGCGGATTCCTTGACGGCCCTGCGTTCCACTTCCGTAATGCCGGAGGGAATGGCAATGAGCACGCGCGGCTTGATCAGGTAATACCTGGCCGTGGCTTTTTTAATAAAGTAGCGGAGCATTTCCTCCGTGATGTAGAAGTCGGCGATGACGCCGTCCTTCAACGGCCGGATGGCCGTGACGGAACCGGGGGTGCGGCCCAGCATGCGCTTGGCTTCGTCTCCCACGGCCAGAACCTTGTCCCCCTTGACGGCGACGACCGAAGGCTCGCGCAGAACGATGCCCTGATCCTTGACATTGACCAGGGTGTTGGCGGTTCCCAGGTCAATGCCAATATCATAGGAGAAAAGTTTGACAATTTTCTGAAAGAAAGATGACATAAAAAACTAGTGGATAAAGGCGTAGCCCTGAAACAGCCGGTGGAGGAACGCCTTGCTTTTTCCTTTTCACGGGACTGAAAGCCTGGCACTCGGACCGGGGCTGCGGGATGATCCCGTACAGGGCAAATCGACTATGAAAAAACATACCTTCCAGGTCAAGCGGAAGATGCCGGATGACATATGTATTTGTATTATCTGCAAGGATGTATTATATGAATGAAAGGTGGCGCCGGGGGAGCTCCGTATATTAAAATCGCATTCCCCTATTCCATTATGAAAGTCACTACTATCCGAATAACGGCGGCATGCCTGGCCGGCTCTTTTTCTCTTTATGCCAATACGGTTTCCGATCAGGAAGAGGTCGTCTCATCTACGGGAACCTATTCCGTGGCTGGCGCTCTTCGCCTGCCGGAAAACGTAACGAAGAGGGACGTCTACGGCATGAATGTGGGCTGGAAGCTGTTCAAGGGTGGAAAGGCGCCGGAGGAAGCGGCCGGCCCGGATGTCGACGATTCCTCCTGGGAGTCCGTCAATCTTCCCAACGGCATTGAGCTTCTTCCGGAAGAGGCCAGCGGCTGTTCCAACTACCAGGGGCCGGTATGGTACCGGAAAACATTCATTCCTCCCGCCCGGCTGGAGGGGAGGAGGAACACCCTGTATTTTGAGGGCATCATGGGAAAGAGCGAGGTTTGGGTAAATGGAGAGAAGGCCGCGGAGCATTTCGGCGGATATCTTCCCGTGATCGTTAATCTGGACAAGTGGCTGAAACCGGGAGAAAAGAACGTCATCGCCGTGAAGGCTGACAATTCCAACGACGCTTCCTATCCCCCCGGAAAATCTCAGGAAGGCCTGGATTTTTCCTATTTCGGCGGCATTTACCGGGATGTGTACCTCATTTCCACCGGCCCCGTGTATATTACGGATCCGAACGAGGCCAATACCGTAGCCGGCGGGGGCGTTTTTTTCCGGACGGAATCTCTTGATCCCTTCACCCGCAAGGGCAAAGTGGGCGTGAAGGTTCAGGTGGCCAACCAGACGGACAAGGAACAGAAGGTGCGCGTGCAGGCGGTGATGACAGACCCCAAGGGGGTGGATCCTGCCGGGGAGACGGTTCCGCTGGTCATTCCTCCCCGTTCCACAGGAGAAGTGGATATTCCTCTTGTGCTTTCCAACGTGAAACCGTGGTCTCCGGACAATCCCGATTTGTACACGTTGAGCGTGGAAGTGTGGGACGCCGCCGGAGGGGATCATGCCAAAGATTCGGCCCATCTGCTGGACAACCGTTCCATGAGGGTAGGCGTCCGGACGGTGGAAATGACGGAAAAGGGATTGGTGCTCAATGGGTCTCTGTTTTCTGAAAAACTGATCGGCGGTAACAGGCACCAGGATTTTGCCCGGCTTGGGAATGCGGTGCCCAACAACCTGCAATGGCAGGATGCCGTGAAATTGAGGAAGGCAGGCATGCGCGTAATCCGGAGCGCCCATTATCCGCAGGATCCGGCCTTTATGGACGCCTGCGACCGCCTGGGCCTTTTCGTCATCGTCGCCACACCGGGCTGGCAATTCTGGGGCAGCGGCCCTTTTGCAGACCGGGTGTATGACGATATCCGCCAGATGGTGCGCCGGGACAGGAACCATCCCTCCGTGATGATGTGGGAGCCTATTTTGAATGAAACTCACTACCCGGCGGATTTTGCCAAAAAGGCCCGCGACCTGGTGCATGAAGAATACCCGTACAAAGGGTGTTATACTGCTTGCGACGCGGTGGCTCAGGGCAACCAGCATTATGAGGTTCTGTATGCCCACCCGGCTACGGGGGACAAACACTGGTCTATCAAGGAGCGGAAGAACAACAAACCTTACTTCACCCGCGAATTCGGTGATAACGTGGATACCTGGTCCGCCCACAATTCCACCTCCCGCGTGGCCCGGCACTGGGGAGAAGCTCCCATGATGGTGCAGGCTCTTCATTATCTCAAAACCTCGTTCCCATACACCACGTACGATACGCTGAACGCCGCTCCGGCCTACCATTTCGGCGGCTGTCTGTGGCATCCCTTCGACCATCAGCGCGGCTACCATCCGGATCCCTTCTACGGAGGCATTATGGATGCTTTCCGGCAGCCCAAGACTTCCTATTTCGCGTTTATGTCCCAGCGTCCCCGGAAGACGCACAATAGGCTGGGTTCCGGCCCTATGGTGCACATTGCCAACGAATGCACTCCCTTTTCTCCGGAAGACGTGACGGTGTTTTCCAATTGTGATTCCGTTCGCCTGAGTGTCAACGGAGGGCCTCCGGTGGAAAAGAAGGTGGCATCCTGTCCCGGCGGCCTCAAGCACGTTCCCGTCGTGTTCCCGAAAGCCTGGGATTTCATGGAAAACAAGAAGCTTGCCCGGTCAGGCAAGGAGGGGGCGGTGAAATTGGTGGCGGAAGGCCTGATAGGCGGCAAGGTGGTGACCAGGCATGAAGTCCGCCCGGCCCGGAGAGCGGAAAAAATCCGTTTGACTCTGGATCGGGAAGATGGAGTGGATTTTTACGCCAACGGTTCCGACGTGTTTGCCGTGGTGGCGGAGGTTACGGATGGCCGCGGAACGGTGAAGCGACTGAATGATGAGGAGATTGTTTTTTCCGTGGAAGGTCCCGCCGAACTTCTGACGGATTCCCCGGACGGTACGCTGACCCAGTCCGTTAAATGGGGGTCCGCTCCGGCTCTGGTGCGTCTGGGAACCAGGCCCGGCACGGTGACGGTGAGGGCTTCCGTGAAGCATCCCGGTTCCCAAAAGCCTGTTTCCGGCATTATAAAGTTTGACACGAAGGCTTCCGGGTTGAAAATGCTCTTTACGGAAGACGCCGCAGACTGCGAAAAGAAAGCTGCCGGTACGCCGTCTTCCTCCGCGGCTCCTGCCTCCGAACGGGAGAAGTCCCTTCAGATGGAGCTGGAAAAGGTGCGCCATGAACTGAACAGTTTGCGCAATGAAAAAGTGAGCGCCCAGCAGACTCACTTTGAATAAACGGAATATGCCAATGATGCTAAGGGAAAAAATTATCCGTTTCTGCCTGCTCCTGCTGCGGCTGGGGATGGGGGGCTTTTTCCTTTTTGTTGCGGTGCGCAAGCTGCTTCATCTGGACCAGCTTCAGGAGACGATCGACCGTTTCTTCATTTTCCCGGAGGCCTGGGGGCATCCCCTGGCCTGCCTGGGGGTGTCGTGTGAGATTGCGGTGGGTATGGGACTCCTGTTCCGCAGAACCTGCGCCGGGGCAGCGCTGCTGGGCAGCGCGCTCACGTTTGCGTTCGTGGCGTTGTTCGTTCAGGGTTGGGCCAGGGGGCTTTCCCTCTCGTGCAATTGCATCGGCGTGGAGAGGGTGGTAACCAGCTACCCCTTTGAAGTGGCCTGGAGACTGGTCCTCTTTTCCCTTATGCTTATTCTCCTGTGGGATTCCTGCCGGAAAGGGAAAACGTACTTTAATGTGACCCGGCTGGATTTCAGTGAGATGTGACCGGAAGGAAAGGGGCCTGCCGTTTTCCGGGCCGTAATAGTTTCCGGGAAAATATGACGGAGGAGGAAGCCAGGTCCCGGTGAACGGGAAGCGCTGCCGGGAAGCGGAGAATGCCGTATGGGGCGCAGGATGCCTGCGGCGGGTAATTCCGCCCCTGCTTCAAATGAGAGGTGCGGCCTGAATGCTGCCGCATTGGAGCATGCCGGGGGAAATTGCCTCCTTTACGCGCCTTCCCCCCGGCAGGACGGTTCATATCCACAATGCCGCCGTCCGTTCCGTATTACAGCTTGTGGCCGAAAAAGTCTCCCGGTGTCAGGGATTTGACCAGTTCCAGCAACAGCTTGATTGTGTTTTCCACATCTGTCAGAGAGGCCGTTTCCACCGGAGAATGCATGTAGCGCAGGGGGACGGACACCAGCGCGGAGGCCACGCCGTCGCGGGAGACGTAGATACTGTCCGTATCCGTTCCGGTGCGGCGTCCGGCGGCTTCATGCTGGAGCGGTATTTTATTCTTGTCCGCCACGATTTCCAGACGGGCCACCAGATTGGGATGATTGGCTGTGCCGTGGATGACCGCAGGGCCGCCTCCAAGCTTGATATCGCCAAATTTGCCCTTGTCCAGTCCGGGCGAGTCCGTGGCGTGAGTCACGTCAATGCAGATGGCCGCATCCGGGCGCAGGCGGTGGGTAATCATTCCCGCGCCAATGCAGCCCACTTCTTCCTGCACGGCATTGACAAGCACCACGTTCCAGGCGACGGGCTTTTTCAGCTTGCACAGCTTGCGGGCTATTTCCGACAGGATGAAGCCGCTCAACCGGTTGTCCAGAGCCCGGCATACCAGCTTATTTTCATTCATCAGCATGGGGCCGTCGCAGTAAACGCCAACGTGGCCCACTCGCAGACCGAGTTCCGCTACTTCCTTGTCAGAGGAGGCACCTACGTCTACGTAAATTTCCCAGATTTTGGGTTCCTTTTCTCCGGGTTCCCTCAAGTGGATGGCCGTGTTTCCGGTCACCCCCATCACTTCGCCCTGGGAACCCAGGAAGCGCACGCGGCGCCCCCGTGCGATGGCCGTATCCGTACCGCCCACGCGTTCCACATACAGGAAGCCGTCCTTGGTGATATGGCGGATCATGAAGCCGATTTCATCCGCATGGGCTTCAATCATCAATGTGGGAGCTTCTTCCGCGTCCGCGTGGAAGACGGCCCAGGTATTTCCGTAGGTGTCGCACTGGACATCTTCCGTATATTTGCGCAGTTCGTCCGCCCAGATGCGCTGGGCGTCTATTTCAAAGCCGGAAGGGCTTGGGGTTTCCAGAAGTTCCGTTAAAAATTCGAGGCTGTCGTCACTAATCTTCATGGCTTTTGTATAGCACCGTTCCGGCATGCGCTCAACAGGAAAGCACGGCTCCTGGTGGGAGAGCCCTTCCGGAAAGCGGGGAATAAAAGCTCTGCCTGCACAGGGAGCTGGCGGGGCCTGGAGACGGGAGCCGGACTGGGGGCTAGGGCTGTTTGTCCGGGGAAAGCCCCGCCAGAACGTCCTCTTTGTCCATGATATAACCCGTGTCCGGATCGTGGTACTGCGTGGAGTAAACGGATGTTCTGGCGCTCCCGTACGGGTCCGTTTCCTTCGCTACGGGGAGGCGGCTGACCAGGGAAGGGAAGCACTGTTCCACCAGTTCAAAGACGGTGACGGGTTCCGGAACCAGATTCACGGAAAAAATGCCGCACTCCCAGGCTTTTTCCACGTCCCTGACCAGGCGGTGCATGGGATAAAGCTGGTGGCGTTCCAGCAGGGCTACGTCCAGTTCTTCCGTCCCTTCCGGAACTGCCGCCAGCAGATCCGCCACACTCATGCCTGCTCCCGTTCCGGTAACTTCCGGAAGGCAAACGTTCAGCACGCGGCCGAACCGAAGGTTGATGAAGTCTTTCAACTCCACCAGGGCCATCAGCCATTCGTCCTCCGGTTTACGGAGCAAGGGGGAAAGTTCATTGCCCGTTTCCGGCTGGGTGTCAATGCTGGTGATGTAGGTCACCCGTTCCGCCTTCACCTCATGCAGGATATCAATCAGGGTTTTAACCTGAGCCAGAAAGGGAGCCGTATTCCGCCGAATAGCCGCGCCCCCTTCCCGGAGGGATGGGCAGATAATGACGGCCTGCCCGAATTCCTTGCCGCGCAGCAGGGACAGGTTGGTTTCATCAATCAGGTAGTCAAAGTACCGTTTTGAGGACCAGAAAACGCCGAGGGCACAGGAAGAACCGATGAGAGCCGTATCTGTCATGGAATGAATGCGGGGGAGCGGTTGATGGGGAATGAACCTTTATTTCAGGGCGTCAAAAGCGGATTTGAAGAGGAAGTACCCCCAGCCCCAGTCTTCATTGCCGGCCCAGTCCTTGTCATAGTGGTGGCGGGGCAGCAGAAAGCGTTCCGGATGGGGCATCAGACCCATGGCGCGCCCGGTGGAATCCTGGAGGCCGGCGATGCTGCATTCACAGCCGTCGCGGTTGTCTACGTACTGGAGAGCCACATTTCCGGCAGCCAGGTATTTTTCCGCATCTCCGGGGCGGGTGACCAGGCGCCCTTCCGCATGGGCGGAGGGCAGTTCGAATTCATCCGGCAGGCCTTGAAGGAAGGGAGAGTTTTTGGCTACTTTCACCAGTTTGGCCCAGACGCATTCAAAACGTTCCTTTTTATTGTCAATCAGGCTGGAGTCAGGAAGAATGCCCAGTTTGGTGAGAATCTGGAACCCGTTGCAGATGCCCAGGAGCATGCCTCCTCCGGCATGGTGCCGCTGCAGGGCATCCCCCAGGAAGCGTTCCGTTTCCAGCTGGGCCAGGCGGCCGCTGGTGACGTAGTCCCCGTAGCTGAACCCGCCGCCCAGGACGACAAGCTGGGATTTGGCGACGTGTTCCGGCGTAGCTGTTGCGATGGGCTGGATTTGGGTGGAGAACCCTGCAGCGCGCAGGGCGCGTTCCGTTTCCACGTCGCAGTTGGTGCCGGGGTATTTCAGTAAAAGTGCGTGAGGCATATTGGTAGAAATGAATCGTTGGTTTGGTAAGATGCCGGTTTCAGGGGATCAATAATAGGGGGTAAGTCCGTCCTTCCAGAGCTTTTTGAGGTTGGCTATGTCGCAATCCAGCACCTTTTCCCCGCCGCAGCAGGTGGCCGTGAGGCGCTTTTCTTCCGTAACGCCGCCGATGCAGGCGCAGGGGAAGCCGTCCATAGCCGTTTCAAAATCCGCGGCGAATTCCGGATCCACCTCCACAAGGATACGGCCCGTGCTTTCGCTGAACAGAGGCACTGCCGGGGATTTCCAGCCATTGGCAGTCGGTACCTTCGTGAGATCCAGCCGAACGCCCCCCTTGCCGGAAAAGGCCATTTCCGCAGCCGTGACGGCCAGGCCGCCTTCGGAAACGTCATGGGCGGAGAGCACCAGACCGGAAGTCAGGGCGCTGTAGTAGGCTTTGTACAGCTCCATGTTCGCGGCGCAGTCCGTCTGGGGAACCTTGCCGTCTTCCACACCGTGGGTGCGGGCGAAGACGGAGCCTCCCATCTCATCTTCCGTATGGCCGATGAGGTACAGCAGGCTATTATTCCGCCTCAGGGAAGAACCGATGACGTGGTCCGGGTTTTCCACCACGCCGAAGCCGGAACAGAGGAAAGTTACAGGCACGTTGATGGGGCCGTCTTCCGTTTCAAAATAGTTGTAGAAGGAGTCCTTGCCGGAAATGAAGGGGGCATTGTACGCGTCCGCCGCCTTGGCGATGGCCTTCACGCATTCCACCAGGCGGCCGAGTTCCGCCGGATCTTCCGGATTCCCCATGCAGAAGTTGTCCAGAAGGCCGATTTTGTCCGGATTGGAGCCTACCAGAATGAGTTGGCGCACGCATTCGTCCACGGTACCGGTACCCATGGCGTAGGGATCCGTTTTACCCCATTCCGGAAGAATGGCGCAAGCCATGGCCATGCATTTGTCCGAGCCGTCGATGTCCACCACGGAGCCGTCCTGCGGAGCGTCCGCCTGCGCGCCCGCCAGGGGCTTCAGGATGGTGTTGCCCTGCACCTCATGGTCGTACTCGCGGATGATGGGTTCCCGGGAAACGATGGCGAAGTCTCCCATCACGGTTTCCAGGGATTTGTTCAGGTCCTTGTCCGGGAGGGGCTGGCCCGTGAGCGCCTTGCCGGGGGTGAATATGGATTCCAGCTTCTTGATGGGGGCGTCATGCAGCTTGGAGTTGTCCAGGCAGCAGACGAGTTCCCCCTTGTGCCAGACCTTCAGGATTCCCGTGTCGTCGGAATGGCCCAGGACGGTCAGTTCCGTCTGGAAGGTGTCTGCCAGCTTCCGGAGTTCCGGAAGGTCTTTTTCCTCCACGGCCATGACCATGCGTTCCTGGGATTCCGACAGGAAAATTTCCCAGGAGATGAGTCCGGGTTCCTTGAGAGGGGCGTTGTCCAGGAAAATTTCACCGCCTGTGACGGAGAGCATTTCTCCGGCGGCGGAAGAGAAGCCGCCGGCGCCGCAGTCCGTAATGAAGACGATGAGGCCGCGTTCACGCGCTTCCAGAATGAAGTCCAGCGTTTTCTTCTCTTCAATCGGGTTGCCGATTTGCACGGCGGTGAAGTCTTCCTCGTGGGAGGCTTCATCCAGAGCGGCGGATGAGAACGTGGCTCCCTTGAGACCGTCCCGTCCCGTGCGCCCGCCGATGACGATTACCTTGAGGCCGGGGCGCATTTCCTTCAGGATGTCGCCGCGCGGAATTACGCCGGCGGTGCCGCAGAAGACTAGGGGGTTGTAAATGTACGTGGGGTCAAACTGGATGGCGCCGTTGACGGTGGGAATGCCCATGCGGTTGCCGTAGTCGCGCACGCCGCGCACCACGCCGCGCATGATGCCCAGGGGGTGGATGACGTCCGGGGCGGTGATGTCTGCCGGATTCGTGTCCGGAGCGCCGAAGCAGAAGACGTCCAGGGAGGCGATGGGCTTGGCTCCCTTGCCTGCGCCCAGGATGTCGCGGATAACGCCGCCCAGCCCGGTGTTGGCCCCGGCGTACGGTTCAATGGCGGAGGGGTGGTTGTGCGTTTCCGCCTTCAGGCAGACGGCCAGGTTGTCATCCAGGGCGATGAAGCCGGCATTGTCGTCAAACGCGCTGAGCACGAAGCCCGGCTTGCGTTCCATGATCTTCTCGGAAGGCTTTTTGATGTAGGTTTTGAACAGGCTGTTTACCGTCTCCGGCGCGCCTCCGTTGACGCTGTGGCTGATGGAGGCGGAAAAGATGCGGTGCTTGCAGTGTTCCGACCACGTCTGGGCGATTACTTCCAGTTCCACGTCAGTGGGGTCGCGGTCGATTTCCCGGAAAATCTGCTGGACGACTTCCATGTCTTCACGGGACAGGGAAAGCTTCTGCTTTTTGCTGAGTTCAAGCAGTTCGTCGCTGCTCAGGTTCCTCACGGGAACGGTTCGGTAGGTTTTGGCGGACATGTGGATGGAAAAGAAAAAGGGTTAGGCGATGGTCCAGTTGTGAATGGCGGGGTTGCAGACGTCCTTGGCAAAGCGCGCCGCCAGGGTTTCCTTGTCTCCCTGGCCGAAGACGTACACGCGCTGGGTGATTTTCAGGCCGTCCAGAGTAAAGCCCATATTCCGGCGTCCGCGGTAGTTTTGCAGGATGGCTTCTTTTTCCAGGTCCAGGGCTCCGGCTTTCATGCCGTAGTCAATTGTGAACAGGGCGCCTTCCAGGATGGGCGCGTTCTGTTCCGTGCATTCCTGGGAAATGGGATCCACCAGCACACTCAGGAGGTATTCGCGGGCTTTTTGTTCATCCCCGTTGATTTCTACGGTGTAAACGCGGCTGCGGCGGAAAGTGAGGCCGGCGTTCAGGGGGGTATAGAGCAGGGCGTCCGCACTGGCGGCGGCCTGGAACCGGCTGATAACTTCAAAGTGGAGGGTCATATTGCTCAAGAGTGTGGTAAAATGAAAAATGGGGGCCGGCGGAAAGACCGGCTCCCATGGGAGGGGGGAAAGAGGCTCAAGCCTTGTTCTGGAGCCGGGAAAGGACTTCTTCGTAGGCTTCCATCACGTTGCCGAGGTCCTGGCGGAAGCGGTCCTTGTCCATCTTCTCGCCGGTCTTGATGTCCCACAGGCGGCAGGTATCCGGGGAAATTTCGTCTGCCAGCACGATTTGGGAGGGATCTTCCGCCAAGCGGCCGAACTCAATTTTGAAGTCCACCAGAGTAAGTCCGGCCTGTTTGAAAAAGTCAATCAGCACATCATTCACGATGCGGGCCTGATTTTTCAGGAAGGCGCATTCCTCTTCCGTAGCGGCGTTCATTTCACGGGCGTAGTCGTCATTAATGAAGGGGTCGCCCAGGCTGTCATCCTTGTAGGAGAATTCCACAATCGGCTTCTTGAAAGGGGTTCCTTCCTTGACGCCCATGCGGCGGCTGAAGGAGCCGGCGGCGATATTGCGCACGATCACTTCCAGAGGAAGGATGGAAACCTTTTTTACGTCAATGTTGATGTCGTCCACGTCCGCAACCAGGTGGGTTTTCACGCCCTTGCTTTCCAGCATGCGGTAGATGACCAGGGTGATGGCCTTGTTCATCCTGCCCTTGTTTTCAAACTGGGCCTTCTTGGCTCCGTTTCCGGCAGTGGCGTCGTCCTTGTATTCCATGCGGAGGACGTTGGGATTGTCAGTCGTATAAAGGCGTTTGGCCTTCCCTTCGTAAATAGGTTCCATGATACGTGTTGCGCAGGGGTTGAATGCGTGCGGAGATGTTACGCCAGACGCTCCGCACGGTCAAGCCGCAACTGGATGAAGGAGGGGAGGGAAAAAGAAGAGAAACCCGAATGCGAAGTCGGAGCATGACGCAGACGGCCGCAGTCTCCGGGGCAACCTTGAAAAGCCGCACGGAGGGAGTCCGGACGGAAGAGGGAAATTAGTCTTGATACCGGTAGGGGGGGGCGTATCATGTGCTTTAGTATGCACGCCGACTTGGAGAAATTATTGTCTCTGGGGAAAATTACCCCCTCTCTCGCTGAAAAACTTGATCGCATCGCACCTGGCCGTTACTGCTTCCATGCTTCCTGGGGCGCCGGAAAAGTCATTTCCTGGAATCTCCCCGCCAAAAAGCTGGTCATTGATTTTGAGGAAAATCCGGAACATGAAGTTGCCCTGGAATTCGCTCCCAGAATTCTGGAGTTTATCAGTGACGACCATTTCCTGGCCAAGCGTTATGAAGATACCGAATCCCTGATCAACCTGTCCGTGGATGACCCGGTGGAACTGGTGCGCGTTACCTTGCAGGGCTATGGCAATTCCCTTACTCCTGAGAAGCTGGAAGCCGCGCTGAAAGGCACCGTGATTGCGGCGGACAAGTGGAAAAACTGGTGGGACAAGGTGCGTGCCATGCTCCGTTCCAATGTCCAGTTCATGATGCCCACCCGCAAGGGAGAGCGCATCACGCTTCGCGCGAATATCCTTTCCCGCGCCCAGGCTGCCCTGGAAGATTACAATAAGGCAGCCGATCTGAAAGCCAAGGTGCGCGTACTGGACGGCATCAAAGTGGAAACGGTCATGACAGAGCCGGATGCCGTCAACGCTCTGATTCGTGCCGTGGATGCCGATGTGCGCAACGGCGGCAGCCTGGCGCTCCAACAGGTGGTGGAACTGGCCGTGCTCAGGGATGACCTGATTACCTCCCTGAAAAATACGGAGGCGGCCAAGGATGCTTATCCTCTCCGTTCCATTGTGGAAGCCAATATCGGCGATGTGGGACGCTTCGCGGAAGTGCTCAATTCCATGCCAGCCGTGCGGCAGAAGCGCGTGTACGCCACGCTGCCCGCCATCTTTGGAGAGGATTGGCCGCAGAAGGCGCTGGAGCTTTTTGACGCGGGCGGCGCGCGCGCCGTAGGGGAAATCGCCAAATTCCTGATAGAAGAAGGGCAGGACAAGGTTCTGGTCAAGCATTTGAAGCATGAATTGCTGCGCCAGACCCTTCCGGCGGAGTCCCTCATCTGGATATGCCGCCAGCGGCATGATGCTTCCAAACCCCTTTTTGGCCTCCCTGTGGGCATTGCGATGCTTTCCCTGATTGAACAGGACCATATGGACGGCGGCCCCAACCGCATGCTGCGCCTGAAGAACCTGTTCATGGAAGATAAGAGCATCATCCAGGAAATGATCAAGGGGCAGGATGTGGCGGAAGTCCGTCAGTTCGCCAAGATGCTGTACAATACCTCCGCTTTCTCCGAACAGGATCGCGGCGCGTTGATGGCCCGCATCATCAGCGTATTCCCGGACCTGCACGCCATTGTGCTGGACGCCCTGGTGGACAACTCCGACAAACCGGAACCGGTTTTCGTTTCCTGGGAAAGCCTGGAAGCCCGCAAGAAGGAGCTGGAAGAACTGGTAAACGTGAAAATTCCGGAAAACCTGCATAACAAGAAGATTTCCCGTGCGGAAGGGGATCTCCGTGAAAACGGCGGTTACCAGGATGCCAAGGAAGTGGAAAAGGTGCTCAACCGCCGCCGGGCGGAACTGGAACATGCGCTGGCCCTGGCCCGCGGCACGGATTTTACCGTGACGGATACTTCCCGCGCCGCCATGGGCACGAAGGTGACTCTTCAGCCGTTGAATGGCGGGGATCCCGTGGTGTACACCATTCTGGGCGCGTGGGACACAAATCCGGAAAAGCATATCGTCTCTTATCTTTCCCAGGTCGGCAAGGAGCTGACGGGCAAAAGTGTAGGGGATCAGGTGAAGATTGTTCCGATGGACGGCGACAAGAAAAAGGTGTACACCATTACGAAGATTGAAGCTGCTTTCTAAAGGCGCCGTTTCCCTTTTTGCCAAGGTCTTTAAAAAGCGCCCCTTTTTTCGGAAAGGGGCGCTTTTCATTGTTCATGGGCCAGTCTTCCGTTATTTTGCGGGTTTGGGGTCCATCGCGTCGTTGATAGAGGCGGCGCTTTATCATGGCCGCCCCGCATATTCATCGGCTCCATGAAGGGAAACGGAAATTGTTCGTTCCGGCAGCCGCGATGAAAACGGGCTGCTTGCAACCGGGGTTTTCGCGGCTTGAGTCTCATCCGGGACCGCTCCAGATAATGGCGCTGCTGTTGCAGAGGTCGTAATTTAAAGGAATCAGGGCGGGATACGAATGGAAATTTCGCAGGAAAGGATAGTTCCTGCGTTACGGATACTGGTGGTGCGTGGAGACGGCCTTACCTTTTTCCCAGGCAACCGGGAAGGCTTGAGAAAGGGCTGCCCCGGCGGATGCGGAACAGCCCCTGAAAGAAGATGAGGGGAAATATTCCCCCGTTTATTTGGCGAGCACCTTGTGAACGGCGGCAACGACGTTGTCCACATTCATGCCGAGTTCTTCCAGCACCTGTGTTCCTGGCGCGGAGAAGCCGAAGCGGTTGATGCCCACGGCTTCCCCTTGGCAGCCCAGATATTTCCACCAGAGGTCCGTGACTCCGGCTTCTACGGAAACTCTCCTCATGCAGGAGGAGGGAAGCACGCTTTCCCGGTATTCGGAAGGCTGCGCATCAAAGCGGAAGAAGCTGGGCATGGAGACGACCCGGATTCCTTCCCCGATTTTTTCCGCCGCTTTCAGGGCCAGTTCCAGTTCGGAACCGCTGGCAAGAATAATGGCCTTCAAGGTTCCCTGTTCCTTCCGGGCGATGTAGGCGCCTTTCAGCACGCCTTCCCGGCGCGTTTCAACGGGGATGCCGTTCAGCGTAGCCACTTTCTGGCGCGTCAGGATGAGGGCGGTAGGGCCGTCGGCACGCTGCATGGCGGCAATCCAGGCCCCTGCAGTTTCTTCCGGATCCGCCGGGCGGATAACATCCAGGTTCGGAATGACACGGAGGCCGGAAATTGTTTCCACCGGCTGGTGGGTGGGGCCGTCTTCTCCCACGGCCACGGAGTCATGCGTCAGAATATAGGTGACGGGGAGCCCGCTGAGGGCTGCCACGCGGATGGAGGCGCGCATGTAGTCTACGAAGACGCAGAACGTGGCGGCGCTTACGCGGAACAGGCCGTCATAGGCAATGCCGTTGCAGATGGCGGCCATGGCGTGTTCGCGGATGCCGAACCAGAAGTTGCGTCCTTCCGGGGTTTCCGCAGAGAAGTCCCCTGCGCCGGAAAGGTAGTTTTTATTGGAGCTGTAAAGGTCCGCGCTGGTGGTCAGGAAACAGGGATTTGCCTTAGCGATGGCGTTGATGGCAACGGCTCCGGCCGAACGGGTGGCATCGCTATAGTCCTGCGGGAAGGGGGGGATAGCCTTGTCTGAGTCTGCCGGATTGACGCCGCAGGAGCAGGCGTTGATGCCTGCGTCCAGTTCCTCTGCCAGTTCCGGATAGGTCCGGCGCCATTGTTCGTACATGGCGTTCCAGGCATTGAAATCTTTTTCCCGCTGGGCTTTCAGGTCTGAGAAAGCGGCACGGACGTCTTCGGAGACGTAGTAGCGTTCTCCGGCAGGAATACCCCAGTTGGCGTGCGCTTCTTCCTGAAGCTTGGCTCCGCCTTCCCCGTGGCCTTTTGTGGTTCCCTCAATACCGGGAATGCCCTTGCCGATGACCGTTTTGGCAATGATGAGCTGGGGTTTCCCGTTTTTGGCGTTTTTGGCGGCTTCAACCGCTGCCGCAATGGCCCTGATGTCGTGCCCGTCAATCTGGCGCACATCCCAGCCCAGGGCTTCGTATACGGCGCGCGGATCCGTGAGCTGGGTCCGTTCCGCAGGAGCATCCAGCGTGATGTCGTTGGAATCGTAAATGAGAATGAGGTTATCCAGCTTGAGCACGGCCGCCAGGGCAAGGGATTCCCGGGCTACGCCTTCCTGCAGGCAGCCGTCTCCCGTGAGGCAGAAAACGTGCTGGGTGAAGATGTCCATGCCGGGCCTGTTGAACCGGGCGGCCGCGCGCCTGGCGGAGAGGGCGAAGCCTACGGCGTTCGCAATGCCCTGGCCCAACGGTCCCGTGGTGCATTCTACACCCTCCGTATCCCGGAATTCCGGGTGGCCGGGCGTGATGGAACCTTTGTGGCGGAAGTTTTTGATATCTTCTATGCCGATGTTGAATCCTGACAGGTGAAGCCAGCCGTAAAGAAACATGGAGCCGTGGCCGGCGGAGAGAATGAAGCGGTCGCGGTTGAGCCAGCGGGGCTGTGAAGGGCAGATGTTGAGCAAATCGCCGAACAGGACGGCCCCGATTTCGGCGCACCCCAGAGGCAGGCCCAGGTGGCCGGATGCGCAGTCGTGAACGGCATCCATGGCGAGTCCCCGCGCCTGGTTGGCGGCTTTTTGGAGAAGGTCAAGATTCATGCCCGGGCAATATGAGCGGATCAGCTTCATATTGGAAGCCTAAAATGCGTCTCCGGCACCAGTTTCGGGCCGGTGAAAAACATGTTGGACGGTCAGCTTTATTTTCTTTTCCGCGGTTTCGTCTGACCCCGGTTTTCATGGCTGTCCGGGGTATTGTCCGGGACGGTGAATTTCATCCGCGCCAGCGGCCTGCCAACCGGAGGGAATGATCCTTTTTTAGCCCTATGAAAGAGAAGGGGAATTCCTTCCGTTTTTTTGCAACCGGCACTTTCGCGGGTTAGAGCGGAAAGGACGCGTTTTCTGCTTTTTGCGGGAAAAGGGATTGTTGTATCATAAAAGGCGGAAATACATGAAAATCGTAATTAAAGTAGGTACGGGCGTGTTGACCCGTGAGAATGGGACATTGGACGGTTCTTCCATCGTGCATTTGGTGAGCGCCCTGGCGGATCTGATGCAGCAGGGGCACCAGGTGGTTCTGGTCAGCTCCGGCGCTGTAGGGGCCGGCGTGTCCGTCCTGGGGCTCCCGTCCTATCCTCAGGAGCTGTCCTTGAAACAGGCGTGCGCCGCCGTAGGGCAGACGCGGCTGATGCAGGCATATGAGAATCTTTTCAGCCACTTTAACGTAGATGTGGCCCAGCTTCTGCTGACGGCGGAGGATTTGAAATGCCGCCGCAGCAATGTGCAGGCTACGGTGCTGCGCCTGTTTGAGCACGGCGGCATCATTCCGATCGTGAATGAGAACGATACCGTATCCGTGGAAGAGCTGAAGTTTGGGGATAACGATATTCTTTCCGTGCACATGGCGCGTCTGGTGGAGGCTGACGCGCTGTTCATCCTGACGAGCGTGGACGGCCTGTATCCCCCAGGAGGAAGGCGGAAGGCCATCATTTCCCGGGTGGAGGATGTGGATGCCGTGCTGGCGTTCGCGGAGGAGGACCGGGGGCGCTTTTCCATGGGAGGCATGAGTGCCAAGCTCCAGGCTATCCGGGAGGCCGTGAATGCGGGGACGGGCGTTTACATGCTGCATGGCCGCCATCCGGAACGCATCGCGCTGCTGCTTGAGGGGAAGGCGGAAGGAGCCGGAACATATTTTGTACCGAAAGGATGAAGATGGAGAATCCTCTTGAACCGGCGGGACGGACCGCGCTGAGGGCCTCACGGGAGATGCTTGCCCTGGAGCCGGCAGAGAAGGCGCAGGCCCTGCGCCTGATGGCCGCAGGCGTTCGGAGCGCTGCGGAAAAGATTGTCCGGGAGAATGGCCTTGATATGGAAGAGGCCCGGAAAGGCGGCCGCAATGCCGCGTTTCTGGACAGGCTGCTCCTGACGCCGGAGCGCGTGGAACACATGGCCCGCGGCATGGAGCAGGTGGCGGTCCTCCCTGATCCCGTGGGCGAATGCATCAGGGAATGGACGCGCCCCAACGGGTTGCATATCCGCCAGGTGCGCGTTCCCCTGGGGGTCATCGGTTTCATTTACGAGAGCCGCGGCACCGTCACCTGCGATGCCGCCGCCCTGTGTCTGAAGTCCGGGAATGCCGTTATTCTGCGCGGCGGAAGCGAGTCCCTGCGGACCAACCGGGTGCTGGCGGAGGTTTTGCGCGCCGCGCTGGAGGAGTCCGCCGCTCCCGCGGATGCCGTGCAGCTTCTGGATTCCGGCAGCCGTGATGAGGTACGGCAGTTGTGCGAGCTGGATTCTTTCCTGAACGTGATTATTCCCAGGGGAGGAAAGGGGTTGATCCGCGCCGTGGCGGAGTACGCCAGAGTCCCCGTGCTGAAGCATCTGGACGGCGTTTGCCATGTGTATGTGGATGCGGCGGCGGATTTGGAGATGGCCGTGAATGTGCTGGACGACGCTAAAACGCAGAGGCCCGGCGTGTGCAATGCTGCGGAAACCCTGCTGGTGGACGCTGCCGCGGCAGGGCGGTTCCTGCCGATGGCGGCGGATCGCATGCGCCTGCGCGGCGTGGAATGCCGCGTGTGTGAGCGAAGCCGCCCGTTTTTTGGTCCGGAAGCCGTTCCGGCGGGGGAAGAGGATTGGTCCGCAGAATATGAAGACCTGATTCTTTCCGTGAAAGTGGTGGACGGCGTCCGGGATGCCGTGGAGCACATTAACCATTACGGGTCTCACCATAGTGATTCCATCATTACGGAGGATGAACGGGCGCGCGATTATTTTATGAACCGGGTGGACAGCGCGTGCGTTTATCATAATTGCTCCACGCGGTTCAGCGACGGGGAGGAATTCGGATTCGGAGCGGAAATAGGCATCGGCACGGATAAATTTCATGCCCGGGGGCCGATGGCCTTGAGGGAACTGACTTCCTACAAGTATGTCATTGAAGGAGACGGGCAGCTGAAGGATCCGTCTCGAGTTCCGCAGAAAGGCCGTGCCTGAGCAGGAGAGCGCGCCGTAAACAAGGAAGCACCGCGGCATGGCCGCGGTGCTTCCGTTGATACATACCCCTGAAGAGGGCTCTCAGAAGGTCAGCCTGTAGCCGATGCTTCCGTTGAAGCTGCTGGCGCGGCTGCGGAAATCCGCATTGACGTCTGCAAAGACGGAGCCGGTATAACCCACCGGAATGGTGATTCCGGCTCCGAACTGCACGCCGGTGGCTCCTTCCCTGGCTCCGTTCACGCGGAACCCTGCGCCGGGTATGCCGGCGGGAGCCAGAACGGCTGTGGTGTCCCGGTCACCCAGAAGCTGGACAACCTGCACCCGCAGTTCACCCAAGGAGGCGCGGCCCGTCAGGTTGGCGGACAGTTCTCCGCGGAGCCTTGCGCCCAGTCCCACGGTTCCGTAGGTGGAGTCCATGTCATCCACGTTCATGCCCAGGCCGCCGGATTCCGTAAAGCCGTCCATCCGGCTCCTGTACACGGAGGCATTCACCAGGGGCTGGAGGGCGGAAGTGTTGTTCTCATTCAGGTACAGATCATACGTGCCTTCATAAAAGGCTCCGTAACTGCTGCCGCTGGTGCTGCCGTGCATGGCGTACATGCCGGCTCCGGGGATTCCCGCAGTGCGGTCCAGGGAAGCGTCGTTCCATCCGTAGGTAAGGATGATGTTGTGCGCCCAGCGGCCCGACTGGATGCGGAAGAACAGATTTCCGTAGTAGGAGTCCAGATTCCCGTTCGCCATGTAGGCGTCCAGGTCGCCGTAGCTGGCGGAGAAGGCCGCTCCCCATACGAAGCTGTCGCTGCACGTTACGTCAAAACCGAAGGTGCCGCCCCAGGTGCTGAGCTTGTAGCCTGATTCGTCCGTCCGGTCATCCAGTTTGCGGTAGCCTCCTTCCCCTTCAATCCAGGCGTTGAAGCCGGGCAGGTCATCGTGGATGTACTGCGGGGAGGCTCCCATTTGGGAGAGGCGGTTGCGCAGGTGGAGTACCTGGTCCCGGAGGACTCCCTTCTGGGCGGAATGCAGGGCGGTAATGCCGCTGCCCGCATAGGAGGAAAGGGCTGACCGGATAGCTTCCTCATTCCCCATGGCCTGGGCGTTGCCCACGGCGTTAAGGAATTCCATCATGTCCGGAGTGATGTTTTCCGGTGAGGAGGTGACGGCCCACAGACTGTCCGCCGCGCCTTGCTGGTTGCCCGTGGAGGCGAAGTCTTTCAGAGGGCTGTCTCCCAGCTTGGTGAAGTGAACCTGGAACAGCTTGCCGTCGTCGGAAAGTATCTTGTTGACGTCATAGACGAGGTTGGCGAAACCGGCATAGGTCAGATTAACCATGTCTTCCGTCCAGGTTTCCCCGTCCGCCGTGACCAGTCCGTTTTCCGCATAGAAGGCGTTGACGGTGAATTCCGGCAGGATGGCCCAGTCTCCCGCGGAGCCCAGGCCGTAAATATTGACGTTGACGGACGGAGCCGTCCCATTGATGCGGATGGAGCCGTTTTCCCCCTCCAAGGCGGCCCAGGCGTTGTCCGCACTGCGGGCCAGCGTTTCCGTATTGACGGTGAGGTCCAGGGAAGCGCCGGTGGCCAGATCGGCCGCCACGCCGCCGTTACTGCCGGTCAGCACGAGCTGAACGGCCCGCTGGCTGGGATTGCCGCCCAGGTACAGTCTGCCGTTGGAGGCGATGGAGAGCGTGTTGGCCGTGGTATTGTTCATCAGGGAGAGGTCCGCCGTAGCATCCACGTCGGAAGCGTCCTCGGTGTTGCCGCCGACGGAAATGTCCCTGTAGGTCATGGAGCCGTCCGCGGCCAGGTCCTTGTCTCCCAGGACGAGGTGGCCGCCCGCCCGGATATGGCTGACGTCCACGCCTCCAGCCCCGGAGGAAAGGATGATCTGCGTGCCTTCGCCCTGGTGGATGATGTCTCCCGTGCCGGTGATATCCCCTTTGAAGGAGTAGGTCTTCCCGTCGTTGGAGGCCAGTTCCAGACGTCCGTCGGCCCCCAGGTGGAGCGCTCCGTTTTCCTGCTCCTGGTGGAGCCCTTCCAGAGCGATTGTGGAGCCGTCCTGCAGGCGCAGGCTGCCGCCCCCCAGATGGAGCAGCACGTCTTCGCCCAGGTTGCTGTCCGTCTCCAGAATCAGGTTGCAGTTGTCCAGTTTCAGGGTGCCGGAGCCGGTGACGCTTGCGTGGAGCGTCAGGTCTGAAAGAGTGTCTCTGGCGATGGTGAGCAGGGCGCCCCCGTTCAGGGCGATGGAGCCGTAACCCGCCAGATCCCCGGCGGACAGGGCGGCAGCGTTCAGCGTCAGCGCGGCGTCCTGTTCCACGTTCAGGGCGCCGGAGATGATGGAACTTTCCTTCGTGTTCTGGAGCACGAGTTCTCCCTGTCGCACGTCCAGAGCGGAGGCGGTCACCCTGCCGTCAACGGTCAGCCTCTGTTCCCCGTCCTTGACGAGCTGCGCTGCTCCTTCAATGGAGCCCGCATAGGCGGTGTTGCCCGTTTTGTCCGGATCTTCGGAGGTTTCATTCAGAAGCGTGATGATCACGTTGCTGTCCGTTCCCGTGTTCACGACGGCATCGGCCTCCGTACCGGCCAGATAGCGGATGGTGGTTGTTTTGTCTTCCGGCGCAGTTGCCGCGGACAGGTCGATGTTCAGCGTTCCGTTGTTGGTGACGCTGGGGGTTGCCCCCAGCGTGCTGGCGGAGGTGACGTTTTTGGAAGATCCCTTGTTAATGACCATGGCGTCCAACTGGCCGAAGGAGATGATTACCTGGCCGCCTTCCGTCCGGGTAATGTCCCACGCCATGCCGTTGTATTCGCTCAGGGTGATATAGTTGGTATCCGCATGCAGGGCGGCGTTGGTGACGTGGAAAGAGTAGTCCCCCGGAGCGGCGAGGAGCGCCACGGCATCCGCCGTCAGCGCCAGGGTCAGGTTGCCCAGCGTCAAGCTGGCGTTGTCCGCGTCATTGAACTGGATGATTCCCGTGCCGCCCGCGCCCATGTTGGCGGCGGAAAGCCTTAATTGCGTGTCGGAACCGGACAGGTCCGCATGGCCCGTCAGACCGGAAATGGTTCCTGTACCGCTACCCATGTTGCTGGAGTCCAGCCTGCTGCCGTCAAGTCCGCCCAGGTTGACGTTCCCGGTGATGCCGGAGACGGAGACGCTCCCGGCTCCCAGTCCCTCCGTATTGGAGAGCGTCCCCGCAGAGATGGAGATTTTCCCGGAGACGGCCTGTCCAGCCAGGTCCAGCGTTCCCCCTTCCACCCAATAGGTTCCGGTTCCGGTGTCTGCGGATTTGAGAGTCAGGTTGTGCGAGGTGCGAATCGTGCCATTGTTGGTGATGTCCAGCGTGGCGTCCTGGTCCCGGTTGAACCGGAGGGAGGAACCAGCGTCCACGGACAGGGAGGTGACGGTATTCCCCAGGGACTTGTCCAGCGCGAGGTCCGAATTTCCGGTAATTTGTACTTTGTCAAAATTCTGGAGCGTTCCCAAGAAGCTGGTGGCGTAGTTGTCAAAGACGAGCTTCTTCTCCCCGTTCACCGTCCCGGCTCCCCTGCCGTCGATGGTGCCGGCGTATTTGTCGAACTGATGTTCCGTTCCGGCTCCAGTAGTGGCGGCGATATCTTTCAGGGTGATCGTGGTGCCTCCGTTAATGGTGCCGCTGGTTTTATTGCCTCCGCACAGAAGTGTCCACGTCCAGTTATCCCCGTCAGCCTTGCCCAGAATGGCGTCCGTGCCCGTGACGGTCAGGCTGGTCCCCCGGGAAATGGTGCCGTCCGTCTTGTTCCCGGCGTAGATTTCATTCATGAACGTTCCGCCATTGATGTAAAGGGAGGCGGAGCCGGAGATGGTTTTATTGCCTGTGTAAAGGCCGCCGAAAATGCGGTGGGAGAACGCGCCGTCATTGAACACCATGGTGATGTCCCCGTCCACGGTGGAGGCATAGGAGCCCGCCACGGAAGTGCGGTCCGCTTCTCCGGTGGTGAAGGAAGTATCGTAAACCCCGGTGGATGAGGAGAATTCCAGGTAAATGTCCCCGTGAACGGTTCCGGCGTTCACAACGCCGAATACCGTGGATTTGCCGATAGCCCCTTCCGCCAGGCGCAGGTGGATGTCACCGTACAGGTCTCCCGTTGTGTGGCCGCCTATCCAGCCGTTGGCGCTGCTGGTTCCTGCCCCCAGCGTCACCCACAGGTCCTGACGGTTATTCGCGCTGCCATAAGCGCCATTATTGGCGTAAATAAATTTGGTGCTTCCCGTTCCCGTAATGCTGGCAATATTGGAATTGGTGGTATTGCGGACATTATACGTGGCGTTGGTTCCGGCGGTGGCCACGGCGGTGGCGGCGGTTCCCTCAGTCCATTCAATCATGCCCGGTTTGAGAATGGAGGGAGACTCTCCACTTGCCAGATAAAGAGGTTCCGGGCCTGTGATACCGGCGGTAGAGGGGGCGTAGGAAAGGGAACCGTCCAAAGCCAGATCGGACAGGATGGCGTCCAGCGTTCCGGAATAGCTGAACGTGAGGCCGGAAGAACTTCCCCCCGCTGCCGTCTGCGCTTCCCCGATGAGAACATCGCCCAGCCAGATGTAGTAGCCCGCGCCCAGGCCGTTGGCGCTGTCTCCCGCCACGTAGGCTACGCGGATGGCGTCCGCATTGGCGGACATGTCTTTGGAATAAAGGATGGTGCTGCCCCATTGGATATACGCTTCATTAATGTTCAGCGTTCCGTTTCCCAGATTCAGGGAGAAGTTGTTTGTGGTGTCCCAGCCGTCCGTGGCCCCGTTGCCCAGGCGCAGAGTGAAATCTACCGTGTAGCCCTTGTTCTGTCCCTGGGCGGCTCCCCAGTTATAGGTCAGGGCGCTGCTGCCGGATTTGTTGAAGTTGACCGTATTGTTGGAGATGGAAACATTATTGGCGGTGAAGCCGTTGGCCTCCAGCGTCTGCTGGGTGATGGACGGATTTTGTCCGAAGTTGACCTCCAGCTCATGGGCGGCTTTCCTTTCCTGCCCGGCTGACCGCCCGGCATAGCCCATGCCTTTGGCCAGGTTGCCTGCCATCAGGAGATCGCCTTGGGCATTCGGATGCAGACCGTCCGCCGTGGGGTTGTTGAACATGGAGCGAACCCCATAGAATGGCGTAGAGGAAGCTACATCGATGATGCCTGCGTTGATGTCGATGACCTTGACGCCATTGGCGGCGTTATTCGCCCCCCATTCCTTCAGGGATTCGTTGTAGGAGGCTACGGCCTGGTGCGTTTCAGCCAGGTTCCCGTTGGAATGTTGCGTCCAGCAGGGAATGGTCATCACTAAAATGCTTGCTTGGCTGTTGGCGGTACGGATGGAAGAGACGATGGAATCCATGTCTCCCAGCAAAAGGGAGGTAACTCCATCCAGACGATAGAACAGTGAATTATTATCGCCGTCGGAAAGAAGATCGTTGGTTCCGGAGAGCAGGAAAAACGTGTCCGGTTTATTGGCTCCGGTAAAAGTCTGTCCTGCATAGGTCCCTCCCTTGGTCTTTTCCGTGCTCAGGCCCAGCCAGTTTTTGATGTTGGAGCCGTCAAATCGTCCGTAGTTGCTGCCGTTCGCTCTCCCGGCGATTTCATAAGTTCTCGCGGAAGCCGCAGAGGAATGGATATTCTGGAAAATCTTACCACCGTAAGAGGTTCCGGCGGCCACGCCTCCGCTGAAATTACCGGTCATGATGCCTTTTTCAGTATAGCTGACGCCGTTGTCCGTGAAAATTTTATGCATGGCCCAGCGCCACGAGCCGCTGTTGACGCCATGGGTGATGGAGTCCCCTATGTACATGACGTTGCCGAGGTTTCCGTCTGAAACGGAGGCGGATGCCACGGTTGTAAACAGGACACTGCACGCAAGCAAAGCAGACCTTAGAGAGAGGGGTAATCTTAAACGCATATCCCGTGCAGTATGCGGATTGGGAATCCATTCTCAACTCAAAATGTTCAAAATAAGCGCGTTGCGAATTTCAATACATTGAAATTGAAACTGTTGTATTATGCCTGGTCTTTTTGATGCCTGCTTTTCCGCTGATTTTTGCGGAGTTGCGGATTCTGATTTTTGATGTAAGTTACGGATCACCAATCCGTTATTGTTTTAGTTGCAAAGGCACTGGTTCATCTCCAGCGCGGGATTGTCCGGAATGGAATCGTTGACGATAACGGCGGGTACGCCCGCTACCGTGGTATGGGGGGGGACATTTTCCAGAACGACGGAGCTGGCTGCGATTTTGGCGCAGGCGCCAATGGTGACGCGCCCCAGTATTTTAGCCCCCGCGCCGATAAGAACTCCGGATTCCACGATGGGATGGCGGTCCCCTTCCTCCTTGCCCGTGCCGCCCAGCGTGACTTCATGCAGGATGGAGACGTTGTCCCGGATGATGGCGGTTTCCCCCACTACGAAACTGGTGGCGTGGTCCAGCAGGATGCCGCAGCCGATGGTGGCCGCCGGATGGATGTCCACCGCAAATACTTCACTGGCCAGGCTCTGGAACTGAAGGGCCATGATTGTCCGGTCATGCTGCCACAGCCAGTGGGAGATGCGGTACGTGGTGATGGCGTGGAACCCCTTGTAAAAAAGCAGGGGTTCCAGCGGCGTACGGCAGGCGGGATCCCGGTCCACGATGGCGATCAGGTCCTGGGCTATTTGACTGAGGATGTTCTGGTCTTCCGCCAGCGCTTCCCGGATAAGGGGCTCAATCAGCTCCCGCGGCATGTCCCGGCGGGAGAGCTTGCGGGCCAGCCGAGCCGAGATGGAAGTAGCCAGGGAATTGCGGGACAGGCAGACGTCGTCCAGAATGCCGCGCATGGCGGGTTCTTCCTCAGCCGCAGCGCGGGCGCATTCCTCCACCCATTCCCATACTCCGTTAATGACGCATTCGCAGTTGGTGCACTGCCGGAGTTTCAAGCGTTTATGGCTGGTCATGGCGGGAAGGGTTAACAAGGCAAAAGAAAGCCTTCCCATAAATACCAGAATACAGAGGATTTGAGAATCGGAAAGTGCGTCCTATGCCCGGCAGGGGATGACTTGCCTCCGTCAGCCGAAGATGGCGTGCATGATATCCATGCACCAGGCATCCACGGACCACGGGCCGGGACCGGTCAGAAGCAGCGCCAGGGCGGAGCCGGCATAGAGCAGGTGGAATTCCACCCCTTCCCCGTTTTTTTCCCCGGACCAGTTGGCGAAGTAGCCGTTTTTAACATGTTTAGTCATGGCGACGGCCATCATGATGATGACGGAGAGCGCCGCTAGCCTGGTGAAGATGCCCAGCACCAGGCAGATGGGGGCGAAAAATTCCGTCAGCATGGCCACCTTGGCCAGGAAGGGGGGAATGCCCATTTTTCCCGTGAAGGCCTGGTATGTGCCGTCCCAGCCCGCTCCCCCGAACCAGCCCAGCACTTTCTGGGCTCCGTGCGGCCACAGGATCAGGGCCAGAGTCAGCCGAAGGACCAGCAACCCCCACGCCGCCGCAATAATGGTAATGGAATCAATGGTGTCCATGAATTTGAAATGGTTGAGGAAAAGACCCTTTTATTCCATGGGACGTTCATTTCCAGGCATGGGAAAGGCCGGAAAAGGAGGTCATTTCCTCCCTCTCCGGCCTCTGAAGTCGGGATGGCGCGTCCGTTACCGGGGAATGGAATGGTAAAGCTGTTCCAGAGCCAGCACGCAGTAGGAGGTTACCAGGACGGGGTCCGCCTCCCACCAGCGGTTGTTGGTGTTTACCCAGGAGCCGTCGCTTTTCTGGATGGAGATGAGCTTGTTGGCCAGTTCGTCCCGCCAGTCCACCTTGCGGCCGTCTTCCAGCGTCAGGGTATCTATTCCCATGGCGCTGAGCGCCTTGGACATGGCCTGGTAGTAGTAGTACAGGCCCTGGACGCCCATGCCGGGGTTTTCATCCAGATTGTAGCTGTTTTCCAGCCATTTGAGGGCCAGCTTGACGCGGGGGTCGTTCTTGTCCACATTGGCGTAAATGAGGGATTGCATGCCCGCGTATGTCATGCTGCCGTAGGCCTTGGGCGGTTCCGCTTTGTCGAATGCAGCGCTTTTGCTGTCCCTGGCGCTGGCGACGCCCGGGCGGTACACGAAGCCTCCGAGCTGGGATTTGTCATTGGAAACCCACGGTTCCTTGTTGACGGCCGGGTTCTGCTGGCAGCGGTTGATAAATTCCGTGGCGGCGTTCCAGTCCAGATCCGGCTGTTCACCGTACTTGCCGTCTTTGGCGAGTTTCTGGGAGTAGTAAATGGCTTCCAGCGCCAGGGAGGTATTGGAGAGGTCTGCAATGGGAGGAGCCTGCTTGTCGCCGTAGCCGATGCCGCCGTTATAAGGGTTGTCCGGGGCAAAGTGGTTCTGCTGCTTGATGAGGTAGGCGCGGCCCTTGAGAATGGCGGGGGCATATTCCTCCTTGTTGGCGGCCAGCAGGGCCATCATGCACACGGCAGTATTGTAGGAGGACATGCCGCGGTTGAAAATGGAGCCGTCTTCCTTCTGGGATTTCAGGATGAAGTCATACCCCTTCCGGATGTATTCCGGGACGGGTTTCCCCTGGTTGGCGGGGTCCCGCATGTAGGCGGTGACCGCCAGGGCTGTCAGGGCAGGGTAGGACGGCTGGGCCCAGTAACCTTCCGGATTTTGTTTGCTTTTCAGGTATTCGTTCCCTTTTTCAATGGCACGCAGAATTTCCTGGCTAATGGAGGCGTATTTGGCGGCTGCCGCTTCTCCGGGAACGGCCGTCAGGGTGGTCTGCCCGAAGGAGGCTGTGCCCAGTGCGGCGGCCAGCGTTAGTGAAAGTACGGATTTGAACATAGGATGCTATTGCTTGGGTTGAACCGGTTTCTGGGAAATGGTGACGGTAACGTTCGTGCCCGGAGGCAGGTTTTTTTTGGGGTTGACGATCCAGCCTGTATCGTTGACGCCGTCATGAAAGTCGCCGATGTAATTGATGGGAGAGGTGCGGCTGGCGAAGATGGAGATTACCTCTCCGCTCAGGCTGGCCTGGTAGGCTCCTTCGTAAAAAAAGGAATTGGTGTAGAGCCAGTCGTTGGGATTCAGTCCCTTCCGTGTTTGTGAGTTCACGACGATGTCGGAAAAATCGCTCTTCTGTTCCCTGCCGTTTTCCGTATAGGTCATGACAATCTGCACGTAGGAGTCTGCGTAGTCCTCCGGCTTGGGTTCCGTGAAGGGAAGCCATTCAAAATTTTCATCCCGCACCGGGAAGAATTTTTCAAAGCGGTGGAATTTGAGCAGCGTCATTCCCAGGCTGATATGCAGGGGATCCGCCTCCGTCACCAGCAGGGATTCATGCAGCTTGCCGTTGGGCATGCAGCAGACGTATTCCAGAATTCCTTCCTTCATGTTGACCTGAGCCTGAAAACTGACGGTGCGCTCCTTATGGTTGACAATCACATTGCCGATTTTGATGCGGTGCTCATCCAGGGGTTCAAATTTGGGAACCGTTTTCCCGTCCGGAAGAGGGATTTCCCGCGGGGCCTCCTCCGCAACGGGAGCATTGGAATCTTCCTCCGGGCCGGAGATGTCCTGTGCGCAGGAAAAACCCCAGGTGCAGGCAAGCAGGGAGATGGTGAATTTCAGGAACATGTTTATGGAACTAAGATTGTGGAAACGGAAGCTTCCGTTCAATGAAAAAGGCACCCGTGATTGATTTGTTACTTTTGAATCACGGATGCCTGAAAGGAGTGGGAGAAGTAGGGCTTAAACCAGTTTCAGCCTGGCGAGGTCCTGGAGGTCAATGATGCCCACGGGGGTCATTTCCGCATTGAGCACCACCAGGTCGTCGATACGGCGGTTGCTCACGGCCTTCGCCGCTTCAGCGGCCAGGTCTTCTTCCATGACATAAATGGGGTTGCGGGTCATGAACCCGCTGACGGGCTGTTCTCCGATGAGGGGGTTGGCCCCGTATGCCCGTACAAAGTCTCCGTGGGTGAAGATTCCGGCCAGCTTGCGGTCCGCCGTCAGCAGGACGCAGGCGCCGGCGTGGGCCGTGGTCATCGCTTTCAGGCAGTCGTTCACGGAAGCGGTTTCCGGAAGCATGGCCATTTCTTCCCCACGGCGCATGATGTCGCTCACCCGGGTGAGCAGGGCGCGTCCCAGCGAGCCGCCGGGGTGGCGTTTGGCGAAGTCCCGTGCGGTGAAGTGGCGCGCTTCCACCAGGGCCATGGCAAGAGCGTCTCCCATGACGAGCATGGCCGTGGTGCTGGAAGTGGGAGCCAGGTTCAGCGGGCAGGCTTCCCGGGAAACGCCCGTGTCCAGCACGATGTCCGAGTATTTGGCCAGGGAGGAGGCCGTATTGCCCGTCATGGAAATGATGGGCAGTTCAAAACGTTTGATGAAAGGGAGCAGAGTCAGCAGCTCCGAGGTTTCTCCGGAGAAAGACATGGCAATGCAGACATCCCCGTCCTGGACGATGCCCAGATCCCCGTGCAGGGCGTTCAGGGAATCCAGCAGAACGGTGGGCGTGCCCGTGGAGTTCAGGGTAGCGACGATTTTGGCCCCGATGTTGCCGGATTTGCCTACGCCTACAATGACGATTTTGTTGCCGCGGTCCAGAGCCTGGGACATGAGGTCCACAGCCTTGTTGAAATTGTCGTCCAGCCGGGACAGGACGCCGCGCAGCTCTTCAATCTCCATTTCAAAAACGGATTTGGCGCGTGTTAAATGATTCATACCTGCTGGAAATGATGCCAGATGCCCCACCCGCCGTCAATTTTTCATTACGGCTCCGCATCCTCCGCTTGTCCGGCATCTGCACGCGGGATTAGGAGCCAGAGGGATGGTGGTGAAGCGCATGCGCCGTGTGTCCGCAGAGAGCATGGCTCCTACCAGCGGAGAAGGAATGCCCGCAAGATATTTCAGGGCTTCCATGGCCTGGATGCAGCCAATGATGCCCGCGTGCGCGCCGAGAATGCCTGAGGCGGAAGCGGTATCTTTTTCCTGCATGGGCGTGTCTGCCGGGAAGAGGCAGCGGTAACAGGCGGTTCCCTGATGGGGGGCGAAGACGGCCACCTGCCCGATAAATCCCTTCACGGCTCCGTACACCAGCGGAATGCGCAGGGTGCAGGCGGCATCCGCCATGGCGAAGCGCGCCGCGTAATTGTCTGAAGCGTCCAGAACCAGGTCGCACCCTTCCAGCAGGGAAACGGCGTTATCCGGCGTAAGGCGCCTGTGGACCGTGTTGATGCGTACGGAGGGATTCAGGGCGTACAGGCGTCTGGCGGCACTGGCGGTTTTAGCCGTGCCCGCCGCGTCCGTGGCGTGCAGGATTTGCCGCTGGAGGTTGGAAAGACACACCTCGTCCGGGTCAATCAGGGTCAGGCGGCCCACGCCTGCGGCGGCAAGATAAAGGGCCGCCGGGGAGCCAAGCCCCCCGAGGCCCGTCAGGGCGACGTGCGCCCGTTTGAATTTGTATTGGCCCTGTTCTCCCAGTTCCGGAAGGGAAAGATGCCTGGCGTACCGTTCGGTTTCTTCCTGGGTGAGGGTCATTGTTGTCATTGGGATTAACGGCGGGTGGAATTGCCGCTGAAAGCGTACAGGAGCAACGTCCACCCGGAGAAGATCAGTTCCACTGCAATCAGGGTGCCGATGAACCAGGCCGTGGATTCAGGCCAGCCGAAGATGACCATGAGGCCCAGGATCAGCGTGATGATCACGTTGAACAGCCTCCATCCGCTGGCGGGCAGGGAACGGGTTTGAAGCCAGATGGCTCCCTGAAAGACGGCGGCAATAACCAGTCCCCATCCGATGATGAGTGTGGTGATAGCCAGGGAAATATTGGGATCCCGGAACAGAAACCAGCCGGCGATTCCGTACAGGATGGCCGTCACCAGGTTCCACCCCCGTGAGGAGGGGACGGTGAAGACCTGGATCAGCCGGACGACGGCCAGAACCATCAGCATGATGCCGATTACCCAAATGAAGCTGGCTCCGACGATCCAGGGAGAGGCCAGGGCGATGAAGCCAAGAAATAGCTCGATGACGCCAAGGATACCCATCCACCATGAGTTGCCGGATACCGCGGAGCTGCTGACTTGAGGTTGAGTTGTCATATGGCGGTATGACCGGGTCCGCAACGGAAACGTTGAAGAATGACGATTTTATTTGCAGGAGGATGACTGCGGGGAGGAATTTTTCGGCTCCATGGTTTTCAGCAATTCCGGAGTGACGTTAATCAGCACAGGGCCGCTTTTGGGTTGCTCCTGGGGGGGGACGAAGTAGGAAAAAGCCCTGGCGGGCAGGTGGCCCGGAATTTCCGGCATGATGTACACTTCTACGAGTACGGCGCCTTTTTTCCCGTTCGGGCTGTCGGAAAAGTTCAGCGTGAGAGAGTTGGTGCCGTCCCTCAGCCCTCCGGAGATGACTTCCGCCAGGCGGGTGTTGTCGAATTCATGCAGGGAAATATTGTTCACGTTCGCCTGGACGGTGCGGCCGGGGCTGTCCACCAGAATTTTTGCGATGTATTTGGGCGGCGGGCAGACAGGCGGCACGGCGGGAATTTTCCCAAGGGGCTGGAACCCGTCCTGCTCCATCAGCACGGAGGCGTCTCCGCGTTTGAGGCGTTCTTTGACGGCGGGCAGGCGGGTGAGGTTGAAAAAGCGTGCCTGGTCATATTTCCATTTACCGTTTTCATGGGTGAACAGCAGCACCAGGGCGTTCGAATCCGTTGGTTCCTGGCCCAGCCCCAGATCCACCTTGCCGTAATAAGTGGCTGCGGCCGTGGGGCCGTTGATGACGGAACCTACGTACATCAGCGGAGCGAGCGCAGGAGGAGCCATGGGCTGCCGGAACAGGGAGGCGGGAAAGGGGCGTTTTTCCGAGACGGCCAGATTGCGTACTTTCACCTGGCGGTAAGCGGAAGTTGTGGCCCTCCACCCGTCATAATTGCCGCGCAGCAGGTGCAGGCGCCATGTATTGTAGGCCACATCCAGGTCGTCTCTCAGTTTGGCGTCTCCGGGCCGGGGGGCTGCGGAAACGGGGGAAAGAAGGGCTGCGGCGCAGCAGACCAGGGAGAAAATGGAACGGAAAGTCATTACACGATTATTTAGACATCAAACTTGCGCGGAGTGCAACACAATTGCATCATGAAGCCGTTCTTATGGAATTGTTCACGGAAGCCGAACATTTGGCGGAAGCCCGGTACAGGAAACTGTTGCGGGAACAGCCCGGCTTTGTGTGGAGGCGGTTTTCAGATGGGGAGGAGCTGATGGCGTACGTCTTTTTCCCTCCCGGTCACCGGGCGGAAGCCTCCGCTCCTTCCGTGCTTTTTTTTCACGGAGGCATGTGGGTGGGCAAGAGCCTGGGGGATTTTGTGCCGTGGGCGCTCCATCTTGCCCAGCAGGGTATTGCAGGCATTATACCCATGTTCCGCACGCGCGGCGATTATGAAGTAGAGCCCATGGACATTCTGGAAGAGGGCCGGGAAGCCTGGGCCTGGGTGCATGGGAACGCCGCTTTGCTGGGGCTGGACCCGGCACGCATTACTGTGGCGGGGAGCGATGCCGGCGGGCTGATGGCCCTGCATGTAGCCCTTCCGGACCACCCCTCGCGCTGGTCCCTGTTCCGCAAAAAAGCTCCCCTTCCTCCCGGCCCCGCTGCCGTGGCCCTGTTCCGCGGCGTGTGCGATCTGACGGCGCAGTCCGCTTTTAAACTGGGCGGCATGATGCCCCCGGACCAGAGGGATGCCGTCAACCCCCTGCGGCGCGTGCAGAAGGGATTGCCTCCCCTGTTTGCGAGCCATGGAGGGAGGGACAGGCTTCTGCCATGGCGCAACAGCGAGAGGCTGGCGGAGCTGTGGAGAAAAAAGAAGAATTGTTCCCGATTTGAGCTTCTGGACGTGGCGGACCACACATTTTACCATTTCAATGTGAACGCCGCCTATTTTGAACAACTGCTCAACAGCTGGAGCGCGTTTATGGTGGAGCAGGGAATCTGGGAATATAACGAAGGAATGGATGCCGGGCTGCTGGGGTGACTTTTGACCGATGTCCGGGAAGGTTTCCGGAAGGTGCTGCATGCAGAAAGGCTGTTTTCTATCTGCCTCCCAGCATGTTTTCCCGGATTTCCTGCATGTCCCGGCGAAAGGCGTCCTGCGTCTGCGGAGTAGGAGGCTGGATATCCCATTCCTTCATTTTCCGTCGCACCTTGAGGAAGAGTTCCTGCTCGTTGGCGCCGTATTTTTTACAGACGGTGGAGAGAGTCAGTTCCGGTCCCGTGAAGCGGCCTTTGAGGAAGAAAGGCAGATCGTGCTTCCAGGCGCGCCGGAAATCTTCCGGGCATCCTTCTGTTCTGATGGGGGCGAACAGTTCCCTGACCTGGCTTTCCCGAATTCCCGCAGTATCCATGCAGATGACGGTTTCCATGTAGGCCAGCGTGAATTCCAGCATGACCCGTTCAATAGACTGTCTGGCCTGGGCCAGCTGGGCCGGGGTAAGGCCCATAACCTGGGCCCGCAGGGCGGCCAGGGCTTCCAGGATAGCCTTGGGGTCTCCGCATGAGCGCGGGTCCATGCGTGGGATTTGTTCCCCTTCGTCGTAAAGAGGGATGGGAGGATGCACCCGGGGGTTGATTTTGAACAGTATGCCCTGGAGCCTTTCCCTGAGGTCTTTCAGACTGACGCCGTATTTGCGCAGGACGGGAGCCGCGTAGTTGCGGCCCGGCCTGGCCGTTTGCCGGAGCCATGCCTTCTGAAAGTCCTCGGGGCATTGCTGAAGACCAGCCGCCAGCATGGCATCCCGGAAATCCTCCTCCTTGGGCGTTTTGTTGGCATAAGCATGGGTCCATTCCATTTCCAGCATCCAGATGGCGGTAAGCCCCAGGAATCGTTCTATCGCCTGTCTGGGAGGCTCAGGCTTTGGCGCGGAAATGGCAGGCGGAACTGCGTCGGATGCCGTGGAATGCCGGCAGAGCGGGAGCAACAGAGAGAAAGCAAGGAGGGGATGCAGCAGGTTCATGGAGAATGAGGCAGGGAAAAATGAGAGGAAATGTGCGGAATTATTCCGTTGTTACTGTGACATCCAGGGGGGAGTCGGAGACGGGGAATTGCAATTCATAAAATCCGTTCCCCAGATTCCTGACGGGAGTGTTCCCCGCTTTGACCGGGCCTTTTCCCCGCCAGATGACGACCGGACCGGATTCCTTCACGCGGAAGCGGAGGCTGTTCTCCCTGTACCCCGGAGCGGAATCCAGGGCGCAGGGAGAAAGAAATTTGTCCCTCCTGCCGATGACGGCCCAGCCTTGGACGATAGGGGACATGATGAACAGGCGGTCTCTGAATCCCGTCAGCTCCACGTCCAGCTCCGGCTGTGCCGGAGTCAGCGCGCGGCCTCCCTCTGCGGAATAGGCGGCAATACCCTCCGCCGGGAGAGAGGCATACGCTTCCGCCGCGTTGCCGTTCAGCAGGGCCGCCGCGCTTTTATAATCCTCCAGGGAAATTTTCCCCCGCACCGGTTCCGCCGGGGAAGGATGTTTGAGGTTGTACACCACCACGGCGGCGCTTTGACCGGGCAGAGGGGCGATTACCCGGTACAGGCGGTTCTCGTTCAGAGCATCCGGAAAGACGGAGTCCGGCAGGGGAACGGCGGGAGCCAGCGGACGCAGCAGAAGGCCGTCCGACCAGACGAGAGGCATAATGTTTTCCGGATTAAGTTTGTCTGCCGGGTCTGAAAGATAGACAGGTCCGCCTGAGACGGCTTTGGATACGGCCATGAGGCGGGCGCAGGCGGGATCCGTGGAATGGAACATGTCATGGTCCGGCCACACGGTCTGTCCCAGCCAGAGGGTATTGGCGTAGGACTGGAGGATATGGGATTTGGCCATGGCTTCATCTCCCAGCTTGTAGTCGATGCTGCACCGGGTGACCGCGCTGTAATGCGTGTTCTGAATGTTGACGGTGCCCTGCGCCATGCAGTTGACCAGGCTGAGCCCTGTTTTCAGGCAGGCCTGTTCCAGGGCTTCCGAGCACCTGGTATTGTGGCGGACCGGGTTGTCCAGCCCGTCCGCATGTTTCAGGTATTCCGCCTGCACATCAATTTTCACGAAGTCGAATCCGGCGTCTTTGACGGATTGCAGGAAGGGGGTATAAAACGCTCCGGCTCCTCCGGGGCCGTCACCGGGGAGGATTTTCCCTTTGGCGGTACGGACCAGACCGCGGGCAGTCTCGCCGTCCAGACGGTGTCTGGGGTGGATGCCGTTCCAGAGGCCGTAATAACAGTGCCACAGGCCCATCCATTTCAATTTGGGGCTTTTGTGTTTCATCAGGGGCTGCCAGCCCCGGGGGAATTGGTCCTGCCGGGGTTGGAAACTGACCAGCTGAAGCCTTTCCTGGGTCTGGAATCCGTCGTCCACCAGCATCCACCGGACGGGGACGGGGGATGCCTCCAGTTGTCTGGCCGTTTCTTCAAGCAGCTTGGAGGAAATGTTCTTTTTATACTGTTCCCAGCTGCACCAGCCGAGGTACTTGAACGGTTCCGGATAAATTTTCTTTTCCCGGGGCAAGGTTCTGCCCTTGATGGAAGGGAGGGAAAGGGCCTTGTTCCATACGGCGGAACAGGCGCGGTAAATATCCTTGTCCGTGGCGGTGACGGCCAGGACGGCCTGCGGTTTGGCGGGGGAAGTTCCCAGCGAACCGGCTTCCACAAGGAATGTCCCGTCCCTTTCAAGTTTCAGCCACGCGAGGGAATCAGGGGCGGCGACGGGGAGCACGGCCATGAAATTGCCGTCTTTGAGGTGGAACAGGGCGAACATGGCATGGTCCCCCGGTTGGGCGGTGCTGGGATTCGGTCTGCTGTCCAGAATGTTGCCGGGGGGCATCTGCCCGAACCAGGGCAGAACCCGGTTGCCGTCTCCGGGCCAGCGGCCGCGGTCCGCGGAAAACCAGCAAAAGGCCTGGTAGGGAGGGATCGGAAGCCGACACGCCTTTTCGCCCGGTACAGGTGAAATGGCGGATGTCCGGGGGTGGGCGGCGCCGGCCCAAATGCTCAGGGCCGCCAAAACAAGGGCCGGGAACATGAATGCTTTCATGGAATGATCATGGGGTTATAGTAAATGGGGCAGGGGAACCGGAAGAACATCATGGAAAGAACATGCTTTGCCTCTTTCCGGAAAGGATGGCAGAGCTTTTCCCTGAGACGAGCAAAAAATGATGTTTCCGCTTTATTTTTCCTTTTAGGGCTTTGGGGAAAAGAGATAACGTAAGGCCGTCCGTTTCACAGGGGGGGGAGATCCGTTTTTCCGGAGAGCCCCCCGCAACCATGATCGTGGCCCGCAGCCTGGTCATTTGACCGTTTTTTTGATGAAAGGCAGTCGCCGCCTGTCAAGGAAGAGCAAGGCCAGCCATTGCAGCAGCAGAAAGGACACGGCAAGGAAGACGGGCTGGAACGGAGGGAAGAAGTCCGCCATGCCGCTGAAGATGCGCCGGTTAAGTTCATGCACGTTGAGCAGGGAGTGGATGAGGTAGGCGGCCAGGGCGTTCATGCCGACAACGCGGAGGGGAAATGCCCATTGGGCCCATTTCCCTTCGTTCCACACATCAACGGCCAGATGGAACAGGGAAAGGAACGTCAGGGAAATGCCGGCGGCGGCCAGGACGAAAGTTCCCGTCCACATGCTTTTAATGATGGGGTAGGGGCCGTCCAGCATCCTGGCGGCGCAGAAAAGGAGAAGGCCTGCCCCTGCCATTGCTGCGCAGAGGCGCGCGGGGGGGAGCCGGCTTTCTTTCAAAAACTTTCCCGCCATCCATCCTCCCAGACACAGGACGGAGGCGGAAACGACGCAGAGCGGGCCTTCCGGGTCGAAAACTCCCCCATGCAGACGACCGGGGAGCCAGTGCCTGTCCACCCATGAGTTGACGGAGCCGTCCGGCGTGAAGTTGCCGCAGGTGAACTGGAGCAGGGTAATGAGAGCCAGGATGAACCCCGCCGCAGAGGCAACCGTCCCCGTCCGGCGGCACAGCAGGATGCAGGTTCCTGCAATGGCGCAGGAAAAACCGATCAGTCCCAGAACAGAGGCATAGCGCATGCTTTCCGTCCAGGTAAGCGTCCCGTTGACCAGAAGGCCCAGAAAAGCCAGGCCGAAAGCCCGTTTCCAGAGATGGAAGAGTCCGGGGGCGATGGAGGTGTCGGTGTATTTCGCCAGGGAGAAGGACATGGAGGCGCCCGATATGAATACAAAGACGGGAAATACCAGATCGTACAGGTGTAATCCTTCCCAACGGGCATGGGTCATCTGGCGCGCGGCTTCTTGCAGGAAGCCGTTTTCCGGATTTCCGGAGGCCAGAAGCAGAATCAGGGCGTCCAGCCCCAGAATAATGAGCATGTCCAGCCCGCGCAGGGCGTCCAGGGAGTGCAGGCGGGGAGAAACGAGAGGGGGGGAAGAGGAATAGGCCATTTAAAAGCATCATACGGAAAAAAAAGGAGTTTCTATCAGGATTCCTCCAAACATGAAGGAACGGAGGGGAATCGTGCTTGATTTCCACGGGGGAAGAAGGTAAAGCAGGCCGCATGCCGCACACCCTTCCCGCTTTTCTTTTTTTTCTGTGTGTCTCTCTGTTTTTGTCCGCTTGCTCCTCTACCCCCAGGACGCCTCACGGAAAGCCGTTGATGAAGGATGGCAGGTATGCGTCTTCCTATGAAGCTTTTGTCGCGGACCCCCAGTACCGCTTCACGCGCGATATCTGGTATCATGACGAACGTATCCAGCAGGCGCGGACGCGGAACAGCAGAATCGTCATTCATCTGAAGGATCAGCGGGGCGTGTTGTGGGTTGACGGCAAGCCGGCCATGAACTTTCCCGTTTGCACGGGCAAATCCGCCCATGAAACGCCGCGCGGCAAGTTTTCCATCATCCAAAAAGATGCGGATTACCGTTCCCGGTCTTACGGCAGCGTGTTTGACGCAAGCGGCCTGTGCGTGAATTCGGACGCTACCTCTTCTTCCCGCGTGCCGCCCGGCGGTAAATTCATCGGCGCCAAAATGCCGCTGTGGATGCGCATTCATGGCGGGATAGGGCTGCATGTGGGCACCGTGTACCGGGATGCCAACTCCCATGGGTGCATTCGGGTTCCGGTAGAGGCATGCCGCATCCTGTTTGACAAATGCGGCCTGGGAACAGCCGTCATCGTTCAGGAATAAGCGTGAGCGCGAATAATCGTTGATTCCTTGCGGTATATTTGCCACACTCCTGCAAACTGATGAAAATAAAGGTTCTGATACGTTCCCTGGTATTGTTGGCCGGTTTGGCCGCGTGGACGGCGGATACGGCCTGGGGCCATGCCGCCACGCGTCATTCGTCTTCCCGGGGGAGGGCGGCCGCGGGCCAGGCTGTGGTGGAGCAGCGCGGAGAGGATGACGCCGTGGAAACGGTTGACCTGGGGGACAGAAAAAAGGATTCCGATACGGCCTCCGGAGAACGGGAAGGCGTGGCCGCCGCTCCGGAGATGCCCGGGGAAACGGAAAAGGAACAGAATGGCTTGGATTCCCTGTCCCTGATTCCTTCCCTCGGCGGGGGACGGCTGGACGCCGCGCGGGAAGCGCACACCAGCACGCGCCCTTCCGCCAGGACCATGGCTTTGCTGATTCCCGCGCCGCGCGGCCCCATCCTGGACCGCAACGGGGAACCGCTGGCCGTGACGTCCGTAGCCTATCAGCTGGCTTTGCGGTTTGAAATTTTTGAAAACCCCGACCGTTCCCGCGTAGTGGAATTCGGGCGCAACTGCTTGGAACAGGCCAAAAAAATTGCCGGAAAGGCGTGGTCTTTTTCCGACGAACAGCTCTGGAAACATTATGAGCACCGCCGCTGGCTGCCTCTTCCGCTCACGAACGTCATTCGTGCGGAGGAAGCGGAAAAGCTGAAGGATAAAGTGAAAAGCGTGCGCGGCCTTCAGCTGTTGCCCATTTACATCCGTTCCTATCCGGAGAAGGAAATCGCCGGCCATATCATCGGCTATGTGGGATCCAAGGGAAAACTGCCAACCGGCCCCATCAACCACATGGACCCGCTGTGGGAGCAGGTGGAAGGCCGTGCGGGGCTGGAAAAGGAATTCAATAAAAATCTGACCGGAACGCCCGGCGTATGGCGTTTGATGTTTGATGAAGACGGCAATAAAATTCTGGATGAACTGCAAATACGCCCCAAGCCCGGCGGAGCTGTCGTCACCACCCTCAACCTGAAATGGCAGAAGGATGCGGAACGCATCCTTTCCCGCGGCAAGAGGCGCGGCGCCATGGTGGTGCTGGATTGCGTGACGGGTGAAGTTCTGGTGATGGCGTCCACGCCGTCCTATGACCCGAACATGTTCATTCCAAACATATCCCAGAAGGATTACGACGCCCTGCGCAACGATCCTGCCGGTCCTCTGGGCGCCCGTGCTTTCCAGGGCCGTTATCCTCCCGCTTCCACATTTAAAGTCCTGACGGTAGCCAGTGCCTTGAGGAACAACAAAATCACGGAAAATACGCTCGTTTACTGCCCGGCTTCCGTGACGATCGGCAACCACGTTTTCAAAAACTGGAGCAAGACTCCCCTGGGGGATATCAACTGTGTCCGCGCCCTGGCGATGTCCAACAATCCGTTCATGTACCAGATGGGCCTGAAGCTGGGTGCGGAAGCCCTGATGGATACGGCCCGCGCCTTCGGCTTGGGAGAACGGACCGGCCTGCCCATTCCGGACGACCCCGGACTGGTGCCGACCAGTGATTATATGATTCGCAATTACAAGCGCGATTTCATGTCCGGGGACGCCGCCAATTTGTCCATCGGCCAGGGGACGCTGCTGGTTACGCCCCTCCAGGTGGCGCACATGATGTCCGGCGTAGCAAACGGGTATCTGCCCAGGCTTCAGCTCATTAAGCAGATTCAGGACGGCAACGCCAATGTCGTTTACGCGCCCAAGCCCCAGGAAGTTCAGCGCCCTCTGCCTGCTTATGAGCGGGCTCTGTCCAGCGTGCGCAAGGGGATGAGGGAAGTGGTTGAGGCCGGTACGGGGGGGCGTGCGCGCCTGTCCTATTCCAGTATCGCCGGCAAATCAGGGACGGCCCAATGGGGGCCGGAACGGGAAGACAAGCGTCTGGCGTGGTTTGCCGGTTTCATGCCCTGTGACAATCCGCGCTTTGCCTATGTGGTGCTGTATGAAGGCCGAGCCCACGAACGGCTGGGCGGGGGAGCTGCCGCCGCTCCCATCGTAAAGGAATTTTTCGAAACGGAGAAAAAAGACATCAAGGCTATTATTGACCCTCCTAAGGACGATATTCCGGTGGCGGAACCGGTGGAGGAAACCCCGGAAACGGCTGCGGCCGCTCTTCGGGAACGGAGCGGCGCGCCTGCCGTCGTGCCGGACAACCTGCCGCCCGGCTTGTATGATCCGGAAGGGATGGAGCCTATCAAGGCTGATGAAATCCCTGCCGACCTGGATGACTCTTCCGATGCTGAGATCAAAGCAATCCCGGTAGGCGGTTCTTCAGGGGATGCCGGACCGTCGGCGCCTCCGTTGTCGGAGGAGCCTTCTGCAGCTCCCCTCACGCCGCGCCGGGGAGACGCCGATTACATCCCCGGGCTGCCCCAGCAGATTCCCCGCCATCTCAACCGTTCCTCCTCCGTAAACACTCCCGCGCCGCAGTCTCCCCTGCCGGAGGATGACATTCCCATGGCGGAACCTCTTTAATCCGGTTTTTAAAGAAAGCCGGAGCGTTTTTGCGGTTTCCGGAACAGTTTATTCCCGGAAAATACTGGAAGGATCCGGAGAGGGGGGCGGCGTTTAAAAGGTTTTCCACGCAGCAAAATCATGCCCGCCCTGAGTGCGTTAATATTTTGTATTGTGCTTGCGTCGTGCGGGGAAAACCCTGTATAATAAAAAAGATGTGTCGATGGAGGCCGTTGCCGCAAGGAGCAGCGCTCTTGTCGGATGACATCATGACCCCATGTTTAAAGATAATGAAAAAGCATTATTTCTACTCCATACCCTGTTTTGTGCTGACCTGCGCTCTTGCCGCCTGCTCTGACGATCATAAAGCATCTTCCGCCAAGGCCGGGCAGGATGCAGCCGGCTTGACTCCTGCCGCCTCTCTCAATCCTTTGACTTCCGTTGCTCCCGACCTGGCCGCGAAGCGTGCCGAACGGCTCGGAATAGCCTCCCTCTTTCCCAAGGACATGGGGATGATGGCGGGTGTTTACGATATTCCCGGCATCATGAAGAGCGTTCAGAATTTGAATATGGTGAAAACCTGGAGTTCCTGCTCCTCCGGGGAGGATGCCGATGAATCCATAGCTATTCCGGGAGAAGACGCTCCCGAACCCGTGCAGCGGAAATGTTCTTTCAGCAGCCCTGTCATTGACGCGATGATCGGCTTGGGTCCCGAATGGGCTCCGTGGCTGGATAGCGCGCAGTCCTCTTTTACCAGGATGGGCCTGAACCAGATGAAGGAAATTTTGTCCGTTTACAAACTTTTCCGGGGGGTGAAGGATGGAAACGGGGATGCCGGAGGTGCGGGAGCGGAGGTCATGGGCGACCAGGGGGCTGAGATGATTGTCCAGTGGGTTGAGCTGATGGATTTACGCCCTTCCCAGGCTGCTGCTGCGCCCGTGATGATTGCCGCCAAACTGACGCCGGAAGCCCTGGCCCAGGCCAAAGCCTCCCTGAAAGACGCCAATCTTCCGGAGGATATGGAGCTGCATGGAATGGTTTCCCTGTATGAAAAGACCTACAATGGCCTGTCCTGCAAGGTGGCGGAAGTGGACTGCAAAAAAGTGCGTGCGAAGCTGGAAGAAATGCTGGATGAGGCGAAAGGCCGGATGGAGATTTCCCGGGAAAATATGGACCGTCTTAAGGCGGCGCTCGTTCGTCTGGATGAATCCAGGCTGTATGTGGCCGTCTCTTTTGTGGATGATACCCTGGTAGGCTTTATAACTACCAATCCTGAAAAACAGGTTCGTATCGCCTCTTCACCCCAGGACTCCATGCTGTCTCGTCCTGATTTCTCCATGGCCGATGCCCGGCTCCAGTATCCGGCCTATGGACTGCTGTTCGCGGACAAAGCTTCCGTCAAGGGGGTTCTTAACATGGATTTGGCCTATTACAAGGGCATGCTTACCGGATTGAAGGAAGTGATGCAGACAATAGGCGCCGATTGGAAAATTACCGATCCGGCTCCTTCCATGACGGCGCTGGATTCCATCAAGGCCAGCATGCTTGGCATGTATGAAAAGCTGGCCCGGAATGCCACGGCCGTTTCCTACTTCTCGTGGCAGGATCAGGGGGTGCATGTGGAAGCGTGCACATATCCGCTTGAATTTTACAAGCTGGACGCCCCCTCCGCCATGAGTGCCGTGCGCCCGGGCGCCTCCACGGTGCTGTATTCCTCCTGCACGGTTAATCCGCAGATGATGGATATGGGCTGTTCCCTGTGCGGCAATATTGCCCAGATTGTATGGGACTACGGCAATGCTTATATCTCCAATCCGAAACATGATGTGAGCGATCAGGTGCGCATGGCCGCCCCCATGATCCAGATGGCCAGGCCTACCATTGAAGAGCTCTGGAAGGCTTATAAAACTGCTCTTTCCGGTCTTACGGGCTCAGGCGTATTCATGATGGACATGCAGGGCGCTCCCAGTCCCATGCTCAATAATGTGCCGGCGCCGCGCTTCTCCGCTGCGTATGAAGTGAAAAACCGCGCCGCCCTGGGTGAAGCCTGGCAGAAAGTGGCTGATGCCGCCAAGACTGTCATCACTCTGGCCAGCCAGGGTAAAATGGCGGAATTGCCCGCACCCCAGTCTTCTGTGGACGGGGATGTCACTACCTATGATTACCAATGCCCTTTGGGCGCTGATCTGAACCCGGTGGTGAGCATTTCCGATACCCGCTGGGCAATCAGCATGCCGAAGGCCTTCGGCATGGAAGTCCTCCGGGAATCCGTGAAATCTCCGGCACAGGGAGCCCCTCTTGAATTTCAGCTTAACCTGGTTCCGGTCCGTGACGCCCTGAAAAACGCGGCGGAAAGCAGCAAGGAACTTCGGAATGCTGTGGAAACCCTGGATGTAATCACTTCCGATGTTACGGGCGTGCATGCCACGGGGCACAAGGCTGCGGACGGCAGGGACGTGTACCACATCCATATTATTTCCGCCGCCAAGTAACGGAGCCCTCAGTTTTTCCGCAGGCTTCCGGGATTAATTCCCGGAAGCTTTTTTGTTGATGGAGAAAAGGTTTTGCTCATGCCATAACGATCATTCAGACTGCCTTCAAAATTATGTACAAATGTATATAATTTACGTGCGTGCCAAGTTTTGGGCTTGCCAAAAGAAAGAGGAGAGTACACAATCAGAACCGTCAAATAAAGGGAATGGATTCCCTTTTCCAGTATTTACAGGAGTTGGCACGAGTAATGGTGAAAGACAGACAATGAGCAGATTTTTCCAGTTCCTGTGGTTGGCGGTATTGACCGTGTCCGGCGTTATGGGCGGCAGCGCCTGTGCGGCGGAGGAAGGAGCGGAACACGGATTGGAACAGGCCGCTCCCCATTTGTTTTCCATCCCCCTTCCCGGAGGTATTGAGCTTCCGGTATCCAACTCGATGCTGATGCTCTTTCTGGCGGTCCTTCTGATAGGGGTGGTCGTATGGTCCGCCACCCGCGCCATGCGCATCCTGCCTTCCCGGTTACAGAATGCGGTGGAATACTTTTTTGAGACTCTGTACAACTTTGTGAAGTCCCTTCTGGGGCCGCGCCTGACGCGCAAGTACTTCTGGTACTTCGGGACTATTTTCACCATTATTCTGGTCAGCAATTACATGGGGCTTCTTCCCGGGGTGGGAACCATCACTTATCACGGGGTGCCGCTGTTCCGCGGCGCGAATGCGGACATGAACGTGACGATGTTCCTGGGTATTTTTTATGCGTTGATGTGGCTTTACTGGTCTATCCGGGAGCAGGGGCTGAAAGGCTTCTTTATTCACCTGTTCGGACCCAAGGGAAGACTGCCGGGGTTCATGGGGGTTGTGCTGGTATTCATCTTTATCTTTGTGGGGCTGGTGGACGTTCTGAGCATCACGATTCGCCCCATTGCTCTGGCCGCCCGTCTTTACGGCAATATTTACGCCGGAGAAACGATTATTGACACCATGGCCCACATGTTCGGCCCCGTGCTCAGTGCCCTGTGCGTACTGCCGTTTCTGGCGATTGAACTGCTTGTAGGGTTTATTCAGGCCCTGGTTTTCCTGCTCCTGACGGCAATTTTCCTGAAACTTCAGGTGGGGGACGATGACGCCCACGGCCATGCTTCCAAAAATGAGGAAAAGGAACTTCCCGTTCCGGATAGCCTGCCTCCCGGAAAAGCCCCATAAACCGTACCGCCAACTTTCCGTTCCGGACCATGGGCAACCTGTGGGGGAACGTTCAACAAAAAACATAAACCATACCAATAACATGATCGATCCTATCGCAATGACCTCCCTGGCCGAATTGTCCGGCAACGTAGGTTTCGGCCTCGTCACTATCGGCGCCGGCCTCGGCATCGGCCTCATCGGCTCGAAAGCCGCGGAAGCTACCGGGCGCAATCCCGGAGCATCCTCCCCCATTATGGTGATTGCCATCACGCTGGCGGCCCTGATTGAAGGCGTGGCCCTGATCTCCATCTTTGTGAAATAAAACGGAAGCTTCGCCCCCGGAGAGGGCTTTCCCGCTCCGGGGCGGTGCGCCCGTTCCCCTGCCGGCCCGGAAAATTTCCGGCATGTCCAAACCGTTCATCTTATGCTGAATCTCATAGCTGACCAAGCCTGGAATCCTTTTGCACCCTTCGGGGTAACAAGTTGGGAACCTTTTGTTGCCAACCTGATCGCTTTCATTTTGATGGTGCTGATCCTGCGTTATCTGGCGTTCAAGCCCATCCAGAACGTTCTGGAAAAAAGGCGCAGGCGTATTGAAGAAGGAGAGGAAATGCGTGAGGAAAGCGAGCGGCAGCTGGCTTCCGTCAAGGAACAGACGCATGAAATGCTGGTGGAAGCAGGCGAAAAGGGACAGGAGAAAATAGACGCTGCCAAGGCTGCTGCCGCCCGCCTGTTGGAAGAACAGGAAGCGGAGGCCTCCCGGAAGGCTGAGGAAATCGTAAAAAAAGCCCGGCAGCTTGCGGAACAGGAACAGCAGAAAGAGCGTGAAGCGTTAAAAAAACAATTTGGCCAGCTGGTGGCCCTGGCTGCAGCCCAGGTCACCGGAAAAATGCTGACGGAAGAAGACCAGAGGAGAATCAACCGGGAAGCAATCGACAGCCTGGATTCCTGAAACATTTATGAAGATCGGAAAGGACACGCAAAATGCCGCCCGCAGACTGTTCCGGCTCTGTATGGACGGGAATGCCGTGGCGGAGGACCGCGTGCGTCTGATCGCCCGGAAAATTGCGGAACGCAAGCCCCGTAATTATGCCGCTCTGCTGAAGGCTTTTTCCGGCATGGTGGAATATGCGGTGAAAAGCCGTACAGCCACTATTCAAAGCGCCGTACCCCTCACGGAAGAGGAACGTTCCCTGATTCAGGCCAAACTGGAGGCCAGATATGGCGGCGCCCTCTACTACCGCTGGGAGGTGGAGCCGTCCCTGCTGGCGGGTGTCCGCATCCAGGTAGGGGACGACGTGAGGGACGGCTCCGTGCGTTCCAGAATCGACCGTCTGGCTGCGATGGCCCGCACCCTTTCCAATTAACTAACGAATTTTTCCCATGAGCAACATACTTCAAGAACTCGAAGCAGAAATAAAAAAAGCCACGGCTTCCGTCAGTCAGGAAAACGTGGGCGTCATTCGTTCCGTGGGGGACGGCGTCGCCAAGATTGAAGGGCTGAGCGGCGTCATGCTCAATGAAATGATAGAGTTTCCCGGCGGGGTGATGGGGCTGGCGATGAACCTGGAAGAGCATGAGGTTGGCGCCGTGATTCTGGGGGATGATTCCAATTTGAAGGAAGGGGATCTGGTCAAGTGCTCCGGGCGCCTTCTTTCCGTGCCCGTGGGCCGTTCCCTGTTGGGCCGGGTGGTGAATACGCTGGGAGAGCCTATTGACGGCAAAGGTCCGATTGAGGCGGAAGCGTATTATCCGGTGGAAAAAATCGCCTCCGGCATCATCTCCCGCCAGTCCGTTTCCGTTCCCGTCCAGACGGGTATCCTTCCCATTGACGCCATGATTCCCATCGGCCGCGGCCAGCGCGAACTCATCATCGGGGACCGGGCCACCGGGAAGACCGCCATTGCCATGGACACCATGATTGCCCAGGCGGAACAGAACCGTCTGGCGGAGGAAGGCAAACTTCCGGATCACCAGCCCCTTTACAATATCTACGTGGCCATCGGCCAGAAGCGCGCCAACATCAGCCGCCTGGTGGCGAAACTGGAGGAAACGGGAGCCATGAAATATTCCATTGTGGTGGCGGCTTCCGCCTCCGATCCCGCCGCCATGCTGTACCTGGCGCCCTACGCCGGGTGCGCGATGGGAGAATACTTTATGGACAAGGGGGAAGACGCCCTTATCGTTTATGACGACCTTTCCAAGCATGCCGTTGCTTACCGCCAGATTTCCCTGATTCTGCGCCGTCCCTCCGGTCGCGAGGCGTATCCGGGGGACGTGTTCTACCTGCATAGCCGTCTGCTGGAACGCGCCGCGCGCATCAACAAGGAACACGGCGGCGGCTCCCTGACGGCTCTTCCCATTATTGAGACGCAGGCAGGCGACGTTTCCGCCTACATTCCCACGAACGTCATTTCCATCACGGACGGCCAGATATTCCTGGAAACGGACCTGTTCTACCAGGGTGTGCGCCCAGCCATCAACGTGGGCATTTCCGTCTCCCGCGTGGGTTCCTCCGCCCAGACGAAAATTATCAAGAAGCTGGCCGGCTCCATTAAGCTGGATCTGGCCCAATTTACGGAATTGCAGGCGTTCGCCCAGTTCGGGTCTGATCTGGACCCCAGCACAAAGGCCAAGCTGGCCCGCGGCCAGCGCATCGTGGAGCTCTTTAAGCAGAACCAGTATGAGCCCAAATCCCTGGGCCTGGAGGCCGCTGACCTGTATGCCATGCAGAAAGGTTACTTTGACGATGTCCCGGTGGACAGGATCAAGGAATGCCAGAATGCGTGGGAAGCGGTGATGCAGGATCAGCATCCGGATCTGCTGGAAAGCATCCTGAAGGAAAAAGACCTGACGCCGGAAATAGACGCAGGGCTTAAAGCCGCCATCGAATCCTTCAAACTCAGCTGGAACTAACGATTACGGGAATACTGACACATGGGCAATCTGAGAGATATCAGACGCCGGATCAAATCCGTCAAAAACACATCCCAGATCACCAGGGCGATGCAGATGGTGGCTTCCGCCAAAATGCGCCGCGCTCAGGATCAGGCCGTCAAGGGCCGCCCTTACATCCGTGCCCTGGCGGAAGTGCTCTACCATCTCCAGGATGAAATTGACACCAGCAACAGCCCCCTGATGCAAACCCACGGCGGCGCGGATCTGGTGCTGCTGGTGAATACGGACCGCGGCCTCTGCGGCGGCCTGAACGCCAACCTGATCAAAATGGTCCGGGAACAGGCCCCGGAAAACGCCCATTATGTCACCATCGGCCGTAAGCTGAATGCGGCGCTTGCCAAGTTGAATGAACGGCTGGAGGCCACCTGGAGCCTGACGGATCCCCTTTCTCTTCTGGAACTAAAGCCGGTATTTGATTTCATCGTTCAAAAGTTCAAGGCAGAGGAATATGGGCGCGTCTTCGTAGCTTTCTCCGGTTTTGTGAACACGATGGTTCAAAAGCCTATTTTCCGCCAGCTTCTTCCCATTGAGCCGGAACCTCTGATGAATATGGCGAGGGCCGGGGGATCCTCCCTGGACGGAGCAGACGCCCATAAGCAGTTCCTGCTGGAACCCAGCCCCGCCGCTCTGCTGGATACCATCCTGCCACTTTACGTTTTCCACGGACTGGTCCAGATTGTGCTGGAAGCCCGGGCGTCCGAACACTCCGCCCGCATGGTCGCCATGAAAGGGGCCACGGAAAACGCTAAAAATATCATCGGCGGCCTTACCCTGGACTACAACAAGGCGCGCCAGACGCAAATCACCAACGAACTGCTGGAAATCACCACGGCCATGCGCGCTATGGAATGACATGGCTCCCTTTTCTTTACCTGCCTTTCAAACAGAACATTCTTTCCACTCCATTTCAACACCAAGTTTTTTCCATGATGAATAACACAGGCATTCTCGTTCAGATCATCGGCGCTGTGGTCGATGCGGACTTTTCCCAGGCAGAAACGCTTCCCGCCCTGCTCAATGCGCTGGAAGTGGATTACGAAGTTGACGGCAAGCGCAAGACTCTGATTCTGGAGGTTCAGCAGCACATCGGAGACGGCTGGGTTCGCGCCGTGGCCATGAGTTCTACGGACGGCCTGCGGCGGGGGATGCCCGTACGCGATACGGGGCGTCCTATTGAGGTGCCCGTGGGCCAGTGCGTTCTGGGACGTATTTTCAATGTTTTGGGAGAAGCGGTGGACGAGCGCGGCGAACTCTCCTGCGCCGGCATGAAGAGCATTCACCGCAGCGCTCCGCCGCTGGACGAACAATCCACCAGCACGGAAGTGCTGGAAACGGGCATCAAGGTAATTGACCTTATCTGCCCTTTCCTGAAAGGCGGCAAAATCGGCGCTTTTGGGGGCGCGGGGGTAGGCAAGACCGTGCTCATCATGGAGTTGATCAACAACATTGCCAAGGCGCGCAGCGGCCTTTCCGTCTTTGCCGGGGTGGGGGAACGCACCCGTGAGGGGAATGACCTGTATAATGAGATGATAGAATCCGGAGTCATCAACCTGGAAAAACCGGAAGAATCCAAGGTGGCGCTGGTGTACGGACAGATGAATGAACCTCCCGGCGCCCGTCTGCGCGTGGCCCTGTCCGCCCTGACGATGGCGGAATACTTCCGTGATGAGGAGCATAAGGACGTGTTGCTTTTCATTGACAATATTTTCCGTTTCTCCCAGGCGGGGTCGGAAGTTTCCGCCCTGCTGGGCCGTACGCCGTCCGCTGTGGGGTACCAGCCGAACCTGGCGGAGGAAATGGCGGATCTTCAGGAACGCATTACCTCAACCAAGCACGGTTCCATTACCTCCATGCAGGCCGTGTATGTTCCTGCGGACGACTTGACGGACCCGGCCCCGGCCACTACTTTCGCCCACCTGGACTCCACGGTGGTGCTGGAACGCTCTCTGGCGGCCCAGGGGCTCTTCCCGGCGGTGGAACCGCTTTCTTCCACCTCCAAGGCTCTGGCTCCGGAAATTGTGGGGAATGAACACTACGAAGTGGCGCGTGGCGTGCAGATGGTCCTGCAGCGCTACAAGGATCTTCAGGACATGATCGCCATTCTGGGCATGGACGAACTTTCGGAAGAAGACAAGCTCATCGTGAGTCGCGCCCGCAAGATCCAGCGCTTCCTGACCCAGCCGTTCCATGTGGCGGAGGTCTTTTCCAGCATCCCCGGAGCCTATGTGCCCGTGGCGGAAACCGTCCGGGGCTTCAAGGAAATCCTGGATGGCAAGCTGGACATGGTTCCGGAGGACGCCTTCTTCATGCGCGGCGGCATTGATGACGTTCTCAAGGAAGCCAAATAACCCTTTTCCCGCCGTTCCGAACCATGAGCATGGAGTTCAAAGTCATTACCCCGGATGAAGTGGTGGTTGCCGCTACTGTAGAATACGTTTATCTGCCCGGCAGTCTTGGGGAGATGGGCGTGCTGGAACACCATACGGCCCTGATTACCTCCCTGGAACCGGGGGAACTCCGCTACAAGCCCATGGACGGCCCGGAGGAAAGCATGGTGGTGGGTACCGGCTTTGTGCAGGTCAATGACGACCACGTTCTCATGGTAACCGACCTCGCGCTCAATTCTTCCCAGATTGATGAAGGCAGCGTGGAGCGGGCCATTCAGGAAGCGCAGGAAGTGCTCAAGACGCGTTCGGAAATGTCCCGCGAGGAACAGGCCCGCTTTGAAGCCAATCTGACCAAGCAGATCATGATGCTTAACTTCAAGCGCAAACACAAATCGCCGGGCCGATGATGGAGGAAGATTGGAACGATACGTTTTACGACCTTTTCCGCGAAGCGGTGGGGCGCTACCATGAAGGCCACAGGAATGTGGACGGCTTTTTTACGGATCAGGAAATTATCTTCCTGTCTTCCATCGGCTGCCGTACGCGGGAATTGTTTGATTTTGTAGAAACCTATGCCCGCACGGGAGAACCTTCCCCCACCACGGTTCTGTTGATGGCGGCGGCGCGCCGGGACTTCTTCCTGACCGTCCAGCGCGGGCAGTTTTACCAGGGGAAACCTGTGATCGGGTACGATTTGCCGGGGTTTGGCGACGAACTCAGCGGTCTCCCCTACCTTCCGCGCCTGATTGCCAAGGCGCGTGCCAAGCTTGTCGGCTCCATGGGGGATGACGTCGTTTATTGCTGCGAGAATGACCGCCGCTTTTTCCGGGACCACGGAAACATTCATCCCGCCGACTTTCTGCGGGTGGTCTGGGCCGCCGGAGACAGCGACCCGAAGGTGTACGACTACGTGCGCCAGTGCGCCTTGAATGTTTCTTCTTCCGTCCAGGAAAATGGACAGGCGTAAAAAACGGAAATGCCCGGAACGGGGCGCTCGTTGATTCTGGAGAATGGCCGGAACCGGCGCGTTCTTCTCAGTTTTTGCGGAGATGTTCTTCATAGGGCGCCAGCTCCAGCTGGCCCAGCGTATCGGGGCGGTCTTTCAGGGCCATGCGCTTGAGGTATTTGGCAAAAGAGGGGCGGCGGTGGTATTTGCCGACGACTTCTCCCGTCGTTTTCAGACGAAGGAGATATTTGTACGAAGTGACGCGGATGGCGTCCGGTTTGGCGGCGGCGCATGGAACGGCCCCTATTTCCCTGCAAATTTGTTTCCATCGTGGTCCATGGGTGCGTTCTCCGTGGCGGGTCCACGCCAGGGCGTGGGCAATCTCATGCAGAATCGTGTCACGAATTTCATGAGGCGTTTCCAGATTGGCGCGGACGAAGTGGATGGAAACCGTAATGCTTTTTTCCAGCAGGCGGCACACGCCCAGCCTTCTTTTGGCCCGGTCCCAGCCGAATTGCCAGTCTGTCAGACCAAGTTCATCCATTTTCAAGCGAGCGTAAGTTTCAATATTCCGGAAGCTGTCGCGTTCGCCGGATTGGTCGTTTTCAATGGTCATGTTACATGAGAAAGCATAACATGGAGTGCGGGAAAAGGAATATGGAGAAAGGCATCATGACGGAGTTGCCATGGGGGGGCAGGTTTTTCCGGAAACAACCGTTTTTCTTTACGGAGCCTTGAAAAAAGAGAGTCTTTGGAAAGGTTGGTGGACATGATGCCGTAGTTGGAATATTGCTATGAGTTCTCTTTCCGATACCAAGCCGCAGAGGATTGCGGCCATTGACGCCCTGCGGGGGGTTGACATGTTTTTCCTGACCGGGGGCCTGGCTCTTGTTGTGGCCGGCATCAACCTTTTTTATGACCGGAGCCCCGAGTGGCTGGTGAAGCACAGCACGCACGTGAATTGGGAGGGATTTGCCGCCTGGGACCTGGTGATGCCCCTCTTTTTGTTCATTGTGGGAACGGCCATGCCTTTTTCCTTTTCCAGGCGCATCGGTTCGGAGCCTGTGTGGAAAATTTACCTGAAAGTTGCCAAGCGGGTAGTGGTGCTATTTTTGCTTGGCATGGTGGTGCAGGGCAATCTGCTGAGTTTTGAACCGTCCAGAATGTCCCTGTACTGCAATACGCTCCAGGCCATCGCCTCCGGCTACCTGATTGCGGCTATTTGCCTTCTTCATCTGTCTATCCGGTGGCAGGTAGTGGTGACAGGTCTGCTGCTGGTTGTTTACTGGCTGGTGATGAAATTCGTCCCTTTTTCCGACCCCTCGGTGGGTTCTTGTGCGGCAGGAATGCTTGAGCCGGGAAGAAATCTGGCCCTGTTGCTTGATAAATACCTGATGGGGAACTGGCAGGACGGAACGAATTATGCATGGATTCTGGCGCAGTTCGGTTTTGGCGCCATGACTATGCTCGGTCTGCTGGGCGGCCAGATGCTGAAACGGGTGCAGGGGCACGGGAAAAAGCTGGCGTGGCTGCTGGGCGCGGGCGCGGGCTGTCTGGCGCTGGGGTATGTCTGGAGCCTGGATTTCCCGATTATCAAGCATTTGTTCACCAGCTCTATGGTATTATGGGCGGCGGGATGGTGCTATTTTCTGCTGGCTCTGTTCTACCTGCTGACGGATGTGCTTAAATTGAATTGGTTGACATTCTTTTTCTCCGTAATAGGGAGCAATGCCATTTTCGTGTACATGTGGGTATCGCTGTGCCCCCCCACAGGTAATTTCTCCCGGGTGCTGTTTTCCGGGGTCAGCAAATGTTTCGGGGATGCGGACAGGTTTGTTTTTTATCTGTGCAATTACGCCCTGATTTGGGGAGTGTTGTATTACATGTACAAAAACCGGACCTTCATCAAGGTCTAGGCTTGTTTTCAGCCCTTCGTTCATAGTAGGGTCTCCCCGTGCGGGAGGCGAGGAACGCCTTCCGGCGGGATCGGCATGCCCGCGCCGGGCGTCCGTCATGGGCCGGTCTTTTCTGAAGCCATGGAGATTCCTTTCAACCAACCTCACCAGCACGGTCCCGAATTGGATTATATCCGGGACGCCATCCAGCGCGCCCATTTATGCGGAGACGGCTATTACACGAAAAAATGCCATGAACTGCTTGCGGAACGCACCGGCGCCGGAAAGGTTCTGCTGGTTCATTCCGGAACCGCCGCACTGGAGATGGCTGCCCTGTTGATCGACTGCCGCCCGGGCGACGAGATTATTATGCCTTCCTATACGTTCGTTTCCACGGCGAACGCGTTTGTGCTGCGCGGCGGCGTTCCTGTATTCGTGGATATCAGGCCGGATACGCAGAATATTGACGAGACGCTGATAGAAGCGGCCATCACGGACCGCACCCGTGCCATTTGCGTGGTTCATTACGCGGGCGTGGCTTGTGAAATGGATGCAATCATGGAAGTTGCCGAGAGGCATCGCCTGTATGTGATTGAAGACGCCGCCCAGGGCGTCGGCTCCTGCTACAGAGGGCGTCGGCTCGGCTCCATCGGCCATTTGGGCTGTTACAGTTTCCACGAGACCAAGAATGTCATTTCCGGTGAGGGAGGTGCCCTGCTGGTGAATGACCCCTCCCTGATGGAACGCGCGGAGATTATCCGGGAAAAAGGGACCAACCGTGCCAGGTTTTTCCGTGGGCAGGTGGACAAATACACCTGGGTGGACGTAGGTTCCTCCTATCTGCCCGGAGAGATGACCGCCGCTTATTTGTATGCCCAGCTGGAACACGGGCAGGAGATCAACGGGGAAAGGTTGAAGTGGTGGAATATGTACCACCGCGCTCTGGCTCCATTGGAAGAACAGGGGGTGTTGCGGCGTCCGTGCGTTCCGGAGTATTGCACGCATAACGCCCACATGTATTACGTGCTGCTCCGCTCCATGGAGGAGCGCACGCGCTTGATTAACAAGCTGGCGGAACGTGGGATTAAAGCGGTGTTCCACTATATTCCCCTCCATTCCTCCCCTGCCGGGATGAGATTCGGACGTTCTGCCGGGGCCCTGCCGCATACGGACCATACCAGCGATACGTTGCTGAGGCTTCCTTTGTATTACGACTTGGGGGAAGAGGGCTGCCGGGAGGTGTTGCGGGCCGGATTCGGGCTGGAGGGAGTTGAATCATGATGAAAATTTGCCTGGTCAATGTGTCCGATGTGGATGAAGCCATGCGCAGCCGCCTGCGCGTGTGGCGCAATTCCGACAGGGTCAGCCCGTTTTTTTTGTTGGACCAGGTAACGGAGGAACAGCACCGGGCGTGGCTGGAAAGGAACGTCCGCGGGGAGGATGCCCGCGCCTGCGTGATTTATGCGGACCAGGTTCCGCTGGGTCTGGTTTACCTGCCCTGGTTTGAACGGAATACGCGTTGCGGAGAGATAGGCATTTATCTTTACGACAGGGCCTTCAGGGAACTGCGCCCGGCCTCCGCCGCATATGCCGGGATGATGGGGCTGGCCGCAGGAGAGCTGGGGCTGGAACGGCTGTATGCCCGGATTCTGGAGGACAATGCGGCTTCCGTGCGTTTTCATGAGCGCATGGGTTTTGTCCGCGTTCCGGAAAAGGACGAGGTGTGCGTGAAAAGCGGGGAAAGGAAGCGCGTTCTCATGTATGTAAAAGCGTTATGACTGATCCACAGGTTCAATTGTCCATTGTGGCTACCGTGTATTGTACGGGCGGTTATCTGGCGGAGTTCTGTTCCCGCAGTTTCGCCGCCGCGCTTGAGGCGGGTTATGACCCCTCCCGCACGGAGGTGGTGCTGGTGAATGACGGCTGCCCAAGGGACGGGCTGGAACAGGCGTTAAAGGAGCGGGAAAAGGACGGCCGGGTGCGCGTGGTGGATTTATCCCGCAACTTCGGCCATCACCTGGCCATGTACGTGGCCTGCGAAGAAGCCCGGGGAGAGCGCGTATTCTTGATTGACAGTGATTTGGAGGAATCTCCCGAGTGGCTGGTTGATTTTTCCCGCAAGATGGATTCTACCGGGGCGGATGTGGTGTACGGGGTGCAGGAGAAGAGGAAGGGCGGCTTGTTTGAAGCCGTTTCTGGAGAATTGTTCTACACATTGTTTAATTTGCTTTCCGACCAGCAGATTACCAGGAATATGGTCACGGCGCGGCTGATGAGCGCGCGTTTCCTGCGGGAGATGCTGAAATTTCAGGACCGGGAGCCTTTTTTCTTTGGGCTGTGCGTTTCCGCCGGTTTCCGGCAGGTGCCGTGCAGGGTGAAGAAAGCATCCTCTTCTCCAACTACCTATACTTTCCGTAAAAAAATGGCGCTGGCGGTGAATTCTGTGGTTTCCTACAGCGCCAGGCCGCTGGTGTATATTTCCTATTTTGGCCTGGCGGTCACCCTGATCGCCATGCTGTATGTAGCCTGGGTGGTTGTGCGCCAGCTTCTGTATAATGTAGCCCCGCCCGGCTGGGCTTCTTCCGTGGCCTCTATCTGGCTGGTCGGAGGCCTGATTTTGATGAGCCTGGGCGTTATCGGCATTTATGTTTCCAAAATTTACAAGGAAACCAAACACAGGCCCGCCGTAGTGGTAGCGCACCGGTATGAGTGAGTTTTCCATCTCTTTTTTCTCATGATCAATTATCTGATTTTGCATCTGCTGTTTATTGTTTACGCGCTGAATACCGTGCTGGGACGTATGGCCGCCCCCTACGGCTGGATGGACTGGCGCCGGTTCGCCCTGCTGGCCGGAGTGCTGTTCCTGTTGGGCATTTATGCGGCTGGATGGCAGGTCATGCTGAAAAAATTCAACCTGGGTGTGGCTTATGCCAACCGTGCCGCCGTGGTGATCTGGGGTATCCTGCTGGCATGGCTTTGTCTGGGAGAGGCCCTTTCCTGGACGCTGGCGGCGGGAGCGGCGCTGGTCATCGGCGGTATTATTTTGGTTTCCACGGAGGAGGTTCATGAGTGAGGAATTTTACATCGGGCTGAATCTGTTTTCCGTTTTTCTGGCTTCCTGCACACAGGTAGTTTTGAAAAAGTCCGCCATGAACGACCGGCTGGCCGGACTTTCCTATTTCGTGAATCCGGCCACTATGGCGGCATATTCCGTTTTTTTGGGCTGCTGCCTGCTGACGTTTTATTGCCTGTCCCACCTGCCGATGATTACGGTGAATGTGCTGGAATGCTCCGCATACGTGTACATCCTTTTGTTTGACCGGATTTTTTTCGGTAAACCAATCACCATGCGCAAGGTGGGCGGCAACGCGATGATTATCGCGGGCATTATCATCTGCCTGAACCGTTAAGGAAGGGAATACAGCCTTTGAACCCTCCGGTTTGTTCATCCGGATCGGCTCTTGACTTTCATTTTCCCCGTTCCTAGTATGCGTTCCCGGACAGGGAAAAAAGTCTGTAAAGTCAGGGAATTTGCTATGTTGAAACAGATTTGGAAATGGGTGTCGCTTTTTCCGCTGCTCCATCCCGTATGGTTCAATCTGTTGCTTCTGGTTCTGGCCTGGAGCCTTGTGGGCGTGGCGTACCAATCCAATGATGATCTGGTAATTGCGTCCGTGCTTGACGGATGGGGGGATCCCTCTTACGCGGACGCCCATGTTATTTTCGTCAATCCCCTGTTGACCGGATTTTTGTTGAAAGCCGCGCCTGTTCTTGGCGGGGTATCCGTCTGGCCCGTGTTTCTGGCGCTTGCCACGTTGTCCAGCGGCGCGGCCATTTTCACGATGCTGACGGCGCACGCCCGCAAGGCGCGCAGATATGATTTCAATACGCTGGTTCTTCTGCTGGTGTGGCTTCTGATCATGCCGGGCTTTTACGCCGCCCTGCAATTTAGCCATGCCGCCTTTCTGACAGGATTTACAGGTGTGCTGGCATGTTTGAAATACGGTTCTTCTTGGAAAGGATGGTGCGCGGGAGTATTCCTGTGCGTGCTGGGCAGCATGGTTCGGCTGGATGCCGCCCTGGTGTGCGACGCTTTCTGGGGGGCTATCCTGCTGGCAGGCAGCCTGGAAGGGTTCAGGCCGTCCAGGAAGAAGCTGTTTGCCTTCAGCCGCCTCTGGCTGGCTCTGGCCTGCGTGCTCATCGCTTCCTTCAGTCTGAATGAATATAATAAGTACGCCCACCGGAATGTGCTGGAAGGATGTGACGTGGCGGCATGGAACCAGGCCCGCGCCCTTCTCTCGGACACTTGTCCCATCAGGCAGGAGAGTTCCTACCAGTGTGAAAAGTACGGCGTGTTCGCCAATGATATCAGGATGGTCCGGATGTTTACCAATTGCGATATGGAGGTATTCAACACGGATTATCTGGAAAGGCTTCTATTGGCGCGGGACGGGGGAGAATTCTGGCCCAGGGCGTGGGCCCGCGGAGAGAAAGCCTTGCATCTGTTTTCATGGGATTCCATTATGGATCTTCTTCCTTGCTGGATTTTGTTCGGTCTGGCGTGCCGCGTTTCTTTCCGGCGCGGGGATTCTCCGGCCCTGGTGTACTGCGTAGGTTCCCTGCTGGTGCTGATTCTGCTGTATATGGCCAGCATAGACCGCCTGTATTTCCGCGTAGTTTATCCAACGTTCCTGATTGCAGGGCTGTGTCTGCTGTGGTCGGATAAATATCGCCCCATCCGCATCAACTGGACGGGGAAGGGTGCCCTTGCGGGCGGCGTGCCCATGTTCTGCGCGTTCTCCGTTTCTTTGTCCCAGGCGTGCGCCGCCGTTTGGGAGGCTAATCTGGAGTCTTTTTCCCCGGATGCCGGGCGCCTGTTATGCGAGCGGGTGGACCGGGAGCCCGATTCCCTGTTTTGCGTCCAGATGTCCGGCGGCACTATTGACGATCTGGCCCCGGGGCAGTCTGTTTTCCGCAAGGCCTGGAGCTGTTCCCGGAAGAACGTTGTCACGCTGGGCGGCTGGAATTTTCCGTTGAAACCCGTACAGCGGAAACTGAAGGAGATGGGGTGGGTGGGGCAGTCCTCCCTGAACCTGTGCAGGGATAATGTGTACATTGTCTGTCTCACTCCGCAAGGTGACGTTTCCGATATGGACAGCAAGTTCATGGGAATGCTCAGCCGCCATATATGGGAGCAGCACGGCGTTCGCACAGCCTGGCATCTGGATGAGAATATTCAGGGTGTGCGCGTTTACCGCCTGCGCAAAACATGGTTCCAGCCCGGCAGGAAGGAGGCTGCCCCTGTTACGGAAATGCGGCTCTTCGCAACGTAAAATCCCCCGATGCGCGTTACGCAACGGGGGATGAAAGGAAGGGGCTGGGGCTTGGCGACGATTTTAAAAAAAGCGCGGGCCGCCCGGCATGCGTCTGTTCATGCGTTCTTCGCGGAGTTTCGCCTGTTCCGCCGGAGTAAGAAGAAGAAATTCCAGGTCGCGGATGGCGCGCTGCTTTTCAGAAGGATCCTTGATGCCGGAAATCAGGCTTTTCATCTTTTCAAGTGCCGCTACCTGGTCGCCGAGTTCAAAGCAGGCCTTTTCCCGTTCCCACTGCCTTTTGACCAGGAAATCGGCTTTTTCTGCTTCTGCCGTTTTTTTATCGCTGGCGGAGTTGTTTTGCAGCAGAGTCGCTTCCAGGCCGATGCGTTTGTTCCAGAGTTTCCGGAAGTTTTCCACATCCTTTTTTTCCTTGTAGGGAGCCAGCAGTACGCGGTCAAAGATGGTATTAAGATCCATCAGGTTGTCCGGCAGGGTTTCCGAACGGTAGTCTCCAATGTTCAGGTAGGTGCGGATGACTTCGCTGGCTCCGCTTACCATGGGAAGCTGTTCGCCTACGTCCTTGGCGTTGGCGGCTACTTCATCCAGCATGGACAGGACGCTGGAGGAAACGTTGAGATCGCGTTCGTTTTTTTCCGCATCCGCCTTTCTCAGGCAGAGCAGCATCCATTTGCACTGGATTTGAAGGGCTTTTTTAAAGCCGGGAGCCACGTTGTTTCCCGTATTCTGCTTGCGCCAGTTGGAAAAGGCGGTGCTGGGGCTGTCAGGCTTGCTGCTGTTGCCTCCCTTCCCTCCGGAACCCGGCATGCGCATCATCCGGAAGCCTCCCCCGCCTCCACGGTTCAGCATGCGGGACATCATGCTGGTGGGGTTCAGAAACCGGTCCTTCATGGCGTCCACGTAGAGCTTCATGGCGGCGTTTTCCGTGCTGGTGGCTGCGGTAAGGGCGGCTACTGCCTTCTGGATGCGGGAAGAGCTGGTGTTCAGGTAGCCGGCTTTGACTTCCTTAAGCCATTCGGAAGCCTCCTTTCTTGCGGAATCGGTAAGCATTTCCTGAGCCTGGCAGAAGCCGGAGCCCAAGAGGAGAAGCATCAGCGCGGAAAGCGCCTGATGTTTGCGGAACGGAATGAAATGTGTCATGGCGATATGGGTTACAGGATATTTTTATAAACCCTCCTTTTTTAATAAAGTTGCATTTTTTCTTTAAAAAAGAAAGTGTATATTATTATGCCGAAGTAAAATGCTTAACCCAGCACTTTGCGAATGCAGGAAGCGCAGATAGATACGGCTTCCTCCATTTCCTCCGGAGAAATAACGAGGGGGGGATTGAAATACAGGACGTCGCCCAGGGGGCGAAGCAGGAGGCCCTGTTTAAGGGCTTCCCTGTAAATCCGGTAGCCCATCCGCTGTTCGGACGGAAAGCTTTTTTTGGTTTCCCTGTTTTCCACCAGTTCAATGGCGTTCACCAGCCCCAGGCTGCGTATTTCCCCAACATGGGGATGATTCCCCAGAGCCTCCACGATCATCTGGCGGAAAAGAGGGGCCTTTTCCTGAGCCCGGGGAATAATCTGTTCCTCGTCCAGGACCTTCAGCACGGCGAGAGCGGCGGAGCACCCCAGAGGATTGCCGGAATAGGTATGGCTGTGCATGAACGCTTTTCCTTCCCTGTAGTCCGCATAAAAGGCGTCGTAGATTTTCTGCGTGGTGATGGTGATGGACATGGGCATATAGCCTCCCGTGAGTCCTTTGGAGACGCACATGATGTCCGGGGAAATGCCGGCCTGGTCACAGGCGAACATGCTCCCCGTGCGGCCAAAACCGGTGGCGATTTCATCCGCAATGAGATGCACGTTGTAAGCGTCGCACAGGGATCGCAGTTTCGCCAGATAGGCGGGAGGATACATCCGCATGCCTGCGGAGCCCTGGAGCAGTGGTTCCACCAGCAGGGCGGCGCATTCGTGCCCATAGCGCGCAAAGGCCGCCTGTGCCGCGTCGATACATTCCGCCCGGCAGCAGCCGCGTTTGTTCCCCTTGGGGCAGCGGTAGCAATCCGGGGCGGGAATGCGCACGATGTCCAGCAGAAGAGGCTTGTAGAGTTCCGAGTAAAGGTCCAGGCCTCCTGCGGAGAGGGCTCCCAGGGTTTCTCCGTGGTAGGCGTCGCTCAGAGACATGAAACGTACTTTCTGGCGGTTTCCGGTCTGGTAATGGTATTGGAAACTCATTTTCATCGCAGATTCGATGGATGCCGAACCGTTATCGGAGAAGTTGAATTTGCAGAGCCCCTGCGGAATCTTCTTTATCAGTTCTTCACACAGGGTGATAGCCGGCCTGTGCGAGAAGTTGGCGAAGATGACATGCTCCAGGGAATCAAGCTGTTCCTTGATGGCATGGTTGATTTTGGGGTGGGAGTGGCCCAGCAGGTTACACCACCAGGAGCTGATCACATCCAGATAGCGTTTCCCGTCCACATCATACAGATGGACGCCTTTCCCGTGGTCGATCACGATAGGAGGCAGCGTTTCGTAATCCTTCATCTGGGAACAGGGATGCCAGATGTATTCCAGATCTTTTTTTGACCAGTCGGAGTGATTCATGGCAAAGGGCGCGAAGAATGGGGCGAACCTTATTTCATGCGGACTTCATACCCCAGTTCCGCCAGCATGGCCAGGTCTTCCCGGATGGTGACGCCGGCGGTGGTGAGCATATCTCCGGAGATGGCGGCATTCGCTCCGGACATGAAAATTTTCCTGCCGTGATCCTTCATGGTGTTCCTTCCGGCGGCGATGCGGACGAAGCCGTCCGGCATGATGAACCGCACCAGAGCCACGATGCGCAGCTGCTCTTCCTCTCCCAGGGGTGTCATGTCCGCGTACGGCGTTCCGGGGATGGGGGTCAGAAAGTTAATGGGCGTGGATTTGATGCCAAGCGCGGCAATGTCCATGTACATGTCTATCCGGTCCTCCATGGTTTCTCCGAGTCCCATAATGCCGCCGCTGCAAACTTCCAGACCGGCTTCCAGAGCCCATTTGATGGTTTGCAGTTTGTCGTCGTACGTATGGGTGGTGCAGACATTAGGGAAATTGCGGCGGGAAGTTTCCAGATTATTGTGGTAGCGTGAAACGCCTGCGGCTTTCAACTGCTCGCAGTGTTTCTTGGAAATAAGGCCGTGGGAGGCGCAGAGGGAGATGCCGCAATGTTCGGCGATGTGCCGGTAACTGGCGCAGAGCTGGTCCACGTCTTCATCCGTCAGCCTCTTGCCGGAGGTGACGATGGAGTAGCGCAGAATGCCGCGTTCGTCATTGTACCTGGCCCCCGCCAGAAGGGCGTCATCGCTTAAAAGGGGATATTCCTCTACTGCCGTAGAGTAATGGGCGGACTGGGCGCAGTATTTGCAGTTTTCCGAACATTTGCCGCTGCGGCCGTTGATGATGGTGCAGAGGTCGAAGACATTCCCACAGAAATGTTCCCGGATGGCATTGGCCGCCTGGCACAACTCTTCCAGCGGCTCCCGGCTGAGGGCTATCAATTCTTCTCTGGAGCAGGAACCGCCTCCGAGCACCCTGGAAAGGAGGGATGATGTCAAACTCATGCGTGAAAGACTAACCCCGGCGCCGTTTACGTCAAGGTCAGAATGGTGAAGGAGGCGGATCGTGGAGTCTTCCTTCCCGTTCTCTTATTCGGCTGCCTGTTCCGGGGCCTTGTAACGCAGGGCCTGGAAGCCGGGCGCGGGTTGATATTCCCTGTCCAGAATGGCGATGGCTCTATTGATCAGGTCACGGTTTTCTGCGGCGATATTGTTTTTCTCTGCGGGGTCTTTCACGATATCGTACACTTCCCAGTTGTCCGGTTTTTTACCGGGAAACAGGTTGCGGCGGATGACTTTCTTGGAGTTGAAACGCACGGCTACCTGGCCGCCGTAGCCTCCCCCTGCCCAGACCAGGGGCTTCCTGTCATGCAGGGCGGATTTTTTGCCCAGAAGGACAGGGGAGAGGTCTGTCCCCAGCGGAGAACCTGCATCCGCTCCAGTCAGAGCGCACAGCGTAGGCATCACGTCCGCGTGGAAGGCCGGCTGGGTGATGGTTTTTCCCGGAGCTATTTTCCCGGGCCAGCGGATGATGCCGGGGACACGGATACCGCCTTCATAAAGCTGCCCTTTCAATCCTTTGAGATCGGCTACGGAGTTGAAAAAACGGTGGTCCACCCCTCCTGCATCATTTGTGGTGCCGTTGTCGCTGGTAAAAATGACGATGGTATTTTTGTCCAGGCCGCAGGCTTCCAGCGTGTCCAGCAGGCGTCCTACGTTGTGGTCCATCTGGGAAATCATGCCTGCATAGGCGGCCCGGGGGCGGGGATGGGGCAGATAGCCCCGGTTGCCGCGGTAGGGGGATTTGTCCCATTCGCGGGGATAGCGGTCAATCCATTCCTGAAGGGGCTGCATGGCCACATGGGGTTCCAGAGGGGCGTAGTACAGGAAAAACGGTTGTTTGTCATGGGCCTTTTCCTTCACAAATTCCAGCATTTTATCTGCAATAAGATCGGAACTGTGCTGTTCCGCGCGGTAGGTGTCCGCCAGAACTTCCCCTTTGGGCTGGGAACCGTGTCCGATGGTGGCGGCTGTCAGGGAAGTGTTGAGAACTTCCTTCTTTCCGTTATTCCAGAGGTATGGAGGATAGTAGGTATGACAGGCTTTCTGATCCGTGTAGCCATAAAACCTGTCCACGCCGTGTTTGTCCGGCGCTCCGGTGGAGCCGAAATCTCCAATGCCCCATTTGCCGAATACCGCCGTAGCGTACCCGGCCTTTTTCATGGCTTCCGGCAGGGTGTAGGTTTTTTCTTCGATGGGCCAGTCTCCCTTGAGGTCGCGCCAGTCGCGCCAGTTTTCGCTCTCGTCCACGCGCTTCAAATCCTGTACGTCGCAGCTGCCCGTATGTCTGCCCGTCATCAGCACGTTGCGGGAAGGGGAACAAACCGGAGCCCCGGAATAAAAATAAACCCATCGCTGTCCTTCGGAGGCCAGCCTGTCAATGTTCGGGGTTTTGATTTTTTTCTGACCGTAGCAGCCCACTTCCGCCCAGCCAAGGTCATCCGCATTGATGAGAACCACATTGGGCCGTGCCGCTTCCGCCACAGGCAGTATCAGCAGGGAAAAGGCGGTAGAGAGTGTGATGTTGTAAAATGTGACCATACGGTAATAATAACGGAGAAACACTCTTCCTTGTTTCAAAAAATAGTTTCGTTTTCCTTACCGGATGCCGGATGAAATATTTACATGGCGATCCTGCCGGGCTACCTCTGTTCCGGGTTGCTTATTTATTGTTTGCTCTGTTCCTGTTTATCCGATTTCTCTTTATTCATATTTTTATATGGAATGATGAGTCTCAATATTTGTTCCCTCAATCTGTTTGTCGGGCAGGTCATCAACCGGCTGCAACGCTATTTCTTATCATCCCGGTCAGATTTTTTTGATGCATTTCTTAAGATGCCTAACCGGAAATTCAGAATGAAAATAGTTTCAGGTGAAGCGTTTTCTGATGAAACAGCGGTTCCTTGGGAAGGTGGGCGAATTTACAATCCGGAGTCAAGCTGTAACTCTAAGGGAAAAGAACTTGCAACGTTGTTCCTTTACGTATCATGGGTTTTTATGCAGAACAGAAATTTGCCTGGACTCACCTTTTTGTCGGGAACACGGAAAATGTCTACAATATCCGGGCCCAAAGCAGAATTTTGGCAAATCCTCTTTCATGGAGTCCATTGCATATTGAAACGGAGTCACGTTTCAATAACCGTAAAGAGCGGAACTTTCCGTGAGAACAAGAGTTTTTTCTCGTTTCCTGGCTGTAACGGATTGTAAATCCGTTAGAAAAAGGCGTTCCGATGCATTGATATAATTCCTGTGCTGAAGGAGAAAGATAGAAACAGGATTTAAAAAATTCTGTGGAGAAATTCCTTCGTCTGTTTGCAGGGATTTGGTCTTGGTATGCATGGGTATTTAATGTCAGATTTTTATTATTAATGAATCGTGAAGAAACAGGGAAAATTCCCTTATGGCGGGGGATAATCATTTGGGCAGCGCTTGTACTGCTTTTTTTTGCTCCTGCCGTGTTCGGAGGAAAAGTTTTAGCCCCGGTAGATTGTGTGGAATGCCTGTTTAAACCATTTGCGACTCAGCCAATGGAGGAGGTCCATAACCAATATAACGTAGATGGAGCTTCTCAATATTTACCTTATAGCTGGGCGATGCAGCAGTCCTGGCAAAGTGATGGATATATGGGATGGAACCCTTATACCCACAATGGAACTTCACTGCCGGAAAATACCATGTTAAGCCCGGGGGATTGGCATCATTGGTTATTTGGTTTTCTTCCTTTCTGGACGGCATGGGATGTCGGAATCTGGATGCAGTTTTTTATTGCGGGGCTGGGGATGATCATACTGCTGAAATCCAGGGGAATTCCCGTTCCGTACGTATTGCTGGGAGCCGTGAGCTTCAGTTTTTATTCCCAGTTTATTATGTGGATATATGACCGGTGGCTTGGTGGCATGATTTGGGCTCCGTTGATTGTCTGGTCCCTGTTGGAAGGGAGAAGGAAAAACAAATGGGTGCATCTTCCTTCTATTCTTTTTATTGCTCTTGGATTCCGAGGTGGCCATCTGCAAGCGTGCCTCTTTGTTTTTCTTTTGGTGCTGTGCGTGTTTCTTGCTGATTGGTGGAAACGGACAGACCGCTGGTCCTGGAAAGTTTTTCTGAAATCATCTTCTTTTTATTTGGTCTCCGGATTTTTGGCGGCGTTGCTTTCCTTGGATGTTTTTGTGGACACCCTGCCGCGCATGGAAGGCTGTAAAAGCCTGCCGTTTGTCTGGGGGCTGGAAAATCTTCCTTTTCTGGCCACATCTGTGATGCCGACGCTCTTCGGCATTCCCCAGACAATCAGTATTTCCAAAGTGATTGGAGCTGATTTGTTCGATATCAAATTTGGCGGAGGAATTGTTTTTGTGCTGGCTGTTCTGGCATTGTTTAACCGACGGGCGCCGTTGACGGCCAAGTTCTGTTTTCTTGTCAGTTTCATTGTTTCATGCACACCTCTTTCCACTTTTCTTTATTCACGTTCCACGGTTGTGATGGCTTTCGGAATGAGCTGGCTTGCCGGATGGCAGTTATTTGACCTTGGGAGGCATCCGGCTCTTCCTGTCTGGCGCAGACTTGCCTGGTGGGGAATTGGAATTTTGTGCGTATGGCTTGCCGTATCGGTAGCCGTTCAGTGTTTCCATGAACCATTGCTGTTAAAATTGCATAGCTTTATTGACGGAAACATAACGACCTCTCAGCAACAATACCGTCATTCCTGGTATTTGCTCAGAAGCGAGCGTCTCCTGGATCAGCTGATGATTTGGGATTGGCGCAATGTTTCATTAATATTACTGATCGGCGTAGGGGGCTGGGCCTGTTCCCGCCTGAATATGTCCAGCCGTTATCCGAAGTGGTGGGCAGGACTTGTGGTGTTATGTACCTTTGGGGAGCAATTAGTGTTTTCTTCTTCATGGATTGCCTATTCCGACAAACCGGAAAGCGGCTATCTTTATAGAGAACCGGAGTGGATGCCCGAGTTCCGCGGTCATGTGGGGGATGGAGCCGTTGTCATCGTCAATCCCCATAATGACTTGGATTTTCTATGTACCAATCATTTATCCACATATGGAATAAGACTGGCTTCAGGCTATGAAACGGTACAGCCCAAATATTTGAGGCCTTTGTCGGATGGACATTATCATCCGGAAGATTATGCCATGGCCGGAATTTCCCATTTGCTGTGCGATTCCAGAGCCGGAAAACCAGACTTTGACGGGTGGATTCTGGTTCAGGAAACGGAAGATTTCTTCTTGCTGGAAAATCCCTTGTACCGTGGACGCTATTTCGTCCGAACCCAAGGGGAAGAGAGTCATTTTTCTCCTGTTGTCCCGGATTGGAGAACGAATAATAAGATTCATGTCACCGTGCCGCCAGGAACAAAGGAATTATCTGTTCTTGAGAGCTATTCCAGGGGATGGAGCGCCCGCACCGGGAAGGGGGAAGAGCTTCCTTTATCCAGTACTGAGCGCTATGCTATTCTTGTTTCTGTTCCGGATTCGGAACAGCAGACGGAAATCCTCCTTCAGTACCATACGCCTTACCGTGAATGGTATTACAGCATGATGGGGGGAACTGCCCTGTTTCTGCTTGTGACAGCTTTCTTACAGCGGCGCATTAATATCAGAACGGGAAAGATGGGGTAGGGGGCCTGCTCTCCGTCTTTTTTGTTTTCATGACATAGCGGTTAGGGCAGAATGATGCTTTCCACCGCGGTACGTATGGTTTCATCGGAAAATTGGTCCAAGACATGTTTCAGGAAGCCCTGGGCAATCATCCTGCGCGCCGTTTGCTCCGGAATGCCCCGTGAAAGCAGGTAGAAGATTTCTTCCGGAGAAATGGAGGATGTGGCGGAACCGTGCGAACACTGCACTCTGTCCGCCAGGATTTCCAGGCCGGGAATGGAATTGGCTTCCGCTCTGGGGCTGAGAATGAGATTGCGGTTGCTTTGATAGGCGCTGGTGTCATGCGCTCCTTCCGCCACCAGAATCATGCCGCTGAAAATGCTGATGGCTTCGTCGTCAAGCACATTAGCGTAAAGCAGGTTACTGGAGGCTCCGCGGTAAAGGTGCTTCTGGTAGGTCCTCTGGTCCAGCTCCTTGTTTTCCTTCAAATGATTGGCGGAAAGCAGGCGGACTCCTGCGCCGTCTCCGTTCAGGATGCAGACCGTTTCCTGCCTGGCCCATGCCGCGCCGGGATGGCTGACGAGATGTTCCATTTCCGCGGAATCATCCGCCATCATATGGGAAAGCTCCACGGCACGGGAGCGGCTGTTAAGTTCCTGAACCAGCGCGTATTTGACAGATGACCCGGAGGAAAGATGGTACTGCTGGAGCGCTCCGCAGAATTGGCGGCCATGGTCTGCGCTAAGGTGGCGTTCCAGAATGCGCAGGCGGCTTCCGGTTTCCGCAATGAGCAGCGTAGAGGGAAAAACGGCCACGTTATCTCCGGAGATGAAGTGGAGTATTTCCAGAGGGAGGGAGATTTCCCTGTCCGCCATAATAACCAGCCCATTGTGCTGGAGGGCCGTAGTGAATGCCGACAATTTTTCGGAACCGAGCGTTTCCATCTCTGTTCCCAGGTATTTCCGGGCGGTGTCCGGGCATTGCAGAACAAAGTCTTCCATATCCATTACGGAAAGACCTTCCGGCAGTTCTTCCGGGATGGAAACGGGGATCCCGTTGGCGTAAACAATGCGGAGAGCCTCCGGCATGGAGGCTTGTTCCCTGATAACAGGGGCCAAGGTTTCCGGATCTGCGGGAGGAGCCGCTTCAACATGTTCCAGGGATTCGTTGCCGGGGGTGCCGAAACGCCAGGATTCCATACGGCGGGAAGGTTCCGGAAGCCGTTCCGCCTGTTCCAGGGCATGGCGGCGCCGGGCTTCAAACCATGCGGGAAGAAAGCCTGCGGGGAATTGTTCTTCGTTAAGCAAGTGGTTCATTGTTTCCCTCCTTATCCAATGCTGTCTTCCATTTCCAGATCAATGAGCCTGCGCAGCTCCACAGAGTATTCCATGGGAAATTCCTGAACGAGGTCGTTAATGAATCCATTGACGGCCAGGGACATCGCAGCTGCTTTCGGGATGCCCCGCTGCTGCATGTAAAAGAGCATTTCTTCAGAGACCTGGGAGACGGAGGCCTCATGCTGCACTGTGCCTCCATCCCCTTTTACCGTGATGGCAGGGTACGTGTCCGTGCGGCTGTTGGCCGCCAGAAGGAGGGCGTCGCATTCCGTGTTGTTTTTGCAACCCTTGAGCCCTTTGCCCATGATTACCTGGCCCCGGTAACTGGCGCGCCCTTCACCGATGCTGATGGATTTGGAAACGATGTTGGACGTAGTGTCGTCCGCCGCATGGATCATTTTGGCTCCCGTATCTTGATGCTGGCCCGTGTTTGCCAGGGCGATGGAGATGACTTCTCCGCGCGCGCGTCTGCCTTTGAGCACCACCGCCGGGTATTTCATGGTGAGGCCGGAGCCAATGTTGCAGTCTATCCAGCGGATTTCCGCATCTTCCATGGCAAGGCCGCGCTTGGTGACCATGTTGAAGACATTGGAGGACCAGTTTTGCACGGTGACGTACTGGATTTTCGCGCCCTTGAGCGCGACCAGCTCTACAACGGCGGAGTGGAGGGTGGAAGTTTCAAACTGGGGTGCCGTGCACCCTTCCATGTACATAAGTTCCGCGCCTTCATCCGCAATGATGAGAGTTCGCTCGAACTGCCCGAAATTTTCCGAGTTGATGCGGAAGTACGCCTGGAGAGGATGCTTGAGTTTAACCCCTTTGGGCACGTAAATGAAAGAACCTCCGGAAAATACCGCGCTGTTCAGGGCGGAGAATTTGTTGTCTCCCGTGGGAATGACTTTTCCAAACCATGGGCGGAAGACATCTTCATGGTGTTTCAGGCCTTCCGTGGAGTTGACGAAGATGACGCCCTGGCTGCGGAGTTCCTCCTTCATGTTGGAGTAGGCGGATTCCGAGTCGTACTGGGCTTCCACGCCCGCCAGAAACTGGCGTTCCTGTTCCGGAACCCCCAGGCGTTCGAAAGTGCGCTTTACGTCCTCCGGTACGTCGTCCCAGCTTCGTTTGGGCCGTTCTCCGTCGGAAAGGTAGTAGCGGATTTGGGAGAAATCTATTTTTTTAATATCCGGAGAAGCCCAGTGGGTGGGCATGGGCTTGCTTTCAAAAACGGCAAGCGCGTTTTTGCGGAACTGGCGCACCCATTCCGGGTCGTCCTTGACGTCGCAGATATAGTCAATGGTGGCCTCCGTCAGGCCGTAACCGGCATCAAATTTATGGCGCTCCGGGAAGGAGAAGTTTCCTTTGCTCCGGTCGAAGTCAAACAGGTTCTGTGTGTTCCCGTTATCTGACATGTCAGGTGTATCGCTCATGATGGATTGCCGGATTGGCGGTATTATGCCTTTTCCGCTGTTTCCGCTTCTTTCAGGAACTCGTATCCCCTGCTTTCCAGTTCGTCCACCAGTTCTCCTCCTCCGGTCCGGGCAATCCGCCCGCCCGCCAGCACGTGGACCACGTCCGGCCTGATGTAGTCCAGCAGGCGTTTGTAGTGGGTGATGACCAGGAAGCTGCGGAAGGGGGAACGCATGGAGTTGACTCCTTCCGAGACAATGCGGAGGGCATCTATGTCCAGGCCGGAATCCGTTTCATCCAGAATGGCATAGAGGGGATTCAGAAGAAGCATTTGCAGCACTTCATTGCGCTTTTTCTCCCCCCCGGAGAAACCTTCATTAACGGCGCGCGACGTAAATTTGCGGGACATGCCGAGCTGGTCCATTTTTGCATAGAGCGTTTTGTAGAAGGTGACAGCATCCAGTTCCTCCCCATGGGGCATGCGTGCCTGCATGGCCGCGCGAAGGAAGTTGGCGTTGGAAACGCCGGGAACTTCCATAGGGTACTGAAATGCCAGGAAGAGTCCCGCCCTGCTGCGTTCGTCAATGCTCATATCCAGCAGGTTCTGTCCGTCCAGCCAGGCTTCCCCCTCCGTTACCTCATAGTCCGGATGTCCGCAAAGAACTTTGGATAGGGTGCTTTTCCCGGAGCCGTTGGGCCCCATGATCGCATGCACCTCCCCCTTGGGAATTTCCAGATTGATGCCTTTAAGTATTTCCGTGCCTTGCACATTGGCGTGCAAATTTTTAATGACCAGGCTCATGATGATGAAAGAGAGTTAGCCCTGCGGCGTAGTGATGGACCCCCTCAGGGTGATTTGGGCTTCTTCCACGCACACATCATCGGGCAGGTTGATGAATTCCTTCAGGTCCACGCCTTCCTTGATGGTGATGTCGTAAATGCGTCCAGTCCGGGTGTCCTGGAAGTGTCCGTGCTCAACGAGGTTGGGACAGAAGCGGGAAGAACTGCGTTCAAAGTTGACCTGATTGACCAGGCCGTGGTTCACCAAAGCCTCCAGGCAGTTATAAACGGTGGCCAGGGAGATGCTGGGGAGTTTTTTGCGTACCCGCTGATAAACTTCATTGGCTGTTGGATGATCCCTTTGTTCCAGAAGAACCTGATAGACTTCCTGCCTTTGCTTGGTAAGTCTCAACCCGGAAATGACCGGCAGGGTAGAGGCGGTGCGGACGGCCTGCTTGGAATCTGCTTTGGGATTCATATCTTATTTTTCATGCTCTGTGTGGATAGTGGGGGAGGGGCAATTGTTTTGCAAGAACAATTCCTGTTATTTATTTGAGCGCGGAGAGAGATAGAAAAAGGGGCGGTCATCCCTGTGGATGGCCGCCCCTGCAGGGAGATAGAGTAATCCGTATTTAGTTGGCGGCTTCAGACCCTTCCGGAGCCACATTGACGCGGCGGCCTTCGCGGTCAAAGAACACGCGGCCGTCCACCAGGGAGAAGATGGTGTAGTCACGACCCATGCCTACGCCCTTGCCGGGGTGCCACTTGGTGCCGCGCTGGCGGATGATGATGTTGCCCGCGATCACTTCCTGTCCGCCGAATTTTTTAACGCCGAGGCGCTTGCTGCGGGAGTCGCGACCGTTCTTGACAGAACCTTGACCTTTCTTGTGAGCCATAAGATGATAAAAATTAAGGGTTGAAATTAGGCGTTGATAGCGGTGATTTCCAGCTTCGTCATGGCGCGGCGGGAACCTTTTTTCTTGTGGAAGCCCTTGCGGCGCTTGAATTTGAAAGCGATGATTTTTTTGGCGCGGAACTGGCTGACTACCTTGGCGGAGACCGTAGCTCCTTCCACCATGGGGGTGCCGACGGTCACTTTTCCGTCATTTTCCACCATAAGCACCTGATCAAAGCTTGCTTCAGCCCCCTCTTCAAGGGTATTGATGCATTCAACGTCGATCACGTCGCCCGTCTGGACGCGGTACTGCTTGCCACCTGTTTTGAAAATTGCGTATGCCATTGCTATCACTGTTAAGGTTCGCCCGCAGATGCGGGAGCCGCAATAAACCATATGACTTTCTTTTAGACAAGCAAAATTTCATGAAAAAATGAGCGAATGGCATAAAATTTTTAGAAACGGCCCCGTTTTGACTCATTCCCCGGAGGAAATGAGGGAATTGGGAAGGCAAATAGGTAAAATTTTAATGCCCGGTGAAGTCCTGGGCGTGGTGGGCGAGCTGGGGGCCGGAAAGACGCACCTGACCCAGGGCATTATGGAGGGGCTGGGGAGCTCCGAGGCGGCAGCCAGCCCGACATTTTCCCTGGTGCATGAACATGCTGACGGACGCCTTCCGGCGTGCCATTTTGATTTTTACCGGCTGAAGAATGAATCCGAGCTGGACGGCATAGGGTGGGAAGAGTATCTGGACGGAGAGACCGTGCTCATTGTCGAATGGGCCAACCTGTTTCCGGATGCGCTGCCGGAAGAAGCCTCGTGGCTGTTGCTGGAGCATGAGGGAAGCTGCCTGCGCCGCGTGTCTCTGGCCCCTGCGGAATGAACCGGATCAGTACCCGATGCTTTGGGAAAACGCTTTGTCAAAGCCGGGGCTGAACCAGATGGTATTATGCATGGCGCCGGGAAATTCCTGGTAGCTGACCGGTACGGAGAAACAGTCCCGAAGCCGTTTGGCGTGGTGTGGGGGAATAACTTCATCCGCTCCCGCAGCCAGAATGCTGACAGGGCAGGAGACTTTGGGCGCGGCCAGGTCCGACCGGAAGTGGTCCGGAAGGAGAAGTTTGACGGGCAGATACGGGAAGAGGCCGCGGGCTGTTTCCAAAAGGCTGTCAAAAGGAACCAGCAGCACCAGTTTTTTCACGTGTCTGACGGAGGCTATCTGGGTAGCGACTCCGGAACCGAGGCTTTGCCCGACCAGAATGACGTCATCCGGCGTTCTTCCGGTTTCTTTCAGCACGGAATCAAGAATAGCCAGGGAGTCTCCCATGATATCCTGTTCCGTGGGGGTGCCGGTGCTGAGTCCGTACCCGCGGTAATTGACCAGGAGCTTGGCATGGGGAAACCGGTCCAGGTAGGGAAGCATCATGGAGATGTCCATGGCGTTTCCTCCGTAATATACCAGGAGGGGCTGCCCTTTCTTTTCAATAAGCCAGCCGCTGAGTTTGGCCCCATTATGGCGGAAGGTGCGCCGATGCGGTTCCCAGGCGGCCCGTTTTTCCAGATACGCGGTTTTATCCTTGGGCTGGGGAGGCAAATACACCAGGGAGCGGACGGAGCACTGAATGCATGCCAGGGTCAGAGCTCCTGCAAGCAGAAGTATGCACGGGATTTTCCATGTTCCCGTTTTCAGTATCCTCAGAAGGGGCATGGGATGGTATTTTTCGTGGTCATGGTTCCGGATGTCCCGGTGCGGAACAGGGCCGTGTCCCGTTCCTGGCAGCTCCATCTGTTCAGGGAAGCTGTTTTGCCGTCCGCATCCAGGCGGATGACATCATTCAGGAGTACTTCCCGGGAGGAAGTTTTGAAATGCAGCACTGCGGAAGCCGCGCTCTGGCTGTATGTTACTGTAGCCGTTTCCGGAAACCCTCCTGTGACCTCCAGGGTTCCTCTTCCTTCCCCCAGAGAATGGTAAAGAAGAGTCATGCCGGAAGGGGAATGCCGGGTTTCCCTCTCGGAAACGGGTTCGCTTTCCCCTTCCAGGACAATCGCCGTTTTACTGCCGTTGGGGAACCATTCCGCCTGGACGTTATCCGTTTCAAGCGTGGCGCCTCCACGCCCGCAGGAGGAAAGCGCCAGCGGGATGCCGGGCAGTAGGAAGAGTGCTGTTCGCATGGAAATAGTGTCCCTGAATTCGGCATGGAAGGCAATCTATCTTTTTCCCCAATGGGAGCTGGACGGACTGTATTTTTTCTGATAGAAGAAAAATAGGAGAAAGGTATAAAGAATATGTTCATCCGGATGTTTTCATGGAGTTTTGCAGCTGCAGCGTGTTTGGCGGGATTATTCCCGGTGCAGTCCCGAGGCGGGGAAGAAGCTGGACGGTCCGGAATCATAGCCGTAAAAGTGACATCCTCCAGCCTGCTGATGGCCCGCCAGGAGACGGGAGAAACCCGGCTGGACCGGTCTTTCAGTAATGAGGGGTTGAGCATAGGCGGCAAAAAATATGCCACGGGAATTGGTACGCATGCTACGTCCATGATTCCCCTTCCCGTTCCGGAAAAACCGGAAGTTTTGAGGCTGGAAGGGGCGTGCGGCATTGATGACGGTGCGGATGGGGACGGAAGCGTGGAATTCCGCGTGATGAGCGGATCCGAGGTTTTATGGAGTTCCGGCGTGATGAAGAGGGGGATGGCCGCGAAGAAGTTCTCCATTCCGGTGGCGGAAAACGGCATACGGCGTCTTTACCTGATGGCCGACCGGGTGGACAATAATTCCTACGACCATGCGGACTGGGTGGATCTGGCCTGGAAGACGGGAGGAAGTGGGCAGGGAACGAAGGGAGCTGTGGTGAATGCCTCTGAATTCGGCATGGTCCCCGGCGTCAGAAAAGACCAGGGGCCGGCGCTGCGGGCTGCCGTTTCCGCTCTCCGGAGGCAGGGCGGGGGCGTTTTGAATATTCCCAGAGGCATTTACCATTTTTATCCGGAGGGGGCTTTGAACATGAGTTTCCATATTTCCAACCATGACCAGCCGCTGATTCATCCGGTGTGTGTGCCTCTGGCCGATTTGCGGAATGTCCGCGTGGAGGGCAATGGTTCCCTGTTTCTTTTTCACGGCAAGGTGGTTCCCCTGCTGGTGATGGACAGCGAGAATGTCAGCATCAACCGTTTATCCGTGGATTACGAACGGTCCTGGTGCACGGAGGCGCGCGTCGTGAAGACGGATGACCGGTTCACGGAAGTGGAAATAGACAAAAAGGCCTACCCTTACGAAATCCGGCACAACAGGTTCGTCTTTCAGGGGAAAGGCTGGGAAGAAGGAATGGGAAGCTGCATGGCCTTTGAGAAAGGGACGGGACATATTATCGCCAATACATCGGACATCGGCTGGAACGGGCATGTGGAGCCGCTGGGCGGAAGCCGTCTCCGTCTGTCCTGGAACCTCAGGCAGAAGGGAATCAAGCCGGGGGATACGCTGGTTCTTCGGAATTATAATCGCCCCCATCCGGGATGCGTGGTGTACCGGGCTCGGAAAACATCACTGAATGATGTCTCCCTGCACCAGAGCTCAGGCATGGCTCTGCTGGTCCAGAGGTCGGAGGACTTTCACATGAAAGGCGGCGGAGTCATGGTCAGGAAAGGTACGGGGCGCGTACACACCGCCGGGGCGGACGCGACCCATTTTTCCAATACCCGGGGCGGGATCGTGGTGGAGAAAGCCCTGTTCGAAGGGATGATGGATGACGCCATTAATGTCCATTCCACCTGCCTGGGCGTGATGGAAGTAGTGGACAGCCATACCCTGAAGTGCAAATACATGCATCGGCAGGCGGTGGGGTTTGAGGTGTTTCTTCCCGGTGAAAAAATCCGTTTCATCAACGGTCCTACGCTGGAACCCGGCGGAACGGCCACCGTGAAGACAGCCGTGAAAAAAAATTCCACGGAACTGGTGATTACGGTGGAAGAGCCGCTCCCCTCCTCCGTCAGGGCCGGGGATGCCGTGGAGAATGCGGATTTTTACCCTTCCGTGGTTTTCCGCAACAATATCGTCCGCAACAACCGCGCCAGAGGATCTCTTTTTACAACGCCGGAGAGAGTGCTGGTGGAAGGCAATTTGTTTGACCATTCGTCCGGCTCCGCCATTCTGTTGGCAGGGGATGCCCAGGGGTGGTATGAAAGCGGCGCCTGCCATGAAGTGGTGATCCGCAAAAATACGTTCATTAACAACCTGACCTCGCGCTACCAGTTTACGAATGCCATTATTTCCATTTACCCGGAAGTCAAGCAGCTGGACAGGCAGAGGGATTACTATCATCGCAATGTGCTGATAGAAAATAATGTTTTCAAGACGTTCGATGTGCCGCTGCTGTTCGCCATTTCCACGGACAACCTCAAATTCATCAATAATAAGGTCATTTACAATGACGAGTTTAAGGGATGGGGGCAGAAGCCTTTCCAATTCAGAAGATGCGCCAATATTCTCATTAAAAATAACAAGGTGCTGCCTCCCCGCACATGGACTCTTGAGGACTGCAAGCTGGAAAATACTGCCGTGGACCAGGTTCATTTTGGTGGATAAGTTTTTTATTTTACGCAATATCCATATAAATAACATTTTTTCTCGGATTGCATATCCGGTGGCAATATATTTTTCTAAGATAAAAACATTAATAGCTTTTCAAAGTTGCGGAGATAAGAAGAAAAAACAAATTCGTTTTAATATTTGTGTATTGATATTCAAATGGATGCGTGATTTCTTCCTGCGGAAAAACAGGTGGCGGATATGCAATCCGCTATGTTTATCTGCACGATGTGCAGGAGACAAAAGAGGGCGGCGGAAGGCAATGACGGAGGCATCAGATATTGGTGGATTTTACCTTTTTTGTCTTTCTTTTTTTCCCTGAATAATCAAAGTTTTTGGATTGATGAATGTTGTACTGCATTGTGCTCCATGCAGCAGGGGATAGAGGGGTGTTGGAGGAAGATTTGTGAAATTGGCGGGAGCGATGCCCAAATGGCCTTTTATTACTACCTTTTATTTTTGTGGCATCATCTGACGGGCGCAGAGTCTGAATGGATGCTAAGGTTATTTAATATATTCTGGGTATTTTTATCATCCTGGTTTTTCAGGAAGGAACCAAAGGCGCTGGTTGTTCTTTTGATTTCGCCGTTTTTTGTTTATTATGCTAACGAGCTGAGGCCCTATATGTTGCAGATGGCGGCATCCTGTGCTGTCTCCATGTTGTTCTGGCAGGTTAGCCGGGGGGAACCGGTAAAATTTCATGTCTTTTTTGGGTCCCTGTTTTTTTTATGCCTTACGAGCCTGACAGGGGCTGTATGGGCTCTCGGTTTTGCTGCGGCATTCATGGTGATGGCGTTTCGGCAGTTTGGAAGGCGGGAGTTTTGGAGATCCCTGTTCTGGTGGGTTTTCCCATTTGCCGGGTTGGGAGCATATTATCTTTACACTCTTTTCATGGGAGCCCGTGCGGTTTCCATATCCTCCTCCTGGATAGTCAATGCATGCGCTTCCATGTATGAGTTATCGGGATTGACCGGCATGGGGCCTTCCCGTCTTGAATTGAGAATGTGCATGACCCCTGATGCTTTGTGGAATATGGACGGATTGGAGGCAGGGATGATCTCCGGCACCATTCTTCTGGCCGGCTCAGTCTGCGGCATCATTTTGTGGAATAAGCGGGCTGCGGGGCCCTTGGTCCCTGCCTTGATGGTATTGATATTGCTTCCAGGGGCCGTATTCCTTTATGGAACGGAAATGATGGATTTCCGTTTTTCCGGCCGGCATTGCGCTCCGTTATTGCCTGTATTATGTCTGGCCTGGTCCCTGGTGGCGTCATGGGATTGGTCATTCCCCAGGATTGCTCAAACTATTCTGTTTCTATTAATGGCGGTTGTTTGGGCGGTGAGCGATATCCGTATTCGTTGCAATGATTTGTATGGCCGTGAGGATTACCGCTCTGCTGTATCTTATTGCAAATTATTACAGGGCAATGATGTGGGCGTTTTGCTTTTATGCAATGGGGCCGGAAAGGAGTTTTATGGATGGATTCCCGGCCCGTTAAAGGGCAAATGGTCTGATTATGAGGAGATCGTAGTTTCCCGGCCATCTGATTATGCTTCTTTTCTCCATCCCATGGAGTCTTCCGGCAAGTATGAACGTTCCGAATTATGCCGGGGATTTGTCGTCTATCGCCGGGGTGGGATTTCTCAAAGAGAGGGGTATTGATGTTTTTTACAGTTGTTTCAACATTTTGAGAAGAGCCGGTGTCATTACAGGAATGATGGATATTTCTTCCCGCCTGGTCAAAAGATGCAGGAAATTTATTGAGCCGTACCGGGTGACGGACGGCAGGGGATTCAAGTTGTCCCGCTATGATCCGGGTGATCTCGGGAAGCTGGGCAAAGACAGCAAAAAAGAGGCTGTGGATAAGCTGGAAAAGGGAATCGAATTGCTGGAACAGCTTCAGGAAGTGTTGTACGCCAGCGAGTCTCATGCGCTGCTGGTGGTGCTGCAGGCGATGGACAGCGCGGGGAAGGATGGCATTGTGAAGCATGTGATGGGAGGCGTCAATCCGCAGGGGTGCGTGGTTAGCAGCTTTAAGCAGCCCTCTACGCTGGAACGGAGCCATGATTTCCTGTGGCGGTGCGTAGCCCGTCTCCCCAGGCGGGGAATGATTGGCATTTTCAACCGCTCCTATTATGAAGAAGTTCTCAGCGTGCGCGTGCATCCGGAGTTTTTGGCCGGAGAGGGATTTGATCCCTCCCAGGCCAAAGGTGCTTTCTGGGAGGAGAGGTTCAGGTCCATTAATAATCTGGAACGCCATCTGCTCGCCAACAAGACGAGCATTGTGAAAATATTCCTCAACCTTTCCCCTGAGGAACAGAGAAAGCGCCTTTTGGCGCGGCTGGATACTCCGGACAAGAATTGGAAATTTTCAGAAGGGGATATCCACGAGCGCGAATTCTGGGATCAGTACCAGAAAGCGTATGAGGAGATGATACGCCATACTTCTTCCCGGGAAGCTCCATGGTATGTGGTGCCGGCGGACAACAAGTGGTATTCCCGGCTCGTCTGCCTGTGCGCCATTGTGGAGGCTCTGGCGGAGATGAGGCTGGAATACCCGAAGGTTTCCGGGGAATTGAAGGAGTTCTTTCCCAAATTCCGGAAAGAACTGGAACGCCCCCTGTCCAGGGGCGGGGATTAGAGGGGCAGTCGGAAACGCGGCGAGAAAAACGGCGCATCAGCGGGAGATTGCCCTCCTTTTGCCCGCGCCGCTTCTGTTTCATTCCATGGAGCAGGCTTTTCTTTCGTCAGCGCCTGCGTTCCCAGGACTGCACTTTGCCATTGATAAAGAGTACATACCCGGTGTTTACCGGCACATAGGTGACATCATTGTAATAAGGATAATAGGGGCGGTAGAAGCCCGGTCCCCAGTAGGGGCCGCCCCAGTAAGGGCCGGCCCAGAAAGAGGGCGGCGGGGTGTAAACCGGCTGAAGGGAAGAATAAATCCAGCGGGTGGCGGATTTTCCGTTAAGGTTCCCTTCCGCTACGGCGGAGGGGTCTCCCCAGGCCAGGAAAACGGCCGGGGGAGACATTCCTTCTGCAATTTGTCCGGCTTCCACCAGTGTTTTCTGGCTGGGCGGGAGGGAGTTGAAAAGGGCCGGATTTTTCTGGATGCGGGATGCCGGGGTGGATACGCAGGAAGCAAGGCACAGGGCGGCGGACAGGGTAGTGAAAAGTAACTTCCAACTCATGATGTACATACGGATAACACTCACTTTGACTCTTGCCAAGGGTCTTTTGTTGAGTAAAATGTACGAACACGTTATGAAAGTGCTCCGCAATCTGGCTTTAGCTCTGATGGTTCCTGTTCTGGTTTCTTCCTTGTCCGCAGCGGAAAAGCCGGAAATAATTGACGAATATCTCCCGGTTGGCAAAATGGTGGAAGCCGCCGCCGTCAGCGTTGCGCTTGATGAAAGCCTGCAGCCGTTTATGGAAAAAATAGACGGTGTTTTTGCCTCCCTGCCCGACAAGGACAAGAAGGAGCTTGTCAGCCAGATTGTCCCCGGCCAGCCCGTTCCGTATGATGAACGCCTGGGCTGGACCAAGGACGAGTATGCCAAGTATCTGGAATGCTGGAAGTTGAAGCAGGTGCAGGAAGTGGCTCCTGTGGCTCTGGGCATTTTCGCCTCGGGGGAACGGAATATCTGGGATTTGGCTGCTGTGGCGCAGCAGGGGCCGCTGCCGATGAGTACGCTGAAATATGATTCCAATACCAAGTCCTGGATTTCTCCCAACGGAACCCTGGCCCTGAAAGGGGACGTTTCCTATGACGAACTGAATGTATATGGCGCATGGAGCGGCAAGGAATGGACAATGGAAAAGAAAACTATCCTTTCCACCCTGACGGAGACTATCATTGCGGGCAAGACCAAGGACGGCAAGTATGCCTATTTCGTTTACAATATGTCTGAAAAGAATCCGGACAACGTCGCTATTGCCAACCAGTCCATCGTGTTGCGTGTTCCCGTCACCCGCATCGCGGGTGACCCTTTGCTGGAAAAGGCCAAGGCCAAGGCCCGCCAGTAGGGATATGGTATTCCTTTTATTTCCGGTAAGACAACAATGCGTATCATCAGCGGAAAAGCCGGCGGCATAATACTGTCTGTCCCCAAAGGGGAAGTACGTCCCACGACAGACCGGGTCAGGGAAGCCGTTTTTTCCATCCTGAATCCGCTGATGGACCGGGCCGACGTGCTGGATTTATTTACCGGGTCCGGCGCCTTTGGCCTGGAGGCTCTCAGCCGTGGGGCGAGAAACGCCCGCATGGTGGATTTTTCCCGTCTCTCCTGCTCGGCGGCCAGGGCCAATCTCGTCAAAACAGGCTTGGAAGGCGGGACCGTTATCCAGGGGGATGCCGTCCAGTTTGTAAAAAGGGAACTGCTGGCCGGCAGGAAGTACGATATTGTTTTTGCAGATCCTCCTTATTGCAAGGGGCCGGCGGACCGCGATTTTATTGTTGAGCTGGCGGAGGCAGGAGTTGCCGGATTGTTGAAGGACGGCGGCGTGTTTATTGCGGAAGTGCAGGAGGGCTGGGGTACCGGAAGGGAAGGCGCCGCGGAAATTGACGGCCTGGATCTGGTGGATACCCGCCGGTACGGAAAAAATATGCTGCTGTTCTACCAATTGCCTGAGAAGTAAGATGAAAGCCTTCCTGTTTTCTTTCTGTTACAATATTCTGTATACCGTCGGGTGGCTGGTAACGCTGCCCTCCTATCTGCTTAAGCAGAAGAGGAGAGGCGGATTCGGCACGGGGCTTCTGGAGCGCTTCGGCTTGTACCGGGTCTCCTATAACCGGGAGCCGAAAGGGGTGTTGTATGTGCATGCCGTGAGCGTGGGGGAAGTGGTGCTGGCTCTCAAATTTCTCCGGGCGTGGCTCCGGGAACGCGGAGGTTCCGCCGTGCTGGCCACCAGTACGGCTACGGGGCATGATACGGCTGTGAATGCTCAGATTCCCGGCGTACGCGTGATTTATGCCCCCTTTGACCTTCTGGGTCTGCCGGGGAGGTGTTTTGACCGTTTTGAGCCGGAGGCTATTATTCTGGTGGAAGCCGAATTGTGGCCGAACTTTGCCCGCGCCGCCAAGGTGCGCGGCATACCTATGGCGATGATTAATGCCCGTATGTCTGCCAGGTCCGAGAGCCGTTACCGCGCTTTTAAATGGATTTCAAAGTATTATTTTTCATTCCTTGACGCTATGGGCGTACAGGATAAGGGAGATGTCCGGAGGTTTGAATCCGTAGGCGTGCGCTCCTCCATCATCCATGTAACGGGAAGCATTAAATTTGACCAGCAAATGGCGGAGCGCAAGGAGGCGAATGCGGAGTTTGCCTCCATTCTGGACAAATTGAAACGCGGCAAGCCTGTGGTGCTGGCCGCCAGCACGCATGACGGGGAGGAAGTTTTGATCGCAGAGGCGGCACGCAAGGCGGGGGGCTTTCCCCTGATCGTGCCCAGGCATGCGGAACGCCGCCATGCCGTGGTGCGGGAACTGGAGGCCCAGGGATGGCAGTGTGTGCTGCGGACTGATGGAGAGATTCCGGAAAACCTGAAGGATCATGTTTGTTACATCGCGGATACGACAGGGGAATTAAGGGATTGGACCGCACTGGCGGATGTAGCCGTGATCGGCAAAAGCTTTTTGGCGGACGGTGGTCAGAATCCGGCTGAGGCCGTCGCCTGCGGCGTGCCCGTGCTGACGGGGCCCCATATGGAAAATTTCGATGGTCTGGTCCAGCTGCTTGAAGGCGTGGACGGAATTACCAGGTGTGACGAAGACCGGCTGGCGGACGTGCTCAAGGAAATGCTGGACAATCCCCTGCTGGCTCATGCCCAGTCTTCCCGCGCCCAGGTGGCGCTGAAAGCCCATTTCGGCGCTACGGCCCGGACCATTCGCATGATCTGCATCATGCTTAAGATTCCTGTTTGACATCGGGAGTTTTTTGCCCCTTAGGCTCCGGTTTGGAATGGGGAGGGAGAGCGAAAACTTCCCCTTGCGGGGCATCAATGATGATGTCAAAATGCTGGAACGTATCCACGCCGATCTGGTATCGGCCTCCTGTTCCCGTTACGGCAAAGGAAAGGCCGTCCATTTGGAAGTCCGGTCCCATGCGGAGCGTGGAGGGGATACCCAGTTTCATGACAGTACAGTCCCCGTTGTGTCCGTTAATGTCGGTCGCCTTGGTGGTGAGCTGATTGCCATTCGGATCCGCGGGCCACTGTTCCACCGGGGCCATGGAAAGAGAAGAGCCGGAGTCAAGAGCCAGCGGAAAAGTGTTTCCCCCACGGGAACAGAGGATGTAGAAAATTCCGGAAGGATCACGTTCCACATCCAGCGGCTTCATGTATTGGACGGGGAAGCGGGATCGTTCCAGAAACTGCAGGGAAGCGTTCCTGACGGACAGCAGGAACGGAGAGAAGCCCAGGTAGTTGATGCCCAGAATGCCGTCCACCTTCACCTGCATATCCTTTTGCAGGGGAGTAAGATCCAGGGCAAGGCCGAAGAAGTTTTTAATATGAAGCCCACCCATGGAGAAGGACCGCATGGCAAATAGTTGGGGAGCTGCATTGACGTTGGAGCCAGGGGCGATTTGCACATCTTCAAGCGGCAGGCCGGGGAAATTTTTCTTGATGAATTTGATGTCAAATGTGGTGTGGGATGCCGCCGTGTCCACAATAAGATTGCACGGGACCCCATTGACAGTGCATTGCGCTACAAGAAGTTTGCTGTGGGCGTCCCTCTCCAGCTTTACGGGCTTCAGGTCAGTAATGGATACGGCAGGGCCGTCTTGGGCGGGAACCGGCTGTTCCTCTGCAGATAGGGGAAGCGTCCCCAACGCCAGAAAAGCCAGGGAAGTGCGGATGAAGCTGCATGAGAATAGCATTCTTCACCATTAGGCGGCTTTTTGCAGTTTGACAAGCCAATTTTGACGGTGAATCAGTCATGGCTGCGGTGGTTGGGGGTATGGCGGCGTTCCAGCTCCACGCGGTCTTCATAGTTCCGGGCCTGCACTTTCCTGTCTCTCTTCCCGGCCCGTTCCATGTTCATTTGCCTTTTTTTCTGGCGTTTTGCAAGCCGGGCGATTTCATTTTCCAAATTCAGGAAGTTTAAGTACCGCTCTTTGTCCAGCCGCCCTTCGTCCACGGCTTTCCTGATGGCACAGCCGGAATCTTTACCATGGCTGCAATCTGCAAATTTGCATTCATGGGACAGCTCCGTCAAATCCGCGAAGCTTTCACGGAGGGTGTGTTCATCCGTCCACATCTGGATTTCCCGGATGCCGGGATTGTCAATCAGCAAACCTCCATGCTTGAGGAGCACCAGTTCCCGCGCCACAGTCGTATGGCGCCCTTTGCCGGTTACTTCATTGACTTCTCCCGTCCAGAGCCATTCATCTCCCAGCAGGGTATTGACCAGTGTGGATTTTCCGACGCCTGAGGATCCGACGATACAGATGGTTTTTCCCTTGGAAAGACATTTGCGGAATTCCCTGATTCCCCTGTTGTGCAGGGCGCTGATGCTGATGATGGCGCTTTCCGGGGAGAGTTCCCGCAGGATTTGCGTGGCTTTTTCCACTTCCTCCCCGGAAAAAAGATCCGTCTTATTAAGCAGGATGAGGGGGGAGGCTCCGCTGCGGCGGATGAGTGTAAAATAGCGCTCCATGCGCCTGGGGTTGAAGTCCGTTCCCGGCTCCGTCACCACGGCCACGATATCCACATTGGTTCCCAATACCTGTTCCGCGCTGCTTTTCCCTGGAGCTTTACGGGAAAAACAGGTCTGGCGTGGGAGAATGGAGCGTATGACGGCCTCGTCTCCCGTTTCTCCCGGATCAATAGCCACCCAGTCTCCCACGGCGGGCAGTTCCGCATCCGTGGCCGCATCATGCCAAAGCCTGCCGCTGACGACGACATCTACATCTTCTCCGCCGTCCAGAAGAGCAGTGAAGTTGATTTTCGTTTCCCGGATGAGGCGTCCCGGCACCCAGCCTGGTTTGGCAACGGCGTCGAAAGCGCGTTGAAAGCGGTCGTTCCAGCCTAAATCCTGAAGAGTGACGGGCATGAAAAGTGAAAATGTAGTTCTGGGAAAGGCAGCCGGCATTGACATGCCGTATTGAATCGTGGGGCAAACCTTTTTCCGGTTCAAGCATGGAACGGGTCTGCCGTTCGGCATGACGGAGCTTTCCCCTGTGCGAGGCGGCAGGCCCGCTCAATGATTTGAAGGGCAATTTGTGCTTTAGGCGCTTTTTTCAGAAGCTCCGTCCGGTCCGGGTAAACGAGCAGCACTTCATTTTCAGAGGAGTTAAAGCCAATGTCGCTGCGAGAAACGTCGTTGGCCACAATCATGTCGCACCGCTTGCGTTCCAGTTTGCCGCGCGCATAATTTTCCACGTCATGAGTTTCCGCCGCAAAGCCTACCAAAATGCCGCTGAAGCCGAATTCCGTGCGCATGGAGCCCAGAATGTCCGCAGTGCGTTCCAGTTCCAAAATCATACGATCCCCCGTTTTTTTGATTTTGCGGTCCGGAACGGAGACGGGGCGATAATCCGCCACGGCGGCGCTGAGGATAGCCGCGTCAGCGCAGGGAGCCTGGTTTTTAACAGCGTCATACATTTCCTGTGCGCATTCCACTGGCAGGAAGTCCACTCCGTACGGAATGTCCAGGGACGTGGGGCCAGAGATGAGAAGGACGCTGTGGCCTTCGTGAACAGCCGCTTCCGCCAGGCAATACCCCATTTTCCCGGAGGAGTGGTTGGTGAGGTATCTGACGGGGTCAATAGCTTCCCTGGTAGGGCCTGCCGTAATGAGGAAACGCATGAGACGCATTATGCGGAATTACGGGTAAAAGTGAAGAGTGATCTCGTGCAGCCGCGCATTATGTTCCGGCTTGACTCCTTCCCGCGATTGGGTGAGTTATGAAGGCGTGATTTATTGGGATAATAACGCTACCACACCGTTGGCTCCGGAGGTTTACGAGGCCATGGAGCCGTTTTTAAAGGAGCGGTTTTTCAACCCGTCCGCCGGTTACGGCTCTGCCAGGCGCGTGCGTGAGGCGGTGGAAGAGGCCCGTGCCGCCGTTGCCGCCCTGTTGGGCGCATTGCCTTCGGAAATTATATTTACTTCCGGTGGAACGGAAGCGTCCAATATGGCTTTCCGTCAGATGAGGGGGAGCCGGGAGGGGGGGGTAGGCGTTTTGTCCACGGACCATGATGCTTCCCTGAAAACTGCCTTGGCTCTGGGCTGCGGCCGTGTCTGCCCCGTGGACGGAGAAGGGAGAGCGATTCCGGAAAAATGGGAGTCCATGTGCGCAGGGGGCGTATCCGGCGTTTCTTTTGCCTGGGCCAACAATGAGACAGGGGCATTGCAGGATGCGGCGGTTTTGTGTTCCTCCGCCGGGAAGCACGGAGTTCCCGTGCATTTGGATGTGGTTCAATGCGCCGGAAAAATTCCCGTGGATTTGCACGGAATGGAGGTGGATTATGCTTCCGTGTCCGCACACAAATTCCATGGCCCCAAGGGGGTTGGATGTTTGTACAGGAGAGCGGGGGCTCCTTTTTCTCCTTTGCTGTTCGGAGGCGGGCAGGAGTACGGCTTGAGATCCGGCACGGAGAATGTTCCGGGAATCATTGGTTTTGGGGCGGCGGCGCGTGCGGCATTGAGGCACTTGAAGGAAGACGCCGGGCGGCTGTCCCGGATGCGGGATTCTTTTGAGGATCTTCTGCGGGTGCAGGTGGGTGGCGTGACGGTGCATTCCGGCGGAATGGAACGTATTCCTAATACTTCCAATCTGGCGTTTGACGGATGTACGGCGGAAGCGCTGATGTTGTTGCTGGAACCTGCCGGCCTGCTGTGTTCGGCAGGGTCTGCCTGCCACACGCTACAGCCGATGCCTTCCCACGTGCTGACGGCGATGGGATTATCTGACGAGGTTGTACGTTCTTCCCTGCGTTTTTCCCTGTCTTTCATGACGACGCAGGAGGAAGTGGAACAGGCTGTAGCCCTGGTGAGTGCCGCCGTTCGGAAGGTGCGCGGCGTTCAGTCTTCGCGTACTGGCCCGGTGCTCGTGTACAGGCCGTAGTGGCGGGTCGGAGAGGCAGAGGCTCTTTTTCAGGAAGCCGTTTGTATTACATGGTCCGGGGTTCGGCGGTGTATTGAGTGGAAAAGGGGGGGGAAGAGACGCCGGATGGCATGCTCTTCCCTTTCGTTTTTGCCGGAAGGCGGGACTTTCTTTCTTGAGTTCCATGCCTCTGCCATGCTAATCTGTATAAACTACAGGAAGAGGGCAGCGTTCCCGTTATCAAGGCATGAAAATAGAACATTACCAGAACAGGGATGAAACGGAGGTTTTGAATATTTGGTTGAAGGCGTCCGAACAGGCCCATTCTTTTGCGGGCGTGGGGTTCTGGTGCGGCCTGGTGGAAAATATGAGGCAGGTGTACCTGCCCAGGGCGCGTACATGGGTGTGCAGGGACGGCGGCCGCGTTGTCGGGTTTGCCTGCCTGGTGGGGGAAGGGGAACTGGCTGCCCTGTTCGTGGCGCCGGAGCGCCAGTGCGAAGGAATAGGTACAGAGTTGCTGGACTGGGTGAAGGAACGCAGTAAGGGAATGCTGACGGTGGGGGTTTACGAAGAGAACGCCCGCGCCCGTGCATTCTATCGGCGCGGAGGATTTGAAGAAATAGGTTCCAGGGAGGATGAGCTGACGGGAAGCCGGGAGTATCGGATGGAATGGAAAAGAGAGAGTATGTGATAATGATAAAAAAGGCGGAAGTTCCGAAGAACTTCCGCCCCTTGTAAAACAGACAGGCATCAGGCGAGTTCCACCTTGACACCGCTCTTTTCAATCTGATCGGCCATTTCCGGAGAAAGAGCCTCATCAGTGATGAGCATGGAAACCTGCGTGGGCGCAACGGTATAGAATGCCGGGTTGTTCGCTATGCTGGTGGAAGGCATGGCGATGATTACTTTGGCATCTGCGGGAATGACGCTCTTGATGAATTCGGATTGCAGCATGTTCTTGTATCCGGCTCCATGCTTGGGGGAGTAGCAGTCTGGCGTCAGCACAACCATGTCAATGCTCAGGGAGCCGGCGGCCTTGGCTGCGTCCTGTCCTACATAGACCAGGGCTTCACGGTCGAAGTGCCCGCCCGTGCAATAGAAGCTCAGATTCGGAATACCTTCAAGCCGGGTCAGCAACGTGGGATTGTTGGAAACTACGTGCGTGTCCTTGGAATTGATGTGGTTGCATATTTGGTAGCCCATGGTGCTGCTGTCAATGAACATAACCACGGAAGCGGGAATATTCTGGACAGTTTTTTTGGCAATCCTGATAGACACATCGTCCTGAGTGACAATGTCTTCATGAAGGGATTTATGAGTAAGCGCCAGGGCTCCGCCGTGAACGCGCTTGAGGAAACCGCGTTTTTCAAGGTTAATCAAATCATTGCGGACCGTTTCATCCGTGACCTTCATCTGTTTGGCCAGAGCAATGGTCCTTGCAGCTCCATGTTCGGCCAGCGTTTTCAGAATAAACTCTTTGCGTTGGGATGCTAAATACATTTGATTTTGTTTTTCTATGTAGAATGTTTACACGTTCTAGGTGTTAAGTTGTTTTCTAACAATTTTTCACTAGAACAGTCAAGCGTTAGAAATTCTAAGTTTTGATTGTTATTGTGAATAATGCAGATTTTGTAATAATGGGACAACTGAATACCGAGAAATGTACAAAAATAATTTTATTATGCACAAATTAGTTATCGTTATGACAGATTTTATCAGTCTGGAATGATGATGGAGGCGGGATCAAAGTTGGGAGTGGGAAGAGAAAGCTGGAGATGGCGCAGTTTTTCTACCATCAAGCGGGCGACAACCAGGTTTCTATACCATTTCCGGTCTGCCGGGATGATGTACCAGGGAGCTTCCGGAGTAGATGTTTTTTCAATGAGATCCTGGTAGGCTGTCTGGAATTCATCCCAACGATTCCGGTCATCCAGGTCATCCATGCAGAATTTCCAAAGTTTATCCGGATCCTGAAGTCTGGATTCCAGCCGTTTTTTCTGTTCCGCCTTGGAGATATTCAGGAATAGCTTGATGATGACGGTTCCTTCTTCCGCAAGCATGGATTCAAAGTCGAGGACGTGCTTGTAGCGGCGTTTCCAGACTGGATCCGGGAAGATTTTTTTTACGCGGACGGCAATGATATCTTCGTAATGGGAACGGTTGAAGATGGCTATTTGCCCTTTGGCGGGCACTTCTTTGTGAACGCGCCACAGGAAATCATGGTCCAGTTCCTCAGTAGTGGGTTTTTTGAAGGGGACTACGTGCAGCCCCTGCGGATCCACCCGGGAGAAGACATGCTTGACGCAGCCGTCCTTGCCCCCTGCATCCATGGCCTGAAGAATGACCAGAATTTTGTGCTTATGCTGGGCAAAAAGTTTTTTTTGCAGTTCCTGCAGTTCTTCCCTCAGTTTGTCGAATTCAATCAGGGATTCTTCCTTGGTTCCGGAGAAGAGAGATTTGTCATCCGGAGAATAATCCTTTAAACGCAGTTTTTTGCCCGGAGGCACCAGGTAACGGTTCATTGTACGCGGAGTTAGTGTTGAAGATGAGGGTGAGGAGGGTGAAGATGTTTTCACAGCGGCGCGTTTGGAAAGAAAGCCGGGACCGAAGAATTGCTGAAGGGCGTTTTTGATGACTTTCCTTTTGAATTTGGGAAACATTTCCAGTTTGAGATTCTGGAGGGGAATCCATTTCGTTTTTGAAAATTCGGGGCTGCGGTGCAAATCCGTTTTAGGGCGCCTGGTTTTGCAGCGCACAAGGAAGTAAGTTTGTTCCTGGCCTATCCAGCGCGTAACTTTACGGTTGCCGGAAGGGTATTTGTAGCGCAGGCCGGGCACGCGGCTGACAATGGTGTATTCCGTAGGGCGCAGCCCCACTTCTTCCCATACTTCCCTTGCAAGAGTCTGTTCAATACTTTCGTCTTTAATGACGCCTCCCTGCGGGAAATGCCAGTACGGGTTGCGGCCGCTGTCCTTGCCCAGCAACACGCAGCCTTCAGCGTCCATGATGATGGCCGCTGCGTTGAGTCTCCAGTTTTTTGCTGTGTGTGGGGTATCCATGACGGGGGCTCAATCCGCGGTTTGCTCCGGTGCCGCCGGATTTGCATTTTCCAGTACGGAAGCTTCCGGTTCATCTTGCCAAATGAAGTGTTCCAGCTGGATGCGCCGCGCATAAGCCGCTGCTTCCCTGGCTCTGGGGCCGGAAGTCTGCGCCAGTTTTTTTGCCAGCGCCAGGGCTCCGTCCCAGTCCTGAAGCTGGCCCAGCAGGCGGATGGAGGCAAAACCGGCATTGTAGAACCAGTGCCAGTCCCTGCGTTTGTTGGCGGAACTTCCGCTGGGCGTATGGGCCAGAATGGAGGCATAGTCGTCCAGTGCCTTTTTTTGTTCATTCATTCGTTCGTAGAACTGGGCCCGCTGGGTCAGGGCTTTGAATTTCCAGGCCAGCCCCAGGTTGGGCGTATTCAGGATTTCCGTACAGAGGTTGATGGCCTTGCGCAGAGTGTCCGAATGGGTATCTTCCTTAGTCACCCAGGCGTCTGCCTGGATGGAGAGGGCCAGAAGGCGCATGTAGCGCGGCAATGGGGAGGAAAGCAGGTTCTCCAGGGTGGAGATGCATTGATCCGCCTTTCCCATGCGCAGCAGAATGGAAGCTTCTTCTATTCTGGCTGGCTGGGCAAAGGGGGTGTTTCCCGCGCCCAGGGTTTTGAAGATGTTCAGGGCGGCGTTCAGCGTGTTGCCGGCATTACTTTGCTGGGCGGCTTTTCCTGCCAGGAAGAGGGCTGCCGCCTGAAGAGGACTGTCAGGGTATTTGGAGGGAAAGGGCTGGAGAATAAGCTGCGCTTCATGGAAGTCTCCGTTTTTGTACAGAAGTTCTCCCAGTTTGAGGTAAAGCATATCCGCATGTTTGCCTTCCGCATCCAGGGCAATGGCTCTCCGGCAGGCCTGAATGGCGTTGGGCCATTCCTGCCGGCTCTCCGCTTCCAGAATATTCAGCCGCGCCAGCTGCATGGCCTGTTCCGGAGACAACTGCTCTTTTTCCAACAGGGGGATGATAGCCTGCACGGTTTTCAGGTCCGGAGGGTTGAGATTCAGGGCTACTTCCGCCTGGTCCAGCCGAGCCTGGATTTTCAGGTCCGGAGTTTCCGCCAGAGCTATGAAATTTGCCAGTAATTCTGCAGCCTGAGGATCCATTCTTTTAGCGGCGTAGTGGGCCTGTTCAAAGAGGATGCTTTCCCGGAGACGGGGAGATCCTGCGGCTTCCTTGATAAGCGCGGCGGCTCCGGAGGAGTCATTGGCATTCAGGGCGGCCAGGTTTTCATTGAACAGGGCGTTTTCCGCCGTTGCTTCCGAAGCGCTGCGTGCCGCTTCCTGGAAAAGGTTCTGCGCCAGGGAGTAGTCTTTTTTGAGGAAAGCCAGGGCTCCCTGCTGGAAGACAAGGTCAGGGGATGAACCGGGATATTTGGAAATAAGGTGTTCCGCTTCTTTCAGGCGGTTTTTATCCAGCAGAACAGTAATGGTATTCAGGGAAAGAATTTGAACGGGAAGACTCTGGGGATATTTGGAGAGCCCTTCTTCCGCCATTTTGACGGCGCCTGACAGGTCATCTTTTTCCAGAAGAAGTTTTCCCATGGCGTACATGGCCGCCGGCTGGCGGGATGCGTCCCTGGCCTTTACCCAGCCGTTGAGTTTTTCCAGAGCCTGGGGATTGGTGCGGAAGATGCCTTCATCCAGCAGAATATTGAAGGCGTCCATCAGCAAGGCGGATTCCGATTTGCCGCCAATAAACGCCAACAGGCGTTCCTCCGCCGTTCCGGCGGTGTGCGGAGCTTCCTCTTCCTGAGGCTGGGAACGCGTTTCCTCTTCCGCTTGTTCCGGATTATTTTTCTCCCGGGCTATTTCCGCCTTGGCGAGAGCCAGGCGGCCCAGATCACGTATTTTTCCCGGATAGGACTTGTTGTCCATAACGGCGGTGAAGGTTTTGATGGCCTGGTCCAGATTTCCCTGTTTGACGGCCAGCTTGCCTTCTATGAGTTCGGCGTATGAACGCATGAGATGGTTGTTGTCCGTCTCATCTTTCGTTCCCGTTTTGAGTTGTTCAAGGATAGCGGCGGCATCCTGGTAACGTTCCAGATTCACCAGTACATCCGCCAGGAGAAGGAGCGCGGGGCGGGAGACAGCGGAGGATTCCGCCTGCCCCAGCCTGCTGAGGGTTTCCAATAAAAGCTGTTGGTCCTGAAGCCGGCGAGCAAGCTGGGCTTTCAATTGAAAGCCGTAAAGGGAAAGCGGATCTGTTTCCGGGATGGCGGTAAGTTTTTCCAGGGCTTTGGTAAAGGAGCCTTTATTGAAAAGTCCCACCGCTGTCCAGTAAGATTTCATGGGGGAGTCCGGCAGCTGCTCCCAGGCATTCAGTCCTTCTTCCGTTTTTTTGGCGCGAATCAGGGCTTCTGCCAGAAAGGGGCGGATAATGGCTTTTTGCGGTTCCGAAAGGTTCTTGGAAGATAGGCATTCCTGGAAGTGCTTGCTGGCTTCCAGGGGAAGGCGGTTTTCCAGAGCTTTCAGCCCCTGCTGGTATTTTTTGTTTTCCAGAAGATCCTGCCTGTCCTGCGGGAAGGTTTCTCCCGAAGGGAGGGAGGCAGTTGCGGGGGATGTGCCGTTCAGGGAAAGCAGGACAGCCGCGCAGGATGTGAGAACGGTATGGGGAAGATGGAATCTGGAAAAGGTTTGCATCATCGTAGGATTATGATTCAGGCCCCATGAAGATGAGCCGGATGTAGCGTTTGCCGGCGGCGGTAAGTTTAGGGTCCTTGCTGGAACCGGAAACGCGGTTGCAGGTCCTGTACAGTTGGGAGAAAGGATGCGGAACGGCCCGGATGACGACGGGTTCCGTGCATGGTTGGCTGGAAGGAGCCACGGAAACGGGAACCCCTTCTCCCGTAAAACTGATTTCCCAGGATTGGGGGGTGGCGGAACCCGGCTTCAGCAGGAAGGGGTAGCGTTTGACAAGGCTGGGCGGCTTGCCGGAAGAGGGAACCCGCACGACGTATTGGACCGGCAGGGAAGAGATATGGCGCGAGAGGGAGAATTCCGCCCCGTCCCTGCATTGCAGGAGGACGGGTGCCGGGTCGAAACCGGCCAGATTGAGTCCGTTATAGGAGCCGTGGCGGTTGGGAGTGCCCAGTTTCAGACTGGAGTACCAGTTTTCAAAGTCATCCTGCAGCTTGAGGCAGAGTTCCAGATGCACATGAGCGCGCGTTTTGTTCAATCCCACCCCGGAGTATCCCAGCTTTCCAATGACGTTTCCGGTGCCTACCCGGTCGCCTCTTTTACAGGAGACAGAGGCCAGGTGGGCGTACAGGCTGTAAAGCGGACCGTCCTTCAGTTGGTGTTCAATGACCACATAGCGGCCGTAATTGCTGTGGGCGGGGTTGGTGGAGGCATGGACTACCGTGCCTCCGGCTACGGGATGCACGTCGTCCTGCGGCATGCCGGAAGCATCCCTCCTGAGAGGTTTAATATCAATACCCTCATGAAATTTGACGGCTACGGGGCCTGCCTGGGTTCTGACGAGGGTCCGGGTAAAACCATAGGCTCCAGCTTCCCATGGCTGGGATTTCTTCCCCTCAAAGTTGCGGTCTACATACATGTAGAAGTCCTGCGGGCGGTTGTCCAGCAGGGCTGTATTTTCCGTGGGGAAGCGCACTACAATATCCGCCATCAGGAGTGGCATGCCCCAAAGGAACAGGAGAATGCCGGTCAGGAGATGAGAGGAGTTGCCGTGCATGCTGATACGAAGGGTGCTGGCTCAGATTCGCCCCCGGCGGGTGCTGACCACGGTACGGTCCTTGTGTTCTTCAGGGTCTTTGGCCTCTTTTTTTTCCTGAGCAGGGTCCTTGCTGGGAAGAAGGGGCTTGGTAATGGCAGCCAGTTTGTTGATGGGTTCTTCCCTTTTGGGATCCGCCGGAGGAATAAATTCCGCCATGGCGGCAAGATCCGCCGGGGAGAACCCTCCCATGACTGCCAGTTTCCCAGAAGTAACAGGTTTGCTGTAAAGGCGCAGGGGCTGCATGGCATGGCCGTTGACGATTGGAAGTATTTGCCTGCCCAGGTTGGCGGCTGTTATTCCTTCCACCCGGCTGTCCAGGCCTTTCCGGACGTTGACGACGATTCCGTAGGTGTTGTCCGGTGCTGGGAAGGAATAGTAGGATTCAATGTCTTTGTGGGAGATAAAGGGGGCCTTGCTATAGTAGTGGCCGTCCCTTTCAAAGGCGAATTTTCTGCTGTCCGTCGCTCCTGTCTCCATATGAAAGCTGATGGGATATTTATCCGGACCACAGGAGCAGAGCATGAGGGCACCGAAGAGGAACAGGAGCATTTTCATATGCATCCATGATAAAAGATTTAGTTCTCCGGGGGCAAACCAATAAACGGGCATAGAGCAATTTTTGCCATCCTTACGGAAGAAGGGAGAGCGTTTTTTGAACAATCCTGTCCACCGGCATGAGTTTTCCCGCGCCTTCCGCTCCGCAGGCCAGAATTCCGGATTCACTGGGGCCGAAGATGTGGTGGTTCTTCCTTTGCTTCAGGACGGCCGCATTTTGCTGCGTCGCCGCGTGTTCCCACATGTGGACATTCATAGCCGGGCAAATGAGCACCGGAGACTGGCAGGCCAGATAGAGGGAGCTGAGCATGTCCGGGGCAAGGCCGTGGGCGAAATTGGCCATGGCGTTTGCCGTGGCAGGGGCTATAAGAAGAAGATCTGCCTGCTGGGCCAGTTGGATGTGCGGGGGAACCCAGTCCGCCTTTTCATCTTCAAAGGAGGAGAAGACAGGGTGGCGGGAAATCGTGTGAAGGGTAAGGGGGGTGACGAATTCAAGGGCTTTGGCTGTGCAGACGCAGTGCACTTCATGACCGTGTTTGACCAGGGCGGAAGCGATGTCCGCCGCCTTGTATGCGGCAATGGAGCCGGTGACGCCCAGAATGATGCAGGCCATGAATGGGAAAAGGTCAGGCTTTGGAGGCGTTTTTGCCTTCGTCGATGAGTTTCCAGAAGTGTTTGGACTGGCTCAGGATTTCATCTTCACCGGCAGTCGGGGAAATATTGGTGCGAAACAGGAAATCGTTCAGGCTGTTGGCGTGCAGAACGCGGTGGACGATCACTTTGCCTTCAATGACTTCAAAGTAGATGCGGTAGTCTTTGGCGACGTAGCGGTAAAGAATTTTGCCATCCTTTTCCATTTTGCCGAAACGGGCGTCATCCAGGGTTTGAAGGGTGGATTCCGAGACTTGAAAGTCTCCGAGCAGATCCAGCTGTTCCAGAGTGGGGATGCTGGATACTTCCGCAGCGCTGATTTTATTGAAGACGATTTGAAGCACGCCCTTTTTTAAGTGCGCCGGCGGGCGAGTTCAAGCCTGAAAGAAGATTCTGGCCGATTTTGAGCGGGGGCCGTCCGAAGCACCGGCTTTTATTTGGAGCCCGGGGTTGGATTAACGGGAATCCTGCGTGGGAATGATTCCCTTGCTTTTGACCACCTGGGTGCCGCGGATGACTTCGATAGACAGAGGTTTGTCTCCCGTAAGGTAATAAGTGGCGTCCAACATGTCCCCGTAGTTGCGGATAGGCGTGTCGTTGATGTTGATGAGAATGTCCCCGGTCTGGATTCCTCCCCGTGCAAGAGGCCCTCCGTTGATAAGGCCCTCAATGACGGGGGTGGAGGAGTTGATGTCCAGCAGGCATCCCAGGCGCACCCTTTTGGCTTCCGGATGGGTCGCCAGGAATGAGATGGCCCGGGCGGGCAGCAGATGGCAAGTTCCCTTGCGGGAAACTCCCAGCACAATGCCGACCAGCCGGTTTTCAGAGTCGTAGCATGGCTGGCCGATGGGCGGGACTGCCAGCTTGGGGAACTGGGCGCGGATGAGCCGCAGGGGAAAACTGGTGTCCCCGATGGAGTGTTCCATGCCCACGTAAATTCCCTGCGTAGTCTCATTCTTGCTGCTGGCAAAGGACAGCTTGTCGCCGCGTTTAAGGATGCTGGAAGGGGTAAGAAGCGCCTGCCCGTCGTATATACGGGCAGGATCCGCCTTGAAGATTGTCAGGCCCGTGAGTTTTTCCTGAGCCCAAACCTGAAGGGGCGGGGTGTTCCTGTCTCCGAGGTAGTAGGACACGCCTGCGTTTTTTAAAACCCGGTAAGGGATCAGGGAGGCCAGCATGTCCTTGCCGACCTGCGCCGCCATGGTTGTGTACGGCACCCCTCCCCCCTGGGGGGGAACGGCTTCTATCTTAAAAGGGACAGGCACGGCCGCTGCCTGGTAAATCAGACCAGCAACGGCTATGCCCGTCAATATAGGAGCCAGGTTCATCATGGATTGTTACATCTCAATGAGAACGCGGGATACCGGTTTCTTATCGGTATTGGAATTGGTTTTTTGCTGATTATTGTTGTCTGATGTATCATATGAAGACGCACCCGTGGTGAATTCAGGTTTTTCCGCAGGGGCAGCTTCAGTAGAGGTCCGTTCAATAGTTTCCTTACTTACGGGCACGGCTTTTTCCGTCAGGAGAATTTCTTCTTTTTCCTGGGAGGAGGCTACGTAAGAGTCGGCAGGCTCATCCATGTTGCCGGATGCGATAATAACGCCTACTGCTGCCAGTGTCACGATGGACATGGAAGCATAGACCCACTGCCAACCACGAAAGTTCTGCAGATAGTTGTCCAGGCGTTCGAGTAACAATTTCCAAGCAGAGTTGGCAGCCTGATCGGTTTCCTTTCTAAGATGAAAATTGCGGAGGAAATCTTCCTCAAAATTGTCATGGTAGCAGGCTTCCTTACGGAGAGATGCCAGCATGGCAACCAGAGCTTCTTCCTTGTGATCTGTGGATTGTTTATCCATCTTCGTTAATATTAAATATAATAGAGGTTAGGGTATTTTAGCCCGAAATGTGGGACTATGCGTTTGACATGGCAGCGAGAACTGACGTTCAATATTTTTTTAATCTATTAGCTCAGATATTCCGCCAAGAGCCCCTGGAGTTCCTTGTGAGCATAGTGCAGACGTGATCTGAGCGTTCCTTCAGAGATTCCGAGAAGGGCGGATATCTCCGTATGATTGAGTCCTTTCACATCATGAAGGACAACGACTTCCCTGTGTTTGGATGAGAGTTTCTTCAGGGCTTCATTAATTTTAAGTTGCAGCTCATTCAGATGAGTGCGGCGTTCCGGATCCGCTCCATCCGTTTCATCCGCCATGTTCATGTCCTTTTCCGTATGGTCGCCGTACTCGTCGTCGTCCAGACTGTAGGTCATTCTGCGGTTGCGTTTTTTCAGGAAGTTTCTGGCATGGTTGACGGCAATGGAGTGCAGCCATGTATAAAAGGCGCTTTGCCCGTTGAAGTAGCGCAAGGCCCGGTAGGCTTTGGAGAACGCTTCCTGGGCGATGTCATAGGCATCATCGTAGTTGTCCGTCATCTGGTACAGGGTGGCATGGAGCTTGCGGCTGTGGCGAATGACGAGTTCGTCAAAAGCCCGTGAGTCTCCCTCCCGTGCCCTGGCGACCAGTTCGGTGTCTTCCAAGGTCGTGTATGCAATGGGTCCTGACATATCAACAGCAGAATACCCAAAAAAAGGGATGTGCTACAAGGGCAAATCGTATGCACGGCCCCCTTTACCCTCAAACCAGCGCATGTATGCCACATTAACTGTGGTGTATCCGCCCGGAGTGGGATAATCTCCGGTGAAATACCAGTCGCCGCAGGGGCCTTCTATGGATTCATGGAGGTTTTCAATGGTTTGGAAAATGACTTCCACAGGGCACGGCGCGTCGTGCGGAGTGACCAGGCGGGTGATTTCCCGGGAGATTTCAGCTTCAGTCAGCCCTTCGTAAATAGCCTTCACGCAGTTGCGCCGTTCTTCCTTGGGTTTGGCCAGCTCTTCTTTGCATGCCTTGTACACTTCTTCCAGCAGACGGGCCTGTCCGTGCTGCTTGATCAGGGAGACGGCCGCTTGGAAGGCGATGAAGTTGCCCAGTTCGGACATGTCAATGCCGTAGCAGTCCGGATACCGGATTTGCGGGGCGGTGGATGCAATGACGATTTTCCGAGGATTGGTGCGGCCCAGGATGCGGAGGATGGATCTTCTCAGAGTGGTGCCGCGGACAATGGAGTCGTCAATGGCGACGAGCACGTCTTCCGGCCCTACAGCACCGTAAGTGAGGTCATATACGTGGGAAACCAGCTGCGCGCGGCTTTTTTCCTGCGTAATGAAAGTGCGCATTTTGATATCCTTGTGGGCGATTTTTTCACCGCGCGGCCAGCGCTTCAGGATAGCGCTGTCCAGCATGTTTTCATCCAGGGTCCCGTTTCTCAGGGCCTCCAGAAGCTGGGCATGCACGCGTTTGCGGCGGTAGACGCGCAGGCCTTCCAGCAGTCCGTAGTAAGCGGTTTCCGCCGTGTTGGGAATGTAGGTGATAGCGGATTTGTCAAAACGGTCTTCCAGAGAATCCACGATTTGAGGGGTCAACGCCGCTCCGAGCGCTTTGCGTTCCCGGTAAACGATAGGATCGTTCCCGCGGGAGAAGTAAATTTTTTCAAAGGAGCAGGGAGCCGGTTTCAGAGGTGTGGTAAATTCCGTAATGGCATGTGTTCCATCTGCTTTGATGGAGAGCATATTGGCCGGTGGAAGTTCTTGGACCTGCTCGCTTTCCACTTCAAAGACGGTCATCAGCGGAACGCGTTCGGAGGCAACGGCGATGAATTCATCCGTAATCAGGTAGTGGCATGGGCGGATGCCGTGCGGATCCCGCAGGCAGAAGTAGTCCCCGTTGCCGATGGCTCCCATGATGGCATATCCGCCGTCCCATTGTTTGGCGGAGTTATGGATGATTTCCTGAATATTGAGCCGGGAGGAAATGGCATGGGGAATTTCCGGGCCGGGCATGCCGCTGTCCCGCAGGGCGCGGTAGAGATCCGTATGGGCTTCATCCAGGTGATATCCTATTTCTTCAAGGACAGTCTGCGTGTCCGTTCCAAAGACGGGGTGTTGGCCGCGTTCAATCATGCGCTGGTTCAATTCCGGCGTATTGGTCATGTTGAAGTTGCCCAGAACCATCAGAGTACGGGTCGGCCAGTTGGTGCGGCGCAGGTAGGGATGGCAGGAACCTTCGTCAAAGAGACCGGAGGTTCCGTAGCGGAGATGCCCCATCAGGATTTCCCCGCCGTAGTCGAAGTTATTTTTGATGTCTGCCGCATCCTTCAGATTGACCTGGCCGCGGCGGACTTTTTTATTGAGCTTCTTGATTTGCCCATTGAAGATGCTCGTAAGGGCGTCTTTGCTGGCGTCCCGGGTGCGGAACAGATAAGGTTGCCCCAGAGGCATGTTCAGTTTAACGCAGCCTATACCCGCGCCGTCCTGGCCGCGGTTGTACTGCTTTTCCATCAGGATGAGCAGTTTGTTGAATGCCCAGAGGGTGGAGCCGTATTTATCCTGAAAATAAGAGAGAGGCTTAAGCAGACGAATGGCGGCTACGCCGCACTCGTGTTTAAGAAAATCGCTCATGGGATGATGATGAAAAGATTGTCCTGTAAGTGTGGGGTATCCGCTGCGAGGTGATGGTGTTTTTTATTCGCCCTGTACTTTGACATGAATGCCGCGGCCTTCTCTCAGCGTGCCGATGACCATGCCGCCCGGACCTGCCTTCAATGCGGCTTCCGTGTCTTCAGGCTTCACGATGGCTACCCAGCCAATGCCCATGTTAAAGGTGTTGAAGCGGTCCTGAGGATCCGCATGCTTCAGGATTTTCTGGGCTGCGGTGTTGTCCCAATAGGGAATGGAGAGGTCTGCGCCGTAGTCGCCCAGGAAGCGTTCCAGGTTTTCCGGGAGGCCTCCCCCCGTGATATGGGCGTATGCCTTCGGGGTGATGTTGAAGCGGCGCATATCTTCCACCACGTCATGGTACAAGCGGGTGGGCCGAAGGAGGGTGCGGAGTTCCTCTTCATCAACTACATCCGGATTTTCTTCCAGAATGCGGCGGATGAGGCTCCAGCCGTTGGCATGGAAGCTGTCGGATTTGTAGCCGATGAATACGTCTCCGGGCCGGACGGTTTTCGGATCAATCAGTTTGCTTTTTTCACAGCAGCCAATGCAGAAGCCGGAGAGTTCCACAATGGATTCCGGCACCACACCGGGCATTTCCGCCGTTTCGCCTCCGGCCAGGATGCAGTTGCAGGATTCCAGGTAGTCGCACATGCCGGCCACCAGGCGGGTAATACGGGAGCGTTCCCGTTCCAGATTGGAGATGCCCAGATAATCCAGGAAAAGGAGAGGGTCGCCGCCTGTAGTAAGAATGTCGTTGACGTTCATGGCCACCAGGTCTTTGCCGGCGGTTTCCACCATATCCAGTTCAAAGAGAATTTCCGTTTTCGTGCCTACGCCGTCGCACCCGGTGACGATGACCGGTTCCTTGTAGGAGCTCAAATCATAGGCAGCGGCGAAAAGGCCAAAGGCCTGGTGAAGGGATCTCTGCTTTTGCGTTCTTTTAACGTGAGAGCTGATGTCGGATACAAAAGCGGCTGCTTCTTTGGTATCGACCCCCGATTGCTTGTAGGTTAGTTTGCCGGACATTGAACGGATGAACTGGGTGTGCCAGCATCCTAGAGGAAGGCTCCTTCCGCGGCGAGTGAAAAAAGAAGTATTTTTGCCATAGGACGCGCGGGAGGAGCTGTTTTCATTCCACTTCTATCTTGCAGTCGCGCCAGAGCCACCAGGCATCCAGGGAGAATTTGCCCGGTCCCGTATAGAAGATGGCCAGATAGATCAGCAGATAGATGGCCGCGAGTTCCTGTGCTCCCCAGCCGGAAAGTCCAAGAACAAGAAAAAGGGCCACACACATGTTAATAACCAGGATAAGGGAGGCCAGGCGGGTGAGGAACCCCAGCAGGATGAGGATGGAACATCCGAATTCCGCGCCTACGCACAGCAGCAGGGACAGAAAATTGCCGATTCCCAGCGGATCCTGGAACGCCGCCCAGTTTCCGCTGATAAGCATGCCCAGTTTGGGAATGCCATGCACAAGCATCATGACTGCTACCCCCAAGCGCAGCAGCAGAACGCCGAAATCCATGCTGGTGTTGGTAGCCAAGGGGCCAAGCAGGCGGCATGCGGATGATTTGCTTTTATTCTGTTCCATGCACTGTAGACTGTTTTGGAGACAGAAATGCTCAATTAAAATAGGATGAAGGTGAGTATCCGGGACAGCGGAGAAGCGGCCTGTAACGCAGGCGTTCCGCTTGTGGAGAATCCGGAGGTCCTCCAGAGCCCTGCGGCTTGCCGCCTGGCGCGGGTGTGCGCGGGCGGGAATAGGGTGCGCCGGGCTTATGGGAACATGCGGGAGTTCCGCATGTTCCCATCAATTGTTCTGGAAGTTTTTAATATTTTTTTGCGGGAATGAGGCGGAAAGCTGCGGGGGATTTGTCGGACTTGATTTGCAGGGGTTTGGTCGGATCTTTTTGAGTTTCCGGGCCAATGGCGATGATAAGCCTGTCCTTGGGATGAATGACGGTGGAGTTTTCAAAGATGAGCGTATTGGATCCGTCCGTCAGTTTCCATCCATCCAGAAGAATGCCGGAGTTACCGGGGTTGTTGATGATCACGTTGCCGGTACCCGGTTCCAGCCTGGGAGAGGGCTGCTTAAGGTTGAGGCTTTTTGCCAGCTTGGCAAAGGTGATTTCCGCAATGCGCCGTGCGCCCTGTTCCGTAGGATGCAACCCGTCAACATACCATTCCGGATGGTCGGAGAGCGGGTGCAACGCGTCAAAGAGACCGACTTTGTACTTGCGCGCTACGGTGGCGATCAGTTTTTCCGCTTCCGGGCGGTTGGCGGCAGAGCCGTTGTCCGAGCCTGCATATTTACGTACGTCCGGATAGCAGTTGCCGGGAAAAGCCTTCTTGTTGAGCGGGCCGCGGTAGTCCGGCCCCAGCAGACCCCAGGCAAAGAACCGTGTTTTGGGATTGGCGTTTTTCCATGCATGAAGCAGAGCGTCATAGCCTTTGGAGAACAGTTCGGGGTTCCACCAGCGGCCCGTGTCGTTGATGCCAAGGTTGCAGATATAAATATCCGCCTTGAATTCCAGGGCTTGCTTGTGTTCCCTGGTGCTGCCGTACCAGCGTCCTGCCTGGCCCGGGTAGTCGCCTGCCGTTTTTCCGGGATTGCCGAAGCCTCTGACGTCAAAGTCCGGCCCCATGAGTGTGGCGAGCACTTGCGGATACCGGGTTTCTCCGGGTTTAAGGCCGGTGCCGAAGGTGATACTGTCCCCCACGCAGGCTACTTTGGCGGGAGCAGCTTGTGCCGCAATGCCCAGTGAGAGCGCGGCTGTCAGAGAAGCGAGGATAAGATGAAGGTTCATGGAGTGATGGTGTGGTAAAAGTTATTTTTTCAGAACAGGTTCGTCCGTCCGGAAGGGACGGGCGGGGAGCTGGTTGCCGTTGACCAGGTTGGGGGTCACGAAACGGTTCCAGCAATACCGGGCGTGTTTGGGGGATTTTACTTCCGGTGATGAGAGGCGGATAACGGCTGTGTTGCCTTTCCTGTTTATGATTTCCGCCGCGGCGGGATGGTAAGTCCCGTCCGTCCCGGCAATTTCAAACTGGGCCGGTTCTTTGCCGTCCGTGGTGGTCAGTCCGGCGGCTTGATCCAGTTGAACCAGGATGTTGGAACCGGAAGGTTTGAAGGCCTTGAAGGCGGGGCCTTCACAGGGGATCTTTTTACCGTAAACCTTGTTCAGGGCGGTATTTCCTGCACGTTCCCCCACAGGGCGCTTGAATGGAGGATGAACGTCGGAATTGGTGGAGCCAAGATCAATGGTGTTGACGCTGTAAACTTTTGGAACGGTTTTGGCCACGGCGTCCTGCATTTCACGGAATTCCGGCCATCCGGCACGGATTTTTGACGGGTCGTTGATGCGGGGGAGCTGGATCATGACGAAGGGCATTTCCGGGTTGCGGAAAGCTTTTCTCCAGGAGGAGATCATGGTTTTCAGCAGCATGCTGTTTTGGGCATTGTCAATGATCTCCGCATCGGATTCGCCCTGATACCAGATGACGCCCGTGATGGGGAGGAGCGTTGTCCAGGCAATGCCGGATTCGTAAAGGAACGCCGGCTTGTAGGGATGGTCCGGAGAGCCCTGGTTCAGACGCGGAGAGATGTTTTTCCTGGCCCGTCCCCTCACCCAGTCGGAGATAAGGGGGGAGTCCAGCCAGTGGTTGCCGCGCAGGGTGCTGAAGCTGTTGTTGGCATTAATGACCTGCCGGGGGATCCACGCTGCGATTTCCGAGCCTCCCAGGGAGGAGTGGATGATGCCTACCGGAATGCCCAGCCCTTCGCGGAGTTTTTTCCCGAAGTAGTAGCCCACGGCAGTCATTGGCCCTGAGGTGGCGGGAGAGCTGACGGCCCATTGCCCTTTATAGAAGTTGTCCGTGGTGACGGCGTCAAAGTCTTTCGCGGAGTAGGGGGCATTGTTGGTGTGGGCTTGCGGAACGTTGTTGAGCAGGCGGAGCTGGTCGTCTCCGGAAGCCGCTATGTCTTCTTTGGCCGTCGTGGTCTGGTTCAGGCGGAACAGCATGTTGGATTGGCCGGAAGCCAGCCATACTTCCCCCACGAGCACATCTTCCAATTTGGCAGCGTCCCCGTTTTGCTCGGCCGCCAGCGTCTGGCCTGTGGCGCAGGGAGGCATGGGGGGCAGCGTGACGCTCCATTTTCCCTTGGAGTCAGTTTTTGTTTTCAGGGCAGTGTTTCCAAAAGTGACGGTTATTTCCCTGTTGGGGGCGGCCGTACCGGAAACGGGAATGTTTTTCCCGTGGGGGAGTACCATATGGGAACCGAAGACCCGGTCGAACCGGGGCGTGTCCGCCCACGCCGCATGAAGGGCGATGGCGGCAGCCAGAATGCATGAAGTATGGAGGCGCATGTTTTGAGGATTATTTGAGAAGGAGTTCGTCCCGTGAGAGGCCGGTCAGCCTGCCGAGCCGTTTGATCAGACGGGTCATGATGAAGACAAGGGCGGCCAGAATGGGGATTCCGATGATCAGGAAGCCCCACCAGGTGATGCTGCCGATGGCGGTGTTGTAGGCCACTTGCTGTTCCGCTTCCGGCTGATGTATGACGGAGGACATGAAAGAGAGGCTCAGGAAGAAATTTCCGATGGAGGATGCAACCAGCGTGCCCGCCAGAATCCAGGATGAGTTTGCCAGCAGTCTCTGATAAGCCCGTTCCTCTCCGTTGGCGGCCACCGTTTGTTCTATCCTGCGCACGTCGAATAATTCCGGCGTGTAAATGAACATGTTGAGGAGGGGGGTGCCGGCGGACCGGGAGACCACGACAGCCGCCGCCAGGATAAGGGGGATCAGGGCTTCTTTTCCGGCGAACAGCCAGGGTGTGGCGCTGTGGATGCGCCCTTCCGGGCCAATGACGAAGATGCTGATGATTCCCGTCAGCAGCACGCCGGCCATGCCGACACCGGACATCAGGTCAAATTTTCTGGAGACGACCAGGGAACGGACGCCATAGACGAGGGGGAGGGAAAGGGCAATAACGAGAGCCCATACCGGGCCGATATGCCAGAAATTTTCTCCTTCCGGGCGTTCCAGGGGATTGGCGGGCCCCGCGCTGCAGTAGTCCAGAATCAATACCGGGAGGAGGATGTTGATGAAAATTCCCAGCAGAGAGGACTGTGATTTGTTTGGCGTTTTATCCATGAATTCGGAGGCCGATATTTGTATCATACGCAAATGCTCTCCTGCAAGTTGCAACTCCGTGTGTGAATATAAAGACCAGAAGCGGGGGAGAGCCGTTTTTTTATTCGCAGGCGGCTTTGCGGAAATCGTGGCATCTACGGTATCTTCCGTTCTTTTGGCTGGACACGGGAGGGAATAATGTTCAGCTTCTCCCGTGACTCTGACAGATCATTTTTCCCCATGACTCAAACATCTTCTTTTTCGGCTCTTGGTATTTCACCGGAGATTCTGGAGGCTATCGAAGTGCTTGGCTTCGATACTCCTTCCTCCATTCAGGAGCAGGCGATTCCCGCCGCGATCGGAGGGGCCGATATTGTGGGGTTGTCCCATACGGGCTCCGGAAAGACGCTTGCCTTTGCCATTCCGGCCCTGGAGTGCATTGATCCTGAGGAACGCTGCGTTCAGGTGCTGGCCCTCTGTCCTACTCGGGAACTGGCCGTTCAGATTTGCCGGGAGGTGGACAAGCTGGCTTTGTTCATGGACGGTGTTTCCGCCGTCCCCATTTACGGAGGCTCTTCTTTCCGCCCGCAACTGGACGCCCTGAGGCGCGGGGTACAGTTTGTGGTGGGAACGCCCGGACGCGTTATGGACCTGATGGAGTCCGGGGCGCTAAGGCTGGACGGTCTCCGCATGTTGATTCTGGATGAAGCGGACGAGATGCTGGATATGGGTTTTCTGGAAGATATCGAGCGTATTGCGGAGGCCATGCCGGAAGCGAAGCAAACCCTGTTTTTCTCCGCTACCATGTCTCTGGAAATCAACCGCCTGGTGAGCAGGTTCATGAAGGAACCCGTCCAGATTTCCATTGAACGGCCCACGCTGACGGTGCCTACCATTGAACAGGTTTATTACGAGGTGGTGTTTTCCTCCCGGATTGAGGTGCTCAGCCGGCTGCTTGACACCGGAAAGATTAAAATGGGGCTGGTGTTCGCCAATACCAAAAAGGTAGTGGATGACGTAGTGGACGGTTTGACGGCCCGCGGTTATGCGGTGGACCGCCTTCATGGGGATATGCCTCAGATGATGAGGGAACGCGTCATGGATTCCTTCCGCAAGGGGAGCCTGCGCCTTCTGGTGGCGACGGATATTGCCGCCCGCGGCTTGGATGTGGACGATGTGGATGCCGTGGTGAATTTTGAATTGCCCCGTGATCCGGAGGATTACGTGCACCGCATCGGCCGTACGGCACGCGCCGGACGGAAAGGGAAGGCCATCACTTTTGTGGGGCGCCGTGATTTTTCTCTGATGAGCCGCATTGAACGCTTCATCGGCGTTAAGTTGACTCCGGAACCTGTGCTGACTGCCGTTCAGGTGGACCAGCTCCGGACGGAATCTCTGGTGGATGATATCCTGGAACGTCTCAAGCCGGATGCCGTGCTGCCGGAGGAACTGAAAGAAGTGGAGGCTGCGCCGGAGGCCATGGCTGCGGCCCTGTTTGATTTGCTCCGGGAGCGTACGCACCGGGAAGTGCAGCCCATTCCGGAAGACAAGCCCGCACGCAGGGCGCGGCGTATGCCGCAGCCCGGAGAGGATGCGGAGAGTCCGCAGAAGGGTGATTCCTGGCAGCATAAGGGGGATACGGTTACGCTGTTTATGAATGGCGGACGGATGATTGGCTTAAGACCCAAGGACATTGCCGGGTTATTTTACAATACGGTGGAAATGGAAAAGGGTGCCGTGGGCGATATCCGGATTTTCCCCAAGCATTCCCTGATAGAAGTTGACGCTTCCGTGGCGCCCCAGCTTCTGGAGGCCCTGGCGACGGCTACCGTCTGCGGCTACGAAGTTAATGTCCGTGAAGACAAGGGAGCTCCGGAATATTCCGGAACTCCGCGCCCTCCTCGCCGCAATGGAGGATTCCGCAACAGTTACCGCGGAGAACGGGACCGCAGCGACCGGAGCGGATTCAGGGGAAACCGCGGGGGCTTCCGCAGTGACCGCAGCGAGCGCTGGGGCGAACGTTCCCGCAGGGACGACAGGAAGAGGCGTTTTTGATGCCTCTGCTGTTCCGGGCAAGGCCGTCAACGTTGCTCCCGGAATTGGCGCGGATATTTTGGAACGTTCCGGTTCATGATTGCTGTTTCCGCCGGTTTTCTGTATTTTCAGCCTGGCAGGGGGCTTTCCCATTAATATCCTGCCGGGTTTTCCTTGCAGGAGCTGCCGTTCTTTCCGGGGTCAGGCATGACCGGGCGGAGCGGGAGGGCTGAGGCTCCTGCAGCCGGGAATGCAGGCGGAATTTTTCCCATTCATGGCTCCGGCCAGAAAATTCGGCCATTGATGCAGTATGGCGGATTGTAGTTGTTCCGGCTGAAAAGGTTGTTTCCTTCATGGTTTTTTACTGATAGGACTGACGATTCAATCCTCTGTGCCCTTTCCGAGTCATTTTCTTGAGGGATGAGAAAATTCATGTAAGATGAAGCCTCGTTTTAACGTCTTTTTAGAGTCTATTTTCTTTTGAATCATGAAGCTGGTATCTTTACTATCCGTTCTTCTGACTTCCCTGGTTCCGTGCATGGGCGCTTCCGGGCAGGCTGCGAAGCCGGCTGCCCGGTCTGTCAAGACTTTGAAGCCCAATGTTATTTTCATTCTGGTGGACGACATGGGCTGGGGAGACCTGGATTCCAACTGGAGCCAGCAGAAGCTGAATGGCCGGACGGTGGAGAGAAAGAACGAGTTCAGGACTCCGAGCCTGTCCGCTCTGGCGCGGGAGGGAATTCAGCTGCGCCGTCATTATTCCGCCGCTCCGGTTTGCGCCCCGGCGCGCGCCTCCCTGCTGCTGGGGGTGCATCAGGGGAATTCCCGCGTGGTGAGAAACAACCGTTTTGACCAGCCTATTGAAGATTCCCATACGCTGGGCACCGTGATGCGTGATGCCGGGTATGATACTGCCGCCATTGGCAAATGGGGTGTAGGCGGCGGAGGCCAGAGCCATGTGCCCATGACCGCCGGCCCCCATCAGCGGGGATTTAATTATTTTTACGGTATTCTGGATCATTTGGCGGGGCATTTCCATTATCCTTCCGAATCCCGTGACGTTTTTGAGTACAACGGTTACGCTTCCAATCCCGAGTGGAAGAATATCAAGGGTCAGGTGCCCCAGACGGCTTATTCCACGGATTTGTTTGCCGCCCGCGCCAAGCAGTGGATTGTGGACCAGCGCAAGTCCGCCCTCAAAACCGGCAAGCCGTTTTTCCTGTACCTGGCTTTTCCTGCTCCCCACGGAAGTTTGACGGTTCCGGGGACTCCCTATCCTTCCGGAGGCGGTTTGAAGGGTGGCCTGCAATGGGTGAAGAAGGATGGCATGGAATCCGTAAATACGGCTTTTGACGCCAGGGCGGAGAAGAATAAGGATACTTATATTCATCCGGACAATTCCCGTTTTCCGAATGATGTGGCCAAACGTCATGCCACCATGATCCGCCGCGTGGATGACGCTGTTGCGGATTTGGTTCGTCTGCTGAAAGATTTGAAGATTGACGATAATACGATGATCGTCTTCACGTCCGATAATGGCCCCCATAATGAGGGTGGCTCCGACTCCAGGCACTGGCACGGAGCGCAAAATCCGCAGTTTTTCAAGAGTTATGGCATGATGGACGGCATTAAGCGCGATTGCTGGGAAGGAGGCATGCGCGTGCCTACGCTGGTACGCTGGCCCGCCCGCATTCCCAAAGGGCAGATCAGCCTGCATCCTGGACAGTTCCATGACTGGCTGGCTACGCTGGCGGATATCGCCGGGGTGCCGGTTCCAGCCCGCAGTGACGGCGTTTCCCTGCTGCCGACGCTGACCGGTCATGCGGATCAGCAGAAGCCCGGCATTGTTTATGCCGAATATAATTTCGCCGGCAAAACGCCGGAGTATAAGGATTTCCTGGGCAAACACAAGGGAGCGCAGCGAGGCCAGCAGCAGATTGTTTTTGTGGATGGATTGAAAGGCTTGCGCATGGGGGTGAAGGATGCGGACAAGGATTTCATGATTTTTGATACTTTGAATGATCCGCAGGAAAGCAAAGATCTTGCATCCTCCAAGCCGGAACTTCAGGCCCGCATGAAAGCCGCCGCTTTGTCCAATCGCCGGGCCTCCCTTCCTTCCAAAACAGTATTTGATTCTGCCCTGGTGCCCGCCGTGGATGTGAAGGGAACCGTTTCTCCCGGGTTGCAATGGGTCTTGTATGAGGGGGATTTTCCCTGGGTACCGGATTTCCGCCAGTGGAAGAAGCCTGCTTCCGCTCATGGCGTAGCGCCTTCCCCGTCCGTGGAAATGAACGGTCCGGTTAAGCGCGGTGTGGAGCTGACGGGATATGTGAAGGTTCCTGAGGACGGGGCATATACGTTTTACCTGACCACGGATGAAAACAAGGGCAGCAAGGCTTTTGTCCGGCTGCACGGCATGGAGTTGATTGACGCGGACAAGACTTATAAGCCGGGGTCCGAGGTTTCCTCTGATCTGGGTGACCGGAAGAATCCCGTTTATTTGAAAGCCGGATTTCATCCCATCCGCATCGGCTATGTGGGGAACTCAGGCGCTGCCTCCAAGCTGGTTTTGAAGTGGGAAGGCCCCGGCCTGCCCAAGCAGGACATACCTGCCTCCGCCTTCAGCCATGGGGAGGAATCCAGATAAGCTCCCCATGGGCGATCTTTACGAGTACCAGGCGATTGACGGTTCTTCCAAAGGCCCCGTTTCTCTGGTACTTTTGCTGCGGGCCCGTAATCTCGGACGATTATCCAACCGGACTCTGGTCCGGAAGGTTCCCGATGGAGACTGGAGGTCCCTGGCCTCCTTTATCCCTTCCATGACTGTCATGGATGATGATGGAGAGCCGTCCGTTCTGCCGGAAGCCGGAACGGAGCCTGGGGGAGCCGACTCCGGCTGGAGCAGGAGGAAGTACTGGATGCACGTCGTCAAGGCATGGTGCCGTTTTGAGGGCCGTGCCGGAAAAGGGGAGCTGCACGAGGTTTTTTCCGGAGCGGGGGTTGCGTGGCTGGCCGTGGCGGGAGTCCCCTCATTTGTGAAATGCGGTTTTTTCCCGTCCCTGATTCCGTGGGTTGACATGGTTTCCCCTCTGCTGTACTTGGCGCTTGCCGTGCTGTCTGTTCCGCTGGCGGCTACCATGGTGCGGCGTCTGCATGATGTGGGGAGGAGCGGCTTTTTCCTGGTTTTTCTGGCCGTTCCCTTCATAGGATGGCTGCTGTTGTGGTATTTATCCCATGGGGAAAGCCGGATTGGAGAGAATAAGTACGGAGATCCACCCTGGAATTAAGAAGTGTTGGAATCCGGACTTTGTGAAGTTGCTACAAAGTTTTTGACTGCGTTTGCGGATTTGAGGGAATCATCCGGTTGAAAAGTTTTTGCATGGCCATGGCCAGCAGAAGGGAGGAGGCCAGCGTTACGATGAATACTGCACTGATGCTTTGGGTCCCATAGAGATTCCAGCTGAAGTGGTAACCGAAAATGAATCTGTGATTCAGCCACATAAGCGCGGAGTAAGTTCCCAGCAGCGTCAAGAGCGGTGTGAGGCGGAGTTTCCGGGTTATCCAAGGCAGACACCAGAGGGTGAAGAGAAAGATAACCGTCAGGGTTTTGGCTTTTGAAAAACTGAAGAGATGGATGGATAGTATTTCAAGAGCCAGCAGCAGGATTGCCCCCAGGCTTTGGGAAATTGAAAGAGCAGAGAGGCGTGAAGCCAGAAAGGAGCACATGTAGCCGAGAATGAAGCAGGGAAGGAAAGGAGGGAAGGAGTAGGAGATTTCCGGCAGACAGGGAATGTGGGCCGTGCTTTGAAGTAAAAGGGACACCCCCAGCAGAGCGGCCATGGACGGAACAGGTGCAATGTGATGCGTGATCCACGCGCAGATGGGGTAAAGGGCCATGGTGGCTGCCGCGAAAAGAGCCATGTACCACCAGTCGGGATAACAGGGCCTCAATCCTGTTACGACAAGCAGGCCGTTTTTCCAACCCATGTCGGCAATAGACGGCAAAATGGGCAAGGGGAATGCCCAGGAAACCAGAATGGCCAGAAGGAGGCATAAGAAATAAATTTTCCAGAATTTAAAGTAATGAGAAAAGCCTGTTTTAACGAGGGATCCGAAAGCTGAGGATGAATTTGCTTTCCATCCCATAGCGTACCCTGTGATGAAAATAAAAATGGGCACGCAAATTTTAAAGAAGGGAGCAGCTTTTGTAAGCTGGGGAGCAATCCATGCCGTATCCACACCGGCAGGGAGAGCGTATAAGCCGAAGACATGATGAAAGATCATGAAGAGAATTCCATACCCTTTGAGGATCGCGGAATCTTCCCTGGAAAAAGAAAGATGCTGTTGCAGGCCAGGCACAGTAAGGGCAGAGAAAAAGCTCATCTGAAGCCTAGCTCAACGGATTTCTAATCCGAAGTCAACACTCTATTTTGAGAACAAACGGGTCATCAAGATGCAGGGGGAAAAATCGGGGTGAGAGAAATGTGCCTTTTTTCTTTTTTAATTCATACCTTTTTTATACTTAATTATTTTTTGGATATGTTCGTTTCTCCGGATTAGAAATCCGATTTTAACGATAAGAAAAAGGCTGTCCCATTTGTTTGGAACAGCCTTTTTGAAAGGGAGGATGAGATTTTTTATGACTCTACAGCTTTGGTGAATTCTTCCACCGTGTCGCAGGTGCAGACCAGGTTGCGGTCCCCATACACATTATCCACCCGGCCTATATACGGCCAGAATTTGTGGATAAGGAGACCGGAGACCGGATAGGCTGCCTCACTGCGGGAGTAGGGATGTCTCCATTCGTCAGCAGAGACCATTTCGGCGGTATGAGGCGAGTTTTTCAGGACGTTGTCTTCCTTGTCCGCCGTACCGTTGATAATGGCCGTGATTTCCGCGTGAATGCGTTCCATGGCTTCAATGAAGCGGTCCAGTTCCTTCTTGGGTTCCGATTCCGTCGGTTCCACCATCAGGGTGCCCGGAACGGGGAAGGACATGGTGGGGCCGTGGAAGCCGTAGTCCATGAGCCTCTTGGCGATGTCATCCACCGTGAGGCCTGCGTCATGAGTGAGCTGGCGCGGGTCCAGAATGCATTCATGCGCCACCAGCCCCTTGTTGCCGGAGTAGAGGACCGGGAAGAGATGCCCGAGTTTCTTGGCGATGTAGTTGGCGTTAAGGATGGCCATTTCCGTGGCTTCCTTGAGGCCGTCCGGCCCCATCATGGAGAGGTACATCCAGCAGATGGCGGCGATGGAGGCGCTTCCCCACGCCGCAGACGCTACGGCCCCTTCTTCATGGCCCAGCGTGAGGTGGCCGGGGAGGAAGGGAACGAGGTGTTCCGCTACGCCGATGGGCCCGATGCCGGGACCGCCGCCGCCGTGCGGCATGGCAAAAGTTTTATGCAGGTTCAGATGGCAGACATCCGCGCCAATGCAGCCGGGGCAAGTCAGTCCTACCTGGGCATTCATGTTGGCGCCGTCCATGTACACCTGGCCGCCGCTGGCATGGACGATGTCGCAGAGTTCCTTGATTGTCTGTTCATACACCCCATGCGTGGAGGGGTACGTGACCATGATGCAGGAGAGATTGTCCTTATAGGCTTCCGCCTGGGATTTCAGGTCTGCCATGTCGATGTTGCCTCTTTCGTCGCATTTGACGGGCACCACCTTGAGGCCGGCCATGGCGGAGGAGGCGGGATTTGTTCCGTGGGCGGAGGTGGGAATGAGGCAGACATTGCGGTGGCCTTCCCCGGCGTGCTTCTGGTAGCGGCGGATGGCCAACAGTCCGGCATATTCCCCTGCGGCGCCCGCGTTGGGCTGGAGGGAGACGGCGGCAAAGCCGGTGATTTTCGCCAGACGGTCGGACAGGACGGAGAGCATTTCCCGAATGCCTTCCGACTGGTCCGCCGGAACAAAGGGATGCAGGGAGTTGGCTTCCGGCCACGTGATGGGAATCATTTCGGAGGCGGCGTTCAGCTTCATCGTGCAGGAGCCCAGAGGGATCATGGCTTCATTTAGAGCCAGGTCCCGGGATTCCAGGCGGCGGATGTAACGCATCATTTCCGTTTCGGAATGGTAGGAGTTGAAAGCCTTTTCCGTGCAGAAAGGCGTCTGGCGCGTGTGGACGGGATTCCAGGCGGGAGCATCGCTGCCGCAGGTGACGGATGTTTCCGCGCCTGCAAGGGCGGAGGCCAGCGCCGCTACATCCGCACAGGTTGCGGTTTCATCCAGAGAGATGGCTGCGTGGTCGGCATCCACCCTGCGGATGTTATACCCGGCTTCCAGGGCTTTTTGCACCATGGCGTCCGCTTGTCCAGGAACGGACAGCAGCAGGGTGTCAAAGAAGTTTTTGTTTTCAATGGCGATGCCGACTTCCGTGAGCGCCTTGTACAGGCTTTTGGTTTTCAGGTGGATTTCCGTGCCGATGCGTTTGAGGCCTTCCTGGCCGTGGTATACGGCGTAAAAGGCGGCAAGCACGGCCAGGAGCACCTGGGCGGTGCAGATGTTGGAGGTCGCCTTGTCGCGGCGAATATGCTGTTCCCTCGTTTGCAGGGCCAGGCGGTAGGCCGGGCGGCCCAGGGTATCTATGGACATGCCGATAAGGCGGCCGGGCATGCGGCGTTTGAGAGCGTCCGTGCAGGACATGTAGGCGGCATGGGGGCCGCCGAAGCCCATTGGGATGCCGAAACGCTGCGTGTTGCCGATGCAGATATCGGCTCCGAAGGCACCGGGTTCCCGGATGACGGTAAGGGCCATGAGATCCGCCGCCACGACGCAGAGCGCGCCCGTGGCATGCACGCGGGAAAAGAAGTCCGTGTAGTCGCAGATGCGGCCGAGCGTGTCCGGATATTGGACAAGTACTCCAGCCAGATCCTCGCCGATGGAGGCGGGGTCAAAGGATGAGCAATCTCCCACGATGATGTTAACGCCCTGAAAGGCGGCGCGGGTACGGATGACGCTGATGGTCTGGGGATGGCAGGTGTCCGCCACAAAGAAGGTGTTTGCTTTGGGGCGCGCGTTCCGGCACATGGTGACGGCTTCTGCTGCTGCGGTGCCTTCATCCAGCAGGGAGGCGTTCGCTACCGGCAGCCCTGTCAGGGAAGAGACCATGGTCTGGAAGTTCATGAGCATTTCCAGCCGTCCCTGGGCGATTTCCGGTTGATAAGGGGTGTACGCCGTGTACCAGCCGGGGTTCTCCAGTACATTGCGGAGGATGACGGAAGGAGTGATGGTGCCGTTGTAGCCCTGTCCGATGAAGGTTTTCAGAAGCTTGTTTTTCCGCAGGATAGAACGGAGTTCCTCCAGGGCTTCCGTTTCCGATTTGGCTGCGGGCAGGTCCAGTGGGGCCTTCATGCGGATATCTGCGGGGACGATGTCCGCAATGAGCTCATCAAGCGTCTGGTAGCCGAGGCTGTCAAGCATTTCCCGGCGTTCTTCCCCCTGGGGGCCGATGTGCCGGCTGGCAAAATCTGAGTGGGTATTCATGTGGTATTTCTGGCTGGTAATAGCGTCCGGCCGCGGGACGGGCCAAACAAAATGCCCCGGGATGGAATCACCGGGGCGGGGGAGGAAAGAATGGTTCAGGAGCAGTATTCCTCGTAATCCGTGGCATTCATCATATCTTCCGTTTCCGTGGGAACGTCCAGGCGGATTTTGTATAGCCAGCCGGCGCCGTAGGGATCGGAGTTAATGAGGGATGGATCATTGGAAAGTTCTTCATTCACTTCCAGGATTTCTCCTGAAACGGGAGTGTACACGTCGCTGGCGGCTTTGACAGATTCCACGACAGCGACGGGGTCGCCGGCTGCGACGGTGGCGCCTACTTCGGGAAGGTCTACAAAGACGACATCGGAGAGTTCGGCCTGGGCATGGTCTGAAATGCCGATGGTGCCGATGTCCCCGTCAATTTCAATCCATTCGTGATCCTTGGAATACAGCAGATTTTCTGGTACGTCGTGCATAAGATGTAATTGTTTGAAGTGAGAGTGTAGTAAAATGAGGTGTTTGTCAGTTTATTTTTGCGCCGTCGTGTCAGCCTTTTTTATAAAAGGGTTTTTTTACGACCACGGCCGGAAATTTCCTTCCCCTTACGTCAATTTCCAGCTCCGTGCCGACCTTGGCATGGGCGACAGGCAGGTAGGCCAGGGCAATACCCTTCATCAGCGAAGGAGAGAGCACGCCGCTGGTAAGTTCTCCGATGGCTTCTCCGCCGGGGACGTGAACGGCATAATGGGCGCGGGGAGGGGCTCCCTTGCCGGTGTATTCAATAGCCGCCAGCCGCTGGCTGAGACCGTTGGCTTTTTGTTCCCGGAGGATATCGGAACCGATGAAATCCGTATCCAGCGCGCAGAAGAAGCCGAGCCCGGCTTCCAGAGGCGTCTTGTCCGGAGAGAGGTCGGAGCCGTTCAGAGGATAGCACATTTCCAGACGCAGACTGTCGCGGGCGCCCAGGCCGCAGGGTTTGGCTCCTGCTCCAAGAAAGGCTTCAAACCATTTGACGCCTTCCTTAGCCGGGCAGAAGAATTCAAAACCATCTTCCCCGGTATAGCCGGTGCGGCAGACAATGAGATCCGTTCCTTCCGCCGTGATGCGGGAGATTCCATTGCGGGGGGGAAGTTCCACACCGGGGATGACGCGGGAGAATACTTCTCCGCATTCGGGGCCTTGGACAGCCAGCCCCACGTATTCGTCGGAGTGGTTTTCCAGGGTTACGCCTGCAGGTTGATGGGCGGAAAGCCATGCGAAGTCTTCATCAATCTTGGAGGCGTTCACCACTACGAAGAAGGTTTCCGGTTCCATCCGGTACAGGATAAGGTCGTCAATGACTCCGGCCCTGTCATTGAGCATGACGGAGTATTGCCCCTGCCCTACATTCAGTTTGTTGATGTCATTGGTCAGCATGGAGTTCAGCCAGGCCGCGGCGGAACCGCCGGCTACCGTGAACTGCCCCATGTGGGAGATGTCAAAGATGCCGCAGGCTTCGCGTACGGCTTTGTGTTCGTCCAGAATGCCGGTGTATTGCACCGGCATATTCCAGCCGGCAAAAGGAACCATTCTGGCTCCCAGTTCAACGTGTTTAGCTGCCAGGGGGGTGGATTTGACGTCTGTATCAGTCATGAGGCGATGTGAAGGTTGTGAGCAATCTGCCCCTTATATCAGTAAAAGTCAATGGAATTCCAGTAACGCTCCGCTCTAGACATTGAAGCGGAATTCGATGACGTCCCCGTCTTTGACAACATATTCTTTTCCTTCGATGCGCAGCTTGCCGTGTTCCCGCGCTCCGGCCTTGCCGCCGCAGGAAACCAGGTCGTCATAGTGCACCACCTCCGCGGCGATAAAACCGCGTTCAAAGTCCGTGTGGATGACGCCGGCCGCCTGGGGTGCTTTTGCCCCGGCCGGAATGGTCCAGGCCCGCGTTTCCTTGATTCCCGTGGTAAGGTAGGTGCGCAGGCCCAGAAGGTGGTACACGGCGCGGATAAGGTCGGAAACGCCGGAATCCTTCACACCCAGGGATTCCAGAAATTCGCGGGATTCTTCCTCCGAGACGTCGATGAGTTCCTCTTCAATCCGGGCGGAGATGACGATGGCTTCCGCGTTATGGTGTTCCGCTACGTATTTTTTCACCTGGGAGACGTAGGGATGGGCGTCCGGGTTGGAGATGGCGTCCGCCAGTTCGTCTTCATTGACATTGCAGGCGAAAATGCTTTTTTTATCCGAAAGAAGCTGGAAGGAATGGAGAAGCTTGCGTTCGTCGTCGTCCAGCTGCGGTTCAAAAGTGAGGGCAGGGTTGCCTTCGTTCAGGTGGGGCAGGAGTTTGGTGATGAGGGCTACTTCAGCCTTGGCTTCCTTGTCGCCGCTGCGTGCCTTGCGTTCGCGGGAAGACAGCCTTTTTTCCATAGTGGCAATATCCGCCAGAATGAGCTCCGAGTTGATGATGTCAATGTCGCGCAGAGGATCCACGGAACCGAGTTCGTGGATGATATCGTCATTGTCAAAGCAGCGGACTACCTGCACGATGGCGTCCACTTCACGGATGTTCGCCAGAAACTGGTTTCCCAGGCCGGCGCCTTCCGAGGCTCCCTTGACCAGGCCGGCAATATCCACGAATTCAATAAGCGTGGGGATGATTTTTTCAGAGCCGGACATGTCGGAAAGCACTTGCAGACGGGGATCCGGGACTGTTACCATACCCACGTTCGGGTCAATGGTGCAGAAGGGATAGTTGGCCGCCTGGGCCTTGCGTGTCCGGGTGACCGCATTGAAGAGAGTGGATTTGCCGACGTTGGGGAGACCTACAATACCTGCCTGTAACATAGGCAGGACTGATAGCGGGTCACGCCGTGAAAGTCAAATACCAATTGCCTCCGGGTATTTACGCCGCGGCTCCCAGAGCCCATTTGATCAGATTTTCCGATTCCGCCCAGATGCGGGACGGATGGCAGCCGAGGACGACGACGATGACATGGCGGCCGTTGAAGCCGGCGGAGGACACAAGGCAGCGTCCGGCGGCGTTGGTGTATCCGGTTTTCATTCCGGTAACCCAGGGGTGCTGGTTGAGAAGCTTGTTGGTATTTCTCAGCAGGAGCGTCCTGCCGTTGGCCCGGGTAAAGGCATACTGGCGTTTGCAGATAATATTGCGCAGTTCCGGGCTGCGGTACACGTAATAGGCGCAGCGGGCCATGTCAATAGCGGTAGAGTATTGGTCTGCCGGGAGGCCGTTGGGGTTGGCGAAACGTGAGTTGTACATGCCCATCTGCCGGGCCTTGGCATTCATCAACTGGGCAAAACGGGGAACGGATCCCGCCGTGTCTCGGGCCAGCGCCAGGGCTACGTCGTTGAAACTGCGGATCATCATGGCATTGAGCAGTTCGCGGCGTGAATAGATTTCCCCAGCCCGGAAGCCCAGTTTGGTGGGGTCCGCTTTGGTATCGGAAGGCTGGATAACCACTTTTCTATCCAGGCTGCCGTGGTCCAGCACGACCATGGCCGTCACGAGTTTCTGCGTGCTGGCTACCTGGCGGCGCTGGAGGCCGTTATGGGAAAAGAGCACTTTACCGGTAAGAGCGTCCATAACGCAGGCGCTGGCGCAACGGGGCGTGCGCGGGGCGCTTGAGGGAATGGCTACAGGACGTGTAGGGAAATTTGCTGGGCGGGGGAGGGCATTGGCTACCGGCTGGGAGAGCTGGGGGGGGACGGGCGTTGCGAGAGGGATGTAATCATTTGAATCCCCGAATGATTGGCAGCTTGTGGAGCTCAGGCAAAGGGAGAATCCTGCAAGGATGGCGAATAAACGCATGTCTTGTTGCTACAGTAAGAAGTTTCATTCATCAAGCCCAAACTCCGCATTTGAAAGAGAGCCGGACGGAAAAAAGGCCGCGGATTGTTTGATCCGCGGCCTTTTTTTCTCTATTAACTACCTATGGAACCAAAAACCACCCTGAACGGATTTTGAATTACTTTTCCCATCCGTCGGACAGATCTTGTGAAAGATGAGACTCCACGCAGGAAAAATGCGTTCAAAATATGTTCGTCAACAGTTCTTTCAAGAAGTGTTTCCGTGTGCGCCCCTGCTTGCGTTCGGCAAGTATATTAGCGATTTTTCCCGAACATATTCTGTTTTTGCAGACATGTAAATTTTGCCGCAGGCATTTAAAATGCCGGGGATGTCTTGCCGATGTATTTAATTTCTGGAATCATGATTATTGAGAGGAAAAATTTGACGGCTGTTTTTAAGATGTTTGTTCAGCATCCGGATGAGAAGGTTTTATGCGGGGGATGACTGAAGGAGCGTTCCGGCTCCACGGTCAGGGATGAGCCATGGAAGCGGCTTTTTTTCCGGCGGAGAAGAAGAATCTGGCTAAAGTCCCCTGCTGTTCATGGAAAAATACCCTCCGGCGTCCGGAGTGATCTGCCCTGCAATTTGCATTTTGGCCAAAAGAGGGGTAATGGCGTGCGCCGCTTTTCCCAGAGAAGTGCAGAGGGGGTCAATAGTATTGAACCCCAGTCTGATGGCGTGGAGAATTTCCTTCTCTTCCAACGTGGAAGGCGGTGGGGTTGAAGCTCCGGAAGGGGAGAATGGAGAGAAGAGAGGCAGCCCCTGTTCCGGAACGGCCCAGTTCATGTCCTGCAGAATATCGGAGGCTCCGGTAGCCAGGATGGCTCCGTCCCGAATGAGGGCATGGCATCCGTCAGAAGAATGACGGTCAACCGGCCCGGGAATGCAGAAAACGTCCCGGCCCTGTTCGGCAGCCGTCCGTGCTGTGATCAAAGCTCCGCTGCGTCCGGATGCCTCCACCACCAGCGTAGCGCGGCTCCAGCCACTCACGATGCGGTTGCGCATGGGAAAAGTGGTGCGGGAGGGAGGCAAGTTCATCGGGAACTCGGAAACTACCGCTCCATGTCCGTCCGCAATGCGCTGCGCCAGATTTCTGTTTTCCCGGGGATACAGTTTGTTGAGTCCTGCTCCGATAATGGCGATGGTGCGCCCCTCCGCGTCCATGGCCCCGGTATGGGCTTCCGTGTCTACGCCGCGCGCCAGTCCGGAAATGACGGTTACTCCGGCTGCCGCCAGGTCATGGGAGACGTTTCTGGCGCAAAGCCTGCCGTAATGGGTGGCCATTCGTGAGCCGACGACGGCAATGGAGCGTTCGGCATCCGTTTCAGTCCAGTTTCCCCAGGAATAGAGGACAATGGGCGGGGCCGGCAGATCACGCAGGGAGGATGGGTAGGTGCTGTCAAAAACCGTGGTGACTGAGGCCCCCGCGTTCTCCGCCAGTTCCAGTTCCCTGTACGGGTTGACAGTGCTCCGCCAGGAGGAAATATGGCGGGCCAGTTGCGCCCCGATGCCTGGAATCTCCATCAACAGGGAGGCAGGGGATTCCAGAATCAGTTCCGGAGTGGCGAATACCTGCAGAAGGCGCATGATTCTGACAGGGCCCAGGCCCGGTATCAGGTTCAGGGCTATGGCAGCTTCCCGGGGAGTCATGAATTCAAGGGATCAGTTCCTGGTAAACATCCAGATGGGATTGAATCATATCCTGCATCTTGTAAGGGGAAGGGATTTGGCGGGGCAGGGGGGGGGGCTGTGCGTGCCAGCGGGCCAGCAGGTCTGCCATGGCGGCGGTATCCCCTACGGCGACGTTCCCTTCAGGAAGGAAGGCGTCCAGTTGTTCCTTGACTCCGCCGTGAGCGTATCCGGCAACGGGTTTGCCCAGAGCGAGAGCCTCCAGGGTTGATTTGCCGAAGGCTTCCGGGCTTTTGGTCAGGGAGAGGGTGACGGAACACGTGGAAATAATGTCCCGCAGATCCTGCCGATGGCCTGTCCAGGTGAAGGCCTGGGAAACACCGGAACGTTCTATTGCCCGCAGGACTTCGTTTTTGTATTCTTCTTTTCCTTTTTTTGCTTCTCCTACGATGACGGCGTGGGCCGGAATCCCCTGTTCCAGAAGCTGCCTGACGACCGGAACCAGATCCAGATGCCCTTTCAGGCGCGTGATGCGGCCCGGCAGGCACAGGGTGAATTTGCCCTTCAGTTCGGGATAGGACATGAACCAGCCCGTGAGCCATTCCCGGGAGGGGGAGTAGGCAGGGTGATACTGGTCCGGGGAAATGGCATTGGGTATGATTCTGATATGGTCCGGAGGGGTGGACGGATAATGGTCAAGGATGTAGTCCCTGATGCAGTTGGAGACGGCGATCACTCTCTCTCCCCGGCTCATGATGGCGGAGTACCGGTTGACGGAGTAGAAACCGTGAACGCTGGTGACGAGGCCGGGACGGTCTTCAGGCGGGAGCTTTTTCCATGCCAGGTAGCCTGCCCACGCAGGAACGCGGGAATGGAGATGCAGGATGTCCGGCCTGACGGCCTGAAGCAGGGCGCGAAGGGCCCCGATGCGGAAGAGAGTGGAGATGCTTTTTCTGCCTATCGGCATCAGGATGTGGCGGGAGCCTTCCTTTTCCAGACGGGGCACCAGGCGTCCGCCTCCGGAAACGACGATATTTTCCACGCCCCGGGAAGAAAGGCCGCTGCCCAGTTCCATGACGACTTGTTCCACGCCTCCGGATTCCATGGAGGGGACGAGATGCACTATTTTCATAAGGCGCGGAGCTGGGGGAAAAATCTGGAGAGGATGTAGTCTGCTGCACGGTCCGCTTCCAGGAGGGGGGAACCTGGAGCCGTCAGGCGGAAGTTCTGTTTTTTCCAGTCACTGTATCCAGTAACCATGCCTTCCTTTTCCAGTGTTTCCAGGCCGGACAGGATGCGGGATTTGCGGCTGCCATATCGGCGCGGTACGGAAAGGATGCCTACAGGCGCGCCGGAGCCAAGAGCCTCATAGACCATGGAGACGCTGTCCTGGCTGACCCAGGCGGCGGAGGCGTGCGCCAGATGCCGGGCTACCCACCCCGGCCGGGTTTCCTCCACGGGAACGACGGTTAGTTCCGGAACGGCCGTCCGGATTTTTTCCGCAAAGCCGTCAGGTGTCCGGCGCGAGGTGGTCAAAACAATGTGCCCAGGGGTGTGGATGCTGATGGACGAGAGCTGATTGAGCATGCTTTCGTCATCCCAGTCAAAGTCTTTGCTGGGCCCTCCGATGAGAATCAGGGTGATATCCTTGGGAACGGATGGGTTTGGCCTCATGGGGTGGAGGGCTCCCCGGGTGGGGAAGATGCCCGTATCGGTATAATCGCGGCTGGAATCCAGGTCATGGCGGGGAATAAGGCAGAGGTCGAAAAAGGAGCAGGGAAGCGTGGGTTTCATGCAGAGGACGGCCCGTGTTTTGAAATGGTGCCGTGCGCAGATGAGCGGGATATGCGTTGCGTGTCCGGCGGAAATGAACAGATCCGGCCGCGGAAAGTCGCTGCCGGAGACGACCTTCCGGATTTTCCCCAGAAGGGAAAGTCCCTGCAGATCCACCGTTTCCACGGTTCCTCCCGCTTTGGAGATCAGGGCCTGCGCCAGCCCCAGGGACTGGTTGAGGTGGCCCTGTTTCCCATCGCTCAGAATCCGGATGTTCATATAAGCGTTATTATGAAGCGGCGGCGGGGTGCAGGCAATCCAATTTCCTCCGGAAAGAAGAAAATTCTTGGTGGAAGGTGCATTCTTGTTCATGATTCCAGCGTGCTGGCTCCGGATCCCGTTGTTATTAAAAATTCCTTGTGCGCCGTGTCCCGGCAGCTTGGGTTTTCCGGCTGCCGGGTGGCTCGCGCGGGAAAAAGCCCGCATGCGGAGAAATTATTTCAATGGCTGGAGCGCGGATGGCACGCCGGAATGGAATGGATGGCCCGTTCCCCGGAGCGGCGCGCGGATCCCGCGGAAGTGCTTCCCGGATGCCGTTCCGTCATCTGCCTGTCCTATGATTACGACAGCCCCGTTATGCGGCCGGAGGGGGAGGGAAGCATTTGCCTTTACGCCCATGGAAAGGATTACCACGGAATTCTGGAGGAAAAACTGGCGGATTTGCAGGAGTTGCTTTCCATTTACGGAGGAGAGCAGAAGGGTTATGTGGATTCCGGCCCCGTTATGGAACGGGATCATGCGGAGGCGTGCGGCCTGGGGTGGCGCGGGAGAAGCGGCCTGATCGTGCGCAGGAAAGGAGGCTCCCGCTTTTTTATTGCCACCCTGCTGACTACACTGGAACTGGAGCCGGACGCTCCGGTTTCAAACGGGTGCGGCAGTTGCCGCCGTTGTGCGGCCCTGTGTCCGACAGGTGCGATTATGGAAAATGGCCAGGTTGATGCCGGACGCTGCCTTTCCTACTGGACGATTGAACACCGGGGGACTATTCCGGAAGAAATCCGTCCTTGGATAGGGACGCGCCTGTACGGGTGCGATACCTGCGTGACGGTCTGTCCCTGGAATGGTAAGCCTCTGCCGGAGGCTGACGAACGGTTCCGCATGTCCCGTCTGCTGGCTTCCATTCCCCTGCGCGGTCTTCTTTCCCTGGATGCCGGCGGTTTTGCGGCCCTGTTCCGGAATTCCCCGTTGAAAAGGCTCAAGAGAGAAGGGCTGCTGCGCAACGGCTGCATTGTGATGGGGAACGCGGGAACTCCGGATGACATTGATTTTCTGAAGGAGCTTTACGGGGAGTCCCCTCTGGTGGAGGAGCATGCCTCCTGGGCGGTGGAGCGCATCCTTCGCCGCTACGGACGGCATGCATCTTCAAGCGGTGCAAGAGATTAAAAATAGAAAAAATGATGTTTTGGTCTTGTCAAAACCTCAATTTATGGTATCCATCTTGCCCCAAGCAATAGCTCTGCGCGAGGCAGAGAAAAATAACAGCTAGCAAATCCAATCCATTATGGCACGCCTTTTCGGTACAGAAATACCCAACGAGAAGCGCATCGAGGCTTCCCTTCCGTATATTTACGGAATTGGTCGCTCGACTTCTAAGAGAATCCTGGAACAAGCAGGCATCAATCCCGACATCCGCACGGGACAGCTTACCGACGAACAGCTCACGAAGATTGTTCAAGTGATCACCACTGACGGCATTTTGATTGAAGGTGACCTTCGTCGTGAAAAGCAATCCATTCTCAAGCGTCTGACCTCCATCAACTGCTATCGCGGTCAGCGTCATCGTCGCGGCCTTCCGGTACGCGGTCAGCGTACCCGTACGAATGCCCGCACCCGTAAAGGCAAGAAGAAGACCGTTGGCGCGCAGGCCAAGAAGAAGTAACCCGCCAATCTGAATTTTTAATATAGCTTTACTATGGCTAGCGAAGAAATCACCAACGAAACCGCCGAACAGCCTGTGGAAGCGGCAGCTTCCGCTCCTGTCGCTGAGACTCCGGCCGCCGCTGTTTCCGCTCCTGAAGAAGTCAAGAAGCCTGAACCCCGCAAGGATATTTTTGCGGAACTCGGTCTGGGCGGCGATGACGACAAGCCCAAAATCCTGAAGGCCAAGGGCAGCAAAAACGTTTCCACGGGCGTGGTTCACGTTTCCTCCACGTTCAACAACACCGTCGTGACTGTGACTGACCTGCGTGGCAATGTCATCGGCTGGTCCTCCGCCGGCAAGATGGGCTTTAAGGGTTCCCGCAAGAGCACGGCCTATGCCGGGCAGGTGGTGTGCCAGGACGCCTGCCGCCAGGCCATGGGTCATGGCCTGCGTGAAGTGGAAGTGCGTGTGAAGGGGCCAGGTTCCGGTCGTGAATCCGCCGTACGTGCCGTGCAGACGATCGGTATTGAAATCACTTCCATCAAGGACGTGACTCCCATTCCCCACAACGGCTGCCGTCCTCCGAAGGCCCGCCGCGTCTAATTGAGAATCCTTTACCTATAGATCTAATATATCATGGCTCGTTATACCGGTCCCCGCGATAAAGTGTCCCGCCGTTTTGGCGTTGCCCTTTTCGGTTCCACCAAGGCTCTTGAAAAGCGCCCCTTCCCTCCCGGCCAGCATGGCATGCGCGCCGGCCGCAAGAAGAAATCCGACTATGGCGTGATGCTTGCTGAAAAACAGAAGCTGCGTTTCCAGTACGGTGTGCTTGAAGGCCAGTTCCGCAAGTATTATGCAGAAGCCGCCCGCCGCCGCGGCATTACCGGCGATATTCTGCTTCAGCTTCTTGAGCTTCGTCTGGACAATGTTGTGTACCGTCTCGGTTTCAGCAACACCCGTGCCGGAGCCCGTCAGCTCGTTTCCCACGGCCACATCACCGTGAATGGCAAGAAGACGAACATTGCGTCCTACTCCTGCCGTCCGGGCGATGTCATTGCCGTTGGAGGCAAGGCTTCCTCCCAGCAGCTGGTTACCCGTTCCCTTGACCTGACTCAGGCTACTGTGGTTCCGGACTGGCTGGAATGTGACCGTGACAAACTCACGGGCAAGATTGCCCGCATTCCTTCCAAGGAAGAGATTGCTCCCATCGTCAACGAGCAGCTCATCGTGGAATTCTACTCCCGTTAATCTTATTTCCTTCTGGATTTGCTTCAAGACCCCGGTTGCCTTTCGGCGGCCGGGGTTTTGGGCATTCAGGGAGGGGAATGGAAGAGTTGGATGTTGAGAGTTGAGGAAGGCGAGTATAGGATGAAAGCATGACGGACGACTGGAAAGGAAGAGGCGTGGCTCTTTTTGATATGGACGGAACGCTTCTGCCCTGGGACACGCAATATGTCTTTTCCTGTTTCGTGGTAAGGCTCCATCCCTGGAGGCGCTTGCTGATTTTTCTTTTCCTGGCCTGTATTCCGTTTCATGTTTTGAAAATATGGGATGAAAAACGGATGAAGCGAGCCTATCTCATGTATTTGTGGGGACTCCCCGCTGAAACGGTACGGGAATATGGACGGCAGTTCGCCAAGATGGCGCAGGAATGGATTTATCCGGAGCTGAAAGAACGGCTGGAAGGCTACCGGAGGAAGGGATATCTGTGTTTCATGGTTTCCGCCTCTCCTTCATTTTATGTGAAGCCTCTGGGTGAGCTGCTGGGTTTTGATGGAGTTTTGGGAACGGATGTGCTTTTGGAAAAACGCATGCCGGCAATGCCGAAACTGCCGTACGGTAATAATAAGGGGACGGTGAAAGTGGAGCGCTTGCGGGAGCGGAATGTGCTTCCGGAGCATGGTATTCTGGAAGACGCCGTTGCTTACAGCGACAGTGCCGCGGATATGCCCATGCTGCTTTCCTGCGGGAGAAGAGTTCTGGTGAATCCTTCTCCTGCCTTGAAGAAAGACAGGCGTCTGGATGGCGCGGAGTGTCTGTATCCTGCCAGACCCTGGAAGGGAAAGCTTGGAAAGATATGGAAGATTGTCTTTTTTGTCATGGGGTTGGTAAATGTAAATGATAGAAAGTCAATGATTTGTTGACGTGCGGAGAGAAAATGCTTTACTTTTGTGACGAAAATGTTTCACTTTTCTTAACAAGGGGGAAAAAAGCATTTTTCTTTCCATGTTAGCAAATCAACAATTAATACCCTAACCAAGTAATAGTCATGCAAACCAAGAACATCATCAGTGTTGCGGCAGTTGTGGCATCCTTTGCCGGAGCCGCTCTTGCGGGGACTCCCGTCAAGATTGTTGCTCCGACTCCGGTTCCCGCTCCTGTGGCGACTCCCAGCCCGCTGTCCGGCGATATTTACGCCGGATACGCTTCCAATTACACCTGCCGCGGTATTGTGGCTTCCCACGCGCTGGCGGAAGGGGATAGCGTTATCCCTGCTGGTGTCAATTTGAATTACAAGCTGTGCGATGCCAACTCCATCGTCGCTTCCGCTTCTTATACAACCTTGACTTCAGGCCACCATCTCATGGGAGACAGGGATACTTCTTTCCATAATGAGACCAATTTCAATCTCGGCTGGCAGAATAAGGACGGTTTGTTGAACAATCTGTCCACGACGCTTGGCTGGAATCTGATTCATGGCGGCCTGCTGGGAAGCTTTGCCAAGCTCGACCATGCTCATTCCGTCACGCAGGAGTTTTACCTGAACCTGAACTATGATCTGACCAAGAACTGGTTTGCCGGCGTGACCACGAGCTATGCCTTCCAGGGCATGACCGGCTGGTGGTTCCAGCCCTACGTTGGCTACAAGGCAGCCCTCTGCCCTGTTACGGACATTGTCGTCACGGCTGGGATGTCTGCCACGTCCAGCTATTTTGGCGCTGCGTTTGAGCAGGCCAATGGTGCTCAGGCCTGGTGGGTGAAAGCTGAACTTCCGGTGAAGCTGGGAGTGAAGAATCTCTCCCTTGTGCCTTTTGTCAGCTTCAACTGGGCCGGCTGCGGCGCGTTGAAGGTCAATAAGGGCCTGGATAAGGGAGACAAGCCTTACAAGAACTTCGGCGTGGTGGCTGGCGCCAGCCTCGTCTATTCTTTCTAAGCCATCCGGCCTACGATAGAATCGTGTTTTCAGGTGCGGCGGAGGATCCGCCGCACCTTTTTATTGATAGCGGGGCATAAGTTCTCCATGAATTCCGTTTTTTACGGTGCGCCATATCCCAATGTTCATTCAGTTAGTGATGATGCAACTCAGAAATTTTGTTAGTATTGCGGGAGCGGCGCTTTCTCTTGCCGCTTCCGCTTTTGCAGGAACTTCCGTTAAGGCTTCTTCTTCGGCTTCCGTTCTCGTGGCGACAGAGGCTTGCTTCTCCGGGAATGTATATGCCGGGTACGCTTCCAACTATATATGCCGTGGTATTGTGGCTTCTCATTCCCTGGCGGAGGGGGATGGAGCCATTCCCGCCGGGGTGAATTTGAATTGCAAGCTGAATGATTGCAATTCCATTGCTGGGTCGGCATCCTATACGTCTCTGATTTCGGGGCATCACATGGCAGGGGAAAGGGATTTTTCTTTTCATAATGAGACCCATTTCAATTTTGGGTGGAAGAACAGGAACGGTTTGCTGAACAATTTGTCCACGACGCTTGGCTGGAATCTGATTCACGGCGGTTTGCTTGGGAATCTTGTCAGATATGATTATAACAGTACCTGGATGAGTGATGAAGATGTGTATAGGAGGAATGCCCATTCTGTCGTTCAGGAATTTTATCTGACTTTGGATTACGATTTGACCAAGAACTGGTTTGTCGGAGTGACTGCAAGTTATGCTTTCCAGGGCGTGACCGGCTGGTGGTTCCAGCCGTATTTGAGTTATCAGACGTCCATTTGTTCTTCCGCCGATTTCGTATTGAGCGCCGGGGTGTCTGCCACTTCTTCTTATTTTGATAATAAGTCTCTTTTTATGTCAAACGGCTCTCAGGCCTGGTGGGTGAAGGCAGAACTTCCGGTGAGGCTGGGAATGAAGAACCTGTCTTTTGTTCCTTTTGTCAGCTTTAACTGGGCCGGAGAAGGTGCTTTGAAAGCTAACCGCGCTACAGACAGGGGAGACAAGCCTTACAAGAACTTCGGCGTGGTGGCTGGCGCCAGCTTCGTCTATTCTTTCTGAACCCGGAAGTTTGAATTAAATGGTGTTTCCAAGCGAAGCGGAGAAATTCGCCGCGCTTGTTTGTTGCCAAGGTGCGTTTTTTTACCCAGAATGTGCTCATGCGGAATTTTGATGTTATGAAGTTCTTCTTTTGTTTTCTTCTTGGAGCGGGCATGACCGCCGCCGGTCTTATTTCCGTTTCTTCGGCGGAATTACGTGTTCCGGAGATTCCTTTCGAACCCGCCTTAAGACCAGTCAGCGGCAGCCTGAAAGCCGGATATTCCACAAATTACGAGTTCCGTGGACTGATTCCCGGCGGTTGCAATCCTGTCGCTCCCCTGCGTCTGGATTTGAGAAGCGACCTGAATGACCGCTATTCACTGATTCTGGCCTTGAATGAGGAGATTTTTCTGGGACATCCGGCGGTTGATCTGGAGAATGAGACAATGGTGGATGTCGGTCTTCAACGGAAATTCGGGAAGGGGTCTTACGCAGCATTGTCTTTCCGTGCGAATGACGGCGGACTGGCGGGATTCGCTTCCGAACGTTTGTTCGGCAACGGCGGAACAACCTATGAGACGGCTCTGATTTTGCGCCATGATCTGGGGTTTCTGCCCGGTTTTTATGCGCAGGGGAGTGCCGCTTATTCTTTTTACGGTATTACGGGATGGTGGTTTGATATGTGCACGGGGTCGGATTTCCGGATGACAGAAAATCTTTACCTGGGGTTTAAGTTCGGCGCGGTACTGAGTTCTTCCTATTGGCCTTCCGGCAGTAACGGCTGGCAGTCCCTGTATTTCAGAGTGACGGCGAGTTATCGTTTGTCCGGACATGTTTTTATGGAGCCGTTCGTAGGATTGCACTGGCTCGGCAAGGGGGCTCACGGGGTAAACCGGGTATATGGAAGAATGCTGGTGAAGGGAAATAGCTGGGTGACGGGAGTCAGCCTGGTTTATGCCTTCTGAGAGGGCCGCGGCATTTTCCCTTTCTGCTGGGAGAGTTCCGTGCGCATGCGTATCATGTCAATGCATTGCACACCGTTGTCCCAGACGGGTTCCGGATAGTTGTCCGTAAAATGGTTTTTGATGATTCCTGAAACCTGGAATCCACAGCTTTCGTACAGGGCCATAGGCCCCGGAGATGCGTCAGACGTTCCCACTTCCACATGCCGGCCTCCCTTGTTTCTGATGATGTTCAGGGCGTGTTGCACCAAGCATGTTCCGCAACGCTGCTTTCTGTATCCGGGAGCTACGGAACAGTTCATGATTTCCCATGTATTTCCCCCTGTCTGCCGGATAACAATGACTCCGGCGATAGTGCCGCAATTCCTTGCGACGTAAAGTTCGCCGTGGGCCAGATGATCCGCTATCCGGCGTTCGTCCGGATCCGCATCCAGCAGAAGTTCCCTGAGGGGGGCGGGCGGCGGCCACACGGCTGTTTCCTTCTTCACATGGAATGTGCGGGCCATTATTCCACACGCATAAAGATGATAGAGTCTGCCAGAAGTTCTCCTTGCAGGCTGTCCCCCTGGATGACGACAGGCTGGCCGGAGGAGATCAGCCCTTTTTCTTTCAACAGGTCCAGGGCGGTGGAAATCATGCGGGCCGGATCTTTCAGGAATGGGGATTCAAAAGCGGTTACGTCACGCGCCAGAGCAAGCTGTCTGACAACGACGGGGTCATTGCTGAAGGCGAAAATGGCAGCCCGTTCCGGCCTGAGGACGGCTGCCTGCGTGGCGGCCAGGCCGCGGCGGGTAAAGACGATCAGACAGGCGTTTTCCACGGAGTCCGCCAGGGAGATGGCTGCCTTGGTGGCTTTCTGGCGGTCTCCGTTCAGGATGGCGGATGCCGCGAAGTTGAGATTGCCGGAGCACTCCATGCGGTGGGCGATGGAATCCAGCACTTCCACACAGCGTACGGGGTAATGGCCCACGGAGGTTTCTCCGGAAAGCATGACGGCATCCACTTGTTCAAAGATGGCGTTGGAAACGTCCGTGACTTCCGCACGGGTAGGGGTGGGCTGGGTTATCATGGATTCCAGCATATGCGTTGCCACGATGCAGCGGCGTCCCAGCCTGTGGCAATGGCGGACGATGCGGCGCTGGATGATGGGCAGTTCTTCAATGCTGACTTCAATGCCCAGGTCTCCGCGCGCGACCATGATAACGTCTGCGGCCAGGATGATATCGTCAATGTGGCGGACAGCCTGCTGGTCTTCAATCTTTGCGACGATCTGGGCCTTGCCTCCCAAGTTGTCGATGTGTTCCCGGAGCTGGGCAATATGGGCGGCATCCCGGACGAAGGACATGGCTACGTAGTCCGTCTCGCATTCTACGGCCACGGCCAGGTCCGCCAGGTCTTTTTCCGTCAGGGCCGGGAGCCGCAGCGCTACGCCGGGTAGGTTGATGTGGCGGCGGGAGCCGAATACGCCTTCCGTGAGCACGTCGCAGATGAGCCTGTCCGGGCGCACTTCCACAATGCGCATGAGGATGCCTCCGTTATCCACCACCATGGTATGGCCCGCCTGAACATCCTGCAGGAGGCCGTCATAGTTTACCGTGGTGGAAAAAGGAAGTTCCGGCTTGGCCGTGCCCAGGCGGATTTCCACGGTGTCTCCCTTTTTCAAATGGTAGGGTTCCATCAGATCTCCCGTGCGAATGGAAGGCCCCTGGAGGTCAAAGAGGATGGCCACGTTCGCTTTCAGTTCCGCTGCTTTCCGGCGGATGCGGAAGACTACTTCCCGGACCCAGTCGTGTTTGGAATGGCTCATGTTGAGCCGGAAGACGTTGGCTCCGGCTTCAATAAGCTGGCCCAGCATGTCGGAAGTGTCTGTTGCTGGTCCAATAGTACAGATGATTTTGGTGGCCCGGGGCCGGGAAGGTGTGTTCATGGTCTTTGTCAGTGCCCCTAATGTATCTTACGGGGCGTTTAAATGAAGTTTTTTATGATACATGGCAGGATTGTTGCATGTCACGGAGCGATTGAGGGAGCATACTGGCTGCATGAAACAGATCAGGGTTGAATTGATCAACACCGGGACGGAAATTTTGCTGGGGAGTATTGTGAATACAAATGCCGCATGGCTGGGCAACAGATTGTTTGAGGCAGGGTTCCGCGTGGGGAGGGTAACCGTAGTGCCCGACGGGTACGCTATTAACGAGGCCATGAGGGAGAGCTCCCGGCGCGCAGATATCGTGATTGTGAGCGGGGGGCTGGGGCCGACGAGCGATGATGTGACCCGGGAAGCACTGTGCGACGTGTGCGGCGTGGACATGCACCGTGACGAGCGTGTGGCGGAGAGTTTGAAGAGTTATTTTGAACGGAGGGGGATTCCCATTGCAGAGTGTAATTTCAAGCAAGCCATGGTTCCGGACGGAGCCGCGGTTCTGGAGAATTCCAACGGCACGGCGCCCGGTCTGGTGATGCCTGCCAGCGGTTCCCTTCCCATGTTCATCCTGCTGCCGGGGCCGCCGGCGGAGTTGAAGCCGATGGTGGAACATTCCGTGATGCCGCTTCTGGAAGATTTGGCGGATGAGGATATTTCTCATTTGCGCGTGTTCCGCCTGGTAGGGATAGGGGAGAGCGATCTCCAGGATCTGGTGGATGGTTCCCTGCACCAGGTGGAGGGTCTGGAGGTGGCGTATTGCGCGCGCGTCGGGGAAGTGGACGTGCGCCTGGTGGGCAGTGAGGTGGCTTTGAAACAGGGAGAGGCCCGTTTGCGTATTCTGGCCGGGGCGTATGTGCTGGCTCCTGTGGGGGCATCCCTAGAGAAAGCGGTTGTGTGCCATCTGGCGCAGCAGGGTCTGAAGGCGGCGACGGCGGAGAGCTGCACCGGCGGCCTGATTGCCAAGAGGATTACGGATGTGCCGGGGGCCTCCGGGATTTTTGAATGCGGGTGGGTTACTTATGCCGACCGGGCAAAGACGGAGATGCTGGGCGTGCCGGAGGAGGTCCTGAAGCGTTGCGGGGCTGTGAGCGAGCCCGTGGTTAAAGCGATGGCGGAAGGAGCCCTGGAACGCTCCGGAGCCGATGTCGCTGTCGCCGTCAGCGGCATCGCGGGCCCCGGGGGCGGTACGCCGGAAAAGCCTGTGGGGACCGTATGGCTTGCCTGGGCTTTCCGGGGGGGGGAGACGCGGACGGAGATGATGCTTTATCCGCGGGACCGCTCATCTTTCCGTAAGATGGTTTCCCAACGGGCGCTTGCGGGGCTTCTGGATGCCAGGAGAAAAGAGCCTGTTACGGAATGAGGAACCATACGGGAAGCATTCCGGCTTCATGAAGTCCGCTGATGAATTCAAAGATGCCGATGAACCAGATGAACCACAGCGCATCCACAATGTTGTGCGTGAATGTGGCGGGATTGACGGAGTAGGCGGCGGGCGGCGGTTTAAGCCGTGAGAGGGAGGGAATGAAGGAGGGAACGTTCCTGCAATAGTTCCGGTAGGCGTCTCCGAAAAGGGCGGTGAGCCTTTCCTGTTCCTTTCTGATGACGGACGGGTAGTAGATTCCGAACGCCAGCGCCGTAAGCAGGGGGATGGTGAAGGTCTCCGTAGCGCAGGATACGCCTATGCTGCCAACGAAGCTGAAGAAATAGAGAGGGTTGCGGCACATGGAGTATGGCCCGTCAGTAACCAGGACGTTGTTTTTATAGCCCGCAATGTAGAGGGAACACCAGATGCGCCCGAAGGCGCCTATGCCGGCCATGAAGCAGGCCAGGAGCATGAGGCTTTCTTCAATGAGCGGAGACGTTTCCCAGCGGGACTTCCCGAAGAGCAGGGAACAGCCGATAGCCAGACCGAAAATCAGGGAGATGAGGGTGCGGAAACGTTCGTTGAGTGATTTTGCGTGGGCTTGCATGACGTCGAACGGAAGATAATAAAAAATGCTACGGATTCCCGGCAATGGCATGAAGATGTTTTCCGTGACGTTTTCGTCACTCGTCTGGAAAACAAAACAGCCTGTACGCGTGGGCATACAGGCTGTTGAGGAAAAGGACCGGAGAAAAGGTCAGGCGCGCCTGCGGCGCAGCATCAGGGAAGCCAGCCCCAGCAGGCTGAGGGTGGCCGTAGCAGGTTCCGGAACGGCTCCCGCCACAACGTACTGCACTTTGACATTCCCGTCTTCCGTGTAGAGATAGTACTGGCCCTGGTAGTCTGCGGCGTTCCCTTCCATGATTCCGGATGCCTTGGTCAGTGCTCCGCCGTCTTCAGCGGTGAAGTCTCCCAGGGAAATGGAACCGCCGTCAAAGCCGGCGGAGGTAATCAGCGTGCGGGTAACAAACTGGAATTCTCCAGCAGCCAGATCCGTGGATGTGGTGGCCAGCGTACCGGAAACGGAGAAGTCCGAAGCCCCCCATATTTTTTGGTTGACGTTCATGATGCCTCCAATGCCGAAGACAAGGCGGGCGCCGTTGCCGCCGGAATCAATCCCGCAGACACCAAGGTTGAAGGTGCCGTCCAGGATGATGTCACTGCTTTTAAAGTCCACTTGTGAGAGGGAGAGAGCGGAACCTGCTCCAATGGTGACATTTCCCGTCCAGCGGGTTCCCCCCACCGTAACATTGCTGTTGCCTGTGACAGTAATGCTGCCGCCATCGGATGTGTCCACCATGGAGCCGCTGAGGGTGATGGTTCCGGTGTTATTAAAAATTACATCCGGTCCCTGGTTGTTGCCGCGGGCGGGTACACCGTTGCTCCAGTTGTCCGCATTGCCCAGTTCATAGGTGTTGCCTTCCGTAGGGCCAGCATTGCCGGTCCATTCCGTGACCATGCTGGCGGCATTAGCGGAGATGCATGATCCGCAGAGGATTGCAGCAATAAATAAGTTTTTTTTCATATTAAAAACAGAAATAATTTGATCAATAAGGCCAGAAGAAATGCTGACGTTGCCGCGATGCTACCGGTTTAACAATCCGGGGTCAAGATTTGATTCTAAGAGAAAATAACTTGCGTAGACTTTCCTTTCGTATCAGAGGACGTTTTCATGAAATCAAGCCCGACTGGCATCATCGGTTTCCAATGAAAACTCAACAGGCCTTTGCGGTATTTAAATTTGCAATAAAATTTTGAGAATTCCCTTTTCTGGAAATAGTTACATGTAGAAAGAACGTATCATTTCAATGACCGTAGAAACTTGTAACTTTTCCCGAATCAAACAGAATTTTCTTCGGTTTCAGCCTGTAACGGATTGTTAATCCGCAGAGAACAGGCACAGACAGCGAGAGGTTTTATTCGCTTTCCTGGTCGTGTTCATCCGCCTCACGGGTGGAGAAGCGCATGAGTTCCGCTTCAAAGTGGAGCGGAACGTCCCCCGTGGGGCCGTTGCGGTTTTTGGCCAGATGCAGATTGGCCCGTCCGGCCATTTGCTGGCGTTTTTCCTCATCTTCCGCATAGTAGGCGGAGCGGTAGAGCAGGCCGATCATGTCCGCGTCCTGTTCGATGGAGCCGGATTCACGAAGGTCGGAGATGCGGGGGACGCCCAGGCTGGCTCCCGTGCGGCTTTCCGGGCCGCGGTTGAGCTGGGCCAGAACGATGACAGGCACTTTGAGTTCCTTGGCCAGGGCTTTGAGGCCGGCGGATATTTCCGCTACTTCCCGTTCACGGCTGTTGGCCGCCTGTTTGGAGTGGGAGCGCATGAGCTGAAGATAGTCCACGCCGATGGCGGCCAAACCGCCCTGGTCCCGCATGACCCGGCGCGCTTTGGCCCGGAGTTCGTTGATGGAGATGGCTGCGGTATCGTCAATGACAAGCTGGGAAGCTCCCACTTCCTTGACGGCCTGTTTGAAGTGCTTCATTTCGAGCTGGGTGAGGTTGCCTCTCTTGATGATTTCCCGGCTGCGGACTCCGGAACGGGCGAAAAGAAGGCGTTCCACAATCTGGACCGCGGGCATTTCACAGGAAAAGAGGAGAGTAGGTTTTTTCTCATTCAGCGCGATGTGCTCAATGATGTTGAGCAGGAAGGAGGTTTTCCCCATGGATGGACGGGCGGCGATGATGAACATGTCCCCCGGTTTAAGGCCGTTGCTTTTTTTATCCAGTTCCTCGAATCCCGTGGTCAGTCCCTGGATTTGGCCTTTGCTTGCGATAAATTTTTCAAAATTGGTGACGGCCTGTTTAAGGATGCTGGCCAGGCTTTGTTCATCCTTGGCGCTGTTATAGCGTTCCCGTATCTGGAAAATATGGGTTTCCACAGAATCCAGCAGTTCCGCTACGTCGTCCGGATTGTCAAAGGCCTGCGTGGTGGACTGGTTGGCGATGTCAATGATGGAGCGGAGGATGAATTTGTCTTTCAGGACATTGAGGTAATGCTCAAAATAGGCTCCGGTGGTGGTAAAGGTGTATATTTCCGCCAGGCCCGCGCTTCCGCCTACGGCTTCCAGCTGGTGCATGTCTTCCAAAGCCTGGGTGATGGAAACGATGTCAATGGGTTCGTTTTTGTTATAGCGGGCCTGGAAAAGGCGCCAGAGCAACTTGTGCGCGGGGAGGTAGAAGTAGTCCTCCGTCATGCCGATGGTCACGCACTGCCCCACGTAAGTGGCCGGGTCCATGGCCATGAGGGCCAGCACTCCCTTTTCCGGGCCGGGAGCCTGCGGAATGTCCCTGAGGTCCAGGGATGGAATTTTTCGGGGGGCCCTGGTCAGTTCCAGCGGGGGAACGGCAGTAGTGGTTGTCGTAGTTTCCATGGTGAGGCGGCAGGATGGGTGGCATCCGGCCGGAAAGGATAGCATAACGGCGGGCGCCGGGCAATAGGCAACGTTGCAAATTCGGAAAAGCCCCGTCCCGTCAACGGGGCGTCCATCCGTTCTTTTCCTGTTCTTTCCTCAGCCTCAGCTGCCCGCAGGCGGCGTTGATGTCATGGCCTTTTTCATACCGCATGGTGACGGGGATACGCGCTTTGTGAACAGCATCCCGGAAGGAGCGGCAGCGTTCTTCCGAGGGGCGTTTCCACGGAAGCCCCTCCACGGTGTTGTACGGGATGAGATTGACTTTGGCGTGCAGGCGTTTGGCGATCCGGACGAGATGGGACGCGTCTTTCGGAGAGTCGTTGATGTCCCGGATGAGGATGTATTCCAGCGTGGGCATCTGGTTTCTTCCCCTGCTCCATTCTTCAAGGGCCGGAATGAGCTGGGAGAGCGGCCATTTTTTGTTGACCGGCATGATTTGGTCGCGAACTTCGTCCGTGGCTCCGTGCAGGGAAACGGCCAGACGGATTTGCCTGGGATAGGCCGCCAGTTTTTTCAGGCCGGGCACGAATCCCGACGTGGAGATGGTGATGTGGCGCGCCCCTATTTCCAAACCGCGGTGGGAAGTGATGATTTCCAGGGCATCCTCAAGGTTGTCAAAATTGGAGAGGGGTTCCCCCATGCCCATGAAGACGATGTTGTTGACCCGTTTTCCCGCAATAGTTTCCGCGGAAAGGATTTGTCCGATGATTTCCCCCGTGGTGAGGTGGCGTTTAAGGCCCAGCAGTCCGGAAGCGCAGAATTTACAGCCGAAGGCGCAGCCTACCTGGGAAGAAACACAAAGGGTGACACGCTCCGATTTTTCTCCATTTTCCGCTGCTGCGGCAGGGATGATGACGGATTCCACCAGGCTGCCGTCTTCCATTTTGGTAAGGAATTTCCGTGTGGTGTCCGCGGAACCGTGAATTTCCACGATTTCCGGTGTATGGAAACGGAAATTTTCCGCCAGCAGATTTTTGAGCGCGGGAGGGAGGTTGCTCATCGCGTCAAAGGTGGTGACGCGCTTGCGCCACACCCAGTCCAGAACCTGCTGGGTACGGAATTTGGTGTGACCGTGTTCCGTCAGGAAGGCGAGCAGCTTGTCCTCCGTCTGTGCGGTGATGAGGGGAAGTGGGGACATGGATTTGGGGCGGTCCCGTTACAGCAGGGAATCCACGTAGCGGTCCCGATTGAAGGGTTCAAAGTCTTCGGCTCCTTCCCCGGTTCCCAAAAAGGAGGGGGGTGTGTGCATTTCATCCATGATGGCTACGGCTACGCCTCCCTTTCCTGAACCGTCCATTTTGGTGATAATGACGGAGTCCAAAGGAGTCGCTTTATGAAATTCCCTGGCTTGAGCCAGGGCGTTAGCGCCTGTGGTGGCATCCACCACCAGCAGGGTGCGGTGGGGGGCGGATGCATCCTGCTTGGCGAGAGTCCGGCGAATTTTGGAGAGTTCCTCCATGAGGTTGTGGCGCGTATGGAGGCGTCCCGCGGTATCGCAAATGAGGTATTGGAAGCTTTCCCTGATGGCCTGCGTATGGGCCTCATAGCAGACGGAGGCCGGATCCTGGCTGGGCGCTCCCTTGTAGATGGGAATGTTCAGCTTGTCCGCCCAGCTTTGGAGCTGTTCCACAGCGGCCGCACGAAAAGTGTCCGCCGCAGCCAGGAGAACGCGGGAACCCTGTTTTTGCAGCAAATGGGCCAATTTGGCCGCAGAAGTGGTTTTTCCGGTGCCGTTGACTCCCACGACCAGAATGACCAGCGGTTTTCCTTCCGGAGAGACGGGCAGGGACGGGACTGTGGAAGGAAAGGCCTGGCGAAGCACTTCACGGGTGGATTCCACCAGATTTTCCGCATCCAGGCCTTTGCTTTCTTTCAGCTGGTCCACAATACCCATGGCGCGCCTGATGCCGATGTCTGCGGCTACCAGATCAGCTTCCAGTTCATCCCAGTCTATCCGGGAGCTTCGGGAGAATTTGGTGAATAGTTTTTTGAAAAATCCTGCCATGGCGCGAAGCGGAGTTATGCCGGGCGTTGCGTTTTTGAGATTCCGGCCAGGACGCCGTTGACAAAGCGGGGGGATTCCGCTGAGGAGAAGCGTTCCGACAGACGGATGGCCTCCGAGATGACGATGGGAGCCGGGAGGTCTTTGCGATGAAGGAGTTCATAGGCGCCCAGGCGCAGAATGGCGCGGTCAATGGCGCTGACACGTTCCGGAGAGTAGTTTTCCAAAGTGGAGTCGATGGCGGCGTCCAGCCCGTCCCGGCGGCGCAGGATGTCTTCTCCCAGGTTTTTGGCTTCCCGGTAGAGTTCATCCGCATCCCGTCCTGCCTCCACCACTTTTTTTATTTCCGCAAGGGAAGGGCGGTCGTCCGGGTGGATGAGGCAGTTGATGCGGTCATTGATTTCCTGGAGTTTCCTGCAGGAGGAAATGAGGGAGGGCCAGATTGCGTTGTAGGCTGGGAAGTCCTTGAGCGTGTCCAGCAGGCGGCGGCGCATCTGCATCAGCGCGGTATTGAGTTCCTGGGCGGCGTCGCAGGCGGCGGAAAGCGAACCTTTGTCATTGGCGGGGTCTTCGTGCAGAGCTTTTTTCAGCCGGAGCAGGGAGGCGTTGAATTCTCCTTCCTTGGCCAGGAGATCCTGAAGCTGGTCGCGGACAGGCAGGGTAAGGGGATCTTGCTGCAGTTTGTCCGCCGTTTCCCGCGCGCGGGTGATGAAGAGGCGCAGCTTGTCCGGATAGTCCCTTGTCAGGTGGCCGGAGACGGCTTTGGCTTTGAGTTTGCAGTAGTCGCCCCGGAAAGGTTCCATCAGGATATCCCAGATTCCCTCCTGTTCCGTTTCCGGCGTTTGGGAGGCGGCGTAGAGGTATTGGAGGGCTGTTTGTCTGATTTGATTACGAGAGAGCATGGCGATGGAGAAGAGAGAGGGGTGTGCCTTATTGCCGGGGCAGGGAGTTGAGGAAGAGTTCCGCCATGCGGGCAGCGGTACGGGCCGCTTCACGTCCGCGGTTAAGCTGAGAGGCGATACAGCGGGCAAAAGCCTGCTTTTCATCATTCAGGAGCAGGACTTCATGAATAACGGGAATGGTGAATTCCAGGGCAAGCTGCATCAGGGCCTGGGTAATGGTGGAGCCGATCAGGTCCGCGTGATCCGTACTGCCGCGTAGGATGACTCCCAGGGCCACCACGGAATCGGGACGTTTTTCCGGAGAACGGGAGAGAACGGATTTAATGGTCACCGGAATTTCGAAAGCTCCCGGCACGCGGATGATTTCCAGACGGACCGAGGGAAGCACGGTTTCCAGTTCGGCCGAGCAGTTGTCTACCAGAGCCTGGGTGTATTGTTCGTTGTATTCCGAGGCGACGATGCAGATTTTGGCGCGCGTGCCCGTGGCGCGCTGGCGGCGGGGAAGTTCCGTGGACATGAAAGGATGGAGTGGAAGTTTACAGGATATGGCCCAGCTTGCATTTTTTGGTAGCCAGGTATTTGCTGTTTTGTTCGTTGGGTGGGATAATGAGAGGAACCTGTTCCGTGATTTTTATGCCAAAGCCTTCCAGCCCCACGATTTTCCGCGGGTTGTTGGTAAGCAGGCGCAGCTGGTTTGCTCCCAGGTCATGCAGGATTTGCGCTCCGATGCCATAGTCGCGCAGGTCGTCCGGATAGCCAAGTTTGAGGTTGGCTTCCACGGTATCCAAACCCTGTTCCTGAAGCTTGTAGGCCTTGAGTTTCGCCGCCAGGCCGATGCCTCGGCCTTCCTGCCGCAGGTAGAGCAGGACGCCCCCTTCCTGAGCGATGCGGCGCATGGCGGTGTGCAGCTGGCTGCCGCAGTCACAGCGGCGGGAGCCGAAGACATCACCCGTCAGGCATTCACTATGCACGCGTACCAGCGTGGGCTTGTCCGGGGAGATTTCCCCGTGAACCAGGGCCAGGTGAAGAGCCCCGTCCAGCTGGGATTCATAGAGGCGGCAGGTAAAGTTTCCGTAGTCTGTGGGCATGTTGACGGTTTCCACCAGCCGGATTTGCTTTTCCTTGGCCCGGCGGTATTCAATAAGCTGGGCTACGGTGCAGGCTTTCAGACCATGTTTTTCCTGGAATCCTCCCAGATCCCCGATGCGGGCCATGGTACCGTCTTCCTTCATGATTTCACAGCAGACGCCGGCAGGCTGGAGGCCCGCCATGCGCACGAGGTCAATGGTGGCTTCCGTATGGCCGGCGCGGCGCAGCACTCCGCCGGGAACGGCGCGGAGAGGGAATGTGTGACCCGGCTGAACAAAGTCGTTGACGGTGGCTTTGGGGTCCGCCAGCGTGCGGATGGTGAGGGACCGTTCCGCAGCGCTGATTCCCGTAGTGATATCATGCGCCGCATCTACAGAGACGGTGAATGCAGTAGACATGTTTTCCCGGTTGACGGAGGTCATGAGAGGGAGCTGGAGGGCATCCGCCCGTTCCGGTGAAAGCGGTGCGCAGACGAGGCCCCTGGCGTGGGTAACCATGAAGTTGATGGCTTCCGGCGTAGCGAATTCGGCGGCAATGATCAGGTCTGCCTCATTTTCGCGCCCGGGGTCGTCCGTAACGATGATCATCCGTCCCTGCCGTATTTCTTCCACGGCTTCTTCAACGGAACAGAATTGGAGTTGATTATCCATAAAAGGGGATGAAGAGAGGTTATTTTTGTTTTTTCGCCCAGGAGTCCTTGAGAGCCACAGTGCGGTTGAAAACAGGCCGCCGGCCCGGCACATGGTCCCTGCGGTCCGCCACAAAGTAGCCGAGACGTTCGAATTGGCAGCGGAATTCGGGTTCCGCTCCGGCCAGGGAGGGTTCCAGCTTGGCGTTTGCGATGACGGACAGGGAGGAGGGATTCATGACGGACAGGAATCCTTCTTCGGCAGCGTCCGGATTTTCTTCCGTGAAAAGGCGATCATAGATGCGGATTTCCCCGTCCACCGCATATTTAGTGCTTACCCAGTGGATGGCGGCGCGGCACTGGATCCCTTCCGGAGGGTTGGAGCCGATGGTGCCGGGAATGTGCTCGCAGAAGATTTCCGTGACAGTTCCCTCAGCATCCTGTTTGTAGTCCGTGCAGGTGATGCAGTAGCCCCCCCGGAGGCGTACGGTACGGCCGGGAGCCAGGCGGAAGTATTTTTTAGGCGGGTCCAGCATGAAGTCGTCCCGTTCAATCCAGACTTCCCTTGTGATGGGAAGGCGGCGGACGCCCTCTTCCGGTTTTTCCGGATTGTTCAGCACTTCGGCCATTTCCTCCGCATTTTCCGGCAAGGTGGTGATGGTGACTTTGAGAGGATTGAGCACGGCCATGCGGCGCGGCGCGTTGGCATTCAGGTCTTCCCTGACGCTGTATTCCAGCAGGGCCACATCCGTGAAGCCGTTGAATTTAGTGATGCCTATGGTGTGGCAGAAGTTGCGGATGGCGGCAGGAGTGTAGCCCCGGCGCCGCATGCCGGAGACGGTAGGCATCCGTGGATCGTCCCAGCCGGAAACGTGCCCTTCCTGAACCAGTTGCAGCAGCTTGCGCTTGCTCATGACAGTGTAGGTAAGGTTCAGGCGGGCGAATTCCGTCTGGCGCGGGCGCGCCGGGACGGGGCAGTTTTCAATGACCCAGTCGTAGAGGGGGCGGTGGTTTTCAAATTCCAGCGTGCAGAGGGAATGGGTGATGTGTTCGTAGGCATCTTCCAGCGGGTGGGCAAAATCATACATGGGATAAATGCACCAGGAACTGCCCGTGTTGTGGTGTTCCGCGAACATGATGCGGTACAACACGGGGTCACGCATGTTCATGTTGCTGGAGCCCATGTCTATCCTGGCTCGCAGGATGGCTCTGCCTTCCGGGATTTCCCCGTTTTTCATGGCCTGGAACCGTTCCAGGTTTTCTTCCACGGAGCGGTTGCGGTAGGGGGATTCCTGCCCGGGCACATTCACGTTGCCGCGCTGGGCGCGTATTTCCTCCACCGTCTGTTCGTCTACGTAGGCCAATCCCTTGCGGATGAGGGAAACGGCGCATTCGTAAAAGAAGCCGAACATGTTGCTGGCGAAGAAAAGGTTGTCGCCCCAGTCGAAGCCCAGCCAGCGGATGTCTTCCTGAATGCTGTCCACATATTCCTGGTCTTCCTTGCTGGGGTTGGTGTCGTCAAAACGCAGGTGGCAGCGCGCGCCCGGGAATTCCTGGGCGATGCCGAAGTTGAGGCAGATGGATTTGGCATGTCCGATATGAAGATACCCATTGGGTTCCGGAGGAAAGCGTGTTACCGGGGCCTGATGCTTGCCGGAGGCAAGGTCATCAGAAATCATATCGCGGATGAAATCTCGGCGTTCGGCAGGCTGCAATGACATGGCGAAAATTCTACTACCAAATTTTCTCTTCTGCAAGCGTGTTCACTCGGAATGACGTGAGGCGGTAGGATGGGCATGAGAAGTGTTTTTATCTTTTTCTCAATGGACCCGGGTCGTAAAATTCAAATAATTTATCTCAGGGGTTGTTTGGAAATATGAGTTTTTTATTTATGAAAGCGGACTAAAAAATTCCCAGTCTTTCGCCAGAAAAAATGGGAACTTTTTATTTACCTTGTTTTCCGAAGTTTGCGGAATGGTTTTCAGGTGAATAATATTTTCAATGAGAGCGTTTTGGATGAATTTTAAAATTCTGAAAAAATCAGAGAGCCGGAATGAAAAGGAGAAATGATGAGAGTGGGGGTTAATGGAAGTTTTTTGAAAATTTTAGCGGGCCGCATGATAAAGGAAAAGTTTGGAAGACTGGTATTGCAAAAGAATGAAAAACGTGCATATTGGAGCCCGGTGAATCTGAACTGTCCACAGTGCAAACGACATATCAATGTTCCTTCTTCCGCGGAAGGTTCTATGGTGAATTGCAGCAAATGCGGGCATGAGTTTCTTTGCGACAGGGAAAAACTTCTTCCCAAGAAGCCTTTCGCCAAAGCGAAGAGAGCCGTTTCCGTCCATCCTCCCAAAGACAGAAGGGAGGTCATTCAGAGTGCTCTGGTGGAAACGGGGCTGATTCAATTGGTGTGTCTTTGCGCGTCCCTGGCTGTTGCCGCCGGCTGTGTCTGGATTTTTTATAATGCTTCTTCCGAGATGGATGGAACCTTTTTCCTTTCCATGCTGCAGCAGCCCCAGCAGAAGGCATTTGCCCTGTTTTTTGCCTGTCTTGCCGGGGGCTTGATGGCCTGTGCCGGCCGCAGGCACAAGATTGTTTTCATTTTACTGGGGTTTCTGGTTGCAGGGGGGATTGCATCCCTGCCTTTCGTGTATCCGGTCAAGGTGAATCCCTCCCTGCTCGGGGGGCATGAAGAGGGTGGGGCCGCCGGGGATGAAAATGTCTCCGGATTTACCAGCATGGGACTGGAGCAGCTGCCCTCCAAGAACGCTTCTGTCCAGAATTATGGAGCAGGTGATTTGAAGCCTCTGTTTTCTGCTATTGACCGAAAGGAATCCCAGGGGGTTCTGGGCGTATGGGTGGTAGGGGTGAATGCGGCCAACCGGGATATGGTGAAGGCGTATTTGAAGAGGATGACCCAGTCCGAGGACGAACCTATTTTTTACGACCGCAAGGGAACGGGCGGCGGGCTGTTTGTTATTACTCCCACTCCCATTACGTTTAAGGAATTTGTAGAGGTAGCGGGCAAGATGGGGAAGGTGTCCCTGCAGGATAAGGAGCGTTTTTTTGTGGAGGTGATTCTGAACCGGGACAGGTTTGAGGCGCGGCCCGCTTCCGCCGCGTTGCAGGATGAACGCCACCAGTATTTCGTGCTGGCTAATCTGAAGGAGCTGTCCTGTCTGGATATCCGCCGCGTTATTGCCGCCGCAAAACGTCTGTCAGCCGTAAATCCGGATAAGATGCGGGGTGAGGTTTCTGCCAGGCTGGTGGAGCTTCTCCGGGAACCGTGGGGGCGTGATGCGGAATATGTGACCGCGTTGGCTTCGGCCCTTGTGGTATGGGCGGAGCCGGATCAGGAGGAGGCTCAGCGCGTGGTTGATTACGTGGCTACGGAGCTGAAGAAGGCGGATTGCGAAATTCCGGCGTCTCTGATCAGGTTTTTGCTGCATGGTTCAGAAAAGAGAAGTTTGGCGTTGCTTCTGGAGGAATGGAAAAAGGATCCCCAGAAGTGGGAGGACGAATGCAAGGCTGCCGGCCCAACGGGAGAAGCTGATATCATTCGTTCGCTGAATGAGTCAGACGATTTTGTGTTGAAACGTTCCGCCGCCCGCATTCTTGGGGAAATTGGTTCGGAAGCTTCCCTGTCCGCGCTTAAAGCTTTCACTCATGACGCCGATAACGAATTGCGCCTGTGCGCGGAGTTGTCTGTGAACCTAATTGAAAAGCGGCTGGGGATAGATTCTTCCTCCAAAGGAGGCCGGTAAGGGCGGTTTCCGTTTCCGTGATGGCGCATCGCGCTGTTTTTCCGGATCCAATGCGGAAAGGGAGTTTTTTCGGACGGTTTTACGGGGATTGAAGTGCGGCTCCGGAATTTTTCCATGGCTGTTTTTCGGAACCGGTGGGATGCATGAGGGCTTTTCTGCAGAGGCGGCCAAATGATTTCCTGTCCCCGGACGGTTTGTTACTTGTTTCTTTTGCGATATTTTCACCATTTGGGCACATTTGCGGGGAGGAAGTTTGTTTTTGCCCGGGAAGCTTCTTTTTTGGTTGCGGAGAAAAGCCAATTTACTAAAATGCAACGACCATGACAGACCAAGAAAACATGAAATCCGCCGTTCCGGATTCGGCCAGGCGGTATATGCGTTATCTCCTCATCATGGCCGGTTTGGGCGGCCTGCTCTACGGTGTGGACGTTGGCGTGATTGCTGCTGCGCTTCCCTATATTGAGCAGACGGCCGGTTTTAATCCCTCCCAGCTTTCCCAGGTGGTGGCGGCCGTGCTGTTCGGCAGCGTTCTTTCTTCCCTGTTTGCTGGCTATCTGGCCGACAAGATGGGGCGCAAGGCGTTGATTACCGTGGCCGCTGCCTTGTTCACGGCGAGTATTCCCGTGATCTGCCTGTCCCAGGAAGTATTCGGCATTATGTTGCTGGGCCGTATTCTCCAGGGAGCCAGCGCCGGTATTGTGGGCGTGGTTGTTCCGCTGTATCTGGCCGAGTGCCTGAGCGCCGAGTCCCGGGGCAAGGGAACGGGGATGTTCCAGTTTCTGCTGACGGTGGGCCTGGTATTTGCCGCCGTTGTCGGTTTGTTGGCCGCCAGTTATGTGGGCGGCGTTGAAAATTCCGGCGCGAGCGAAGAGTCGCTGATTTCCGCCAAGGTTCTGGCCTGGCAGGCTATTTTCTGGGTTTGCGCCATTCCCGGCCTGTTCCTGTTTTTCGGTTCCTTCCGTTTGAGCGAATCTCCCCGCTACCTGTTCCGCCGGGGTCGCAAGGATGAAGCCATGGCTGTGCTGGTGCGCAGTTACGGAGAGTCCCGCGCCAAGGAAGTGTTTGATGAAATGGTTCACATCGAAGAAGAAGAGAAACAGAAGGCGGAGGAACTCAAGAAGCAGAGTTCTTCCGGCGAGTCCCTTCTTCAGCGCAAGTATATCTATCCCTTTGTTCTGGCGGTGCTTGTTCTGGCGTTTACGCAGGCTACGGGTATTAATTCCGTGCTGAATTATTCCGTGAAGGTGTTCCAGCAGGCTGGGTTGGAAGGGACTACTGCCAACTGGGCGGACTTTACCATCAAGGTCGTGAACTGCTTGATGACTATCGTCGCCATGGTGCTGGTGGACCGCAAGGGCCGCAAGTTCCTGCTCAAAATTGGAACGGCCGGCATTGTGGTTGGTCTTCTCGGTACCGGATTCCTGTTCAATAATGTGGAAAAAGCCCGCAAGGACGTGACTGCGGATGTGGCGGCCCTGCTGGCCGCCCAGAGTTCTTCCGTTCAGAGGGAGTTTGAACTGGGCAAGGATGTGGGTTCCATCCGTACGCTTCAATTGGAACGCACACCGGATTCCCCTTTCATCAGGAATCTTCTTGCCAAAAACGGCATGGCCGACAAGGACATCAACAGGATGCAGCTCATCATCACCTATGACCAGCCGGAAGCCAATCCCGCCTGGTACCAGTTCCTGATGGGGTCTTCCACCCAGCTTTCCGTCGTAGAATTTTCCGAACTGACCAAGGATACCAAGGATATCAAGAAGGAAGAGGACAAGGCTTCCCTGGCCGTGATCAAGGCCGTTCCGGATTCCACCAACAAAGTGGTGGTGAACGGCAAGGACGGCTATGCCATGAAGCCCGTTTCCATTCTGAAGGCGGAATTGGGCGAAAAGCCGGATACCTCCATGGGCTGGGGCGTGACTGCGTTCTTCATTATCTTCATTGCTTTTTATGCCACCGGCCCCGGCGTATGCGTCTGGCTGGCATTGTCTGAGCTGATGCCTGCCCGCATCCGCTCCAACGGTATGGCGATTGCCCTGCTGATCAACCAGCTGGTTTCTACGGTCATTGCCGGTTCCTTCCTTCCGTGGGTGGGAAGCTGCGGTTATTCCGGCGTGTTCTTTACGTTGGGCGGCATTACGGTGCTGTATTTCATTACAGTGACCTTCTTCCTGCCTGAAACCAAGGGGCGTTCCCTGGAAGAAATTGAAGGTTACTTTACAACAGGCAAGATGCCGGAAGATCCCAAGATGATCGGCGAAGGCATTGAGGCTGAGGAATAAATTCTTCCTGCCTGTAGTTTTCAAAACCGCTTTCCCTGAAATTGGGGAAGCGGTTTTTTTATAACAGGAAACAGGGTGAGCTGCTTGCGTAACTTCGGAAGAACGGTTGTCCACGGGAGTGGGCCCCGGCCCTGTTCCCTGACCGACTAACTTTTCTTTTCCCGCCCCAGGGGGAGAAAGAGGCTGCAAAACCCGTGATGGAGGTCCTACTTGGCGGGTTCCCCTTTTTTCTGCTTGGACTGCCAGTGCTTGATGGCTGCCGCAATGGAGGGATAACCGTTTTTCATATGGAAGTCATAGGCTGTCTGGCCGTCATCGTTGCGGAGAGAGGGATTGGCCCCGTGATTCATGAGGCAAACGGCTATTTCCGGAGAGTTGCAGACCATCAGCGGGGTCAGGCCATCCACATCCGGCTGGTTGGGATCCGCTCCCGCTTTGATGAGAAGTTCAATGAGCGGAATGAGACGTTCCGCCGGTTTTTCTTTGGTGCAGATCAGGTGGAGGGGAGATTGCTTGCTTTCAAAAAAGCGCTCGTTGACATCGCATCCGGCCTTGATGAGCCGTTCGTAAATGGCAGGGGAAAGGCTGAGGAATCCAACTCCGCGCGCTCGGGCGTTCAGTCTTCGCTGGAGGTCCGGGGAACCGGCGTCCAGAAGCGCCAGCGCTATTTTTTCCTGGCCCGGATCGGAGTCGCTGAAGACAGCGGAATACATGAACGGAGTGACGCCACACGGTCCCGGCTTGTCCGGATCGGCGCCGTGTTTGAGCAGGGCGTGCACCAGCGGCAGCCTTTCTTCTGCGGTGGAATTCATATAGAGGCCTGAGATACACGCCCAGGTAAGGGGTGTGTCCCCCGGCTCTTTTGTGCCGTCATGCATGATAATGGATTGAGCGTTGACGGGAGCGCCCGCTTCTATCATCCGGACGGCCAGCCGGTTTAAGCCCAGGGAAATGCAGAGATGCAGGGGGGTAGTACGGTCCGGCGCCTGGAGCAGGAGGTTGCCGGTTTTGCGGAATTGCTCCAGCATCTGATGGCATCGAAGAATGGAGTGGAAGTCCTCCTGCACTTCTCCGGGAGACATGATTTCCAGCGGCCAGGAGTCGTGCAGGAAACGGAGGGTAAGGCCCAGCAGTTTTTCATTTGCCGTTTTGATTTCCTGCTGTTCCGCTTCCGTGAGCCGGATTGTCTTTTCCTCCGCCTCCGCCCAGGGAGCGGCTACGACGGCTGCTGAGGACAGAAGCAACATGGTCCCTGTCATTTGTCTCATGGAGTCCTTATAGGGGAAGGGAAGTGAGCTGTCACTTCAAATCAAAGGCATATTATCCCAATCTGGAAAGGCTGATGCGGACGGCTTCCACTGTGCGGTCAATGTCTTCTTCCGTATGGGCTGTAGAGATAAAGCCCGTTTCGTACGGGGAAGGCGCGAAGTAGACGCCTTGTTCCAGCATATTCCAGAAGAAGGATTTGAAGAGTTTTTGGGAAGCTTTTTGCGCGGATTCCAGATTATAGACTTCCTCTTCCGTGAAGAAGAGGCAGAACATGGAGCCCGCACGGTGGAAGGTGTAATTTCTGCCGTGTTGTTTGAGGGCTTCGCGGATGCCTTCTTCCATGCGCGCTCCGAGCTGTTCCAGGCGTTCATAGGCATTTTCTTTCAGGAGTTCCCGGAGCTGGGCCAGTCCCGCCGCCATGGCGACGGGGTTGCCGGACAGGGTTCCCGCCTGATACACGGGGCCGAGCGGAGAGAGGCAGTCCATGATTTCCGAGCGGCCGCCAAAAGCTCCCACGGGGAGGCCTCCGCCGATGACTTTGCCCATGCAGGTAAGGTCTGGAGTGATGCCGTAAAGCTGCTGTACGCCTCCGGGTGCGACCCGGAAGCCCGTCATGACTTCATCAAAGATGAGAAGGGCGTCGTGGCGGAGCGTTATTTCCCGCAGGAAGTGAAGGAAGTCGTTTTGCGGAAAGTAGAGTCCGGCATTGGCGGGGAAGGGTTCCAGGATGACGGCGGAAATGTCGCTTCCATGGAGTTCAAAGGCTTTTTTTACTGCTTCCCGGTCATTGTAGGGCACGGTGAGGGTGAGCTGCGTCATTTCCCTGGGTACGCCCGCGCTGTCCGGTTCTCCGAAGGTGAGCGCTCCGGAACCCGCCGCCACCAGAAGGGAGTCCACATGGCCGTGGTAGCAGCCGATGAATTTAATGATTTTACGGCGTCCGGTATAGCCGCGAGCCAGCCTGATGGCGGACATGGTTGCTTCCGTTCCGGAGTTGACCATGCGCACTTTTTCCACGGAGGGAACCATGTCCGTGATCATTTCCGCCATATCCACTTCCGCCGGCGCGGGAATTCCATAGCCCAGCCCCCTGTCCACGGCGGCATGTACTGCGTCCAGAACGGGTTGCGGTGAGTGGCCCAGAATGGCCGGGCCCCATGTGCCTATGTAGTCAATAAGCTGGCGCCCGTCCGCATCCGTGATGTAGGCTCCCTTGGCGGATTGAACAAAGAAGGGGTCCCCGTCCACATTGCGGAAGGCCCTGACGGGGGAGTTGACTCCGCCGGGGATAACGGAGCGTGCGCGGGAGAAGAGCTGGGCTGACTGATTCATGTGCTGAGGGAAGCAAAAAGGGCAAACCTTGAGAAAGGGTTGCCCTCATTGAAATGGGTTCTTATTCCCGAACCAATACTGTTTTAAGCTTCAGGAGCGGAAGCGGGTGTTTCAGCGGTTTCGGAAGCGTTTTCTTCGCTCTTGTTGCTGTAACGCCATTTTACCTTGTTGCGCTTGCTGGCGGAACGGGCCTTGCGGCGGCGTTCGTCCATCGGGGTTTCAAAAGCGCGGCGGCGGCGCATTTCATCCAGAATGCCTTCAACATCCAGTTTTGTTTTGAGGCGCTTGAGAGCGCGGTCGATAGGTTCACCTTTTCTTACGGTAACTTCACGCATGATTTGTTTTCCTTTTTCTATTCGTCCGGGAACGGGAGACAATAGGTAGTGCTTTCCTGCTTACAGGTCAAGATTTTTATCATGACTGACCTATTTTTTGCCCCTGAATGAGAGTTCTGCCGTCCGGAACGGAGGGACGCGGCCGCGTTGCCCCGTTTTCCGGTTCCGGAGCGCGGTTCAACTGTCCTTGCCTTATAACAAGGGGCATGGTAGAAAGAGGCGTCTCCCATGAACCGGCTGCATACATTGATTGACGGATTTTCCCGGGTGCGTATTCTCTGCATCGGGGACGTAATGCTGGATAAGTTCCTGTATGGAAGCGTCAGCCGTATTTCCCCGGAGGCTCCGGTTCCCATCATGAAGATGGACCGGGAGACGCGCATGCTGGGCGGCGCGGGCAATGTCGTGTCCAATCTATGCGCATTGGGATGCCGCACCACCTTTATCAGCGTGGTCGGGGATGATGGACATGGGCGGCAGGTAAGGCGTTTTCTGGAAGAGACGCACTGCGTTCCGGAGCTGGTGGAGTGCGAGGGGTATGAGACGACCGTGAAGATCCGTTTTGTGGCGGGCAAGCACCATTTGCTGAGAGCGGACCAGGAACAGCCGCTGAGGATGGAACCGGAGCTGGCTGCCCGTTTTTTGGAACGGGTGGACGCCTGTCTGCCGGAGGCGGATCTTGTCCTTTTGTCCGATTACGGGAAAGGCCTGTTTGACGGACGAACCGCCCCGGATGTGATTGCCCGGTGCCGTGCGGCGCGCAAGCCCGTCATTGTGGATCCGAAGGGAGCGGATTATTCCCGCTACAGGGGGGCCACGCTGGTGAAACCCAATATGAAGGAGTTCCAGGAGGCTACCGGCGTGGCGCTCAATCCTGCCATGGCCGGGTGGGAACAGGATGCCGTGGCGGGGGCGCAGAGGCTGTTTTCCGAATTCGGCATTGAGAATCTGATTGTCACTTTGAGCGAACACGGCATGATTTTCATTCCTTCCTCCAGCCCTTCCGATTTTGTCTGCATTCCTACGGAGGCCCGGGATGTTTTTGACGTGTCCGGCGCGGGTGATACCTCCCTCGCCAGTCTGGGCGCGGCGCTGGCCGCCGGAGCCGCGGTGCCGGATGCTCTGGTCGTGTCCAATGTGGCCGCCGGCATCGTAGTGGGCAAGTTCGGAACGGCCAGCGTGACCGGAACGGAATTGAAGAAGGCCCTGGAGGAGAAGGATATCCAGACACCCTCCTGGCATCACCGTGACAATATCCTGACGCCGGAGGCCGCGGCGGAGCTGGCGGAGCGTTTCCGCCGGGAGAAGAAGGTGGTTGGGTTTACGAACGGTTGTTTTGATTTGCTCCACCTGGGGCATCTGCATTCCTTTATGAAGGCGCGTGAAGCGTGCGACGTGCTTTTTGTTGGGTTGAATACGGACGCCTCCATCAAGCGGCTGAAGGGCGAGGACAGGCCGATTAATAATGAGGAAATGCGTTCCCTGCTGCTGGCATCCCTAGATTTTGTCGATTATGTAGTGCCGTTTGATGAAGATACGGCTCTGCCGCTGATTGAGAAGCTGCGTCCGGACGTGATTGCCAAAGAGGGGTATCCCCTGGAATGCTGGCCGGAAGGACAGTTCGTGAAGTCTTATGGAGGGCAGGCTCTTGAACTGCCCCGCCTGGAGGGCTTTTCCTCCACCAATATCATCAACCGCATGAAAAGCAGCCTGGAATGAGCGAATACATCAGGAACCAGATTTTAGGGATAGCGGACAATTTCAAAGCCCTGGCTTCCATGGCCGGGGATATTGAGCAGGTTGCCCGCATTTGTACGGACACCATTAAGACCGGGAATAAGATCATGTTCTGCGGCAACGGAGGCTCTGCCGCGGATTCCCAGCACCTGGCCGCCGAATTGGTGGGGCGCTACAAGCTGAACCGCCCCGCCATGAATGCGATGGCCCTGACGGTGGATACTTCCATCCTGACCGCCGTGGGCAATGATTATGGGTATGAGACGGTGTTTTCCAGGCAGCTGGAGGGAGTGGGCCGTCCCGGAGATCTTCTGGTGGGGCTTTCCACGAGCGGCAACAGCCGGAACATCGTTTTGGCGATGGAGCTGGCGCGCCGGATGGGCGTCCGGACGGTGGCCTTGACGGGCCGCGGAGGCGGAGAGATGAAAGAAGTTGCGGAGTTTTGCATTGCCGTTCCTTCCGACGCCACGAACAACATTCAGGAGATGCACATCGCAGTGGGGCATCTGGTTTGCGAACTGGTTGAACGGGAGATATATGGCGGGTAAGGCTTTGTTTCTGGACAGGGACGGCGTGGTTAATGTGGATGGCGGGTATGTGCACCGCATAGAGGATTTCCGGCTGGTTCCCGGAATTCTGAATCTTTGCCGCCGGGCTAAAGAAAAGGGGTATCTGGTGCTGGTGGCGACCAACCAGTCCGGCATAGGACGCGGCATGTTTTCCGAAGATGACTTTGAGCGGTTGACGGAATATATGAGAGGGGTGTTCCGTTCGTCCGGTGCGGAGATTGCAGGTGTGTTTCACTGTCCCAGCGCGGATGACGGACATCCCGACCGGAAACCGAATCCCGGCCTGTTTTTGAAGGCTGCCGCTGCGCATGGGCTTGATATGAAAGCCTGCGTATCCGTAGGTGACCGGGAGCGGGATATTCGGGCGGCTCTTGCCGCCGGAGTAGGCCGCAATTTCCTGTTTTCTGCGGAAGATGTCCCTACCCTCGCCACGGCCCGCGTGGAGACGTTGGAGGAAGTGGCGGCAAGGCTGTAGTCCGGGAATAGTTGCCGGGGAAAATCGCTGCGGTTTGTCTCTGGAGTTATCTCCTGCGGCGGGGCGGACGACATGGAACCGGTGCGGGGCAAAGTATTTTGACATACGGAGGGGAGCCTGTTAGAAGCGGAACAATCCGGCCGTAGTTTCGTGAACCTGGCCTGTACAGGCTTTTTATTTTTCCACGTATGAATCTGATACTTTTCCAATCCATGATGGCTGCCGCCGCACTGGGGGCCGGCCTTGCCTTTCCGGTTTCTGCCCAGTCTTCTTCTCCGGCTTGCTCCGCCGCTCCTGAAGACTCCCGCGCCGGAAAAACGGCCAAGATGCCGGTGTATCCCATTCCGCAGAAGATGACCAGGAGCGGCGGTTCCGTGACGGTTCCGGCCCTGAAGCTGTCGGGAGCGCGGGATGAACCTACCGTGAATGCCCTAAAAAGCATGTTTTCCATCGCTCCGAACGGGCTGCCTGTGCAGATGACTATCATCAAGGGAAGCAAAAAGCCTGCCGGGAATGTTCCCCGGAAGGCCGGGGCCTATTCCCTGAGCGTTACGCCCCAGGGAATACGGATGACGGGGTATGACGACGAAGGCCTGTTTTACGCGGCCCAGACGCTGTTGCAGTTGGCGGAGAAGACTTCTTCCGGCGTGATGGTGCCGACTGTGGAGATTCTGGATTGGCCGGATGTTCCTTTCCGCGGTACCATTGAAGGGTTTTACGGTCTGCCCTGGGGGCAGGAAGGGCGCATCAGCCAGTTCAAATTTTACGGGAAGTATAAGATGAATACTTACATCTACGGTCCGAAGGATGACGTGTTTCACGGTTTTTCCAAGCGCTGGCGCGAGCCTTATCCCGCAGATATGGCGAAGGACCTGAAAGAGCTGGTGAAGGTCGCGAAGCAGAACAAGGTGAATTTTGTCTGGGCCGTGCATCCCGGAGCGGATATTCACTGGGGGGAGGCGGACCGGAAGGCTGCCGTGAAGAAGTTTGAGATGATGTATGACCTGGGCTTCCGCTCCTTTGCCGTGTTTTTTGACGACATCGGCGGGGAGGGGGCCAAACCGGAGGGCCAGGTGGAGTTTCTGAATTACCTGAATAAGGAGTTTATCCACAAGAAGCCGGACGTGACTCCGCTGATCGTGTGCCCCACGGCGTATTCCGGCGGAGGCGGCCGCTACCATGAGGTAATGGGGGAACATCTGGACAAGGACATAGGCATCATGTGGACCGGTTCCAGCATTGTGAGCGATATCCGTACTCCTGCTTTGAAGGGGATTAATAAGTATTTGAAGCGTCCGGCGTTTATCTGGTGGAATTTCCCGGTGACGGATTACGTGCGCCATGCCCTGTTTCTGGGGCGCACCTATGGTGTGGATGCGGATGCGATGCCGTTTATGCAGGGGTTTGCTTCCAATCCGATGGATAAGCCGGAGGCCTCCAAGATTTCCCTGTTCAGCGTGGCGAACATGACCTGGAACGCCAAGGCCTATGATTCCGACAGGACATGGAAGGACAGCATCCGTATTTTGTTCCCCGGCTGCTCCTCCGCCATGCAGACGTTTGCCGATCATAACAGTGACGGGGGCCCCAGCGGGCACAATTACCGCAAGGAGGAGTCCGTAGAGATTGCCCCCGTGGTGGAGCAGGTGCTGGAACTGTGCCGCCGCGGGGCCAGGGTGTCTGGAAGCAAGGCGTTTGACCGCCTGAAGGCCGAGTTCGCGAAGATGGCCCAGGCTCCGGACGCGATTCGGGCCAAGTCTGATAATCCCGCTTTCGTCGCAGAGGTGGAGCCGTGGCTCATCCAGTTCGAATCCCTGGGGAAAGCCGGGGTGAACAGTATGCGCATGATTGAGGCCACAGAGGCGGGGAATGGCGCCGGAGCGCTGAATCATGCCATGGAGGCTGCCTGCCTGCTTGCCGAGATGCAGCGTTACAGCAGGGAAATCAGTAAGGCCATCAATAAGCATGTAACGGAGGTAACCAAGAAAAATTCTCCGTGGCAGACCGCTGTGAAACCGTCCGAACTGGTGATGGCTCCCGCCGTGCGGGAATTGCTGGATATGGGTTCCACCTCCGTGCTTTCCCGCGTGAGCGGGCGGGCCGTTGGCCGTGTGAAGCCTTATGTCTCCACCAAGTCCAAGGGCGGCATTGAGAAGATGCTGGATGACGATCCCGAGTCGTTCTATTACTGCAAAGAGGTTCAGAAGAAGGGTGACTTTTTCGGCGTGGACCTGGGTGTTCCGCGGGAGATACGCACCGTTTCCATCGTGATGGGCCGCAATGATTCCGATACGGACGCTGTGAACAGAGGACAGTTGGAGGTGTCTCTGGACGGGCAGTCCTGGTTCCCCCTGATGCCGGAGTCCAGCGGACTTCACGTGGAGTACCAGGGAAGCGGTAAAAAAGGCCGGTTTGTGCGGTATCGCGCTACGGCGCAGGGTGTTCCGGGCGGCAAGCCGGACGTGTGGACGGCCATCCGGGATTTCAAGGTGAATGCGCCTGCCGCGCCTTCCGTACTGACGGATGCCCCCGCGTTCAGGAATGCCGTGGTTGAAACCGGGGACAGGGATATTTCATTGAAGCGCATCATGGAGGTGCATCCCCTGTCGCCGAGAAAATCCCTGGGTATTCAAATCCCAGCGGGAGCGTCCGTGGAGTCCGCCTCCGTCAATTTGAAGACTCCGGACATGAAGTGGGCTAAATTGTACATTTCCATGGACGGAAAGTCCTGGGCGGAAGTTCCGCTAAAGGCGGACGGTTCCGCAGAGGTTGGCGGCGTGATTAAAGGCATCAGGCTGTTGAACGCCGGGAGCGTTCCTCAGGAGGTGACCCTGGAAGAGTTCAAGCTGAGTCTTGCCAACAGGGGAGGAAAGTCCGCCGACAACGGAGCTGCCGGGGATTTCAACCTGGCAACGTTCCTCCCGGTGGAGCTGTCTCCGGAGAGGGCGGAGATACCCTGTAATTTTCCCCGTGCGAATTCCGCCATTGTCCTGTCCGACGGGAAGGAAGCTTCCGTGCTGGCCTGCGGGGCTGACGGACGTTGGGTTCCCGTGGGCAATCTGACCAAGGACAGGAAGGTGAATACATTTAGCCTGAAGTCCGTCAAGAAGCCGGTGAAAGCACTCGGCCTGACCGGGAAGAAGGGAAGCTCCGTGAATATTTTTGAAGTGATCTGGAAGTAACGGATGACGCCGGGAAATCTTCCGCAGGGCGGTATCCATTAATTCTGGGGCGGCTGTTTTTCCTCCGTGGAATGGCCGCCCTGGTTTTTTAGCCCTTGGTTTGCCGGGAGGGCCGTTTTTCCGCCAGGTGCATGCACCCGAGGACGAGGGCGATGATGGCCAGAGGCCCCAGGATGTCCGCATACCCCACCATGCCCGTGTTCACGGGGGCCACGCAAAGCAGGAACCACCAGGCCAGGGACAGCAGGCGAAGCAGGGGCCGGGCTCCTCTGCCGGAGAGGAAGACATAGATGACGAGAGCCCAGAACTGCGGGAAACGGGGCAGCGTGACCATCCATTCCCGGTGGTCCCCTCCGGGCCAGACAAGAGTACCGTAGGGGCCGGCTGCGGGAAGGTCGCCCCACATGGCGTCTGCGGGAAGCGCCAGGTTCATCAGCAGGTTCAGGAACAGTCCCGCATATACGGTTATCATCAAGGCTCTCCATTGGGCTCCTGTTCGCACCGCCAGGAACAGGAAGGCCGGCACCAGCAGGAAGGGTGTCAGTTCCAGCGCTCCCATCCAAAGGGGGATATGGGTTCCTATCTTTGCAAGACAGCCCATTCCTTGGGGAATGGCGGAAAGGACAGCCCAATACAGGAGCATCAGAAAAATGCAGCGGTACCTGACGGCCCGGCTTACCGGATATTCTTCATCCGGAGGAAGGCCCAGCCATGATCCGGATGCGGGCTGGTTAGGGGGAGACTGCATGGCAGGTAGGAATGGAGTTTTTGTAACGGGAACGGACGGGGTTGTCAATAAAGCCCGGTTCAGGTCCGGAACCGGGCTTTTTTTCAACAGAACGGGCATTTTTGCTGTCCATATTGTGACAAAGTTGTTGCCTTTGGATTCTTGCCGCGGGCGGCCCCTTCTGCTAGTCGGTGCCTGAAAGGCCGCGGAAAAACGGCTGTGACTCAGTATCCCATTCTTTTTGCTTATGCCCCGTTCCAGATTCCTGACGATTTTACCGGCTCTGTTTTTTTGTCTGCTGGCTGTTTCCTGCGGAAAGAAGGAGAAGGATGAGCCCAACGTCGTTGAATTGAATTTCGGCCATTTTCCCAACGTGACTCATGTGCAGGGCCTGGTGGCGCATCATTTTTCGCGGCAGGGGAAGGGGTGGTTTGAGGAACGACTGAAGAAGGCTACCGGAAAGAATGTCAGGATCAACTGGTACGTGTACAATGCGGGGCCCAGCGCCATGGAGGCCGTGTTCGCCCGGTCCATTGAGCTGGCTTACGTGGGGCCCAGCCCGGCCATCAATGCTTTTGTGCGTTCCCGAGGGGAGGATATCAGGATGATTGCCGGAGCCGTGGAAGGAGGCGCCGCCCTGGTGGTTCCGAAGGATTCCACTCTGAAGGAGCCTTCGGATTTCCGCGGCAAGGTGATTGCGACTCCCCAACTGGGGAATACGCAGGATGTTTCCGCCCGCGCCTGGTTTTCCCGCGGCGGTCTGCATGTGACGCAGCGCGGCGGGGATGTGACGATTCTGCCGACTCCCAATCCCGAACAGCTCAGCCTGTTCCGGCAGGGCAAGCTGGACGGCGTGTGGACAGTGGAACCCTGGGTGAGCCGCCTGGTGCTGACGGCGGGAGGCAGGGTGCTGGTGGACGAGAAAGAGTCTATCGCGACCGTGCTGGTATGCGGAGCGGAGTTTCTCAGGGAAAAGCCGGAAGTGGCGAAAGCCCTGGTGCAGGCGCATGAGGAGCTGAACGAATGGATAAGACTGCATCCGGAGGAGGCCCAGTCAATCGTGGTCAGAGAGCTGGAGGAGCTGACGCATTCCAGAATAGACCCGGCATTGATTGCGGTGGCCTGGAAAAGCATCGTCATTAAGGACAGGATTTCCATTCCCAAGCTCCGGCAGTTTGTGCGGGACGCCCATCAGGCCGGGTTTATGAAAGAAGTTCCGGATGTAGGCGGCCTGGTAGCGCCGGAGGCTGCGGAGGAACAGTTGACCATGGTGAAGGAGGCGGACGAAAGATGATTGCGGGTGCAGAACATTGCGGTCCCGAAGGCTGCCAGCTCCGTATTGCCGGCGTGAGCAAGGTGTTTGACGGGAGGCGCGGAAAGGTGGTGGCTCTGGAGGGTATTAATTTGAATATCAGGGGGGGCGAGTTTGTGTGCCTGGTGGGGGCCAGCGGCTGCGGGAAGACTTCCCTGCTTAATATCATTGCGGGGCTGGAGTTTCCCTCTTCCGGGGTGGTGGAGCTGGACGGGGTGCCTGTAACGGGACCCGGACGGGACCGGACCGTGATGTTCCAGGAGTCCGCCCTGTTTCCGTGGCTGGATGTGATGGGGAACGTGATGTTCGGCCTGAAGCTGGTGCCCGGACTGACTCGGGGAGACCGGCTCGCCATGGCGGAGAAGAATCTGGAACTGGTAGGGCTGAAAGAGTGTGCCCATGCTCATATTCATGAACTTTCCGGCGGGATGAAGCAGCGCGTGGCGCTTGCCCGCGCCCTGGCTACCAGCCCCCGCATTTTGCTGATGGACGAGCCTTTTGCCGCTCTGGACGCCATGACCCGCGAACAGCTTTATCAGGATATTCAGGAGATTCATTTACGCTGCGGCATGACGATTGTTTTCGTTACGCATAATATGCGCGAGGCCGTGTGCCTGGGGGATCGCGTGGTGTTGCTCACTCCGCATCCGGGGCGCGTCTGTGAGGAATATTTCGTGGATTTCCCTCATCCCAGGGATATTAACAGCAGTGATTTGGCGGAATTGTCCGCCCGCATCACCCGTGATTTGAAAGGAGCCACGGCATGAACAGGAATAAATGGTCCAAGTGGGGGGCTCATGCCTGTTCGCTTGTGTTTTTCATTCTCATAGTCTGGGCATGGCAGTATTTGAGCGACCTGAAGGTCTGGAAGCCTTATTTGTTTCCCTCTCCGCTGGAAGTTTGGGAGTATCTGCGCTCCTCATTTCAGGACGGGTCTCTGGAGGAGGCTTCATGGATTACCATGAAAAGGTTGGTGATGGGGTATGGAATAGGCCTGGTGACGGGGATTCCCCTGGGCATGTTGTGCTCCCGTTTCCAGCTTATGCAGAATACCCTGGGTCTGGTTTCCCTGGGGTTCCAGGCTCTGCCCAGCGTGTGCTGGGTTCCGTTGGCAACCCTGTGGTTCGGCCAGACGGAAGGAGCTATGCTGTTCGTAGTGATTATGGGGACGCTGTGGTCCGTAATCCTGGCTACGGCCAACGGCATGCGGAACGTGCCGCCCATTTATGCCCGTGCGGCGCGCACCATGGGAGCAGGCCCCGTTTATTGCCTGGTCCATGTGACGCTTCCCGCTTCCGCTCCGTTTGTAGTGAGCGGGATGAAGCAGGGTTGGGCTTTTGCCTGGCGTTCCCTGATGGCTGCAGAAATTTTTGTTCCTATCCTGACCGGGTTCGGACTGGGGCAGCTGCTGCATTTCGGCCGCGAGCTGAACGCGATGAACCAGGTCGTAGGCATTATGTTGGTGATTGTGGTGATAGGACTGTTGTCCGACAAAATTCTGTTTTCTCCTCTGGAACGGTTTCTGCACCGCCGCTGGGGGACCGGACAGGCCTGAAGCGGCGGGAGACAGAAACGGGGAAGGGAGGCAGAGCGTTCCGATGATATGATGCCCGTTATTTACCGGAAGAATCCAGCTCTTTTTTGAGCGCACGGACTTCTTTAATCAATGCCGGGAGTTTTTTGAGGGCTGCGTATTGGCGGGTAGCGTCCTTGTAGGGGAAAGCCGGCATGCCCCAGTAAGTAGAGTTTTCCGGAATGTCCGAGAGGACTCCCGTTTTGGCTCCCAGCGTGGATTTGGAACCGATTTTGAGGTGTCCTGAGATGCCGACCTGGGCGGCAATGGTGGCGTAGTCCCCCACTTTGGTGCTGCCGGCTATGCCGGATTGGGCGACGATGATGCAATGCCTGCCGACAACGACGTTGTGACCGAGCTGGATCAGGTTGTCTATTTTGGTGCCTTCCCCCACAATGGTGCGGCCGAATCTGGCGCGGTCAATCGTGGTGTTGGCTCCTACGTCCACGTCATCCCCCAGTTCCACAATGCCTACCTGGTCAATGCCAACATAGCGCCCATTGTCTCCCATCAGGAAACCGAACCCGTCGGAACCGATGACGGCTCCGGGCTGGATGGTTACCCGGTTGCCGAGTTTGCAGCGTTCCCTGATAGTTACGTGGGCATGCAGGCGGCAGTTTTCCCCCATGGAGACGCCGTCTCCGATATCGCAGCCGTTGCCGATGTCCGTTCCGTCTCCGATTACGCAGTGAGCGCCGATGCAGGTATAGGCCCCTACATGGATTTTGTCCGGGTTGAAGCTGGCCGTTGGGTCGATGATGGCTGTAGGATGAATGCCGGGGGTAAACCGGTAGGCGGAAGCCATGAAGTATTTCACCAGGGCGTTGAATGCCATGGAGGGGTTGTCCACTTCCACGAATGCGGCATGTTCCGGGTACGCAGGCAAACCCGGAGGCACCAGCACGATTCCGGCGGAGGTGTTCAGGAAGTCCTGGAAGTATTTTTCGTTGCCAAGGAAAGAGGCTTCCTCGCGGGATGCATCAAGAAGAGAAGCGACCCCGAATACAGTCAGTTCGGGGTCGCCGGAAAGGATTTTTCCCCCGGTGAGGGCGGCCACGGCTTCAAGTGTAAGCTTCATGTGTGTATGATTCCGCCTTCCCGGGGATAATGTCAAGGGTTAGTTGGCCGGGGCCGCGGGAGCAGCGGGAGCGGCCGGGGTCTTTTTCTTGGTGGGGTCAAACCCTTTGGGTGCGTCCTTGTTGAGTTCTTTCATTACCGTAGGGGTAATGTCCATGCCGGGCTTCGTGTAGACGAATACCTGGTTGGACCGAAGGGCCTGGGCGCTTTTGTCCAGAACGAGGTCATAGTTGCCCTTGGTGGCGATGCCTTCCGTGATTTTTGTGATTTCTCCCATGATTTTGGCGGAACGCACTTTCATTTGTTCCTGAAGGGATTTAAGCTGGCGTTCCACAAATCCGCGGCGTTCCTGTTCCAGAGCAATGACTTCCTGGCGCTTGATCTGGGCTTTTTGTTCCAGTTCCTTTTTGTCCTTTTCATTCAGCATGGGATCCTGGAGCCTTTTGACCATATCATTGAAGTCTGCTTCCATCTTTTTGATGGTTTCCGCGCGGGTGTTGTTGGTTTCCTGCACCGTCTGGGCTGCCTTGTCTACTTCCGCCTGGGCTTCATGGGTCTTGTAGTAGTCGGCGAAGAGTTTCTGCACATCTACCGTCGCTACCTTAAGTTCAGCGTTGGCCGTGGCGCTTAATGCCATTGCTGCTGATACACCTAATGCTGTTTTGAAGAATCTCATAATTTTTAGCGTCTTCTGACTTTACCAGTTTACATGTGGAATGTCATGCGTCAACCTTCTAGCAATATTTCAGGATTGAACTTTTGTCATCAAGGGGCCACTTTAGGCGCATGCAAACATTTTCCACCAAGGCCCAGTTGAGGGCTGCCCTCCTCAAGCACCACCGCAAACATGACCATGTGGTTCTCGTCCCCACAATGGGGGCCCTCCACGCCGGACACCGCGCTTTGCTGGAACAGGCGCGCAAGCTGGCCGGGGAGGATGGAGTGGTGGTCGCCAGCATTTTCGTCAACCCCATTCAGTTCAATAATTCCTCCGATCTCCAGACCTATCCCCGCACTCCTGAAAAGGATTTGGAAGTATGTGAAGGTGCAGGCGTGGATTATGTGTTTTCCCCTGCTCCTGAAGAAATGTATTCCGGAGAACGCAGCATTGCCGTGGAAGAAAGCTTTTTGTCCGCAACATTGTGCGGTGCGTCCCGCCCGGGGCATTTTTCCGGCGTTTGCACGGTGCTTGCCAAACTGTTCAACCTGGTACAGCCCACGGACGCCATTTTCGGCAAGAAGGATTACCAGCAGCTTGCCATTATCCGCCGCATGGTGCGCGACCTGGATTTTCCGGTACGCATCCACGGAGCGGAGATTGTAAGGCATGGCAACGGTCTGGCCTATTCCTCCCGGAATGCCCGCCTGACGCCGGAGCAGAAGGAGCAGGCCGTGGTAATACGGCAGGCCATGCTTCAGGCCCGGGACGAGTTCCAGGCCGGGGTGGGTGCTTCCAAGGTGAAGGAGCATGCCGCCTCCATGATTGAGGGTGTACCCGGCACGCGCATCGATTATCTGGAGATTGTGGATGCGGAGACCATGCAGCCGCTGGCAGAGAACCGGAAACCGGCCCTGATGGCAACCGCCGTCTATTTCGGCGACGTGCGTCTTATTGACAACATAGAACTTTAATACAGCGAGGATTTTCTTATACTGCGCCCGTGATTACCGCCTCCAACCTTCACCGCAGCTATTCCATCGGCAAGAAGTCCATTGAGATCCTGCATGGGGTGGATTTGCACATTGCCGCCGGAGAGAAGGTGTTCCTGTGCGGCCCCAGCGGGGCCGGAAAGACCACGCTGATGTACACTCTGGCCGGATTGGAAACGCCGCAAGAGGGAAAGGTAACGATTGACGGCACGGATATTTACGCCTTGTCCGCCACGGCCCGGTCCGTGTTCCGGAACCGGAGCATGGGGTTTATTTTCCAGAATTACCTGCTGATGCCGGAATTGACGGCGCTGGAAAACGCCTGTCTGGCTTCCTCCATCGGCAGGAGGCCGCGCATGGAATATGTGAGGGAACTGATGGAGCGCGTAGGCTTGTCTCACCGCCTGAACCATCTGCCCAGCGAGCTGAGCGGAGGGGAACAGCAGCGCGTGGCAATCGCCCGAGCCCTGGCGAACGACGCTCCCATTATTTTTGCGGATGAACCCACCGGGAACCTGGACCGGAAGAACGGAGCGGAGGTGCTGGACCTTTTATTCGTCCTGGCGGACGAGTCCCGCAAAACGCTGGTGATTGTGACGCATGACGAGCATCTGGCTCGGAGAGGGGACCGCATTATTACGATTATGGACGGGCAGGCCGTCTGAGGCTGCCGGGCGTAGGGGCCGCCTGCGTTTTATTTGATGCCCTCCGCCAGATGGGCTTGGTGCCGCTCTGGGTCCATCTGCCCCATGAGGCGGCCATCCAGTATTTCCGGAAAAGGAAGGTGTCCGTTATCATGACGGAGGCCAGGTTTTTGGCCCGGAAATTGCGGTGATGGGAGAAGTTGATGCACCAACTTTTGATGTCCGCAGGATTGAGACAGACGGAAGGCAGGAAGGGCCGCCTATGTTTCTGAATTGCCCGAGCCCGCCTGCGGCTGTCACTTTTGCCGACGATGGGGGTGAAGTCCCCTGTGCCCGGATACAGGGAACCCATGCCGTGCGGGAGGCTCACCGGAGAGTCGGTTGCGGACGGCGCTCATGCATTATTCCTTATAATCTTCGTCGGAATCACCCTTGCATAGAAATGCGAAATCCGGGGAACTTCCCGCTGTGTCCAGCAGTGAGCTCCATGTGAGATTGGGATAATCAATGAGATCATGTGCATAAGCCAGTATATTGTCCGGCGCCTGGCCATATCCACGTCCTACTTCACAGACGCATAAGATGAGAATGAGGTGTATGACTGGCGAGACAGGAGCGTCTTCCGGGATTCCCTCATTGAAATATTTGATCAATGCATTTGCGGATTCCTGACTGTCACTATCCAATTCTTGAAAGAGTTTTTTATAGGATTGGGGCCTTCCTTTTTTTATTACCGGGTCATATTTTTGCCAGCCTCTTCCTAATTTTACATCCAGTTCTCCTTTAAGTTGTTCAAATATTTGCGTGACTTCGGCAGGATCATGATCCTGAAGCCTTACCCAGGCGAGCCAGATTTTCCCTACTTCTTTTAATTGTTCGATTGCTATCATTTGGTGATTATTTTTTGTTTGGTTTTTCAGTATATCCGCCGCAAGTTCATGCCGTAAATCCAGAGAGAATTTCAGTTTTCTGAAGCCTTGCTTTATGCGGATTAACATTGTTTATTTAATCCAATTTTTAATTATTGTTATTGTTTGTTTTCCAAAGAGCCGTTCTTTTTTTTGAGGACTTCTATCAGTCTCCGGAACGTACAGAGATGTTTGCAAATTCGGGGAACTGAGATGAACGGTTAATTTCCGGCTTCTGCCGGCAACGCGAGAGGATCGGTATTGCATTCGGGCGGGTTGTTGTGTAGCCTGTTGGGCATGTGGGACTGGATTGTGATCAAGGATGCGCTCCGGGCGATCGTTGAAATTTTCATCCTGTGGGTGTTCCTGTACCAGATTTACCGCGCTTTCCACGCAACGCGCGGCGCGCGCATCATGGTGGGGCTGTTCGCCTGCTTTCTAGCCCTGGTGGTGCTGGCCTTTTTCTTTCAGCTGAATGTTATTTCATGGATACTGACGCGCATTTTCGCCCCCGGCCTGGCGCTGGCTCTGGTGGTGATTTTCCAGCCGGAGCTGCGCGTGGGTCTGGCAAAGCTGGGAAGCCACCCGTTTTTTTCTTCCTTTGCCAAGCTTCAGCGGGTGGATTTCCTGGATAATTTCTGCAAGGCGGTAAGCAAGCTTTCCAACCAGCGGTTCGGCGCCCTGTTCGCTTTTGAGCGGAGCATCAGCATGAAGCCTATTGAGGATTCCGGCGTGAAGCTGGACGCCATTTTTTCTCCGGAACTGGCCTTGACGATTTTCCATACCAAGACGGCTCTCCACGACGGGGGCGTGGTGATTTCCGGCGACCGCATTTCCGCGGCGGCCTGCGTATTCCCGGTTTCCCAGAAGGAAATGAGCGACCGTACCCTGGGGCTGCGCCACCGCGCGGGCGTGGGCATGTCCGAGGAGAGCGACTGCGTGGTGGTGGTGGTGTCCGAGGAGACGGGGGCTATTGCCCTGGCCGTAGGCGGGAAACTGGAACGCAACCTGACTCCGGAACAGTTGAAGGGGCGTCTTGAGGAGCTGCTGAATATTTCTTCTTCCAATGAAAAAACTGCTATTGCTTAATTGGCCGGCCAAGCTGTTCTGCCTGGTGTTGGCCGTGATTATCTGGTCTTTCATCAATCACTGGGTGACCACGAATGACGGCGTGTCCTCCCGCGGGCAGCTTGAGGAGATTAGAAGGTCCCATCCCTGAATATTTACCGTTATGAGGAATTTCATTGTTACCGGTACCGATACGGAAGTCGGGAAAACTTATGTGAGCTGCCTGATCGTCAAGTCTCTAAGAGAAGCGGGCATCAATGCCGCCGGATTCAAGCCCGTGGCCTGCGGAGACAGGCAGGATGCCCGCCTTTTGCGCGAAGCCGGGCCGAAGGAGCTGACGCTGGATGACCTGAATCCCGTTTTTTTGAGGAATGCCACGTGTCCCTATGTGGCCGCACGGCTGGAGAATACGCGGGTGGATGAAGAGGTTATCCTGCGGGCTTATGACGCTTTGTCCGCCGCACATGAGTGCGTGGTGGTGGAAGGGGTGGGAGGATGGGAAGTCCCGATTGGCCCCGGAAGGAATTTCAGCGATATGGCTGCGGATTTCAAGCTGCCTGTTCTTCTGGTGATCGGCAACAAGCTGGGAGCCATCAACCATGCCCTGCTGACGCTGAATGCAATCAAGGAACGCGGCCTGGAATGCCTGGGCATCGTTTTTAATAATGTGAAAGAGGAATGGGATACTGCCTGCGTGACGAACAGGAGCATGGTGGAGGAGTTTTCCGATGCGCCCATTCTCGGTGAATTGATTCACGGGCAGGATTACATGGACATGGATGCCCTGCTGGAACGTTTGCACTGACAGGAGGAGTCTGTCTGGCGAATGAACGGGACAATAGCGAAGACGCCCGTTCGTTGTTGCCGGATTTGCGGAGGGAAACATCGATATGGCGGAATAAGCATGTCGTGCTGGAGAGGATGGGAAGAGCGTTTGGCTTTCCAGTTGCAAAATCCCTGTGTTGACAGGAGTGGAGGTTGAATGCCGTAGTTAAGGGATGCTTTTGTTCAGAGTGTTCTGCGTTCCCGGCCTGGAATATGTCCCCCGTCCGGATGCCCGCTGAGGGGGAGTTTCTTCATCATTCTTTTTCAAAGACGGAGAGAATGGCTTGATGGACATCCTCAGCGGCATGAATTTCCGGCAGGAAGGCCGGGCCGATGAACACGGGCTGCTGGTTTGCAGGCACCCGGTCTCTGCCATGAGAGCCTTTCACCTGGTCGCCATTGAGGGGGATAACTTTCATCAGGGCGCGGAACCCCAGCTTTTTTTTCAGCAGAAAGGCGGCGGCATGGAACATGGGGAAGGTAAGGCCCGGATCAAAGAACATTTCCGCGGGGTCATAGCCGGGTTTGCGGTGGATGTCCACGCAGCGGGCGAAGTCCGGCGCTTTGGTGTCATCCAGCCAGTAATAGTAGGTGAACCATGCATCCGGGGCCGCGACGGCGGTGAATTCCGGAAGGCGTTCCAGAGCAGCGGAAGAAAGGCCGGAGAAGTCCGTTTCCCTGATTTCTTCCACTCCGGGGGTGGCGGAGAGCAGCGCTTTTACTTCTTCTTTTACGGAAGGATCATTGATGTAGATATGGGCAGTCTGGTGATCCGCCACGGCAAAGGCGCGGGAGGCGCCGCAGTCCAGCATTTCCGTACCCATTTCCGGTTTGACGGTGATCCAGCCACGTTCCCGGAAGAGGCGGTTGAGGGCAATGCTGCGGGATACGTCGGAAATGCCGTATTCACTGAGGACGACGGGGGTGACGCCTTCATGTTCCAGAAAGTCGATCAAGTCGCAGAGAAGACCGTCCATAGCCTCTGCCGCATGGGCGGCCTGGGTCGAGGATGGGCCGAATTTCTGGAGGTCATAGTCCAGATAGGGCAGATAGATGAGGCTGAGGCCAGGGCGGTGTTTCCGTTCCACCCACCGGGCGGAGTCCGCTATCCATTGGGAGGACTGGATCCCTGCCATGGGGCCCCAGAAGGTGGGGAAGGGGAATTCTCCCAGGTCCTTTTTAATGGTTTCCCGGAGTTCCATGGGCTGGGTGTAAATGTCGAAGATCTTGCGGCCGTCCGCCGGGTACATGGGGCGCGGCGTGATGGTCCAGTCCGCCGTGGAATACATGTTGTACCACCAGAAAAGTTTGGCGCAGGTGAAGCCGGAGCCGTACCGTTCACGCAGTTTCTCCCAGAGGCGCGGGCCCTGCACCAGCTTGTTGGACTGCTTCCAGAATTGGATTTCACACATGTTCCGGCTGTACCACCCGTTGCCGGGAATGGCGTGCTCCCGCGGGGAAAGCCCTGTCACGTAGGTGCTCTGGGCAGAGCAGGTAAGGGCCGGAAAGGCCGGAGGGAAGGAGGAAACGTTCCGCCCCTCCGCCCAGGCGGAGAGCCGCGGCATGTGTTCCATCATCTGGCGGGAAAGGGCCACCACGTCAATGACGGCCACACGGGTGCGAGGGTGTTTCATGGGAGGGATATTAGCGGTTTGGAACGGGAATTCCATCTTTCCATTTGAAAAAGATGACGGCATCCGTCATGATTCCCGCATGGAACGTCAGGATAAACGACTTGTGGACCAGTTGCGTCCAATCAGCTTTGAAACGGGTATTGCCCCGAATGCCACGGCTTCCGTTCTGGTGACTTTCGGGCGCACCAAAGTGATTTGCGCCGTTACGATTGAGGAAGATGTCCCCCGCTGGATGAAGGTGCAGCGTGTGGAGGGAGGATGGCTGACGGCGGAGTATTCCATGCTTCCCTATTCCACGCTTGACCGTAAACGCCGGGATATTACGGCGGGGAAACTGGACGGCCGTTCCAGTGAAATCCAGCGTCTGATCGGCCGTTCCCTGAGGGCGGCCGTGGATCTGGGCAAGCTCGGCCAGCGCACGATTTGGGTGGATTGCGACGTTTTACAGGCTGATGGCGGTACCCGCACCGCTTCCATTACCGGGGCTTCCGTAGCTCTGGCCATTGCCGTGAACAAGCTTGTCGCGGAAGGAAAGCTGGCGGAGTCTCCCATGAAGAGGCTGGTTTCCGCCGTATCCGTGGGAATACTGGGGGGAGAGGCTCTGCTGGATCTCTGCTATGTGGAGGATAAGGATGCGGAAGTGGACATGAATCTGGTGATGACCGACCAGGGAGAGTTTGTGGAGGTGCAGGGTTCCGGTGAAGAGGCCGTGTTCACGGCGGACCAGATGAACCGGATGCTGGAATTAGGCCGCAAGGGTCTGGAAGAGATCGCGGAACTCCAGCGGCAGGTGATTGCCGAGGAGGACAGGCCGTCCGCCGGAGCTTTGGAAGGGTTGAGTTCCTTTTTCGGCAGCGGCAGGTAGGAATTTTTCCATGGCCCGGGTTTTTCCAGGCTTTTTGCAAGGGGGCTGCGGCGGAGTTTTCACTCCCTTGCAGGGCCAAGATTTTTATGAGAATATGCTTGTCCTGACTGGAAAATCGCGTTAATAGTAGAAACGAACATAGATAACCACGTACGGTTTTCTTAAACTGTAAACATCCATCATATCCAACAATGAAAGTATCTTTTGCAACACGCCAGTTACGCAGGGGGTTTACCCTGATTGAACTCCTGGTTGTCATTGCCATTATCGCCCTGCTGGCTTCCGTGGCATATGGTCCTATCCTGAATCAGATCAACAAAGGCGACCAGATGCAGGCCCTCACCAACATGAAGAACGTGGGCGTGGCGATGAACGAGTTCAAGTCCAACAGCAAACTGGGCAATTTCCCCGATGACATCACTGCCGACCGCGTTGTGGCCCAGCATAATTACATGAGCGGTTTGGGCGCTCTTCAGGGCGATACTTCCAATGACTATTTCCGCCAGCTTCTGGGCAATGAGTCTGTTTCCGAAAGCAACTTCTATGCCAAGGTTCAGACTCCTTCCGGCGGTTCCACCGTTACTCCCAACGGTGAAATTTACGACGGGCAGGCCCTGACCCCCGGTGAAGTGGGTATTTCCTACGTCATGCGCAAGGGTGACAATAACAAGAAAGTGGGTATTGGAAGTTCCGTGGGGGAATATCCCCTGATGGTCACTTCCGTGCTTCCCGGTGAAGACGGCAGCACCGTTGTGGCCGGCAATGCCGTGCGTTTCGACCCGGAAAGCTTCCGCGGCAAGGTTCTGATTTTCACGACTGCCCAGAGCGCCAAGACCCTGGAACTGGACGACAACGACAACCTTCAGGATACTTTCATTCCCAAGAGAAGAGGCAAGGATATCAGCGACCAGTTCCTGATCCTCACGCCCGATTTCAGCGGCCAGGAATAATTTGCCGATGGCATGATTTGCACAGGGCGCATCCTTCGGGAATGCGCCCTTTTTCATTGCTGATTTTTGAAATGGAAAACATTTGTTTTGCAGAAATCCCCTGCCAAGTGCGAACGGGCCTGCCCTTTATTTGCTTAAAACCGGTTTTACGCTATAAGAAAAGCGCCAGGTTTTCCGACGGCATGGAGAAGGTTATTGTTCGTTCAAACAGGAAATGGAACAGAGCATTCCGGAGATGATATCGTGGCTGATTTCAGTCGGCAGGCGTTTTTCCCGGGGTTCTGCCGTTGGCATGGGGTTGCAGGGCTTTTTCCGATTTCAATATGTTCCGCATACCGGCGGTGGCTGAAAAAGGCAGCCATGCAGGAGCCGTCCCTTTGGACTTTTGGCCGTTGCGGCGATATACGGGACATTCCCAGCCTATTGAAGCGTTGCAGGGGGAGTTGGAAGGAATTCTGGCCTGTCCTTTCCCGTTTTCCTTGATTCCGGTTTGTCTGGTGGGGGCCTGTTTCGCAAATGGGTCCATGCCGCAAAAAAGGCATTCCGACCGCAAAAGACCGGAATGCCTTGATAGGGGAAGCCTGGCAGATTTATTTGTCTGCGGGAGTGCCGAAAACGTTTATTTCCGCAGCGGAAGCGCTGTTGCCATCCAGGGAGCCGGTACCGATGAAACGGAAATAGCGCACGGGTTCATTCATGTTTTTGAGATTAACGGATTGCTCAATGGGGTTGGCGCGCAGGTTGGAGAATTCCCCTTCCGCCACTTTCGTCCATCTGTTCCCATCCGCGCTTACTTCAAATTGGTATTTGTCCGTCATGCCGGAGGTTTTTCCATCCTGTCTGGGCAGGTAGGAGAAGCTGGAAACCTGGTACGGTTTTCCCATGTCCACCACAAAGGATTGAGGCGCTTCCGCCTTGGCAAGCCAGGAGGTTTCCGGATTGTCGTCGATGGCCGCCGCCGCATTCCCGGATGTGGAGGTTTTCACTTTCCATCCGGTTTTGCTGATGCCGAATTTAGCCTGGCTGACAGGGCCCAATTTACCGTTGGAAAATTGGCAGCGGGCTTTGACAATGCCGCTTTCCGTAAATTTAGCACCCTGGCTGTAAACGGGAGACCCCGCCTTGGGTTCGCTGCCGTCCGTCGTGTACAGGATTTTGTTTTTGCCGTCCGCAATGATGATAAGGTTATCTCCGCGGCGGAAAATGGAGGGCCGCACAGCGCCCGCAGGCTGACGGAAGAGGGAGAATTCCGAGATGCAGGGCGTGGCCTGGCTGCCTGTAATGCGCAGACGCAGTTTCTGTGTGGTGATAGGGCGGTTCAGGCGGCGCATGACCTGGTTGCCGATGGTTTTCCCTTCATTGTCAATACAAACCCATTTGCCATTGATGAAAGCGTCAATATTGAAGGAGTCCACCCGCTGCCCCAGGCGTGTTTGTTCGCGCAGCCGGATAACGTCGAAAGTGGCAGGTTTGGGCAGCGTAATAACGGCGGTGGGGGTCAGGTTGTCATCTTCCACGGCCCAGTAGGTTTCCATGTTGCCGTCTGTCATGTTGGAGGGAGAGAATTTTTTGTCGTTGCCGCGCGTCTGACTGGCTGTGACGGTTGCTCCCAATGCATAGTCCCTGGCATATAGTTTGTCGCGCAGTTCCTTGAATTCCAACAGGGATTTGACATCCGCAGGATCCAGTCTGCCCGTTTTGTCCGCCGCCACGTTCAGGATGAGGTTGGCGCCGCGGCCTACGGAGTCAAACCATACCTGCATAAGTTCTTCAGGGGATTTGACGCGGGATGCCTGTCCCTGGTGCCAGAACCAGCCGGCATGGTTGATGGTGGTGTCTCCTTCCGCAGGCACCCAGCGTTCTCCGCCGCGTTTGCCGGTGCCTCCGCCCCCGCCGTTCAGCCCTACAGTGCTCCAATGGGGATAATTGACGTGGCCTTTTTCGGAGCCTCCCCAGCGGGCGTCTCCGTAGTGGCCCGCTCCCCAGATGATGCAGCTGGGCTGGATTTTGCGGATCATTTCCACGATTTTTTCAAAGTTGTAGTATTTTTCCGCGTCACCGATATTGCGCTTTTCCCTGGCTCCTCCGTAATAGCCGTCTCCTCCGTTGGCTCCGTCAAACCAGATTTCAAAGACAGGCCCGTAATTGGTCAGCAGTTCCCGGATTTGTTTATAGTAAACGTCCAGGTAGCCATCCTTGCCGTAATCTGCGTTGTTGCGGTCCCAGGGGCTGAGGTAGGTGCCGAATTTGATGCCGTGCTTTTTGCAGGCAAGGGCGAATTCCCGGACTACATCTCCTTTTCCGTTTTTCCAAGGGCTCTTGGTGATGTTGTGGTCCGTGGATTTGGTGGGCCAGGCGCAGAAGCCGTCATGATGTTTGGCCGTGTAAATCATTCCTTTCATTCCGCCTTTTTTAAAGGTGGAGACGATATCGGAGGCATTGAAATCCGTGGGGTTGAAAATTTTCGGGTCTTCATCGCCGTAACCCCACTCCCGTCCCGTGAACGTATTCAGGCCAAAGTGGATGAAGCCGTAGAATTCCATGCGCTGCCAGTTGATTTGGGCGGGTGTTGGAATCGCGCCGTATGGTTTGGGTGGTGCTGCGGTCCAGCCGGGCAGCATGGAGGAAGAGAGAACCGTTCCGAGGAAGAGTGTGGTTAGTTTGTTCATGCGGAAAAAAGTGTGTTGAAAAATACGAAAATCGCTCCTCCCTTCTTTCATACGGAGGCTTTGCTGTCAAGTTGAAAGGAAGTGGGAAACATGGGGAGCGTGTTAGTGAATTCTAACTCCGACATGCGGGGAATTCCGCTTGATACGGAGTAGGGAGCCGTTTAGCATACAAAGGACTTTCGTTCCCATGTCCTATTTCCGTTTTTTACTGCTGGCGCTGGTTTTTCTGACCGGTTCCGCGTTGATCAGCGAGAGCGCTCCCGTTTACATGGCCCGGCGGGACAGCAAGTTTGCGCTTGTTCCTCTTTGTGACGGTTTTGATTTTCCGGTAGGAAAGCCTGACGGCAACGGCTATTACCGGTCCCGCGGTCTGCGTCTGAAAAGCCCCCGTCACATGGGCGAGGATTGGAACGGCAATAAAGGAGGCAATTCCGATTTGGGCGATCCCGTTTATTCCGTAGGCCACGGGGTGGTAACTTATGCGGCGGACGCCCGGGGCGCGTGGGGAAAGGTGGTGATTGTGCGCCATGCTTTCCGCGAACCCAAGTCCGGAAAGGTTCTTTGCTGCCAGACGCTTTATTCCCATTTGAACGATATTAACGTTGTGCTGGGGCAGTTGGTGCTGCGCGGCACCCAGGTGGGCACTATCGGCACGAACCGCGGCATGTATCCGGCCCATCTTCATGTGGAGCTGCATTATAATCCGGATGTGAATTGCGGCCATCAGGGGATTCCCAAGACGGAGCGCAATTATGGCCGCCTGACGGATTTTATTACCCGCTTCCGCCGCCTGCCTCTGGAGAAAAGGATGGTGCGCGTTCCCATCGGCGGGTTTCTGCCTTACAAGGGAACGGAAGGACTCTGACTTCTGGTGGATGACGGTGAAGCTGTGTATTTTCGGCGGTTCGTTTGATCCCGTGCATGAGGGGCACGTTTGCGTGGCCGGGCATGCTCGGAAATATTGCGGAATGGACCGCGTGCTGTTTATGCCGTGTTCCCTGTCTCCGCTGAAGGAGCAGGCCCCCTCCGTGACGGATGACCAGCGCTGCCGGATGATTGAGCTGGCTGTTCAAGGGCTGGATTGGGCCATGCTTGACCGGACGGATTTGGAACTTCCGCCTCCTTCATGGTCGTGGAGGGTGGCTGAGAGGACGGCGAAGCGTTATCCCGGTGCAGAATTGTTCTGGCTGATGGGCAAGGATCAGTGGGATTCTCTGGAACAGTGGGGACGCTGGGAATATTTGTCCAGCCTGGTGACGTTCATTGTTTACCGCCGCGGCGGGGTTCCATCACCCAGGAAAGGGGTGCGCGCCCTTTTCATAGAAGGGGATGAACCCGCTTCTTCCACCCGCATACGGCATGATTTGCGTTCGGGCGTATGTCCGGTTCCCCATCTGAACCGGAAAGTGGAGGCGCTGATCAGGAGGGAAGGGCTGTATGGTACGGCACGCGTCTAGAAGGACGGCTGTTTTCAGTTTATTTTCTTTTGTCCCCGAACGTTTCTTCCTGGTAATGGACCCTCATCAGCGTGAGTCCGTCCGGCGGGGCGCAAAACGGGCTTTTGTCATCCGGGAGCGGAGCGTTGATGAGGCGCGCCAGTTCTTCCAGCGTTATTTTTCCCCGTGCGGCTTCATGGGCGGCCCCCGTCATGAGGCGCACCATTTTGTAGAGGAAGCCCGTTCCGGTAAAGGTGATGAAGACATATTCCCCTGCCTGTTCCACTTGTGTCTGCGTGATGGTTCGGCGGAAGTAACCCTCCGGAATGGGGCGCGGTTCATTGCCGCGCAGGGCGGCAAAAGCAGTGAAGTCATGCGTTCCCCGGAACAGGTGTACAGCCTGTTCCAGAATATCCACGCTCCATGCCAGCGGGCGGTGCCAGGCCAGCCCGGCGTCAAAAGGGTTGAGGATGGGAGCGCGTGAAATGCAGTAACGGTAGGTTTTTCCCGTGGCACTGAACCGGGCATGGAAACCGGGCGGAACGTATTCCGCATGGGTAATCCGGATGGTTCGGGGCAGGCGCGTGTTGAGCGCGGCAGGCCATTTGTCCGCAGGAATGCGGTGGGTATCCGGAGCGTCTGCATGAAAAACCTGGCCCAGAGCATGAACGCCGGCGTCTGTCCTGCCGGAACCGTGAATACGGCAGGGGGTTCCAAAGAGCCCGGAAAAGGCTCGTTCCAGCACGTCCTGGACGGTCCGGCCTCCCGGCTGGCTTTGCCAGCCCAGGTAGGGGCGTCCGTCATATGCGGCAATGAAACGAATGCGGGGCATAGGGATGATTGTGTTGGAACGGCCCGGTTTTGGCAAGCGGCAAGTGCCGGACGGTGACGGTTTGGAATGGATGCCGTCCGTTCCATCCGCTCTCTAGCTTGGAAGCCGTTAACGATGGCTATACGAATACAGGATTTTGGAATGTTGCATGTGGCTCCGGATTTGTCCGGCGTGATTCCGTTGAATGCTTTTGAAGTACAGGCCGCCAGTGTGCGGGACCTGGCGGCGGGCGTGATGGATGTGTCCGGAGCGGCTGGAGCCGCGCTGAAGGAAATGCAGGAGGTGAGGGATGCCGGCCAATGGGCGCAGGCCCGTGACGGGATGTACCGTTTTGAACAGGACGTGATGCGGGAGCTGGAAGCAGGAGGGGATTCGGAACACCTTCAGGAGAGATGGAAGAAGGCGCTGACAGAACGGCTTCCTTCCTATCTGCCTGCCCGGATGTCCGGCCCGGTGAGGGAGCGCGTGGCCCTGGCGAGGGAGAATCTGGAGACGGTCGGGAGCATTTATTTGCAGAAGATGTCCCGTCTGGGGCAGTTGGAGGAGGCGCGCCGGTTTTGGGCCGGGGGGGTGGAGTCTGCCGTGGAGCAGGGAGAGGCCGCTCTGGCCGAACGCAGGATTAGGGAGGGCAGCGGAATATTTGTAACGGGAGACGAGGCTTCCCGTATGGCGGAGGAAGCGCATTCCCGCGCAGCGCTGAACCGGGCGGTAGAGGAGGTCCGCCGTGATCCGGCTGCTGCGGTACGCCTTGTTTCCCGGCAGGAGAAGATGCCGGAAACTCCGGAGGAAAAGAAGGTGGCGGAAGAGGCTGCTGTGGCGTATGGGGAGTTGAAGCGGCGTTATGCGGATGCTCTGGCGGCCACTGTGTCCGGCGGCGGGTTGCTGCGGGATGACGGATTGGCGAATGCGGAGAAGCATGGCTTGATCAGTTCCGAGCAGTTGAGGCGTTATACGGCTTCCCGCGACCGGAGGCAGACGGCGGAATTTTCCGGTATCAGCATTCCGGAGGACGATATGCTGTTATGCCGCATGACCTCGCTGATTGATGAAGACTGCGGGGGGGAGGAAGATGCTGATGCCCTGATAGAAGTGGCCACTTCAGGTTTGCCTGCCGTTCAGGTGGAAAGGCTGCTCCGTCGGCGCGAGGTGATGTCGGGAATACCCCGCGAATTGCGCCGCGCTGCTTCCCGGCGCCTGTCCTCCATGTTCCGGAATGGCGCGTGGGGGCCGCCTGATGATGCCCGCGCGGCAGAGGAATGGAAGCGTGTCCAGACGGAATTGGCGGAGGCGGTGAAGAGGGCCCCGGAGCAGCCGGCGGCGGAGATGGAAAAGGTTTTTGAGAAAGAGAAACGCTTTCAGGATGCCGGCTGGGTGGGATTTTCAGATATGAATAACGGAAAAGAAAGAAAGTGATGATGGCAGAAAATGGAAACAGGGGGCAGGCAGGAACGCTCCCGGTGGAAGGGAGTTTTCCGGAAACGGTCTCCGGAACTGTGGGGAAAAGTCATATTCGGGAAGAGAACGCATCTCTTTCCGTATCTTCCGGCACGGAAAAATTCCCGGGACGGGAGTCGGAAAGGGAAGAATATTGGAACAGCGTATTGACGGGGGATGTGATGACCATTCCGCGGGAAGTGAGGTTGAAAGCGGAGGCGATGTATCCGGCGGGGACGGCGGACCGGGAAAGAATTGCCGCGTGCGTCATGCAGTCCTGGGTGGCGGATTCTGGGGCGATTCCCCGTGAACGCATCCGGAGGGACTGGAAGAGTATCCGGGAGCAGGTGGCGCGGCAGTATGGTGCGTCCGGCAAGTCTGATGACGAATTGTTCGTGGCAGTTTCCATGCACAATCAGGTGCGCCTTTCCCGGAGGCAGACTTTGTTTGAATTGTATCAGGAAGAGTATGATCGTACTCTGTCCGGTGGAGGAACGGTTCCTGACGAACGGGGAAGGGAAGCCATTTCCGCATGGCCGGAGGATTTACAGGCTGTGGCGCGGCAATTGAAGGGCAGGGCCGTATCCGATGCTCTGGATGACAGGAACCGTCTGGCGGATGCCGCCGGGATCATCCGCAAGGGATTGGAGGGGCTGGTAGCCGGTGAGGAGCCGGTGAAGGAAGGTTTTCCCGCCGTACAACTGAACCGGAAAGCTGTTGCCGGAGTTCCGGACGTCATGCGCGCCGTGGGTTGCCTGGCTTCCCTGGAGGATGGAGACCGTCAGAAGGTGTTCCGCATGATGGCTCCCTATTTGCGTTCCCGCCCCGCCTTTCGGGATGCCCTGGGGGGAGCGCTTAAACGCGGTGCGGCAGGGGTTGCGGAGAATGCGGCCCATCTGGCCGTAAACGGCGCAGCATGGCTCCTTCCGGAGGGACGGGAAAAGGAGGCGCTGGACAATTATTCCCGGAGTTTTGAAGAACTGAGGAATTTTGCCAGGATGGAGTTTGCCCCGCTGCGCGGGGGAAAGGATTCCCCCTGGTTCCGGGAGATGCTGGTGGACATGGCCCAGCAGGGAGCGTCCACGGCTTTGGCGTTTTGCGGCCCTGCCGGGCTTGGCATGTTGATGGCGGGGGAGACGGGGCGCCATATGGCGGATGCCCGGCGCATGAACCCGGACGGCGTGTTTGATGCCCAGATGGGGGGAGCTGTCGTTTCCGGCGGGGTGAATACCTTGCTTTCCTTCGGAATGACGAAACTGGGCCAGAAGATGCTGGGGCAGGGAATGCGGGCGTTCCGGGCCATGAGGCCCGCATCAGGGAATCCTGGTGCGTTTTTTTCCGGAATGGGAGCCGTTGCGGCGGATGCCGTGAAGATGGAGGCGGAAAATAAATTGATGGAGTTGACGCCCATGGTCGTTCAGGAAGGCGTGGGAGCTCTTACGAATGAGGCGTCCGGCGTGGACTGGGAGGGATGGAGGGACAGGCAGATTTCCGCGGATGACCAGTTGAGGGAGGCCGTCATGATGATGCCTTTCCTGCTGATAGGCGCGGGAAAGATCACTCTGAATCATTTCCGCCATGCCGGAACGCTGCTTGGAGACGGTTCCCCGCTGAAAGTATTCGGAATTCCGGATGAAACGGTTTCCCGAATTTTGCGGGAGAAGGATGTAAGCCGTGCCGGGGAATTGTTGCAGAAGTCCCTGAGAAATTCTCCGTTATGGGGGTCTTTATACGTTTCCAGAAAGGCTTTGGAGTGGTCCCGCGCCCTGAATGAAGCCGGAGAGCCTTTTTTGAAGACGGAACAGGATGTGAGAGATTTTTTGGATTTGCCTTCTCCTGTACGCACGAAGCCTTGGAAGATGCGGGATTTTCCCGAATCGGAAGCGGTGTTGAAAAAGCTTTTTCCTCATCCGGATTATGTTACGGCCAGAACCAGGTGGCTGTTGCGTGCCGGTTTGCCCCGCGTGGGTGAAGCCGCCGCAGCGGACGGGCAGCTTGTTTATGCGGCGGAACCGGCTCCCGGTGTGGAGATGAAGCGAACGCAGGGCCGGCCTTCCGTGGAGGAGGCTCTTTCTTTCTGGTATGAGGCTCTGGGCCGTATGGAAGAGGAAGATTTGGGGCTGGTCCGGAACAGGAACGGACGGGAAATCCCATGGCGTTTAAGGAATGCGGAGGAATATGATATTCACGCGGATGCTTTGCGCCGGGCGTTTGTGGCGGACAGGCTGAAGAAGCGCTCCTATCGGCCGTACAGGATGTTGCTGCTGGCTTATCCGGAAGAGGCGGGACGCCGTGCGGGTTTTTCCAGCAGGGACTGGGACGCCGTTACGGTGGATATGGATCTGCGGACACGAGCCAATGTTTATGAAGGAGTGATGGAACGGGTGCACGGCGTGCCGCATGAAGAGGCGTCCGGCCATGTGGCTTTTCGTTTATGGAAGTCGTTTTGCCGGGACGAAGGCGCCTGCGCCAGGGCGCGCCGGTGGCTGGAGGAAGGGAGTGCGTTGCTGAACGCTCCGGATTTGTTGTCTGAATCTTTTAATCCGGACGGCCTTCCCTCCGCCCTGGCCAGGATGAGCGGCATGATGGCTTCTCTTGGCGGAGAGGAACGCCATGGGGTAAGCCCGGAGCTGCGGGAGATGAACCGCATGGTGTGGGGAACCCAGGCGGATGTGAACAGCCTGTATCACGTACTTCCCAACATGAAGGAATTTGACGTGCATGTGGGGCGCGGCTATACGCCTGTGGAAAGTTACGGGCGGCTGCTGGCCCGGTTTCTGGAGGTGGAGCCGGAGAACGTGGCCCGTTATGCCTCTGTGCTGGATGCGCCGCGGCTGCATGCCGGCCCGGAACAGGTTTCTCCGCGTATTTACCCGGGGACGCGGAAAGCGGTGGAGAATCTCCTTTTGCTGACTCCGCGCCTGTTCCAGTCGTCTCCCGGAGGAGAGGGGGCGGAAAGGCTGTGGAGAATAAAATACCCCAATGGCAGGTGGTCGGACTGGCATCCTTCTCGGGAAGCGGCGGAAGCGGATCTGATGGCCAATGTTTCCATGATGTTTTCTGCCGCCTGCTCAGCTAAGAGGGATTTGATCCGTAGTTGGGAATGGCATGCCCGCAACGGGCGGCCGGAGTGGGATACCAATTATCTGCGGCTGACAGCCGGGTTGGAAAATGTGCAGGGGGGGCGGCTTCCCTGCCTGTATGACAGCCTGACGGCCATGGCGGTGGCGGATATGCTGAAAGCCGGTTACGGCGTGCGCGGGGCGGTGGGGTCAGGAGATTGTCTGGAGGTGACGGGCCGGGGACGCGTTGCCGCTGAAACGCTGATGAGCCGTGATGCCCTGTTGGAGCGCATGAATATTCACGAAAAGTATGTGGGTTCCGTGCGAAGGCTGGGCGTAGATGCGGATAATTTGCCCGTTTCCTCAGCCAAGGGGTTGGTAATGCATCGGCTGAGGCTTCACAATACAGCCAATCCCCTGGCTTTGATCGAAGACAAGGCGGAGGTCGTGTGGGACCGGCTGATGCGTACGGAGCAACTTTCCCCGGAAGAGGCTTGGGAGATGCTGAAACGTTTGGAACGTGTGCCACGTCGCAGGAAGCTCCCCGGGGAAACGGAACTGATTGAAGAGTTGTCCCAGCTGTCCAAGGAGTATTTTTTTGCCCATCTGGATCATGATGCCGTACCGGAAACGGTAGCCTCCTGGGTGCGCTACGGGGCAGCAAGCCCGGATAAGGCCATGGAACCTCTGGAGGAATTGGTGCGCCGCGCCGGGCTGCTGAAGAAAACGCTGAGGGAGAGAGAGGATACTGCCGAGTTTATGGGAATGCTCCGAGAGACGGTTGGGATGAATGAACGCATACGGGCGGAGCGCGCCTGGGACCCGGCCGGAGGGGAGGTCCGCCTCCCCATGGTGGAGCGGTACTCTCACAGCCTGATGTCCGGACGGCTGTTGTTTACCGTTCCGGATCACGTGAAAGAGGGGCTGGTGCGTTCCCTGTCCGCGCTGGACGGATACGTGGGCGGTTCCGTACGCAGGATGGAGCGGCTGGCGGAAAGCCGCATGAGGGAACTGTCCCGGGCGCTTCAGGAGTTCCCCCAGCTGAATTCCTGGCGTCCGGATCCGGAACATCCCGGCCTGTACCTGCATTTGGTGAAAAAGCCGTTCCGGACCGGATTGGGAACTCTGCGCGCGAAGGATGTTTCCCTGGAGGCTTTGGGAGAACATCTTCCGGAACCCATTCTGGAAGCGCCCCTGTATGTGGAAGAAGATTTTTCCGTCAGGCGTGGCGTTCCCGCCCCTGCCGCATGGCGCAGCCGTCCGGATGTGGTCCGGGCTGTGGAGACTCTGGATGCGGTGAGGCGGGATTTTGCAGGCCGCCCAGAAGCTACGGAGTCCGGGGTTAGTTGGAAAGGGAAGATTTACCGGATTGATTCCGGAGCGGCTCCCGAGGGGGTGACGTCTGCCTGGAACCGGGAACTCCCGTTGGATGAGGCCATTTCCCTGATTGGTGTTCTGGACCGCAGGCAGGAGGAACTGAGAGGCGGCATGCTTCCCTTCCTCCCTGAGCCGGAGGAAGCGCGCGCGATGTATGCCAACTGCGTGATTTACCGTGACCCGGACGACCCGGGTCATACCGTGCGCCTGATGCCGGGCATTCCGGAAAGTCCCGTACGGCAGGCACGCGCGCCCTACGTGGTACATGCATGGAACGGCGTTTATCTGGACAGCCGGGGAGCGCCTGCGGTGTCCGAGCGGGACTCCTATATTCCGCTGGAGTGTTTTACGGGAGCCGGAGAGGAACCTTCCCCGGAAGATTCACGGGCGAGCCGTACCCGGTTCCTGAGCCGGATTTTGGAAACGCTGGGGGATGTGGATTCCCAGGAACGATGGTGGTGGAATAGAAAGCAGGCTGTGGGATGCTTCATGGAGGATGTCGTCAGACTGTATGAAGAACTGGGCGTGCGTGAGAGTTATCTGAAGGGAAAGCTTGATCTGCTTGATCCCGTGATGGTGCAGACGCTCCGGTTCGTTTCCCACGTGCTGAACGATCCACTGGCATACCGCCTCCCCCTGGACAAGGGGACGGAGGCCCAGAAGGGGATGATCAGGGAAGGAGCCCTGTTGAAAGAATTAATAGAGGAGTATGGAACATTTTAATCATTTGACGGAATCATGGAGCCTGCCGTGGCAGTCCGTCCTGTCCAGCCAGATTTGGAGGCTGGAACACCTGTACTGGATAGAAAACAAAGCCGGTCAGCTCCAGCGTTTTTCCCTGAACAGGGCGCAGCGGCGGCTGCATGAGCGGCTGTGGTACAGGAATGACATCCTGAAGGCGCGCCAGTTGGGCATTTCTACGTATGTGGCCATGCTGATGCTGGATATGAGCCTGTTCCGGTCCAATTTCCATTGCGGAATCATTGATAAAAGCCTGCCGGACGCCCAGCAGAAACTGGCCAAGCTGCATTTTGCCTGGGACCATCTGGATTACGTACCGCCCAACCCCTCTGCGATGGATGTGGCTCTGGCCCGGCTGGGAGAGAGAATCAAGAGTCTGTCCGGCGTGGAAAGAAAGGGGGAATGGCAACCCCGTACGTTGGCGCGCAGCCGCCTGGCTTTCTCCAATGGGAGCGATGTGCGGGTGGGGACTAATCTGCGAGGGGGAACCATGCAGTTTCTCCATGTTTCCGAGCTGGCGTATGTTTCCGTGCATGCTCCGTGGAGAGCCAGGGAAATCCGTACGGGGGCAATCAATACAGTTCCCCCCGGAGGTTTTATTCTGAAGGAAAGCACTCATGAGGGCGGACGGTACGGAGTGAATTATGAACTGACGCGCCAGGCCATGGAAAACATGGGCAAAAGCGAGCTTTCCCCCTTGGATTTCAGATTCTTTTTTTTCAGCTGGTTTGACCAGGATGAGTACACTTTGCCGGGGCGCGGCAGATGGAGCAGGGAACTGGATGAGTATTTCCTTTCTCTGGAACGGAAGACCGGAGTGGTTCTGGATGCGGGGCAGAAGAGATGGTATGCCCGGATGGCCCGGGTGATGGGCGCCTCCATGAAGCAGGAGTATCCGGGAACGCCGCAGGAGGCTTTTGCTACAGGGGAAGAAGGCAGTATTTACGGCAGCCGTATCATGGCCCTGCGGGAGCGGGGGCGGGTAGGGGTGGAGTTTGAGGCTGATCCGGACGCTCCCACTTTCACGGCATGGGATCTGGGGCTGAGCGATCATACGGCCATTTGGCTTGTGCAGATCATGGGAGACAGTTTCCACTGGCTGGACCATTATGCCGCCAGCCAGCAGCCTCTGGCCCATTACGTTGAAAAAATGAAGGAATGGGAGAAAAATCATGGTGTTGCGGTAACATTCCATCTTTTGCCCCATGACGCTGCACGGAGGGATGCCCACGGCATTTCCTACGTAGAGAATATGGGAAGGCTGGGATTGGTGAATGTGCGCGTCGTCCCCAGAACTACGGATGTCTGGCGCGGCATTAATACGCTGAGGGAATTGCTGGAGCGCAGTTTTTTCCATGCCCGCACCCAGGAAAAGGCGCGAGGCTTCTGTGGGGAAGATGAGCCGGGAGGCGTGGAACATTTGGAGTTGTACAGGTCCAGGCCTCCCGGCGTAGGCGGGGCCATTGCGGAAAGTCCCGTGCATGACGGGCATTCCCATACAGCGGATGCCGCGCGTACTTTTGCGGAGGCTTGGTCCCATGGCATGCTCCACGGAACCGGGAACGGCCGGGAGCGCGGCAGGCGCGCCCGGATGTGGTAACGGAGGGCAGGAATAACGGAAAAGAGATTTTTTTGATTGATAGTTGACAGTTTTGTCAAAAAGCGGTTCTTTTTTCCGGCCTTCAGCTGTCTAACGCAGTGATGCGACTTATTGCGATGAAATTATCCCTTTTCCATCCGTTGGTTTCCTGCCTGTGTGTTCCGTTTTTGTTTTCGTCCTGCGGTACCACGGGAAGGGAGCCTTCCCCTGTCCCCTCTTCCCATATTCCGGTAGAAGAAATGACGGGGTATTTTGAAGAAACGGGAACTATTCCGGGGCACCTGCTTAAGTGGGAAGATGATCCGTCGCTGCCCGGAAAGCTGCTGGTCGTAGTGGATAAGAAAAAGCAGATGATGTATATCTACCGGGGGACGCACCGCATTGCGTATGCTCCCATCAGTTCCGGAAGAAGTTCCGGCATGACGCCCTCCGGCTACTTCCTCATTGCTTCCAAGGAGGAAGACCATCATTCCTATTACGGTGCGTTTATTAACGCTGACGGAGAATTGCGGGACGGGGATATACGAAGGGATTCCCCCCGCCCCGGCGAGAGGTTTGAACCTGCCAAGATGCCCTATTTCATGAGAGTGAACGGGGCTGTAGGAATTCATGAAGGGTACTTGCCCGGTCATCCGTCCTCCCATGGATGTATCCGTGTTCCCCACTTGATTGCGAAAAATCTCTTTGAAATAGCTCCCGTAGGAACCCGTGTGGTTGTCAGGGATGGAAACTGGAATATTCACGAGCTTCAACAAAAGCCGTCCGGAATATTCCGGACGGTGCACAAGCCTGCTGCCCCGGTGGCTGGCGCAAATTCAGCTTCCTCCGGAAAGAAGGAACTTGTAAAATCGGAAACGTCCGTAAAAAAAGATGCCGCCGCCATGCCGTCTGTCGGAGAACAGAAAAATGGGCAGCTGCCTTTTTCTGAGGCGGACGCTGTGCCCTCCTCTTCATCCAATGGCCTCGAAGGACTGGAATAACATGCTGTCCGGGCGCCTATATCATGCCCAGGATTCTGAATTGGCTGCCGCCCGGCTCAGGGCGCGCCGGCTTGTTTTCCGCTATAACCAGTCCGCTCCGGAAAATGAAAGCCTGCGCCGGGAAGTGGCCCGGGAGCTTTTCGGCCAAATGGGAGAGGGGTGTTATCTGGAACCTCCGCTGCATTGTGATTACGGCTCCAATATACGGCTGGGGGACCGCGTGTATGCCAATTTCAACCTCGTGGTGCTGGACTGTGCTGCCGTTACCATCGGCAATGACGTGCTGATAGGTCCCAATGTAGGCATTTATACTGCCGGGCATCCCGTAGACCCGGGGCTGAGACGGCAGGGGCTGGAATTTGCTCTGCCCATTACCATTGAGGATGGAGTATGGATAGGCGGTCATGCGGTGATTGCCCCGGGTGTGCGTATTGGGAGAAATTCCGTGATAGGCGCGGGCAGTGTGGTGACGAAGGACATCCCCGCCAATGTCGTGGCCGTGGGCAATCCCTGCCGTGTGGTTCGCTCCGTGACGGAAAAGGATCGCGAAGTCTGGGACACCGGGGAAAATGGAGAGGGGCCGCTTTCCCAGGACCAAAGGCAAATTCCCCGGGATGACGAAATTTGAATTGCTTTTGGGGCTGGATGATGCATAGTTGGCGCCCTCACAGTGTCGATTAGCCGCTGCCACGAGCTAAATACATTCAAGGAAAACACTTATGAGTAACGAAATCAATTTGCAGGAATTCAAGATGCATGAAAAGGATTCCGGTAGCTCCAGCTACCAGATTGCCCGCCTGACCCAGCGCATCGCCCACCTGACCGAACACCTGAGCACGAATAAACATGATGTTTCTTCCCGCCGCGGGTTGTTGAAGATGGTGGCTCTGCGCCGCAAGCTTCTTGATTACGTCAAGCGTGAAGATCTGGCCCAGTACCAGAGTCTGATCCAGCGCCTTGGCCTTCGCCGCTAAAAGGCGGAGCATATTCCCGTTTGATTCGGCCGTTGCGGTTTTCCGCAGCGGCCGTTGTTCTTATGGGAGGGGCTGGATGAGCGGTAACGCTGTCATGGGAAGGGGACGGCGTAGTGAATGACGGCGGATTTGCTGGTTGATCAGACGGGGCTGAAAGTCCGCATCATTTTCATGATGGAAGATATGCTGAAGTGTGAGGATTGTTTTTGTCTGCATGACCTCCGCTTTATTCCAGCGCAAGTGTTTGCCGGGAACGGAAAGTCCGGGATTGCAGATATGATGCAACCGTCCAAGGAAGAGGGAAATATGGATGAAAAAGCAGTGGGCGGCTGTTATGGGCATCCGGCAGTAATACGTAGTCCGTTCTTTTAAATTCTGTATTTCCTCTCCGGTTAAGAAGGGAAGACAGGCGCTTCCGGGTATTTTACTTGGAGGAATGCATTTCAATCAGAAATGCGAAGAATATGGAATGGATGAAAGTAGGATGGCTCCTGATGCGGATGGGATATTTAAGATTCTTGAAGGAAATGGACTGCTATGGTTATCAAACTATTTGCTTGCATTATCCTTGACAGGGATTATGCTCGCATTCGACGTTCGGGGATTCGTTTCCTGGAGCGTTTCTGTCGGGCATGCCTTGAGAAATTTTCGGATTTTCACAGGCTGTCAAGCCGGTAAGACTGGGCCGGGCCGTTTGATCCATCTGGGTGCGCGTCCTGCCGCGCGGACAGTATTTCCCCCCTCTGTTTCTGGGAAAGGACTGTTGCGGATAACATCTTCCTGAGGCACTGCCCGTACCTGACGCCATTCAGGCTTCCCGCCCGGAGCCGGTCTGGATGGGCTGATGAGGCTGCGGGTGATTGAAAAACAAAAAATATAATGAGCATACATTCAGTTGAATGCAACGTTGGTACGAATCCCATCACGATTGAAACCGGTAAGATGGCCCGTCTGGCGGACGGCGCTGTTGTTGTCCGCAGCGGCGATACCGTCGTTCTTGTGACCGTGGTAAGCGCCACCAAAGTCAAGGAGGGGCAAACCTTCTTTCCCCTGTCCGTGGAGTACAAGGAAAAAGCCGCTGCGGCGGGTATGTTCCCCGGCGGTTATTTTAAACGCGAAGGGCGTCCCACGGAAAAGGAAATCCTGACGTGCCGCATGACGGACCGCCCCCTGCGCCCGATGTTTCCCAAGGGCTACTTCTACGATACGCAGGTAATTACGCTTCTGCTCTCCGCCGACGGTGAAAACGAACCGGATATTTTGAGCATTAACGGCGCTTCCGCCGCTTGTGTCGTTTCCGATCTTCCCTTTGCCGAACCCGTAGGGGCTGTGCGCGTGGGCCGTATTGACGGCCAGTTCGTTATCAATCCGACCAATTCCCAGCGCGAACATAGTCAGCTGGATCTGGTATTTGCCGGTACAAAGGACCAGGTCATCATGATTGAAGGTTCCGCTAATGAACTGCCGGAAGAAGATTTTATCGCCGCTTTGCGTGTGGCCCAGGAGAACGTGAAGGTCATTTGCGAAAAGCAGGAAGAGCTCCGCGCTGTTTGCGGTAAAGAGAAGCGCGCTTATGAACTTTGCCTTGCCAAGCCTGAATTGCTGGAAATCGGTTATGAAATTGCCGGCGATCGCATTGAGGAAGCCATTTACGCACCTTCCAAGGTGGAGCGTCAGAAAAAAGTGGGAGCCCTGCGCGACGAAGTGGAGGCAGCCATCAAGGAACGCCATCCGGAAGCTACTGACTTTGATGTGGAACAGGTTTTTGAATATATTCAGAAGAAGGCATTCCGCATTTCTATCATGGAAAAGGACAAGCGAGCCGATGGCCGGGCTCTCAAGCAGCTGCGTCCTCTGACTGCGGAAGTCAACGTGCTGCCTCCTGTGGTGCACGGTTCCGCGCTGTTCGCCCGCGGTGAAACGATGTCCCTTTGCCTGGCGACGCTGGCTCCGATGGAAGAACGCCAGTACATGGACAATTACACGGGCAGCGTGAATGAAAAGCGTTTCATCCTGCACTACAATTTCCCGCCTTTCTCCGTGGGCGACACCGGCCGTTTTGGTGGTCAGAACCGCCGGGAAATCGGCCACGGCGCTTTGGCGGAACGTTCCATTGCTCCGGTCGTGCCTGGCGAACAGGAATTTCCGTACGCCATTCGCGTCTCTTCTGAAATCATGGAATCCAACGGTTCCACCTCCATGGCTTCCGTCTGTGCGGGCACGATGTCTTTGCTGGCGGCCGGCGTGCCCCTCAAGCGTCCTGTGGCAGGTATTTCCGTGGGCCTGGTGACGGAACAGAATGACCAGCATGAAATCACCTCTTACAAAACTCTGCTGGATATCATCGGTTCCGAAGACTTTTACGGTGATATGGACTTCAAGCTCTGCGGCACATCGGAAGGCGTGACAGGCTACCAGCTGGATCTCAAGCTGCCCGGCATTCCCCTCTCCATACTGGAGGAAGCTATTCACGTGGCGAAAGCCGGCCGTACGGATGTTCTGAAGGTCATGAATGACGCCATTGCCGCTCCGGCCCAGATGAGCCCGAACGCTCCCCGTATTGAGACCACCAAGATTCCCGCCGACCGCATTGGCGAACTGATCGGCCCTGGCGGCAAGAACATTAAGGCTATCCAGGCCGAATCCGGAGCCGATATCAATATTGAGGAAGATGGTACCGTGCATATTTACGCCGCCAAGCAGGAAGGCCTGGACCGTGCTCTGGAATTGGTCACCCGCATGTTCAAGACCATTGAAATCGGGGAACTGTACACCGGTAAGATTGTTTCCACGACCACCTTTGGCGCGTTTATGGAAGTGCTGCCCGGCAAGGATGGCCTGATTCATATCTCCGAACTGGCCGAAGGCCGCACCGCCAAGACGGAAGACGTCGTGAGCGTTGGAGACGTGGTGACCGCCAAGTGCATCGGTATTGACGACAAGGGACGCGTGAAAATGTCTATACGTGCCGCTTTGCGCGATGCCAAGGCTGCCGAAGCGGAAGCCGCCGGCATTACGGAATAACGTTTTCTGTTGAGCCTTTAAACTTTCAGCCCCGTTTCCGGTTATTCCGGTAACGGGGCTTTTCGATTGCAGGAAAGATGTTTTGCAGTTGGCTCAACTGCTACGTGGAGCAGCCGGAATTTTTCCTTCCTGTACCGGAAGAAGGGAGTTTGGCAATGCCGGAAAGGGACGGGAGGAATGGAGCTGTTTCTACATGGCAGATTTTTTTGTTTCCCGTTCTTGACAGGATTTTTCCGGTTCCTATGATGCGGATGCCCGTTGTGTTTTACGGACACCCCCGCCATACATGATTCTTTTTGTCACTTTCGTTATTCTTTTCCTGATTCTGGTCAACGCCTTTTATGTTGCAGCAGAATTTGCTGCAGTGAGCGTACGCCGCAACATGGTCCGGGAAATGGCGGAGAATGGTAGCCGGGTGGCTGTTCAGTTGCTTAAGATTTTGGAAAATACAAAGGAGCTGGACCGCTACATTGCGGCATGCCAGTTCGGTATTACCATTTCCAGTCTGGTTCTGGGAGCATACGGACAGGTTGAACTGGCTGCCTATCTGTTCCCTTTGTTCGAGAGGTTTGGCGGGATGGATTCCGTAATGGCCAATTCTGCGGCTGCCCTTGTTGTGCTGATCGGTCTGACGGTTTTCCAGGTAATTCTCGGGGAATTGATGCCCAAATCCCTGGCTCTTCAGTTTCCCAAGCAGGCGGCTTTGTATACTTATTATCCTATGCGCTGGACGCTGGCCTGCTTCGCATGGTTCATTGATTTTCTTAATGGAAGCGGTCTGTTGCTTCTTAAACTGTTCCGGCTCCCTCCGGGCGGCCATCAGCACATCCACTCCCAACAGGAGATTAATATGCTGCTGGATGAAAGCCACCAGGGCGGGATGTTGGAAGAGGATGAGCATGAACGGCTGCACAGTGCTTTATCCCTGGCGGAACGCACGGCGGAACAAATTATGATTCCCCGTTTTCAGCTTGTCTGCCTGGATGTGGATGCCACGCAGGAAGATATTTTGGACATGATCGCAGATAGGCCTCATACTCATATTCCCGTGTATGAAGGGAATCGTGAGTCCGTCATAGGCATGCTGCATATCAAGGATATGGTAGCCGCGTATGCGGAAAAGGGGATTCTGCCCCCTCTCCGTTCCATGTTGAGGCAGGTGCCGTGCGTGATGGAAATGCAGACGGTGGAGATGCTGATGGCCCGGTTGCGGGAAGACAGGGCCAAGGAAGCCTTTGTACTGGATGAATACGGAAAGTTTGTTGGGCTGGTAACGCTGGAACGTCTGCTGGGTGAAATGGTGGGGGATATTGATGAGGAATTCATCCGTTCCGGGGAGAAGGTGGAAAACCTGCCGGATGGTTCCGTGCGCATTCCCGGTATGATGCGTGCCCATAAGGCGGAATGCCTGGTACCTTTTTTGATGAATGGCGCCACTACTGTGGGCGGATGCGTGATTAAGCACATGTCCTGCATCCCGAAGGAAGGGGACCGCCTGATTATCGCCGGGCGCGTGCTGGTGGTTGAAAAGATGGACCATAACCGTGTTTCCTCCATCCTGCTGATGCCTCCGGAGAGAAAGGAGAATGAACCTGCCGTGGAAAGCGGGGTGAACGCATGATGACTATTTTCATTATTCTGTTGCTGATTGTGTTGAACGGTCTGTTTGTGGCTGCAGAATTTGCCTTGCTTGGGGCGCCCCGTGCGGCATTGGAGCAAATGGGGGTGTCCGGCAACATGGTAGCGCGCCGTGTTTCCCTGATATTGAAAACGCCCCGGTTGCAGGATCGTTACATTGCTACGGCACAGCTTGGCGTTACATTCGCCAGTCTGGGGCTGGGTATGTATGGGGAGCATGCTGTCGCCGGATGGCTTCATGAATGGCTGGTACAGTATGGCTGGGCTTCCTGGCTGGTGGCCCATGGCGCAGCCAGCATTCTGTCCGTGGCGGTGCTGACGTACCTGCATATTGTGCTTGGGGAAATGGTACCCAAGGCGCTTTCTCTACAGTACGCCGCAAAGCTTTGCCTCATCATTGCGATGCCCATGTACGTGATCCAGCTCTGCCTGTATCCCCTGGTAGTGGGCATGAATGCCCTGGGCAATTTCTGTCTTGGGTTGCTGGGCGTGAACCGGAATGAATCCAAGTCTCACTACCATTCTGGGGAGGAACTCCAGTACATTATTGAAGAAAGCCATGAGAACGGGGCATTGCCGCAGGAATCTGGCCGAATTATGGATGGATTGTTTGACCTGGATGATCTGTATGTGCACCAGGTCATGACTCCGCGCGTCAGGATAGACGCCATTCCTGAAGGGGCGGAGCATGAACAGATACGGGAAATCGTGCGTCGCACTCGCCGTACGCGTTACCCTGTCTACCGCGGTGACCTGGACCATGTGGTGGGTATGGTGCATGCCCGCGACCTGTTCCGTATCATGTTCCGCGGGAAGACTCTGACTCCTGAGTACATTCATGCCATACCCAAGGTTCCCAAAACGGTGAAGTTTGACAATGTTGTGGAAATTATGAGGAAGGACAATGTGCGCCTTGCCATTATTCTGGATGAGCACGGGGGGACTTCCGGGCTTCTGACTCTGACGGATGTATTTTCCGAAGTAATGGGCTGGGATCGCGGCCGCATTAAAGTGCTGACGGAGTTGCCTGGGGATGCGGTAGGCTTCTCCTGTGACGTATCCGGTCTGGCGCGCATTGAGGAATTGGGGGAAGCCATGGACATGGATTTGGAGAATGGGGAAATAGATACCGTAGGGGGCCTGATTCTTAATTTGCTGGAAGCGCCAGCGGAGGAAGGGGATACTGTCGGCTATAGAGGGCTGGAATTCAAGGTAACCCGGGCGAAGAATGGTGGTGTGGAGCGCTGTACCGTGACCCGGATTACTCCCCTGATGCGGGAGGAAGCCCTGGAAGAGGAGGAATAATCTGCCATTGACGGATTGGGCATGTCAGGGACTGCCCTGTCTGATGCAAAAGTTCCTTGGTGGAGCGCGTATGATATGGCAGAATGTTTCCGTCATGCCCGCCCCTGAATCTTCCGATGTCCCTATGAACCGTCCTTCCATGAAAAAGTGGGTGGTTCTCCTCGTTGTTCTTGGGGCTTTGACCGGACTGGGCACGATGATGAAGGCCTGGATGGACAGACGCTCTGTAGCGGCGGAGCAGCCGGTTGTTTTTTCAGGTGGCAGTGAGCACTGGGATCAGAATGAAGTGCCCATATCCATGCAGTGCGGAGCCTGTCATGAAAAGGAATTCCGTCAGTGGGCCGGTTCAGACCATGCCTGGGCATTCCGCAAACTGGGAGATCAGTGGGAGTCTGAAGCATTCCATAACATGAAACTGGACGCTCATGGCAGCATTCTCCAATTCTCTACGAATGGTCACGGACGCATGGTCCATGACGGTCAATCCTCAACCTCTTGGCGTGCGGAATGGGCCACAGGGAGAATTCCTCTGGTGCAGTATCTGGTTCCCGCCAGGGACGGCGGTTTTCATACCTTGAGCGCCGCATGGGACGTGAACCGCAAAGAATGGTTCGATATTTTCGGCAAGGATGCCCGCCAGCCGGGAGACTGGGGGCACTGGACAGGACGCGGTATGAATTGGAACACGCAGTGTGCGTGGTGCCATATGTCCCTGTTCCATAAGAACTATGATCCTGTTAAAGACCGGTATGCTTCTACTTGGACGGAGCCCGGGGTGACTTGCATTCAGTGCCACGGCCCCCTGCTGGACAAGCCGGAGGCGGGGACGGGTTGCATGATTTCCACCAGGAACAAGCTGACGCCACAGCAGATTCATGATAACTGCGCTTCCTGCCATGCCAGAAGGGATGAATTCGATCATGATTTTGCCGTAGGCGACCGTTTTGACAATCATTTCCAGCTGGTGCTTCCCGTGCAGCCCGGCGTTTTCTGGCCCAACGGCATGCAAAGGGATGAGGATTATTGCGAGACCGGCCTGCGGTTAAGCCGTATGGGCAACGCGGGGGTGACCTGTTTGGACTGTCATGATCCGCATACGGGAACGCTGAAGCTTCCCCAAGAAGATAATACGCTCTGTTTGAGGTGCCACGGTACTGGAGAGGCTGTCAACGGCGTAAAAGCTCCCGTTATTGACATGGCTACGCATACTCCATGTCCTCAGTCCAGCATGGGCGCCCGGTGTGTGGAGTGCCATATGCCGGAAAGCCTGTATATGGCTCGCGATCCCCGCAGGGATCATTCTTTCAATTCTCCTGATCCTTTGCTGAGCGTGGAGTTGGGTATTCCGAATGCCTGTACCATGTGCCACAGGGAAAAGAGCAATGAATGGGCTGCTGAGGCGGTAAAGAAATATTACGGGGCTAAACCCAAGATGGCGCAGTACAGGGAACGGACCCGGGCCGTTCAGCATGCCTACGAAGGGAAGGAAGATGTCCTGCCTCTGCTTATGGAATGTTTTAAGAGGGAGGAAGTGGGCTCATGGCGCGCTACGTTATTGGATTTGATGGATGCGTGGGCTCATGAACCCGCCGTCCAGGAAGTGGCCGCGGCGGCGGTTAAGGACCCGGATCCTCTGACGCGAGCCGCCGCCGCCAAAGTGATGGGGCGTGTAGGTAATCCTGCTGTGGGCAAACTTCTTAATGATCCGTTCAGGGTCGTGCGCTTGCAGGCGGAGTGGGCTCTGCGGGATTCCCTTCCTCCGGACAGTCCGGGAATGAGGGAGCTTACTGCAGCCGCTTTGCACCAGGCGGACCAGCCTTCCGGCGCCATGAAGCTGGCCCAGATAGCCATTAGCCGCAAGGATGCGAAAACTGCGGAATTGTGGTTTTCCAAAGCTTTGAAATGGGATGCCACTTCGTCCGTGGTGCACCGTGATTATGCCGTTTTCCTGGCTTCTCAGGGTCGCAGCCGGGAGGCGGTAGACCAGATGCAAAAGGCTGTACGTCTGGCTCCCAAAGATGCCAACCTGTGGTATCTTCTGGGGCTGGGACAGATTGAAAATAATGATGAGCCGGGAGCTTTGGAATCCTTTAATGAAGCTTTAAAAATAGAGCCTTCCTTTATTCGTGCTTTATTTAACCGCGCTCTGTTGAATGAAAAAGTGGGCCGGTTGGAGCAGGCTTTGCAAGATTTGGAAAACTGTTCTTCCCTGGAAAAGGGAAATGCGGATATTCCTTTCACTCTTGCGGTGATGCTTTACCGCAATGGGCGGTATCGTGAAGCCGCGGCCGCGGCCGCGGAAGCCCTGCGCCGCGACCCGGGACATGCCCGGGCCAGGCAAATTCTGGAATCAGCTTCTCGACATGGAAGATAATAAATAGTATATTAACCTCATGTGTATGAAATTTTCATCTTGGCGTATCCTGCTGGCATCCGCGTTCGTGATGGGAACCTCTTTCTGTTTGGCGGATTCTTCCGGAGCGGCGGATGATCCTTCCCTCCGCACTTGGACTAATAAAAACACAGGCAGTACGGTGGAGGCCCGTCCAGTTGCCCTGAATATGAAAACAGTCAAATTGGTGACAACAGCCAAAAAGCCCATTACGATGCCGCTGGAAAAGCTTTCCGACGAAGATCGCGCGTGGCTGGAGGAACATAAGGAAGTGATCGGCAAGCCTATTGCAGAATGGTCGTCCATGCCGTCCGGCCCTGTGGCGGAGGAAATGAAGGGAAAGACTTACATGCTTGAAAACGGCAAACTTAAAAAGAGGGACGGGAAATTGAATCCCAAGCATTTCATCTTGTATTTCAGTGCAAGCTGGTGCGGCCCTTGCTGCCGGAATGCGCCCCACAGCGTGGAGGCCTATAACAGGGTGGTAAAGGATAATCCTGATGTGGAGGTAATCATGTGCAATATGGACCAGAACCTGGATGCCGCCCAAAAATGGGCCGTTGCCAATAACATGCCATGGCCTATCCTGTTGAGAGAGGATTTGACGGAGCTGGCCAAGAAGGTAGCTCCGCGCGGCATACCCACCATGATTCTGGTGGATAAGGACGGCAAGCCTATTCAGTCTTCCCAAAACATGGAACAGTTGGTGAAAGCCATTGGTTCAAGCCGTTCTTCCCGCTAGGCGGCGCATTGTCTGATTTTTGAGGTGATGGCTTCTCCCCGCAAATCCCAGTCTGACCGTTCTGCGGAAACCAGCGGCAAAATCCTCCGTGCTGCTCAGAAGCTTTTTGCCCTCAGGGGATTTAATGGTGTAACCATGAGGGCCGTCGCTTCTGAAGCAGGAGTAAATCTGGCTTCTATCGTTTACTATTTTGAGAACAAGGAGGGACTGTATCTGGCTGTTTACAGGCAGTATGCGGAACCTCTGATGAAAGCGCGCATGAAGATGCTGAAAGAGGCGGATCTTCATCCGTCCCTGAGGGCGTATGCCCGCGCATTTATAGAACCAGCTTTCCGGCTATTTCTGGATAAGAGCCTGGGAGGGCCGGATCATGTCCGTTTATTGTGGCGTCTGCCGCAGGAGCCGGAATATCTGGGAAGAAAAATCTATGATGAATTTTATGCTCCATCGATCCAGGAGATGATAGCAAGAATACGTAGATTCTGTCCGTGGGATGATGAGCTTTCCTTGTCCTGGCATGCGCATATCATGAGTTCCATCTTCCATGCCACATTGGGGAAATATGTCGCATGCATGGATCTCCAGGAAAAAGAACCGTGGATGAAAGATCAGGACCACATTTTGCAGATGATTGTAGATACGGCGGTTCTGTTAATTTCCCGGCCGGCTCTGTCTCCGGAGGAGGAAAGGAAGGGATAATATGGATGGGGACGCGTGTTTTTCTTTATGCTTCCCCCAGTTCTTTTCTGAGTGCTCTTACTGTTCCCGTGATGTCGGAGTGTGTAAGCAGCCAGGAAACGATGACTACCCTGTTTGCCCCCGCCTCCAGTACGGAGGGCAGTGTGTCCCCATTAATTCCTCCGATACAGAAGACGGGGAAATTTTCCGGTAGCTGTTGCTGTACGCCTGCGATGTCTTCCAGCCCGATGGCCTGTCTTCCCGGTTTGGTACCTGTGGGGAACAAGGGCCCAAACCCAATATAGTCCGCCTGCTCTCTACATGCTCCCAGGGCCTGTCCAGGACTGTGCGTGGACCGTCCTATGACGGCGTCCTTATCCAGCATAGCCCGTACGGATGCCAGGTCTCCGTCATCCTGCCCCAGATGGACGCCGTCTGCGCCGATATTCAGGGCAATCTCAGGATAATCGTTGATGATGAAAAGACAGCCGCATCTGCGGCACAGGGGGACAAGCTGGCGCCCCATATTCTCAATGTGTTCCGGGTTATGGTTTTTCGCCCTTAGCTGGAGAATGCGCAAGCCGCCGGCCAATAATTTTTCTGTTACAGGGAGTAATTGATCTTCAGCAGTATATCCCATATCTACAATACCGTACAAACGGCAGGATGAGAGGCATTCCTTCCTGTTCATGGCAAGGAATTGTACCGGATAAAATCATCCCGGCAAGACGCTTCCCATTCTTGACCCTAAAAGAGGGTGTGGTACACTTCCCATATCGTGTCACCCGCCTTATATTCCGCCGCTAAAAGTGTGTTATTCCAAATGAATCCGGAAACTGCCCACAAGGTGACCTTGTGGGGGCTGCGCCTGGCAGAGAAAATGCGTGTACTGCCTCTTGTAATGGGAGAAGTCCCTTCTGATCCAGTGGAAATTCTGGGGATGAAATTTCCGAACCGGGTGGGGCTTGCCGCCGGAATGGACAAGGAAGCGGATACGGTAAACGCTTTTGGCCAGATCGGATTCGGTTTTGTGGAAGTGGGTACGCTGACACCCCGTCCGCAACCGGGTAATGACCTCCCCCGCCTGTTCCGCCTGATTCCCCAGAAGGCTTTTATCAACCGGATGGGATTCAACAATGAAGGTATTTCCGCCGGAGTGGAAAACATTCGCTCCGCCACTCGTTTCCGCGGTGTTCTGGGGGTCAATATCGGGAAAAACAAAATAACTCCCAATGAGGATGCTGCTCAGGATTACCTTACCTGCCTGCGTGCGGCATGGCCTGTAGCGGATTATATAGCCATCAATTTCTCTTCTCCCAATACGCCCGGCCTGCGTGACCTTCAAGCGGCGGAACCCGCTGCTCGTCTGCTGGCTTCCCTGAAATCAGAGCAGTCCAACCTGGCTGCGGAAACTGGTCGCCATGTGCCCATTTTTATGAAAGTGGCTCCGGATGTGACGGATGAGCATATTGCGGAACTCAGCCGCGTTTTTCTGGATGAGGGACTGGATGGTCTTATTGCTACGAATACGACTCTTTCCCGCGCCGGGGTAGAGGCCAATCCCCGGCATGAAGAATCTGGCGGCCTGTCCGGCGCCCCTCTGACGGAACGGTCCACGGAAGTTATTGGAGCTTTTGCTTCCGAGTTGAAAGGGCGTATTCCGATCATTGGCGTTGGGGGCATTATGAGCGGGGCGGATGCCGTCGCCAAGATTAAGGCAGGGGCCAGTCTGGTCCAGCTTTATACCGGCTTCGTTTATCGCGGCCCGGATCTTATCCGGGAATGCGTGGAAGCCATGAAGGCCGAATGCCCTGTTCTCCGCTGATTTCCTTTATTAACCGCTTACAGGATCCATCCATGCCCGGTTCCTTCGTACACCTTCACAATCACACGGAATATTCGTTGCTGGACGGCGCAGTCCATATCAAGGACCTCATTGCTGAGTGTTCCCGCATGGGGATGCCCGCCGTTGCTGTTACGGATCACGGCAATCTGTTCGGAGCCATTGAACTGGTCATGGAGACAAACAGCCTCAATAAATCCGTGGCCGCCTGGAACAAGGAGCATCCGGAAGGACCGCGGAAGCAGGAGGTAAAGCCTATCTTTGGTTGCGAGGTTTACCTCTCTCCTACGCCCATTAGTGTGAAAAAACAGCTTCCCGGACGCCGTAAATACACGCATCTCCTTTTACTGGCGGAAAATGAAACCGGATGGCAGAATCTGGTTAAGCTGGTGTCCCGTTCCCATTTGGAAGGCTTTTACTATAAACCCCGCGTGGATATGGAAACCCTGCGGGAATTTCATGAGGGACTCATCTGTTGTACAGCATGCATTGCCGGACCGCTTAATGAGTGGCTGCTCAATGACCAGCCTGAAAAAGCGGAGGAAGCCCTTCTGGCGCTAAAGGATATTTTTGGGGACGACAATATTTTTGTAGAGCTTCAGGACCATGGCATGGAGGAACAGAAAAAATGCCTGCCGGAGCTGGTGCGTATCGCCCGCAAGACCAATACCCCCATTGTTGCCACCAATGACGTGCACTTCCTCAGGAAGGAAGATCACGACATGCACGATGTTCTGATTTGCATCGGAACCAACGAAAAACTGGCTTCCCCAAAACGCATGCGCTATTCCACGGAAGTGTATTTGAAATCTCCTGAGGAAATGCGGGAGGTATTCCATGAGTATCCGGAGGCCGTGGAAAATACGTTGAAAATCGCGGAACGGTGCAATGTTATCATCAAGCTGGATTCTACCAGTACGGAAAAATACCCTGAATTCGGCACGCCGGATGGTTCGTCGCGTGAAGAATACCTGCGTAAAGTGTGCTATAAAGGGCTGGAAGAACGGTACGGAAAGGAACGTGTTGCTGCGGACAAGGAACTGCGTGACCGTTTGGATTATGAGCTTGGAATTATTAACCAGTTGAAATTCCCTTCCTATTTCCTGATTACGGCGGATTTCATCAACTGGGCCAAGGATCATGACATTCCCGTAGGTCCCGGTCGCGGTTCCGCAGCCGGTTCCCTGGTGGCTTATGCCATGAAAATCACGAACATAGATCCTCTGAGATTCGGATTAATCTTTGAACGTTTCCTAAATCCGGAACGCGTCAGCCCTCCGGATATTGATATTGACTTTTGCCAGACACGCCGGCCGGAAGTAATTGATTATGTTCGGCAGAAATACGGGGAGCGCGCTGTTTCCCACATTATTACGTACGGCACCATGGGTGCCAAGTCCGTACTCAGGGACGTAGCCCGTGTGATGGATATGTCCTATGCGGACGGGGACCGTATTTCCAAACTTATCGAAACCGGCCCCAAGGTGACTCTTCAGTCCAGCTACAAGAGTAACGAGGAGCTGAGGGAGTTGATTTCCTCCGATGAGGGGTATGCGGAATTGTGGGGGTACGCGACCCGCCTGGAAGGCTTGATCCGCAACGTAGGGGTACATGCGGCAGGTGTTGTGATCGGTGACCGTCCCCTGGATGAGCATGTGGCCCTCACTCGTGACGATCTGTCCGATCCTCATGCCGCTGTCGTCGCCCAGTGCGACATGAGCGCGATTTATGAAGTGGGGCTTTTGAAGATGGACTTCCTGGGTTTGAAAACCCTGACCGTCATGCATGATGCGGAGCAATACGCCCGCTGGCGCGTGCCGGAGTTCAAACTGGATTCCGTCCCTCTGGATGACCGGGAAACCCTGGACTTGCTGAACAGGGGAGATACGATGGGGGTTTTCCAGTTGGAATCCGGCGGTATGGTGGACACTTGCCGCCGTTACGGGATTCAGAAAATTGAAGACATCATTGACTTGCTGGCTCTTTACCGACCGGGAGCCATGCAGTTTATGGATGAAATGATTGAAGTGAAGAAGGGGCTGCGCCAGGTGGAGTATGAGCATCCTTTGCTGGAACAGGTCAGCGGGGAAACCTACGGCGTGATGATCTACCAGGAACAGGTTCAGGCGGCGGCCAAGCTGCTGGCCGGCTATACGCTTGGCGGGGCCGACCTTCTGCGGCGCGCCATGGGCAAGAAAGACCCGGCGAAGATGGCCAAGGAAAAGGCCCACTTTGTGGAAGGATGCTGGAAAACAAACCAGATTGATGAAAAAACGGCTACAGCCATCTTTGACAAGATTGAAAAATTTGCCGGGTACGGTTTTAATAAATCCCACTCCGCCTGCTACGGGCATATTTCCTACTGGACGGCCTATCTCAAGGCCCACTTCCCTGTGGAATTCCTCTGCGGGCTGATGTCTAATGAGGCGAACAATGACAAAATCGGAGTGTTCATTCAGGAAGCCAACCGCATGGGTATTGAGATCCTGCCTCCCGATGTGAATAAATCCATGCTCAAGTTCACTCCTGAGAAAATGCCCTCCGGCAGGCTGGCTGTGCGTTATGGGCTGGCGGCCATTAAGAACGTGGGAGAGGGGGCCATGCAGATTCTTCTGGAAGAAAGAGAGAAGAATGGGGAATTTTCCAGTATGGAGGACATTTGCAACAGGCTGGATTCCAAATCTGTCAACAAAAAGATTCTGGAATCCCTGATCCGCGCAGGAGCGCTGGACTGGACGCTGGAGCCGCGTTGTGTTCTGTTTGAACGTGTGGACCTGGCCCTCAACGGAGCTTCCCAGGTACATAAGGATAAGGCTCTGGGGCAGGGGTCCCTGTTTGACATGACCTTTGAAGCGCCCAGGGTGAAGGATGAACCTGCCGTTCCAGAGTGGTCCAAGGAGCAGCGTATGGGAGATGAAAAGGATTTGTTGGGCGCTTATTTTTGCGGCCATCCCCTGGACTCCATGCGCGGTGTCATTGATGCGGAAAAATATACCCGCATAGGACTCATTGACACGCTGGAACCACACGAACTCAAGCAGAAGCACCAGATTGCCGGCATGGTTCGTTCCATTACCCCCAAAATCAGCAAGGCCGGCAGAAAATTCGCCATTCTGACGCTGGAAGATTTTACCGGCAGCATAGAGGTGTTGCTGTGGTCGGATGTTTATGAAAAGGCCCAGGAAATGGAGGGCGGCCTGGAGCCGGGCGTTTTCGTTTCCGTGCGCGCCAACATCCGGGAGGATGACCGTACATCCTCCAAAAGCGTGGCTGCACAGAGCATTGATCCCCTGGGAGGTAAAAAGCGCAAATCCAAGTCCGGAGATCAGGGGCCTTTGAATATTATTGTCAGTCCTCTCCGCCATACGAGAAAAAATCTGGAACAGATACGGGATATTCTAAAAAGGTATCCTGGCCGTTCCAAAGTCAACCTCACCATCAAGGACAGTTTGGGGCATAGCCAAATTCTGGAACTGGATGAACGGTTCCGCGTGAACCGCTGCCCGGAGCTGGAAACAGAGCTTTCCATGTACAACTAAGGCCATGCCGGGGGGGAAACTGCCATTGCCGGAGTCTGAACGCCTGGTGTTACGGGAGTGGCGGGAAAAAGACTGGCCCTTTTTTGCGGCTATGAACGCCAATCCCCAGGTGATGCGTTTTTTCCCAGGTGTCATGACGGAAAAGGATTCTTTTTCCATGTGGAACCGCATGCGGGAAGAACTGGATGAAAGAGGATATGGATTGTACGCAGTGGAATTGAAACATTCTGGTTCCCTGATTGGCCTTCTCGGCTTTCATTGGGCTGATTTTGAAGCGGACTTCACACCGTGTGTGGAAATAGGCTGGAGGCTTGTGCCGGAAGCCTGGGGATACGGATATGCTACAGAAGGTGCCTGTGCATGCCTGAAATACGGTTTTGCCCGGTTCGGCTTTGAGCAGGTATATTCTTTTACTGCTTGTGTGAATTTCCCTTCACAAGCCGTAATGCAACGCATTGGAATGAGAAAAATAGCGGAATTCAACCATCCCAAAGTAGCTCCGGATTCTGTCCTTTATCCTCATGTGCTTTATGTGAAGGATGCTTTCCGGAAAATTGAAAGGGAGTAATCCTGGAGGAATGCCGCCTGTTGACCGGGTGAAAGTGCAGGAAGGAGGGAGATGGTGCCTCTGCCGCCAGCCGTGCCTTAAAAGGGTATAACTTGCCAAGGCATTAACCCGGTATAGGTTGAGCGTTTCTTCCCCCTGTCTGCACCAGCAGTTGCCCATCAGGAAAAGCAGGGAAGATTCCACGATGTTGGTTTTATTATCGTGCGGCAGTTTTTTTGATGGAAATCCGGGTTAAGCCGTATTTTCCCTTTGCTGAAAGTGCGCATGCCTTCCTCGGCATCAGGAACCGTAAAAGTCCGTGATGCAGTTTTTCCCAATGGATGTTGTGCTGTTTGAATAGGTTTTTTAATATGTCATTCTGTCTGGGGATTGCGTCCGGAAATGTCCGTTTTTCTTAACTGTAATCATACGGAGATGTCATACATAAAGTTGTTTATGAGATATTGACGAGTTTTTATAAAAAGGTTTGCAATTGAATAATTTTTAATAATCAATAAATAATGAAATAAATCCTGCTTCTGTGTTTTTCTGGGAAAGTTATACATAGGATAATGACAATGGAAATATGAACGCTTTAATTCGCGAGCGCTTCTATCCTTCATGCGGGCGACCTTCCACGGTTGGCCCGGAAACGATGAAACAATAGATACCGTCATGTTTGATCCAAATCAAAAACCCGATACAGCCCGGGCGGAAAATTCCGTTTTCGGCTCTCCGGAAGCAGATAACCTCCTTCCCAAGGACGAGTTTCCGGATTACGCGATGCGCGCGGAGGACGCCTTCCAATTGGTGTCCGATGAATTGATGCTGGACGGCAATGCCCGCCAGAACCTTGCAACCTTCTGCCAGACCTGGGATGAAAAACAGGTCAGAATGCTGATGAATCTCAGCATTAACAAAAACATGATTGACAAGGATGAATATCCCCAGACAGCCGCTATTGAGATGCGCTGCGCTGCCATTATTGCCAATCTTTGGAATGCCAGCCAGAATGAAAAGCCCATTGGTTGTTCCACTATCGGTTCCAGTGAAGCATGCATGCTTGGAGGCATGGCCGCCCTGTGGCGCTGGAGAGCCCGCCGGAAAGCCGCAGGCAAACCCATTGACAAGCCTAACCTGGTATGCGGCCCTGTCCAAATCTGCTGGCACAAGTTCTGCCGCTATTGGGATATTGAAATGCGTGAAATCCCTATGGCGCCCGGAAAATGGAAGATGGATGTTGACCGGATGCTGGAACAGGTTGATGAGAACACCATCGTTGTGGTTCCTACATTCGGAGTGACCTATACGGGCGCTTATGAATTGCCGGCGGAAATTGCCAAGGCCCTGGATGATTACGAAGACAAGACCGGAATCAGCGTCGACATCCATGTAGACGGCGCCAGCGGCGGTTTCCTTGCTCCGTTCTGCGCCCCGGATATTGTCTTTGACTTCCGCATTCCCCGCGTCAAGTCCATCAGCGCTTCCGGCCATAAATACGGATTGGCTCCGCTCGGAGTGGGCTGGGTCGTTTGGAGAGATATTTCCGAATTGCCTGAAGGGTTGATCTTCAATGTCAACTATCTTGGCGGGGAAATTCCCAATTTTGCCATTAACTTCTCACGACCGGCCGGACAGATTATCTGCCAGTATTATGATTTCATCCGACTGGGCAAGGAAGGCTATACGAACATCCATACGCAGGCCTACGAGGTGGCGAAGTACATTTCAGATGAGCTTTCCAAACTGGGACCATACGAATTCATTTGTACGGGCGATCCGGAAAAGGGCATTCCCGCCGTCTGCTTCTTCATCAAGGATGGAGCCCGTACGAACTACACGCTCTTTGACCTTTCGGACAAGCTGAGAACCCGCGGTTGGCAGGTACCCGCCTTCACGCTCCCTGCCAACTGTCAGGATACGGTGGTGATGCGCGTCATGGTTCGCCAGGGTTTCTCCAAGGATTTGGCTGACCTGTTCCTGGAAGATTACAAGCGCATGCTCGCTTTCTTCGAGAAGCACCCGGTCTCTTCTCCGATGACGGCGGAAGAAGGAACGGCTTTCCACCATTCCTGATGGAAGAAGTTCTGCTGAGCGATTTTTGTTGGATGAATAAGTGTGTGTAAGCGCAGCTCCGCAGTGGTCAAGGTTTGTGCGTGGACCTGACGGCTGCGGAGCTTTATTTGATGTGTTTTGATATTTCAGCGGGATATTTAACGGTTCCTGGCTGGCAATCCGGGGAGGAAAGGCTGTTCCGCTATGGGCCGGGGCAGAATGATATGTTCTTTTTTTGTTGATGAGCGAAACAAACCCCTTTCCGGAAATGGTCTGGAGGGGCTGGTTATGTCAGGGCAGTTTGTTCCCCCGCCTTCCATATTTTATCTATCGTGAAGTTGGCCGCATCTTTTCGGGAGGCGGCTTTTTCATACCTCCGGGCTTGGGTCTCATAACAACCTGCAGACTACTGTTATAATCGTCCGGACAGTCCATCTTGAGGGGAAGCCGGGGGGATTTTCCCCCATCTCTTTATCTTCGTTTTTCATCTTCCGTTTGCCGGGCTGACTCCGTACGCCTTTCCTTTGGTGGCTTTATATACAGTTGACCGTCAAGTTCCGCTTTATGAAGCAGCACCTTATCCATTGCCAACAGGGTTCCGTCTGGCTGTACCGGACCTGGTTACTGGAACCGGTTCCGGGAGAATTGTTCGTGTTCGTGCGGATAATACTTCCTCTTCTTTGGCAATCACCGGGGAGCCTCCTTCGGGAACGGCCATATTGCTTTTTATTGCCGCTTCGGAAGAGTAGATGACAATACGGTCCCTGCCTCCGTTCGGATCTTGAGCTGTGTTTATTACCCTGCCGCAAGGAAGGCCGGTGGATATAACTTTATATGGGAAAACGCATGGTGGATTTGAAATTTGAATCAGAGAATCATCGGGGAAAACATGTTGAAAAAACGGGATGCCGGGCGTCGCAGCCAGGTCCGTTCCCTGCATTTTCCCATCCAGGCATGGAAAAGTATTAGTAAGGATTTTTCCGGAATTTGGATTTTTAATATAACTAACATATATTAAATGATTTATATTCATAATTCTAAACGGATTATGCCGTATTTTATTTGGGCAAAATTGATAATAAATTGAAAATTGGGTTGACATTGATAAAAACCGATAATATTATCCTGCGATAATCAGGAGATAGTTGGTTATGTTGATTAAATTCAAACACTTCATAGGGACATTCATATTGATTTTCCTTTTGTTGGGGGCGTGGTCGGCAGGAAAGGTCGTAACCGTCCAGATTCCGGAGCAGCTTCCGGAATGTCCGGTCCGGTTTATTCGCGGCACGCTGGTAGCTGGTGACGGCTCCATTTGGGCCGTAGGAGAAAAAGAAAGCATTTACCGCCTTCAGGTTGGGGACCGGGCATATGAAAAATCGTGGCTTAATATGGATTATTATTCCGGTTTCCCCAAAGGAAAGAATTTCACCTGTATTGCGGAGGACAGGCAGGGGCGCATCTGGGCTGGCACGGATGACAGCGGCGTAGCCGTTTTTAACGGAAGGGAATGGAAAATGTATGACCGCAGCAATGCCCTGAATGGAGAGCATGTTTATGCTTTGGCCATTTCTCCCGTTTCCGGGGAGGTTGCCGTCGCTACATCCGGAGGCGTATCCATTTATGACCCTGCAGGCGATTCATGGAAGACGCTGGACAGATCCACCGGACTGGTGGAAGACCAGGCGGTTTCCGCAGGTTTTGATGCCAGGGGTAATTTGTGGCTGGCCTATGCCTGCGGCGGAGTATCCTGCTCTTCCCGCCAATCAAGGTATATGCAGTGGAAGAATGTTCAGTCCCCCTGGTACTGGGACAACAAACAATTAGCCCGCCAGCCGTACCAGCCGTATGGTGACGGCTTGCCTTCCAATATCTGCAATGTTTTAACTTGTACGGATAAGGGCCAGATTCTGGTGGGTACCTGTTCAGGCCTGGCGTACAGTAACGGCATCAGTTCTTGGCGTTATATGAGAGGACGTGATTATGCCCAGAAAAACACCCATCTGTATGGTTCTGCCGCACGGAAGACCGCGGTGCCGGGAGAGTCTAATTCCAGAATGTTGTCTGAAGATTTTATTTCTTCCATTATCCAGCAGGGAAAGGAGATTTTCATCGGCTACCGGATGCAGGGAGTGGATGTGCTGGATGCTGAGAAAATGACGGTGAATCAGAGAATAAGGAAGGGGCTGGAAAACGTGGATGTTCCTTCTTTGCTGTCGCTTCAGGACGGGAGCGTTTGGGCGGCGACATATGGGAGGGGCTTGGTTCGCCTGAAAAAGGGGGCTCTGGCTTATAAGCTGGACAGGAACCCGCAGGACAATGAAGTCCCGTTCCCTCGTCCGGCGCAGATGGAGGAGCCTTCTGTGGTGCTTAAAAGGCTGGAAGGGCTGGGAGCCGATGCGCATGCGGGGAAGAGTATTGTGTTCCGGGGAGAGGACTGGACTACAAAAGGGGACTGGTGCGGGAAGTATGGGCACACGCGTGCCACGCTATGCGCCACGAATGCTCCCATGAGCAATTCCGAGTTTAAAGCCAAGACTATCCGGTTCCGTACCCTTTCTTCCGTTCCCGGCTATCCCGGATACAAGGGGGCCTTGTCCCCTTACTGGATTCAGGGGCTGATGGGGCTCAACCGCAAGAAAGGGGACGCGCTGCGCTGGTGGGTGCACAGCATCAAGGACAATGATAACCGCAACGTTCTTTTCGATCCTACGGATTCTGTGCGGACAGAGGCGGAGTGGGATGACCACGGGGAAGCGTATCCGGGTTTTGTGGACGGACCTGACATATGGGTAGCCGTGGAAGTGCCGGAAGGTGTCCATGAAATAGCTCTGTATTTTTATAATCCCAACGGTTATCTCACCAATGAATCCAGACGGGATTACGTGGTGGAAGCCAGAAGGCACCCTTCAACCGCCCCCCTTGTGTTCCAGTTCAATATTAAGGGGGATCTTGCTATAGGAGAACAGAATAATTGGGGGAAGGAACTCGCCTCTTCCATGGAGCAGTGGTATTCCTACCCGGTGGAGGCTCGCACGCGCGTTTCCAGATTTGCGGGGTCCGGGGTTTATAAAAGGTTCATGAGCAGAAAGGGGGGGATCTACCTGTTCCGTATTTGCCGGAACGGTTCCTTTAATACCATTTTAAACGGCGTGTTTGTGAATGAAAAAATACCGTGGGAAATCCGAATGCCTGAGGAATTGCCTTATTACGTATCCGGTGCGCTGGCTGGCATTGTCCCCACTCCGGAAAGGGTGAGTGGTGCAGCCCTGGGGCAGAGGGAAAAGGCTGTATGCAAGCCTTTGTATGAGTTGCAGTATACGCGCAAATACCTGACGCCGGCTGCGTGCAGTCTTCAAAACAGGTATATTCTTGCCCTGTGGCGGCAGGCCCGGGAAAGCCGGGCCGAGGGTGGTTGCCTGGCGGACTGCCTCCAGTGGGAAGCCAGAGTGAGCGACGACCGTGTAAGAGCTTCCTTCGATGAAACCATGAAGCGTTCTTGGGATCAGAGCCAGATTTATTATATTGGCAACAGGTCCCGGGATTTCATGCCGAATGCCCCGGGTACTGTCCCTTTTTCTCTTAGTGAATTGCGCCTGATGGCCAAGCTGCGCATCGACTGGCGGCAGTATCGAGACGATGCGAAGACCCCTCCTGAAAAAACTGTTCAGGAAATGAAAGAATTCCTTAATAAGGAATTGCTGAAACAACAACAAAGTAGAAAATAACAATGAATAAAATTGCCTGTGCAATAATGGTTTCTCTCTCGGGAATCTGTCTCTTGAAAGGGGAAACAGTGCCGCAGAAGACGGAATGGAAAGGAGGACGTCTTATTTATGATGGAGTTATCATCAAAAATCAGTTCAATCTGCCTCAAAAAGGAATCAAATACCATGATGAGGATAGGCTGTCCTATGATGTCATGAACACCACCATTGAGATGAGCACCACCCTTTCCAAAAATCCGCAATGCGGCAGGGAATGGTGTTACAAGGGAATCAGCCATATTGTTGTCAAATATTCCGGCCCGATTTCCGATCCGAGAGACGGAGGCACCATCTATTTTGAACCATACTATAACCACCATATCTGGTTTGATGAGAAAAAGCATGGGGAATGGGGGATTTTGTACTCCAAAGTCTATATTATCACCCGAATCAAAAATGCGAATATCGAGGATGTCAGAGACTATGGAATCAGCGGGGAGGACGGAAGCATCTTTTTCCAGTATGTGGAAAAAGTGGTAGATGATAATATGTGAATACCGTTTGGTTTTCCCGGATGAAAATCATCTTCTGCCGATTCCCCGGCTATTTGGGCTCCGAAGGTTCGCAAGCGACGACCTCCGGAGCCTTGTTAAGTCAATTCTGCTTTTGGGGCGGCCCTCTCTTGTCGAGAATATCGGTTTCGTGCCGCTTGATGGAAAAGAGCTGCTTCCCCGGCGTAAGAACATCCCGGCACCTTGGAATGACGATGGTACTGAAAAGCTCCTGTCCGTAAACTGCGGGGCTGCGGAGGGCTGCCCCGTTTGCCGGAATAAAGGGGGGTCTGTGTGAGGTCCCTGAGGTTTTTGGCGTGGGGCGGGGCAGCGTTTTTATGGCGTTTCAAAATACACTATTCCGTGGGAATCCCGGCCTCCGGCCCCTTTGAATTTGGCTTTGACCGTATATGTTGCTCCTTGCCTGGGTTCCGGGGCATTCAGGATATACTGGATATTTTCCTTATGGGCTCCGCTCCTGCCCGCATGAGTGTCCCGGGAGATTTCCCGGGAGTTTTCATACAGGGCTACGGATTCGATTTCGATGGCGTGAGCGCCCCTGCCGTACAGCAGGGTGACGATGTATTTGCCGGACGCCTTGACCAGTTTGGTAACGTCAAACGAATGTTCCTTCCCGGTTAGGGTGGCAGGCGTCCATATGCCGATCCTGGGCGTGTTGAAGAAATCGGACTTGTCTATTTGGCTGATGACATTCCGGGCAAACTTGATTCCCATCAGATCCATGCGCTCGCCATACGCTTTCAGGCGTTTCTTGAAGTCTGGAAAGTTCTTTTTGCCGGCGGGTGTCCAACCGACCTCCGCAAAGGCGCAGACGCGGGGGAACGCCTGGTAATGCAGACGTTCCGGTGTGGAAATCCATTCTGTCCATACCTGAGCGCCCAGCCCCTTGACTCTGGAATGGTACTGTTCCTCCAATCCGGGAAAAACGGGTTCGAACCCGTATGCCTTTTGCAGGGGAATGCTGCCGTAGCTGTAATCCAAATAGGTGGAGGTATGAAGTGAATTGATGACGTCATGCCCGTCCCGGATAGCGTTTTTAGCCAGGCCGGTGTTGCCTTTCCAAAACTGGATGACGGCGTTTGTGTCCAGTCTGGCGCCGGCTTTTCCTCCTCCGTCTCCGTTGACGTCATGTCCGTAAATCTCATTCCATCCCATCATGCGGCGGCCTTTTTGGGCAATAATGCCGGACATGCGGTTTGTAAAATACATCTGGACGTCCGCGTAACTCTTCATGCCGTTTTTTTTCATGAATTCCTCAATTTCCGGAATGCCCTTCCATTGCCTGTCATAACGCACCTCATCGCCGCCAATATGAATGATCCTGCCGGGGAAGAGCGCCGCGATTTCATCCAGAACATCGGACAGGAAAGTATAAGTTTTTTCCGAGGTGGGATCGAATGCTGTGTTGACGATGAATGTGGTGGGTACTTCCCTGGGCGTTTTCAAGCTCAGAAAGGGATATGCTACGGCGGCTGCGCTGGCATGGCCCGGCATTTCAATTTCCGGGACGACGGTGATATTGCGGCAGGCTGCGTATTGTACGATATCCCTGATTTGTTCCTGGGTATAAAAGCCTTCATGCGGCGTTCCGTCTGATTTGCCGCTGTTCCATGTGCCGATTTCTGATTCCCTGCGTTTGGAGCCGATGGTGGTCAGGAGCGGATACTTCTTGATTTCAACGCGCCATCCTGTGTCGTCCGTCAGATGCCAGTGCAGGATGTTCATTTTCAGCAGAGCCATTTGGTCGATGATCTGCTTGATGGCTTTTTCACCAAAGAAGTGGCGCGCTTCATCAATCATCAGAGCCCGCCAGGAGAACCGCGGGTAGTCCGTTATGTGGAACGGAGTTTTGGAAATGTTCCACCGGACGGCGGATTTATCCGCCTTCCCGTCGTGGAAAATGGCGGGCATCATCTGGACCAGGCTTTGTCCCGCGTAAAAGATGCCCTTGGCATCGGCGGCGGAAAGGATGACTCCGTCTGGAGAAGACTGGATGGAGTAGGCCTCTTCTCCTCTGGCTGCCAGAGACGGGTCTTTTTTGATGATGATGCAGGCGGCTTTCTGCGACGCTTGCCCGGACGGTTGAAGGGGAAGGGGGAGCCCCGTCCCTTCGCTGAGCATCTGCTGCAATTGCCCAGACTGATCCAGGAAAGCCTTGTCCTGTGTTGCCGTGATGATGAAGGAATCCGGTGTGAGCCGGGCCGGATTTCCTTTGAACAATGTGATTTCCGCCGGTTTCGGAATAATTTGTTCTTGTGGGAAAGCTGTTGGAAGGCCGGCGGACAGGACGAGTGCGGGGATAATGAATTTTATGGACACGGTTATAGATACAAAGGCTGCTGACACAGTCTTTCATGGGGAATTCGTCTTTTTTTGCCCTTGGAACTGAATATTGTTTTTTTATGCTGGTCTCATCTTCAAAAGGTATTTGTCCGGGTTCGGGCGCAGTATCCGTTTGCGGCAAAAGCAGGGTGCGGGTTCCCATGGGAGGATGGTGCCTCTTCCGGATACGTCATTTCAGAAAATCTCCAGCCATGACCAATATGAAGATGAAAACCGTAATTCTGTTCTCGCTGGCGGCCTGCACGGGCATTCTGGCGTGCCCCGGAGCCTGGGCGGCGGCTGTCTGCCAGGAGCAGGCCTATCATTTGAAGACGGCATGCCCCCACCCCCTTTCCCTGGCCGGTCCTGCGGATGAGCGTGTTTATGTGCGGTTTCAGACGGGATGGGCCAGCAAGTACGAGTGCGAGGGATTGGACTTGTGGGACGGCTCGCTCTGCATGTTTGTTCCTGAAATACAATATAAAGAGTGGGTAGGGAAAATATGGTACGGCGTTTCCACGGATCACCGGAATCATGCGGAGCTGAAATACCGGCTGGATTACGTCAGGGAACTGGGAAACTGGACGGTCATGCCCTGGTACGAGCACAGCTTTGTTTTTCCGGGAGACAAGGGAATTCCTCGTCCCGGCTTGAAAACGACTTACCATTTTTCCGACCGCTGGTTTGGCGGCACGGACCTGTACTGGCAGTATAACAACCATACGTTCCGCGGATATTACGCCGTATTTGCGGGACTGCATGAAGAAATAGCGGATTGCGTTCGGGTGGACGCCGTGGTGCGCTATGGTTACAATGGAGGGTATGTAGGCCCGGTGGTGCACCATGGTTCCAATGCCCTGGATTATAATCTGAGCATTACTTTCCGAGCCACCGGGCGCCTGACCGTGGAATTGTTTACCAATTACAGCCAGGCGCTGACCGTGGTAAAGCAAAAGGGGCTGGGTGATGATTTCTATTACGGCGTCAATTTCAAATATACATTCTGACTTCCGGAGAGGAAGTCAGGCCTCGAATAGGTTCCGGACGAGCCGCCAGAGTGCCCGTTGCGAATCTTCGCTTGTTCCGGCGGGGCTGGGAGATTTTTTCTTCCGTATCGAACGAACCGAGGTATTTTTTTGTCGCAATGAAATAGTATTTCCTTCTTTCCCATGAGTTCTCCGTCCCCCCAGTACCAACCGCCGGATTCCGTCTGGTATGGATGGATTTTAAAACTGTTTCATCATTGGAAAGTGGGGGAAAGGCAGGTGACCTATGTGTGGGCCGTGCTCGTGGGGATGGTGGGTTCCTGCATGTCTCTGTTTTTTGAATGGATGGTGGAGGTAATCCAGTGGATGCTCACAGGCATCTGGTCGGATTCCCGCGTAGGCACTTTTTCCCTGGTGGAGCCGGAATGGCGCATGTTTATTCCGGTTGCGGGCGGCCTGGTGGCCGGCTGCATCCTGCTGTTCCTGAAAAAGAGAATGCCGGGACAGGCTACGGAATACATGGAGGCCATGTCCATAGGGAACGGGCTGATCAAGTTCCGGGCCTCCGCCCTGAAGGTTTTTTCCGCGGCATGGAGCATCGCCTCCGGGGCGGCCATCGGCAAGGAAGGGCCTATTATCCAGTCTTCCGCTCTGATTGCGTCTAATGTGGGGCAGCGATTGCACGTATCCATTCCGCGGCTCCGGCTGCTGGTGGGCTGCGGGGCGGCGGCCGGGTTTACGACGGCGTTCCATGCCCCTTTTTCCGGCTGCCTGTTCGTGAGTGAAATCATCATCGGCACCGTGAGCATGGATATTCTGGCCCCTCTGCTCATCGCTTCCTGTACCGGATTCGTGATGCTGCATCTGCTGGGGGATCCCTCTCCCCTATACAGTTCCCCGTTTGAAAGCTTTACCGTCTTTTCCCAGTCTCTCTGGTGCATTGCCCTGGGGGCTGCGGCGGCCGTGGCGGCCAGGGGATGGGTCAGTTTGCTGGATGCGGCCGCCAGATATTTGAATGGCCGCCAATCCCTTCTGCCGCTGCGCCTGGCGGCCGCCGGGCTGGTTGTGGGGATTCTGGCCGTTTTTTATCCGGAAGTGGTGGGCAATGGCCAGGCTCTCATTACCGGGCTGGTTCATGAGGATTACGGTACGAGGGAGGCGCTCATCCTGCTTCTGGTGAAGGTGTCTGCCGTGGCGGTGGTGTTTGGCTGCGGTACGGTGGGGGGTGCCATGACGCCCACTTTGTACGTAGGGAGCATGGTAGGGTTTATTTTCAGTACGGTTCTGACATCCCTAGGAATGGAGGGCAACCATACGGTGGCGTATGCGATGGTGGGGATGGCGTCCTTTTTCGCCGTAGCGGCTCAGGCCCCCCTGACGGCCCTGGTGATGGTGGTGGAGTTTTCCATGAGCGGGCAAATGATTTATCCCCTGCTGATTGGCGTCGTAAGCGCTTATGGCACGGGAAAGCTGATTCGCGCGCGTTCCATGTATGCCGCCAGTCTGGCCGGCAGCCCGGCGTCTGTCGTCAACCTGCCCATGGCGCAGGTCCATGTGCATGACCTGGCGCGGCACGTGGTGCCCCAGGTTGCTCCGGACGCTTCCCTGGATGATGTTTCCTCCCTGATGCTGCGGAACCCCGGGGATCTGGTTTTTGTGGTGAATAAGGATGGGATTTATGAAGGAGCCATTTATCCGGAGGATTTTCTGGAGGTCCGCCGGCAGATGGAGGAGCAGAAAGGGGGAACTCCGCCCGATGCCGGGGCCCTGGTTCGTACGGGCGCTCCCGTGCTGGACGCCGGCACCCATCTGACGGATGCTTTGAAGCTGTTTGAACAAACCCATCTACCCGCCTTTCCCGTGGTCTGGAAGAATACCGGGCGGCTGGACGGCGTACTGTACCGCAACGCATTGTTCCAGGTTATCACGGAGATGATGAAAAGGGAGGCCGGCGGAGACGAGGACATGTAAAATGGAATAAAACAGGTGCTCTATATTACAATTTTGTAAAAATCTTTTGGTTTCCGTCCGTAATATCGCTAAAATTAAGCGCTAGGGTATTATCCATATTTTCTGTGCCGTTTTTTGCCCGGCTGCATGGTGGTGAAAGAAAAAGTAGTTGGTATGGCGGGGGCGTGCGGTTAATATTCGCCCAGTTCCCGGATTGCATGAATGAAGTAAACAGGTCACCGGATTTGGAGATGGTCGTGCTGAAGGAAATCAGCTCCGCCATTGTCAATGAACGCAACGGCACGGCTTTGCTCCGGCATATCCTGGACGTGCTTTACCGCCGCATGAAGATGCTGCGCGGCACGTTTACCATCCGCCGTGGGAATGATTTGATGATTGAAGCTTCCCACGGCCTGGACGAGCAGGAAATGAAACGCGGCCATTACCATGTGGGGGAAGGCATTACGGGGCATGTGGCGGAAACGGGAAGGCCCCATGTAATTGAGGATATTTCCCGGGATTCCAGGTTCCTGAACCGTACCCGCACGCGCAAAAGCGGTGAAAAAGTAGCGTTCATCTGCGTTCCCATCATTCATTTGCAGCAGGTCATCGGCACGTTGAGCATTGACCGTGCCGTAGATCGGGACACCGATCTGGAGCGGGATCAGAAACTGCTGGAAATTGTAGGCAATATCGTGGGGGATGCTCTGGCTGCCAGCCTTCAGGCGCATGAGGAACGTGCCGCCCTGGTCGCGGAAAATGAGAAACTCCGGGAGCTTCTGACTACCAATCCGGGCGAGTTGATCGGCAATTGCAGCACCATGCTCCAGGTGTATGAACAGATCCGCCAGGTGGCGCCCAGCGATGCCACGGTGCTGATTCGTGGAAGTTCCGGAACGGGGAAGGAGCTGGTGGCTCGCGCCGTGGTGAACCTGAGCGGCAGGAAGGATAAGCCGCTGGTAACGCTGAATTGTGCGGCCATGCCGGAGAACCTGCTGGAAAGCGAGCTGTTTGGTCATGAAAAGGGTTCTTTTACCGGGGCCACCAGCCGCCGCATCGGCCGTGCGGAGGCGGCGGACGGCGGCACCCTGTTTCTGGATGAAATCGGGGATTTAAGCCTTCAGATGCAGGTAAAGCTGTTGCGTTTTCTTCAGGAAAAAACTTTTTCCCGCGTGGGAAGCAACAGGGAGCTGCATGCCGATGTGCGCTTCATCGCCGCCACCAGCCGCAATCTGGAGGAATTGATGGCGGCGGACAAGTTCCGGGAAGACCTGTACTACCGGTTGAACATTTTCCCCATCGTCATGCCGGATCTGTCCAAACGCAAGGGGGATGTCATGCTGTTGGCGGAACACTTTCTTTCCAAGTTCAATTTGAAATACGGGAAGGCTATCAAGCGGCTGTCCACTCCTGCTATCAACATGCTCATGGCTTACCACTGGCCCGGCAATGTGCGGGAGCTGGAAAACTGTATGGAGCGTGCCGTCATTACGGCGCAGGACGACTGCATTTACGGCTACAATCTTCCCGCTTCCCTCCAGATGCCCAGCCATGACGCCCCTTATTCCCGTGACGGGGAGGCTCCCGCTGATTTGCCAACCATGGTGGATTCCTTTGAACGGGAATTGATTGTGGCCGCATTGAAACGTTCTCCGGGCAATATGTCCGCCGCGGCTCGGGAACTGGGCATTTCCCCGCGGGTACTCCATTATAAAATGCACAGGCTGGGCCTGCAGAAATCATGAAAGGCCTTAATCAGCTTCTATCGGCCGTCTCCCGGTCCTTCTACCTGAGCATGCGCTTCCTGCCCCGGGAAATGCGTCCCGGAGTGGCCGTGGGCTATCTGCTGGCGCGCGCCACGGATACGGTGGCGGATGCCGTGGACATGGATTGCCGGGAGCGCCTGGCGCTTTTGAGGATGATGGGGGAGTCAGTGTCTGGTTCCGCCTCCCGGGAGGCGGCAGCCACCTGTTTTGGCCGTCTGGGTGTTCTTTCCACAGTCCAGCCGCACCGGGGGGAGGCGGAACTGCTGGCCCGTTTCCCCGAATGCCTGGCGCTGCTGGAAACCCTTTCTCCTCGTGAACGGATGCTGGTGCGGCGGGTGCTGGCCTCCATAGTGGAGGGGCAGGCGTGGGATTTGGTGTATTTTGAAAGCAACGCTGCCGTCTCATGCCCGGAACAGCTGGAGCACTATACTTATATGGTGGCCGGCTGCGTAGGGGAATTCTGGACCAGGCTGGGGCTGCTGGCCCTGGGCCAGGGTTTCAGCACGCAGCCGGAGGAACAGCTTTTGCGCTGGGGCAGACACTACGGCATGGGACTGCAACTGGTGAATATTCTGCGTGACCGGGAGGAAGACCTCGCCCGCGGAAGAAGCTATTTGCCTGCACCAGATGACCGTTCATGGCTGGAGCGTGCGGAACGCTGGCTGAAGGAGGGCGTGTTTTACGCGGAATCTCTGCGGAACGGGCGGCTGCGTTTTTCTACTGTCCTGCCTGCCTGGCTGGGACTGGATACGCTGGGTTTGCTCCAGCGGGAGGAGCGGCTGCATCCGTCTTCCGGGAAGGTGAAAATTACGCGCGGAGACGTTTATTCCCGGGTGTGGAAAGCCTTCCTTTTCTCCTGGAAAGAGGCTCTGTAGTCTATGCGGCGTTTTTTGCGGCTGACGGAGCCGGCTGGGTTTGCGGGGAAACCGCCGGAACCGCGTCAGGCTCGGACTTATTCCCGGGAGTTCCCTCCTTTTTCCGTTTATCCGCGGATGTTTCCGCTGCACCGCCGCTTTCCGGTTTGGGGGCGGGCGGTGGCTTGGGTGCCAGCAGGTCTTCCCATTGATGAAGCTTGAATTCTTTCCCTGTGCCTCCTATTTCGTTGAGAAGTTCCCGGCATCTGGCCGTAAGTTTTTCATAGTCGGGAGGCCCGGCTTCAGGTTCTGCGGAACCGGGAAAAATCAGGTAGCTGACCTTCAGGTCGGAGACGGGGCGGCTGTAGGGGCCCGCCTTGGGGTTGATTTCGCGGCTCAGGCGCAGGGAACCTTCCCCCGTTTTGTAGCGCGGTCCGGCGTCTCCCACCAGGGCCGGGTACAGCTTGTCCCCTACGATGACGACGGCATAATCCCCGAACTGCGGAGAGAAGGGGGAGGATTGGTTGACGACCCCCAGCGGAACCACGATGAACGGATCGTATTCCGAAATCAGGAAGCTGTACCTCTTCAATTCCTCAATGACCCGTTCCGCGTGGTCTATTTTACGGCGCAGAGCCGTTTTTTCCGCGGAGGGAGCTTTTTCCAGCGTTTTCTTGTAGGAAGCCAGCCTCTGCTGCCAGGGTTTGAGCAGGGGATTAGGCTTGTCCGTGCGTTTTTTCCAGCGGTAGGAAGTACTGGGCTGGTAGAAGGAGCTTTTCAGGATTTTATCCGGCATGGCGGTCAACCGGTCTCCGTCCGAGCCGTCGGAAACAACGTCCATTTCACTTTGCAGCCAGAGGAGCTTTCTTCCCGTGCCCGGATAGGCGATTTCCAGAATCGTCTCCGTATCGTAATAATTATGGCGATCCAGGAGTTTGAGCAGGGAAGCCAGGTTTTTGCGGATTTCCGTCTGTTTGCGGACGTAAATCTGCCCGTAATAAGGGGAGACGCGCGCATTCCTGAACAGGGTGGACAGGCCGGGAAGCATGGTTTCCAGTTTCGGATTGAGTTTCAGAATGTCTTCCTTTTTCATCAATGCTTTGGGCTGCTTGACGTTCAGGGAAATGGTCATCTGGTAATTGCTTTTGGTTTCCCTGTCCCTGGAGGCCAAAGTGCCGGGCTGGAAATTAACCTGCGTTTTCAGGTTCAGGCCGCGGGACAGTTCATAAATATGGGTCATGGCCCCCTCCGCAGGCTTTGTGGGAAGTACGGGAGGAAATGGAGGATACTGCACCGTGGGGAGGGCGATTGTGCGCTCCGGCGTCCAGGGAATGTATAGCCGCTCATCTTCGGGCTCCTTTCCGGAGGCGGATGGCGCAGTGGCGGCGGGGGCATCCTGCCCGGCCTGTTCCGCGGGAGGGGATTCATGGGACGTACAGGCTCCGGAATCCGGCGGCGCCTGTTCCGGTTCCCCTTTCAGGGCGCGTATGAGCTGAGCGGGATACGGTGTGAACAGGGAGGCTGCCATGGCTGCCAGGCAGATGCAGACTGCGAGCTTGAACCAGGTGAGGCGGGGTATTCCGCGGCGGTGCGCTTTCATGATATTGAAGGAGGCAATTCATTGGATTCCGGCAGAACTTTCCGGGGGCGTCTGCCCATGAAAAGGCGTATCACCCCCAGCGGGGCGACGGCCAGCAGCATGGCGGCCAGCCGTATTTTCATGCCGGGAAAGACCCGGGCGCGTCCGCGGGCCAGGGCACGGAGACTGTCTTTTACGACGGTTTCAACGGACGTGTCAAAAGCGTTGCGGCCCGGCATCATGTTCCCGGTGAAACCTGGGCGCCGCGCCGCTTTCCCGAAGCCTGTGGAAACCGGTCCGGGGCAGACGGCCAGCACACGGATGCCGTGTTCGCGCAGTTCCAGCCGCAGCGCTTCCGACAGGCTGGAAACATAGGCCTTGGTGGCCGCATAAACGGCAAAATCCGGAATGGGCAGGAGAGCTCCCAGGGAGCTGATGTTGATGATATCCCCTCCGTTTTTCTTCATGGAGGGGATCAGGGCGTGGCACAGGCGGGTGAGACTTTCCACATTCAGGCGCAGCAAGGAACGTATCTTTTCCCAGCGGCCGTCCGCGAAATCTCCGTAATCTCCGGCTCCGGCGTTGTTAATCAGAAGGGTTTTTCCCGGTGGAAGGCTGTCCAGGCGGGAAATGAGCGTGTTCAGGGAGGCTTCGTCCGCCAGGTCACAGGGAAGGGCGGCGGCGTGAAGGCCGGGATAGCGTTTTCCCAGGGAGGCGGCAAGCTGGCGCAAGGCGGCTTCATTCCGGGCGATGAGCACCAGTTCTGCTGTATGGGGGGCCAGTGTCCCGGCAAAAGCTTCCCCAAAACCGGATGATGCGCCCGTAATAATAATCCTGTCGTATTGGAGGCGTGCGGTTTGCATGGCGGTTGGAGCAGTCCGCATCATGGCCAATCCGGTGCGGAACCGCAATGAAAAAGGGGGAAGGAGGACGCAAAAAGCCGGGCATCCTTTCTTTTAGGCCGGGGCCAGGCGTTGCGGTTTTCAGGTAACATGAAACCGGGGCCGGATTGTTCCGCTCCTCCGGGTGGCCGTCCGCGCCAATAAAAAACCGCCTGCCGGGTGAACGGAAGGCGGTTTGATGGAAAGGGGAGGTTGCTTAAGCCTGTGCGGCTTCTTCCTGAACCTGAACCACGCGGAAAGGCACGCGGGAGGCGAGCTCGCCGTCAACCGTCAGGTCGATGGAGTAGTTGCCCGGCTTTTCAAAACGCAGTCCCTGGAAGTTCATGATCAGGTTGCGGGTGAAGAAGGAGGCTCCTTCCGGGAAAGCGGGAACCGGGAAATTGATCTTGATGGGCATACGTTCCTTGTCCAGCGGCGTGCCGTCGGCATCAACGATGCTCAGGCCCAGTTCGTGCGTGCCTTCGTCTTCAGGAGTGAGGCAGATGCGCAGGGCAACGGCGCAGACAGGATGCACGACCGGGAACTGGCGGGCGACCAGGGAATCAAAACCGCCCTGGATGCAGAGCTTGCCCTGGTAGTCGGCGGCGAAGTCACAAAGAGTAGAAACTAAAATATCCATGTTGTGATAATGTTGATGTATTTGGCTAGCTTTCACGCGGAAAGCATGAACATTGGACAGAACTATACTTCCTCCGGACCTATTGCAAGATAAAGCTGTAGAAAATATTGTCATTTCTCCGTGAAATTCCGGTTGCGCTTGAGATAGGGAGGGAATCCCTGTACTACTGGTTCCGGCAACGCGTTCCCGGGCATGATCCAATGGTTTTTTGACATTCCTTCCAAGCTGATTCACTGGAGGCTGAATCTGGTCAGGACGTTGGGCGCCTACGTACCGTGGCTGCGCCGTGACGACGGCTCCATGAAAGTGCATGCCGGCACGCTGGTGGATTTGTTCGCTACTATTTTGAGCGGGCGCCGCCATTTGAGCGCCCGTGATGCGGACGCCGCCCTGGATATTCTGCGCTATACTTTTCCGGAGGTGGAGCACCGCTGGCTTTCCACCCGTTTCGAGCGATCCATGAGGGCCAACCTGACGGTGGCGGATGTCTTGGCCTCCGCCGCTTCCGGCAGGGATGAAACGGAACGCATGACGATAGCGCTGGAGGTGCTCTCCCTGCTGATTAATACGGGAGATTCCCGCATGACCGGGGAGCTGTTTGACCAGGTGACGTACGGTCTGGAACTGCCGGGAACGGCAAACCACTTGAGGCAGCTGCTGATGACGCCGGACGTGGAAGCCCAGGAGCCGGCATATAGTGTCAGTTTTTCCTCCGGCATCGGCGCGGAGGTATCCCTTCCGGAGCAGGACAAGGGCATTTCCTTCCGCCTGATCCGGTGTTCCCGCCTGGTGCTGGTGGTAAACGACGGCGGCCGCCCTATCGTTGTGCGCGGGCGCCATTTGCCGCCTGGCGGGGTGATGCCGCTGACCAACGGGCAGGTGGTGCTGCTGCCGTCCGGTCCGCTGAGCTTTGAGGACTTCTCGTTTTTTCTGAACTGCAAGCGTTCGGGCAAACAGGAAGTATGCTATATTTCCCTGGACGGCGGCTCTCTGCAAATCAGCCGGGTGCGTTCCCGAGCCAGCGAGGTGCGCGTGAACATGGGACTGGAATGCGAGGCGGAAGTGCTGAGGCCGGAGGTGGAATTCGCGGTTGACGGGTGCCGTCTGTACCCCGGTGAAAGCGTGCGCATGGCTTATTACTCCTCCTTCACGCTGGACGGGGAAGGGCCTTTCTCCATGGGAGAGGTGCAGAATTCCATGTCGGACATCGGGCGCCGCTTCCGCCTGGATCCCGGCACCCGCAAGCTGCGGGTGACCAATCTGCCGGAAAAAGCGCGCAAGGGAGACATGCTGCTGACGCCCGGACTGGCTCCCGGTGCGGTTCTGGAGGTTTCTTTTTCCAGCGCTACCAATTCCGGCTGGCTGGAAGTGGTGGAGGCCTCCATGCCTCTGCTGCTTAATGGCCGTCTCGTCCGGGGAAGGGTCTCCCTGAGGGATGGGGACGTGGTGCATCTGAACGTTTATCACGCGCTGCGCTGCCGTTTTTCCGCCGGGGTGCTGGATGAAGAATACCATGCGATCAGGACCCTCAGCGTGGAGGGGGTGACTAAGGAATTTCTGCGCTCCGGACGCGTGCTGGACAATATCGACCTGACCGTGAAACGCGGGGAAATGGTGTGCATCCTGGGGCCCAGCGGGTCCGGGAAAAGCACGCTGCTCTCCATGCTGGCCGGCCAGCTGCCGCCCACCCGGGGCTGCATCCGTTACAACAACCAGCTTCTGTACAGCGCCCCGGATCTCATCCGTCCTTATATCGCTTTCATTCCCCGGGAGGATATTCTGGATGCGGCCATGAGCGTTTCCGAACACATTTCCCAGGCCACCATTATACGCCGTCCGCGGCTGAGCCGGTCGGAACGCGTCAGGCGCGTAAATGCTATTTTGAAATTCCTGGGTCTGACGCACATCGCTTCCCGCCGCGTAGGTGAGATGAACGCCCGCACTATTTCGGACGGGGAGCGCACGCGCCTGAACCTGGGGCTTGACCTGGCGGGCATTGCGGACGTTTTCCTGCTGGACGAGCCTATCAGCGGCCTGTCCACGTCAGATGCCAAGCTGGTCATGCAGACCATGCAGAGCATGAGCCGCGATAAAATGGTAATCGCCACCATGCATCGGCCCAGCACGGCTATTCTGAACCAGTTCCACAAAGTGCTGGTGCTGGATCACGGCGGCCAGATGGCTTACTGGGGGGACGTGCCGGGCATGATGCGGTATTTCCGGAAGGCTGCTGCGGACATGGCCATTGACGTTTCCGAGGAGGCGCGGACGGCCGGAGGCGCGGACTACGTGTTTGAAGTGCTGGAAGCCCCCCTTTCCTGGCATGACCGCCGCAGACGGCAGCATCCCCGCCTGTGGCAGGAGCGTTTTGAAGGCTACCGGTTCCGCAACGTGATGGGGCATCATCATGAAGGGGGCGCCCCCAGGACGCTGTATGAGGGTACGCTGGAATTTCCCCCCGTCCCCAGGCGCAGCGTCATGCAGCTCTGGCGGCTTTTCCGCATCTGGGCCGTGCGCACCTTCCTGGGGCGCGTGCGAAGCCGCATGGGGTTGTACACCATGTTGCTGGAAGGTCCGGTTCTGGCACTGCTGATTTCCGTGACCCTGCGCGCCTCTTCCAGCCCGGAATACACGTTTGCCACGGCCCTTCACATACCTTCCTACCTGTTCCTGGCGACCATTGTGGCCATGTTTTTCGGCCTGACCGGGGCTGCCAGCGAAGTGCTTAAAGACCGTGCCCTGCTCAAAAGGGAGAGCAACGCCAAGGTGTTCGTGACCGGTTATGTTCTTGCGAAGGCCCTGGTGCTGACGGGGCTCTCCGCCGTGCAGTCCGCCCTGTTCCTGTGGGTGGGGAACTCCATTCTGGAAATCCATGAGATGTTCCTGATTTACCTGGGGACGATGACCCTGACGGCTTTCGTCGGCGTAAGCCTGTCACTGCTGGTCTCCGTCTTCGCCAGGACGGAGAGGGCGGCGCTTAACATGGTGCCTCTGCTTCTGATACCCCAGATACTGATGGCCGGAGCCATTGTCCACTTTGATGAAATGAACCAGTTCATTCCGTGGTCCGCCCACCGTACGGATGAACACGGGCGCCTCAAGCCGGGGCGCGTGCCGCTGGTGGCGGAATTCTGCCCTTTGCGCTACTCCTTTGAAATGATGGTGGTGGATCAGGCGTCCAGGAATGTATGGGAGAGGGAGCGTGAAATCATTCAGGAGAAAGTGGACGCCCTGAAGGAACGCCCTCATCTGGATGACAGGGAATTTGAAGAATTCAAGCTGCTCAAGATGGCTCTGCTCCACATTGCCGCTATTGGAGCGGATGGCCCGGAACAGGCCAAAGCCGCTGTCCGGCAGGTGCGGAGGGCTGCTCTTGACGGCTCGGAAAAAAGCTACAAGCGGACTATTGCGGAATTGGAACTCCTGGGTAAGGGCCGCCCGTCCGTCAAATCTTTCTATGTCAATGACCGTGTTGTGATGCTGGACGAATCCGCCGAGATTCAGCGCGTCAGCCGGGATGCCCTGGACAGGCCGGAAATTTTTCTGGCCCGCCGTCAGCCGCTGCCCTGGGGAGACGCCGGGAAGCTTCCGGGGGATTCCGGATACAGCGCGGATGACGGAACGGTCCCCACCCCATGGAAGGATTCCCTGTTTCTGTTCCTGATGGGGGCGGCCCCCCTGCTGGTCACAGGCCGCGTCCTCAAGCGCAGGCTGGAAAGGGCCGGATGATGTTTGCGGTCTGCGGGATTGGCGCCTGTATTTCCTCCGCAAGACGGAAAATCCGGTGTGCGTGTCGGGGAAATGGATGCGGACCGCAGGCTCCGGGGCGTCCCGAAAAAAAACGGAACGACCCCCCAGAATATTCTTTTATTTATGTGTTGACGAGCCGTACGGAATCATTATCCTTGAAGAAAATCTTTTTCTTTATGTTTTCCCGATTGACGAACAGGTGCGTATTATCTTCCCTTTCCGCGGCAGCTTTGTCCTTTGGACTTTTCTCCTGCGGAGGCAGCGGCAGCAGCGGTGACGGGGAAAGCCTTCCTTCCGGCACCATGCTGGACTTGAGCGCTTCTCTTTCCACGGAAGATGGGTTAGGGCCGTGGAATATTATCGTCAAACTGACGGGCAATGGTTCGGATCTTCCCCAGGTAAGCATTAATGCGGCAAGCAGTAATGAAAGTGCTCCTATGAACATTGCTTCCGTAGTGTACCGCAGGACGGGATCATCCGCTATTCTGAGGGGAAACTTCACGATTACTTCCGGGCAGTGGACGGCTCCGGGTCCGATTGTCGTGACAAACAGGGACAAGGCCTTTATAGATGCTAATATTTCCTTTAACTCCTCCGATGAGCGTGAGAGCTGCGGCGGGACGTTTACCGGCTCCATCACTTACCAGGTGCCCGCTGAGGGGGACGATGGCGAGGTAGAAGCGCAGAACTGGAATGCTACGGAAGGAACGGTGAGCTACACGGTAATCTGAGGCCTGATCATTTATGGCGGGGCTTTGCTGCCGTGTAACGGAGGGGCGGAGCCTGTTTGAAATTATGGTCGGAAGGGCAAAGAAATGTCTTTGGGGCATCTGGTTGTGCCCGGTCTTGGCTCTTTGCGGCTGGAATGCGGAATCGGCCGACCGGGGAATTGATATGGCGGCATCGCAAGATGCCTGTTTTATCAAGACTTTTCGCGCCAAGATTGTCCCGGAGAGGCTGCGTTCCTTTGTCATGCCGGCGGATGGAATTGTCAGCAACTGGATTCCCGCGGACGGGCGCGTTCAAAAGGATACCATTATTGCGACAGTCAATGAAGATGAAATTGAACTGGAGCGCAAGGAGCTGGAGGTCAAAATCCTGAAGGACCGCATTTCCAAAGAGGAAGAGTTATCAAAGCTGGAGAAACAGCTTGAAGAGATAGAATTTTATTCTTCTCTGACGAGGGAGGAACGGCAATACGCCAGCAAGCAGGCGGAAGGAGGGGAAAGAGCCATCCGGGCATTGAAAGACAAAATTGAGCTTTCCAAAAAAGAGTTGTCCCTGGTGGAAGACAAGCCGCGTCTGGATTTTCGCAAGAAGGAGGAAAAATATATTTTAAGAATGCCTTTTGACGGGAAACTGCAGTACCAGTTTTCCATGCCGTCGGATAACAGCGTATCCCTGTACATGGATGCCGCGTCCCCGATTGCGACCGTGTGCGATGACTCCTCTTATTATCTGACCATTTCCATCTCGGATCCTGACTTGACGAATCTGCCTCCGGAATCCCTTTCCCTGTCCGTCCCCTTGGGTGACGGTTCCGCCCTAAAGGGTGTTTTTGCCTTCAAACGGGTGGAGAAGAATATTTCCGGCGGTGGGGAATTGCTGGCGTATTTTTTCCGCCTGCCCCGTCAAGAGCATGAACGCGCCCATTCCATGCTGGGGTCCAACTGCACGGCCCGTCTTTATTACATGCCGCAGGGTGAAGTGTTTCATCTCAACAAGGTGAGACTGGCTTCCCTGCCGGAAGGAAAAAAATGTTCGTCCTGGCAGGAACTTCTTGAAAAAGTGCGTCCGGATCTGGAGCTGGTGGTGAATGGGGAAACGGAATTGATCGTTCGAAAAAAATGAAATTGCTATGCGAATCAGTCTGTTTCAGTTATTCAGGCAAGCAGTGGATTTTTGAAAATTACAACAGGGTGTTCACTTCCGGAATCACCATTTTAAAGGGGTATTCCGGATGCGGGAAAACAACTCTGCTAAAGATTCTGGCGGGGTATCTGAGCCCGCAGCGCGGGCGTGTAATTACTCCCCGCCGGAAGGTTCAGGCGGATTCCCTCTACCGGCGCAAGGAGGTGAGTTACATGTTCCAGGGGCTTAATCTCCTTCCCCTGGCTACGGTGGAGAGAAATCTTCAATTATGCGCGGAAATGGCCATGCTGCCTAAAAAACAGTGGACGCGGAGGGCGGATGATTTGATTACCCGCCTGGGCCTGGAATCTCTGAGGCATAAAAAGGCGGGGAGTTTATCCGGCGGCCAGGCCCAGCGGGCGGCTCTTGCCCGAACGATGATGAAGGATTCCGATGTGCTGCTGCTGGATGAACCTACCTCCGGCCTGGATGACGGAAATACGGAAATCATTAAGAATTTGATCAGGGAATATCCATCTGACAAAATTTGCATTTTAAGCACGCATGATTCCCGGCTGTTCGACCTGACTCATGAAATCATTGATTTTAACCTGTCTGTATCTTTTTAAAGATACTCTCCACCGTTGGAAAGAACGTCCGGCCAGTCCCCTTTCCCGGATTCTGGTGGCTTTTTTCCTTTCCCTGTGCGCACTCTCTTTTCTTGCAAATTATGTCCTCTCCGCCAAAATGCTGCATGATGAAATCAGGAAGAACGGGGCGGATCTGATTATTGTTTTTGATACTGTGCGTGACGGGGATCCTTCCAAGAAAAATTTGCTGCAGCATGAATTGCCGTCGTTGTATGGCTGCGATGTCCTGGTGCTGAATGATGCCCGCGCGGGTGTGGCGCGCGTGGGCAAGACAGTATTCCCTATTCTGGAATACAATATGGAGTCCTGTTCCTTTCTTTCCGAGCTCGGGTTGGAGGACGTGGCGACCGTCCTCCTGTACAATCCTTCCCGGAGCCCGTTGCAGGCGGGCCCTTGTACGGTTACCATAGCGGATTTTGATTTTTCCCTGAATGCCTCTCCTCTGCCGGAGGGGCATTTGCTGGGCAGGCTGTATCCTTCCGGAGTCATTTTGGCCCCGGAAGGAACCTTCAGTTCCGGACAGGAGGCTCCCATGGAGAATTGCCGCTACATCATCCGGGTTCATGAAATGACGGCGGCCCGCATTCGGAGCATAGAAGAAGTGCTGAATAACATGGTGCGTTATGACGGCAGCATGACCATGGTTCAGACTCACGTGGGGCTGCTTGACAGGCTGGAAGTGCTGATGGGCAATCAGACAGAGTGCAGGACGGGTTTTTCCCTCGGCATCGCGGTGATTGTCGGAATTCTGCTTACAGCCCTGGCATCTATGGAATTCCGTCAGAATGAATATGTCTATACGCTGATGAAGAGCTTCGGGGTGCGCCCTGTACTGCTGATTATGGCGTTTATCGTGGAAAACGCGTTTCTGATTGGCCTTTCCTTTATGGGAGCTGTCTGGGCGTTCATGAAAACCCAGAGAATCGTATTGGGGGAATTCTTTAAGTTGGGAAACTCCGTTCTGACTTATGCCGATATACGGCAGGATTTGTGGCTGCTGGGAATTTCCCTGGCGGGGTGTGTTCTTCTTTCCTCCATCCCGGTTGCCTTTTCCGCCTGCCGCCCCATAGGGAAGGTGCTCAAGTAAGTGACGGGGCTTCGTGATCTGCTTCCCGGTTTTATCTGCGTTCCGGCATGTCCGCCTTTGCCGGCGGTCTGGGGGAAAGTTCGTATCTGTTCCGGCAGGAAGAGATACTGGGATAAAAAAATCCCTTCCCGCCATGGAAGCGGGAAGGGAGGTATGAAAAAAGGGTTTATTGATCAGAGCTGGGGGGTACTCTGAAGTCCCTGATGACCGCCTGGCAGTTATCCTGCTGGGTTTCCGTTTCAGTATATTCGGCGTCTCTGACGCTGCAAGTGGCTGAACCAAGGCCCTTGGAGATGTTTTGGGGATTATACAGGACGACGAAAGCGTCCAGATTGGAGGTTGTTTCCCCGTCATTGGACGACCAGTAAAAACCTATCTGTTCCGCCGAATCGGAAGCTGGTTTGTAGTTGACTACATGCAGGGATGCTGTTGAGGCAGACGGGCTGGTTCCGGTGTAAATGGTGGCGGTGGTTTCTGAGGCTATGATGAAGGAGAAGATGTAAGGCTTGCCGTCCGGAAGCGTAATGTCCAACGTACGCTGAAGACCGGTGGGCAGGTAGGCCTGTTCGTTGGAACTGGATCCGCCGCAGCCGGAGAGGAGCCCCAGCCCGAGAGTAATTAAAGCGGGAATATAAAGGCGGGAATTCATGTCTTGATGAATAGAAGGTTGATTTTGTTAAGACTGGGATACGATATTGACGCTGATGGTGATGCCGTCGATGGGGATGGGCGTCCTGTCTTCCGCTTGCATGTAGGAAATGCTGGCGCCGCCTTCTCCGGAAGAAGCATGAGTGGCGTTCTCAAAGGTTAATTGGGGAATCCTGATGGTGCTCATGAGGGTGTTGGGTTCTGAGGATGAACCGCTGTTTCTGTTGTAGGACAGACTCAGTTCCGCCGTGTTTTTCCCGGTTTTGGTATAGGAATAAATGCCTGCCCCGTTCCACATGTTCATGTCTTCCCCTTGTGTCTGGACGATGAACGCCCCGTTATCACCGGTGGTTATGTCAAAAATGGCGGGAAGTGTTATGGCGGCATCCGTAATGCCTGTTACCTGCATGTTTAGCACCTTGTTGCCGATGGTGGAAGGCGCCAGGCCTTCGGCATCGGAACTGCTTCCGCCGCACTGAGCCAGCGTAAGTATGCCGAGGGAGCAGCAGGCTGCAGAAAAAGAGGTAAAAAGAGGACGCATCATAAAAGGATAATAATTTTCCGATAAACTGTGATATCACACATGATTTGTCAAGATAGGAATCGGATGGTAAGTATTTTTTACACAGGAAAGGGAAAAACCGGATTCTCTGCGCTTCAGAACCTCTTTTTCCCTTCTTCCCCCGCCGGGCGTGTTGATGCTTGACTTTTCAGGGGCAGGAGCTATGTAACAAGGGGCTTGTATGTTCCCTTTTCCCCCGGTTGTCCGTTCTTTCCTGTATTCCATGTTTGAAATGGCTTGGCTGAGGGTTGCGTTGTGCCTCTGCCTCTGTGCGGCGGCATGTACCTCCTGCTCCGTGGAAAGGCACATGGAAAAAAAAGCGGGGGAACTGATGGCCCGGATGGATGCCGTTCCCGATTGGCGGCGGCTGCCGCGGAAGGAAATTTCATGGCACCAGGCCCTGGGGATGATGATGGAACGGAATATTGACTTGAAGAAATCGGAACAGTCTCTCAAGACGACAAAACGTTCCGTCATCAATGTGTTTACCCAGATTATCCCCGGTGTCAATCTGGACTGGATGCTGACCAAGGAATTGAGCGATCTGGCCAAAGTGACGGCCAGCGATGTGGAATACAATACGAACATCCTGTTCAACATGCCGTCCCTCACCCAGATCCCGTTTGATTATTATTCCGCCAAGGCGGCCGTTTATACGGCGGAAAAGACGCTGGAGATGAAAAAAAGGGAGCTGGTGGCCAGATTGTACCAGCAAGTGCTTTCCTTCCGGAATGCGCAGCTCAGCTACAACAACCAGCTGAGCTCCCTTCCTTATGACGATGATGGCGTCCAGAAAAAAAAGCTGGACCTGGAATGGGAACGGAATTTGAATGAGATTTCCCAGGGGTTTGCCGTGTTGCTGGGGAATATGGATGCCCGGTGGCTGGTGAAACCTGAAACGATGCCCAGGCTGGATTGGGGCAGGTACAGGGCTGCGTCCCGGCAGCTGGATCTGCTGGTGGTGACGATGGTGGCCATGGAGCTGGAAGCTTCCCGCCTCCAGGTGCTGAATGCCAAGCTGAAGTTCTTCCCTTCCGTGGATATTAATTTTTACAGCCCGACCCTGTTTTCCAGCACGGGCGGGACGTACGGCGGTTTTTTCGCGGGAGCGGGCGATATGAAAGTGAACATGAGCCTGCGGGAGGAGCTGGATACGCGCCTGACATCCTGGTTCCAGTATAAATCGGCCAAAGAAAGCCATGAACTGCTGCAGCGCGAAGTGGTGATGGAACTGCAGCGGCGGCGTATCAAGATAGCCGCGCTGCTGGAGAGCCGCAGGAGGTTTGAGCTTTGGCGGGGTGTGCTGATGAAGGAAATAGCGTTCAAGGAGTCCAGATTATCCGTTTCCGGAGATGAATATCTGGAACAGAGGAAGGATATCAGGAAAATGTATGCTGACCTGGACAATGAAGCTTCCAAGAATGCGGAGGTGGAAGCGGCTCTCATCATGGAATACGGCTGGCTGAAGTAAGGCAGGGGAGGATGAGGGGGACTCCCTGTGTGACTGCGGGGGTTTCCTTTCTTGATGCTTTCAAGGGCTTGTGCTATGGTCCGGATATGCAAAAAGTTCGGCAGCCCGCGGGTACGGCATTGATGATCCTGGCTTTCCCTGCCGCCATTTACGGAGCGTTTCCGTGGGGAATTGTCCTGGGGGCCTTTTTGTTTCTGCTGGGGGTAGTCGTGGCGGCCAGCCGTTTTTCCGCCATAGTCTGGTCATGGTGCCTGTTTTCCCTGGGGATGTATCTGGCGGCTCCTTTTATCTGGATGTGGAATCCGGATTATTTTTTCAGCCGTTCGTTTGACGTTCTGTTTGTAAGCGGCTGCCTGGTGGGCAGCCTGGTTTTGCTCACGATCCGGTTTGCGGTTATTCCCGTGCTGTGGCCCAAGGTTTTCCGCCACTTCGTGGAAGGAAGCCCCACACTGGAGGATCTGGCCCCGGAGAAGGGAAAGACGGTGGCTGAACTGCGGGGCGGCATAGAACGCAGACAGGTGAATTTTCTGTTCGGGCATGCGGACCGGGAACTGGTGGAAAAGTGGGGGAAAATAGCCCAGGGAATAGCGGCTCTTTCCAGGAGCCGCAAACGGCTGACAATATGGGTTGCGGGGATTTTCCTGGCCTGGCCCGCAGCCGTGTTTTTCCTTTCCGGGGGGATGAGCGGCGCTCTGGACCGGGATATTGACCGCATGTGGGAAACCCGTCCGTTCCGGGACGGCATGGTAGTTTCCAGCCCTGCAGCGATGAATGCGGCGCGGCGCGTTTTCAGGGATGCCCGGGCTCTGCGGGGGCTGACGATGGAGCAGGCGCGCGCCTGGCTGAGGACGGACCGCAGGAATGAGGCATTCAAATTGGGCAAGCCCCGTTACGATTTTGAAAAGGATGAAACCGTGCTGGTGCTTTCAGATGGAAGGGATTCCATCCGCCTGGTAGCGGTTTTCAATGATGCGGGGCAGATTACTTATTCCTGGCCAGAGGAATACATGACATTGATGGTCAGGGATCTGGAGAAAGATTGAATGCTGGGGCCGGAAAGCGGAGGCTGTTGCTTGGAAGGATGGTCGGTGATTGCGGAAGGCCTTGGGGCCTTCTAACCTACAGCGTACGCTTTTGCGGAGGAGTCAGGTTCAGCCTGCCTTCACTGATATGAATGCCCATGCCGCTTTCTTCAATCATGTGGATGAGCGGCAGATAGGCCTGAAGCAGGTTTTCAAACGCGGGCAGGAGAAAGATCATGTAACCCTGGGGAACGGAAAGGCTGCCGATGGTGCCCCCCACGTGAATTCCTCCCGGAAGCGTTTCGTCATTGTAGAATTCGAAACGGGTCTGCACCGCCATGTAATTATGCGGGTCCAGGGATTGGAAGGGCGTCAGGAACAGGGAAATCGTCTGGCGGGAGTCGATGCCCGTATAGCGTTCGATGATGATCTCCATGTATCCTTCACCGATGGTCCCGTCCGGCTGTTCCTTGCCGCCGTGCAGCCGGATGCCTACCGCCGGGTTGGTTGCGAAGATGGCCAGGGCTCCGTGCTGCAGAGGGTGGATGGAGGAAGCCAGATAGCGGTTGATGTCTTCTTCCGAGAATGAAACGGAGGCGTCCCTGTTGATGGCCTGCTTGAGGATTCTGGGGATATCCGGAGCATTTTCCCTTTGGCGGAAGCCGGGCAGGTCATCCGTCTTCTGCGGGCACCAGGAAGAGTAAACCAGCCAGGAAATAGCGGCCAGAATGGCTATGGTCAGCAGGAAGATGAGATTGCCGATCAGGGAGAAGGGCGTTTTTTCACGGACGGTTTTTTCCCGGGAGTCCTGATCTTCCTGATCGTAGAAATGTTCCACGATGTTTTCATGTTCCGGCAGGTCGCGCAGGGAATCCCTGCCGGCGGTGCCGTTCCGGGGAGCGCCTTCATTGTCGGAGCTGGGGACCATGGTGCGGAAAGGGGGGAAGTTAAGGAAGTCTGGGGAATTTGGAAAAGTCCGGAGCGCGTTTTTCAACGAAGGCGTTTTTTCCTTCCTTCGCTTCTTCGCTCATATAGTAAAGCAGGGTTGCGTTGCCGGCCAGGTCCAGCAGACCCATCTGCCCGTCACAGTCAGCGTTCAGGGATGCTTTCAGGCAGCGCAGGGCCAGGGGACTGTGGCGGAGCATCTGGCGGCACCAGGAGAGCGTTTCCTCCTCCAGCTCCTCCAGAGGCACTACGGTGTTGACCAGGCCCATGTCCAGTGCTTGCCGGGCGTCGTACTGTCTGCACAGGTACCAGATTTCCCTCGCTTTTTTCTGGCCTACGATGCGCGCCAGGTAGGAGGAGCCGAGGCCTCCGTCAAAGGAGCCCACTTTGGGCCCTGTCTGTCCGAATGTGGCGTTGTCCGCGGCGATGGTGAGGTCGCAGACGACGTGGAGGACGTGTCCTCCTCCGATGGCGTATCCGGCCACCATGGCGACGACAGGCTTGGGCATCGTGCGGATGGTGCGCTGCACATCCAGAATATTCAGTCGCGGCACTCCGTCTTCACCGATGTAGCCGGCGTCCCCGCGCACTTTCTGGTCGCCTCCGGAGCAGAAGGCGTCCGGGCCTTCCCCGGTCAGGATGACCACGCCCACCTTGGGGTCTTCATGGGCGGCGTTCAGGGCGTTGAGCATTTCATGCACGGTCAGGGGACGGAACGCATTGCGGACGTGGGGGCGGTTAATCGTGATTTTTGCGATGCTGCCGTTGTCCGTTGTTTCATACTTGATGTCCGTGTATTCCCTGGCGGTGGTCCATTGTGCGCTCATACGGATTACTTTAATAAGGCTCCCGGCAATGGGAAGCCTAAAATGCGCCGCCTTCCGGGTATGTCCGGAACCTGCGGGGGATGGGGCGGCACGGCGTCCATGTGCGTTTTCTCCGTTATTTCCGGTGTTTTCCGGAAGGCCCCCCGGTGGACGGAAGCTGGCGGCTTTTGTCATTTACGGCCTGCTCTTCTGTGCTACATTGGGAACGGTATGATACATGACCTACTGGTGAGCGGCGTGACGGTGTTTCCCGGGAGAGAGCATTTTGAGTTTGTTCCGGGAATCAATGTGGTGGTGGGTGGCAATGATTCCGGCAAAAGCCATTTGCTGAAATTATGCTATACCGTGGCCAAGTGGAGCGCTGACGGGGGGAGAAAATCCCTGCCGGAGAAGTGGGCGGAGGAACAGCGGCTCAGGAAAGACCTGATGCGGGTATTTGCCTCCCGCGGGCTGGCCGGGCTGACGGCCCGGAACCGGGGGAACGCCCATGCGCGCGTGGAGGCCTCCATGGAGGGGGACGGCGTGCCGGAGGGCATGGGGAACCTGGTGTTTGATTTCCAGGCGGGGCAAGAGGAGGAGGGGCTGTGCATCCGGGAAATGCCCCGGCGTTTTTTGAACGTGCCGGTAGTGTTCCTGGCGGCGCGGGAGGTTCTGACCATTTATCCGAGCTTTGTGCAGGTGGGAAGCAGATTCCCTGAGTTCCTGGACGGCGGCAGTTGGGACCTCTGCCGTTATCTGGACGTGGAGGCGGAAGCGGAGCCCATCAGTACGGACGCCGGGCGCGTGGTTGCCAGGCTGGAAAAAATTATCGGGGGGAAGGTGGTGAAGCGTGACGGGCGGTTCTTTTTGCAGCGTCCCGGACAGCAGCCGATAGAGATGAGCCTGGTGGCGGAAGGATTCAAAAGGCTGGGAACGCTGAGCTATCTGATCCGGAACGGGGCCGTGAAAAAAGGTTCCGTCCTGTTCTGGGATGAACCGGAAATGAATCTGAACGCCTCCCACCTGCCCGTGCTGGTGAAAACCCTGACGGGGCTTGCCAAGACAGGGGTGCAGGTTATTTTGTCCTCCCACAGCCTGTTCCTGCTGCGAGAACTGATGATTCAGCTTTCCGAACCCCGCAATGCCATGGTGAAGAGAAAGTTTTTCGGGATGAGCGTGCCGCGGGGGGAACGTTCCGGGGTAAGAGTGTCCTGGGGAGAGTCCCTGGAGGACGTGGGGCCTATCGAGTCTCTTGAAGCGGAAATCGAACAGGCGGACAGGTATTTGAAGCTGAGTTATGAGTCATAAGCCGTCAAAAGCTTATTACGTGGAGGGCGTCCACCGTTTCTGGATCGATGAAGGCTACGTGGTGTGCCGCATTGAATGCTCGGATTATTATGCCCGGCAGGCACAGAATTTCTGCGGGGGATGCAAGGAGATGGATTTTCTGCTGTATCATCCGGAACGCAGGGATCTGTGGCTGGTGGAAGTGAAGGATTACCGTTTTGACGCCCGGCCCAAGGTGGGGGAACTGGTCTGCGCCCTGAGCCGCAAGGTCCGGGATACGATGTTCCTCCTCCGTGCCGCTTCCGTGGCCGCCCCGGACGAGAAACCGGCGGAGGGCATTTCCCTGAGGGATTTTTCCATTCAGGCATCGGGAGCGGAGACGCTCCATCTGGCCTTTCTGCTGGAAATGGGCATGGGCGGCGTCTGGACGGACGGAGGCCTGCTGGCGAATGTCAAGAACCTGCTGGTGGGCTCCATGCGTTTTCTGGATGCGGAACTGGTTTGCGCGCCCATTACTTATCCCCGCCGCATCGGCCCCTGGCGCGTGACCTCCGCCCACGGGGAGGTGAGCAAGCGGGTGGAAATCCGGAGAGCCAAAAAACTGGCGGAAATCCAGGCGCAGAGGAGGCGGGAGCGGCTGAACGCACGGGATGAGGGGCTCTGGCAGGAAAAAAGCCGGGAAGAGGCCGGTTCCCATGCGCTCCCGGCGGAGGAAAGGGTACCCCAGTGGAAGCGGCGTCTCCGGCAGCGCATGAACGGAGAAAGCGCGAACCACGAAGGACGGCGCAGGAAAAGGAAGCGGGAATGAGGCCTGCTCCGGCTATGGCCTTATTGCCGGGAAGAGCCCCGGCCCCGGAACGGTGCGGTCCCGCCCAGCGGCGGCTGTCTGGCATGTCTCGGAAAAAAGTTTTATTTTACAAGGACTCGCGTATCATGCCGCCCTATTCATTAACTTCTGTGTGCTAACCACATTATGTCTGACAGAATGCCACCCAGTCCTTCCCGTCCTCCCAAATTTCCCGGCTCCGGCAGGCCCGAATCCCCCAACTGGGGCGTGTGGGTCATGGTTCTTCTCATTGTAGGCGTCCTTGCGTTTGGCTTTTTCACCCCTGAATCCTTCGGGTTGGGGCCCCGCAAGGAAAATCTGGAATCCTTTGAAGCCCAGTATAAGGCGGGGCGCGTGGTTCTGAACGATCCCAAGGCTCCCGTGGAAGTGGTGCTGAGCGAGAACGGTTCCGAAGGCGTTATTCACGCGCTGGTGTACAGGAAGGAAATTCAGCCGAAGATGGAAATGGCTCCCTTTGCGCTTACTTATTCCATGTCCCTTCCGGACCGCGACAAGCCTTTGCTGAATGAGCTTTCCGGCTACAGGGTGGTGGAGAGCCCGTCCCGGACGGAAGAGGGAAAGAATGTTTCCCTCATTCCTGAGGGAGCGCAGAAGCTCTCCGTGCCTGAATTTAACCGTCTGGCCCTGGAAGGCCGCATTGCCGGAGGAAAGGACGGCATCGTCCTGGCGGAAGACGGCAACCAGAACGTGCTGGTCGGCCAGATTGTCACCCGCATCTGGCCTGCGGCCACGGGAGACGCTTCCGTGGACAAGCAGCGTTTTGAACGCGTGGAAGTGCCTTTTACCCTGGAATTCCAGGGAGACCGCGTCAAGCAGCTGCTGGGGCCGGATACGAAGTTCAAGCGTGAGTCCGGCTCCTGGGGCGGCATCCTGCTGAACCTGCTGCCCATCGTGCTCATTCTGGTGATTCTGTTCTTCATGTTCCGGGCGCAGAGCGGCGGGGCCCGGGGGGCCATGAGCTTTGGCAAAAGCCGGGCGCGCCTCATTTCCCCGGACAAGAACAAGGTGACGTTCAAGGATGTGGCCGGCATCAGCGAAGCCAAGGAGGAAGTGTGGGAACTGGTGGAATTTCTGCGCAATCCGGAAAAATTCCGCGACCTGGGCGCCACCATTCCCCGCGGTGTGCTGATGGTCGGGGCTCCCGGTACGGGCAAGACCCTGCTGGCGCGGGCCATTGCCGGGGAATCCAACGCTTCCTTTTATTCCATCAGCGGTTCGGACTTTGTGGAAATGTTCGTGGGGGTGGGCGCGAGCCGCGTCCGCGATATGTTTGAACAGGCCAAAAGGACGGCTCCCAGCCTGATTTTCATTGATGAAATTGACGCCGTGGGCCGCCAGCGCGGCTACGGCATGGGCGGCGGCAATGACGAACGGGAACAGACGCTGAACGCCCTGCTGGTGGAAATGGACGGTTTTGAAAACAACTCCAATGTAATCGTCATCGCCGCCACCAACCGTGCGGATATTCTGGACCCGGCCCTGCTGCGTCCCGGCCGCTTCGACCGGCAGGTGGTGGTGAACCTGCCGGACGTCCGGGGGCGCGAACAGATCCTGCAGGTGCATGCCAGAAAAGTGAAGATGGCGCCCGGAGTCAGCTTTGAGCGGATTGCCCGCGGCACGTCCGGCTTTTCCGGCGCTCAGCTGGCCAACCTGGTCAATGAAGCCGCCCTGCTGGCCGCCCGCAAGGGGCTGAAGGAGATTACGGAGGCCGAATTGGAAGAAGCCCGCGACAAGGTCAGCTGGGGGCGTGAACGCCGCAGCCTGGCGATTAACGAACGGGGGCGCCGCATTACCGCCGTGCATGAGGCGGGGCATGCCATCTGCCTGTTGAAAACGCCGCACAGCGAGCCGCTGCACCGGGTGACCATTGTTCCCCGCGGCGGGGCCCTCGGCATGACCATGTGGCTTCCTTCCGACGACAAGATGCACCAGCTCCGGTCCGAAATGCTGGACCAGCTCGTCGTGGCGATGGGCGGGCGCTGCGCCGAACAAATCGTTTTTGGCGATGTGACCAGCGGCGCTACCGGAGACATCAAGAGCGCCACCAACCTGGCCCGGCGCATGGTGTGCGAATTCGGCATGAGCGAAAAACTGGGGTTGATTGAATACGGCGAACACCAGGGAGAAGTTTATATTGCCCGCGACCTGGGGACGCGTTCCCGCAATTATTCCGAATCCACGGCGGAGCTGATTGACTCGGAAGTCCGCTTCCTGGTGGACAGCGCTTATGAACGCGCCATGGCCATCCTGACGGAAAACCGGGACAAGCTGGATATCCTGACGGAAGCCCTGATGGAGTTTGAAACGCTGGAAGGTTCCCAGGTCATGGATATTCTGGAATACGGGGAAATGAAGAACCCTCCCGCCAGGGTGACTCCGCCCCCCATGCCTTCCGAAGTGGAGGGACAGCCCGGGAAGGATAATTCCGGCCATTCCGCGAAGGACGAAGCTGAAGAGCCCTGCGGGGACGGCGCTGAAGAACGGAAGGAGGAAGAGAAGCTGGAACAGGCGGAGCGTGATCCTTCCTCCTGCACTCCTGCTGATGAATCCGGCAAGGATGGCGGAGAAAAGAAATAATTCAATAGAAACGAATCGAATATGGTAGCCAACGATGCGATGGAACTGGCCAGGATGTGCGCCCGCGCCGCGGATGACGCCAAGGCTGAAAATGTGCGGGTGTACGACTTGCGGGGCATGTCTTCCCTGACGGATTTCATGGTAGTGTGCACGGGGTTGTCCGTTCCCCATCTGCGCGCCGTCATCCGGGAGCTGGAAGAAGCCGTCCGGGAAAAGGCGGGAGCCCTCCCCACCTATGTGGAAGATACGCCTGTGGCATTGTGGTCCGTAGTGGACTACATTGACGTGATGGTCCACATCATGGGGCAGGAAACGCGCGAATTCTACGGCATGGACACTCTGTGGAAGGATGCTCCCGTGGTGGAATATTGACCCGTCTTTCCATGCCTGAAATTTGGGGCCGCGCCGGAATTTTCCGGATGCGGCCCTGTATCTATTTGGAGTATAATTTCATATACAGATTGTTGGTTGTTTTTATTAAAAATTTTGTGAACAATTTTGTAGAATCAATTAAGATTTGTTTTATATATAGCAATAATGCTAAAGTAAATAATTCTGTTTTTTATTAACTAAAATAGATTCAAATTCTCTTTGAATATCTAACAAAAAAGCTCCTTCTTTGGAAGGAGCTTTTTTATTCCCCTACGAAGCAGGGGGACAAGGCTAAAGGATATAGTTCCGATTTTATCTATAACGATAGAAAATAAATCCAACTATTGCGAGAAGAGAAAAAGCGGTTGTTGAAGGTTCGGGAATCTGACTAGATTTTGTTATGGAAATAATGGTTTCTTGATTTTGAGCAGGAGGCATACTGAAATATTCACTGGTTAGTGATGTGAAGTTGAAATCAGTTTTTATATTATATTCTGTAAATGTATCGAATTTAACATCACTATCTTTTCCTGCAGAGAAGATGAAATAATCTTTTCCAACTAAAGAATCTTTTTCATTTATATACTGAAATATAAATGAAAGAGTTACTGGGTTTCGACTATCGACCTGAGAAGTGCTATATTTATAAGAAAGTCCTGACATCTCGTAAACAGTATTGTTAGCTGTCAGTTTTACCGTTTTATATGAAAATGATCCAAAATAAACGTTGAAATTATCAGTACTGGCGATAGGAGTTCCCATTTCTTTTGACCAAGAACAGGCTTTCATACTTACATATAGGGTAAATGAGTCCCCATTTTTGATAGTTGCTTCTCCTAAATCAACAGAGTACTTTCCGTACAATTTTTTTGATGTGTATGTTATTGTTCTATCAAAAATTCCTTCAGAAACAGTCCAATCTGGAGAAGTCGTGACAGCCATGGATGTATCGCTTCCTGTTGATAAAATTAGTAATAGATATAATGTATTTTTCATATGAAAAAATCAATTGTGAATAAAAATAAGTATAGGGCGTGATTGTCAAGTAATATTGCCGTAAGATTTTTTAGAATATTCTGGCTATTGGTATTTAGAAAATTTCTTCGATAAAAAATAAGATCAACAAAACAAGAATAAATTAAACAATTTAGGTTTTTATATTTGGTGAATGTTTTATTTATTTTGATTAGAAGAATAAACTGTTTTGAGCCTTCCTTTTCAATCATTACGGAACAGCCAATCCTTGATAGATGCCGTTTCAATACCGTTGTTGACGAATAAAAACGGCATCCTCAATGATTTTAGTAAGCAGTAGCGAAAAAGATGCTGGAAGTGATTAAAATGTGGTTTCCACTGGAATCCGCAGGCAGGAGTTTCGGATGTAAGAGAACTAGTCTGATTGAAGCAGCTCGTCGGCGCTTTTTAGAAAATCATCGAGGCTGCGGAATTGCGGGAAAGAGGGATTTTTCCAGGAAATGGGAGTGATGCAGTTTTTTTGAATATATTCGTCAAGATGGCGCCCGGTGCATCTTTTCCCTCTTGTGATCAGGTTGTCCAATTCGGAATTGATGGCACCGGACATCATTATGAAATATCGGATATGACTGCGTTCTTTTACCAGCTTCTCATATTTCCCGGAGAGAGTATGCTGTCGCTTGGGGGCGTGTCGTTTGGTTGTGGTTAAGGCAATCCCCAGGGACAGGAAAAACAGGCCCCAGAAGATCCATTTGATATGTTTGGCTGTTTTCATTTTCGGCATGTTAAAAAGCGGAAATATTCGTGTTTGACGCAGGCTGCAGGGAGGGAGAAGTCAGAAGATATTCTTTTTTCCGGATGATTGCTTTTTGCATTTTTTCCAGTTTTTGAAAGTCGTTCCGTATTCCTTCTTCTAAATTGGTTTGTTTGTTTTGCAGGGCGCTTATCTGTTGAGGGGAGCCGGGGGATTGATGGCTGAACATGAAGACGAGGGGAAGAGAGATGATGAGGGCCAGGCTGCCGAAGATGTACCCTCCGCGCAATTCGAGATGTTCGGCGGGAGGTTGAACCGGAAATGGAGCGGGAGCGTTTTTTTCCCCGCGGGTATGTTCGTTCAGGTTATCCAGCGTGACTTGTCCGGGTTTTGGAGTAAATGGAAAGGCCGGATTTTTGACGAGCGAGAGGGTGAGCTTGTAAACGATCAGCTGCAGCAATCCCAGAAAGATCATGGATAGAATAAAGATTGCTGCTCCATCATCTGATTGCCGGATGACGAGGAGAAACGGAATATAAGCCCACAGGAGGAGATTGGCCGTACGCAAACTGTATTCCTCCTTCAGGGAATCATTGAATTGATTCCATTTTTTCAGAGGGGAGCGGGAAAGCTGTTTGATTATCTTTTCAGATTTATCCTTTTGTTCAGCGTAGTAGTTGGCTTCTTTGCCGTCTCGATTTCGTTCGTCGTATTGACCGTCCTTACGGACAAGCAGAGGATAGCTGGAAAATTCTTTAATCTTTTTATCGGCCAGATCACATTGGGCCGTGTGAAAAAGGAATTGTTGTTTTTCCTGTTCGGTTAACCAGAAGTCTCCCAGGTTATGGTGAAGGTTTTGGATGATTGTTTTATTTCCTTTTTGGATTTTCCAGGATTTGAACAGATAACAAATAGGCCGGAAAATGAGGTAAACTGCAATAGCAAAAATAATGGCGCTGATAATTCTGGCTATCCAGTCTGTTTCTTGTTTGTTTGCCATAGTTGCGGTGGTGATGGTGTTGTTTATTTGTTTTTGAATGACGTGATCAATTTCTGGACGGCGTCATAGGAGATGAAATGCCCGATGCCCAGTCCCGTTCCGGGCCAGCCCAGATGAAGTCTGATCCCATGTTTGTTTGCGGTTATTTTGCGTCCGGTTGTTCCTGTGGTCAGAGAGAATCCTCCCTTGGAAATGTTGAGCCAGAGGATTCCGGGAATAAGGGGAATACGCCGGTAAAATCTGATGAACATTGGGAAACGTAAAAGTTGATATGGAGGTTATATAGTTTTGCAGTTCTTCCGCGTCAAGATTAATATCCCCTATTTTAGGGGATATGGACTTGCCGGGATATGGGTTCTGTTATTTTGAACGATATTTTTCTATAAGCAAATCCCGTGCCAACTTTTCCGGAAAGCGCGGAAGTATTGGAAATGAAGGGAGCCCGGCCACTGAAAGGCAAAAGATATGTTTCCGAAATGGATAAAAAATGCCCGCCCCGGCAACTTGTTGACCGGGGCGGGCAGAACAATGAAATTCGACTATGATGAAGAGCTTTCTTTTTTGATTTTTTTCACTATTTGCTCTTGATCATTTTCTGTTCCCGGTTCCTTATGCCACCAATCATTGAAATGAGGTTTTTTTTCATTCCATGTTTCTAGGGAAACTCTCAAATCCCGGTGTTGACCTATTTGAGTCTCTCCGTCTATCCGAATGGAAATACAGGAATAGAGAGGTAAATTCCCTTCTGAGGAAGGTAAGCCCACATAACATATCTCATTGAGAGAGTGGTAAAAATCAGGCTCTTTCTCTTCTTCTACAGGAGGAACAATCCGGATTGGTTCAACGTTTTTATTTTGTTGTTTCCAGCGATATTCCATAACTCCCCAGCGGGCTTCCTTCCCCAGTTTTTTCTGGATGTCAGCCAGCTTTTTGTAGCGGTCTATTGCGCGTTCTAAAGCCTTGTTTTTTGGATTCTCAGGATCATAAAGATTATTGATTTCCTGGATCAAGTCCGCAAGATGCAGGTCTTTGATAAGAGAGGAGATGATTTTATTTATACGTTTATGAGTGTACTGTTTCCATTCCTCCTTTTGATCAGAATTTTGAGAGAAGTTGTCTAATTCTCCCGATTCTTCCGATGATATAAGAAAACAGCGTTCCAAAAAATTGAATGGAGCTTCTTTGACGCCTTTTGGCAGAACACAATCATTGCTTTTGCTTCTGTTTATCCGGAAATCCAGAATCTGGATATTTCCGATGTAATCACGGTTTTGCCAGTCTTCATTACTCCACCATGAGCTTGGGATGATATGATCCATATCCCAGGGACGGTTGTAGGGAGATTCCCAGTGAGCTCTCATGCCGGGATTGAATCTGCTTCCCTTTAATAAAAGATCCATGTATTTTTTCTGGTAGAAGTAGAGAAGAGGATTGGGCGATGTCCCTCTGTATTTGGTGAATATGCGTTGCCAATATCTATGATAGGGAGTATCTGAGCCTCTGTATTCCAATTGTGCTTCATCAAGCCCCCCTTCTTTGGTCGGGTAAGGAAACATGCTGCATTTGGGATACAAAGAAGCGGTGGCGCATCCTATCGCCATGAGATTGAGTAATGAAGGAACGCCCTCTTTATCTATATCTTTGATGCCTTCATAGAAAGTCTTGGAGAACGTTGCGAATGCGGCGGAACAGTTTGCTCCAACCATTATATGGGGAAGCATGCAGAAAAGAGGGAAATATTGTTTATTTTCCTTCTCTGGGCCCAGCTCGAATGCTTCGGGGAAATTGTTGATTGTCCAAAACATGGTGAACAGCCAGTCGTCCCGCCGGGAAAGATACACAGGAGAAGGAACTTGTTGACAAACATTCTTCAATAGCTTCGTTATTTTTTCTAATTTACCGTCCTTGGTGTATAACTCCTTAAATTCCTCAGCATTTGAAGCCCCGTTCGAAAACCACTTCCTAATCTTGTCGAGGTCAACGGCTGGAGTCCATCTCCCTTCCTTTTCTGTTTCTATCAATCCGGCTGCCAGGACAGCAAGCCGTTCCGGCGGGAGGAAATTTTCGGCCAGATCGTTGTTGCTTTCTTTTACATCGATTCCGCTATAAACGCATAAAGCTGAATATTGCTGGTCGATGTTAGCTAATGGGGTCCCTCCTTTGTTGATGCGTTGAAACAGTTCTTCTATATCACCAGCAGCTGCTTCACCAGTAGCTGCTTTGTGGGGATTCCAGATTATTATTGGAACCGTTGTTTTAATAATGGTCTTAAACCATTCACTGTCTTTCATTTTTTTCAATAACCCGACTAAACCTTCGTAAGGCTGTTGTGTATTTTGTTTCAGCCATTCCGTTGCACCTTTCTCATCTATCTCCTTTTGGTTATAATATTCCAAGAGCAATGGCAGGGGGACATAGGTTCTTTTCACTTTTCCTTCCACTTTCCCCTCCCATGGGTATCCTTCCTTCAGCATGGCTTTGGTGAAAAGATCCTCGAGTTCCTTTGGTTCAGGATCCCCTAGAAATGTTTTGTTGGCTTCGTTTTGTTCTCCGGGAGACAACGGGGCGTTTTGCTCTCCCTCCTTAAATCCCCAGGGATGGCAGGAAGTGCAAACCATAAAATGGGGGATACCTTCCTCTTCTTTAACCCAGACCATGCCATCCTCCGCATCGGACTTTGTTCCCATGCGGATGGCATTGTAACGCTGCTGGCCATCCAGAAGCTGCGTTTTCTTATTTTTATCTTGATAAGTGATAAATGAACCTATGGGATAGCCTTTGCTGATGGAGTCCCATAATTCAATGACTTGGGAGGGGGACCATACAAGTCCCCGTTGAACCGGGGGGATTTCAAAATCTAAGTCAAAAATACCTACAAAATTATTTTTTTGTTCTTCATTGTCAGAGATTGGCATGGCTTTATAGTTTGTTGGAATATATTATTTTTTAAAATTTTAGAAGGATCATGTCAATGAGAAAGTCCCCTATTTTGGTTGATTGCTGATTGTAGAAATTAAAGCCTGTCCAGCCTTTCTTGGTCACGCTGCGGATAGATCCTTACCTCCAGAGGGGGCTGTGCCGTCATGCTTATTTCTTTCCAAAGATGCATTTTCCTTTCCATTGTTTCCGGGAACAGGAGTTTGCCTCCCGCATGGCGATAGGAGGAGAGGATGGAGGCCATTCGCTCGCCGCGTTCCCGGAGGCCGGCCTCGTCCTTGAGAAGTGAATATTTTCTAAGAGTTGCATACATAACGTGCTGCCGGAGAATTAAAGAACTGAAGTCCTGCTGCAATTCCGGTTTTTCCATGGGGAAGCCCGCCTCCAACCATAGATAGGTGAGGGTGCGGAAGGGGAAGTTTTCCAGCGTATGTCTTTCCGCGGCCGTCAGGATATGGGCGATGGTCTTTTCCGGGTGGCGCGCCGGGATGGAGTGTGCGTGGAGGAGCCGGGCCAGTTCATACAAGCCGTCATCATCCTGGGGGACTTCTTCCGGTTCCTGCAGCCCATATTCCTGCGGAAGATCCGAAAAACGAGAGGAGCACAGCTTTTTTCTTTTTTGTTGTTTGATTCCGGCCAGCGCTTCCGCCAGCACATCCCAGGCATTGAGGCCAGCCCGGTTACAGGCAAGCGGATCCGCTCCCAGCCTGAGAAGCCTTTCCGCGGCATAAAAGTTTCCATAGCGGCAGGCTTCCAGAAAAGGAGTATTTCCCCTTTCGTCCATGACCTCCGGTTGAAAGAAGTTCATCAGGAATTGTTCGCTATCAAGGGAGATCAAGATCCAGAGGGAGGAGCATCTCGCCAGTTCGTGAAGCAGCGTTCTTCCATGATAGCGCGCCTGCATATCCAGGCGCAGGCCCGCTGCGGCGAGGATGCCCAGACAATCCCATCCGGCGTGCATGGCGGCGAACAAGGTGATGAGTTGCTGCTCCTCCGGGATAACGGGATGGCGGGATAACATGGCGAAGAGTCCCGAGTAAGGATGTGGAGCGTCAACCAGTTCATGAACAATGGCGGAGCGGCCCTGTTTGTCACGCTGCCAGGGATTCGCGCCCGCCTGGATCAGGGAGGCATGGAATGTGGCCGGTTCCCCGCAACAGCACATTAACGGAGTTTGCCCATTTTTGTCCGGAAGGTTAACGTCGGCTCCATGTCTGATGAGTTCCCGGGCCATGACTAAATTCCCGGATTGACAGGCTTCCATCAGCGGAGAAGCTCCCGTATCGGGATGTTGAACGTCCAGGTTGGTATCCGGGTGTTTGCTCATCAGCATTCCCATGAATTCCCGGGCCAGTCTGCCCGGGCAGTCGCCCTCAGCCAGGATGTGCAGGAATGAGGCCCTGTACATGGATAACGCGTCGCCCTTATCAAAAGGGGCGCCGGGGATATCTCCCCTGACGCCGGCCCGGAGCATGTAACGGACGGCTCCCCATTTTTTGGACATGGCGGCGAAGGCCAGGAGAGTCAGGCCATGATGGTATCTGCCGTGCAAGTTGGCTCCGCACCGTTCCAGGACGGATAAATACCGAATGGATGAGTTTTCCCTGCTGTGGTCAAAGATAAAGAACTCCACGGCAATTTCTCCATAGTCCATGAATTGATGTTCCCCGCCTTTTCCTGTCGTGAGAAAGATGTTCCGGGAGGATAGTTCTTCCCCGGAGGCGGTGAAAAGTTCACGAAAAATTTTTTTACGAAGCGGACTGACTTTTTTGCAGGGGAAAAACAGCTTGTGCCAATCGACAATATAGCGCCGGTTACGTTTGATTCCCGTTTTTTCCGGTTTATCCAGCGTACAGGCTTGATCAAAATGTTCTTCTATCCCCGGTTCCGGCGTTTCCCGGAAGGGGAGAAGAACAAGGCGTTTGGTTGCATCAATGGCAATCGTTCCCGGGTGGTTTTCCGCGTCCAGTTCCGCGGATAAAGCCCTGGCCGAGGCAATGATGGAATTTTTCAGATGCTCGGAAAGGGACTTCCAGGCTTGTTCCTCCGGGAGGCGTTTTTTCCTCCCTGAGTTTTCCCGAAGGAGTTGCTGCGAGTTATTGTTTTTCATCAATCGGCGTGTTTTGAGCGGTATGTTGAATTATTCCCCTGATTTGGGGGATTTTGTGAAAATCAGCTAGAATATTATCATGCAAAGAGATCGCAACAGCGTTCAGGAAGAATCTCTGAGAGCGTTTTTGAGAAAAAAGCGCCTTGAGAAGGGATATTCCCAGCTCCAGCTGTCTCTGATGCTGGATAATACCAGGACGTTTGTTTCCAAATATGAGGCCGGGGAACGCTATCTTACTTTTACGGAGGTGGTGTTGATTTGCCATTTGCTGGATGCTGATCCCTGTGAAATTGCTCGCAGGCTTCATCCTTTGCTGGACAGGAACGGAGGGTGGAAAGGAACGAGGCGATGAGAGCCGTTTTATTGGGCAGGGAAAGCGCATCGTTTTCTTTTTAGCAAAAAGTGTGCCAGCCCAAAGAAGGCTGCCGTTATATTCCCGGAAGGGGGCTGGCTTAAAAGGGAAGGATTATTTTTGACCAGACGGTGGTTTTATATTGACCGGCGTGTCCCGTTTTTGTTCCTTTATTGGTGCGGAAACGGAACCGTTTTCATATGGCACGTTATTTGCTGAAGATCTGAAAATGGGAATAAAGATGAAGATAGCCGCTTTTGATATGGAAACGTGCTGTTGTGCCGCGGCGTTCTCTATCCTCTGGAATTGCCGTTTTTTACGGGGAGAGGGACAGGAAAAGGGCTTTATCTCTCCGGGGTGTCCGTATGATGTTGTTTGCAGGAAGCTCCGGGTGTCTGAGAAAGCGGCCGGCATGCACCGGGATGCGGATTCAGACAGGAACGGTTTTAGGAAGAAGATGTCATGAGCAGGGAACAATCATTGATTATTGTTGGATACGGATATGCGGATTGCCTGCTTGGAGGCGCGATTGTGGCGCTGAAAGAGAAGGAGGAAGGAAGGGGGACGGAGTTGAGGTTTTCTTCCATGAGCGGGCTGGCGGGAGTGTTGGCGGGAGTTCTGCTTCAGGAGAAGCGGCCCGGAGTCATTTATCTGGTAGGAATTGGTCTGGGCAGGAACAGCCGATTGCTGGCGGAAAAAATCGAGTCGCTGAGAAGGTCGGGAGTGCGTGTGGTATGGTTGAGCAATCAGGAAATGGGGGAACAGGAAAAGGCCTGTTTGTCCGGATTGCTGGAGGAGAGAATAGGCGACTGCGACCTTTACTTTACGGAGATGGCGTATCGCTTGTGCGCCCCTTGGGGAAAACAGGAGGAGTTGGCGAAATACCTGGCGAAAGCCGGGCGTCAGGAAGATCCGGATTATGGCCGGATGTTGGAATTGGCCCAAATAGCCGGATTTGTCAACCGGGTAATGCGGTCGGGTGATGATCATGGCAGGAAAGTCCTGGCCCAGTATTTAAACGATTTGCTGAGCTGGAGAACGGGAGGCGAGTCTGCTGCCATGCGCCGTTATATGGATTTGTTCCGGTTGTATGGACACCGGGAGATCAAGGGAAGGAGCGGAGCTGTTCAACGATTAAAAGAGATGATTGTCAAGGCCGCTCCCGTGGATGACGTACGCGTCATGATTCTTGGCGAATCCGGGACGGGCAAGGAGAGTGTGGCTGTGCACCTGCATCTTAATTCGCCTCGTTGGAATCAGACTTTCCTTTCTTTTAATTGCGCTTCGTCCAATCCCGGGTTGCTGGAGGCAACTTTTCTGGGGTATCGCAAGGGGGCTTTTACGGGAGCTTCCGGAGATAAGAAGGGGGTTTTTGAGCTGGCCTGCGGCGGTACCCTGTTTCTTGATGAAATCGGGGATTTGCCTTTAGAGTCTCAAGGTGTTCTGCTGCGCATTCTTGAAGAGAAGCGCCTGCTGCCTCTGGGCGGAACCAGCGAGGTAGAGGTAAATGTGCGCTTGATTACTGCCACCAATAAAAATCTCTGGAAAATGGCGAAGGAAGGGACATTCCGTGAAGATTTGCTGTTTCGCCTTCAGGAATTTACGATTACGACCGTTCCTCTCAGGGAGATGATGGAGGATGTTGCGGAAATAGCGGATGCTTTGTGGAGAGGGAGAAAGGGTGTCCCTTTGCCTGATGGCGCGGATGAAGTGTTAATGACTTATTCCTGGCCGGGAAACGTGAGGGAGTTGTCCAATTTTTTGAAATATGCCGACGTCATGGGGCATGGAAACTGGCGGGATGTGCTGAGCCGGTATTTGGAGAATCGCGGAACAGAAGAAAAAACGGGGGGTGAGGATATTCCCGGAGTGATGCCTGTCCGGCTGGATGAGGTGGCGGCCTGGCATTGCGAGAGAGTTTATCAGCAATGTGGCAGCATCAGCCGCGCCGCTGAACTGCTGGGGATTCAGAGGGCGACGCTTCGCAGGCATTTGCTGAAGAGGGGCAGTAAAGCGGAGTAGCTGGGGAGGGAACTAATCCTGTTTCAAGAAACAGGTGTTTGCAGGATATTCTCATCCTGTCTTGACCGGATTCCAACCTTGCCTTGAAGCCGCAGTCGGATTACTCTCTCATCGTTATTTATGAGTAATTCCGGACCTGCCTCAACCCCGATGATGGATCAGTACCTTCGCATGAAGAAGGGCCTGCCGGAAGACGTGCTGCTGTTTTTCCGGCTGGGGGATTTTTACGAAATGTTTTTTGAGGACGCCAAGGAAGCCTCCGCCATTCTGGGCCTGACGCTGACCAAACGCCACGGCATTCCGATGTGCGGGGTGCCCCACCACAGCGCGGAAGGGTATATCGGACGGCTGGTGAAGGGAGGTAAGCGGGTGGCTATTGCGGAGCAGACCACCATTCCGCAGCCGGGCAAGCTGGTGGAGCGGGAACTGACCCGCGTGATTTCCGCCGGAACCCTGGCGGACATGAATTTGCTGGATTCCTCCCGCCATAATTACATTGTGGCGTTGTACAAGGACAAGAAGCGCTTCGGCCTGGCATGCGTGGACCACACCACGGGGGAATTTTCCGTGGCCCAGTTCGAACACATGGATTTGCTTCTGGACGAGCTGTCCCGCATCAATCCCTCCGAACTCCTGGTCAGCGACGAGCAGACGGACTGTTTCCCCGGAACCCATCCCACGCTTTATTACGACGGATATACTTTTCTGCCTTCCACGGCCATTCCCAATTTGCTGAGCCATTTCCGGGTGCATTCCCTGGACGGTTTCGGCTGCGGGGAGATGACCGCCGCCCTGGGAGCGTCCGGCGCGGTGCTCCATTATCTGGGCTACCAGCTCCGCCGCCCTACGGACCACTTGCGCCGCATTTCTGTGCGCGCCACGGAGAACGCCGTGCTGATTGACCAGGCCAGCCAGAGGAATCTGGACCTGGTGGATTCCCGCGGCGGCGTGAAGCTTTCCCTGCTGGGGACCCTGGACAGGACAAGCACCCCCATGGGCGCGCGCAAACTCCGGGACTGGCTGCTCCACCCCCTGTGTGATCTGGAAAAGCTTCTGGCGAGGCAGGAGGTGATCGCCGTTCTGCTTCAGGAGCCCTACCTGATGAGCAAGCTGAGGGAGAGCCTGAAGAATGTGCGGGACATGGAGCGGCTGACGGGCCGCATTTCCCAGGGCGCGGGGAATGCCCGCGACCTCCAGGCGCTGGCTTCCTCCCTGGCGCGCATTCCCGCGCTCAGGGATGATCTGGAATCCCTGCCCGGCGGCGGGGAGATGCTGGAGAGCATCCGTTCCCGCATGGGCTGCTTTGATGAGCTGGTGGATTTGCTCCAGCGCGCCCTGGTGGAGGAACCGCCCGTGACCATCAAGGAGGGTGGCATCATCAGGGAAGGGTACCACGCCGGCCTGGATGAATTGCGTCTGGCTTCCCGCGACGGGAAGGAGTGGCTGGCCCGGCTGCAGGAGAAGGAGCGCAAGCGAACGGGCATTGATTCCCTGAAAATCCGCTTCAATAACGTCTTCGGCTATTACATTGAAGTAACGAAGAGCCATTACGATAAAGTGCCCCCGGATTATCAGCGCAAGCAGACGCTGGTGAACGCGGAACGCTTTATTACCCCGGAACTCAAGCAGATGGAGAATACCATCCTGGGGGCGGACGAGCGTTCCCGCCAGGTGGAGTATGAGCAGTTCCTCCTGTTGCGCGGGGAAGTGGGACGCCACATTGACGATATCCAGATTACGGCGGACGCCATGGCGGACCTGGACGTGCTGCTGGGGCTGGCGGAGGGAGCGCAGCAGTACCGGTACTGCCGCCCCGTTCTGGACAATTCCATGACCCTGCGCATTGTCAATGGCCGCCATCCTGTCATTGAGCAGAATGTTTCCGGCGATGTGTTCGTTCCCAATGACGCCTTTCTGGAACCGGAGGAGAACCGGCTTATTCTGCTGACCGGGCCCAATATGGCGGGCAAGAGCACCTATATCCGCCAGGTGGCCCTGATTACGCTGATGGCCCAGATTGGAGCGTATGTGCCGGCGGAGTCCGCCCACATCGGTTTGGTTGACCGCATTTTCTGCCGCGTGGGAGCCAGCGACGACCTGGCGCGCGGCCAGTCCACCTTTATGGTGGAGATGAGCGAAACCTCCCTGATTCTGAATAACGCCACGGAGCGCTCCCTGATTATTCTGGATGAAATCGGGCGGGGCACGGCCACCTTTGACGGTCTTTCCATCGCCTGGGCCGTGGCGGAATACCTGCATGACGAGCTGAAGTCCCGCACCCTGTTCGCCACGCATTATCATGAGCTGACGGATTTGGCCAATTCCAGGCAGGGCGTGCAGAATTACAATGTGGCCGTGCGGGAGTGGAAGGAGGAAATTGTGTTTTTGCGCAAGATTGTGCCGGGAGCGGCGGACAAGTCCTACGGCATTCAGGTGGCCCGACTGGCCGGCATGCCTGCCGTCATTGTGGACCGCGCCAAGGCCATCCTGTCCCATCTGGAGATGAATTCCACGCGCCCCAGGAAAAAGGGGCGCTCCCGGCTGGCGGAACCGAGAGCCAAGAATACGGACATGGACGACGATATGCCTGTCGGGGAATATGCTCAGCTGGAGTTGTTCTGATATGCCTCCGCTTTCGGATACAATCGGCGGCCTGCGTTTCGCCGCCATTGATTTTGAATCCGCCGGCGCGGCCCGGGGGGAGACGGACCAGCCCGTACAGATAGGCATAGCCGCATGTTCCCGCCTGGAGGACGAACCTGAGCTGTGGACTTCCTATATTGCGGTGGAGAAGCCGGTTTTATGGTCCGCCTCCCAGGTGCACGGCATTACTACGGAGATGCTGGCGGATGCCCCGTCTTTTCCTTCCCTGTGGCCGGAGATACGTTCCCGGCTGGGGCAGGCCGTGGTGGTGGGGCATAATCCGGCCACGGAACGGAAGTTCCTGCGGCGGTTTCCGGGCCACGGCTTCGGTCCGTGGCTGGATACGCTGGCTTTGGGCCGGATGTGCGTTCCCGGTCTGGCGGATTATTCCCTGTCTTCTTTGTGCGGCGCCCTGGGGTTGACCTGTTCCGTGGAGGCGTTTCTTCCTGCGCGCCGCTGGCATGACGCTTTGTATGATGCGCTGGCAAGCCTGCTGATTGTCCGTTTTCTGGTAAAGGAATTGAATTTGTCCGGCCAGCCTTTGGAGGTATTGGGCAAGGCGTTGAGAACATGATTTTCCCGGCAGGGGAAAGAATGCTTTTCCGGGCCACGTATTCGGAAAAAGATGAATGCTTCTGTTTTCTCTGCCGTTTTTTTATTGCTCTCCTTTGCTTCTTCAGCCGTGTATGCGGCTCCTGCTGATGAGGTTCCGGATCCGCCCGATGTTCCCAAACTGAATACCCAGCCGTGGGTTCCGGCCCGTTACAGGGCGGTTCGGGAAAATTTGCTGGGGAAGGAATGCGGCATTCTGTTCGTGGGGGATTCCATTACGGAATGCTGGGAACGGGAAGGAGCCGCGCTGTGGAAGAGGCTGTTCGTGCCGATGAAGGCGGTCAACTTCGGAGTGAGCGGGGACAGGACGGACAGCATGCTGTGGCGCATGGAGGATACGAAACTGGCGGTCAAGACTTCCCCCCGCTATTGCATTTTACTGGCCGGGACGAATAATATCGGCCGCTGGAAGGGGAGGCAAGCCGCGGCGCAGACGGTGAAGGGCATCCGGGAGATAGCCGTACGCCTGCTGAAGAAATTTCCGGAGACCCGTTTGATCCTGATGGAGGTGACTCCCTACGGCCCCGATCCCGGCAGCCCGTTGCGCAGGAGGCAGGAGGAGATTAACCGTTTGCTGCGCAGGCTTGAGCTTCCGAGGACCACCATTTTATCCATTAACGAGAGCCTGCTGAAGCCGGACGGGACGTTCAGGGAGGGCATGTTCAGGGATCATGTCCATTTAACGGAGAAGGGTTATCAGGCATGGGCGGACGCGTTGCTGCCGCTGTTGAACGGGGAAGGGTAAGCTTTCCCCGTTTCCTGCTGCCCGGCATGGCCTGGGGGGGAGGGCGGCGGATTGCCGCCCGCATGACAAGACGTCCTAGCGTTCCATTTCCTTTTCCAGGAATTCCAGCAGGTAGGCCGGGGACAGGAGTTCCCTGGTGACGACGGGTTTTCTGCCGGGAAGATACAGGGCATTGACGGGAACGGCCGTGCGCCCCAGGTTTTTCAGTTCCTGGTCAATGGCGGGGTTCGTGCGGGTCTTGTCCGCCTTCATCATGACGATGCCATATTTTTTGAAAGCGGCCAGCACTTCATCCGTATAGGAGGCCTTGTTGACCTGGCAGGTGGAGCACCAGCGGGCCGTGAAGTCCACATAAACGGGTTTCCCTCCGTCCAGGGCGGCCTGCATGGCTTCCGGGCTCCAGGGTATCCAGATATTTCCTTCCTCCTGGAGGAAGGGTGCTGCGGCAGCGGAGGACTCCGCCGCCCCGGGAGCGGAACCGCGGCCGAACCAGGCTGCTCCTTCCGGCGGAAGCATGTAATACAGGCCGGCCAGCAGGAAGATTACGGAGAAGATGCCTCCCGTGATGCGGGACTTTCTGCTGCGGTATATGGGGCACCATCTGCCGTATACCCAAAAGGCCATGGAAAACAGCACCAGCCCGAAGAAGAGGAACAGGATGTCCTGAGGATGGTTTTCAGCATCAAAGAAGGCTATGTAAATCCAGAGGAAGTAGGCGGCGGTGCCGAACATCAGGAAGGACATGGCCTGTTTGAAGGATTCCATCCATGCGCCGGGTTTGGGCAGGTATCTGGTCAGGACGGGAAAGGCGCCCAGAATGATGTAGGGAAGGGACATTCCAAGCCCCATCATGGTCAGGCAGAGCACGATGCCCAGCGGCGGCTGGAGCATGGCCGCGCCGATAGCCTGGCCCAGGAACGGAGCGCTGCACGGGGTGGAGATGACCGTAGCCAGGGCACCGGACCAGAAGGATCCGGCATAACCTTTCCGGTGCTGGAGGTCGTTGCCCATGGTCGTGGCCTTGACGCCTATTTCAAAGACGCCGAACATGCTCAGCCCCATGGCGAGCATCAGGCCCAGCAGGCAGAAATTCACCCAGGGGTTTTCAAACCAGAAAGCCCAGTTGACAACGCCCTCCGCGCCGCGGCCCAGCCAGAAGTCTCCGCTGAACACGCCGGGGCCGGCTGGGGCGCTCCAGTCAAACATGTTCGCTTTCAGCGCAATCAGAATGGCAGTAATGATCCAGAAGGAAATCAGGATGCCCATTACGAAAGTAAGGGAATGGGCCAGCACTTTTTTCCGTTCCCCTCCCCCCAGCTGGACGAATCCCATAATTTTGAGGCCGATTACCGGGAAGACGCACGGCATGACATTGAGGATGATGCCGCCGATGAACATGAAGAACATGATTTCCCCCAGGCCCATCAGCGGAGGAGTGGGGATGGAAGCGGAAGATTCCGGGGCGGGTTCCGTTCCGGCGGTTGTTGCCTGGGATTCCCCAGGGAAGGGGCGGTCGTCCGCCGTGATGATGATGCCTTCCCTGCCGGCGCGCAGAATGCCGGAAAGGCTGGTCAGCGGTTTCCCCTTGCCTGCGTCCGGCAGATTGTTGGGGTAAAGGCCGTCCGTGGTGTCATTGAATTGCATGGACAGCTCATAATTGGAGTCATCCAGTTTTTTGAAGGTTTGGGGAGTGGTAGGGTTGATTTCCCCCTGATTGCAGAAAAAATAGACGGAATCCTGCGGAACGGGGCGTCCGTTTGTCCTGAGGTGCAGGGTGACGGTTTTCCCTTCCTGGGAAATCCGGGCTTTCAGCCCTTCCGCCCAGTCAGGGGCGGCAAGCCCTGCCATGTTCCCGGTCAATTCCGCCGCGTCAGGGGCTGTCTGCCCGTCTCCGCGTTTCAGTGTGACGCTGAAGTTTCTGGTTTCCGGGGCGGCGCACTGTTCCGCGCACATTTGCCACGTCATGGTGGTGGTGAACGTCGCTTCCGGGGGGGCATCCTTTTCCGGAGTTACACGGAACGCCATTTTGGCTTTTCCGCTGTATCCGTAAAAATCCACAAGCCCTTTCCCCAGTTCCGGGATTTGCCAGAAGGGGCCTTCCACCCGGAAGCCGGGCACAGGCTGGAAGGCGGCTTCCATGGGAAGGCCCACGGTTCCCGGATTTTTGTAGTAAACGTGCCAGTGGTCCGGCAGCGCCAGCTCCGTCACGATGACGAAAGAAGCTTCTCCATAGGAGGTGACAGTGGCCTTGGAGGAACCGGATGTCTGGGGAGTGCCAAAGTCTCCCGCTCCCCCGAAGCTCATGCCTCCGAAGTCCTGGGCCTCCCCCGTACTGAAACACCCGGCGATCATGCCCAGGCAGCCGACGGCTGCTTTCAAAAAGTTTCTCATAGCAAAGGCGGTTACCATAAAGAACGGGGGGATTCAATGTTTGTGTGTTGCATGGCGGGGAGCCTTGTATAAAATAAGGCCATGGTAAAAACTAAAACGACGTACGAGGGCGGCCTCCATTGTTCCATGGTTCATGAACCTTCCGGGGCCACGCTTTCCACGGATGCCCCCGTGGACAACAACGGCAAGGGCGAGTCCTTTTCCCCCACGGACCTGGTAGGAGCGGCGCTTGCCGGCTGCATGAGCACGATCATGGGTATTGTTGCCGAACGTAAGGGGATTAATCTGGAAGGCATGACGGTGGAAGTGGCCAAACACATGAATGCGGATCCCCGCCGTATCGGCAAGCTGGAAGTCGTCATTACCGTTCCTCTTCCGTCCGATTATCCGGACAGGAAGCTGCTGGAACAGGCTGCTCTGAGCTGCCCGGTCAAGCACAGCCTGCACCCTGATATTGAAATACCCATTACCTGGAAATGGGTTGGCTGACCGCTTCCGTGTTTTCTTGAGACCGCCTGTGAAAACAGGCGGTTTTTTTGTGATGTTAAAAAATGTTGGAAAAATGCAATAATAGTTGAGTGTGCTTGACTTATATCTTTTGATTGTGCATTTTTCCGGGGATGAAAAAGTTGTTCCCTGTCTTGTTGTTGATTCCTGTGACGGTGTGCGGATTGTTGTCCGGGTGCGGCGGAGGTTCGGGAAAATCCGGAGACGACGGGAACACTTCCCTGAGCGGACAGCAGGTAAGCCTGTTTGAGGGAGGAAGCATCTTATTCCAGCTCCAGTTTAGCGGGCAGGACGTGGATGTTATCAGAATGGATACAAGAGCCGTGTACGACGGGGTTTATACGTACCGGTTCAATAGCGGGGAGAATGCCGGCGTATTGAATATTGCTCCGGCAGCCAACAGCAGCTCCGCCTGTACCATGGCGAATGTGAACATTGCCTTTGACGACGCCGGGCGGAATGCGGGCGTCATTACTTCGGGCACCATTACGGAAACCGGTCTTGATTTGGACCCTGCCATTGACGGCGTTCCCCGCTCCATGGCCGGTTGGACATGCCGCGTGCACCGGAATTGATTTTCCGGGCATCAGCTGTCCAGGACAAGGGGGAAGTGCCGGCTGAGAGGATAGTCCGTAACCTGGATCAGTTCCACACCGTAAAGGCTGGCGATGGCAGGAGCTTCGGATTTGTCATAAGGCTCACAGTAATAAATGGTTTTTACGCCATGGGCACACAGCGCCTGCATGCATGAGGTACAGGGCATCGTAGTGCATGCCACCACCTTGGCTTCCCCCCTCCGGAACAGGCTGCACAGGTTGATTTCCGCATGCAGCATGTATTTCTGGCGTTCTTCCCGGCTGGCCCAGAAGGTGTCCTGAGCCTTGAATCCGGGATACAGTCCGTTGTAGGCGGTGCCGATGACGCGGTTGTCCGCATCCAGGGCGGCGGCTCCCACCTTGCGGTACGGGTCCTCCGACCGCAGGGCTGCCGCGTGCGCCAGCGTCATTACATACTGCGGGATGGGAAGGCGGGTTGACGAGGAGTTATTGTTCATGGTTGGAAGACTGGAGTTCCGCCAGGAAACCCGACTCGTCCAGATACAGGTTGGGCGGCAGGGAATAAGGGGTGGAGAGGGTAGCCCCGGCGATGACGTTGGAAAGAGGGGGATTCAGGTAAAAGCCGGGGAGGAGGCGACCTCTTGTCCTGGCCCGCATGCCGAGCTGCACGGTGCCGTCATCCAGCTTGAAGACGCTTCTCTTCATGGACATGGCCAGGATAATGCCGCGGTCCGTGGCGAAGCAGGGCCTCCATCCGATGTTGGGGAGAACCAGGTCGCCCGAACCGCTGAAGTCATAAAACGGCGTGCGCGTATTCGGAACCAGGCTGTAGAGCCTGCGGCGCAGGAAATCGGAGCCGGCTATCTGCCTGATGCCTTCCGGCATGCTGTGGTCCCCGTCGCTGATGAGGTAAACGGGAGTGCTGGTGAGGATGGGCCACAGGACGGCAGCCACCGTTTCGTGGACTTCTTCTCGTCCTACGCTGGTGAGCAGCAGTTCCCGGGGCTGGAGGGAGTTCACCCGTTCCAGCTGCTGGGCGTTCATCCAGAAGTCGCACAGGCGGCTTTGGGAGCGGGTGCTGTCCAGCAGGGTAGTCAGCCATTTCCTGAGTTCCGGATGCTCTGCTTCCACGGTGTCGTTCATCAGGCATTCCGCTATTTCATACCCGGAGAGCCGCGCGTTTTTAGAGAAGACCAGAGGTTTGTGGGCGATGCGCTCCAGATGGTTCAGGATGGCATCCCTGCCGATGCTGGCTGCAATTTCCAGGCATGCGGAGGATAGCTCCCGCAGCGTGTTGATGATCATGCGGGGATTGACGGCATCAGGCTCAATGGGCTCTCCGATGGCGGCGGTGAAACGGTAGGGAACGCGGAGAGGCGCTTTGGAGAAGAAACGGTTGCCTGAGTAGGAGAAGATGCTGCCCCATAGTTCGTCCATGTAAATGGGCACGATGGGGCAGCGCGATTTTTTCGCCAGCATTTCCAGCCCCCGGCGCGCGGCGCACAGGGTTCCCGTGCGGGTGAGCTGGCCTTCCGGGAAGATGCAGATGACTTCTCCGGCCTTCAGGGCCTGGATGGCCTTGGACAGGGATTCCCGCGGATTACGGGAGGAAATGGGCAGGCAGTTGAAGAGTTCCAGAATCCAGCCGAGCCAGCGGATGGCTACGAATTCCTCCGCCACGATGAACCGGATGGGGCGCGGGCAAATGAGAGAAAGGAACAGCGCATCCCCGTAGGTGACATGGTTGGAGACGATAACGGCCCCGCCGTCTTCCGGAATGCGGTCCTGGTGGATGATGCGGGAGCGGTAGACAATCCTCATGATCCAGAGGCCCATCATGCGGATGAATTCACGGGGAATAAGCCGGAATGCCACAATGGTAATGACGACGCCCAGGGCGGCCAGCACCCAGAATTGGTTCTGGATGGAGAAGATGTTCCTGAGCATGAGCTGGAAGCCGACGGCCACCAGCCCCATCAGGCAGTCCATCAGGTTGCCGGCGGCGATTACGGTGCTGCGGTTGGAGGGGTCGCAATTGTCCTGGAGGTGGGCGTTTAACGGCACCAGGTACGCGGCGGCGAAAGCCCCGGTGATGCCGAACCCGATGTTGCTGGGGAGGGAGCCGGGAGCGAAGAAGGACATGAACATGCACCCGATAGTGAAGCCGATTGCGCCCAGGGGGATGAGCCCCAGTTCAATCTTTTTGCGGCAGATGATGGAGGCGATGACGCCGCCTACCACCGTGCCGCCGCTGAGCCATGCCATGAGAATGGCCGCGGACATGCTGAATCCGGTGCCGTCAATGGGGTGTTCCTGGGCGATCTGGAGGGAGATGAGCATCAGGGCTCCGGCCAGGAACCAGAAGTAGGAAACACCGATTTCGCTGAGCCTCAAATCCCGCTGGCTCCAGAGATACTTGAGCTGCACGAAATGTTCGTAAAAGAGCTTCCATTCGAATTTCCTGGTCTGGTTGGCCGGATACCGCGGGAGGTAAAGGGACGCAATGGCTACGGGAACGGCGATGCAGGTGAGGATGAATGTGGGGAAAGCGGCTGCTTCCCAGCCGTCATTGGAGGAGACTTGCAGGATGTCGAACCAGGCGAAGATGCCTATCTGGGCCGCCAGCATGGACAGGATGAGGCTCATTTCCATCAGCCCTGAAGCGTAGCCCAGCTGCCGGGAGCCTACCATGTCCTTGACCACTCCCTTTTTGGCCGGACTCAGGATGGTCGCCTGGACGGAGAAGACGCAGAACCAGAAAACGGCCATTTCAATGTTTTCGTATTTATAGCACAGAAGCATGGCCCCCAGTACCAGAATCTGTAGGAAAGACATGAATTGGATGATGCGGGCCTTGCAGAAGCAGTCCGCCAGCCATCCGACGAAAGGGGAGAACAGAATATAGGGCAGAACAAAGATGCAGGCCAGAATGTACTGGAGGGAGTTGACCCAGGAATCCGGTCCGTATGCGGCGTTGGTGGAAGCCAGCCAGACGCCCAGCGGAATCAGCAGGAACTGGGCGGCTTTTTCATTGAAAGCGTTCTGGGCTTGAATGAGAATCAGGGAATAAAATCCCCTCCATTCCTTTTTTGAGGGCATTTTTTTCTTAGATGTCTGTACGTCATCCATGTGGGGCGGATTGTAGCAGATCATGGGGGGTAGGGAAGGATAATCTGTTCCCGTACAGGCGCGTTCCCGGGAAGAGGGGGAAGCGTTTTTTCCGGTTTTTTGAAGAGGGTGGGCAGGGGAGGGCCGGAGGCCGGCACGGCATGTCCGGGCAGCTTTGCCCGCGTGCGGGAGCGGAAGCCGGAGATTCCTTGTCATGAAGAGGTTCGGCAAACAGGCTTTATGGTTGACATGAGGTTGCGGGGCCGTAGGATGCTGGCAGAAAGCTATCACCCGAAGAGAGATTATATGAATACTTCCCCGACGATAGGCGTGCTGCTGGCCGCAGGTGCAATTCTTCTGCCTTCCTGTGAAACGGAGCGCGTGAATGAACGCCCCATCGGCATTTATCCTACGGAAAATGTCTATCCGTCCGGCGCTATGGGCGTCCAGGGCAATAGCCTGTTGAATGATATTCAGCGTGAAAATTCTCTGGACCCGATGGCCGGGCAGAATTCCGGGTTTAACCCGGACCCCGCCCGGACCAATTCCGGAACCATCAGCAATATGGTGGGCGGGGCCAACAATATCACGCCTCCGGCTCCCGTTGTTCCCAAGCCCGTCGTTCCTAATCCCGTGGGTGACTCCGCCGGTTCCGGCATTGCCGCCCCCAGGCCTGTGGAACCTCCCGCTTCTTCTTCCATCCCGGTGGCGTGGCCTACGGCGGATCCCACGGTGGTGGTCAGCCCGTATGACCGTACCAAGAAGATCAAGATTTTGAACAGGAGCACCAATAAGCCGTATCCCTCCGGGACGGTGTTGCGGGACACCAACTTCCCCAACGAGATCAAGAAGTTCCGCGTGCCCTGATGCGGCCGCCGCAACGAGATCACGCCGCGCCCCTGAACATGCCGATGTTCCGGGGCGCTGATGTATTTCCCTGTAAATCCATGAGAGAATATTCCAGAAAGCAGCTTTTTTTCTCCTCCGTCGCCATTCTCGGCCCCGGCCTTCTGGGCGGGTCCCTGGCGCTGGCCGTCAGGAAGCAGTTGCCGCATGTGCACGTGCGCTTGTGGGGCAGGAGGGAAGAACCGTTGGAATATGCCCGTTCTTCCGGAGCCGCCCATGCCGCTTCCACCCGGATGGAAGAGGTGGTGGAGGGGGCGGATCTGGTTGTGCTGGCTACCCCGGTTGGCGTGATGCCCCGCCTTGTTTCCGATATGCTTCCTTTATTGAAACCGGGAGTACTGGTAACGGATGTGGGTTCCGTGAAGGGGTGTGTTCACCAGGCCGTGGGCTCCGTGCTGAAGAAAGCCGGCGTGGCGTTTATCGGCTCCCATCCCATGGCCGGTTCCGAAAAGCAGGGTATGGAGCATGCTTCCGGGGACCTCTTCCGGGATGCGACCTGCATCCTGACGAATGACGAGCATGTGCATGAAGATGTGCTGCTGTTGCTCCAGCGGTTCTGGGAGCGTGTGGGCTGCCACTGCATCCGGATGAAAGCGGCGGATCATGATTCTTCCGTGGCACGCATTTCCCACATACCTCATGCTTTGTCCGCCCTGTGCGTCCACAGTGCCCTGGACGGTGGGGATGTGAAGCTGCTGGGGCTGGTATCCGCCGGAGGTTTCCGTGATACTACCCGCGTTTCCATGGGGGAACCGTCCATGTGGGCTGAAATTCTGGCGGAAAATGCTCCTGCTGTTCTGGAGCGTCTGGATGAAGCCCTGTCCCAGCTGGGACAAGTGAGGAATTGGCTGGCTGCAGGGGATAAGGAGGCATTGCGGGAATGGCTGAAGGCCGCGGCGGAGAGCCGGGCGCAGGCTTTGGGTTTGTGAAAGGGCGGGGCCGTTCTGCCATCAGATGCGCTTTTGCCGGAAGGAAAAGGAACGGTCTGTTATCAAATTGTTAACAAACGGGAATGGACGGTTCTTTGTTCCGTCCTATACTTGCCCCTATGCGTTTATCCAACATGAATACCCCCCGCCATCGCCGCCAGGGGCGCGGCTTGCACCGTGCCGCCGCCATTGGGAGCCTGCTTGTTCTCGGACAATCTGCCTATGCCGAGACAAAGCCCGCCGCAGCAGAGGAAGGCGGGCAGGAAATGCCGGAACGCGTGATGACCATCCGTTCCAGGTCCCTGCGGGCGGAAACGGTCAGTTCCGCTACTCTTACGAACATGAAGACGGAGGAAGTTCCGCAAACGGTAAACGTCATTACAAGGGACCTGATGGATTCCAAGGGGTCCGATTCCCTGGTGGAAGCGCTGCGTATGGATTCCTCCGTCAATACGGGTGGGGACATGCTTTTGTCCCGTACGGCGGATCAGTACACCATCCGCGGCTTTGCCGGCAGTGATGTTCAGATCGGCAACATGCCCCTCCCGCGAGGCATGGGGTATGGCATGGATACGTCCCTGATAGAAAATATTGAGATTGTCAAAGGCCCCATTGGTTCCATTTCCGGCGGTCAGACCAGTACGCTCGGGGCATACGGCGCCGGCGGTTCCATCAACCTGATCCTGAAGGAGCCTGATTTCCTGGAACGGACGGAGTTGACGGCTTACGCCCGCCTTTCCCATCACGGGCAGAAATACCGCGCAACGATTGACGATACCCGGTACAGGGGGGATGAAACGAATGGATTTGCCCTGCGTACGGTGGTAGCCGCCGAGTATGAACGCCCGTTCTGGCTGAGCAACGGAGCCAACGGAGGCCAGAAGTACACGGTGTCCCCCATTTTCCGCTGGCAGCATGATTCCCGCACCAAGACGGTGCTGACGACCAGTTTCCAGTATCAGAATTCTCCGACGACCATGGGCATCCCTGTGCTGGGCGGCCATTTTGTGGGGCCGTATGACGCTTGGTACGGTTCTCCGAGCGGAAGGCTCAATTCCAAATCCCTGCTGGCGATGCTGGATTTCGAACGCAAGCTGGAAAAGATATGGACGATCCGCATTGGCGGCGGTATTGGGTACAGCGATGTGGACTATAATGTCTGGGGCATTTCCTCTTCCGCTGGGAGAGGAACCAGCACGGCGGATTATTACAACCAGATGATTGCTTCCGGAAAGGCCAAATATGAAGCCGCCTGGAGCGACGAGTGGAATATCAACTGGAATTTTTATTCCAACGCACTGGCGGAATTTAAGACCGGGCAGGTGAAGCATGAAGCCCTGATGGGCGTTTCTTACACGGGGAGCAGCACTTATGGAGACGGTTCCAGCCTGGTGACAAACGCCACCGCAAATACGAACGGCTATTTTTCCCTGTACAATCCTCCTCCTTTTTTCCCTGCAGGGCGCGATTATTCCGGCGCCAATGCGACGGATACCGTGGTGCAGAGGGCTGGTTTTCTGCTGCAGGATGTCCTCAGTTATGGACAGTGGCGTTTTCTGGCCGGCGTTCGCGGTGACGCGCATTTCAGCCTGGACAATAATTATGCGTTTGCGTGGAGCCCCCGCTTCGGAATTACCCGCATGTTCGGCGAACGCGTAGCGTTGTTCGCCAACGCAGCCCGTACTTCCGCCCCCAACTTCGGGTATCTGGATGAAAACGGGAAGGAATTGACCGATTCCTGGCGTACGGACCAGATGGAATTCGGGTTCCGGGTCAGCCCGGTTGATAAGGTGTGGTTTTCCGCTTCCTGGTTTGACATCATCCAGAATAATACGCCTGTTGCCATAGACGGATATACCAACCGGTACTATTCGGACGGCTCCAAGAGGGCGGAAGGCGTGGAACTTTCCCTGAACGGGGAAATAACCAAGAATTGGAGTTCCTATCTTTCCTACACCTACACCCGCACCAAGAACCGGACCACCGGGGAAGTGTATCCCACGATTGCTCCGAATGCTCTGGCCCTCTGGCAGAAGTACCGCATTGACGGAGGGTTGCTGAACGGTACGGTGCTGGGCTTGGGCTACCGCTGCAAGGATTCCTACTACGCTACGTTCCGGGGCGCAAAAATTGCGGACAACTACACCATTCCCTCCTATAGCGTATTCGACTTTACGGTGGAAATCCCCCTGCCGGAATCCAAATGGCTGAAAGATGCCACGCTGAGGCTGGCTGTGTATAATATCTTCGATAAAAAGTACGTGCAGTCCACCCGCCATGCCGTGCAGTGCACGGTGGGAGAGCCGCGCACGTTTGAAGTAGGCCTGAAGACCACGTTTTAACCTTGCGTTTCCGCCATGAGTTCCCCCGTCATTTCCGTCAGCCATCTCAAGCGCGGTTTCAAATCCGGTTCCGGGAGTATAACTGTGCTGAAAGATATCAGCCTTACCGTGAACCGGGGAGAGTTCGTCGCCGTGATGGGCGCAAGCGGCTCCGGAAAAAGTACTCTGCTGAACGTGCTGGGAGGGCTGCTGGCTCCGGATTCCGGCACGGTGACGGTGGATGGGATGGATCTCGGTTCCATGTCGGATGCCTCCCTGACGGTGTACCGGCGGGACCGTGTAGGGTTCATTTTCCAGATGTTTAACCTGGTGGGCACCTTGAACGTGGAGGAAAACATTCTGTTGCCGTCCCTGGCGGGAGGCAGGAAGGTGGCTTCCGCCGCCCTGGACGCCATGATTGAAAAGGTTGGACTGTCTCACCGTCGGCATGCCATGCCGGATACGCTCAGCGGCGGGGAGCAGCAGCGCGTAGCGATTGCCCGTGCATTGGTCTCCGGTCCCGCTCTGGTGCTGGCGGATGAGCCTACGGGCAATCTGGATTCTGAAAATACCCGGCTTATGGGAGATTTGTTCCGGGATTTGCATCGTGCGCAAGGTTGTGCTTTTGTCCTGGTGACGCATGCGCCGGACGTAGCCATGTGGGCGGATCGTGTAATCGTACTCAAGGACGGCAGCATTGTGGACGACAGATCCACAGCGGAATTTGCCGGTCCTGCGGAATTGTCCTCCTTCTATGAACGTACGCTGAATGACGCCTTATGACGTTGCTGTTCAAACTGATTTGGAGGGATCTGCGCGCCAACCCCGGCCGGATGGCTGTTAGCGTGTTCGCCATCCTTGTCTCCGTCAGCCTCATTGTATGGATGATGGGGAGCTATGATACGCTGGTCAGGGAGTTTGACAATGATGCGGAGGCCTATATGGGGAATTATGACCTCTGCCTGGTGCCGGAGTCTCCCAAAGGGCCCCTTCCTCCCGGACAGTACCCGCAGTTCCGTGACCCGGAGCTGCCCGCCCGTCTGGCCGCCTCTCCCCTTGTGGAAACGGTGAACGCCGCGTGCCAGGTGCCGCGCCTCCAAATCGGCTGCGGAAATGAGCGGGGCAGCTTTGACGAGCAGACGCGCGACCGCATGGGAATTCCTCCCCAGAGCCCCATCCTGGTGGGAAACCATGCTGTGGAGTGTCTTTATGAATTGAAAGAGGGAATTTGGCCGGATATGGCTTCCTCCTCAGCCATGGAGGGGGTGCTGGGCAGCGGAAGCGCCAAATATTTCAGCGCGGGAGTGGGGACTGTCATGAACGTGCGCGTGGGAACGCATGTGTACGACGTAAAGATTGTGGGCATCGTCAAGCAGGCCAAGGCCACCCCCGGCGTCATTATGGGGCCGGGCGGCATGTCCGGCCCGGCTTTTTCCTCCCTTTTTGTGCCCGTGAAGGTATGCGAGAAAATTACGGGGCAGCCTTTTGCCCCCAATTTGATTTACGTTCAGCTCAAGGAAGGGGTGGACAAAAAGGAATTTGCTGAGAATTTCCGGCAGGAGCTGGTCCAGGCTTCCGCTGCGGTGGCGGATACGGATTCCATCATCCGGCGGCTTTCCAGCGACCGGTCCGTCCGTTCACAGAAGGATAGCGCGGAAATGTCCGTCTGGCTTGTCCTGTTTTCCTGTATTTTCATTATTTTCACAACGCTGAGCATTGGCGTCAGCGAACGTGCCCGCAGACTGGCCCTGATGCGTGCTCTGGGGCTGGGGCGCATGCAAATTGCACTGCTGATTGCAGGAGAGGGGATTTTTCTGTGCATTCCGGCATTGCTGGGAGGGTTGGCCGCAGGCTTTTTCCTGGTGTACCTGCTGGAGGAAGGCTCTGCCTCTGTACCCGTGCTGACCTGGTCCACAGTATTAACCGCCGCCGTATGCGCTGTGGGCGGGGCCTTGCTGGCTTCCATCATTCCTGCGTGGCGCGCTTCCCGCCAGTCTCCGCTGGAAGCGGCCGTTCCTTCCTCCGGATTCATCGGGAAGGTGAGCCGTGTTCCTGTGTGGTCTGTCGTGGCGGGCCTCGCATGCGTGTGTCTTCAGCCTGCGGCCCTGCTGTTGCCGGGCCTGGAGGTAGAAACGCGCAAATGGATATTTTTCTGGCTGGGTTACCCCGGCCTGGTAGCCGGTGCGCTGTTTCTGGCCCCCACCTTCGTGCGCGTGACGGAGTGGGCCGGGGCATGGATTACCGGATTTCTGCTGCACGTTCCGCATTCTTTCCTGAAAATGCAGCTCAGCCGCAACCTCAGCCGTTCCGTGGGAACTGCCGTATCCATGTCTGTGGGCCTCTCTCTTTTTGTGGGGGTGCAGACATGGGGCTATTCCATGCTGGTTCCTTTTTCCCCGGATACGTCAACACCCGGAACCCTGGTTTCCTTCCTGCATACGGAGTTCAAATCTGCGGATGTTCCGGAGCTGATGGCGCGCCCCAGCCTGCGGAATTCCCGAATGTATCCCATCTACGTGGATGAACCGGATATTGCTCCGGCACAGATGAAAACCCCCGGTTTTTCCGGGATGCGCAACCGTTCCATCGTACTGGCCGGCATTCCCGTGGCGGAGATGGCCGGGGGGAGCCATCCGCTGTTCAACCCCGTGTTTGTTTCCGGAAATCCGCAGGAGGCTTATGCCATGCTGGAATCCACCCGTTCTCTCCTGATTCCGGATACGTTTGCACGGACGGTGGGGTTGAAGGTCGGGGATGACTTGATGCTGGTTAATCCGTCTTCCCGGGAACTCCGTTCCGGAAATGAGCCCTCTGCCGGTATTCGCGGCCGGGGCAGGGGGGCCGCCGTACGGGGAGAACCCTGGAAGGTGGCGGGAATAGTTTCCTTCCCCGGCTGGCATTGGTTGACCAAGACCAGCGGAATGCGCGTGCGCCGCGGGGGTTTTGTTGCCGCTTTGGCGATTGCCGATGAACGCTGGCTCAAAGAGGAATACGCTCATCAGGGATTCCAGTTTATCTGGGGGGATACTGCTCCGGGGATCAGCAATGTGGAACTTCAGAACGACCTGGGGGAATACGCCCTGATGAAAGTGCGGGAGCAGGAAAACGGAGGGGAAGGCGCCAAGCCTCTGGTGAAGGCCCTGACCCGGGAAAGCCTGGGAGGAAGCGTTACCAGCCGTGGGGACGATGTGATTTTTACGATGAGCAAGCTTCCCATCATCATGATGGTGATCGCCGTTCTGGCTGTACTTAACACCGTCCTGGCTTCCGTGCAGTCCCGCCGCCGGGAATTTGGATTGATGCGTGCGGTGGGCGTGCCGGGCGGCATGGTGATGCGGATGCTTTGGGCGGAAACGCTGATGGTTTCCCTGTGCTCCGTTGTCATGAGTCTTGTGCTGGGAGTCCTGGGCGCCTGGTGCTCCATCCAGATTTTGGAATACGGCTATCACTTCGGCGTCGTTACTCCTCCTGTCACGATGCCCTGGGCGCACCTGGCCTGTGCTGTGCTTTTGGTGCTTGCCCTCTCATCCTTGGCGTGCCTTCTGCCTGCGTGGCGCATGAAGCATGCGTCCGTAACGGATTTGCTTTCCATTCGCGAGGGGTAGGGGGCATTCAGGATGTTCTTTGTTGCAACATAGTTGATAATTGAATAAATAGAAGCATTAATCAATGCTTTGGCGCTGGGAACAGCCGGGCTGGAATTTCCGGTAGAGCCGGGGAATAATGGAAGGAAAGAAGCTGTTGTGAAACGTTATTATTACCATACGCCGGATGGGGAATTGCATGGACCGGTCGATGTCGATTTTTTGATTCGGGAAATACGCTATGCCGGATTGCCGCTGGGGCTGATGGTCCGGGAAGAACATTCGGAGGACTGGATATGGGTAGGGGATGTTTCCGGAACTCCGCCGGAATGGCAGTCTTTCAAGGAACAAGATGCCGGAACTGAGGAGTGGATGAAACCTGGCAAAGTATGGAGGTGCGGCAGGAAGCCTCATTTTAATTGGCTGTTTTCCCTGTTGGCGATGCGGGGGCGTTCTTCGCGCTGGGAGGCGGTTGTTGCCTATGGGGCGCTTCTGGTGTTTGCCCCTCCCGTATGGCTGGCGTGTTTTTGTGGAGCCAGCGTTTGGTTTGAATCCCTTCCTTTCGGAATACTTTTTGCTTTTTTGCTGGGACTGTTGCTGCTGTTTTTCTTTTTATTTTGTTTCATTTCGCTGGGGGTGAGGCGTTTTCATGATGCCGGACTGGATGGGGGCTGGCTGGCGATAACCTGGCCGGTGTGGATCGCCCTCCTGATTTGCTTTTTTGAGGGAAAGCTTCTGGTAATGTCTTTTTGCTGGCATCCTGTGGGGGGGATATTTACGGGCATCGCCACCTTGACTGCTCCCGTCCTGTTCAGTATTTTGCTTCCGGAGCAAAAACGCAAAAACGTGTACGGGGCGCCTCCCCTGAATAGAAAATAAGTGCATGAAAAAGAAAATAGAAATCTCTTCCTGGCCTCGAAGGTCTCATTATGAGTATTTCCAGACGTTTGACTGCCCCATGTTTTCCATTACGTCCCCGGTCCGGGTGGATGCCCTGTACCGTTATGCGAAACGGGAGGGGGTTTCCTTTTTCATTTTGTGCCTGTTTGTGCTGCTGAAGGCGTTGAACAGGGTGCCCCAGCTGCGCCAGCGGGTGGAGGAAGGGGATGTATGGGAGTATGAGTCCGTGGATGCCCTGGTTCCGGTGCTGGCTGCGGATGGAGAATTCACTCAGATTTTAGTGGAATACCGGATGGAGTTGTCTGATTTCCTGAAACATGCCGTTCCTCTTGTGCAGGCTGCCAAACTTGCTCCCGCCCAGGCGAATCCGTGCCATAGGGCGGATATCGCCGTATTCAGCTGCCTGCCGTGGATTCCATTCACACAGGTGGCCAGTGCCTACAGAGTGTTTCGGGGACAATACTTTCCCCTCATCCATTGGGGGAAGATGGAGGCGAATGCTTCCGGCAGGATGGTGATGCCCGTGGCCATTCAGGCGAACCATGTGCTGGTGGACGGGGTGCATGTGGGCCGTTTTTACGGTATTCTGGAAGAATTGTGCGGAAATCAATTCTGTTAAAGGGTTTTCCGTGGCGTGGTTCCAACAGGTGCTGAGCACGTTAAAATGTCATGGCAGAGGGCAGGCCTTTAGAGATTTCCTTAACGTGGGCGGGCGAATGAAGAGAGTTTTTTCTCTTGATTGCCAAACCTGTTGTTTTTCTCTGGAGAGCGATGGGGTAACCACCGTTATTGACGCTTTGTTTTCCATTTTTCCTGTGCGCGGCATTATCTGCGTGCAAACAGGCAGGAAAGAAAGGAAGCTAAGCCAGGCAGCCCGGACAATTCTGGACTGAGTGCCCCGGAGATATTTCCACCAGCTCCGGTTCCCGGTCCGTGAGGCAGAGTGCCGGGTTTCCGAGGGTGTTCCTGGGGCGGAAGCTGCATCCGCATGGTTCCTGAGTCATGTTGGGAGGCAGTCCGGGAATGGTATAGAGGGGGGCGCCTTTCGCATGCAGCCCGGGAATGGATTTCATCAGGGCTCTGGTGTAGGCATGCCGGGGATGTTCCAGAAGTTCCTTCGCCGGGGCGCTTTCCACGATGCGGCCTGCATACATGACGTTGATGCGGTCCGCGTATTGGCGCACCACGCCGAGGTCATGTGTGATGAGGATGACGGAGGTGCCCATGTCCTGCTGAAGTTTTCTGATGAGATCCAGCACCTGCTTCTGGACAGTAACGTCAAGGGCGGTGGTGGGTTCATCCGCGATGAGTATTTCCGGCCTGGTGATGAGGGCCATGGCAATCATCACGCGCTGGCGCATGCCGCCGGAGAATTGGTGGGGATATGCGTCCATGCGCTGTTCCGCATCCGGTATGCCTGCCAGAGCAAGCTGTTCCAGCGCGCGTACCCGCGCTTCCTTTTTGCCGGCCCCTTCGTGAATGACAAGGGGTTCCGCCACCTGCTCCCCGATGGTCAGGTACGGGTTGAGGGAGGTCATGGGGTCCTGGAAGATCATGGAGATGCGTTTGCCGCGGATGGCCCGGAGTTCCTTTTCCGGGCAACGGAGCAGATCCGTGCCGTCCAGCATGGCGGAACCGCTTTCAATGCGGCCCGGAGGCATCGGAATGAGCCCCATCATGGAGTAGCAGGTGACGGATTTTCCTGATCCGGATTCACCCACGATGCCAAGCGTTTCCCCCGGGGCTACATCAAAGGACACGTTCCTTACCGCCCGGACAATGCCGGCCCTGGTGTGGAAGGAGGCGCTGAGGTTCCTGACGGAGAGCATGCGGAGAAGGAGGGATGATCAGTCGTTGCGCACGCGTGAACGTGCGGAGAAGATGACCGGAATGCCGGGAGCGGGGTAGGCTTCCCTTATTTTGTTGCGCAGGTACTGGGAATAGCTGTCCGTGAGCAGGCTTTTGTCATTGACGAAAAGAACGTAGCGCGGGACGGGAATAGTATTGTACTTGGGGTCCACCGCTGTGGTGGCGTAATATATTTTCAACCTTCTGGCAGAGCCGCTGGCGGCGCCGGGGGGATTCATCTGCTGGGCAAGCTGGATCAGACGGTTGAGCTGGCCGGTAGTGGGCAGGTTATGGGATTCCCGGCGGATGCGCGTGATGACTTTGAAGATGATTTCCACGCCTTCCGCTTTTTTGGCGGAGGTGGCGATGAAAGGCGCGTAGCTGATGAAGAAGAGTTCCCTGCGCACCTGTTCCTCCACTTCCGCCATGCGGTCCTTGCGGGAGGCATTCGGATGGAAGAGGTCGAATTTGTTGACGATGATGATACAGGGTTTTCCTTCCTCCGCAATGATGCCGGCAATGCGGCGGTCCTGCTGCGTGATGCCCGCCGCAATGTCAATGACCAGCAGGCAGATATCCGCCCGGCGGATGGCTTTTTCACTGCGCATGGCAGAGAAAACTTCTACGGAGGTGTCCCGACGGGAGCGGGGGCGCATGCCGGCGGTGTCGATCAGCACGTAGGGCTGGCTGTCGTGCAGGTAGGGGATGTCAATGGCATCGCGGGTAGTGCCCGCCACATTGGAGACGATGGTGCGCCTGTCCCGGAGGATGGTGTTGACCAGGGAGGATTTGCCTGCGTTGGGGCGTCCCACTACGGCTACCTTGATGGGAAGGGCCGTTTCCTCTCCGTTTTCCGGTTCTTCCTCCAGCTCTTCTTTAAGCGGAGCCCCTTTCTGCTTGAGAAAACCGTCCAGCCGGGAGGCTAATTCGGAAAAGCCTCTGCCGTGGGCGGCGGAAAGAAAGATATGGTCGTCAAAACCCAGTCCGGCAAATTCGCCCAGATTAAGATCCTGTTTTTCGTGGTCGGCTTTGTTAAGAAGGAGGATGACGGGAATGTCCGATTTACGGAGGTGGTCCGCGATGCTCTGGTCGATAGGTGTAAGGTGATCCCGGCAGTCCAGCACGAAGAGGATGAGGTCCGCCGTTTTTATGGCAATGTCCGCCTCTGCCTCTACCTGTTCTGCAAAGCCGTCGCTCAGGCGCGCGCCGATGCCGCCCGTATCCATGATTTTACAGGCGCGGTCCGTAATCTTGCAGGGGGCGGAAAGGCGGTCGCGGGTGACGCCGGGTTCATCATGCACGATGGCGATGCGCCTGCCTGCCATTCTGTTGAAAATGGCGGATTTCCCGACATTGGGCCTGCCTACGATGGCGATGGTGGGGACGTGCTGCATGCACATCATGTTACCCGAAGCTCCCATGCTGTGAAAGCTAATTCCACGCCAGCGGGAAGGGCTTCCGCCGGGGGCTTATCCCTTGTGCCTGGCCCGTTTGTGAAGGTGCAACGCCACGGCAACCGTGATGATGTTGGGAAGCCACAGCAGAATATAGGGGAGCATCGTGTCGTTTTTCCGGGACAAGTCTGCAAAGATCAGGGCCAGAAAGTAGAGTGAGGCGATCAGGATGCCCAGGGCAAATCCTGTGGAGGTGTCTTTTCTGCGGGTGTTGATGGCCAGTGGCACGCCGATGAGGGCAAAGACGATGCAGGCCAGGGAGAAGGAGGCTCGCCTGGGCAGTTCCGTGGCGAATTCCGTGGTCTGCTTTTTATCCAGATAGCCGGGCGTGTCCAGAGCTTCCCGGATTTCCCGGTTGGTGAAGCGGTTGGCCTTGATGCGTCGGGAGCGGGATTTGTCCAGGTTGATGCTCAGAGGCATCTCGTCCATGGTCACGCTTTGGGAGATGGAACCTTCTTCCTGCGTGGTGATGAGGGGATTGATGAGATGCAGGGTGAGGATTTTTTTCTCGGGGGAGAAATCCATGGTCACGCGTTCCGAGTGCATGGCCACAGACGGGGATTTGTCGTCCGCTTTCTGGTAGATATGCATGCCGTGGATGACGTCGTCCACGCGTTTGTCGATGTAGATTTCCAGGTTGTCGAATTTGGTAATGGCCTGGCCTTCATTGAGAAGCCCCTTCGGGTTGATGGATGCGGCTTTGATGAGCAACTCGGAAATGGATTGCTTGGCGCGCGGTGCGATGTCTATGTTAATCCAGTAGCAAAGGCCGGAAAGGGCGATGCCGATGGCGATGGCGGGGGCGCTCAGACGCCACAGGCTCATGCCGGACATGCGCATGGAGGTGAGTTCGTTGTCCGAGGCCAGACGGCCGTACACCAGAAGAACGGCCGTCAGGAACCCCCACGGAATGGAGAACATCAGCGAAAAGGGGATGACCTGGAAGATGAATTCCAGAACGATGCTGATGGGAGCCTTGTTTTCCACCAGGAGGGGACGCAGTTCCTTGAACAGGTTTCCCAGAAGGAGCAGGGCGCTCAGGGCCATTACCCCCAGGGCCGTGACACCCAGCAGCTGGCGGGCAATGTATCTGTCAAGGATCTTCATGCAGTAAAACCGTGCCGGATATTCTGCCCGAAGGCTGCGGACAAGTCAATCTCGCGCACGGAACAATGCGCATCCCGTCCCGGAGGAAGGACGTGTTGAGCGGGGCGGGGAACATCCCCTGCTGAGGATGAAAGCAGGATAGGCATGTTGCTCAGCTTTCTTTTTGTTCCAGGCTTCCGAGCAGTTTTTCCCGCTGCGGGGGAAGCTTGCCGAAGTGGGATTTTAGAATGACGTGCGCCGGGATGCCTGGGTGGGCTATTCCATGCAGCCGGGCGAGTTCCTGTTCGAAGTGCAGGACGGCGCGTAGCGTGGGATCATTGTTTTCCAGGTAGGTGTAGGCCCTCTGCAGCAAGTCGTAAAATTCCGGGATGGGCGTGTCCGGTTCCAGCATTTGGAGAAACAGGCGCGCGAAATAGCCTGCCGCACTGAGCCGGAGGTAGCTTTTCCGGAGGGCCAGGCGCGGTGAAAGCAGGTCTGCGGAGGTCAGGGTGTGCAAATCCCCCTTCTTTGCCTGCGTCCACTGCATGCGGCACTGATAGAAAATGTCCAGACACCCGGCAAAGGGGCTGCCGGGTTTTCTGGCGCTTTTTGCCGCCGTCCTGATAAGGCCTTCTTCCGTGCACCAGACGGCAATCAGGCCGTTTTCTCCCAGGGGATAAAGCTTCAGGACCGTCGCTTCCGCATTCATTAACGGCGTTTTTCCAGTCCGGTTTTTACCGGCTGTTCGGTTGGGACGGTTTGCCCATAGGGGGAGGGAAGGATGCCAGCCTCCGTCATGGCGTCCGTGAAGGCCTGGATGGCGCTGGTGCCTCCGTAGATGCGGATGGCGGAAAGGAGCTGTCCCTGGGCGGCTTCCTTGTCCCCTTCCATCAGTTTGAGGATGGCCTGGGTGCAGTAGTAGTATGGCGTATCATCCATCGGGCCGTACAGTTTTTCCAATTCCGCGGCAAGGGGCTGGTTATCCAGTTTGCGGGCGCAGATATAACGCTTGAATTGCAGCAGGGGCGTCATGCCGGGATTGTCCTTGAAGGGGAGAAGGAGTTCCGTGAACGCTTTCAGAGCCCTGGAATAGTCGTGATTGACGTAATGCGCTTCCGCCAGGTTGAACTGGATGGTGAGGTTGGAGGGATCCTGTTTCTGGGCTTTTTCAAAATTTTCCAGGGCCTTTTCGATATTGCGGATTTCAATGTAGCATGCGCCGCGGAGGTTGTATAAGCCCGGATTTCCGGCATAAAGTTTTTCCAGCTCCATGAGGGAAAAAAGACATTCCATGATTCTTTTCTGGGCAAAGAGCTGTTCCGCTTTGCGGAATTGGGCTATATAGCTTTTTCTGGTTGTTTCCGGCAGGTTGTTGAATTCCTGAATCCAGGCAGGGGAAGGGGAGGCCGGCAGGGATTGTCGCGCGGAGACGGGAAGAAGGGCAAGCGCAAGGGCTGCCAGCAGGAAGGTGCGTGTTTTCATAAACAGATCAGGAGTTCAGGTGGGGAATGATTTTTTGTAGCGCGGCTTCCGCCGTGAGTCCATATTTTTTTCTGAGGATGGATTCCGAACCATGCTCAATGAATTGGTCCGGCCATGCGATGGCTTCCACGGGCGTCTTGACATCTCCGGTTTCCAGGGATTCGAGAACGGCTGAGTTGAAGCCGCCGCTGATGGAGTGGTCTTCGAAGGTGCAGACCACCCGGCTGCGTGCTGCGTGACGGCGGATGCATTCATCATCCAGAGGTTTGATGAAACGGGCATTGATCAGGGTGACGGTGTAGCCGCGGGCTGCCAGCAGCGAGGCGGTTTCCCGGGCGATGCCGATCATGGTGCCCAGGGAAACGAGGGTTACATCCTGTCCCGTCTGAAGTACTTCCGCCTTGCCGATGGGGAGGATTTCCGCCTTGGCGGGGACGGGGGTTCCGGCGCCGCATCCTCTGGGATAGCGGATAACGGTGGGGCCGTTCTGGTAATGGTTCATGGTTCGGAGCATGTGGACGAATTCGGCTTCATCCTTGGGCTGCATGAAGACAATGTTCGGGATACTGCGAATCATGGCAATGTCAAACAGCCCGTGGTGTGTGGGGCCGTCGTCCGGGGAAAGCCCGGCGCGATCCATGCAGAAACGCACGGGCAGTTTTTGCAGCGCGGCGTCATGTTGAATCATGTCAATACAGCGCTGCATGAAAGTGGAGTAAATGGCGATGTAGGGTTTCATGCCCTCCGCCGCCAGCCCGCAGGCGAAGAGGGCGCCGTGCTCTTCCGCGATCCCTACGTCGAAATAGCGTTTGGGGAAGGCTTCCTTGAATAAGTCCAGCTTGGTGCCGCTGGCCATGGCGGCCGTGATGGCTGTGATGGATTCATCCTCGCGCGCCATTTCCACCAGCGTGGAGCCGAAGATATGGGAGAATGTGGGGGTGGGGGCGGCCTGCGTTTCCCCGTCCCTCACGCAATAGGAGCCCAGGCCGTGGAATTTGGTGGGGTTGTCCAGAGCGGGCTGGTAGCCCTTGCCCTTCTGGGTGACCACATGCAGAATAACGGGTTCGTTGAGATCCTTGATGTAGGCAAGGGTGCGTATCAGGGTGGGAATGTCGTGTCCGTCCAAGGGGCCGAAATAGCGCAGCCCGAATTTGTTGAACAGCAGGGACGGGAAGATAAGGTTTTTGGTGGTGCCTTCCAGCTTGAAAGCAAAGTCCCTGGCCTGCGTGCCGCCCAGCTTTTCAATGAAGGAGGCCGTTTTATCCCTTAACCAGGAAAACGTTTCCGATGTTTGCAGGGAGTTGAAGTATTTTGCCAGCGCTCCTACGTTTTTGTCGATGGCCCATTCGTTGTCATTCAGAATGGTGATGTACCGTTTGGTGGTCTGGCTGATATTGTTCAGCGCCTCCAGAGTGGTGCCGCAGGTGAATGCCGCATCCCCGGCTACGGCCACCACATGGTAGTCTTCTCCTTTCAGGTCCCTGGCCGCGCACATGCCCAGGGCGGCGGAAAGCGCCGTGCCCGCATGCCCCGCTCCGTAGGAGTCATGAGGGGATTCGGACATTTTGGCAAATCCGGAAAGCCCCCCGTGCTGGCGGATGGTGTGGATCAGGGGAGCGCGCCCAGTCAGCATTTTATGGACATAGGCCTGGTGGGAGACATCAAAGATGATTTTATCCCGCGGCGTTTCAAAGACGCGGTGAAGGGCAATGCTCAGTTCTACCACGCCCAGGTTGGGGCCCAGGTGGCCTCCGGTGAGGGAAAGGGAGTGAATGAGAGTATTCCGGATTTCTTCCGCAAGCCTGGGCAGTTCCGACTCAGGGATTTTCATCAGATCTGCGTGGCTGCGGATGCTTGCCAGCAGTTCCGGAAGTTCAGGTGAGGGAGAATTCATTGCTGTCTGGTTCATCAGTATCCGTTTTATCCTGAACGGTTTCCGGGTTGCTGAGAGTTTGAATGCGCAGTTCCGCATCATGCAGGATGCTGCGGCAGTGACGGATGAGCTTATTGCCTTCTTCCACCAGGGCTATCATGTCTTCCAGCTCGGTGACGGGGGCTTCCGTCAGGCGTATGATTTCTTCCAGGCGTGCTACGGATTCTTCAAATCCGGGAGCGTTTTTCCGTTGTTTGGCCATATGGGAATTAAGGTTGAGGGGCGGTTTCCTGAAGGTCTTTGTAAAGAATCATTTCCGCTCCCTGAATGAATTGGCGGGAGTCAGGCGTTCCAAAGCGCTGCGCCAGGGGGGCAAGCGCCCGGCTGTGGTCAAAGATGTACACGGGGTTTTTATCCTTGGTCTGGAACAGAACCGTGCCTTCCAGAACGAGGGGAGTGAATTCTCCATAGGAGGAGGAAATGGTGCGGAGGTTCATTTTTGACGTGGAAGAAGGAGTCACCAGAATGCTGCCCACCTTGCCTCCGTGGAATTTCAAAATGCGTTCCAGCACCATGAATTGTTCCACCATTTTGGGGATGCCGATGGCTTTCCGGTCTGCATACCACCCGACGGCGGACGGCTGGTCCGTGAGAATGAAATCCTTTTCCGTCGTCTGGGTGCGAAGATCCCGGTTAAGGCCCAGGGGATAGTAGGGCGGCCATGCCGGAATGCCGCGGCCGGCCGTCAGGATGCCCACCCGCACAATGTGCGGAAGGTTGAGCAGAAGCGGAAGGGAAGTGATGAGAAGGGAGAGCAGCAGGACGCCTCCCCGAAGGATGGAGATTAGCTCTTTGTTGGAATGCCTGGCTATCAGGTTGAGAACAAATGCCGTGCCATAGGCCGTGAAAAAGGGAGCGAAGAGGATTTGAATTTGCCCTAAGGAAATGCCGGTTTTATTGGAGGTATAAATGGCCATGCCGATGACGGCAGGGACCCACATGGCAAAAATGCCCCATTTGGACTGGTTGACTTCCGGACGTTTGAATTTATGCAGGAGGGCCAGCAGAAATACCATGGCCAGGGGGAGATTGCCGAGGTTTTCGTAGAGCAGGTCACCCTGTGTCAGAATGTTGTTGATGACGGAAGTGACTACTTTTTGGGCAGCGATGGGAATGCTCCCGGAAACCAGGGCGTTCATCGCTATTTCTTCATTGCCGGTCAGCCCCGTGAAGATGGTGTAATAAGCTGTTCCGAAGAAGCCTCCGCTGAGGGAGCGGTTAATGTAAATGGGGTAGGCCAGGAAAAGAAGGAGAGTGATAAGGCCCGGAATGCAGTACAGGCCGTGCGGTTTGAACCGGATGCCTGCAAAAATCAGAAAACCGGCCATGGGCCACAGCCCGATCCATCCGGTAAGGCAGACGCATGAAAAACAGATGGAGCTGCCGATGAGAGGCCACAGGAATGCGCGGTTTTCTTCCTTGTTTTGCAGGGCCGTGTACAAAAAGTGGATGCCCCAGGCAAAGAAAAAGAGCATCATCATCTGCGGGAGGCCGCTGGTAGCGTATTGCAGGAAAAGATTGCTGAGTATCATCGTCAGGCAGGTGAAGCAGGCGATGGTGACGTCAAACATCCGGAGAAGGATGTAATAGCAGCTCAGGACGGACAGGATGAAAAACATGCAGGAAATGCCCGCCACAATCCGGTCAGGCAGGTAAATCATGGATGAGCCCGTCATGCTCCACAGGTCAAATTTGTGGACGCCGGCCATCCTGAAGACAGCTGCTTCCGTCAGGATGTTCAGCGGAGCGTTGCGTGTGTCCCGGAGGGCATAGGGATTGAATTTTTCCGGATCGACGAGGGTTTCGCCTTGTCCGGCCCGGATGGCTTCCTGTTCGTGTATCTGGGCGTCTGAAAGAAAAGGGTTGAGGCCGGCGCGTGTGCTTCCGGAGACCATCTGAATGGGCCTCAGCCAGTTGGTGGTCATCCCCTGCCCCCTGGCTACGTTGCGGGCGATTTGGGCGTGGTCCATGGCGGCATCAGTGCCCAGCCCGTTAAAGTTGAAAAAGTACTGCACCCCCGTGATTGCCAGCAGCAGGATAAGGATAATGATAAAAGGGGTGCGGGATGCCGAGGAGGGCTCATTCATGAATGGAGGATATCTTGTAGTTTGCGTTGAAGAGTGCGACGGCTGATACCCAGCAGGTGGGCTGCTGCCGTTTTATTGCCGTTTGACTGGGCCAGCGCTTGTTGGATGGCACTCCGTTCCAGCAAGGATAAATTCAAAACCCCGGCCGGGACAAGCCCATTCTGCGTGTTGGGTGCATTGTCCTCCGGCCGTTCCTGTGGAGCGGCTTCCGGAGAAGTATCCTGCAGTTGCGGGGGAAGATGATGGAGGCCTATGCTGGCGGAATTGCTCATGACGACGCCATGTTCCATGGCCGTGCGGAGTTCACGAACGTTTCCCGGCCATGGGTAATTCCGGACGGCTTCAAGGGCGTCCCGGGAGAGGGGCTTGAATTCCTTGTTGTTTTCCCTGGCGAATTCTTTCAGAAAGGCGGTGGCGAGCAGGGGGATGTCTTCACGGCGGTTCCGGAGGGGGGGCATCTGGATATGCACCACATTGAGGCGGAAGTAGAGGTCTTCCCGGAATTTCCCTTCCTGCACGAGCTTTTTCAATGATTTGTTGGTGGCCGCGATAACGCGCACATTGACGGGAATGGATGCATTGGACCCTACGCGTTCAATGGTCCGTTCAGACAGCACCCGCAGCAGCCGGACTTGTGTTCCGGCATCTATTTCCCCGATTTCATCCAGAAAGATGGTGCCGCCGTCCGCCTGCTCAAAGCGGCCGATGCGGCGTTGTCCGGCTCCGGTGAAGGAGCCTTTTTCATGGCCGAACAACTCGCTTTCCAATAATTGGGGGGAAAGGGCCGCACAGTTGACGGCCACGAATTTATTTTCCGGCCTTCCGGAAAGGGAATGGATGGCCTGGGCTACGAGCTCTTTCCCGGTGCCGCTTTCCCCCTCAATCAGCACAGTCGTTTTGCTGGGGGCCACCTGACGAATAATGGAGAATACGTGTTCCATGGCGGCGGACCTGCCCAGGAGTTTTTGCAGTCCGGAGTCCGCCTGGATGCGGGTGGTGAGTTCCTGGTTGGCCGTTTCCAGGTTCCGGGTATGGAGCGCCCGTTTGAGCACCAGCTCCACGGCGTCCAGATTCAGGGGTTTGGTGACGAAGTCGTACGCTCCCTCTTTCATAGCTGCTACGGCGGCATCCACGGAGCCGTAGGCAGTCATCATGATGCTTTGCGGAGGGTGGGGCAGGGAGGCAGCGGCTTTCAGCACGTCCATGCCGCTTTCCCCGCCCAGTCTCAGATCCGTCAGAACCAGGTCCGGAGATTCTTCCTGCAGGAGGGCGGAAGCCTGGGAGAGATTGGCGGCGGTGTACACTTCATAATCATCCTGAAAACCCATGCGCAGAGCGTCGCGCGTGGGTTTTTCATCATCTACAATCAGCAGAACAGGCATCTTCATGAGGGAATGGAGGATGGCAGGAGCCTGATGGTGCGTTCCACGCGCGGCAGGAAGACCGTGATGGTGGTTCCCTGACCCGGCTGGCTGGCCAGCGTGATGGACCCGCCGTGCTCCTTCACGATGCGGCGAACGATAAGCAGCCCCAGTCCGGAGCCGGTGGACTTGGTGGTCAGGAAAGGTTCATAAATGCTGCCCATGACCTCCGGTGAAATACCGCAGCCGGTATCCGCCACAGTGACGAATACGCTGTCATCCGTATAACCGCTTTTGAGCAGAATGGTGCCTCCCTCCGGAGGGATGGACTGGTAGGCATTCTTGATCAGGTTGTAAAAGACCTGTTTGATTTGGACGGGGTCCAGGCTGAGGATGGGAAGACTGGGCTGGAGGTCCGTGTTGATTTGGATGCCGCGCTGCTGGATTTCCGGTTCCAGCAGTTTCAGCACTTCCATGAGGATGGTTTCAATGTTGTAGGGTTCCCGGATGGGCCTGGTGGGGCGGATGGCCTGGAGGAATTGCTTCAGGATAACGTCCAGCCGCGTGGTTTCGCTCTCCGCTGTTTTCAGCAATTCCTCCATGTCCGTCCGGTACTTTGGAGGCAGCTGCTTTGCCTTCCTGGCCAGGAGCTGGAGATGGAGGCCTATGGAATTGAGGGGGTTGCCTATTTCATGAGCCACTCCTGCGGCCAGTAGCGTCAAGGCATTCAGGCGTTCTGCCTCAAGGTTTTCTGCGTTTTTTTTATGCCGGGGCGTTTCATCCCGTATCAGGACCAGGTGGCCCTGGTTTTTGCTGCCGATGGGGGAAATGAAGATGTTCAGGAATCTGTGTTCCGGGTAAAAGATTTCCGTGTCCCGGGAGACGGCGGTCTGGCTCTGCTGGATCGTGTCCCATGAGCAGTCCCTGCCCAGGAAAATACAGAAGTCATCCGGGGTTATTTGCCCGCGTTCCTTGTCAAAGAGTTTAAGGGCAGCCTTGTTGACGAACAGAATTTTTCCCTTGTTATCCAGCAGGATCAGGCCTTCCTGAATGGCTTCAAATACCTGCTGGAAAAAACCCTGCTGTTCCGCCAGCTTGACAAAAAAGCGCTGGAGATCCTCCTCCTTGATGTGGTCAATGCGGCCGATCAGCTTGTCAATGGTGTCTTTTTTCATGGCGGCGGGTCCGTTGCCGTGCGGCTTGCTCTTATATATAAAGAGCGGCATGTCACAAATCAAGCTGATGTGACATATTGTCGCGCATTTGCGGCTGGACATGGTTCCGGGGGAGGAGGCAGGATGACGGCATGCCTGAAGATTTTCCCTGCATTCCCTTTGTCAGAACGCGCCAGGTAGCTTTTCATGATACGGATGCTTCCGGGGTGGCCCATTTCTCCCGGCTGCTTTGTTTGGTGGAAGAAGTGGAGCACGAGTACCTGCGTTCCCGGGGGGTGGAGGTTCTTTCCCCAGACTGCGGCTGGCCCCGCGTGCATGTGGAGGCGGATTACTCCAGCTCTGCGGGGCTGGGAGATTGGCTGAGCATAGAATTAAGCCTGGGAACGGTGGGAACCAGTTCTCTGGAATGGAAATTTGCTGTATTTCATTCCGAGCGTCCGGTGATGAGGGGAAGATATGTGGTCGTTCGCGTGGGAAAGGGAGGCAAACCTCAGGCAATTTCGGAATCGGAGAGGGAATGCCTGATTTCAGGCTTTTCAAAAGGAGGGGATGCCTGTAAATAAAGCCCATGTCTTCTAAAAAGCCTGTCGTTCTTGTTATTCGCGACGGCTGGGGCCGCAATCCGTTGGGGCCTGATGTCGCGAAAGAGTACGGTGACGCCACTGTTCTGGCTGATACCCCTTTTACCGATTACCTCCTTGCCAACTATCCCCACAGCCTGCTGGGCGCTTCCGGGGAGGATGTGGGCCTTCCGGACGGTCAGATGGGCAACTCCGAAGTAGGGCATTTGAACCTGGGCGCGGGCCGCGTGGTTTTTCAGGACCTCTGCAGGGTGGATAATGCCATCAAAGATGGTTCCATGGGGGAAAACTCCGTGTTGAAGACCGCTTTTTCCCAGGCCGCTTCTTCCCGACTGCACCTGCTCGGCCTGGTGAGCGACGGCGGCGTGCACAGCCATATCAATCATTTGATCGGCATCGTCAAATATGCTTATGAAGCGGGTGTCCGTGATATCTGCATTCATGCCATTACGGACGGCCGCGATTGTTCCCCGACCAGCGGTGCCGGTTTTGTTCGCCAGCTGGAGGAAGCCGTCAGGCCGTACGGCGCCAAAATTGCCACGGTCGTCGGCCGTTTCTATGCGATGGACCGGGACAAGCGCTGGGACCGCAACAAGCTGGCATGGGATGCCATCGTGCTGGGACGCGGCGAGCAGTGTTCCTGCTCCCCTGCCGAATATGTGGAGCAGTGTTATGCGAAGGGTGAGACGGATGAGTTCCTGAAGCCCGGCATTTTTGCTTATGGCAACGAACAGCGCGTGCGGGATAACGACGTGGTGTTCTTCTTCAATTTCCGTGCGGACCGCGCCCGGCAGATGAGCGACGCTTTCCTTTATCCCGAATTTGACGGCTTTGACCGTGAAGTGACGCCTAAAGTGCACTATGTGACGTTGACGGAATACGATGCCAAGTATCCCTCTCCCATTGTTTTTGAACAGGAACAGTTGAACAATATTTTCGGGCAGATTGTGTCGGAAGCCGGGAAAACCCAGCTCCGCATAGCGGAAACGGAAAAGTACGCCCACGTTACTTTCTTCTTTAACGGAGGTGTGGAGACCCAGTTCCCCGGAGAAGACCGCATTCTTGTTCCTTCCCCCCGGGAAGTGGCCACTTATGACCTGAAGCCCCAGATGAGCGCGGCGGAAGTGGCGGATAAGTTTGTGGACGCTGTGGACAAGTACGATGTGGTCATCATGAATTTCGCCAATGGAGACATGGTGGGCCATACCGGATTTGTGGAAGCCGGCATTGCCGCCTGCGAAGCGGTGGACAGCGCTTTGGAAAAATGCGTGAAGAAGGTGTTGGAACTTGGTGGCAAGCTGCTTATTACGGCGGACCACGGCAATGCCGAACACATGCGCAATGAAGATGGTTCCCCGAATACAGCCCACACGACCAACCTTGTGGATCTCATTTACGTGGCGGCCGACAAGGATCAGGTAACTCTTTCCGATGGCATTCTGGCGGATGTCGCTCCCACGCTGCTGAGTCTGATGGGGTTGAAACAGCCTGCCGAAATGTCCGGACATTCCCTGGTGACTCCTGTGAAATAACGGCCTGCTGAGTTTATGGATGAAGTCCGTTTCCGGATTCGTTCCGGAAACGGACTTTTTTTATGTCATGCTTTCCGGAGAGGTCAAAATGGGAAAGCAGGCGGATGGGCAATGAATGGCCCGGCTGCTGTTTTTGATGAAAAAAAATTTTCCGTGAATTCTGATGGCAAGCGTGTTTTTTTCGTGTCTCTCCGGCTCTTCATGCATTTTTTCTGCGGTAACATGCCGGACATGAAGAAATGGTTTTTGCATGTGAAGAATATTTTTTTGTTTCATCCTCCATAGTTGGAGAACTGCCGGACAGGGAGGAAAAAGGCCCATGGGAGCCCGGAATGGAGTTTTGAAAGGAGCGGGGAAAATGGCACGGGTAAAATATTTAGGAAAAGATGAATAAAAGACTTGTCATGATATAAAATCACGTTATATTGGCCGTCCCCAAACGTGCCGAAAGGCACAAGAAATACGTTTTCTATCGGGTTTGCCTCCGGAAAAAAGGCGCGCTTCCTGCTTATAAAAAGGAATGTTCGCCTTGAATATCGGATCAGACCGACGAACCACAACCAAAGCAGGAAAACATGCCGACCATTAATCAGCTCGTCCGCAAGGGACGTATTACTCCGGAAGAGAAGTCCAAATCACGCGCTCTTCATAGCTGCCCGCAACGCCGCGGTGTTTGTCTCCAGGTGATGACCCGTACGCCCAAAAAGCCGAACTCGGCTCTTCGTAAAGTGGCTAAAGTTCGTCTTACCAATGGTGAAGAAGTGATCGCCTATATTGGCGGCGAAGGTCATAACCTTCAGGAACACTCCATCGTGCTTGTTCGCGGCGGTCGTGTGAAAGACTTGCCGGGTGTTCGCTACCATATCGTCCGCGGCGCTCTTGACTGCCTCGGTGTTGACAAGCGCCGCCAGGGCCGCTCCAAGTATGGCGCCAAGCGTCCGAAGGCTGCTGCCAAGTAAACCAAACATCTTACCTACTATATATTATGGCTCGCCGTAAACGCGTTTATAGAAAAATCGAACGTCGTGACCCCCGTTACGACAGTGCTCTTGTTGGTAAACTGATCAGCAAGGTTATGCTGGATGGCAAGCGCTCCCTTGCGGAACGTATTGTTTATGCTGCTATTGACATGGCTAATGAAGGCACGGACAGCATTGATCCTCTGGAAGTAATCACCCGCGCCATTGAAAATGCCAAGCCCCGTGTGGAAGTAAAGAGCCGCCGCGTCGGTGGCGCCACTTACCAGGTGCCGCTTGAAGTGGATCCGGCCCGTTCCGAATCCCTGGCTATGCGCTGGATTGTGAACTATGCCCGCAACCGCAAGGGTGTGCCGATGCACAAGGCTCTCGCCAACGAAATCAAGGAAGCCGCCAACAATCAGGGTTCTTCCGTTCGCAAGCGCGACGACGTTCATAAAATGGCTCAGGCCAACCGCGCCTTTGCTCATTTCCGCTGGTAATTCCTTCTGCGACTGTCAGCCTAATCATTCACTTTCGATCATTACAGATACTTTCCAGACACTATGTCCGATCACGTAAATAATCCCAATCGCAAGGCTCCCCTTGAGCGTTACCGCAATATCGGTATTTCCGCTCACATTGACGCCGGCAAAACCACGTTGTCCGAGCGTATCCTTTTCTACACCGGCATGATTCACAAGATTGGTGAAACCCACGACGGTTCCACCACGACCGACTGGATGGAGCAGGAACGCGAACGCGGTATCACCATTACCTCCGCCGCTGTCACCACCAACTGGAAGCAGGTGAAGAATGAAGGTATCAGCAAAGTGTTCGAAGGCGAAAATTTCCAGCTGAACATTATCGACACTCCCGGACACGTTGACTTCACCGCTGAAGTGGAACGTTCCCTCCGCGTGCTTGACGGCGCCATCGTGGTGTTCTGCGGCGTGGCAGGTGTGCAGCCCCAGACGGAAACCGTGTGGCGCCAGGCCACCAAGTACAGCGTGCCCCGCATGTGCTTCGTCAACAAGATGGACCGTACCGGCGCCAACTTCAACAACGTGCTGGACGATATCCACAATAAGCTGGGCGCGAATGCCGCAGCCATTCTGATTCCCATCGGCGCTGAAGACCAGCTCCGCGGCCAGATTGACGTGGTGAACCAGAAGGCTGTCATTTACGCTGATAACGACCGCCTGGGCTCCACCTACACGATTGAGGATATTCCCGCCGAACTCAAGGAAGAAGCTGAACTGGCCTACCATGAACTCGTGAGCCGTGTGGCTGATGTGGACGATGAGCTTGCTGAAAAGGTGCTCATGGAAGAACCTTTCACTCCCAAAGAGCTCAAGGAGGCTATCCGCCGCGCTACCATCGCCAACAAATTTGTGCCTGTTGCCGGTGGCTCCGCTTTCAAGAACAAAGGCGTCCAGTTCCTGCTTGACGCCGTGGTGGATTACCTCCCCTCCCCGGTAGAAACCGTTCCCGCCCATGCGGAAAGCACGCTGGATCCGGAAAAGACCTTCGAAATCACCGCTACGGACGATGCCAAGCCCATGGTACTGGCGTTCAAGCTCTGGGCTGATAAATTCGTCGGCAAGCTGGTGTTCATCCGCGTGTACTCCGGTGTTCTCAAGAAAGGTGACACCGTGTACAATCCCCGCACTCGCAAGACGGAACGAGTGGGCCGCATCATTCAGATTCAGGCTGACCAGCATACGGATATTGACGCCGTGTACTCCGGTGACATTGCCGCCATTGTGGGGTTGCGCAACGTGACCACGGGCGACACCATCACCAGCCCGGACAATGATATCTGCCTGGAACCCCCCACCTTCCCGGAAACCGTTATTTCCATGGCGGTAGAGCCCAAGACCAAGGCTGACCAGGAAAAAATGTCCAATGCCCTGGGCCGTCTGTCTGAAGAAGACCCGACTTTCCGGGTGAAGACTGATGAAGAAACCGGCCAGACCCTGATTTCCGGCATGGGTGAACTTCACCTGGAAATCATTATTGACCGCCTGATGCGTGAATTCAAGGTGGAAGCCGACATCGGCAAGCCCCAGATTGCCTACCGCGAAACCATTACTGCCCCTGCCCATGGAGACGGCAAGCTGGTCAAGCAGTCCGGCGGCCGCGGCCAGTACGGCCACGTGGTCATCGATGTGAAGCCGAACGAACGCGGCAAGGGGCTTACCATTGAAAACAAGATCGTAGGCGGCGCCATTCCCAAGGAATACATGAACGCCGTTTATGCCGGCCTTAATGAAGCCATGACCACGGGCGTCGTCGCCGGTTATCCGGTGGTGGACGTGCACGTTGAAGTGGTGGACGGTTCCTACCACGAAGTGGACTCCAATGAAAACGCTTTCAAGATGGCTGCCATCTTCGCCATGAAGGACGCTTTCAAGAAAGCCAAGCCGATCATGCTGGAACCCATCATGTCCGTTGAAGCTTCCACGCCGACCGATTACCAGGGCGACATCATGGGCGACCTGAACCGCCGCCGCGGCCAGATCAGCAACATGGAAAACAAGGCCAACGCCTGCATTTTGAAGGCTATGGTCCCCTTGTCCGAAATGTTCGGTTATTCCACCGCCATCCGAACCCTTTCCAGTGGCCGTGCTTCCTATTCCATGGAACCCTCCCACTTTGAACAGGTGCCCCAGAACCTCGTTGACCAGATTGTCAGCGAGAAGGCTAAATAAACAAACCTTTGAAGTATAACCAATAGACCGCACGTCCATGCAAAGTCCAAAAATCCGCATTCGACTCCGCGCATTTGACTACCGCGCCATCGACCGCTCCTCCCAGGAGATCGTTGAAACCGCCAAGCGCACTGGAGCCAAAGTTCACGGCCCGATTCCGTTGCCGACCCGTATTGAAAAGTTTTCTGTGAACCGTTCCGTTCACGTCAACAAAAAATCGGCTGAACAGTTTGAAATCCGCACCCACAAGCGTCTGCTCGACATCGTCGATCCGACCGCACGCACGATTGATGAGCTCAAGAAGCTTAATCTTCCGGCCGGGGTGGACATCACGATCCGCATCTAGTTTGGCACCCGGATAAGTAATTAAAAAACAGAAAGACACACTACAATGGCTCTAGGACTTATCGGAAAAAAGGTCGGTATGACCCGTCTGTTTGACCAGGAATCCGGCGCTATGGTGCCCGTGACCGTCATTGACGTCAAGGGCAACACCTTCGCTCAGATTAAAACGGAAGACAAGGATGGCTACAATGCTATCCAGGTTGCTTTTGATGCGCAGAAGGAAAGCCGCGTGGCCAAGCCTCAGGCCGGCCACTTCAAGAAACTGGGCATCCAGCCTACCAAACTCCTCAAGGAATTCCGTGTAGAAGCATCCGAACTGCCTGCTGAAGGCGCTGAAGATCCCGGTGTGGATCTCTTTTCCGCCGGACAGTGGGTTGATGTGATCGGCACTTCCAAAGGCAAAGGGTTCCAAGGGGCGATGCGCCGTCACAACTTCCACGGCTCTCCCGCCGCCCACGGTTCCATGATGCACCGCCGTACCGGCGGCGTAGGCGGTTGTTCCACCCCCGGCCGCGTCTGGAAGAACCAGAAGATGCCCGGACAGATGGGCAATGCCAAGCGCACGGTGCAGAACCTGAAGGTTGTCGCCGTTCGTCCGGAAGATAATGTCATTCTTATCTCCGGCGCTGTGCCCGGCGCGCGCGGTTCCTACCTCGTGATTCGCCCCGCCAAAAAGAAGTAAGGCTTTAGTTAACCTCACATTGATTATAGGAAAACCTATCTATGTCCGCAAATACCTTTACATTAGAAGCCGCCGCCGCCGCCAACATCCAGGTTGTAGGCAGTGACAAGGGCTCCCAGGCCGTGCATGACCTGATCGTGGCTTACCAGGCGAATCGCCGCACCGGTTCCGCCAATTCCAAGACCCGCGCAGAAGTCAGCGGCAATAACAAGAAGATCTTCCGCCAGAAGGGCACCGGTAATGCCCGCCACGGCGATAAGCGCGCCCCCATCTTTGTGGGCGGCGGCGTGGTCTTCGGTCCCCGCCCCTGCGACTACAGCAAGAAGGTGAACAAGAGTACCCGACGCCTGGCTCTGCGCCGCGTGCTGGGTGACCTGATTGCCGCTTCCAAGGTCAGCACCGTTTCCGAATTTTCCGTAGCTGACGGCAAGACCAAATCTTTCATCAAAGCCGTCAAAGACCTGACGGACGCCAAGAAGGTGCTCATTGTGGCAGCTTCCTTTGACGAAACCACTTACCGTGCCGCCCGCAACGTCCAGGAAGTTCTCCTGATGACCGCTGCGGAAGTGAACATTGAACAGCTCATGAATGCTGATGCAGTGATTCTCGTTGACAACGCTTTAGAAACCCTCGCCAGCCGTACTGCTTAAGAAGCCATGAAAGACATTTACCAAGTCATCAAGAAGGTGCGCATCAGCGAAAAGGCCACCATGCTCCAGGAAACTACCGGCGAGCTGGTCTTTGAAGTTGATCGTGACGCCAACAAAATCGAAATCAAAAAGGCTGTCGAAGTCGCTTTCGGCAAGAAGGTCGCATCCGTGCGCACCGCCAACTATGACGGCAAGCTCAAGCGCCAGCGCCGCTCTGATGCCGGTCGCACCGCTCATTGGAAAAAGGCCTACGTCAAGCTTGCCAACGGTGAAACCCTTGATCTCGTTTAAAGCCCCTACTAGGAAGGAAAGCTATCATGTCCCTCAAGTCATTCAAGCCAGTTACTCCCTCTAACCGTTACAAGGTGTGGCCGTCCTTTGACGAAATCACCACCTCTACCCCGGAAAAGAGTCTCTGCAGACCCCTCAAGAAATCCGGCGGCCGCAACAATAACGGCCGCATCACCACCCGCCACATTGGCGGTGGCCATAAGCGCAAATATCGCCTGGTGGACTTCAAGCGCAACAAGTTTGACGTGCCCGCTACCGTTCTTACTATCGAATACGATCCCAACCGTACCTGCCGCATTGCCCTGATTGAGTACAAGGATGGTGAAAAATCCTACATTCTCGCCCCCACGGGGTTGCAGGTGGGCATGAAGGTGGAAAGCGGCCAGAAAGTTGCTCCCAAGGTAGGCAATGCCATGCCCTTGAAGAATGTTCCTCTGGGTACTTCCGTCCACAACATTGAAATCCGTCCGGGTTCCGGCGGCAAGGTTGCCCGCGCTGCCGGTCAGCAGGCCATCGTTTCCAACCGTGAAGCGGGCTATGCGCTGATCAAGATGCCTTCCGGTGAAATCCGCCGTTTTAATGAAGATTGCTACTGCACGATCGGCCAGGTAGGCAATACCCAGCACATGAACGAAATGTCCGGCAAGGCCGGCCGCACCCGCTGGATGGGTGTTCGTCCTACTGTGCGTGGTATGACGATGAACCCCGTCGACCACCCGAACGGTGGCGGTGAAGGCAAATCCAAGTCCGGTGGCGGTCGCCAGCACCTCAAATCTCCGTGGGGCCATGTCAAGGGCCAGAAGACCCGCCGTCTCCGCAAGCCCAGCGACTCCGTCATCGTACAGCGCCGCAATGCCAAGTAATCAATATATTATAACTTTAACTAGGATTATATAACATGGGACGTTCTCTCAAAAAAGGCCCTTTTGTCAGTCAAAAGCTTCTCGCCAAGATCGACGCTCAGCTTGAATCCGGCGACCGCAAGCCGATCAAGACCTGGAGCCGCGCATCCATGATTACGCCTGACTTCGTCGGCCTGACTTTCCTGGTGCACGCCGGCAAGAACTTTGCCACCGTGTACGTCACGGAAAATATGGTAGGCCACAAGCTTGGTGAATTTGCCCCGACTCGTGTCTTCAAACAGCACGGCGGTATCGGTAAGAAGTAATCAGTAAGTTAACAATCAACATGTCGAATTCTTCTTCCATCCTTGCATACTCTCTTACCACCCTGGTAGGGCTGGGCGGGGCGTTGCAGGGAGCGGAAGAGGATACGGCGGCACTGACGCGCAGAATCGAGCGCCTCGAAAAGCAGAATGCGGCCCTCAAGGCATCCTATGTCCAGGCCCGCAGCGACGCCGACAAGGCGGCCGCACAGCTGGTGGAGATCCGTTCCAGGCTGGAAGCTTTGGGGGGCGCTGCGCTAGGTAACAGCGAGGAACGCCTGATTCAGGCGATGGCGGACATCGAAGCTTTTAATGACCGCATCCAGCGGCTGGAGCAGGCGTCTGTCAAGCTCTCCGGAGCCATCCTTGCCTACATGAAACAAGCCATATCCGAAGATGCGAACGCCAGGACGGCTGTGGAGAGTTCTCTGCGCCTGCTGGAATCCGTTCTGGGATACAGGCAACAGCCCGTGCGAGATGGCGCGGGAACCCTGGCGGAAGCCAAGGTGCTCAGCATTGATTCCGAATCCGGAGTGGTGGTGCTGAATACCGGCAGAACGGCAGGAATGCAAGTCGGGATGCCGGTTCGGTTAACCCGGGGAGCTCAAACCATCGGAGAAGCAGTAGTCACGGATGTCCGCAAGGAAGTATGTGGCGCGCTTGTTCAGAAGCTTGAGACGCCTGCCGATCCGGTGCGCGTCGGAGATTCTGCCTCAGTAAAAACCAACGACTAAATCATCTTCATAATAACCTGCACTACGAGGAAAAACCCATGGAAGTGAAAGCTGTTTACAAATACGCCCGCATCTCCGCCAAGAAGATGCGCGATGTTGCTCAAGAAATCCAAGGCTTGTCCGTCTCCCAGGCGACCGACATCCTGTCCTACACCCCCAAGAAGGGTGCCTACCTGCTGAACAAGACGCTCAAGTCCGCATTGGCCAACGCCGAGAATAATGCGGAGCTGTCCGTTGATACGCTGGTGGTCAAGTCCGTCATGGTCGATGAAGGGCCCACGATGCGCCGCACGATGCCCCGCGCCCGCGGCTCCGCCAACATGATCCGCAAGCGCACATCCCATATCACCGTTATCCTGGCCGATCAAGAAGGCTAGGCCATACCAATCTAACACACATATAGCTGAACTAATATCATGGGTCAGAAAGTAAATCCAATCGGGTTCCGCCTCGCCGTCAACAAGGACTGGCGCTCCAAGTGGTACGCCACGGGCCAGGATTACGCCACCAAGCTGCATGAAGACTTGGTGATGCGCAAGTACATCAAGGAACAGTTGATGTCCGCCGCCGTTTCCAGCATCGTGATTGAACGCGCCTGGAACAGTGTCCGCATCACCGTCCACACTGCCCGTCCGGGGCTCGTCATTGGCCGCAAGGGTGAGGAAATTGAAAAGATCCGCCAGTACCTCCAGGGTCTGTGCGGCGCTTCCACCCAAGTCAACATTGATATTGTGGAAATCCGCTCCCCTGAAACGGACGCCCAGCTCATTGCTGAGAATGTGGCCGTCCAGCTGGAACGCCGCGTTTCTTTCCGCCGCGCCATGAAGCGCGCCGTGCAGGTTGCCATGGAGCGCGGGGCCGACGGTATCCGCATCCGTTGCGCCGGCCGTCTTGGCGGGGCTGACATTGCCCGTGCCGAATGGTACCGCGAAGGCAAGGTGCCGTTGCAGACGCTCCGCACTCCGATTGACTACGGCTTTGCCGAAGCCCGTACTCTGTACGGCATCATCGGTGTGAAGTGCTGGGTCAACAAGCGAGATGAAGTCGTCTCCCAGCAGAATTCCCGTCCGTCCGGCCCCCGCGGACCCCGCCGTCCGCGCGCCTGAGAAAGCCGCTACCACATTGTTCATCACATTTAACACAAGGAGGAATAAGATATGCCTTTAATGCCCAAGAGAGTGAAGCACCGCAAGATGCACCGCGGCAGCCGTTCCGGCAATGCCACCAGCGGTACCTATGTTGCTTTTGGTGACTTCGGCCTTCAGGTGCTCGACCGCGGTTGGATCACCAACAACCAGATTGAAGCCTGCCGTATTGCGATCAACCGTTACCTGAAACGTAAAGGTAAGGTGTTCATCCGCATTTTCCCGCAGAAATCCTTTACCTCCCGTCCCCCGGATACTCGTATGGGTAAGGGTAAGGGCGCCGTGGAAGGCTGGGTAGCCGTTGTCCGTCCCGGCAACATTCTGTTTGAAGTAGGCGGCGTGACCGAATCCCAGGCGCGTGAAGCCCTTCGGCTGGCTTCCAACAAGCTGGGCGTATCAACCCGCTTCGTCTATCGTCAAGGCGTTCAACACTAAAGCTACTCATCACCATGTCCGATAAGAACTCCGCCAAAGAACTTCGTGCTATGTCCGCCAAGGAGCTTTCCGCTCTGGTGCGCAGCCTTCGTGAAGAACTTTTCAATCTCCGCCTCCAGCAGGCCACCGGTCAGCTGGAAAACAACCAGAGAATCCGCACCGTCCGCAAGGACCTTGCCCGCGCCCTTACCATTCAGGGTGAAACCGGGGAGGTTTAATTGAGGATTTCCGGTAATTACAGAATATTCTAACACTTTTAGAATCCAATGTCCGAACAAACCGAAACAACCAAGAAGCCCGGCCTTCGCAAGACGCGCGTCGGCGTGGTGACTTCCACCAAGATGGACAAGACCATCGTTGTGGAATATGTCGCCCGCGTTCCGCACCCCAAGTTCAAGAAGATCGTCAAGAAGAGCAAGAAGTTCTATGCCCATGACGAAAATTCCACGGCTAAGGTAGGCGATAAGGTACGTATCGTTGAAACCCGCCCGCTTTCCAAGCTGAAGTGCTGGGAACTGGTGGAAGTGCTTACCCATTAATCAGGAATCAACCATTAAGTAAAGGAGATTTGATACCATGATCCAGATGGAATCCCTAGTCCAGGTAGCCGACAATACCGGCGCCCGCTCCGCCAAGATGATTGGCGTTATCGGCAAGCGCACCCGTCAGGCTCACATTGGCGACATTATTACCTGCCACATCCGCGAATCCATTCCCACCGCTTCCGTGAAGAAAGGAACCGTGGTGAAGGCTGTGGTAGTACGCACCGCCGCCCCGATCCGCCGTGATGACGGTTCCGTACTCCGTTTTGACGGCAATGCCGTCGTCATCATCGACAAGGATAACAACCCTCGCGGCACCCGTATTTTCGGGCCGGTCGCCCGTGAACTCCGTGAAAAGAAGTTCATGAAGATTGTTTCCCTTGCTCCGGAAGTGCTCTAACTGAGACGCCTCAGGATTTTGGACGCCGTCCTCTTTTTCGGAGGACGGCGTTTTTTATTGCCTGCGTTTTTCTGATAAGTTTGCATTACGGTGTGCTTCCCATATAGGGAGAAGGTTGCCGGAGCGCAGCCCTTGCCTGGCGCAGGAGGCCGGCAAATCCGGAATAGGTTATGAGGGGGGAATTCCGGTTGTTGAAATGTCCGGTTGTTTTCCTGGGCTGCCGTTTTCGGGGATATGCTTTTCCATGACGTTGAACGCATGTTTGAGTTGCTAGGATATCCGGAGGAAGGAGGAAACGTATTTATCCGGAAGAGACGGAGAAACGGCCTTCTTGCCGGATTTTTCCGAGCCGGTTTTGAGGCGGTTCCTCATGGTGGCTTTTTATAGAATAAGTTACCGGAAGGGGACGTTGCCGGGAGCCGTTCCATGAGATACGGAAGCGGGCAGGGGCTTCCTGTCCCGTCAGAGCGTGGGGTTGAAGTGCAGGGAATAGGGGCAGATAATGGAAGGGACGGACAGATGGAGGAACCGCCTTCCAAATGCCAGGTAAGGGGAAGAGAGAAGGCAGGAGGCCGGGATACCGTGAAGCCTGGCGCAGGAATTAAGCTTCGTTAATGTCTGTGTTGCTCGGTTCGGGGTTTCCCCAGTTGCTGTGAAGAACCGCAGGCCGGGCAACGGAACCAGCGGAAGAGGAATATATGCAGTGCCGTGGCGAATACGTAGCCGAACAGGGGAATGTGGTGGGCCGCCTTATTGCGGGTGTATTTTTTAAAGGAAAAGACATGGGCCCTGCACACGCTGCATTTCCGGGGAAGCGCCAGGGAAAGATAGAGAACCAGCGCCAGAATCCAGGGGCCGAAGCAGAGGCTGATTAACGGCCAGCCTCGTTCTCCATTGAGAAGCATAAGGGTGGTGACTGAAATGGAGAAGATGATGCAGACAAACAGGAGCAGGACGATAACGGCTCCCATCCATGTCCGGAAGGAGGTCATGTGCTTGATGCCTTTTTTGCGAAGGTAGGTTTTCGGCTCCTTGTGGGTGTGAACATGTTTTGCGGGCTGGTAGCTGTGTTCTTCCTGCAACCTGGCCTTGGCGGAGAGATGTTTTGGAGGGCCGTCCATATGGGAACGCCCACGTTCCCTCCTGTTTTCTGAAGAATCAGTAATCGGAGGGTCAACGGGAGTGGCAAGGGGGAGGCTGTCGTTCTCATGGGAGAGAAGAAGCTCCGGTTCCGGCGCAGTGGGAGAGTCAAGAGCATGATTCACCCATTCCCTGAAAACGGGTGCGGATGGAATTTCCGTTTGCAGTTTCAACATCCGTTTTGCCTGGTGGAGTTCAGGCAAAACGGTGGAGGGGTCCGCGGAAGCGAATTGTTCAAGAGTACGTATGCCCACCGCTTCAAGCAATTCAATGAATTGCTCGCGGCCGGCAAAGTACTTTTGAATATTATTCATTCCCGGAATGATAGATGGTTAGGAAAGGGAATCAAGCATCCCTTTTAACTGGGATTGTTTTGCCTCCCAGTCCGCCAGACGGGCTTTTTCCTGATTCACGACTTCTGCCGGAGCTCTTTCCACAAAGCCCGCATTACCCAGCTTGGCCGCGGATTTGGCGATTTCCCTGGCTATTTTGTCCAGTTCCCTGCCCAGGCGTTCCTTTTCCGCTTCCACGTCAATAAGGCCTTCCAGGGGCAGGAAGAGTTCCCCAAGCGGCGTGAGGGCCGCAGGCGTTCCCTTGGGGGAGGAGTAAGCTGCGTCCCGGATGACGGATTTGGCGTTCGCCAAAATGGCCAGACGGGAGAGGATATCCTGGGGTACGTCGTGGGGAGTTTTCAGGATGAAGCTGACGTTTTTATTGTTGGAAAGGTCGTATTCCGCTTTCAGGTTGCGGGCCTTGTTGGCCGTTTCATAAAGGGCTGCGGCCTGGGTATTCGCCAAGGTGATGCGGCTTTCATCAAGTCCTGCCAGGAGGTTTTCGGCAGAGGGGAGAGGAGTGCGCATGAGCGGCAGGCCGCCGTTGCTTTCCGCAAAGCCCAGGGAGGCCCAGAGTTCTTCCGTGATATGAGGCATGACCGGATGCAGAAGGGCCAGGTAGTGCCTGAGCACCGTGTCCATCGTGGTGAGCGTGGCTGCCCGTGCCGCTGGGTCCGCCCCGTCCTTCAGGTCACCCTTGACGGCTTCCAGGAAGCGGTCGCAGTATTCGTTCCAGAAGAATTGGTACAGGGTTTGGATGAGGGCGTTGAATTCGTAGTCCGCCAGCGCTTTTTCTACATCTGCATGCAGTTGCTTGAGCTTGGAGATAATGGAGATATGTACGGATGAGTAGTGAGGGGCCGTTTCTCCCCTGGCATCTCCCTGCATCAGCCGGAAGCGCGTGGCATTGTACAGCTTGTTGGCAAAGTTGCGGCCTTCGCTGATCTGGTTTTCATCAAAGCGCACGTCCGTTCCTGTGGGGGCGATGCGCATGAGTCCGAAGCGGAGGCCGTCCGCTCCGTAGTTGGCGATCAGGTCCAGAGGATCCGGGGAGTTGCCCAGGGATTTGCTCATTTTACGCCCGATTTTGTCACGGATGATGGACGTGAAAAAGACGTTGCTGAACGGTTTGTTATGCTGGAAGCGGTATCCGGCCATGATCATGCGCGCTACCCAGAAGAAGATGATGTCCGGTCCCGTGACAAGATCCGTGGTGGGATAGAATTTGGCGCGGGTTTCTTCATCCATGGTGGAGAAAGGCCACAACCAGGAGGAGAACCATGTGTCCATTACGTCGTTGTCCTGAATCCAGTTGTCTGGGTCCAAAGGCGGTTCGGTTCCCACGTAGAGGAAGCCCTGTTCCAGTGCGGAGGCGTCCAGAGCCGGAGCGTTCTTGAGTTCTTCCGCCTTGTCTTTGCGGTACCAGACGGGGATGCGATGGCCCCACCAGAGCTGGCGGGAGATACACCAGTCCTGGATGTTTTCCAGCCAGTGGGCGTAGGTTTTCGCCCAGCGCGCGGGACGAAAGGTGATATCCCCATCCGCTACGGCGTCTGCGGCTTCTTTCACGCAGGGGTATTTGAGGAACCACTGCATGGAGAGGCGCGGTTCAATCGGGACATTGGCGCGTTCGGAGAACCCGACTTTGTTATCATAGTCTTCAATGTTGACCATGAGGCCGGAGGCTTCCAGCATTTCCACGGATTTACGGCGTGCGTCAAAGCGATCCATGCCGTGGAGTTCTGGTACTTCTGGGCAGTTGATATGACCGTCGGGGGTAAGAATGTCGATAATTTCCAGGTTGAATTTCCTGCCTATCTCAAAGTCGGCTTTGTCATGGGCCGGAGTGATTTTCAGAGCGCCCGTGCCGAATTCTATTTCTACATATTCATCTCCGATGATAGGGATGGGGGTGGGGTTGAGCGGGCGCATGACGTTTTTCCCGATGAGGTGGGCGTACCGCGGGTCTTTCGGGTTGACGGCCACAGCTACGTCCGCCATGATGGTTTCCGGGCGGGTAGTGGCTACATGGAGGGCTCCGGAGCCGTCTTCCAACTTGTAAAGAACGGTGTAGAGCTTGCTTTTCTGCTCAGTCATGATGACTTCTTCATCGGAGAGGGCCGTGAGGGATACGGGACACCAGTTGACCATGCGTCGGCCCCGGTAGATGAGTCCTTCCTTAAAGAGTTCAATGAAGACCTGTCCGACGGCTTTGGTGTATTCCTCATCCATCGTGAAGCGTTCGCGGTCCCAGTCGCAGGAGCAACCCAGCTTGTGGAGCTGGTTGATGATGATGCCTCCGTGTTTTTCTTTCCATTCCCAGACTTTTTCCAAGAAGGCTTCACGGCCCAGATCATGACGGCTTTGGCCCGTTGTCTGTTTGAGGTCTTTTTCCACCCTTACCTGCGTTGCGATGCCGGCATGGTCTGTGCCGGGCAGCCAAAGGGCTTCATATCCTTTCTGGCGCGCGCGACGCACCAGGATGTCCTGGATGGTGTTGTTCAGCACATGGCCCAGATGCAGTACTCCCGTGACGTTGGGGGGAGGGATGACAACAGAGTAGGCAGGCTTTTCAGAAGCCGGGTCAGCCTTGAAACAACCTTCTTCAATCCAGCGGGATTGCCATTTTTCTTCCACCAGGGAGGGATCGTATGCTTTGGGCAGATCAGACATGGGCAAAAGGGTAGCATAAAGTTTTTTTCTTTCAATCCCTACCTGTCCGGGATAGGGGGGGAAGATGGTACTTTTTCTCCGGAATAATGTGATGAAAAAGCCGCCGGGTTCCTGTCGGATCCCGGCGGCCGGAATGGGGAGTTTCCTGTTTTTTTACTTGACCGTCACAGTTGTCTGAGCCGGCTTGAGGCCGTTGGAGATGACTTGGAGCGTCACTTTTCCGGATTCTCCTTTGCGGGAGCGCAGAACGACCTGGGCAAGGCCGTTGAAAGCCTTGATTTTCATGATTTTCCTGTTTTCCGGATTCGCCATGGTGGTGAAGTCCGTGGGATCGCCGTTGCAGATGCCGGCGATGTCCGCGGGGCCGCTTACCTTGAAGGTGAGCTGGTTTTTGCTTCGGGGCACCATACGGCCCTGGGCGTCGCGGACGGCTACGGTGACATAGGACAGGTCATAGCCGTCTCCCTTGATTTCGCTGCGGTCCGGCTTGAGGGTGAGAGCCGCAGGTTTTCCTGTAGTGGTCACCGTGTCTGTAGCCCAGATTTTACCGTCCTTTTTGGCGACTACTTTGAGGGTTCCGGGCGTGTATTTGACGTCTTCCCACACGAGGCGGTAGCGGTCTTTTTCCCCAGTGCCCTTTTTGCGGACGCCCAGGGATTTCCCATTCAGGAAGAGTTCCGCTTCATCCCCGCTGGTGTACACATGCACGGGCGTGATCTGCCCCTTGCGTTCCGGCCAGTTCCAGTGCGGCAGGATGTGCGCCATCTTGACATCCGGCCTCCAGTGGGCCTGGTAGATGTAGAAGCGGTCCTTTTTGAAGCCGCACAGGTCCACGATGCCGAAGTAGGAGCTGCGGGAGGGGGCGCGGTCTCCCAGTTTTTTGAGTTCCGCCATCAGTTTTTCGCGTTCCGGCCCTTCCGGCACGTTCAGGGCGTTGGTGGCGTCCAGGTTGTACGGGGTGGGTTCTCCGATGTAGTCAAAGCCCGTCCATACATATTCTCCCGCGCTGTTGGGATTGTCTTCCTGAGCGGCGAATTCCACATCCGGTCGGTTGGCCCATCCGGGGGCGTACAGGTCATAGGAACTGACCTGGTAGAGGTAAAAGCCCTTGCCCTTGTTCCAGTCCACGGGGAAGAAGTATTCTCCGCGAGAGCTGACGCAGGAGGCTGTTTCCGCACCATAGAACGGCTGGTGGGGGCGGTCTTTGGAGAAGTCTTTATAAGCCCAGGGTTTGTAGTTGTACCCGTAAACATCAAGGGTGTCCCCAAAGCCATTGCGTGCGGCATTGGCATTGTTGCAGCCGGAGGTTACTTTACGCGTGGGGTCTTCCCGGTGGAAAAGATCCGTCAGGGTTTGGGAGATATGGTGCAAATTTTTCATTCCCTGTTCCGGAACTTCATTTCCGGAACTCCATGCAATGACACTGGGGTGGTTGCGGTCCCGGTGGCAGAGATTGATTACGTCCCGTTCATGCCATTCGTTGAAAGATTCGTTGTTGACGCCTTCTTTGGAGCATTGCCATACGTCGAAAAGTTCGTCAATGACCAGGATTCCCATTTTATCGCACAGATCCAGCACTTCCGGAGCCGGCGGGTTATGGGATGTGCGGATGGAGTTGACGCCGAATTCCTTCAGGATTTCAATCTGGCGTTCATAGCCCCGCGTGTGGGCGGCGGAGCCGAGCGGTCCCAGGTCATGGTGCTGGCAAACTCCCTTGAGCCGCACACGCTCTCCGTTAAGATAGAATCCCGTGGGTTTCCATTCAATGGTTCTTACACCGAAGTTGGTGAATTTCTGGTCGATGATTTTATCTCCCATCCGGACCGTGGTTTTCATCTTATACAGATGGGGAGCGTTTAGCGTCCACAGAGTGGGGTTTTTGAGCGTCAGCGTGCTGGTGATTTTGCCCTTTTCCCCGGCGGGAATTTCTTCCCCTTTGGTGGTTGTGGAGGCTACGATTTTACCTCCATCCAGAATTTCTTCAGTAACAGTAGGGATGACGGCTTTGTCCGTGGTGTTTTTCACCGTGGTGTCCACTTCCACCTTGGCGGCGGATTTGGTGATTTCCGGAGTTTTGACGAAGACGCCCCAGTGTTCGATGTGCACAGGGTTGGATTCCGTGAGCCACACATGGCGGTAGATGCCGCCTCCCGGGTACCAGCGGGATGAGCTGGGAGGATTGTCCACTCTGACGGCAATGGTGTTTTTCTGTCCGAATTTCAGGAAGGGCGTGATGTCCACGCGGAAGGAGCTGTAGCCGTATTTCCATTCGCCGGCCAGGTGTCCGTTCACATAGATTTTCGGACGGGACATAACGCCGTCAAAGTCCAGGTAGAATTGGTTGCCTTTGGATTCCGCCGGGATTTCCAACGTTTTGCGGTACCAGCCAATGCCGACCCAGGGGAGTTTTCCTGTTCTGTTCTCAATTTCCATCCGGAAGGGGCCTTCCACGCCCCAGTCGTGCGGCAGGTTCAAGGAACGCCAGTTTTTATCGTTGAAAGAGGGACTGGAGGGATTGTCCGTCTTGCTGGTTCCGGCGGCAGCCTGAGGGCGGATGATTTCCCCTTTGTCGTTTTTAAAGGTGATTTCACGGATGCTGGCCCAGTTGCTTTGGTTGTTGCCCGTGACGGTGATGCGGAAGTAACGCGGTTTGCCGGTTTTATTTTCCACCGTATCTTCCTTGGAGTCATTTTGCCCGGAAGTTTTGTCTTCAATGGTCGTCCAGCGTTTTCCGTCGCCGGAGCCTTCCAGCTTGAAAAGATGGTTGCTTTGTTTTTCCCACAGGATGTTGATGGTTTTCACATCTGCGGGGCGTCCCATGTCCACGGTGATTTTTTCTCCGCTTTTGCCGCTGTCGGCACACCAGCGGGTGGATTTGTCCCCATCCACGGCATTATCCGCCGGATTGCCGGATTCTTCACTGGTGGCAGTGGCGAATCCCATGGATTTTCCCGGTTCCGGTTGCGTACTGCCATCAGGCATTTTTCCAAAACGGGCGAATTTCCAGTTCCAATCCAGGCTCTCCGTTTTGGTCGCATCCAGAGGCGCCGCCATGAGGCCGGCGATGCTGAACGCAGTAATGCAGAGGGTCGTGCGTGTAATATTGGTGAACATATCTGTGATATTACGACTGGAAATTTGCGATCTTGCAAGATTTTTATTCAGAGGAATCCGGTTTCAGCCTGGATTCCGTCAACAGGGTTTCACGCGTCAGGCGGGATGACTTGCCGAAGCCGTCCAGTTATGTATGAAGGCGTCTTCCGGAGATATGGGCCAGCGGAAGATGCCCCGGTTATGAGAAGGAGAGCGGACGGAACGGCCGGCGGCCAGGGAAACGGGGGAATGAAAGAGAGAACGCCGGACCGGCCTTGCTGAATGGGCCGGTCCGGCAACGGGAGGAAGGAGAAAAAGTCAGATGTATATTTTGACGATGGCTTTTTTCCGGAGGCGTTCCACCCATTTTTTATAACGTTCATTGCTGCGTTTGTTGCGCGCCATGATGTCAATCTGCTCCTTGATGGCGGAGAGGGGGGGCGGAGGCGCCAGTTCCTTTTTTTCCACCAATACGATGGTGAAGCCGGTGGAGTCCACCAGCGGTCCAATGATTTCGCCAGGCTGTGCGCCAAAGATGATGGCAGCGGATTCCGGGGAGAGCGTGGAGCGTTCCGTAACGGGCCAGTCACCGCCTTTTTCCGCATATAAATCCTTGGAGTAGCGTTTGGCCATTTCCTCAAAGGTGGCGTTTTTGGATTTGATTTCCTTGGCGATGAGTTCCGCCAGGTTAAGCTGTACTTCCGGCGTGGAGGCGGAGTCATCCCCCAGCATAGGAATGAAGATTTTCTTGAATTTGATTTTGTCTTTGGTCAGGTCCCGGTATTGTTCTTTGGTAGCCTCGTATTCCTGCTGTATTTCCTCCGGAGTAGGCGGTATTTCCTGGTCGTATTTGGAGGCCCGCATAATCTGAACCTGGAGCTGTTTTTTCGTCATTTCCCGAAAAGCGCGGATGGTCATGCCGGAGAGGCTCAGATTTTTCAGGAAGGCGGAGCGATCTCCATTGAAGGTGGTCAGGATGGTACGGTTGACTTCCTGGTCAATGAGAGAGTCTCTAATGACGCCGCCCATGCCTTCAAATTCGTTACGGAGCAGTTCTCTTTCCACCAGGTCTTCAATGATGTTTTTTTTCGCCAAGGCGAGTTGTTTGTAAAATTCGGGACCCTGTTTGGGGTACTGAGCCGCGAGCTGTGCTCCAATGGGCATGAGACGCACGCTGACTTCATTGGCAGTGATGGGGCGGCCGTTGACTGTGGCGGCAATCCGGTTGACGATTCGCTGAGGCTGAACGCGGGAGGCCGGCACTTCATCCGGAGAGATGCGCTTGGATTCGTCTGGCCGTACTGTTTCTCTGCCTTCATCTCCATGAAGCTGGACGGCCCGTGGAAGGGAGGCCCGTGAATCCACGATGCTTTGTCCCTGCACGGACAGGGGCATGGTACAGATGAGAAGCGCCTGGATGTGGGTCCTGATATTCATGGGAGAGAAAAGTATTTTTAATGCCTCCGGCATGATAGGGGCCCGCCCCGCAAAGACAATCTATTTCTGGGTATGTATGGATACTGACCTGTATGGGCGGGATGCCGATTCCCTCACTTTTACTGACTGTGGATGTGCTTGGTTATCGCCGTTTTTTCCTGTACAGTATGCGGTGATGCATGATTGCCGTTTATTGAGAGGAGTGCTCCGTTCCTCCCGTCCGGCCAATATTCCCACGCTGTTTACCAATGCGGCGGCGGCGTGGGCTTCCGTCCGGGGGGCGGAGATGCCGTCTCCCGCTCTGTATGCGGGCGTAGTGTTGATGGGACTATGCTTTTATTTGTATGGCATGTGGGAGAATGACCGCGTGGATGCCGGATGGGATGCCGCCCGTTATCCGGATCGCCCCGTGCCGTGTGGTGCGGTGAGCATTTACGTACTGAGGCTGTTGTCTCTGGCGGCCGGGTTGTCCGGTCTGTTGCTGAATATGATGCTGGGCGGGGAGTTTGCCGTGGGGGCTTTATTGTTGATTGTGATTTCCCTGTATAATGTGTTCCATAAGTTGTGGAGCGGTTCCATTGTTTTGATGGGGTTGTGCCGCGGGGTGTGGGTGCTGGCCGCCGGTCTGGCATTTGCTCATTCGGGGGGGGAGTCCGTCCCTTCTCCGGCTTTGCTGTGGTATGCTTTCGGTTTGTTTTTGTTTACCTGCGTGATTTCCGCCGTAGCACGGCGTGAGGCGGGCAGGCCCCGGGTTCAAGCGGCCGTGGCAGTGCTGCTTTCCGGCATGTGCCTGTTTGATGCGGTATGGCTCCTGGGTTTCGGTTCCCTGCTGTGGATAGGTTCCGTTTTATTATGGGCGGGAACGCGGCTGCTGCAGAAGCTTGGCTGCCGGGCCACATAGGTTTGAGTTGAATTTACATGGGAAGTGTGCATGATCTAACGCGAAAAAGAGGGTTATGAATGAATTGATCATCAAGATAGGTCCGTTGTTCTGGGTTTTGAGCGTTCTGACCGTTTATGCACTTGCGGTTGTTGCGGAGCGGATTTTATATTTTCACAGGATTCAGATTAATACTGGAGATTTTTTAAGAGGCATTTCCAAGCTGGTAAATGCCGGAAAGACGGATGAGGCCCGGCATGAGGCTTCCATTTTGCCAGGACCTGCGGCCCGCGTAGTTTCTTCCGTACTGGCTCATGCCGGATTGAGGCGTGAAGAGCTCCGGACTGTGGCAGAGGATTCCGTGCAGATGGAGGTGTTTCAGATTGAAAAGAATATCCGCGGATTGCTGGTGGTGGCTACGGTAAGCCCTCTAATCGGAGTGCTGGGGACGATCCAGGGGCTGGTGGGGTTTTATTCCCAGCCGGGTGTTCTGGAAGGGAAGGCCCCCTCTCTCGCCATGTCGGATGCCGTTTACCAGGCCCTGCTTAGTTCCGCCCTGGGGCTGAGCATTGCTATTCCCGCTTATTTGTTTTATTCCTACCTGTCCTCCCGTTCCCGCCAGATCGTACATTCCCTGGAGCGGGCCGGCACGGAGGCCGTTTGCCTGGTGTGTGATGCCCGGCAAAGACGCGAGGCCGGGGAGAGTATGAACGGCCGGGGCATGTGAGTGCAACAGGGAAGGAGGAAAGGCATGCAGATCAAGACCCGCTCAACATTGCCCGCCGGGGCGTTTTTCATTCAGGTGGTCGTCCTGCTGGATTTGGTCGTTCTTGTTTGCGTGTTGACGATCATGACTTCCCGTGTGGGAATGGCGTACGGGTATGAGGTAAAGGCTCCTTCTTCTCATTTTCTGATGAATATTGTAGGGGATGTGGAGTTTATTTCAGTTACGGCTGGAGATCAGCCCGCTTTTTATATTGGGAACCGCCTGATTGAAGGCGGTCTGCCCGGCGTTTCTTCAGAATTGGACCGGATTTCCCGGGAGCATGGGGAGAATGGGAGCCGTATGGGGATTGCCCTGCGTTTGGATGATTCCGTTTCACGGGCCCTGGAACAACAGCTGGTGGATATGGTGCTTGCCAAGGGAATGACATGTTATATTGCCGCCGAACCCGCGGATTGATTTTTCCCCTTTTTACCTCATGAAGCTGAATAAAAAGAGCCGGGATAAAATTTTCGACCTTCATTTGGGATTGACGTTTGACTGGAGGGAGACCGGCATGCTGCGCTGGCGTATTCTGCTGTGGATGCTTTTTTTTGGCGTTTGCGCTTTTACTGCCGCCCTTTTTGTTCATGTGGAGATGCCGGAAATCCGCAGCAGGGGGGATCAGCCGGGTGCCGTGGTGCTGCTGCCTGCGGATCACCCTCGCCTGCACCAGTATGTGCTGCGCAATACTCCCCTGCCTGTGAGAGGCCCCGTCTGGGCTGATCCGGTGACAGCCGGTCCGACTGGGGAAATGGGCGTGATTTTGCCTTCTCCGCGTTCAGCAGATACCTCTCTGGCACCTCTTCCCCCCCTGTCCGTGCCCACGGTGGCGGATCAGGTCTGGCGTATGTGGCAGCATCCGGATTTTCATATACGTGCCATGATGAATCCTTCCTTGGAGGCTTCCGGAACATGCATCCCCTATTTGTCTTTTTGCTCTCCGGGGCTGGACGGCCGGATTGTTACGGCCGGTTCCCTGTCCGGTTTTTCCAGAAGTGAAGATCACACGGGGCTAAGGAGTGATTTTTTTGTGGTGGTGGATGTCTGGGGTGTTCCTTCTCAAGTGTTGTTGCTGGAGTCTTCCGGCAGTAATGGCGCGGATGAGTCAGCCATGAGGTTTGCCCGGTCTTTGCGCTGGGTTCCGTCCCGGGAACCGCGGAGCGGCACCATGTCCATCGAATGGAAGGAGGAAGAGCCGTGAGCATGAATCCCCATGATTTTCTGCTGCGCCTGTTTTTACTGGCCGCCGGCAGTTTTTGCGCCGTGGTGTTTGTTTGCCTGGTTGTGGGGTGGATAAGATTTTTTCTGAATCGGAGGCGCAGGTTTCAGTGCCGGATATGCGGGTTCCGGTTTTATATGGAGGATGGGAATTCCCGCGCAGAGTGTCCGCATTGCGGTGCGGCCAATAGAAGGGGCTGAGAAAATTCCGGGCGGGAAAGGTCGCACGGGAAGATTCCGGCGGAACTAATAAATCCGCAGGGATTCTTCATCAATGGGGAGTGAGTCCATGCCCAGGTCTTCCGCCCCGTGTGTTCCCATTTCTTCCCGAACATAGATGACGTCCACCCGGCTGCTCTTGCCTTCGCCGGAACGGTAGCGGATGCGCGGTTCCCTGATGACGACGGTATTGCCCCCCATGGCCGCAGCTTCCCTGGTGAAGTAGTCGATTAGTTCCTTGTCTTCCATGGAGACATGGACAATGCGCCCTTCAGGCCCGTTAAAATGCCCCACGTTGGTGTATTCCCCCATGGGGTATTCGTCAATGACCAGAACTTCGTTCTGGGGGATGGGTGCACGCGGCAGGCCGGAAGTGACCGGCGTCCACGCATTGGGGCCGGATGGGGAAGAGCAGGCTGTAATCAGGCTTGTAATGAGGCAGAAGGCCGGACTGAAAAAAGGAGCTTTCATGGTTGTCCTGCCGTCAATAATCGGCAGGCGGGACAAAAATGCAACGGTAAACTTCGTTGCCGTCATGAAAGATTTGGACCATGACACGCTCCGGAGTTCTTTTAACGCAATAGGAGTCGTGTTCTTCAGGGATGGGGGGCGCATAACGGCGCGTGCTGCGGCGCGCAAAGACATGCTGGCGGAATACTCCTACGACGGCATGATTGCTCATTTTGACAATGGTATAGTAGTCGCTGGTAGGCAGGGTGATGGACGGTGGAACATCTTTGGCACTCACGGGCGGAATTATAGATGGCTGCTGAAAACAATGTCGAATCTGAAATGTGGCATGGGATTACGTCTGAAACATCGGCGCATCAGTCCGTGCGTCCCATCATTTCCCGCGTTTCCTGAATAGTATGTGCCTGGGCCTGCCGCGCACTCATGATAGTTGGCTGTCCAAAGCTTTGTCTTTTGGCTTCAATGTCCCGGTTTACAGTACGGCTGAGGTTTTTGCCCGCCTCTTTCCAGGAGCGTCCCTGAAAGTCGGATTGCTGCGTGGCGTATCGTTTGGAGGCATCCTGCCAAGAGTGAGTGTTTACTCCCCTGGCACGGGCGATGAAGTCCGGCGTTTCCAGTTTGTCATCCGTGAAGGATTTAATGCCGTCCCATTTTTTCGTTTCAAACCGGGTGGAGGCGCCGTCAAATTTCTTTTTTTCAAAAGAGGCGGTTTCAAAAGCCTTTTTTTCGATTTGAGACGTGTTGCCGCTGTACCGGAGCCCTTCAAAGGAACTCCGTTTCTGAGACACCATCCTGGTGTTTCCTTCCTTGTCCGTCTGCTGGCCGAAGCCGCCGGCGAATTTCGCTTCCAGAGCATCCATCAGCTCTGCGTCCGTTTTTTCAGAATCAGGGCGTTGCCGGGGCTGAAAGTTTGTGGCTACCGTGCGTTCTGTGGCACAGGAGCAAAGCGCTGCGACGGCAATCAGAAGAAGGTGCTGTATCCAGAACATGCTCACGGTTCCTTATATTCCCGAATGGCGCACAAATTGCAAACAAAAAGGCGTCTCCATTGCTTGATGGAGACGCCCAGAGTAATTTGTCTGATCCCTGCAGGGGATTACTTGGAAGCGGTCAGCTTGGCGACCTGGTCCTTCAATTCCTTGCCAACTTTGAATTTGACAACGGAACGGGCCGGAATCGGCACATCCTGGTCGGGATTTTTGGGGTTGCGGCCTACTTTGGGTTTCACTTCCTTCACCTGGAAGGTTCCGAAATTGCGAATCACCACACGGTCGCCTTCAGCAAGGGTGCTGGAGATAATGTCCACGGCACGCTGTACGATGTCGAACACTTCAATCTGGGTGAAGTTGGTTTCGGCGCTGATTTTGTTAACGAGGTCTCGTTTTGTTAATGTTTTAGCCATATGGAGTGCAGAATGATATGAATGTATGAGTTTTATAGTTCAGCGTGCGTGATTTGTCTCCTAAAAAATCACATAATCCGTGGCATGCTGGATTTTTACGTCCTCAACCGAGCGATACGGGAATTTTGCTTGACCGGAAGAGTTGGGATGCTTCCATTGCTTGCCGCCGGAGTATTCCGGCACCGGGAGGGATATATGCGAACCACGTTTACAACCATGCTGACTGACGCCCAGGCCGGAAGGCTTGAGTCCATTCTTGAGGAAAGGGGGTTTGAAAGAAGAGAGGTGCCCTATGCGCGTTTTTCTTTTGCCGGGCCTTCCCTGCTGGCGACGGTTTACGAGAAGAAAAACAAGCTTCTTTTGCAGGGAAAGGGAACGGATGATTTTATAGAGTTTACGCTGGAACCGCAGGTGACCGGAGTTTTGTCCCAGCCGGAGGAGATAGAGGAAGGAGGCGGTTTTGTCCCCCACTTCGGCATTGATGAGAGCGGAAAAGGAGATTATTTCGGCCCACTGGTGGTGGCTGGCGTTTATGTGGACGGGGACATCGGAGCCGCCTTGAGCAAACTGGGCGTTTGCGACAGCAAGCTGGTAGGGTCTTCTTCCAGAATCCGTTTACTGGCGGAGGGGATACGCAGGGTGCCTGGCATCCGGTTTCATTTGGTAAGCATCGGTCCGGAACGGTATAATCAACTTTATCCGGAGTTCGGGAATTTGAACCGTTTTCTGGCCTGGGGGCATGCCACGGTGATTGAGGGGCTGACGGCCAAAGTGCCGGATTGCCCCATGGCGTTGAGCGACCAGTTCGCCAATCCATTTGTTCTAAAGAGGGCGCTTGCCGCCAAGAAGATGTCTATCCGGCTGGAACAGCGTGTCCGGGCGGAGAGTGATGTGGCTGTGGCTGCGGCATCCATTCTGGCGCGTGAACGTTTTGTGAACTGGATGGATGCGGCGGGGGAGAGCGCCGGCATGAAGTTTCCGCTGGGGGCTTCAGGCCAAGTGGTGAAGGCCGCGCGCCAGCTGGTGGCCCTGCATGGGGAAGAAATGCTGCCCAAGGTGGCTAAGATGCATTTTAGGACCACACGGAATGTGTTGAAGTAGAGAATCAGGCCGGTGTGGCGCAAGGGGGAGCTTTTCTTTTCCATTTTCCGTCTCCTACGGAAAGGACAGTAATTCTGACTTTGTCCAGCCCATGGTGCTTCATGTCCAGCCGTTCTGCGGCTTCTTCACTAAGGTCTATGATTCTGTTTTTGATGAAAGGCCCCCGGTCGTTCACGCGGACTTTCACCGTTTTGCCTGTTCGGAGGGATTGAACGAGCACTTCGCACGGGAGGGGAAGGGTGGGGTGCGCCGCGTGCAGGTGCCAGGGGCGCACGTTTTCTCCGATGGCCGTTTTTCCGCTGATGAGCCCCCAAAGGGCGCATTCATTGTAATGGGAGGCAATTCCTGTTTGTTCATACGTCAGCGCCTGTTCCACGTTCATGGGATGGTAGCGGTGCCCCCGGATGGTATAGGGGCGGGTCATGTAGCCCGGATAGTCCCGGCTTTTGGGAGAGGATGAGCAGGATGCCAGCCATAGCAGCCCGGCCAGAACGGATATTCCCCTGATGATACCTGTCTGCATGATTCTATTATATGGATGGGAAGATGATGAAATGCAAGACGCGGGCGCGTTTTTCCTCCCATGAGAAGCAGTCTTTCGGAAGTGGCGTGATGTTTCTTCTGGGGCATAGGGGAATCGGCTCTTCATTGCCGCTCCTGTTTTGATTTTAGTTGACTTGGTTGGTTCGCTTGCGTAGCGTTGGTGCGATTCTGGGAACTTACTACAATAATAGATAACATAATGAGCAGACAGGCATTTTATCCGCATCTCTCAGTGGATTGTGTGTTGATCGGGTTCGATGAAGAGGGTTTGAAAGTCCTTCTGGTGGAGAAGACGCAGTTTGAGCCCGGGCATACCGGCTCTATTTCCAAGTTGCCCGGCGATTTGATTTACGAGGAGGAAGAACTGGATGCTGCTGCCCGCCGCGTTCTGTTTGACATGACCGGTATGTCTTCTCCTCATTTGGAACAGTTTCATACCTTCGGCGCGCCATCGCGCATCAAGAATCCAGAGGACAGGGCATGGGTGGAGGCTGTTTCCGGCCAGAAGATAGGGCGCCTGGTGACGGTGGCTTACATGGCCATGCTCAGGATTTCCACCAAGCTGCGCAAGCTGGTGGAAAGCCACAAAACCCGCTGGGTGCCTGTAGATGACTTGCCGGAATTGGCGTTTGATCACCGGGATATTATTGACCTGGCGCTGGAGAGAGTGCGCTCTTCCGTGAAGAAGGAGCCTGCTCTGATTTATGACATGTTGCCTGCCAAGTTTACGGCTCTTCAGCTCCGGCGGTTGAATGAGGAAATTCACGGCAAGCCCATGGATGTGCGTAATTTCCACAAAAAAATCGCTTCCCGCCCGTACATTGTACCGCTGGATGAGAAGGAGGAGGGGGTTCCCCACCGCGCCGCGCGCTATTACCGTTTTGACCGTAAAATTTATAATCGCCTTTATTGCCGGAGCTGATGGTTCCGGGCCGTTCTGACTTATTTTTTCCGTTTTTCCGGGCCTCTTTCCGCCATGCTTGCGGGGAGAGGGTCTTCTCGTTTGACAGAGTCCGTTTTGTAACGCATCTTATCCGCACGTTGATTCCCATGATAAATCCGGCCTTTATTCCAGACGATTTTTTCAAGGCGCTGGCGCCTTCTGATATTTTTGGCACGGATGGTCCGTTTGAGGTTGATTTGGGGTGTGGGGACGGAGGGTTCCTGCTCCAGATGGCGGCCCATTATCCGGAGCGCCGTTTTCTGGGAATAGAACGGCTTTTGGGCCGCGTGCGGGGGGTTTGTTCCCGGGCGGCTGGCCACGGGTTGGATAACGTGAAGGTATTTCGCGTGGAAAGCCGTTATTTTCTGGAATGGATGATGCAGCCCGGCTGGATTTCCCGGCTGCATTATTTGTGTCCGGATCCGTGGCCCAAGGAGAGGCATCATAAGAACCGGCTGGTGCAGGAGGATTTTCTTCCCGTACTTCACCGTTCCCTGTCCGATGGCGGGGAGTTCCTGTTCAAAACGGATCATGAAGGATATTTTCTGTGGGTGCTGGACCATGTGGTGCGCAGCGGTCTGTTTAGCCGCGCCAGTTGGAATGAGGACGATTTTTTTTATCCCCGCACGGATTTCCAGCTTCAATGGGAGGCCATGGGAAAACCTATTTACCGCGCCCGCTTTATCAAATTGAAGAAAGTCTGATTCCGATGCCTTTTATACTTCATCAGAAGGATGCTTCCACGGCTGCGCGCCTGGGGTCGCTTGAGTTGCCGCATGGACGGGTTCCCACCCCCATTTTCATGCCGGTGGGAACGCAGGGTTCCGTGAAAACCATGCATCCGCAGGATTTGGAGCTGCTGGGAGCTGAGATTATTCTGGGGAATACCTATCATTTGTCCCTGCGCCCCGGTTCCGATTTGATTAGGCAGATGGGCGGATTACACAAATTTTCCTCCTGGAACCGCCCTATTCTGACGGATTCCGGCGGATTCCAGGTCTGGTCCCTTGCGAAGCTCCGTAAAATTACGGAAGAAGGGGTGCGTTTCCAGAACCATTTGGATGGGGCGTACATGATGCTGAGTCCGGAGCGGTCCATGGAGATTCAGGCGGATCTGGGAAGTGATATTGCCATGTTGTTTGACGAGTGCCCTCCTTATCCCTGCGACAGGAAGTACGCGGAAGCCTCCCTGGGCTACACGCTTCGTTGGGCCCGCCGCTGCAAGGCATGGGTGCAGGAACATCGACCCCGTTCCGGGGAAGGGCGTCAGCACCATTTCGGCATTGTGCAGGGTTCCGTCTATGCGGATTTAAGAAAGAAGTGCGCGGAAGAACTGGCCGCCATGGATTTTGACGGGTACGCCATCGGCGGCGTTTCCGTGGGGGAGCCGGAGGATGAAATGCTCCGCGCCATCGATCATTCAGCTCCCTGGCTGCCGGAGGAAAAGCCGCGGTACGCCATGGGGCTGGGCACCCCCCCCCAATTGCTGGAAATGATTGCGCGCGGCGTGGATATGTTTGACTGCGTGATGCCTACCCGCCTGGCTCGCCATGGAGTGGCTCTGACTCCGGACGGCCCCATGCATATCAAGAATCAGCGCTGGGCGACGGATTCCCGTCCAATTGACCCGGAGGGACATCCGCATGTCACACAATTTTCCCGAGCTTACGTGCGGCATTTGTTTAAAGCCGGTGAAATACTCGCTTTAAGATTGCTTTCTTTTCAGAATCTGGAATTCTATCTCCGGCTGATGGCCCAGGCGCGCGAGGCCATAGCCGCCGGCACGTTCGGTTCCTTCAAGGATTCGTTTATCGCGCGGTATAAAGCAAACGACATTTTATGAATATTTTCATGTTAGCACAGGCTCAGGATGCGGCGGGCGCCGCCGGGCAGGAACCTGCAAATATGTTCCAGCAGATTCTCGCCAGTCCCATGTTCATGTTTGTGATTATCATCGTCCTGTTCTGGGTGATGCTGATCCGCCCCCAGAGGAAGGCTCAGAAGGAGCAGCAGGAGCGCATTGCGGCCCTGCAGCGCGGGGATAAGGTGATTACAAACGCAGGGTTGCACGGTTTTGTGGAGAAGGTGAATGAGCGTACCGTTTCCCTCAAGATTGCGGAAGGCGTGGTGATTGAGTTGGAAAAGAACGCGATCGTTCAAGTGGAGAAGTAAGTTTTTCCGCTTTCCATACGTTTCCAGCATCCGCCCGTGTCGCCCGCCGGCAGGGGCGGATGTTTATTTTTGAAACCGTCTTTTTCCAGCGGGGTTAGTAAAGGTGATTATGAGATTGCCCCACATGTTTATCTTGCCATGTTCTGCAGTATTGGCGTTCGGTTTGTTTCCGTTTGCGGCAGGGCAATCCGTGGCTCCCGGAGACTGCGGGAAAATAGAGCCTGTCCCCAAGCCCGGACTGGAATGCCTTCAGGTGACTTTGCTCATCCGCCAAATGGTTTTGGACCGCTATGACAGCACGGGTACGGGGATCTTGTCCGAACAGGACAAGGCCCGGTTGGTGGAGGATGCCCGCGTTGCGCGGAGGGAGGCCAGAAAGGCCTTCCTGAGGAAGTTTGATAAGGATGGGGACGGAAGGCTTTCCCCGGAAGAGTACAGGGCTTTCCGGAAACATGTAGAGAAGCGGCGTGGGGTGCGCAGGCCGGATGCCGGGCCGGACAAGAGAGACGGAATTCCGTTTTATCCTCCCGCCGAGAGGAAAGAAATTCCTCCGCTCCCCCCCCCTGCAGAGGGGGGGAACGTGCCCATGGTGGAAATTCGCACGGTAGGACGGAAGAGCTTCATGGTTGCTCCCGGATTGTTTCTGCTGACTCGTAACATGTTGCTGCAGAATTATGATGCCAACGGGAACGGCCGCATTGATCCGGAGGAACATGCCGTTGTCATGAAAGATGCCGCAGCTCTGTACCAGGCTAAAATGAAGGAAATGATGGAGCTTTACGATTTGGACCAAGACGGTGTGCTCAGCCCGGTGGAAAGAGAGCAGGCTCTGGCGGACAGCCATAAAGACAGCCCTCTGTATGCCATGGAAGAACCGGACGATATTGATTTGTTCATCCGGGCCAATATTAGTGAAGTGCTGCTGAAGGAGTCGCCGGTGGATGCCGGGGATGACAAGGATAAAGGTACGGAGTAATTTATTCTTCATGATGGGGATTCCTCTGGAACCGGAACAGGGCTTTCTTCAGTATCTGGAGGTGGAAAAGCAGGCTTCTCCTCATACGGTGGAGGTGTATGCCCGCGCCTTGCGCCAGTTCAGGGCCTGGGCGGCTGATTCATTCCCTGGATGGGAGAATTGTACGCCGGACCAGATGAGGGACTGGCTTTTCCAGGAGCTGAAGGATGAAGCCGCTACGTCTTCCATCCGGCTGAGGTTTGCCGCCCTGCGCAGTTTTTACCGTTTCATGATGCGGAGGCACGGGCTGGAGACGAATCCGATGACGGGCGTTTCCCTTCCCAGAAGGAAGAAAACGCTTCCCGTTTTCCTGACACTCAACCAGATGTTGGAATTGTTGGAGCTCCCCTACAAGACGGCCGTTCCCGTCAATGCTCCCGCATGGCTTCCCTACCGTGATGCCGCCATATTGGAACTTTTTTATTCCTGCGGGATGCGCCTGAGTGAACTGGTGGGGCTGGATGTCGGTAGTGTGGATCACCGTTTCCGGGGCGTGAAGGTAATGGGGAAGGGGCGCAAGGAGCGCATCCTGCCTGTGGGAACTCCTGCTCTGGCTGCTCTGGAAACTTATGTTTCCATGGCCTGTCTGCCGAAAAATTCCCCCTTGTTTGTCTCCCGTATAGGAACCCGGTTAAGCGCTCGCTCCGTGCAGATGATGCTGAACAAATATGTGAAGCTGTCTTCCATTCCTTTTACCATTTCTCCCCATAAGATCAGGCATACATTCGCCACGCACATTCTGGAGGCTGGGGCGGATCTCCGTTCCGTCCAGGAACTGCTGGGCCATGCTTCCTTATCCACTACCCAGATTTACACGCATGTGACGCGTGCCAGAATGGCGGAAGTTTACAGACAGGCGCATCCCAGGGCATAAGGATTTTTTGTTTCATGAAGGAAGAACTTATATTCGCAGGTATTCTGCTTCTTTCCCAGGCATCTCCGGGGCCCGACCAGGCTTTTGTTACCCGGAGCACGCTGGCTTACGGCTTTGGCGCGGGAGTGATGGCTGCTTTGGGCATTGGTACCGGAATAGTTGCCCATGCTGCACTGGCTTGTACAGTAGGAGCATCCGTTTTTCACAGTTTCCTAGGGGTGGGGCTGTTTTGCGCCGCTTCCTGCTGGATGCTGTATTTAGCATGGAAAATATGGCCGAGGGGGAGGAATGCTTTCCTTGCCGGGTGCGGGGATATTCCCCCGGCTTCCTGTATTTACCGTGATGCTCTGGTGACTAACCTGATGAATCCCAAGGCCACGTTTTTCTTTGTGGCTCTTTCCGCTCCGCTGTTGGAAAAAATCATGATCCTTCCTATGCTCTTTTTATCGGTTTTTTAATCGTGGCGACGGGAACGGCGGGCTGGATTTTGTGGGCTCTTGTTTTCCGCTGGCAGCCCATTCGTTCCTTTTACGGACGGTATGCCGGAATACTGGATGGAATATTGTCCCTTGTGCTGGCGGGGTTCGGATTCAGCATGCTGTATTCTTTTGGCCGCATGGCGGTGGAAAATTTTTCCTGATGCAGAAATGGAGGAGAGGCTTTTTTCCTGTAAAAATAACTCTGGTATTGACAATGACTCCATTATATCGCATACATCTGCACCCGCTGTGGAAAGCCGAACGCGCACGCATGTGAGTGGCAAGGCGCGCAAGTTTTCCATTAACACCTTTTATTTATAATTGATATGGCAGTAGCAATCAGACTCAACCGTCAGGGTTCCAAGGACCGTCCTTACTACAAAATCGTCGTTGTCGACAGCCGCGCGCGTCGTGACGGCCGTTACATTGAGCAAGTGGGCTCCTATGACCCCATGAAGGAAGGCGTCAACTATACCATCAATCTGGAAAAGGTTGACAAATGGCTTGCCAACGGAGCACAGCCCTCTGAAACGGTGAATTCAATGATCCGTAAGGCCCGTAAGGCTTAAGCCTTTTCCGGTGCATTATTATTTTCCTGAAGGCGTTCCTTTAATGGGGATCGCCTTTTGTTGTTTCTTGTGCGTGGAGCGGGAAAAAGGGCTTCCCCGGAAGCGCTTGCGTTAGGATGAATCAGAAAGAGAAAATTTCCCGCTCACGGAAAAACGGGTCGGCATTATTGCCGTCGGGACCGGAATACTCTGGCGGATTCCAGAATGCCGAATGCGATTTCATGGATGTGGAGATTGGCCGTATCAATGGTCAAGTGCGCCGTTTCCCGGTAAAAATCATGCCGTTCATTCATGAGATGTTCCAGCACGGCCTTGGGATTGGGTTGTTGGAGCAGGGGGCGGTTGGTGCATCTGGAAATACGCTGGTACAGGATGTTTACGTCTGTATGGAGCCAGACGACGAAGCCCAGTTTTTTCAGTAGCAGCCGGTTTTCCGGTCTGATAATGATGCCTCCTCCTGTGGAAATAATGCGGCTTTGTGTAGCGGACGTCTGAAGCCGCCGCAGGATTCTGGTTTCCAGGTCTCGAAAATGCGATTCCCCATGAATTTTGAAAATCTGCGGAATGTGCATTCCCGTCTGGCGTTCGATTAACTGGTCCGTATCCGTAAAACCAAGGTTCGTTTCCCGGTGCAGTTCCTTTCCGATGGTCGTTTTGCCGCATCCCATCAGCCCGATCAGGATGATGTTTGGCAAGGATGTTGATGCGGCCTTATTCATGGCTTGATTGTACTCAATCCGGCGGCGTGAGAAAACAACTTTTTAGCGGAATGGCCTTTTCCAGCCCGGCTTTCACTCGGGGAAGTCCGTAAGGGTGGAGTGAAGTAAAGGCAGTTGGAAAAAGAGAGGGGAAGTATGAGGCCGCAGGACGTGCTCTTATTCATTTGTCTGTTTTCTCCCTTCCAGGGAAGGAGGTCTTGCTTGACGCAGGAGCTTCTTCAGGCAAGGATAAAGCCATGCAAACCGAATTGTTCGAGGTAGATCCCCTGTCAGACAACCGCAAACTGTATGCCCGTGCGGCGGAAGCTCTGGGTGCGGGAGCGCTGGTAGGGATTCCCACGGAGACTGTATACGGCCTGGGGGCGGATGCCTTGAACCCGGAAGCGGTAGCAAGGATTTTTGAAGCCAAGGGAAGGCCTTCTTTTGATCCGCTGATTATTCATGTGCATCATGGGTGTGAGGTGGAAAAATATACCGCCGTTCCGGAGGGGCTGAAAGATCTGGTGCATACGCTTGCCTCCAGATTCTGGCCGGGGCCGCTGACCCTGGTGTTGCCAAAGGCGGATATCATTCCGGACATTGTAACCAGCGGCCTTCCTACGGTGGCCGTTCGCGTAAGCGCTCATCCTGCCATGCGGGGGGTGGCGAAAGCGCTGGGGCGTCCTATAGCTGCGCCCAGCGCCAATCGCTTCGGCCATATCAGCCCTACTTCCGCCTCTGCCGTGCAAAAGGAATTGGGGGGCAGTATTGAAATGATTCTGGATGCCGGAGCCTGTTCCGAGGGGCTGGAAAGCACGATTGTGCGTCCTGTGCTTGACGAGAAAGGCAAGCCCTCTCTGGAATTGCTGCGTGAGGGGCCGGTGACCCGGGAACAATTTCGCAACCTGGTCAAGTTGGTGCGCCGCAAGCCTTCCTGCCGTCCTGTTTCGGAAGAATCTCCGGCGGATGCGCCGGGGCAGCTTACCAGCCATTACGCCCCACGCAAACCTATGCTGTTGCTGGAACCGGGGGGGGATTTTTCCCCGGTGGAGGGTGTGAGGTACGGCTTGCTTTCTTATGAAGGAACGTCCGATCTCGCCCAGGGAGGGAACTGGGCGGAAGTGGTAGCCATGAGTCCCGGCAGCGGGCGGCTGGCAGAAGCTGCCGTGCGCCTGTTTGCCCTGATGAGACAGATGGATGAAAATGAAGCTGTTGACGTCATTGTGGCGGAATCCGTTCCGGAATCCGGCCTGGGACGCGCTATTATGGATCGCCTGCGACGCGCTTCAGCCGTCAGGGAATAACTTGCCCACGGTTCGCAAAACATGTTAAAGTCATTGCAGATTCCTTTTTGATTTTATGGCCGCTACGTTATTTGAAAAAATCTGTTCTGGAGAAATCCCCGCGGACATCGTATATCAGGATGAACTGTGTGTTTGCTTCCGGGACATTAGTCCACAAGCACCGGAACATTTGCTGCTTGTTCCGCGCAAGCCCATTCCCCGCCTTTCCGAGGCCGGGGAGGAAGATGCCGCCCTTCTGGGGCACATGATGCTGGCAGTCGGGCGGATTGCCCGGAATCTTCATCTGGATGAAGGAGGCTTCCGCCTGGTCATCAACAATGGGCATGACGCCGGGGAAGCTGTTCCCCATTTGCACATGCATTTGTTGGCAGGCCGCAAGCTGGAATGGCCTCCCGGTTAGGCCGGAGCGAATTCGGATATTGCCTGAAAAAGGAATGGATGTGTCATTTTCCATGAATGGTGCCGCCTTGCCTGCTTGTCAGGAATTAAGTATGCCTGTAAGATGCATTCATGAAAAGATTGCTGGTAGAACTGGAGAACTTGCCGGAGGCAGGGAAAAAATACAGCGGTGAGCTGGATTCTGAAATTTTCGGCATTGATGATGAAGAGGTCTCTTCCATTGGGCCTCTCTCCTTTGATCTGCATGTGCAGAGGTTTGAAAACGAATTGTTTGTAAGAGGCAATATTTCCGCCCCCTTCAAGTTTCGCTGCGTGCGTTGTCTGGGCTACTTTGACTACGTGGTGGAAGTTTGTGATTTTGCTGCTTCTTTCCAGATTGATTCACAGAATGTTGTGGATGTTTCAGATTCCTTGAGGGAGGAAATAGTCCTGGATTTTCCGGCATACCCGAAGTGTGCTGACGGAGGCATGGAAAACGACTGTATGGCGCAAACTCCGTATTTTGGAGTGGACAAAAAGGGGGGAACGGGTGTAAACAGTTCTGCCCCCATCAGGAATAGCGGCGTTTGGGACGCCCTCAATGAATTGGGAGATCATCATTAATCACCTTTTTACCAACTAAAATTATGGCAGCACCTAAGCGCAGAACGTCCAAGATGAAGCAGCGTACCCGCCTTGCCGCGCAGGCATGGCGTGCGCCGAAGCTCCGCAAGTGCCAGAATTGCGGCAGCAGCACCCCCGGTCATACCGCCTGCCCCAATTGCGGTACGTACAAGACTCGTTCCGGCAAGGAAATCGTGGTGAAAGCGGAAGCATAAGTTCCGCAGGCGCCGCATTTACCTTGAAAATATCGCCGTGTTGCGGCGCTATTATACAGACTTTCCAGCCGCTTTTGCTTCGCAAAGCGGCTGAACTTGCTTGAAGCGGACTGTTTTTTCTGCTAACACATTTCTTCAACAAATAATATGAAGATTGCACTGGATGTGATGGGCGGCGACAATGCGCCTGATATTAACGTGGACGGGGCAAAGCGGGCCCTGCAGGATTTTTCTCTCATTGAAAAAATCTATCTTGTGGGAAGGGAAGAAACGGTGCGCAACTCTTGTGACCGCTGGGGGCTTTCCGGCCCGCGCGTGGAAATTGTTCCTGCTGCGGAAGTTGTGGAAATGAACGAATCCGGATTGCTGGCGGTGAGAAAGAAAAAGAATTCATCCATGTCCATTTCCGTGGATCTGGTCAAGTCCGGAGATGCTGATGCCGTGGTCAGCGCGGGCAACACGGGTGCGGCTGTAGCGGCTGCCACCATCAAACTGAGATTGCTTGATGGCGTGGAACGTGCGGGCATTGTGACCCAGCTTCCGAATGAATTTGGAGTTTGCAATGTGACTGATACCGGTGCCAACCCGGATGCCAAGCCCCGGCATCTGGTAGGGTATGCCGTTATGGCCAGTATTCTGGCGCATTCCGTTTACGGCAAACAGATGCCTAAAGTGGGAGTTATGAGCAATGGCTCTGAAGATGAAAAGGGAACAGATTTTACCAAGGGAACTTTTTGTCTGTTGAAGCATTTGGAGGAGCGCGGTGCGCTCCCTTTTAAATTTGTAGGAAATGTGGAAGGCCATGATCTTTTTGAACATGAAATAGATGTGGCTTTGACAGACGGTTTTACCGGAAATGTTCTGCTGAAAACATGCGAGGCTACTGCCAAGGCTTTCAGCAAATGGCTGAAAGAGGAACTTAAGGCAAATCCGTTCCGCATGGTTGGAGCCGCTTGCGCTTCCGGAGCATTCCGCGCCATGAAAGCGCGCCTCTCTGCGGACTCCGTAGGGGGAAGCCCTCTTTTAGGCGTTAGGGGCGTGACTATCATTGCGCATGGCAGTTCTACATCCGTAGCCATCCGCAATGCCCTGAGAGTTTCCATGGAAATGGTGCAGCAGGGCGTCAACCCCCTCATAGAAGAGGAGATGGCCCGGCTGGGCACTATTCCGGACGTTGCCGAAGTGTACTCTAAATAACCATCATGTTTCATTTTCTGAAAAAGCATGCCGTTACAGCGGCAAAAGAAGGTGCTCCCCCGGAAGGGGCGGCTTCCGTGTCCCGTTCTGCCGGTGATCGTCTGGACTCCAGCTTGGCAGTGTCTGTCGGGTTGTGCGTGCTGGTTTTTATCGTGCTCCAATGGATGGGCAGTTACAGTCCCCATTGGGGAAAATCCATATGGCATCATGTGTCGGAAGCTTTTCTGCTTTTTTCCGTGACGCTGGCGCTGATGCCTATGTACTGGTTATGCGCCGGTTCCCTGCGCAAAAAAAATAAAACTTTTGTTGTGACGTGGGGGGCGGTCCTGGTTCAGCTCCTGTTTTTTGGCCTCATCCGGCATATAACGGCTGACATTTCTTCCGACATAGGCAATGAACTTTTGTACCTTCCCTATATGATGGCTCCGTTGATTGCCACGGTGCTGCTGGGACCCCTTCTGGGCATGTTTGCCACCATTTCCATCTGCATGCTTGGAGGATTTTTCATTTTACCGGAGCAATATGCCCCGGAAAAGCAGGTTCAATTTTGGATTCTGAGCTCTCTCTCCGGAATGCTTACCGTGTTGCTTACCCATAACCTGCGGAATCGTGCCCAGTTGCTGAGAGCGGGATTTTTTGTGGGGCTGCTCGTCATGGTACTGTGTTGCATCATGGGGGTCATCAATCTCCAGGCATGGGACTACAACCTTACTGGAGTTCTGGTTTGCTTGGCCGTAGCTTTTGGCGTAAGCATGCTGACCAGTGTGTTGATCAGCGGCGTCCTGCCTATCATAGAAGGAGCTTTTAAAATCATTACGCCTATTTCCTGGCTGGAAATGGCGGATATGAACCGCCCTCTCATGAAAAGGCTGCAAATGGAGGCTCCGGGGACTTTTCACCATTGCCTGATGGTTGCCCAGCTGGCGGAAGCTGCGGCGGAAGCCATTGGGGCCAATCCCATTGAATGCCGGGTGGAGGCTTATTACCATGACATCGGCAAAATGCAAAACCCCCTTTATTTTATTGAAAATATCATGGACGGGCCTAATCCCCATGATGAACTGACGCCTAGTATGAGCGCCCGTATCATCATCGACCACGTTCAGGACGGGGTGGCATTGGCCAGGGAGAATAACCTTCCGCGTCCATTGGTGGATGTTATTGAACAGCATCACGGTACATCTCTGGCCTACTTTTTTTACCGGAAAGCCCTTCAATACCGGGACGAAATCCTGAGCCGCGTGGAAAGCGGCCTGGCTTCTCCGGATGACGTACCGGAAGTGGTGGAATCCAATTTTCGTTATAAGGGGCCCAACCCGCAGAGCAAGGAAACGGGAATCGTCAGCCTGGCGGACATTGTGGAAAGCGCCACGCGCTCCATGGGTAAAATTTCCTGTGAGGAAATGCAGAAAAGGGTTGATGAACTCCTGAAGCAAAGGGTGGTGGACGGCCATTTGGACGATTGCGGCCTTACCTTCGGAGATCTCAAGAAGATCCGCAACAGTTTCATTAAGACGCTGAAAAGCATTCATCACAACCGCATTGCCTATCCTTCCCACAACCCGGAAGCAAAAATTGGAAAAAATGTTCTTCCTGATGTGTCTATCAGGGAAAAAGAGGAAAAATTGGTAAAAAAGGAAGGTGAGGGCAAAGACGCTCCGGAAATCATGGACCTGCCCGATTCCGGAACCCTTCAAGAGGGAAGATCCACAGAAGCGGAGATGAAGAACGGTGCGGATACGGAGGAAAATGAAACCGAACCTTGAACTTTACAATCATCTGGAGGAGGGATGGCTTAGTCCTCCCGTTACGGATGCCCTGATTTGTGCCTTGGAGAGTTGTCTTCCATCCGTGCTGGCGTTGCCTGAAGGTCCTGTCCCTGTACTTTCCGGATTGGATGAAGTAGAAATCAGCGTGGTTTCCGATGACGTCATCCGGGATGTGCATGCCCGTTTTTTGAATGACCCGACGGCGACGGATGTCATTACTTTTCCGCATGGAGACGGGATAGGAGAGATTATCGTCAGTTTTGACACTGCTGTCCGGCAGGCCTCGGAATTCGGAGAACCTGTTTTCAGAGAACTTTTCCGGTACATGGTGCATGGCCTTCTGCATCTGCACGGGTATATAGATACGGAACCGGAGGAACGGGAGCGCATGTTTTCCCGCCAGGAGCCTTTGGTGCGGAAGTTTGGAGCAGCCCTGGAGGACATATCTTTTACGCATGACCGCTGCTCCGGCGCTTAAAGCACGCTTTTCAAAGATCCGGACTTGCCAAGTCTAGATGAACTCTGTTACTCTTTTGCCGCATCATGCGTCCATAGCTCAGTTGGATAGAGCAACTGCCTTCTAAGCAGTGGGTCACTGGTTCGAATCCAGTTGGACGTGCCATTTTTTCAAACCCCGTATTCTTTTTAAGAATAACGGGGTTTTTCATGAGCCAGAAGTTTTTTCACCAAAAGCCAGCTATCTTAAAAAATGGGAAGTAGAATTAGCGGAGAGGCTGCAGTGCTTTTGAAAAGTTACAGACATGACCATGCAAAGCACATTTCCATGAATGGGCCCGTGGAAAAGAAAATTTGACTTTTTGAATATTTTTTATTTCATCCGGCGGTGGGGAATATTTCCGGTACTGGTGGTACGTGAGTATGGAGACGTCTTTGAATATTCATCCTGAGTGAGTACATTAACGCATAACTCCAGGATTTTATGCATGCCGTACATGGGAAGATCTATGTCCGGATGCAGTTTCTGGAACTTGTGAACAATTTCCATTTCCGTTGCCGGAAAATTCACGGGAATGGTATTGGGAAGCTGAGTTTTCAACGATTCGCCTTCGCTCATCAGCTTATCGATAAAAAGATATTGGGTAACAGGAATGTTGCCGCGTGCGGTAAACCAGGTGTGTACGGTACGGACGGAAACGCGGCATTGTTCCGCAAGCCATTGGCGTGTTTTGCCGTGAGCGCGGAGCCATTCTTTGATTCTGATTTTTTTCGGGTCACATCCTTCCGTATTGGAAAGAGGATTACTCTCTGAATCGGAAATCAGGCCTGGAATGATGCGGGAAAGCGCTTTTTTTGTATTGGCCGATATTTTACGAACGCTCATTTGTGCGTAAAAAGTTTGCGGCCGGAGGCCTATCTCTTCCGCCAATTGATAGGACTTGCGGTTTTGACTTTGCAACCATTCCTTCACCAGAATGCGTATATCATCGTCAGACATGAATTTGTGCAGATTTGTAATGAAAGAAAAGATAGGGAGGAGGCGGTAACGACACTATTTTCTCTTTCTCTGGAATCGATCCGGAATATTGGAGCCTCTTTTCAGCTTCTGCTTTTGATGCTGGAAAGAGCATCCAGTGCTTCACTCGCCCATTCCGGAACGGTCAGGCCATGGCGTTCAGCTTCATTCCTGAATTTTTCATACTTTTGGGGAGTGACGGGAACATGGATGCTGTTCGGATTTTTTGTTTGAGCCAGGAGTGCCTGTTTGGCGTACTCTTCTTTCATGATTCTGATGATAAGGCGTTGTCTGGCACGGGGAATTGGAACAGTGGAAAGCCATTTATCGACCTGGCTTTTGCTGACGCCGCAGAGGTCGGCAAATTCGTCCCGGGTCATTTTCGTAAGAGCGAGAAACTTTCTGATACTGGACTTCATTTCATCCATGCGCGCATTTTTCGCATTCAGAAAAATCTGGCAAGCCATTTCTGGCATATTTTCTATTTTAGAAAATAATATTGTCTTTGTATATCCAAAAAGGTAAATCATTTTTCCTAAATCCAATGAAACTCAAAAAATGTGGATGCTGGACATGTTTGTTTTCTTCTTCCACGTGAAAAATTTCATGATTAATCTCTTTTTTAGGGGGGAGGAGCATTTTGACTTTTGTTCTGGTGGAAGGAATACGGTAACAGCTTTTCTATCTTTCCTTTCTTTTTTCTATTGGCTTGACGCGGAAGGTTACGGTAGTACCGTGTTACCATGTTAAATTTCTCTCCATTGGTTTTAGGGTGTTCCGTAATTTTTGCGGCGGCTGCCGGAATGCCATTGCTGGCAGCTTCTTCTGAAAAAAAGGGGAACAAAACGGTTGCTTCGGAGGATGCCCTCCCATTACTTGCTCTGGATGGTTTGCCGGATGTATGGATACAGGGAACTCCGGTAAAGGAATGGGAAAAGGACAAAGTGTACATCTTTGAATTTTGGGCTACCTGGTGTGGCCCGTGCTTGGCTGCTATGCCCCATATGGAACAATTGCATCAGGCATTTAAAAATAATCCTCATATGCAGGTTATCGGAGTTAACGTCATGGACAGGAAGTCTCCGGAATCTCTGAAAGAATTTTTAAAAAACCGTCCATCGCCCCTGACTTATGCCATGGCTGTGGATGTGGATGGGAAAAAGACCAGGGAGAAATGGCTGTCTCCAATGGGGGTTAACGGCATCCCCCATGCTTTTGCCGTTAAAAACGGCAGGCTTATTTGGAGAGGACATCCCGGAAGACTTTCTGAAGAAATGATGCGGGCTATGTTGAAGCCTGATTTTTCTGCTGCATCTCTTCCGGAGGATAATCCCAGAGCAAACGCCCGTGCATGGAAACTCTACCGCCAGGTTTCTGAGAGAACGGGAGAACTTGTCCGGAAGGGGGGAAGGGAAGAGGCTCAAGCCTTTTTAAGGCAAATTCAGGATTCGGGACAGTTCCAGCAGGACCAGATCATTCAACTGAAAATGCTTCCATTCAGCGTCTTGGCGGAATTGGAAAAATTCCAGGAAGCACAGGCCGTGTTGGATGACCTGTGCAAAGAGTATCCGGAAAATTACCGTGTACAGATTAATGTGGCGGGAACGCTTCTCAATGGTAAATCCGTGCCTGCCGGGAAAATGGATGCTGCCCTGGTGGAAAGATGCCTGAACCGTTGTATTGAAATCTTCAGGAAGAATAACAAGGAAGCTTCTTTGCCATGGAAACTGATGGCGGAACTTAGGGAACGGCAGGGAAACGAGAAAGAAGCGTTGCAGGATATGGAAAAGGCGCTGTCCTTAACGTCTATCAGCAAAGCTTGGACAAAGTTGCAGCAGCTTTCAGGCAATGAGGAATCATTTCAGAATATTGTAGATCAGGCGGTTGCTGAAATAAAACCGGAACCTCCGAGGAAAATGCAGGAAATGGGCGTGGTTCAGGAAGACAAACAGTACACTCCCCTTTTCAGTAAGTTAAAATGGTTCAATCATCCCGGTCTGACAGGACTTCCTGTCGGCAAAACCGTATTCATCAGCTTCTGGAGAGGTCACAGTCATATGTTTGGAGAAACAGCTCCAGGAAGAACGCTTGATGTCGTTCTCAAAAAACACGGACTTTTGGACCATCCGGGAGTAAAAGCCGTGGTATTGGGTATCAATCCGTCGGAGGAGAAACAGATGCAGGACTATTTGTCCGGGCCGGAAGGTTGGACTCCTTATCCTGTCGGTATTCCATCGGATCGTTCGGTCATTGAATTTTGTGATTTGCTCAAACTTGACTCATTTCCCGCCGCTGCTGTCGTTCGTGACGGAACATTGCTGTGGGCCGGAGAAATTAAAAGGATGCCCGAATGGGTGGCGGAAACTGCCAGATTGGACTCTTTTGACAAGAACAGGTTTGCGGACGAGGATGCAAAACGGAAAGCCCGTCAGCAAACCATGTATGCTGTCATAAAAAAATCCTTTGAATTGAGGCGGGAAAAGAAATTTGATGAATACCAAAAGTTGATTGAGGAAAATGCCGAACAGTTTTCCGATGATGGATGGTTTGCGTCTACAGTAGCGGAGGTTCAGGCGGGAAAGGCTTGGGAGGAGAAAAATTACCGGAAAATGGTTGAGGGCTTTGAGCGCGTCTTGGAGCGTTTTCCCCGGGAAGATTCGCTTGCTTCCTATATCCTGAAGATTCTTAATAGTTCGGAGGAAATGCGAAAATACAGTTATAAGGCGGCTCGCCGCGCTCTTCAGATCATGAGGGATTCTAATACGAGGGATGACGGCGGATACAATGCCGCCTGCTATGAGGTGATGATGAATATGGCAATGGAGAAAAAAGATTACGCCCAGGCAAGGAAGGATGCTGTAAACGCCCTCCGGGAACTTCCTTTGGTCCATCAATACGCAGCCATGAAGAAAAAATAGAGAGAAACTTAGGATTTCTGAAGCGTTTAGGCCTCTTTCATGATGAGAGAGGCTTTTTTGTTAGAAAAAAATAAAAATATAATATATTGATAATCAGATATTTTTTTTGATTTTAAAATATTCTCTCGCAAAAACTTTCGGAAAAAAATTGACAAAAAGGTGTGGGATGGTAGATTTCTCG